>JBEKPB010000001.1:0-373615 GCA_049521175.1 Candidatus Limnocylindrales bacterium
ATCAGGTGCTCCTCTACTGAGCCGGCTGGGTGGTTCGCAACGCCAGTTTCTCAGTTCAGAAGGGCACCTGATTCGTCCTCAGCGCACTCTGCCGCACCCGCGGCTCGGTGGATCCGGGCTTAGTACCGCCGGCACCGGTATCTCGCAATTTCACCATGCCCGCCTTCGACGTTGGGTAGTTGGCTCAAGGTTGGTGGAGCGAGAGCCTCCCTCGTCTAGAAATCTGGCCTCGGCCCGGACGACCCCGACCATTACCGGCTACGCACGCCGCTCCCGGCCCCGTTTCCCAACGCCCTCGTCCGGGTGGAGCGCCAGGCGCTCGACGCGCTCCAGGGCTCGCTGGACGGCAGAGCGGTGCAGGCCGAGGCGCTCTGCCAGCTCCGTGAACGTCGCCTCGGGTTCCTCGCGCCGGGCGTCCACGACGAGTCTGACCGTGTACGGCTGGGCGGCAAGCCGCCCGTCCGACTCGAGCGCGTCGATCGCCTCGAGCTGGCGAGCGGCCGCAGCCACCGCCCGCGTGAGGTTGGCCGATTCGGCGTTGATGACGCGGTTCAGGTCGCCTCGCACGGTCCGCGAAACCTGGCGCGCCTCCAGCTCCAGTAGCGAGGAGCCACCACCCACCAGCTTGAGGAAGGTGACCACGGTCTCCACGCTCTTCCAGGTGACGACGCCACGGCCGCGCCGGAGGCGCCAGCTGGCAGCCAGTCCGAGCTGGCCGAGCCGATCGCATAGCTCGTGCGCCTCGTCTGGCGGGAGGACGAATTCGAGGTGGGTTCGACCGGATGCCAGACTGAGCGAGCCGTGGGCCAGGAACCGGCCCCGAAGATAGGCGACGCGGCAATGCTCGCGCGAGCGGGCCCATTCGAACGGCGGAGGCGGCAAGCCAGCTTGGGCCGCGGCGGCGGCGACGGAGCCCGCGGCGACGGAGCCCGCGGCGGCGGTGATGGCCGCACCCGAGCCAGCGCCCGAACCGGCGACATCGGCGACAACCACGCCCGAGCCAGCGCCCGAACCGGCGACATCGGCGACGGCTGCGCCCACGCCGGAGCCCGAACGAGCGCCGACGCCCTCACGACCGACCGCCGAACCGACGGCTTCATCCGGACGCTCCCCTGCCCTCGATCGGCTGAGTCGGAGTGCGAGCCGGGCGATGTTGCGGCGGCGCGGCTCGAAGGCGCCGACCAACCCGGCCGACTCGGCGATGCGGCAGCACCGGCGCGGCGGATCGACCGCCGCAAGCTCTGCCCTCAGCGACTCGACCAGGTCCCGCTCTGAGGTGGTCACGCCGCGGAACCGCCGTGCCGGCCAGCCGGTGATGCGGGGCGTTGCACGCCGCGGCGCCGGGACTGCGCGCAGCGCCATGACCGCCAGAGGCCCCTGGGCCGCCCGCGGCGCTTGGACTGCCCGCGGCGCGGATCCACTATGCCGTCCGGGAGACTCGCGAGCGGCGCCGTTCGAAGGACTCCCGCTCATATATGCGCATGACGGCCGCGGCAAGTCGGGCCGCATCGTGGTGGTGCGCGTTCTCCGGATCGACCACGTCCTCGAGCACGAGCCGCGGCATTGCGGGCTCGGACAGGACCGCCGCCGGCGGCCAGCGCAGCTTCACCGCCTCGGCGCCGTAACCGCCGGGCCGCTTGGCTTCGAACTGGTTGTTGGCCAGCACCACGTCCATCCAACCCGCGCCGGTGTGGCGTTCGAGCGCGCCGACGTGGTCCGCCAGGTCGTAACCCTGCGTCTCGCCCCGCTGAGTGGCCACGTTGCAGATGTAGAGCTTGACCGCAGCCGACGCGCGGACGGCCGCCAGCAACTCGGGTAGCAGCAAGCTCGGCATGATGCTGGTGTAGAGGCTGCCGGGTCCGACCACGATCAGGTCGGCCTCCTCCACCGCCCGCCTGGCGTCGTCGCCGGCCGCGACGTTTTCGGGCGTGAGCCAGACCCGTTCGATCTTAGTCGACTTCGCTATCTCCGACTGCCCGGTGACCTCGGCCCCGCTGAGCAGTCGGGCGTGGAGCGTCACCACCGTCCCTGTCGCAGGCACGACCTGGCCGCGAACCGCCAGGACGCGGTTCATCTGGCGGACGCCCTCCTCGAAGTCGTCGCCCTGGACCGACGTCATCGCCGCGAGCAACAGGTTGCCGATCGTGTGCCCGCCCAGGCTGGCCTCGCCGCTGCCGGGGAAGCGGTACTGCAGCAGCTCGCCCATCAGCGGCTCCGAGTCCGCCAGGGCGGCGATGCAATTACGGATGTCGCCGACCGCCGGGATCCCCAGCTCCTCGCGCAGCCGCCCCGACGACCCACCGTCGTCCGCGACCGTCACCACTGCCGTGATGTTGCTCGTGTGCTCCTTGATCCCGCGCAGCAGCGTGGAGAGACCCGTACCGCCGCCGATGACCACGATCTTCGGGCCGCGCGACAGGAACCGCTTCTGGTAGATGACCTCGACGAGCGGCTGGTCGCTCTCGCTGTTGAGGAACGGGCCCATCAGGACGCGCACGGCACGCCACGACCCGTAGACGAAGAGCCCGACCCCGACGGTGGCGACGATCACGCCGCGGAGCCAGTACGGGAAGAACTGGAGCGTGAGTATGAAGAGCACGCTCTGGCCCGGTCCGGAAAAGTCATATTCGCGGTACACCTGACGCAGCACCAGCGCCCCGGCAAGTGCCAGCAGCAACTCGCCCGCGAAGACGACCAGCAGCCAGCGCTTGAGCCCGATGCCGGGCTGGAGCCAGCGCCGGACGACGGAGACGCTGACGTGCGGCCGGCGGATCTTCATCCGCGTTCCAGCTCGCGGTGGAAGACTGCCACGGTTCCGAAGCCGCCCTTCTCGAGCCACTTACGCAATTCCTCGGCGACGACGATGGAGCGGTGGTAGCCGCCCGTGCAGCCGATGGCGATCGTCAGACGGGTCTTGCCCTCGCTGCGGAAGCCCGGGATCGTCAGCTCGAGGAACTTGGCGAGGAAGTCGAAGAACTGCTGGGCGATCGGTTGGCTCATGACGTAGTCGCGGACCGCCGGGGTCAGGCCCGAGAGATGCCGCAGCGAGTCGACGTAGTAAGGGTTCTCCATGAACCGGACGTCGAACACCAGGTCGGCCTCGAGGGGCACGCCGTGCTTGAAGCCAAAGCTGATCAGCTGGAAGACGAGTTCCTGGCCGGTCGGCGAGTCTTCCAGGTTGGCGAAGATCCTCTCCTTGAGCTGTCGCAGCGACAGGTCCGAGGTGTCGATGACGAAGTCGGAGTCGGCCCGGACGGGTTCGAGCAGGCGCCTCTCCTCGGCGATCGACCCGGCGATGCCGCGACGGCCCGACAGCGGGTGCCGGTGGCGCGTCTCCGAGAACCGACGAATCAGCACGTCGTCGCGGGCTTCCAGGAAGATGACGCGCGGCTTGATGCCGCGGCCTTCGAGGGCGCCGCGCATTGCCGCGAGGGCGAGCGGTGCGTTTCCGGCGCGTACGTCGAGAACGATTGCGACCTTCTCGAACCGCTGGCGGTCGATCGAGACCAGCTCGGCCAGGTCGGGCAGTAGCTCGCCTGGCACGTTGTCCATGCATGTGTAGCCGAGATCCTCGAACAGCTTCGTCGCGGCCGTCTTCCCCGCACCAGAAAGGCCGCTCAGGATAACGACCCGCTGCCGCTTCTCTTGCTTCTGCGCCGGCTTACGGGCGGGCGCGGCGGTCCGAGCTGGGGCAGTGGCGGCGGCCTCGCCGCCGTGGCGACTCGATTCGGGCGTGGGCGGACGTCCGGGACGCGGCGCGATCCCGACCTCCTCGGTCGTTCGGCCGGCGCCGGCTCCGGGCGCGTCCAATCGGTTGCTCATGGCGCCAGTGTATCGCGCCAGGTTCGCGCGCCGGCTCGCCACCCATCGGCCTCAGTCGCCACCGATTCGCCCGAGCTGCGTTCAGGCGTTGTCGGCCGCGAGCTTCAGTCCAAACGCAACGAGCACCGTTCCGGTCGCGGCTTCGATCCCCTGCCGCACACGCCCTCGGCTCATGACGTCCGCCAGCCGGCTCGCCCCGTAGCCGTAGACCGTAAGCCAGACCAAGCCCATTCCGGCGTGAATGCACGCCAGCGCCACGGACGTCGCGAAGACTGGCTGGCCCGGAGCGATGAACTGCGGCAGGAACGTGGCGTAGAAGACACCGACCTTTGGGTTCAGCAGGTTCGTCAGAAGACCCTGGCGGTATGCACCGGCTCGTGTCCGGGAAAGTGCGCCGGGTCCCTCATCAGCTGCGTGGCCGCGCAGCGCCGCTCGGAAAGCCAGGACGCCGAGGAACACCAGATACGCGGCGCCCGCCAGCTTGAGTGCTTCATACAGCTGCGCCGAGGCCGCCAACAGCGCCGCAACGCCCAGCGACGACGCGCCTCCCCAGACGATGCAGCCGCTGCAGATGCCAGCCGCCGTCGGCAGGACCGTGGGGCGGCCGCCGCGGAGCGCGTTTCGCAGCACCAGCGCCATGTCGGGCCCCGGCGCGATCGTCAGCAGCGCCGCCACGCCGATGAACGCGATCAGACGCGAATCCATTGCTCCTCCCGCCACGGTTTCGCGCATGGTCGCACGAACGGCGGGACGCGACTCCGCTAAGCCACACGGAGCCGTGCAGACCAGTCCCGCGCCGCCGCGGCGAATAGCTCGGCGACATCCTTGGACGCCGCGACGCTACTCACCGGTTTGCCGGCCGCGGCCGAGATGCCGCGTGAGATGTTGACAAGCAACCCGCCGCCGGGACGCCCGCCGGCAGGGGCCGCGATTGCGGGACCGAACCTCAGAACCGGCTCGACTTCCCCACCCTGGGCCCCCACGCCGGGAACCAGCAGCGCCAGCCCCGGGGCGATCTCGCGGATCCGTTCCAGCTCGACGGGAGCGGTCGCGCCGACGACCAGACCCACCGTCCCGCCCGGACCCCAGGCCGACGCCCGCCGGGCGACCCTCGCGTAAAGTGGCTCGGCCGGAGCTCCGATCGACTGATCGGCCGCAACCTCCAGGCCCTGCAGCTCGCCCGCGCCGGGGTTCGACGTGCGGCACAGCAGATACGCGAAGCGGTCGCCGCGCGAAATCAGCGGCTCGATCGCCTCCGAACCCAGGTACGGGTTCGCGGTTACCGCGTCGGCACTGAGAATGTCGTACAGGGCCACGGCCTGGCGGGCGGCGGTTGAGCCTATGTCGCCGCGCTTGGCGTCGGCGACGAACAGGACGTCGGCAGGGATGCGGCCGCGCAACCGCTCAAGTGCCGCGAGGCCGGCCGAGCCGAACGCCTCGAAGAAGGCCAGATTCGGCTTGACCGCCGCGGCATACGGAACCGCCGCATCCAGCAGAACCTCGCAGAACCGCTCGACTCCGGCGAGGGTCGCCGGGAAACCGTCGGGCAGTGCCTCGGGCTGCGGATCGACACCAAGACACAGGACGGAGCCGACGAGTCGGGTACGTGCGGCGAGCCGCTCGAGATATGCATTCATGGCTTGAAGCGTAGCCGACCGGCGATCGACCGATCAGGGCGATCGCGACGCGAGGTGAGGTACGACGTCGTGCAACGGCGCCGAGTCAACTTGTGGCGTGACTTCGACTGGCCCAGCGAGATCCGGCTGAGCGCCCTCGGCCGAGACGTCGATGATCTCGAGCTGCATCGACTCGAAGCCACCGAACTGCCGGCTCGCCGCCCGAGCCACGACATCGATCCGGTCTCCCTCGTGGAGCATCGCGGCTAGGTCCGGCCGGCGGAACGCAACCGCATCGAGGACGTCCCGGCTGCGCCGCAGGACCAGCTGAGTATGGCCACCGTTGGCTGAACGCACCCTCATGACCATAAGCCCGGTAACCGCCAGCGAGGGGGCGGGGTTGCCGGCGCCGGTTGGCGCAAGGAGTCCGATCTCGCGCACGAGGGCGTAGTCGACCGAATCGGCCGGGACGACGAGATCGACGGCCAGTTCGGGAACGCCGGCGCCGGGCGGGAGCGCCTTCGCCGCCGCTATCTCGAGGAAGCGCGCACAGAACTCGGGCCAGCGCTCCGCGGCGATGTCGAAGCCGGCGGCGGCGCGATGGCCGCCGTGGCGGATCAGGAGATCGCCGCATTCGAGCAGTGCCTCGGCGAGGTTCATGCCGCCGCCGCTCCGGCACGAGGCGCGCAGCGTGCCCTCTCCGGCGTCGAGATTCGTGGCAACCACGGTCGGGCGCCCGAGATCCTCGGCCAGACGGCCCGCGACCAGACCGACGATCCCGACCGGCCACTCCCCGCGGATCAGCAAGGCGGCCGGTAGGGCGGCAGCGGGTTCGTTGGGAGCCAGGCCGGCCGTGACTTCGGTAGTGTCTTCACCCGCCGTTTCGGCAGCGGCGGCCTCCTGCGCCGGCCCCAGACCAAGCTCGTGCCTGGCCTCAGCGAGTGCCCGGCGCGTCATTTCGCGTCTGTCCAGATTTGCCGTTTCGATCTCCGCGGCGAGCTCGTCGGCCTCGACTCGATCGGTCGCGAGGAGCAGGCGAGCGGCGCGGGCGGCCTCCCCCACCCTGCCGGCCGCGTTGAGTCGTGGGGCGATCGCAAACCCGATGTCGTCGAGATCCAGGCGTTCGGGCGCCACGCCGGCCCGTTCGAGCAGAGCCGCCAGGCCGGGGCGAGCACCGGTGCGCAGCTGTTCCAGGCCAAGGCGGGCGATCGACCGGTTCTCGCCCAGGATCGGCGCCACGTCGGCTACCGTACCGATCAAGGCCAGATCGGCCATCGCCCGGACGGACTCTGGCAAGCCCACCCGGGCACCGGCTGCGCCGGCGGCCGCCGGACTTCTCGCTTCGCCGAGTTCGGCGATCAGCAGATGGGCGACCTTCCACGCCACGCCGGCTCCGGTCAGCCCGCGTTCGGGATAGACGCTGTCTTCACGGACAGGGTTGACGACGGCGACGGCGCCCTCCGGCCACGTCGCGGCGTGGTGGTGGTCCGTCACCAGGACATCGATGCCGCGGCCGCGCGCCAGGTCTATCTCGGCTGCGCTGCTCGTGCCGCAGTCGGCGGTGAGGATCAGAGTCCGTCCCTCGGCCGCGGCACGATCGATAGCACGCAGTGACAACCCGTGCCCGTCCCCAAGCCGCTCTGCAACATATGGCGCGGCGTCCACGCCCAGCGACCGCAGCGCCAGCACCAGGATCGAGAGCCCGGTCAGCCCGTCGGCGTCGAAGTCCCCGTACACCAGGACTCGCTCGCCCCGTGCCCGAGCCTCCGCCACCCGCCGGAGAGCGACGCCGGCATCGGGGAGCAGCCTCGGATCGTGGAGGCCGTCTTCCGCCGGGGCGAGGAACCGCGTCAGTTGGTCCGCTGTCGTCACGCCGCGCGACGCCAGAATCGAGAGGAGCCGGGGGGAGACGCCACGCTCCGTGGCCGCAGCCCGGCACGCATCGTCCACGGGCGGCGAAGCAGCAACGCGCCAGCGGAAGATCGAGGTGATCATGGAGTCAGGATGACACGCCCCGATCACTCGCGGCATATCGCCGGGTCAATCCGGCATCGAGCGGATCAGCGACTCGGCCGTCCACGGAACACCCGCCCGGCTCGGGACTCAGGCCCTGCGACCGCTCCTCATCGCCGCGAGTCGCTCGGCTCGCCGGCGGTCTTCCCACAGCTGCCAGACCACGAGCAGCGGGCTAGCGTTGAAGATCGACGAGTACGTGCCCGAGATGATGCCGATCAACAGCGCCAGGACGAAATAGTGGATCGAGGCGCCTGCGAACAGCAGCAATGCGACCAGAGTCACCACGACCGTCAGGCTCGTATTGATGGATCGACCGAAGGTCTGGAGGATCGAATGGTTGACGATCTGGTCGAACGGCTCGCCCGCGTGCCGGGCCTTGTTCTCCCGGATCCGGTCGTAGACGACGATCGTGTCGTGGACGCTGAAGCCAATGACCGTCAGCATCGCCGTCACGAACAGCGCGTCTATCTGGACCCCGAACAGCGTGCCCAGGATGGCGAAGATACCGACGACGACGATCACGTCATGGACGAGGGCCGCCAGGGCGGTGGCGCCGAACTTGATGCTTCCGAAGCGGATGCCGACCCAGATCAGAATGCCGAGCGAGCCGAGGAGGACGAGCTTGACGGCATCCTGGATGAGCTCGGCGCTGACGATCGGGCCTACCGTGGTCTGCTCCAGGGTGCAGGCGATCGGTCCGAGCTTGGGGTCCGCCTGCATGTCCGCGGCAATCTTGGCGAGCGTGCCGCTGTCGGGCAGGTGAAGCTGGCAGACCTTGCCGTTCTGGGCGACGCTGTTCGGAACGGGAGTCGGCACCGCGGTCGGGCTGGCCGATGGGCTGGGGCTCGGTGAAGGCGACGGGCTCGCGCTCGGGCTGGCGCTGGCGCCGGGCGAAGCCGTCGGAGCCGCCGCTGCGGACGCGCTGGCGCTGGCTGCGGCGGCGGACGCGCTGGCGCTGGCTGCGGCGGCGGACGCGCTGGCGGCCGTCTTGGCACTGGCGCTCGCGCTCGGATTCACGGTCGGAGCCGCGGTGATCTGGGGCAGCAGGTCTGACCGTTTCGTTCGAATGGTGATGTTGTTCGCGGTGTCCTGACTGACCTCGGCGTCTGTGATGCCGTCCTTGACCAGGATGGCCTTGACCTCGTCGAGCGATGCGTTCTGGTTCTTGAACTGGATCTGCCAGACCGTGCCGCCGGTGTAGTCGACCGAAAACTTCAGACCCACCTGACCGTTGCTGATGGGCGTCAGGAGGATGAAGATGAAGCCCGGGACCAGGATCAGGCCCGAGAAGAGGAAGAACCAGTTCCGCTTGCCGATGACATCAAACACGTCCGCGGGCCTCCCGTCGGGCGAGCCGTCCGCCCATGGCTCGGGCCTGGAACTCCTCGTCGCTCACACCGTAGAGCCACGCCTTCTGGGCCATCTGCTGGCGCACGACGATCCGCATGAGCGTCCGGGAAACAGTCACGGCCGTGAACATCGACGTGGCGACGCCGATCATCAAGACCAGGGCGAAGCCCGCGATCGTCGGCGTGCCGAAGAAATAAAGGATGCTGGCCGTGATCAGCGACGAAACGTTCGAGTCGAAGATCGAGTTCCAAGCCCGGATGAAGCCCGCCTCGCTTGCCGTCACGAGTGTCTTTCCGGTTCGCAGCTCTTCCTTGGTCCGCTCGAATATCAGGATGTTGGCGTCCACCGCCATGCCCACCGAGAGCACGAAGCCCGCTATGCCGGCCAGGGTCAACGTCACGGGAATGATGCGGAAGATCGCGAGCACCGCCAGACCGTAGTAGATGAGGGCGATGCAGGCGACGAGGCCCTGCAGGCGATAGTAGACAAGCATGAACAGCAGGACCAGCCCGATGCCGATGGCCCCCGCGAAGAGCGTCTGATCGAGGAACGCCTGCCCGAGAGAGGCCGGAATGTCCTGCGAAGACTCCAAGTTCAGCGGATACGGCAGCGCGCCGTACGACAGGATGGTCGCGAGCGACTTAGCCTCGTCCTGAGTAAAGGTGCCGCTGATAGCGCCCTGACCGGTGATCTGGCCGGCGATGTAGGGCGCCGACTTCACGAAGCCGTCGAGGACGATCGCGAAGTGCTCGTCGACGTGTTGGGCCGACCAGGTCGAGAAGGCGGTGGCGGCATCGCCGGCGAAGGCGAAGTTGACCTGCCAGGTGCCGTCGTTCTTCGGGTTTACCCCGGCCGAAATGCTGCCTAGGTCGAGCTGAGCACCCGTGAACTGGGGCGGGTACAACGACGCGTCGATCTTCGTGTCCGGCGCCGGAATCGCCTTGGTGCCGCCCACGTCCGCGCCAGTGGTGGTGTCGAACTTGGGGTATTCGGGACTGGGCAGGAGGACGAATTCGAGGTTCCCTGCCTGGCCTACGAGGCTCTCGACCGCAGATGGATCGGTGGCGCCTGGGACCTGAACCAGGATCTCACTGTTTCCGACCACCTGGATGACAGGCTCGGAGACCTTCAGCGTATTCACGCGCTGCTCGATGATCGAGCGGATGGTTTCCAACTGGCTGGCGCTCGGCGGGCCCTTGCCGCCGGTATCGACGCCGTACTTGACCTCGAATCCACCCCGGAGATCCAGCCCCAGCTTTGTATCCAGCGGTTGGGATATCCCGGCGTTGGGGTTGCTCAGGAGGAAGAAGCGCGAGCCCGGCATATCGATATAGATGGCGAGCACGCCAATGACCAGGATCAGGATTGGTAGGAGTCTTCGCACGAGGCGGGATGATACCAGGGTTGGACCGGGCGACGCGGCACCGGGCCACGGGCCCGTTCCGGAGACCCCGGAGACGGCCAGGGACGTGCGAAACCTGCAGACGATCGGAGACCGGGGGCCGCCCCAAGCCGCCGAGCCTAGCCCTCGAGGCCAGCCTTGATCTTCGCCGCCAGAGCGGAGCCGATGCCAGGAACCGCGGCCACCTGCCCGACCGGAGCCTCGCGGACGCGCTTGGCCGACCCAAAGACGCGCAGCAGAGCCGCTCGTCTCTTGGGGCCCACGCCGGGCAGGTCATCGAAGGCGGAACGAGTCGCGGCCTTGGCCCGCAACGATCGGTGGTACGTGATCGCGAAACGGTGGGCCTCGTCGCGGAGCCGCTGCATCAGATAGAGCGCAGAGGAAGTGGTCGGCAGGAGCACCGGCTCCTCGCGATCGGGCAGGAAGATCTCTTCGCGTTCCTTGGCGAGCCCGACCACCGTCAGATCGTGGTAGCCCAACTCGTCGAGGACTTCCTTCGCCGCCGAGAGCTGCCCCTTGCCGCCGTCGATCACGACCAGGTCCGGCAGCAACCAGCGCAGCTCCTCTTCGTTGCCCTCTTCGCCGGTCCGGGCCCGCTTGAAGCGGCGCCGCAGCACCTCCTGGTGGCTGGCATAGTCGTTCGGCCCCTGAACTTCCTTGATCCGGAAGCGGCGGTACTCGCCGGTCCGCGGCTTGCCGTCCTCGAAGACGACCATGCTGCCGACCGACTGCGCCCCCTGGAAGTTGCTGATGTCGTAGCACTCGATCCGCATCGGCGTCCCGGCCAGACCAAGCGCTTCGGCCAGCTCCTCGAGCGCGGCCAGCGTCTTGCCCTGGTCGGCCAGCCAGCGCGCATGCTCGCGGGCCAGAGTCTCTGTGGCGTTGCGGGCCGCCAGTTCCAGCAGCTCGCGCTTCTCGCCGCGTTGGGGGACGTGAATCCGGACGGCCGCTCCCCGACGGGCGGCGAGGAAGGTTTCCAGTTCGGCCGAGTCCTCAGGGAGCACAGGCACGAGAACCGCTCGGGGCACCGAGGTGGCACGTTCGTAGTACTGGAGGACGAAGCCACTCAGCACGGCCGCATCGTCCGTCTCGCGAGGAGCGTCGAGCGGGAATACGTCGCGCCCGACCATCTTCCCGCCCCTGACCGCGAAGAGCTGGACGGCCGCCTGTGTGTCCTGCCGAGCCAATCCCAGCACGTCCTCCTCGGTCGTTGCGTGAGCCGCCATCTTTTGCGACTGCATCGTCCGCTCGATGGCGCGGACCTTGTCCCGCAGCGCCGCGGCGCGCTCGTACTCGGTCGATTCCGAGGCCGCATGCATCTGGCGGGTCAACTCACGCGCGACGACCTCCTGCCGACCCTCGAGGAACCGTTCGATCTGCTCGATGTCGGCCCGATATTCGGTCTTGCCGATGTAGCCGACGCACGGCGCCTGGCAGCGCTTGATGTGATAGAGCAGGCAGGGCCGCTCGATCGCCTTGCGGCCCTCGCGGATGTCGAGCGTGCACGTCCGGAACGGGAAGAGCCGCCGGATCAGGTTCATCGCCTCGTCGACGCTGCTCGCCGACGCATACGGCCCAAAGTAGCGGCTGCCGTCGGCCGGCAGCTTGCGAGTCCGCTCCACGCGCGGGAAATCCTCGGCCAGCGTGATCTTGATGAACGGATAGCTCTTGTCGTCCTTGAGCCGGACGTTGTAGCGCGGCCGGTACCGCTTCACCAGGTTGATCTCGAGCAGCAGCGCCTCGCTGACCGAGTCGGTCATCGTGTATTCGAGGTCGGAAATCCGCTCGATCACGCTGCGGATCAGCTGACTCTCGGCGCCGCCGGTCTGCTTCTGCCAGTAGCTACGGACGCGGTTGCGCAGGCTCTGGGCCTTGCCGACGTAGATGACCGTCCCGCGGGCGTCCTTCATCAGGTACACACCCGGTCGATCGGGCAATCGCTTGAGGGTCGCAGCAAGCTCGGGGGTCACCGGTCGATTGTACGTTCGACGCTCCGTGCCTCCCGCAGCTGCGCTCCGTTCGGCACACCGGTCCACTGGGGAGCGACCCGCTACCATCCCGGCAGGAGGTAGCGCATGGACGAATTGATCGCACGAGTTCGGGAGATTCTGTCGACGACTCCAGACCGGTGGCGGGAGTTGACCGCCGGCGTCGAGCTCGGGCTTCTCGAGCGCCGCCCCGCGCCGGGCGAATGGTCGGCCCTCGAGTGCCTCCAGCACCTCCTCGACACAGAGTTGGGTGCCTTCGCGATCCGCCTCGAAGCCTTCCGCGAGGGACGCGACTTCGAGAACTTTGACCCTGACGCGGCGGGTTCCCAGCCCGAGCCGGGATCCGCGCCAGCCGATCTGGCCGCGAGGTTCGCCAGAGCTCGAACGCGTTCGCTCGAGGCGCTCGACCGGTTCTCCGCCGCCGACCTGGAGCTGACCGCCCGCCACTCTGAGCTCGGGCGAGTCACGCTGCGGGAAATGATCAACGAATGGGCCGCCCACGACCTGATGCACACGGTCCAGGCCGAGCGGGCGCTGATGCAGCCGTTCATCGCCGGCTCCGGCAAATGGCGCGGCTACTTCGCCGACCACGACGTCAAGGCCGAGGGCTGAGGCCCAGGGCCGACGGCGCTACCTACGGGTAGTTCGGCGTGGAGCGGGAGAGCTCGATGTCGTGGGGATGGCTCTCGATCTGGCCTGAATGCGTGAGCTGGACGAAGCGCGCCTTGACCCGCAGGTCGGCGATCGACTCGGCGCCGCAGTAGGTCATGCCGGCGCGCGTGCCGCCGATCAGCTGGTACAGGATGCCGGAAAGAGGCCCAGCCACGGCCACGAGCGCCTCGACGCCCTCCGGGACGAGCTTGCGCCGATCGACCTGCGGATAGCGGTCGCTGCCGGCCGACATGGCAGCGAGCGAGCCCATGCCGCGGAATTGCTTTACGACGCGGCCCCCGACACGCTCCGCCTCGCCGGGGCTCTCTTCGGCAACCGCGAGGAGCCGGCCCAGCATGACCGAGTCCGCTCCGGCGGCCAGCGCCTTGACGATGTCGCCCGAGTAGCGGATCCCGCCGTCTGCGATCACGGGCACGTCGTGCTGCCGCGCCACCGAGGCAGCCAGCATGATCGCGGTGAGCTGCGGAACGCCCACGCCGGCGACGATGCGCGTTGTGCAGATTGCGCCTGGGCCGATGCCAACCTTGACCCCGTCCGCACCCGCCTCGATGAGAGCGGCCGTTCCCTCGGCCGTGGCGACGTTCCCGGCCACGATGTCGATCGCAGTTCCGTAGCTGTCGCGGTAGCGCTTGATCGCATCGATGACGTTGCGAGTGTGGCCGTGGGCCGTGTCGACGACGAGCGCGTCCACGCCTGCTCTCACGAGAGCCTCCGCGCGGGCCACCGAGTCGGGCCCTACGCCGACGGCCGCCACGGCCCGCAGCCGGCCCCGCGCATCCACGTTGGCCAGATCGGCGTCGCGGGGCACCGCCGCAGCCTTCACCGCGGCCACCTGCTCAGCCTGGCGTTCAGGGGCCTGGTTCCTGTGGATGACACCAACGCCGCCCTCCAGAGCGATGGCGATCGCCATGCCGTCCTCGGTGACGGTGTCCATCGCAGCGCTCACGACCGGGGTATTCAGGCCGATGTGCCGCGAGAACCGGCTCCGCACGTCGGTGTCGCCCGGCAGGATCTCGGAATACTGGGGGACCAGGAGCACGTCGTCGAAAGTGAAACCCACCATCGGCTCGATGAGGCCCGCGCCCGAGACCTCACTTCCGCCCGGTCGACCAGTCTGCGTCATCGCCAATTCGCCACCGTCCTCTCGCTCGCTCGATCGACCCTGCCGGCCGATCCGCGCCTGGAGGCCGGCGCCTGGTTGGCGGTCATTCTACGGGACCGACGCCGTCGCCCGTTCGATCCAACCGCCCGGCGGCGTGGACAGACGGCGCCCGACCGCGGAGCGCGACCGAAGAAGGGCCCGGTCTGGTCGCCGCTCGCCCGAACGTTACGGCCCCGCAGGCACACGGCCTGGCTTCCGCTTAGGCTTGACCCCAAGGAGGTGCTGTGTGGAGCTGCGGCGACTCGGTGATTCCGGTCCGGCGGTCTCGAGTGTTGGACTCGGAACGAACAACTTCGGCGGTCGGCTCAACGACGAAGCGGCGCGGAAGGTGCTCGACGAGGCCGCCGGACAGGGCATCACTTTCATCGACACCGCCGACGTCTACGGCCGCGGCTCGGAGGAGGGGACGGGCGCCTCGGAGAGCCAGCTCGGCCGTTTGCTCGCCGGGCGGCGCAACGGGTTCGTCCTCGCCACCAAGTTCGGCATGCCGATGAGCGAGTCCCCAATGGAGCGCGGCGCATCGCGCCGCTGGATGGTGCTGGCGGTCGAGAACAGCCTGCGACGCCTCCGGACCGACCACATCGACCTCTACCAGATCCACTCACCGGACCCGGAGACGCCGATCGACGAGACGCTGCGGGCACTCGACGACCTCGTGCATTCGGGCAAGGTCACGTATGTCGGCCACAGCAACTTCGCGGCCTGGCAGATCGCCGACGCCGATTGGACTGCCCGAACCGAGCACCTGGCGCGACCGATCTCGGCGCAGATGCACTACAACCTCGTGACCCGAGCGATCCAGGCCGAGGTGATGCCAGCCTGCGAGGCGTATGGCCTGGGCATCATCCCTTACTTCCCGCTCGAGTCGGGATTCCTCACTGGCAAATACAGGCCTCGCGGCGAGGGCCACGGCCGGCTCTCAGAGAGTCCACGTGCCGGCCAGGTCATGACCCCCGCCAACTTCGCTCGGATCGAAGCGCTCGAGGCATTCGCGGGCGAACGCGACCACTCGTTGCTCGACCTGGCCTTCGGGTGGCTCCTGAGCCAACCCATCGTGGCGTCGGTGATCGCAAGCGCGAGCACCCTGGAACAGGTTCGAGCGAACGTCGCCGCCGCCGAGTGGCGGTTGAGCCCGTCGGAGATGGCCTCCGTCGCCGCCCTCTGAGGTAGACCATTCAGCGTTGGAGCCAGCGGCGATTCCCGTTCGGCCTGTGGGATGATCTGGCCGTGACGGACCACGACCGCCCGAATGAGGACCTGCGACCGCGTCCGGCCGTGGGCGGATTCGGGAGTCCGGGTGGTCGGTTGGAACCGCCGAGTGCCCGCCGCCGCTTCTTTGCCGGGGGCCTGATCGGTCGCGACGGCCATGTCGTAACCGTGAGCGCGGCCCTGCTGTTCGGGCTGGTGCTCCTGGTCGCCGGACTCGAGATGGTGCGAGTCTCGCCGCTCTGGGGTTTCACGTACGACGGCGCCATCAATGGCGTGATCTCGCAGCTGGGCACGACCGGACCGGCCGCGATTCTCATGCTCGTCGCCACCGCGGCCAACGTGCTCGCCGGCGCGATCGTTCTCAGACTCCTCGGGGCGCCGGCGTTCCGGGGCCCCTCCGAGCTCGCGCTTGCCGGTTTCGCCTGCGCCGTCGTGATAGACGCGACAACCCTCTTCCTCCTGGGCAGCGTCGGCCTCTTCGGCTGGCCCGAGTTGCTTGCCCTCCATGCCCTGATCGCGGCCGCGTGGATTGCCGCTCGCCGCGGGCGACCCCTGCTCGGCGTGCCGCTGCGGCTGCGAACCGTCCGCCCCGCGGCCTGGTGGCTGCTCGTGCTGGCGGTGTGGGCCGGCCCCCTGATCGTCCAGCTGGCGTCGCCCGCCGTTCCGTTCCAGGACGTTCTGCCAAACCACGTCGCCCCCGTCGAGCACGTCCGAGTCTTCGGCAGCTTCAGCACGCTCACCACGTCACCGTCGCCGATCTACGGCCCATCGCGCCTGATGCTCGGCTACGTGGCGTTGTTCGGCCAGCTCACCACGATCACGAACCTCGACGCGGTCCTGGCCGAGGCCGCCTTCGCCCTGCCGCTGACGATCCTGATGGCTCTTGCCGTTCGCCGTCTCGCGGGGGAGCTCTTCGGCGGCAGCGCGAGCTTCTGGATCCTCCTCACGTTCCCTCTCACTTTCACCTTCATGCGCATCCCCGACAGCCGCGACACAGTCGTGGTCTTCCCGCTCGCGGCATTGGCGCTGAGCACGATTGCGGCGGAGCTGCGCGCACGACGGAGATCGGGTCGAGCCAGGCCCGCCCCGAGTTCCGGCAGGAGCGGTCCGGACCGCGTCGCCGGTGGGTCCCGCCTTCCCGACCTCGCGCTCGCGTTTGCGCTGGGTGGCGGCTTCCTGGTCCATCCGCTCGTCGGCCTCATCTCGTTCACTACCGCGATCGGCGCGCTCATCCTCTACCCCACCGAACTCGCGCGCCGGCTGCTTCCGGCCGTCGTCGGTGGAGGCATCCTGGCGCTGCCGCAGGTCCTCACGATGAGCGCGATCGACGCTCCGTCGTGGGTGGGCGCCATCTGCGTCGCGGCGGGCGTGGGAGTGGCGTTCGCGGGCTCGTTCCTGGTCGAGTGGCTGGCCGGCCGGCTGGCAAGTCGGCACAATCCCACCGCTTCGATCGCATTTGCCGATGTGTTCGCCACACGCGCATCCGACATCGGCCGCGTCCTTCTGGTCGGTGGTGCCATCGTGGCTCTGCTGGTCGTCGCGGCATGGCGCATCCCCCCATCCAACGACCCCACCCACCCGGCCGACCCTGCCGGCGAACTCATGGTCGACTTTCCGCACCTCGTCTGGCTTGCCCTTGGCGGGGCCGCTCTGAGCGCCATGCGGCTGAGGCAGGGCTGGGTCCTGCTCGGCTGCGGCATCGCGGCAGGGGTGGCCGCCTGGACCGCCTCCGGCTTCGTCGGCTACGCGAATCTGACGGAACAGGCGATCCACTACGAGGTCCCAAAATCGGTCGAGTACTGGCTGCCGGTGATGCTCGCCATAGGAGCCGCCGGGGCGCTTGCGGCCGTATGCCGGCAGCGGCGGCTGGGCATCCTGCGCACGGCCGCAATCGCAGTCTTCCTCCTCGTGGCCATCTACCCGATCACTCAGCCCCTGGCCACGAACGTCCAGATCGGCGAGCACCGCGCTGCCGAATCGGTCGGGCTGGCACTGCGTGAGGCCGAGCGCGGCTACTGGGGGGACCTGGACTATCCGGACTCTCGCCACATCATCGACGCGCAAATGCAGGCGGTCGTCGACGAACTCCGAGCCGAGGAACAGGCAGGCCGGCTCGGTCCGGATACGCGGGTCCTGAATATCGCCGATAGCTTTCAGCAGTGGGCGTCGGTCCCGGTGGGCGTCTTCACGGGGGCCCTCGAGACCTCTATCTCGTCGCATCCGGAGGTGAGCATCCACACCGAGGGCGGCAGGTTGCTCGGTTTCGACCAGCTCGATCAGCAGCTCGCCGACGGATATGGGTACGTGCTTCTGGAACCGGCCAACCTCTCGGGCGACGTGCTGGCCCAGACCCAGTCGGCGATCGCGCTGGCAGGCTACCGCCAGATGTGGGCCAACTCCCAGGCGACCATCTACACGAAGCCATGATCCGCGGGTGCCGCCTCCCGTACGGCGCGGCAGCGCGTACGGCGCTGGCCTTGCGGACGATCCGCGAGCCCCCGCCCTTGAGCGGCGATTCCACTTCTTCGAGCGTCGCGTAGCTCAGGTCGCCCCACGACGTCTGCTTGAGCGCGCTGAACGCGTTTCCGTACCGCACGGCTGCCGGAACGTCGGCCGTGAGAAGGCCGTAGAGGAACCCCGCGACCTTCCGGCGGAAGGCGCCTACTGGCTCCATCGGCAGGACCAGATAAGTGGCCGCAAATCGGCACCTGGCATTCTCCGGCCATGCTCCCCGCCTCCGTCGCCGAACGACTCGATCGTCTTGCACCAGATCAACGGGAGGCCGCAACCGCGCCGCCCGGCCCGGTGCTGTGTGTGGCGCCGGCGGGGAGCGGCAAGACCACGACCCTGGTCGCCCGGATCGCCTGGCTGGTCGCCACGGGCGCAGACCCGGCCGGGATCACCGCGGTCACATTCAACAAGCGCGCCGCCGACGAGATGGCAGCGCGGGTGGACGCGTCTCTCGAGCCGCTTGGGTTGGCCGCCGGCAGCGTTCGCGTCAAGACGTTCCATGCCCTCGGCCGGGAGATTCTGGCCGACGGCGGCGCCTCGGTCGACCCGTTGCTGGATCGCGAGGCGGTTCTGCGCGACATGTGGCCCGAGATCGATCGCGGGACGGTGCGCCGGCTCGACGACGCCTTCAGCCGCCTCAAACTCGAGGTGGGGGTGACGGCCGCGGAGGTCGCCACCGACCCGGAACCCGGTCCCATCGCCCGCGCCTTCCTGGCCTATGAGTCGGCGCTGGAGGACGCCGGCGGGCTCGACTTCGACGATCTCGTCGCGCGGGCCCTCCGGCTGCTGACGGCCCGGCCGCTCCTGCTGCGCCGCTGGCGGGCGAAGACGGCCCACCTCCTTGTCGACGAAACACAGGACGTCGACCGCACCCAGCTTCGACTAGCCCTTCTGCTCGCGGCGCCGGAGAACCGAATCTTCCTGGTCGGGGACGACGACCAGACGATCTACGGCTGGCGTCTGGCGGACGTCCGCCGCGTATTGGCCCTGTCCGAGGATCTGCCCGGTTTGAGGCGCATCGACCTCACGGTGAACTACCGGTGTCCACGACCGGTAGTGGAGCGCGCCGTTCGGCTGGTCGCGCATAACGACGAGCGGTTCGTCAAGACGATCCGCGCCGGCCCGAACGCCCAGGGTCGACTCACCCTCGCCCCGGACGGGTCGGACGAAACCATCCGGATACGACGAGTCATCGAGAGCTGGCCCGACGACGGCGGGACGCGGGCAATCCTGGCTCGGACAAACGCCGAGCTGCTCCCGGCCGCCTCGGTGGCGCTCGAGCTGGGTATGCCGTTCAAGGCTCCGCGCCTGCGGTTTCTCTCGGAAGACCGCCGAATCGACGCCATCCTCGCTGCGGCCAAGCGATCCGGAGGGGCCTCCACCGGCCGATCGGGTACGCCTGACGAGGCGAGTGGCAGCGACGGGGCCGACGGCGCCGACGATGGCGCTGCAGGTGACCTTGCGCTGCTCCCTTCGCTCGTCGCCCTTGCCCGGTCCGGACTGGAGATCCCAGAACCGGCCGCGAAACAACCGGGCGAAGCCGCGACCGACCCGGACCGCCGCGAGATCGACGAGCCGCTCCCGGTAGAAACGGGCGATCTCATAGCGGCCCTGGTTGCGTGGGCCGCGCCATACCGTTCCCTGGCCGAGCTGGAAGCGGCCCTGGAGCACCATCGGCGGCTCGTGGCCGAACTGCGCCGCGACGACGCCGACCTGACTCTGGCCACCGCCCACTCCACCAAGGGCCTGGAATTCGATCATGTTGCGGTCATCGGCCTCGACGCCGGCCGCTTTCCGTCGGGTCGCTCGATACGCGAGGCGCCGGAGCCGAATCGCGCCCTCGAGGAAGAACGCCGGCTGGCGTACGTCGCCTGGACCCGTGCCCGTCGGACGCTGACGCTCGTCTACGATCCGGCGTCGCCGTCGCAGTTCCTGCTCGAGGCGTTCACGAATGCGGAGCTGGGAATCGAGGCGGACGACCGGGGCGAGCGCTGACCCTTACCAGATGTCGTCGACGACCCGGCTGTTGAGGAACCGATCGTGCAGCCCGCGCAGGTCCGGATCGGTGACCGTCGTGTATAGCAGGTACAGGCTCCAGCTCGTTGCAGCCATCAGCACGATGATGCGCAAGCCCGACGGAACGATGGTCATGAGCGCGAACGGACCCTGGAGGACGGCCCAGCGAACCAGCCCGTCCATCCAGCCGATCGCCTTACCGCCCATGGCTTGGGTCGTCTGGATGTGCATCAGCCGCTGCCCCAGAGTGCCTTGCCACACCACCCAACCGGAGACGAAGTAGGCCAGCTGCTCGAGACCGCCAACCAGGCCGAGGAGGATCAGGGTCTTGTCGTCCGCGTTTGTGACCGCCGACGGCAGGAGCGCCACGGTGATGGCCGAGGACGTCAACGAGAAGAGCATGTATACGAGGACGCAGTCGAAGAAATAGGCCAGCAGTCGCCGGCCGATTTTGGCCGAGCGGATGGTCGGCGCTCCCTCTGAATCCTCGGTTCTGAGCCAGACCGGACCGTCCTGGGGCGAGGACGGCCCTCCCTTGGCGTTCCCGAACGGGTTGGTCCACCAGCCGGGCCGGCGAGCATCGTGGCCGGCGGCATTGGGTGCCTGCGGACCCGACTGGGTGGCCGGCGGCAGCTCGGGGGGCCTCGGCGGCTCGGCCGGAGTTTCGGTCTCCGTGTCGTTCGTGTCGTGTTCGACCGAAGTCGGGTTGGAGAGCCCATCGGCAACTTCTGTCGATGCCGGGGTGCCGGTCGGCATGTCCTGTGGCTGAACCCCAGGCACTGGTGGCGGCCAGTATCCGGGTGGCTGGCCAAACCCTGGGGCCGGGCCGCCTACAGGCTCGCCGCTGCCAGGCCGGTAGCTCGAGGGATAGCCGGCGGCCCACGATTGCCCCCTCGTCCTCCCAACTACCAACGAACCCGCGGCCCGGTCGTGGAGGCCCTGCCGCGTCCGGCTCAGGCCCGTCGCGACTAGCAGGATCACGGGCCATACGAAGACCAGGAACAGCCCCAAGAGCAGGAAGGTCGACCAGCGGGTCAGCCAGACGTCCGCCGGCCCCCCTGGCACCGGGTTGAGCACGTCGGACCACGGCACGGAGGCCTCGAAGGCGAAGACCCCGTAGAGCACGCCGGCGGCTGCCCCGACCGGGATGCCCAGAACGACGATGGCTCGAATGAAGGCCCGCCCAAGGCTCAGGTTCCGACCTGTGGCCGCCGATCCAACCTGGAGAGACAGCATGCGCTGCCCCGGCATTCCTCTGAAGTACGCCCAGAAGACCGCGGCGTAGGCGACGTTCAACGCTGCGAAGACGCCGAGCATCGCCCCGAGCATCGGTAGGTTGGCCTGGTACGGCGGGATTGCCGGCAGAGTCAGAGGGGAAGCCTGCATCTGCTGCTCCGCGACCGGGTTGACGCTGAGGGCTCCGACGCCCACCGCCAGCATCCAGAAACCGACGTGGAATCCTCCCAGGATCAGGCTGTCGATTACCCACGCCCCCAACCGGGTGCCCATGCCGGCGATGCGAAGGCCGGGCGGCAGAGGCGCTCTCCCTTGGCCAGGAGCCGTCCCCGGAGCGTTCATGCTGACGTTCCTGGCTGAGGCGGCAGAGGCTGGACGTACTCGCCAGCCGCGGGGGCTAGCCCGAGCCCGAGCTCGAGCCCGAGGCGCACGACGGTCGCGTCGATGATCCAGGCACCCAGGCGGCGGCCCATGCCGGCAACGACAAGTCGGCTGCTCGCCGCTATGGGCTGAACCTGTGGCTGCGCCACCCACCCGGTCATGCGCGTGCCTCCACCAACCTCGAAGGCCGCTTGCGCGGTCGACAACCCCCGCCGAGGATAGCCGACCGCGCCGTCAGGGGCGTCGCGGTTCTGTCCCCGTCGGTGACGGGCCGCCGCCAGAACCGCGCCAGGCCGCCGCCAGATTGTCGCGTCTTCGACGATTCGGCCTACCGCTCGGAGATCTCCCGAGCGAGCGTCTTACGAAGGCGGTCGAGCGCATCGAGGAACGGCTCGGTGACGTCCGCCGGGAGCGACTCGCGGATGGAGTCCTTCGGGCCGTAGGCGGCGCGGGCGCGGAGGGTGACGGCCCGCAACTCCCCTACCCGTGCATCGCGAAGCTGGTCGGGCACGATGGCGAGGAAATCGGACCAGCGCTTGGCGCCCGCCTCACGGGCGGCTTCCAGCACCTTGTCCGCAGCAGACGCCGCGGCCAGCGCCGCCTCATCGACGGCTGGCAGCTCGTGCCTCGCCGGTTCTCGCCTCGGAGCCACGTTCAGGCCAGATAGCGCGGCGGTTCCGGGGCGGGCGCTTGCGGGGCTCGGCCGACCATCAGCGGCAGCCGCTTGCGCTCAGACCCGTCGACGGTGATCCGAACCGCATGTTCGCCGGCGGTCTTGAGGGTCATGTTCCACAGATCGACCGCGATCGTAAGGACCATATCCGTGGCGTCCGGCGGTCCGTGAGAGACCACTCGGCCCGTGGCCGTGGTCACCTCGGCGCCGTCCGGCGCGGTCACGACGAAACCGAGCTCGTACTCGCGGTTCCGCTCAACCGAGGTGATGCGAAGTCCGACGACGAGCGCCAGGTGGGGATGAACGAAGGGGAAGGACGGCCCATTGAGCCGGGTGATGCCACCGCCCAGGACATGGAACTTCGACCCGGGCTGGACTTCGGCGGCGTCTGCCAGGAACGCGTACTCGATGTCGGGCATATGCCCATCCTAGCCGACAGCGGCGATCGCGGCGCCGCGCCTTCTCACCGGCGCAGGCTCCCGGATGTCGGCGCCTGCGGGCCTTCGCTTGGCGGCCGGTTACCGCGCCCACGGCCGCAGAGAACGCGCCCTCGGCTCCGGCGGGCAAAAGGGAGCGGGGCCCGAGAACTCTCGGGCCCCGCTCGGCTCGGGCCGCAGTGAGGTTACTTCTCGACGCCGGAGATGACGACGCCGCGCATGAACACCCGCTGGGCAAGGAAGAAGATCACGACGGGCAGAATCAGGGCAAGGAGCGCGCCAGCCTGGATTGCGCTCGGAGCGTTGTTGACCCTGAAGGTGGTGTTGAAGTAGTTGAGGCCGATTGCGATGGGATACAGGTCGGGCTTGCCCGTCAGATATATGAGCGGCGCGAGGAAGTCATTCCACGCGAAGAAGAAGTGGAACAGCAAGACCGCGATGATCGCGGGCCACGACTGCGGAATGATGATGAACATCAGGATCCGCAGCGGGCTGGCGCCATCGATCATTGCCGCCTCGTCCAACTCTCTCGGCAAGGTCAAGAAGTATTGCCGGAGAAGGAAGACGTTGTAGGCGTTGGCGAAATAGTGTGGAACTATCAGCGGTAACCAGGTCCCGGTCCAGCCGATGGCGTTGAAGATGATGAACTGCGGGATCAGAGTGACCTGGAACGGGAGGAGAATCGTGCCGATGAGCACGAGGAACAGGACATCCCGCCCGGGGAACCTGAAGCGTGCGAACCCGAACGCAACGATGATCGCGGATATCGTGGCCCCGATGGTTCCGACGCCCGCGATGATGAACGTGTTGAAGAAGAACCGGGCGAAGCCGCCGAAGTCACCGCCCAGCGAGCTGCTCGTCACGTAGCCGGACGTGATCTTGTCCGCCCATCCGGCTGCGGTCGAGAAGTTGTCCAGGGTGATGTGGAATTGCCACGCCTGGCTCAGGCTCACGCTGCTCACCAGGACGTCGACCTGCTTGTTGGCCGACGGGTCGATGAATACGCATGGCTGACCGGTTGACGGATCATGGTCGGCCAGGAGAGCCAGATCGCCGTGGCCTGGGACCTGGTAGACGGGAAGTTCCTGACCGACGCTGCTCTGTACCGCAGGATCGACTACCCACTTCCCCGTGCTGACATCGATGTAGCCGGTGTGGTACGAGCAGAGCGTCGCGTCTGTGCAGGTGTACGTCTTTGCGATCGCCGGGTAGAGCGGCGCGCCCGGGGTAATGATCGTATTCGAGTCGTCGAACGCCGCCGAGAACATGTAGATCAGCGGCAGTATGAACAGGGCGCAAAGGCCGGCGGCGACCAGTGTCACCGAGCCACGGGACCAGGCCTTGTGGAGACGGCGGCTCAGCCTGGACCGTGGTTTGGCTCGGACAGGCACTTCCATCGCGATGGATGTCATCGGTCGGCTCCGGCATAGAAGACCCAGCGGGCCGAGGTTCGGAACATGATCACCGAGACGGCCAGCACGATCAGGAACATGAACCACGCCAGTGCGCAGCCGCGGCCCATCTCATTCGATCCCCAGGCCGTGTTGTACAGGTTCAGGTTGTAGACATAGGTCTGGTGATCGGGGTTACCCAGCGGACCGGCCAGCACGTACACCACGGTGAAGTACTGGGCGGTGCCGATGATGAGCAGGAGCAGGTTGTAGAAGAAGACCGGCGAGATCATCGGCAAGGTGACACTGCGGAATTGGCGCCAGGCTCCGGCCCCATCGACCCTCGCCGCCTCGTACAACTCGGTTGGCACCGATTGGAGGCCGGCCAGGAAGATCAGCATCATCGTGCCGATGCCCCACAGTCCGATGAGGACCAGGCCCGGGAGCGCCCAGCTATCGTCGTTGAACCAGTTGGGCGATGAGAAGGAGGACATGAAGCCCAGGAAGGGTAACTGGCCGAGAGCGTGGGCAACGGATTCGAGCAGGAACTTGAGCCATCCAGTATTGCCGTTCAGGAAGTCGATCCAAATGATCACGCTGGCGACGAGCGGGATCTGCACCGGCATGAAGAAGAGCGTGCGAAAGACCCGCTTGCCGGCGAGCAGCTTCTGGTTGACCAGAAGGGCTATTCCAAGCGCCGTGAAGATCGTCAGGGGCACGCTGATGATGGCGAACTTCAAAGTGATGAAGATCGACTGTTGAGTCAGGTCGTCGGCCAGCATCCATTGGTAGTTCGCCAGCCCAACGAAGTGGGTGTGGGTCGGGCTAAGGATGTTGAAGTCCGTGAACGACAACGCGAACGAGACGATCATCGGTATCGCCGTGAACAGGGCGAGACCGATGAGCCAGGGAGACAGGAAGACGAAGCCCCAAGCAGTGTCCCGCTGGGCCATGTTCAGTTTGCGTTTGGGCGACGCCGACGATGTTCTTATGTCAGTGTCTTGGACGAATCCCATCGTTTCCGCTCCCCAGATGGCCAGATGGACTCGTGGCGACCATCTTGCGATGGCCGCCACGAGGTTCTCCGGTAAGGAGACGACTCCTACGCTGCGCTAGCTGCTACTGGTTGAGGAGCGGCTGGGCGTTGTCGAAGTCCTTCTGGAGTGTCTTCTGGAGCGTCGCGAGCTCGGCGTTGATATCCAGGCCAGACTTGCTCTGCAGCTTGGTGTAGAACGCCGTGTAGTCGTTCCCGGCCTGGGTGAAGTTCGGCATGTTGGCCTCGATGCTCGGGACCGCCGGGTACTTCTCCATCTCGCCAAGAACGGACCAGGTGACCTTGTTCCCGGGGAAGATCGGGGCAAGGGTGGCGTCGAAGCTGGTGAAGAAGCCAGCCTGATCGGCTGTCTTCGCGGGCTCGCCGCCGTAGTCCTTCATGAGGGTCGAGTCGGCCATGATGGCGACCATCGCCTTGAAGGCTGCATCCGGATTCTTGCTGGCCTTGGTGATCGTGAAGGTGTCAGCGTCCATGCCCGCTGTCGTGGCGCCCTTCCAGGACGGAACGACGGCCATGTCCCAAGTCTTGACCTTCGCGGTCTTGGCATCGGTGGCGATGGAGCTGATGCTCCAGCCCCACGCCGCGTTCATCGCGACGTTGCCGGAAGACTGTGAGTTGCCCTGCGCGAGGAGAGTGCTGCTCTCGGCCGCGCCGTTGGGGGCGTAGTGATACTTCCAGATGGCGTCGTAGTACCAGCTGAACGCGTCAGACCAGAGCGACGGGATCTGGGCGGTCTTGCCGTCAGCGGCGACGAAGGAGCCGGCGCCGAAGTCCGAGGCCATGCGGCGGCCATCGGCCCACTGGAAGTCAATGCCGTATTTGACGATGTTCTTGGCATCGAAGCCGGCCTGAGTCGAGTTCTTGCCGTTCTTGTCGAGGGTCAGCTGAGCCGCGACCTTGCCAAGCTCGGTCCAGTCCCAGGTCTGACCCTGGTACTGATCGCCAACCTTGGTGGGCAGGTTCGGCAGGCCGGCCTTGGAGAAGGCGTCCTTGTTGTACCAGATGTAGCCGGGGTAGATGTCGTACGGGAGGCCAACCTGGCCATCGGCAGTCTGGAAGAACTTGACGAGAGTCTGGTCGTAGGCGGTCAGGTCGAAGTTGTTCTTCGAGATCTCAGAGGTGAGGTCGAGGAAGAGACCTTCGAAGCCGTTGCGACCTTTGACGCCGACGGGCCCGATGATGTCAGGCGCGTTGCCGGCGGCAATTTCGGTCTTGAGAACGTCGTACGCGTTTGCGTTCGGCACGATCTCGAGCTTGACGGTGACGCCGTCCTTGTTGGTGGAGTTGTAGTTAGCCACGAACGCCTTCTGGGCGTCGATCTGGGCGGGCTGGGTGCCCGAACCAAGGCCGACGAACCAGCGGACGGTGGCGGCCCCCGGGGCAGCCGACGTCACGGGCGCCGGCGTGGGGGTGGTGGTGGTGGTGGCCTGCGTGGCCGGGGCCGCCGTCGGCGTGGCCGAGGTGCTGGAGCACGCGCTGATCGCGAGCACCGGGATCGCGGCCAAAGTAATGAGGCGCAACCCTCTCCTACCCATTGGGCTCCCTTCTCTGATCCCTAGTGACATTTCGGTCCCTAGTGACGCAATAGACTGGTGGGAATAGTCCTTCCCACGCGCCGCAGGTGCGGCACGACCGGTTGCTAGATCTTCCCTGTGGGCACTCCTCCACTTGACTCTCTCACTACGAGTTCGGTTGCCAGAAAGACACGTCGCAACACGCGGTCCCTGGTGTCGATTGCCTGGAGCAGCACGTTGACGAGCTCACGGCCCATTACTTCGACCGACTGATGCACGCTCGAGAGCGGCGGGTTGGTCGACAGGGCCAGGGCCGAGTCGTCAAAACCGACGATTGCCACATCCGTGGGGACGTTCCGACCCGCTGCCCACAAAGTGTCCAGCGCGCCGGAGGCCATGAGATCCGATGCCACGAAGACCGCATCGAGCTCTGGGCACCGCGCGAGCAGTTGCTGCATCGCTCGGGCCCCTCCCTCACAGGTGAAATCGCCGCCTGATTCGAGCTCCGGACGCGGGGAGATTCCCGCGCCGCGGAGGGCCTCGAGATAGCCCAGGCGGCGGGAAGCGGCGGCAGGCATGTCCAGCGGTCCGGCGATCGAAGCGATCTGCCGTCGTCCTAGCTTGATCAGGTGGTTCACTGCAGCGATGGCGCCGCCGTGGTTGTCGTTGTCTACGTAGCTGACACGCGCTCCGCGCGGCGGCTCGCCACCGACGACGACGGGAATACCGCGGAGGTGCAGTCTCTCCGGCATCGGATCGTCGCCGTGGAGGGAGACGAAGATGGCCCCGTCGACGTGCCCGCCGAGGAGGTAGCGCTCGAGGCGCTGCTCTTCATCGGCGGACTGGGGCATGAGCAGCGCAAGCTGGAGCTGCCGAGCGGAAAGGCCGGCGCTGATGCCGCGCAGCACTTCGGCGAAGAACGGGTCGGCGAAGACGCGGCCCGTAGGCTCCGCGATGACCACGCCGATCGAGTCGCTGCGGCGAGCCGCGAGGCTGCGGGCCGCGCGTTGGGGCACGTAACCGAGCCGCTCGACCGCGCGCTCCACCGATTGGCGTGCTTCCACGCCCACGGTCGTCCGGCCGTTGAGGACCCGTGATGCGGTCGCGCGCGAAACTCCGGCTGCTCGGGCGACCTCGTCGAGCGTGGCAGTCCGCACTGGTTTAGCCTCCCGCACTGAGACAGACGACCACTCAGCCACGAGCTCTGAAACCTCGCCGTGGCGCGTTCAAGAGTCCCCAAGACTGATACTGAGGCACCGCCTCCCAAGAACGGTACAACCCGGCTCCCCGCCTATTCCCCGTTCCCGCCCTGACTCGTTTCTCGACCCCGAGACGCCAGTGACGGTGCGCTGAGGGTGATCTCACGTTCGGAGTCTTGGTTCTCGCGCCTGAGGGCTCCTGCGCGACACCAACACTGTACCAGGTTCGTCAAGAGAGTTTTCACGCGCGTCGTGAACCGTTCACGCGACCGCATTGAGGCGGCGGGCTAACGGCGTAGTCTGGCGAACGTCACGATCTTGATGGTTGGGAGACGCAATTCACCCCGACCGTGCCCCCTCCGAGTGCACCGCGGGTCGGGCCGGCCCGCGCGGTCCTAGGCGTTCGCCCTCAGAGCTGGCATCGACGCGCGGCGCCGATACCTCAAACGAGATCGGGAGCGGTCGAGCCCGGTGTCAGGTGGGACGCCTCTAGCGCGCGGACTCTTCGCCATGCGAGCCGGCGGCCACGGCTCGTTTCTTGGGCGCCGGAAGCGCGGCCACCGCGGCCTCGGGACCCCGCCCCTTGCCGCCGCGCCCTGCCAGGTCCGCAAAGGTGACGGCGGAGAGGGGCACGAGGGGCTCTCCGCGAAGAACGCGGGTCAGGTATTCGCCGGTTGCCGAGCCGCGAGCGCGGGCGACATCTTCCGGAGTCCCCTGCGCGATGACATAACCGCCTCGGTCCCCGCCCTCCGGGCCCAGATCCACGATCCAGTCCGCGGTCTTCACCACGTCAAGGTTGTGCTCGATGACGATGACCGTGTTGCCTGACTCCACGAGCCGGTGGAGAACATGGAGGAGCTTCTCGACATCCGCCATGTGCAGGCCGGTCGTGGGCTCGTCCAGAACGTAGATGGTCCGACCGGTGGCCCTCTTCGACAGCTCGGTCGCCAGCTTCACCCGCTGAGCTTCGCCGCCCGAGAGTGTGGTCGCCGGCTGGCCGAGGTGGACGTAACCGAGGCCGACGTCGAACAGCGTCTGCAGCTTGGCCTTCACGGTCGGGACGGGCGCGAAGAACTCGAGCGCCTCTTCGATGGTCATCTCCAGGACGTCTGCGATGGAACGGCCCTTGTAGTGGATCTCTAGGGCCTCGCGGTTGTAGCGCTTGCCCTTGCAGATTTCGCAGGAAACGTAGACGTCCGGCAGGAACTGCATCTCGATCTTGAGGATGCCGTCGCCTTTGCAGTTCTCGCAGCGCCCACCCTTGACATTGAAGCTGAAGCGTCCCGGCATGTATCCCCGCAGCCGCGCCTCGGGAGTGCCGGCGAAGAGCTCGCGGATCGGCGCAAAGAGCCCGGTGTAGGTGGCGGGGTTGGACCGCGGCGTCCGGCCGATCGGGCTCTGATCGATGTCGATCACTTTGTCGACAGCCTCGAGGCCGTCCAGCGCGTCGTGGGCGCCGGCCTTTTCGCGCGAACCGTTGAGCGCGTGGGCGAGTGCACGAAACAGGATGTCCGAGACGAGCGTGCTCTTGCCCGAGCCCGAGACGCCCGTCACCGCCACGAAGCAACCGAGCGGGAACGCCACATCCAGGTTCTTGAGGTTGTGCTCCCGCGCCCCACGGACCACGATAGACTGCCCGCTCCCGGCCCGGCGCGACGTCGGGATCGCCACCGACCGCTCCCCACGCAGGTAGGCTCCGGTGATCGAGCGCGGCTCGGCCAGGATCGCCTCGAGCGGCCCGTTCGCAACGATCTCACCGCCGTGCTCGCCGGCTCCTGGGCCGATGTCGATGACCCAGTCGGCCGTCCGGATCGTCTCCTCGTCGTGCTCGACGACAAGGACGGTGTTGCCCAGGTCGCGCAGCCGCGTGAGCGTGGCGATCAGCTTGGCGTTGTCGCGCTGGTGCAGCCCGATCGACGGCTCGTCAAGGATGTACAGGACGCCCATCAGGCTGGACCCTATCTGCGTCGCGAGCCTGATGCGCTGGGCCTCGCCGCCGGACAGCGTCTGGCTCGTCCGGTCGAGCGTCAGGTAGTCGAGCCCGACGTCGAGCAGGAAGCCGAGCCTCGACGAAATCTCCTTGAGGACCTGCCGGGCGATCGTGCGCTCGCGTTCGGTCAGCCGGTCCGGCAGCCCGGCTACCCACTCGCAGGCCGCGGTGATCGATAAGGAGGCGACGTCCGAGATGTTCCGACCGTCCACCGTGACGGCGAGGATCTCTGGCTTGAGGCGCCGCCCTTCGCACGTAGGGCACGGCCGGGCGACCATGTATCGCTCGAGCTCTGACTTGATGAACTCCGAATCCGTCTCGCGGAAGCGGCGCTCGAGGTTGGGGACGATCCCCTCGAACGTGGCGCCGTATGTATTCTCGCCACGCTCGTGACGGTAGCCGATGACTACTCGCTCGCCGCGTCCCGAGAAGAGAATGTAGTCGAGCGCCTCCGGTGGGAGGTCCTTGATTGGCGCTTCGTAGTCCCAGCCGTGCTCATGGCAGACGGCTTCGATGATCTTGCCGTGCCATGAGTTCTCCATCGGCATTCGAGCCCAGGGCACGAGCGCCCCATTGGCCAGCGAAAGGTTCTTGTTCGGAACGACTCGCTCCGGATCGATCTCGAGACGGCTGCCGATACCCGTGCAGCTCGGGCATGCGCCGTGGGGCGAGTTGAAGCTGAAGCTGCGCGGCTCGAGCTCGTCGACTGTGGTGCCGTCGTAGGGGCAGCTGTAGCGCTCGCTGTAGCGCCGCTCCTCGAACGCCAGTGCCTCCCCGTCACGCGGAACGGGGGCGATCTGGACGACGCCCTCGCCGAGTCTCAACGCCGTCTCGACGGAGTCTGCCAGTCTGGCCGAGTCCGGACGGTGGGTCGCTTGGGCCGACCCAGCCGTAGCAGAAGCGGCGCGGGCCGAGCCCTCCATGACTCCCGTGGCCCCGGCGACCTCCGGGCCCGCGGCGACGGCACCGTCGCCCTCCCCCGCCCCGCCGTGGCGGACGATGAACCGATCGACCACGACGTCGATGGAATGGCGCTTGTACTTGTCGAGCGGGCGGGTCTCCGACAGATCCATCTGCTCGCCGTCGACCCGCACGCGGGCAAAACCCTGGCGGCGGATCTGGTCGAAGACGCGATCGCCCTCCGTCTTGCGGTCCTTGATCACGGGGGCGAGGACCATCAGCCGCGTGCCTTCCGGCAGGTCGTAGATCTGGTCGACGATCTGCTGGACCGACTGGCGTTCGATCTCGCGGCCGCAGGTGGGGCAGTGCGGGTGGCCGATGCGGGCGAACAGGAGCCGCAGGTGGTCGTAGATCTCGGTCACCGTGCCGACAGTCGACCGTGGGTTCCGGCTGGCGCCCTTCTGGTCGATCGAGATAGCAGGGCTAAGGCCGTCGATCTGGTCGACATCTGGCTTCTGCATCTCGCCGAGGAACTGCCTGGCGTATGCCGACAGACTCTCGACGTAGCGGCGCTGGCCTTCCGCATAGATCGTGTCGAACGCGAGGCTGCTCTTGCCCGAACCGGACAGGCCGGTGATGACGACCAGCCGATCGCGCGGCATGGCCACGGTTATGTTCTTCAGGTTGTGCTCGCGGGCACCGCGAACGATGAGCTGTTCCTGCGGCATAGGTGCCCATTGTAGGCCAACCGGCCGAAACCGAACAGACGTTCGCGACAGGATGGGAACGGCGAAAGCCCCGAAGATCCACGCGTCGATCGTGTCACCGTATTCCGACCGGTCGGATACGATCGACGACCTGACCGAATGGAGGCCACACAAAGGATGAGCGGGGCCAAACCCGATTCAGGAGTCGCCTCGGGGACGACCACCGGCGGATCGACTGAGCGCGAGTCACGCGGCCGACTGGTCCGCGACGGCCTGGCGATCGCAACTTACGCGATGCCGGTTGGCCTGGTGTTTGGGTTGACCGCTTTGCAGGCCGGGTATTCCGTGTTCGACGTCGCGGCCAACTCGGCGCTGGCGTTCGCGGGAGGGGCGCAGTTCGCAGCCGCCGGCCTCGTCAAGACCCATTCCTCCTGGCTTGCGATCGCCGGGGTCGTGGCTCTGATCAATGCCCGCCACCTCCTCTACTCCGCAGCCTTGACGCCGTACCTTCTGGGCCAGCCGAGACCGGAGCGGGCCGTCATGGCCCATTTCCTCACCGACGAGACGTTCGCTCTTGCTCTCGCCCACTTCAGACGAATCGGAGGGTTCGACCGGCGAGGCTACTGGCTCGCCGCGATGTTCATCTTCGTGCCGTGGCAGGTCGGCTCGACCGTGGGTTATCTCGTCGCCGGAGCCGTTGATACCAACCGCCTTGGTCTGGATGTCGCGTTTCCCGCGGCGATGGCCGGCCTCTCGCTCGGCATGGTGTCGGGGCGCCGCGACGCCGCGGCGGCGATGGGAGCGGTCGTCGTCGCGGTGACCGTTGGTCTCGTCGGCGGGCCATCGCTCGGGTTGGTGGCCGGCGCGGTCCTCGGGCCGCTGTTTGGTCTGGCTATCAGGCCTTCCGCCCGCGAGGAATCCAGCGAGCCCGAGAGGCCCGAACCGTCGGCCGAGGCCGGGCTGCCATGAATCTCGGCACCGCTCTCGTGCCGCTGGCCTTCGTCATGTGGGCCGTCACCTATCCGTCTCGGGCCCTGCCGATGCTCGCGCCCGGTATCGAACGCCTTCCGAAATGGGCGGTCACCTACCTCCGGCTCGCTGGCCCGGCCGCTCTAGCCGCGCTGGCCGCCACCGGCTCCCTGCTCACCACCGACACCCCGCCGCACCTGCAGCTCGGAGTCATGCCCCTTGCCGTCGCACTGTGCGTCATCGTCGTTTGGCGGACGCGCCTGCTCCTCGCGGGAGTTGTCGCGGCCGTCGTGCTGGTGGCGCTGGCCCGGGCGCTCGGCCTGGCCTGACTTAGGATCGGGCCCGCGGCTCGCGGTTGCGGCTACTTGGCGGCAACCAGAAGCGTCACCGACTCAGGCGGCAACGTCACGTTTCCGCCGTTTGATAGCGGGGTCGCGGCTACCTTTTCGGCGTTGTGGGACGCGTCGAACAGCCACGTCTCAGCCGATTTCGCCACGTTCCCAACGATAGTGAGCGGCTTGGTGGCCGCGGTCGACCCCAGGTTCACAATCAAGACCGTGAGGGTCCCGTCCGCGCGGACGGCGGCGTAAACCGTGACGAGAGGATCGTCGGAAGCGGCGGGCACCAGCTTCGTGCCGAACTGCTTGTACAGCATGTAGTCGTAATACATTGGGTTGGGCGCACTCGCACCGACTATGCCCCAATAACCGGCGATCGCGAATTGGGCCACGATGTCGACCTTCTGGTCGATCATCCGGCCGAGGACGTCGGCGAACCAGATGGCGTTGTAGTGGGACTCCATGCCGGCGTCACCCCCGCTGTTCTGCGTGTAGCTTGAGTTCAGCTCGGTCACGGCGACCGGCAGATCCTTGCCGGTCTGGGTCTTCACGATCGACCGCAGGGCCGGGATGATCTGATCCCACTCGTTGCTGTTACCGCGCAGATCGTCGATCGTCGGCGGCGTCTGACCGTCGGCAGGGAACGGATATCGATGAATCGACACGATATCTACGAGATCGCCGTTCGCCTTCAAGAAGGACGTCAGCCAGTCCGTCCTGGTCTGAAGATAATCGGATGACGGGCTTGCCACGAACTGGCTAATATCCGGGCCGATCAATTCGATAGTGGGATCGACGGCCTTCATCGCCTGTGCAAATGAACGCCAGTCCGCGTCGTACTGATTGACGTTGTATCCCGTCAGCCCGTTCGTCTCATACAGATCGGGCTCGTTGCCGATGCCCCAATACTTGACGTTGTATTTCATCGTCACATTGGCGTATCTCACGAGGTCCACCGCAGCGGATGCGGTGCCGCCCTTGAGCCGCACGACGATCCGCGGCTCGGCACCGATGGACCGGCAGTAGGTGACGAACGCGTCGACCTGGTCGGTGGTCACGTCGTTCTCATCGCCCCAATTGCCGCCGGGCCAGCTGATGAATTTGAGCTTCGCAGCCACTACCTGATCGCGCAGCGCAAACGGCACCCCGAGCCAGGGGCCGTCGTTGGTCCCGTAGACGTACGGGCTGATCCCGCCCAGGTCCGCACCCGCGTCCACGAAGAGCCCGGGAGCCGCAGTGGGCGCTGCCGTCGGCTCCGGTGTCGGCGTGGGCGTGGCGGTCGGAGACGGAGTGACACCGCCTCCGCCACAGCCCGATAGCAGCGTCATGACGGCGATGGCTGCTGTCGCGGCGCGCCAGCTCCGCGCTCCAACTTGCATCTCACGGCTCCGGTCCATCCCATTTCGACCTAGACGACTCCGCCGCTCGGGGCCGGCAAGCGTCGGTCCGCGCGGCGGCGCTCATGGTACGTCGCGGTGGGCAACCGGCGGCGCCGAGCGCCAGCCAGGCAATCCGGCGCCGGATGTCTCAAGATTCGCAGATGCCACCCACCGCCTCCCCTCACGAATCCCGCCTTCGACTTCGCATCGCGGCTGTCGCGGGCGCGTTCCTCATGAACGGCCTCGCCTTTGGCGCCTGGGCATCGCGGATACCGGCGGTTCAGAACCAGACACACCTCGACGAGGCTCATCTCGGCTTCGCGTTGCTCGGCGCCGGACTCGGGGCCGTGGCGACGATGTCGATCGGCGGCTGGCTCGGCGGCAAGGTCGGGACGCACGTCGTCACCGCGGCCACGCTCCTGGGGTGCGCCTGCCTCATTCCGTTCATGGGCGCCTCGTCGGACTTCTGGAGCCTCCTCCTGAGCCTCTTCGGCTTCGGAATCTTCCAGGGAACGATGGACGTATGTATGAACGCCAACGGGCTGGCGGTCGAGCGGGCCGGGTCGGGGCCGATAATGTCCCGCCTGCACGCCACCTGGAGCATCGGCTCGTTCTTCGGAGCTCTCGCGAGCGCCCAGATCGCCGCGTTGGGAATCTCGGTCTTCGCGGAATTCGCCGTCGTCGGGCTCATCCTCGCGATCGGGGCCCTGGTGCTGGGAGCCACGATGCTGCCCGATACACATGCGGACGGTGGCGGCCGCCTAACCCGACCGAGCGGTCGGCTGCTCCTGCTCGGCTCCCTGGCGCTGTGCGCATTGTTGGCCGAGGGTTCGGCAAACGATTGGGGCGGCGTCTATATGCACAGGCACCTCGGGGCCAGCGAAGGCATGGCCGCCCTGGCGGTCGCCACATTTAGCGGCGCTATGGCCTTCTCCCGCTTCGTCGGCGACAAGCTGGTGGTCGTCCTGGGGCCGGGCGTCCTCGTGAGCGGCGGCGCCGCACTCTCAACCATCGGCCTCGGCCTCGTGCTGGGCGTGGGTGAGCCGACCATCGCGATCGCCGGCTACGGATTGATGGGCCTCGGCCTCGCCGCCGGCGTGCCTGTGCTCTTCCGCGCGGCGGGCTCTCAGCCGGGGATCCCGCCCTCGGTGGGGATCGCTGCCGTCTCCACGATGGGATACGCCGGAGGCTTGGTCGGGCCGCCACTGATCGGGTCGTTGGCGACCGTCGTCACCCTGCGCGGATCGCTGGGCCTCGTCTTCCTGATGCTCGCCTTCCTCGCGCTGGCCGGACGGCGAGCCCTGGCCCAGCCCGCGCCGTAGCGTCGTAGGGGTCGCAGTCGGATCCGATCGCCTACTCGGCGCGACGGTCCCGCCAGTAGCTCCAGACGTCCAGGTCCGGCGCCTCGAAGCCGTTCGAAGAGAGAACCGTGCAGATCTGGGTGCGGTGATCGTTGCCGTGGTGGAGCGCCTGGCCGATGACGAGGTTCGTCGCGTGCGGCAAGACGGGACGCTCGCCACTGGCCGGAATCGTGACGTCCAATTCACCGATCCGAGCCAGCTGAATCCGCCATCGAACCGCCTGGTCGCGCAGCCTGTCGGCGAGCTCGTCGAGCGGGACGACCGGGTCCGGTCCGGGCCTGCGGAACGGCGAGTCGCCCTCCAGGTATCCGAGGTAACGGGCATCGGCAGAGACCAGGTGCGAGAGAGTGGCCAGCGCCTCGCCGTAGACGCCGGGCGCGGTGGCGGTCAGGGCGGTCTCGGGTAGTGACTGCAGGTGGCGGATCAGGCGTTCCGTGGCCCACGTGTGGTGTTGGAACGCCTCGCTCAGCGGATCCATATGGCCTCCTCTACCGGCGCCTGCGACCCGGCGGGCGTTGGCCCGTTCGCTTGATCACGTTCGGCGTGACCGTATGGTCCCACGTCGGGCGATCGAGCCACTTGGCCGACCAGCCATCGTCTTCGTGCTCGTCACGGATCCCAGGCAGCCAGTCCGATGCGGTCGACGCGGCCGCCAGATCCCCGCCGCCGGGCTCTTCGCCGGCGGCCAGGACCCGGACCTCGGTCACTTCCAGCTCCGGCCCCTCGGCCTCCCGGCCATCTCCGCCGCCTCCCCTGCCGCGCCGTCCAGCCTGCCGAACCGGCTTGATGATCCGACCGGATCGTGCCGGGGCCGGTCGCGAACCTGCGGGCCCAACCGGTCTGGCCCTTGCGGCGCGCTCCGCCGCCCTGGCCACGGCCACCGATTGGTCCTCGTCGAGAACGCGAAGGCGAATCTCCTGAATCTCGTCGCGCAACGCAGCGGCCCGTTCGAACTCGAGATTGCGGGCAGCCTGGCGCATCTCGGCCTCCATCTGGCCAACCAGTTTCTCGACCTGCCCCTTTGCCATCTCCGTGAAGGCACGTTCCTGCCCCGGCGCCGTGGCGTAGGTGCCGTGGGCCTCAGCCACCGCCCGCAGCCGATCGTTTATGTCGCGGATCCCCTTGACTATGGTCACGGGCTGGATGCCGTGATCGAGGTTGTACTTCTCCTGGACGGCGCGGCGGCGGTTCGTCTCCTCGATCGCGACCCGCATCGACTCGGTCACGTGGTCGGCGTACATCACAACTTCTCCGCCGATGTTGCGGGCGGCCCGGCCGATCATCTGGACGAGCGACCAGGCGCTGCGCAGGAACCCCTCCTTGTCCGCATCTATGATCGCCACGAGCGTCACCTCCGGCAGGTCGATGCCCTCACGCAGAAGGTTGATGCCGACGATCACGTCGTACACGCCCAGCCTGAGGTCGCGGAGGATCTGGACGCGCTCGAGGGTGTCTACTTCGGAGTGCAGGTACTGCACCTTCACGCCGAGCTCGTGGAGATAGTCGGCCAGGTCCTCGGCCATCTTCTTGGTCAAGGTCGTGACGATGGAGCGCTCGCCCCGTTCGACGCGACCGCGGATGAGCTCGAGGAGATCGTCGATCTGGCCCTCGGTCGGCTTGACGGTTATGTGTGGATCGACGACGCCGGTCGGACGTATGAGTTGCTCGACGACCTGCTGGCTCCGTTCAAGCTCATATGGACCGGGCGTCGCGCTCATGTATATGACCTGATTCACGCTGGCTTCGAATTCTTCGAATGTCAGCGGGCGATTATCGAGCGCGGACGGCAACCGGAAGCCGAAGTCGACCAGGATTTCCTTCCGGGTACGGTCATTCTTGTACATGCCGACGACCTGCGGGATCGACATATGGCTCTCGTCGACCACGAGCAGCCAGTCCGGCGGAAAGTAGTCCAGCAGGGTCCACGGCCGGGAGCCCGCGTCGCGGCCCGAGAGGTGGCGTGAGTAATTCTCGATCCCGGTGCAGTAACCGAGCTCGCGCATCATCTCGAGGTCGAAGGTCGTGCGCTGGCGCAGCCGAGCGGCCTCGAGCTCGCGCCCCTGGGCCTCGAGCTCGCCGACCCGAATCTCCATCTCTTCGCCGATCGCCTTGACGGCGGCCATGAGCTTGTCGTTTGGGGTGACGTAGTGAGTCGCGGGGTAGACGTTGAGGTCCTTGCGCTCCGCGAGCAGCTCGCCGGTGAGCGGGTCCAGTTCGGTGATCCGCTCGACCTCGTCGCCGAAGAACCCAACTCGAACCAACCGATCCTCGGCCGCGGGGATCAGCTCGAGGGTGTCGCCACGGACACGGAAGCGGGCGCGCGAGAGAGCCTGGTCGTTGCGCTGGTACTGGAGATCGACCAGGTGGCGCAGCACGGCGTCGCGGCGATACTGCCCGCCGACGCGGAGCCGCAGGATCGTGGCCCCGTAGTCGACCGGGGCGCCGAGTCCGTAGATGCAGCTGACACTGGCGACGATGATCACGTCGCGACGCTCGAAGAGCGCCTTCGTGGCCGCGTGGCGGAGCTTGTCGATCTCGTCGTTGCGGCTCGAGTCCTTCTCGATGTACGTGTCCGAGCGCGGCAGGTAGGCCTCGGGCTGGTAGTAGTCGAAGTAGCTGACGAAGTACTCGACGGCGTTGTCGGGGAAGAACTCCCGGAACTCGGAGTACAGCTGGGCGGCCAGGGTCTTGTTGTGGGCGAGGACGAGCGTCGGCTTCTGGTGGCGCTCGATCGTTTGCGCAACGGTAAACGTCTTCCCTGTGCCGGTCGCACCGAGCAGGGTCTGATGGCGCAGGCCTCTGGCCAGGCCGTCGCTCAAGCGATCGATTGCCTGAGGCTGATCGCCGGTGGGCTTGAAGTCGGCAACCAGCCGGAAATCGGGCACTTCAACCTCGTCAGCGTGGGCTTTCAGTATACCGCGGTCGACCAGAATAGCACGGACGTTCTAACTCGCCGTCTCGCGGGGAGGTCGGGCCGCCCGTATTCGCGGGCGCCCAGCGTGGCCGCTGATCGGCGGAAGGAACCAGTACACGGGCGACGCGCCCGCCTTGCCCAATGGCTACCAGACGAAGCCAGATCCGACGCGGTTCTGGATCGACAGCACCATCTGCGACTGCGCAATCACGTGGAGCTGGCCGTAGCCGTTCCCGCCCCGGGCGTTGCAGGACCGGCCGCAGGTGTCGATGTAGGTGAAGCTCGGCGGGTTGGCGGTGTTGTCGTAGCCGACGATGGCGATCGCGTGCCTGGTGTGCGGCGTGGCGGAGCCGGCCTGCCAGTTCGGCAGGTTGTAAGCGTCGACTGCGCCCACGACCGGCACCCCGTCCCGGCCGACGTCGAGCATTACCGCAGCCGTCAGATCGCGGGCGAGGGTTGGGTCCGGCCGGATGACCGACGCGTAGTAGGCCTCAGTCCAGTTGGTCGGGTCCCGGCCAGAGACCTCCCAGTTGAGCCCGGTCTGGATGTTGGTACGCGGCGTCCCGGAGGTCGGATAGAGTGGCCGGCCGTCTCGCGCGAAGACGGAGAGCCCCGCCGACTGCCATGTCGCCGGTTGGGATCGCATGGCGAGATACATCACGAAACCGCGGCCGTTGGCTGTGAAGCCGCTGACCCGGTCGGTTCCGGACCAGTACGTTCCAAGGCGCCTCCCGCCCGAGATCGGGATCGTAGGTCCAGGCGACGGCCAGCCGACCGCCTCGGTCGCGTAGGGATCGAGGAAGTAGCCCGCGGTGCCGGTGACGTCGGGATGACCGATGAGTTGCTGCCAGTACCACAGCGCCACTGTCATCGCCCCGTCGCCACACAGGTTCCAGTAGCTCAGGTTCGAGTAACGGTCGCCCTTCTCGTCGGTGCCGTAGCCGGGCGGCTCCACGACCCATCGAGTCCACGTCGTATCGAGCATCGCTTTGGCGGGCACGGGCGCGCCGCTGGATGGATTGACGAGCGGGTCGGCCGTTGCGGGAAGCACGGTCACTTGGCCGCCCAGGATGGAGATTCTGCCGGATGCCTTGAGCTCGAGCCAATCGACCGCCTGGACCGGCAGCGGCCGGCGCGGGTCGATTGCGTAGCTCGGATCAGTCGGTAGAGCGCCTCGCGCCGGTGCCGGACTCGGGGTGGCGAACAGGTCGAGCGGCGGGAAAGTGGGGGCCTCCGTGACGTCTGTGGTCGGTTCGGCGGTCATCGTCCCGCGCACGACGAGCGAGCTCGGATTGGTACCCGTGGGGTCGAGAGCTATCGCGACACTGGCGCCTGGCGTCGGGGCCGCGGTTGCGCCCGAGGGTGTGGACGGGCTTCCTCCGGCCACTAAGGCGACTCCCGCCAGCGCAACGACCGCCACGACCGCGCCCCCCGCAGCGATCCACTTGCGGCCGAACATCCGGGACGCAATCACCCTCCGATTGTACGAAGCTCGTCACGCCGGCCGTGCGGACGTCGGCGATCCGGCCGCAGCGCGGGGCGCGGCGGAGGCGAGAACCGGCACCCCAATCAGCGAGAGTGGCGCCTCAGCACGTCGTTGAGCGCCGCCTCTACAGCGAGCTCGGTCTGCGCGGGAGCACCGTCCGTGCGGACGATGCGAGTCGCCCTAGAGCGCCAGAGCGGCAGCGAATCGGACTGGGCGGCGATCCGCTGGCGGGCGTCGGACTCGGCCATGCCACGGCCAATGAGACGGGCGAGCTGGGCCTCCGGGTCGCAGACGATGAGCCAGACCTCGTCGCACCAGACCGAGTGACCGGCCTCCACGAGCTTGATCGCTTCGAGCACGATCGCGGCCGGACGGCCTGCATCGGCGGTCCGGATCGAGTCCTGCTCCAGACGCTCGACGGCGGGATGGACGATCGACTCGAGCTCGGCCAGCCGCTCAGGATCGGCGAATACCAGCCGGCCGAGGGCAGCCCGGTCGAGCGTGCCATCGGGCCGGAGGTACTCCCCGCCGAAGCGGGCAAGGATCGAATTCGTCACCAGACTGCCGGGCGACATCAGCTGCCGCGTCAGCTCGTCGGCGTCGATCACGACGGAACCGCGAGCCGCCAGCCAGCCGGCCACGGTCGACTTGCCGCATCCGATCGGACCGATGAGGCCGATCAATGGGGCCCGAGTGCGGAGGGAGCCGCGGCGCCGGCCGTGCGATCGGTCGCCCGACGCGTTGGATCCGGTCACGGCGCCGCCTCCTCCAGCTCCAGCCACGCCTCTTCGGCCGCGGCAAGGGCCTCGTTGACTGCGGCCAGGTCGCTCGTCACGCGGCGCAGCTCGACGAAGTTGCCGTGCACGCTCGGGTCGAGCAACGCCGACTCCAGGCGCGCCTTACGCTCGTTGAGCCGGGTCAGTTCCTCGTCGACTTGGGCCTTCCGGCGCCGGTAGGCATCCTTCGACAGCTTCGCGACCGGTAGACGCTCGGGCGCCGAAACCGCCGCTCCGCCGGAGGCGGAATCGGCCGGCGATCCAGCCCGGGCGCGAGTCGACGAAGAGGCCGCGGTGCCCGAAGATCGTGCCCCGGCCGCCCGACCTGAGATTCCAACCGCAGCCCCCGGCCGACGCGCGCCGGTCTCCCGCGTCAGGCCGCCGTGAAGGCGTCCCGCCTCCCGTTCGGCTGCCTCCTTCACCGTCCAACCGTCGGCGACCGCCGACCGCCAGGCGCGGTAACCGCCTTCGAAGGGCACCGCCAGACCATCGTCCACGACCCACAGAGAGTCGCACACCTTCTCGAGAAGCCGTCGATCGTGGCTGACGACGAGAAGGGTCGCGTCGGTTCCGGCCATGAACGCCTCGAGGGCCTCGCGCGCCGGAATGTCGAGGTGGTTCGTGGGCTCGTCGAGAAGCAGCAGGTTGGCCGGCAGCAGGAAGAGAAGCGCCAGTTCGAGCCGCGACCGTTCGCCACCAGAGAGCGCGGAGACTTCCTTGAAGATGTCGTCGCCGCGAAACAGAAAACGGGCCAGGTGTCCCCGCGCCGCCGCCGGGGTGAGTGGCATCTCGTCGAGCAGCGCGTCGAGGACCGTGGCGCCGGGGATCGGCGCGTCCCGGAGCTGGGCGAGGTAGCTCGACTGGACGTTGCGGCCGAGGTCCAGGGCGCCGTCGAGCGGCGCTAGCTCGCCCGATATAGTCCGCAAGAGCGTGGTCTTGCCTGCCCCGTTCGGTCCCACGATGCCGACGCGATCGCCGCGCCGGAGTTCGAGCCACGGCACGAGAGCGACGGCGTGGTCGCCGGCGTATTCGGTGGCGTCGATGGCGCGTTCGTAGCCCCGGCGGCCGTCGTCATCATCCGGTGGAGTCTGGCGTGGGTCGCCGGCCCGGTAACCGACCACCAGCCCTTCCGCTCTCACCACAGACTCGTACGATCGAGCCGGCGAGCCGCCGGCGAGGGCCTCGCTCGGGAGCTTGAGCCGGGCCTCGGACCTGCGCTTCTCGAGGGGCTGGAGGGCTTCCAGCCTAGCCTCGTGCTCGTGCATCTTGCCGTGCTTGCGCTGGTGGCGGTATTGCTGGATGAGCTCCATCTCGCGGTTGATCTCGCCCGCGCGGACCTCAGCCTCCTCGGCCGCCCGCAGGTCGCGCTCTTCGCGCTGGCGGGCGTAGCTCGAGTAGCTGCCACGGAACGGCGTGAGGCGGCAATCGCGCAACTCCCACACCCTGGTCACGGTCGCGTCGAGGAAGGCGCGGTCGTGCGACGCCACGACCAGGCTGCCGCGGCGCCGGCCGAGGTGCTCCTCGAGCCACTCCAGCGCCCCGAGGTCGAGGTGGTTGGTCGGCTCGTCGAGGAGGAGCAGCTCCGGGTCGGAGAGGAGCTGGCGGGCCAGCGCCGCCCGCGTCTGCTCGCCGCCGGAGAGGTTCACCGGCGGCCTGTCCCACTGGTCCCGCTCGAAACCGAGCCCGGACAGGGCCGCCTCCACGCGCTGGTCGAGGGCATAGCCGTCCCTGACCGCGAACTCGTGCTGAACGCTCTCGTACTCGGGCTCGGTCACGCGGCCCTCGTGCTCGAGCTGCCGGAGCCTTCGCTCGAGTTCCTCCAACCGCGTTGCACCGGCTCGCACGGCACCCCTCAGGCTGGGAGCGCCGATGAACGCCGAGTCGACGTGCGCCTCCTGCGACAGCATCGCCACGGTCAATGCGCGCTTCCGATGGACCGCACCGCCGTCGGGCTCGTCGCGTCCGGCGATCAGCCGCAGCAACGTCGTCTTGCCCGCGCCGTTTGGGCCGACCAGCCCGATGCGGTCGCCAGCCGCGATCGAAGCGTCGACGCGGTCGAGAATGACGAAGTCGCCAACCTCACGGACTACACCATCGAGTCGAACGATCGACATCAGGCCGACCCTCCGGCCCGTGCCGCCGCCCGACGGGTTGCGGCGGCCTTTCGCGCGGCGGCCAAACGACTCACACGCCGCGCTGCCAGCTCAGCGGCACGCGCTTCCTCGTCCCGATTCCGCCCCAGGGCGCCGGCGCCGTCGAGCTCGGTCCAGCGAGGGCCTCGGCGGGGTCTATCGGCCAGCCGCGACGTCGCCGCCCTCGCGCCGGCGAGGAGCTTGGCAGCCGACTCACGCTGGCCGGCCGGCAACCGCTGGCACCAGCCGCAGAAGTGGGTCGATCGGCCGCCGACGACGATGCGCCTGATCGGACGGCCGCACCGCAAGCATGGCTCGCCGGCTCGCTGATACACGGCCAGGTATTCCTGCATCGAGCCGTCGCCCTCGGGCGCCGTGTAGTCGTCGACCGAGCTGCCCCGCCGCTCCACGGCCTCCGCGAGGACGTCGCGGAGGGCGCCGTGCAGCCGTCGCGCCTCGTCGGAGCGGACCGTGTGGGCCTCGCGCAGAGGATGCAGACGGGCTCGCCAAAGGGCCTCGTCGGCATAGATGTTGCCGACGCCGGCGAGGAAATCCTGGTTCATCAGGAGGGTCTTGAGACGACCGCGACGGCGGGCGAGCATCTCGGTAAGACGCCGGGCCGTGAAATCGTCGGCGAGCGGCTCGGCCCCGGTAGCGAGGACGCCGGCGGCCTGACTCTCGACGGGCAGCCCGGTTGCGGGATCGCGGGCGTAGAGGCCCATCCGGCCGAATTTGCGCATGTCGCGGTACCGCAGCTCGCGACCGTCGTCGAAAGCCAGCACGACGTGGACATGGCGGTCCTGCGGCACCCCAGCGGGGACTACGAATAGCTGGCCGGTCATCTTGAGGTGGACGGTCAGGACGACCGATTCCGCGCCCACCGGCTCGGTGGCGGCCAGCTCGTCCGTAGTCGAATCGGGTGCAATCGAGTCGGCGGTCGGACCCTTCGGCCCGAGCCAGACGAGGAGCTGCTTGCCTCGGCGCCCGACACCCTCGACCTCCCGGCCCGCCACTTTCCGCGCGAACTCATCCGGTGCGTGGCTGCGCAATGTGGGCGGCCAGTTGGAGCGGACGCTCACGATGCGCGCGCCGCACACCATGGCGCGCAGATCGCGGGCGATGGTCTCGACTTCCGGCAACTCGGGCATACCCAAGAGGGTAACGGGGCCGCGCTTGCGATGCCTGGGCGAGGCCACGCAGGACGCGGCCGCGGAACCTGTGTCATGCGCCGCGCACGCACTCGCGAAGCCCTTCGGCGGTGAGTACGACCGCTGGCAGGTGGAGCTCGAAGCGGTTGAGAGCCCGCCCTAGCCGTCAGCGAGGGTCGGAGCCACTTCCTGCTGGAGCTCCAGGCAGACCTGGCGGGCCAGATCGGTAAACGCGACCTGAGCCTGGGAGCGGTATCGGTCGCGGTGCCAGGCCAGCGTGAGCACCCGTGGCGGGACGTCCGTCTGTAGCACCGCGGTGTGCGGGTCGGTTTCGTCGACGGTCAGCCGGGGCACCAGCGCCATCCCGATCCCGGCCGTAACCAGCGCCTGGACCGTGGTGTTGTCGTCCGACCGGAATGCCCACTTCGGATCGCCGCCGTTGGCGCGGAGATAGGCCTCGGCCGCGGCCGTGGAGCGGCAATGGCGGAAGCCGATGAGCGGCAGGCCGGATATCTCGCGCACGGTTGGGGGCCGGCCGAGTCCGGCCAGCGGTGAGTCGACCGGGACCACGAGCACGTATGGATCGCGGAACAGCTCCACGCCTTCGAAGGGGCCGTCGGAGAGTGGATAGACGGCGAACGACAGGTCGAGCTCGCCCGACTCGACCAGGTCGAGCAGGCCGTCGTCCGTGTTGGTCTCGATCACGTGGACCTCGACGTTCGGCCACAGGTGGGTGAACCGGCCCAGGGTCGCCGGCACGACGCGGGCGCCGACGCTCTGATAGGTGCCGACGCGCAGCAGGCCGGTCGCGCCTTCGGCGTACGCCCGCAGATCGGCACGCGCCGCCTCGATCCGGGCCGCGATCACATCGGCGTGGCGGAGCAGCAGCGCCCCCGCCTCGGTCACCTTGACAGTCCGGTGCCCACGCGCCCGGTCGAGCAGCCTGACTCCGAGCACCGACTCCAGAGCGGCAACGTGCTGGCTCACGGCGGATTGCGTGTAGTCGAGAGACTCCGCCGCACCGTGGAACGAACCGGTCTGGGCGACAGCACGGAAGCTCAGCAGGTGGCGGAACTCGACGTCGGCCAAGTGATCAGTAGTCATAATATGTAATTGAACAACATCGACTTGCTCTAATCAAGTGCCTGGCGTACGGTGTAGGCATGGAAATCCTGACACTCGCATTAGTCCTCCTCTTCGTGGGCGCGCTCGCGCTGACGCTCGGTGACGACTCGCGTCCCTCAGAGCACGACCACATCCGCAACTGGTAGATCCTTCGAAGACCCGGCGCAGGCCCCGGGTTCGAGATAGTCGGCGCTAGTCGTACCCACTCCACGGTTAGCTCCATCTGCCCCGACCGAGGCCTCGCCATATCCGGCGTCGGACGCTAGCCCGCGACCACCTCGGCCGGCGCCTCGCCCAGTTCGGCGAGCACCTCGTCTTCGCGGGTCAGTGGGCGCATCGACTCCCAGTCGTCTCCGACCTTGACGTCGACCGTCAGGGGCACGTCGAGCTTGAGCGCGCTCTCCATCGTCTCGCGCAGGATCGGCGCCGTCGCGTCGACTTCCTCGCGCGGAACCTCGAGAACCAGCTCGTCGTGAACCTGGAGAAGCAGCCGAGCCTTGAGGCCCGCGGCGCGAAGCCGCTCCGGCAGCCTGATCATCGCGATCTTGATGATGTCGGCGGCAGTGCCCTGGATCGGCATGTTGATCGCCATCCGTTCCCCGGCGCCCCGAAGGGCGGGGTTCGACATCCGCAACTCCGGGATGGAGCGCCGCCTGCCGAGCAACGTCGAGACCCAACCCTGCTGCCGGGCGAGCTCCTTGATGTGCAGCATGTAGTAGCTGATGCCGCTGTACGTGGCGAAGTAGTTGTCGATGAACTCCTTCGCCTCCACCCTCGAGATCCCGGCCCGCGACGAGAGCCCGAAGTCGCTCATGCCGTAGGCCAGGCCGAAGTTGACCATCTTGGCCATCGAGCGCTCGTCGTGGTTCACATCTTCAGGAGCCTTGTGCAAGACCCGGGCCGCGGTTTCGCGGTGAATATCGGCGCCACGAGCAAATGCGTCCCGCAGGTGCTCGTCGCCACTCACGTGGGCGAGGATACGCAGCTCTATCTGCGAGTAGTCGGCCGCCAGCAGAGTGACATCAGGCCCGCCGGCGACGAATGCGCGACGGATACGACGGCCTAGTTCCGAGCGGATCGGGATGTTCTGCAGGTTGGGGTCCGAAGAGCTGAGCCGCCCGGTGGCTGCGACAGCCTGATGGAAGGTCGTGTGGAGGCGGCCGTCGCGGTCCGAAACGAGCGCCGGCAGGGCTTCGATGTAGGTCGATCGAAGCTTCGAGTAGAGCCGCCAGTCGAGCAGCTTGCCAATCATCGGATGAGCCGGCTTCAGCTCTTCGAGGACCGACGCGTCGGTCGAGTAGCCTGTCTTGGTTCGCTTACCCTTGGGCAGGTTCAGCTCGTAGAAGAGGATCTGCTCGAGCTGCTTGGGCGAGCCCAAGTTGAAGTCATGGCCGACATCCGTGTAGATCTCGGCCTCGAGGCGCGCCATCTCACCGCCGAACTCCGTGTCCAGGAGAGCCAGGGCGTCGCGGTCGATGGCCACGCCGGCCGCCTCCATCTCGGCCAGGACCGGGATCAGCGGCATCTCCACTTCGCTGAAGAGGCGATCCAGACCCGAATCGGCGAGGGCCTTCTCGAGTGGCTCGCGTACGGCGAGGGCCGCCAGCGCGTCCAGCCCGATGCGGACGGCCGCCGGTACGTCGCCGGCCGGTGGCAGCGTGACGTCGAGGCGTTCGTGGGCGACGTCGGCGATGGTCTGGCTGCGCAGCGCCGGGTTCAGCAGGTACGCGGCGATCTGCGTGTCGAACGCCACCGACAGGGGCTTCTCGGCGCCGCTGGCGATGTTCGCGACCACGAGCTGCTTGGTCTCGTGCCCCACCACTCGCGCGCCGGATTTGAGGAGCAGGTCGCCGAGCCGGCCGATGGCGGCGTGGTCGTCCGCCACGAGCACCCGACCGTCCGAGGCGGCCAGAGCCATGGCCTGCGGCATGCCGCGCATCGGCCGCGGGTCGTCCATGAGCAGCGCCGCGCCGATCTCCTCGCGGCCGGCCAGCCACTCCGACGCTTCAGCGGCATCGTCGTCCGCCGCCTCGAAGCGCTCCATCAGCGTCGGATCGGCGACGGCGGCGCGGAGGGCCGCGGCCAGGTCGACCGGTCCGGATGCCGGCGCTGTGGCAGCTCGGTCGCGCGACGTATTCGGCACTGGGCCCGGGACGGGCGCGCTCAGCCCCGTCGAATCGAAGTCCATGCTCAGCTGCAGCCCCTCGCCCTCGCCGATGAGCGAGTGAGACTCGCGCCGGGCGACGCGTGGCGGCTCGCCCGGAACGCGGGCCGCGGGCACGCTCCCGACAACAGAACGGAGCGCCTCGGCGGCGTCTCCCGCCGACTCGCCGGTTAGCGGCGGCAACCGGTCGATCAGGGTCCGGAACTCGAATTCACGGAAGAGCCGGACGACCTCGGCACGGTCGTAGTCGGAGAGGCGGGCCGCCTCTAGGTCGAGCGAGACCGGCAGATCTCGGATGATCCGCGACAACTCGCGGCTCTGGAAGACCTGATCCCGCGCCTCCGCGAGCTTCTCGCGCAACTTGTCGGGCTTCACCTCATCGAGCCGCTCGTACATCCCTTCCAGCGAGCCGAACTGGCCAATCACCTTCGCCGCGGTCTTCTCCCCCACCCCGGGGATGCCGGGGATGTTGTCGGTCGGGTCGCCCTTGAGTGCCTTGTAGTCGATCATTTGATCCGGCCGCAGCTCGAACCGCTCGCGGATCTTCTCCGGGGTGTAGTAGATGGTCGAGTCGACGCCCTGCCTTGTCGTCATCAGCCGCGTGTGCTCGGTCACGATCTGGAGCATGTCGAGGTCGCCCGTGACGACCGTCGTCTCGATGCCGCGGCTGTCCATGTCGCGAGTGATCGTGCCGATGACATCGTCGGCCTCGTAGCCGGCCATCTCGTAGACGGGGATCCGCAGCGCCGCCACGACCTCGCGGACCTTGGGGAACTGGGAGCGGAGGTCATCCGGCATCGGCGTCCGCGTGGCCTTATACGCGGCGAACTGCTCGTGGCGGAAAGTTGGCCCCGGGAGGTCGAAGCAGGCGGCGACATACTCGGGCTGAAGGTCCTGGATGCCACGCAGCAGGATGCTGCAGAAACCGAATACCGCGTTGACGAGCTCGCCCTTGCTCGTGGTGAGTGGCGGCAGAGCGTGGTATCCGCGGTAGATGAGGCCGTTGCTGTCGAGCAGCATCAGACGAGTCATGCTTGGCCTCGGTCGGTTCGGCGCCGGCAAAGGATCAGCAGAGGCCGGCCCGTCAAGTTTAGCCGGGGCGGGCCCTCAGCCGGCGGGCCGCCCGGGTCGTTGGCCCCGAACCGCGGCGCCTGGGACCCATGGTCGGTTTGGAGCGACGCCGTCCGCTAGGAAGGGCCCCCTCGACCGTGGCCCCGGCGCCGCCCCGGCAGGATCACGACAGCGATTCCGAAGAGGAAGAGCACTCCAAAACCGACGAGCCACAGGAGCCGCGCGTCGATGCCGCCGTGAGCCACGGAGGACTCGGGCACGGCTGGCGTCGGCTGGCCCAGACCGGCCGGTGACTGGCTTGCTAGAGATACCTTGCCTAGGTCCCCCTGTTGCGCCGGCGCTTGGGAAGCAGGCGATACGGCGTAGGCACTTGCGGCGGGGCTGGCACTGGCGGCGGTTGGAGAGAGGTTGGTGGCGGAGCGTTCGCTGGCCGCAGCAGTGGCGGCCGGCGCCGCGGTCGGAGCGGCAGCGCTGCCGAAGGCGGCCAAATCCGCCTGACTTGCCGCGGGGACTGGCTGAGCGGCGCCCGTAAGGCTCTGGTTCGACGAGAACTCAACGGGGCTGGCGGCCCCGCTCGTGAGCGATGCCACGCCCGTCAGAACGACTCCGACCAACCCGAGTGCTGCGAGCGACCCCCCGAGCGAGCGCCGCAAGCCGGCACCGAAGAACCATGCGCTCAGCCTCCGCCGCCGCAGCCGGGCGGCATCCGCCTCGGTCAGGCCGAAGTCACGCGGCCGGCGCGGAACCTGCATTGCCACGACGGCGTCCGCGATTGCCCCTAGATCGGCGAATAGCTCCGCGCAGTCGCGGCATTCTGCGATCTGCTCGAGGGCGCGCTCACGCTCGGCCGCGTCGACGTCGCCGCCGTAGAGGCGGGCGATCAGGAGCTCGTCGTGGGTGGCGTGGGCGGCGGGAGGGGTTCGGTCCATTACGTTCCTCAGACGACCTCAACCACGGAACAGTTCCCGACTGGACGACAGCGCTTTTCGCAGCGCGAGCCGGCCTCGATGGATGCGCGACTTAACGGTTCCCACCTCGACTCGCATGATCGTGGCGATCTCCGCGTAGTCGTAGCCCTCGACGTCGAAGAGGACGATGCAATTGCGCTGCTCGAACGGCAGCGCGGCGAGAGCACGGGCGAGCGCCTTGGAGCGCTCCGCGGCGAGAGCCTTTGCTTCCGGCTCCACGTCCGCCGCGGCCGGCGGCTGCCAGCTCTCGTCCTCGTATTCGGGGTACGGCTGGCTGGGCCGCCGTCGAGTTGCCCGCTGGAGATCCATTGCCGCGTTTATCGCAATCCGCGATAGCCAGCTCCGGACGCTGCCGCCGCGGAAGGAGTGCAGGTTCCGGTAGGCGCTGAAGAAGGCCTCCTGGACCGCGTCGGCCGCCTGATCGCGATCCGGAACGAGGCGGTACACCAGGGCGAAGAGATGATCCTGGTGGCGGGCGACGAGCTCGTTGAAGGCCTCGAGGCGCCCGCGCGAAGCCTCCTCCACCAGAGCGGCGTCGACGCCCTGTCCCAGGGCCTCGGAGCTGCGCTCGTCCGCGGTCTTTGCATCGGTAACGACTCGTTCGTCAGCCACTGTCACATCCACGAACGCTTCGCCTTGCGGCGGGGTTGGGCTCGGCCGCGGCGGCGCGAGGATAGCACGGCGCTCAGCCCGGCCACTCCGCCGGCGAGGGCGCGGCAAGCCCTTCGCGGAGGCCGGCCCTACCGCGGAGCCCCGCAGGCTGTACGATGCGCGCCGGACCGTGCCGACGTGGCGGAACTGGCATACGCGCTCGACTCAAAATCGAGTGGCCGTGAGGTCATGCGGGTTCAACTCCCGCCGTCGGCACCATCGATCCACACCCGGGTAGAGTCGGCCTGCGGCCATGCTCGCCGCCCCTAGCAGCTGAGACCGCCCCCACCACCGCTGCCACCGCCGCTCGACGCCGCCGGAACACCGTCGAGGCCATGGGCCACGATGTTGCGCACGATCGCCAGCCGCGGGATGTTCAGGAAGCCGACCGGGTTGCTCGTCACCGACGGCACGAGCTCGATGCTCTTGACGTTGCCCGTGCCGATGCGTTCGGCCAACGCCAGCAACGTCGGCGCATCCTCGACCGGCATGTCGGTCCAGAAGGCGCTGCCGGCAGCGCTGATGAGCGACGGGATCCTGGTCAGCAGCGAGCACGGCTTGAGATCGGCCCGCAACGCGATCAGGACCGCCTGCTGCCGCGACATCCGGCCGTAGTCGGAGTCCTGGTGGCGGCTCCGGGCGTACTCGAGCGCTACCAGCCCATCCATGTGCTGGTAGCCCGCCTTGATGTCGATGCTGATGTCCCGGCCGTCCTGGGGTCGCGAGTACTGCGAGTCCTTGATCTCGGTCGGGACGTTGATGTTGATGCCGCCAAGCGCGTCGATGAGACCGACGAAGCCCATCAGATTGACGACGACGGCGCCGTCGACGTGGAGCCCCAGGTACTGACCGACCGCGCCTTCGAGCGCCTTGAACCCGCGCACGAAATCCGAGCCCGGATACGGGTACGCCGACGGCCGGTTGACCGCATCGCGCCACAGGGCGTTGAGGAGGTTGGGATACGGGAAGCAGTGACACGGAAAGGCGTTGGCGGACTCGGGCGGAAGCGGGATGTTCTCGATGTTGCGCGGTATCCCGTACATGACGGCCCGGCCGCTGGCGATGTCGACCTCGAGCAGGATCATCGTGTCCGTCCGCAGGCTCCAGCGTCCGACTCCTGAGTCGGCGCCGACGAGGAGGACGTTGAGCTTGCCGTCGGATGCCCATTGGGCCGGAGCCGTATCGGGCCCGCTGACGTTCTCGATCGGAAAGATCGGGATGCCGGCCGCGGTCGTCGGGCCGGCGCTCGGAAGCGGCACGGGCGACCCGGAAATCGCGATGGTCGGCGAGCCGGGAGCCTCAGAAGCCGAGGCGACGCCTGAAGCCGTTGGAGCGTCTGTGACCCCGGGGTCGTTCGAGAAGGGCGCTGCGGTCGCCCCGGAGGGTAGATTGCCGTTGCCGCCGAACCAGTCGGGGGCGTACTGGTTGAAGATCGAGCTGATGGCGTCGCGGTACTGGACGTCGACCGCGCCGAAGGCGAGGTGGGTCCCGATCGTTGCGACCATGACCGCGCCGAGCACGACCGCCGCGAGCGGCTGCCTGGCACCTCTCACCGGCTGCTCGGTCTGGACCTTGTCACCGATCGCGGGCTTCGGCCTCAGAGGGCTCGCGATCGAATAGGCGTCGGCGATGGCCCACAGCCGGTAGAGCAGGATGACGACGTCGAGGAGCAGGAACGACGTCAGCGCGCTCGCCGAGAAAAGCGAGTCGAGGATCTGATGCCGCGCGAAGACGAATATCAGGACCGCCAGAACGGTCACTGTCAGGGCTGGGATCGCCACGAGCAGTCCGCGCCGGCGGTTTCCGGCGGCAGCCTGACCCCACCCGGGAAAGAGGAACGACAGGAAGGCGGCGGCGGCCGGAGCCCGGAGCCAGGACCGTTTGCGCATCCGAATTCAGTCCTCGCGTTGCACGCCGGCGGCGCGTCGGGCGGCCGGGCCGGGGACGTGCCCAGCCAGCCTACTATGCACGAATTCGCCGACCGAGGCCAATTCGGCCCAGGCTCGCGATGCGCTGCGCGCCCGCGGTCGCGCCACGGCCAGCGGGCTATGCCACTAGAACCAGACGACACCGCCGGAGGTCGCCATGCCGACGAGCAGGGCGGCGATGAGCCAGGCGCCCACCGCCAAGGCGCCGCCGACGTACCGATAGCGCCAAGCCAGGATCCGTCGTCGGTATCCGCTTGGCATCCGGCCGGCCGCGGCGCGGGCCGCGGTCAGGGGCGCAATGCCATCGCCGCCCCGATCGACCGCAAGCAAGGCCGCGTGGTAGGCGAGATGCAGCTCTCGCTCGACTTGAGGAGTTCCGTCATCGGCACGAAGGGCGTCATTGGCGGCCGTCGTATCGAGCGGACGGCCTTCCTTGGCATCGAGCGCCAGCTCCAGGTCCAAACGACGATGGCTGTCGTGCGCCGAGTCGGACGGCAGATTCGAGATCGCCTCGCGCGCGTCGTCGAGCCGTCGTGCGGTGAGGAGCATGCCTGCTCGCGTTGCCGGGGGTACAGAACCAGCGGGGTGCTTTTCGAGCCACTCCTGCGCCCGCCTCGGAGTGCGCGGCGGACTCCCGCCGAACTCACTTCGCCACTGGTCGGTGTAGATGAGGCTCGGCCACATGAGCGCTTCCTGGGCCGGCCAGAGCCTGCGGCCGCGCACGACCAGAAGGGTCAGGACCAGCGGTGCAGGAACCAGCACGACCACTGCGAATGGGACCGCCGCGAGCCCGAGGAAGAGCCCCAGCGCGACGGCCAGCGCGGGTCCGAGGACGAAGAGCCAGGCCGGGTCCCTCGGAAAGACGCTTCGGTACAGGGCGGCATAGGGGTCTGGCCGGCGGTCCGCGGCTACACCCGAATAGATGCCAGAGCCGGTCACGGCCTGGGCGTCGACAGGTCGAGCCGCACGAGGCCCTCGCCGAGCCGGCGGGTTACCTCGGCCAGAAGCTCGGCATCGTAGGCGACGCCGCCGCGCACCTCCATCGGCAGAGTCGCACCCCCTGTCTGCGGCAGGTGGAACACCACTCGCGTCGCTCCAGGCCGGCCCTTGAGCATCGCCCTCAACTCCTCCATCGCCAGCACGATGCGGGCCGTATCGGCGCCTCGCGTGAAACGGACGTTGAGGATGCCGGAGACGGGCGCCTCGAGGGGTGCGGTCGGCGCAGCCGAGGCCCGGGCCGCAACGGCTCGCGCCTCATCGGGGAGTGGCGGCTCCTCGCGTTCCGGAGCGAGAGCTGCCATGTCGTCCGGAGATGGCACCGCAGTCAGAGGCTCGGACGGGGCGGCCACTGGTCCAGCGGCAGCGGAGGCTGGAGGAGCGACGTCGGTCACTCCCCCACCCCGCAGCGGAGACACGCGGATTCCGGCCAGGCCCGTAGTTGCGACCACAGCGGGTGCGGCCGGCTCTCCTGGAGTAGCGGCCAGGCCCTGGGTCGCTGGCACGGCCGCTGGAACCGGCCTGCCGTATCCGTTGCCGTTGCCGCCCCCTCCGTTGCCGCCCCCTCCGTTGCCGCCCCCTCCGTTGCCGCCCCCTCCATTGCCGCCCCCTCCGTTCCCCCAGCGGCGTCCGCCGCGCCCTCGCTCACCCGCGGCGACCTCCGCGGCTATCGCCGTCGGGCCCCGCGCCGCCGCCTCTTCCCAGACCCAGACCGATTCGGCCAGCAGCGACGCCTCGTCGCCGCGATGGTCCACGCGCCCCGCCACGAGCAGGATCGCGCCCTCGGCGAATGTGGCACCGCTGGTCGCGTACATCCTCGGGAAGACCACGACCTCCAACGTCCCCTGAAGATCCTCAAAGGTGGCGATAGCCATGGTTTCCTTGCTGCGGGTGACCACGGTCCGCAGACCCGTAACGATCCCGCCCATAACGACTCGCTGGCCGTCGAGGGACTCGTCCTTGAGGTCGCCTGAGTAGGCCGTGACGTATTGGGCGAGCTGCTCCGACAACGCTCCCAGCGGATGCTCCGACAGGTAGAGCCCGAGCAGCTCCTTCTCCCAGCGCAGCCTCTCCCGCGACAGCGCCTCGGGCACCTGGGGCAGCGGCTTGTCCAGCGACTCCGGCGAGGACGCCAGGTCGAACAGCGACGTCTGGCCGCTCGTTCGGTCGCGCTGGGCAGCCTGACCGGTGGCCATGGCGTCATCGAGCGCCTCGAGTAACTGGGCCGCATGCCCGAACCGGCTCATTGCCCCAACCTTCACGAGCGACTCCATGACCCGCTTGTTGGCGAGACGGAGATCGACGCGGGAGCAGAAGTCGGCCAGAGAGCGGAATTCGCCGCCCTCTTCCCGGGCGGCGATTATCGATTCGATCGCGCCCTCGCCGACGTTCTTGACCGCCAGCAGACCGAAGCGGATGGCGTCGTCCTCGACGGTGAATTCGACCGCCGAACGATGGACGTCCGGCGGCCTGACCTCGATGCCGAGCCGCCGACATTCGGCAACCGCCGCGGCGACCTTCTCCTCGTTGTCCCGGAAGGCCGTCAGCACCGACGTCATGTAGTCGACGGTGTAGTTGGCCTTGAGGTACGCGGTCTGATAGGCGATGAGCCCGTAGCAGGTGGCGTGGGCCTTGTTGAAGCCATACCGCTCGAAGGGCTGGAAAGCGGCGAAGACCGCGTCGATGACCTGCGGCTTGACGCCCCGCTCGGCCGCCTGCCTGACGAACTTCTCCCGCATCTCGCGCATCAGCGCGGCCTTCTTCTTACGGATCGCGTAGCCGAGCATGTCGGCCTCGGGTCCGGTGAAGCCGGCCAGCGCCGTGGACGCCGACATGATGTCTTCCTGGTAGACGAAGACCCCGAACGTCCGGTTGAGGTACGGCTCGAGGAGCGGGTGCAAGTACGTGACCCTCTCCTCGCCGTGCTTTCGCCGGATGTAGGCGGGGATGTTGTCCATCGGGCCCGGCCGGTAGAGGGCGACCATCGCCGCAAGGTCGAATACGCTCGATGGGCGCAGGTCGCGGATGTACCGCCTCATGCCCGCCGACTCGAGCTGGAAGACGCCGGTCGTCTCGCCCGACGCGAGCAGCTCGAACGTCCTGGCGTCGTCGAGCGGGATCTTCTCGAGGTCGATCTCCTCGCCGCGGTGCGCTCGGATGAGGTCGACGGCCTGGCGCAGGATCGTCAGGTTCGAGAGGCCCAGGAAATCGAACTTGAGCAGGCCCAGCGCGTCGACGGCATGCATCTCGTACTGGGTCATGACCGCGTCGGAGTTCGTGGCCCGCTGCAGCGGCATCAGCTCGGTCAGCGGCTCGCGGCTGATGACCACGCCGGCGGCGTGCGTGGATGCGTTGCGGGCCACGCCCTCGAGCTGCTTCGCGAACTCGATCACGCGATGAACCGGCGGCTCGTTCTGGTACATCTCCTTGAGCGGCAGGCTCGTCTCGATCGCTTCGTCGAGTCTGATGCCTAGCTGGTTCGGAACCGCCTTGGCGATGCGGTCGCCCTCGCCATAGGTCATGCCAACGACGCGCGCCACGTCGCGGATGGCGGCTCGAGCCAGCATCGTGCCGAAGGTGATGATCTGGGCGACGTGGTCGGCACCGTACTTGCGGCTGACGTAGTTGATGACTTCCTCGCGCCGGCCGTCCTCGAAGTCGACGTCGATATCGGGCATCGTCACGCGGTCCGGGTTGAGGAACCGTTCGAACGGCAGCTGGTAATGGATCGGGTCGACCGGCGTGATGCCGAGCGTATAGGTGACGATGCTGCCCGGTGCCGAGCCACGCACGGTGATCGCGATCCGCTGGTCTCGCGCGAACTTGGTGAAGTCGGCGACGATCAGGAAGTAGCCTGCATATCCCATGCGGCAGATGACGTCGAGCTCGTAGTCGAGCCGGGCCTGCAGCTCGGGCGTGACCGTGCCGTAGCGGCGCTCGAGTCCGGCCTGGCATTCCTTGCGCAGCCACGATTCGATCGTTTCGCCTTCGGGCACCGGAAAGCTCGGGATCCGGAGCTGGCCGAACGGCAGCTTCATCTCGACCATCTCGGCGATCGTTCGAGTCCGGCGGATCGCGTCGAGGTTGTCGGGGAAGAGCGCGGCCATTTCTGCGGCCGACTTGAGATAGAACTCGTTGGAATCGAAACGCATCCGACCCGGCGAATCGAGGTTGTTGCCGGTTCCGACGCAGAGCAGGACGTCGTGCGCCTCCGACTGCTCTCGCCGGACGTAGTGCAGGTCGTTGGTGACCACGGGCTTGAGGCCGACCTCGGGACCGAGGCGCAGGAGTTGCTCGTTGAGACGGCGCTGGTCGGGCAGGCCGTGGTCCTGGAGCTCGAGGAAGAAGCGGTCGGGCCCGAGGATGTCGCGATACTCCCCGGCCAGCTTGCGGGCCAGCTCCCAATCGTCGACCTCGAGCGCCTTTGGGATCTCGCCGCTCAGGCAGGCGGAGAGGCCGATCAGGCCCTTGGAATGCTTGGCCAGGTGCTCGCGGTCAATGCGGGGCCGGTAGTAGTAGCCGTCGAGGTGGGCGTCGGTGACCAGCCGGCAGAGGTTCTGGTAGCCCTCCCAGTTCTCTGCCAGCAGTACGAGATGGAAGGGCTGGCTGTCGGCCTTGCCTTCCTTGTCGCGCATGCTCCGGCGGGCGACGTATGTCTCGACCCCAACGATCGGCTTCATTCCTTTGGCCGCGACGGCCTGGACGAAGGCGACGGCACCGTACAGCGCACCGTGGTCGGTTATGGCCATGGCATCGAAGCCGAGCTGCGAGCCCTGTTCGGCGAGCTCGTTGATGCGCCCGAGCCCGTCGAGCAGGCTGAACTCGGAGTGGAGGTGCAGGTGGACGAAATCGTTGGGGGCTACGGTCACGGGGACTAAGTCTAGCCTCCGCGAGCTAATGACCGCCGGGGGTTGCGGGCCGCGCTCGGGCCGCTCAGGTGCCTCGACGTCCGGCCACTCGGTCTCGCTGAGGAAGCGCCCGAGGCCGTAATCCTTAATCGAGGCAGTAATTCATAAGCAGGATGGAACGAATTTCCCGCGCTAGGTCCCTATAGTGTGAAACCGGCGGATACGCCGGGGGGACGAGAGGCGGGGCCATGCGACGAGACCTGGTCGAGCGAGCACGCGGAGGGGATCGCGAAGCGTTCGCGACTCTCGCAGCCGATTGCATCGGCCGCCTTTTCAACATCGCCCAGTTGATGCTTCGAGACCACGATCTCGCCGACGATGCCGTCCAGGAAACCCTCGTCCTCGCCTGGCGCGACCTCAAGGGCCTCCGCGATCCAGACGGGTTCGACGCCTGGTTGCGTCGGGTGCTGATCCGGTGCGTCTATCGCGAGGCGAACCGCGAGCGACGCCAGTCCTGGCGAACGGTCGAGGTCCCGGATATCGCGTGCTACTCGGATACGGCCCAGGGCGTCGAGGACCGCGACACCATCGAAAGAGGCTTCCGCCGGCTCCGTCCGGAGCACCGAGCCGTTCTCGTGCTCCGCCACTACCTCGGTTTCTCTGACGAAGAAGCGGCCGACGCTCTTTCGGTGCCGGCCGGGACGATCAAGTCGAGGCTCAATCGGGCGACGTCCGCGCTGCGCGCAGAACTCGAAGCCGACGCGCGGAGAGTCGACCGTCTAGCCGTGGAGTCCGTCCGATGACCGCAGATCGCGACCTCGATCGACAGCTCGGCGCGTGGTTCGATGCGCGAGCAACCCAGGGTGCCCCCGCTGGCCTGCTGGAACGAAGCCTCGAACGCGTCGACACCACGCTCCAGCGCCCCGGCTGGCTCGTCAGGGACCGCGGGCGATCACCCCGGACGATGGGACGTCCAACGGCGGCACGTATCCCGCTTGGTCGGCTGGTGGCTATCGTGGCCGCCATAGCCGTCGCGACGGGGGCCGGCTTCTTCTTGCGACTCTCGCCCGCGACCGTTGGAGGACCGTCCAGCTCGCCGTCGACCTCGCCCACGCCATCGACCTCGGTCGCGCCGTCGTCATCGCCGTCTCCGTCACCCGCCGCAACCCCGCGGCCGCCCGCCGTGATCGCCTACATCAAGGACGTCTATCGGACCGGTGTCCCTATGGACGAGACCAGTCGATTGTGGATCGTCGGCGCCGACGGAATCGGAGGCCACGAACTGTTCCCGGGTGGCACGGGGGGTCAGAGCGGTGTGGCCTGGTCGCCGGACGGCACCCAGCTCGTCTACTCGGAACGTGACCTCCGAACCGCAACCGATACCGGAACCCACCTCTACCTGACCGACGCGAGCGGAAGCACGCCCCAGCTGGTCGATCCCGGCTGTGTAGCGCCCTCATGCTACGACTCCGAGGCCGCATTCTCGCCCGACGGCAGGCAGCTCGTCTTCCTGCGCGCGGGCGCGTCCACGATCGTCATCGCAACCATGGACCTCGCCACCGGTCGGGTCGTGGAGCTGGGCTCGACGGCCGCAGTCGCGGACGAGCGGCCCCGCTGGTCCCCTGACGGGAGGCAGATCGTCTTCTCGCGCCTCGACAAGGACGGAGATCTCATCAACAACTCCGGAAACCGCTCCGCCGTGTTCATCGTCGACGCGGACGGCCGGAACCTCCGGCAGCTCAGTTCCGCGACGCTCCCCGCCCGTCTCCCCGACTGGTCGCCGGACGGGTCGCGAATCGTCTTCACGTCCTACGTCACGAAGATCGTCCGGGTTGCCGGTGACAACGTCTTCGACATCACCCAGGACGTCTACACGGTTCGCCCCGACTGGACCGATCTGCGCCGGTTGACGACCGAGGGCTTCTCGAACGGAGCGACCTGGACTCCGGATGGACGGATCATGTTCACGCGCGAGTGCACCGTTCAACGCCCGACGGGCGGCCCGAGCTCGCCCGACTGCAGCGCGTCAGGCCTCTGGACGATGGATGCCGATGGCACCAACGCCCGGCTCCTCGTGCCCGGCGGGAACGGCCTGGACGGCTTTCCCCTTATCACGCCGGGGATGATCCATGCCGCCTGGCAGCCGACGCCATGAAGCGGCGAGCCGGACGACCCGGGCAGCCCCTGAGATCCCACAACTCGTTGGCCCCCAAGGCATGCATATTCGAGGCGAGGCGATGACGATGCACGAGAACCGGTCGGCCAAGCGGCTGCTCGCGGGGCTGGCCACCGCACTCCTGGTGGCCGGCTGCGCGACCAGCGCGGCCGCAACGGCCTCGCCCTCGCCCATCGCATCGGCTGCACCGTCGGCGGCGACCGCCGCCCCGACGCTCACGCCGGCGACGGCCTCACCCTCACCCTCGCCCTCGCCCCGCGGCGCCGGCGAGATGACCGTCGGGCGCGGCTACCACGCAGCGGCCCTGCTGGCCGACGGCCGCGTCCTCGTCCTGGGCGGCTACGCCGACGGAACGGTGCCACTCGCCTCGGCCGAGCTGTTCGACCCGAAGACGGGCTTCTTCACTGCCACCGGGTCGATGGCGGTCGCCCGCGCGAGGGGCCCGGCGGCGACGCGGCTGTCCGACGGCCGGGTGCTCGTGACCGGGGGCGAGGACGGCAGGGCCACCATCGCCACCGCGGAGCTGTTCGACCCGGCGACCCGCGCCTTCTCCGCGACCGGCCCGCTGGCGCAGGGCCGCATCTACCACACGGCCACCCTGCTCCGCGACGACCGCGTCCTCGTGAGCGGAGGCGACGGCGACGGCGGTGGACTCGCCTCCGCCGAGCTCTACGACCCGGCGACGGGGACGTGGACCGCGGCCCGCTCGATGACAACCGCCCGCACTGGCCACTCCGCCACGCTCCTCGCCGACGGCCGCGTCCTCATCGTCGGCGGCACTGCGAACAAGAGCGGCAGCATCGAGGGCGCGGGCCCGTGCCTCACCTCGGCGGAGATCTTCGACCCGGCGACGAACTCGTTCACGGCGACCGGACACATGGCTGACGCCCGCTGCGGCCACACGGCCACCCTGCTCCCCGACGGCCGGGTCCTCGTGACCGGGGGTGGCGCGGCCTACGGGGATCCGACGTGCTTCGCCTCGGCCGAGATCTTCGACCCGAAGACCGGCAAGTTCGGCCCGACCGGCTCCATGACTGACGCGCGCATCGGCCAGACCGCGACCCGGCTCGCCGACGGCCGCGTCCTGATCGCCGGCGGCAACGATGCCGAATACCGCCCGCTCCCGTCGTCGGAGCTGTTCGACCCGAAGACCGGCAAGTTCAGCCCGACCGGCTCCATGACTGACGCGCGCACCTGGTATACGGCCACCCTGCTCGCCGACGGCCGCGTCCTCATGGTCGGCGGCGACTCCGAGAACTGGAACTACGACGGGCCGTTCAACGCCTCTGCCGAGATCTACGACCCGGCGAGCGGCATGTTCGGCCCACCGGCGCCGGCGGGCTGACCCGCATCTGTGACGCTGCGTGGCGGGACCGCGATCGACGCAGGACGGCCCTCAACGAACAGGTCGGCTCCCTCCGAGGGTGCCCAGGCGCGGGCCGCTGCCAGAGCGACCGCGGTCGCGCCGATCACGGGCGGCACAGGCGAGTTCCTCGGCGCGACGGGCACGGTCACCGCCGGCCTGCTTTCTATCGGCGGCGACTTCGTGATCACGATCACAAATTAGGAGCCCACTGCTAAAGATTGAACGCGCACAGACCTCCGCGACTCATTAGAGTCGGAAGGCGCCCCAACGGCGCGCGGGAGGGAGAATCGGGTGGACGACGACCTCATCGAGCAGGCGCAGCGCGGCGACCGGGATGCATTCGCCATCCTGGCCCGAACGCATTGCGACCGGCTGATGGCGATCGCCTATCGGATTCTCCGAGACGTCGGACGGGCCGAGGATGCCGTGCAGCAGACGCTGGTCATAGCCTGGCGGGAGCTGCCGACCCTACGGGATCCGGACCGCTTCGACGCCTGGCTCCAGCGCCTCCTGGTCAATGCCAGCTACGCCGAGGCGCGCCGCTGGCGCACCTGGAGCGCGAACGTCCGCGTCCTCGAGATCGACGGACCGGCTGGACCCGACGAGGCAATGGCGTTCGACGACCGCGATCGAATCGAACGCGGTTTCCGACGACTCCCGCCTGACCAGCGAGCGATCCTCGTTTTCACCCATTACCTGGGCCTGGCTCCAACGGAGATCGCCGAGCGACTCGGGATCCCTGTGGGCACGGCGCGTTCCCGACTCCACTACGCCCACCGGGCGATGCGCGCGGCCATAGAGGCCGATGAGCGCCCCATTGCGGCGGTCGGAGGGCTACCCCGATGACCGACCAGCGTCAGTTCGACTATCTCCTTGGTACCTTCCTGGCCGAAGGCCCGGAGGAGCTGGCCGACCGGGTGATCGACGCCGCCCTCGACCAGATCGACTACACCAGACAACGGCATGCATCACGCCTGCCGTGGAGGCTTCAGAGCGTCCCGATGCTCATTCGCGTCGCCGCCGCCGCCTTCGTCGGTGTGCTCGCAGTTGGCGGCGCGCTATACCTGATCCAACCCGGCAAGCCCGCGGTCGCCGGCCCACGCCCAACGCCAGCGCTGAGCTCCAGCCCGAGCGTCCCCACCCCGACGCCGCTGCCGACGCAGTTTGTGCCGACGGCCGCGCCGACGGGCCCGATGGGGGCCGGGCGACAGGTCCACACCGCCACTCTGCTCGCCGATGGCCGCGTCCTCGTGGCCGGGGGCTACGACGGCAACGATGCCGCGCTCGCCTCAGCCGAGCTGTATGACCCTAAGACAGGTGCGTTTACCCCGACTGGGGCGCTGGCTGCCGCTCGTGGATTGCACACCGCGACCCTGCTCGCCGACGGTCGTGTCCTGATCGCCGGCGGTGGCCCCGCGAACTGGCTGTCCACCGCTCCCGGCCCGTACCTCGCATCGGCCGAGCTGTACGACCCGAAGACGGGCTCGTTCAGCCCGACTGGCTCGATGACCTCGACTCGCGAGGACCACACCGCAACCCTGCTCGACGACGGTCGCGTCCTGATCGCCGGCGGCAACGACGTCGGCGCTCACGCTGTCGCCTCGGCCGAGCTGTACGACCCGAAGACCGGCAAGTTCAGCGCGACCGGCTCGATGACAACGCCGCGTGGCTTCCACACCGCCACTCTGCTCGCCGACGGCCGCGTCCTGATCACCGGAGGCGACCTCGCCGCCTGGAGCGACAGTGGCCCGTTCCTCGCCTCGGCCGAGATCTACGACCCCAAAACCGGCAAGTTCACCGCGACAGGCTCGATGACGATCGGGCGTGCCTGGCACGCGGCCACCCTGCTCGCCGACGGTCGCGTCCTGATCACCGGCGGCACCGAGGCGGACGCGACCAGCCTCGCCTCGGCCGAGATCTACGACCCCAAGACGGGCAAATTCACCGCGACAGGCTCGATGACGATCGGGCGCATCTACCACACCGCCACCCTGCTCTCCGACGGTCGCGTGCTGGTCGCCGGAGGCTGCGCCAACGGCCCGGCCTACTCCGTCGGCAACTTCCTCGCCTCAACCGAGATCTACGACCCCAAGACGGGCACATTCACCGCGACAGGCTCGATGACCGACGCGCGCACCTTCCAGCAGGCCACCTTGCTCGCCGACGACCGTGTCCTCATCACCGCAGGCGAGGGTGACAACCAGATCGTGGCTCCGCTTGCGTCAGCCGAGATCTACGACCCGAAGACAGGCAAGTTCACCGCCACCGGCTAGGTTGGCCGACCGACCGTCCGCAACCACTCCGACCTTGGGAGATCGGCTGGTTCACTGCGACCGGCGAGGCTGTCGGTCCGCCACACCAAGAACATCGAAAGGAGGGCCGTGCATCGTCATGTTCCGAGTCTCTATAAGCGCGGCCGTTGCCGCCGACCTGCAGATGGGAGATAACCATGCGCCCCGTTGGAATTGGCACGAAGGGAATCCGCACCCGTGGTCTTGCGCTGATCGCGGCCGTCTTGCTCCTGACCCTCTCGCTGGGCGCGGGAACGGCGCTGGCCGACGGCGGCCGGCATAACGGCGATGCCCACAACACGTTCACCAAATACATCAGCTCGTATCCGGCGATGGCCGGCGTCGTCGGCGGCGATGTCGGCTCCGGAACATATGCCGGAGAGATCCTCAAGTGCACCCCCGGGACCACCACGGTGATCGAGGCTCTGTACCACTTCAATGGCTCGAAACACACCTTCAGCGCGCTCGTCCACGTCGAGCAGACGGGCCTGAAGGCCGTGATCACCGGAGTCGTCACCGAAGCGTGGCTCAAAGGCCACCCGGTGGAAGGAAAGTACACGCAGATCACGTGTACGCAATCCCCGAACGGCACCTGCTTCCAGGGCACGCTCGACATCTTGCGAGAGTTCGGGGGCTGACTTCCCGGCAGCCAGGGCAACCGGCGACCGCCAGGCGTCATTGCCGAGGATTCCTCGCCCGGTTCCCAGACGGTGCCGGTCATCAGTTCACGGGCGACCGGCACTGACATTCCGACGGAGGGTCCGCCTCCTCCTGGCTATGTAGAGCGCCCGGATGACTGCGGCCCGCAGCCCTGACGCCCATGGCCGCAACGCCGCACAGCTTGACGTTTAGCCACTGCTGTAAGCGGCTCAGGTCATCAGTCGGCATCAGGCATGACCAGTCCCTGGTCGCCCACGCCCTGACAGGACGAGCGGCCTTGTCAACAGCCGGTCGCTCAACGGCGGCGACTCCGTGATCACGATCAACAAGTAGGAGCGCGCACTCACAAAGGAGAATGGACATGGATGCACATAATGCGGGCCGACGGCTGCTGGCCGGACTGACGGTCCTGATCCTGTCGGCGGGCTGCGCCACCAGTGCGAGCCAGACTCCGACACCGACATCGACGCTCGGGCCGACGGCCCTCGCGCTCACCCCGACGCCGTTGCCGACTCAGTTTGTGCCGACGGCTGCCCCGACCGGCCCGATCGGGCCGGGGCGACAGATCCACACGGCCACCCGGCTCGCCGATGGCCGCGTCCTGGTAGCTGGGGGCTACGACGGCAGCGATGCCGCGCTCGCCTCGGCGGAGCTGTACAACCCGGCGACGAACACCTTCACCTCGACCGGCTCGCTGGGGGCGGCTCGCGGCCTGCACACCACGACCTTGCTGGCCGACGGTCGCGTCCTGATCGCAGGAGGTGGCCCCGCGAGCTGGCTCTCTGTCCCGCCCGGCCCATACCTCGCCTCGGCCGAACTGTATGACCCGAAAACAGGCACGTTCAGCCCGACCGGCTCGATGACAACGGCGCGCGAGGATCACACCGCGACCCTGCTCGCCGACGGCCGCGTCCTGATCGCCGGAGGTAACGACATCGGCGACCACGCTGTCGCCTCGGCCGAACTGTACGACCCGAAGACCGGTACGTTCACCGCGACCGGCTCGATGACGACGGCGCGCGGCTTTCCTACGGCAACCCTGCTCGCCGACGGTCGCGTCCTGATGGTCGGAGGCGATTCCGGTAGCTGGAGTTTCAATGACTTGTTCCTCGCCTCGGCCGAGATCTACGACCCGAAGACCGGCAAATTCACCGCGACCGGGTCGATGACGATCGGACGCGTCTGGCACACGGCCACCCGGCTCTCCGACGGTCGCGTTCTGATCACCGGCGGCTGCAGCGATAACACCGACCAACCATTCCTCGCCTCGGCCGAGATCTACGACCCGAAGACCGGCAACTTCAGCCCGACCGGCGCGATGTCCGACCAGCGCCTCTACCACACCGCCACCCTGTTGTCCGACGGCCGCGTCCTCGTCGCCGGCGGCGGCGGCAATTACGTCGTCGGCGGCTTCCTCGCCTCGGCCGAGATCTACGACCCGAAGACCGGCAAGTTCAGCCCGACCGGCGCGATGGCCGACCAGCGCACCTACCAGCAGGCGACCTTGCTCGCCGACGGACGGGTCCTCGTGACCGCAGGTGAGGGTGACGCTCGATACGTGGCTCCGCTCGCCTCGGCCGAGATCTACGACCCGGCGACCGGCAAGTTCAGCCCGGCCGGCCAGGGTGGCTGATCGACGACGAGAACCGGCTGATCCATTTCGGTTGTCGACGACATCGGTGATCCCGGCCGCCATCGGCCGGGATCACCCGCACTCCGAGTCAGCGCGTCAGACAGGCCCTAACCCACTCGTGGAGCTCGATGCCGGCGGCCAGGAGACGGTCGCGGATGGCGTCCGCTGCGGCCCATTCGCGGGCCTCACGAGCACGGACGCGCTCTGCCAGCAGCGCGTCGACGAAGGGCCGCACCAGCTCGGCCGGGTCGTTGTTGCCCGCGGCCGCCATCTCGCCCAAACACACGATCGCCGACCGCAGGGCCGAGCGAGCCGTCGCCAGCGCGTCGGACTGGTCGGTATCGTGCGACCAGGACTGGATCGTCTCCTCCAGGGCGAGGATTGTCCGCACGGCCGATTGAGCGTCGCATTCGTCGAGCGAAGCACTGAAGATGGCTTCCAGCCGCGCGACTTCCTCTCGCAGGGGTGTCGAGGTCTGGGCGGCTTCGAGAACCGGTACGCCGGCCGGCTGGACGACCGACGCTGCGGGCTCCTCCGAGCCGGTCGAGGCTGCAGCCGAGACGATCTCGTCGATCGTGACTTCGGTGCCGGCCGGGAAGACTGTGCTCCGGCCGTGCTTCCGGATCGTGACGCTGCCGAGGCCAACGACGGACGCGGTGCGGGAATCCAGGTCGATAACGAGCGCCGTGTGCCCGTCCACGCCCAGGATGAAAACGTCGTCCGGGAGCGCCGCCTCGAGGACCTCCAGCCGCCGCTCGCCCAGGTAGCAGAAGCGGGTGTCGTGGTTGCCGCCCTCGGCGTTGTCGTAGTGCGGCACGACCGCGACCGGCAGGCCGAGTGGCGTCATGACATCCAGCCCATCGAGCCAGCGCGGGGCCTCGCCGACCTTGTAGATTTCGTAGACCGGAATGGTGTAGCGGCCGAGCGTCAACGCTGCGGCGCTGGCCATCGTCACCGCGCCGCCGTTGGCCAGCTTGTCGGCGAGCAGGCGCGGGATCTCCGACCCGGCCCATTGCCGCAGGGCGTAGGAGGGACTGCCCGGACCGGCAAATACCAGGCGAGCGTCGCGTATTCGGACGATAGCCGTCTCCCTGTTGAGAGAGTCGGCATCGGCGGCGCGGAACGACGCCACCGAAATGGGGGCTCCGACGGTCGAACGGAAGTAGTCGACGGTTCGGGCGGAGATGTCATCCGCGTTCTCCTGGAACCCGTACGGGGTGTCGAGGATGACCGCTGGAACCGGTCGCTCGCCCAGCCGCTCGATGACTGCGCGATGTACGCGAGACATGGTAGGAGTCGTCTCGCCCGAGCCCATGATCGTCAGGATCCGCGGCAGACTCCCTGGGGCGCTCATCGGCGACAACCTCTTGGGGTCGATGTCACGGCACGAGTGCCCCGGAGAACAGACCCGCGGCCTCCGCCGCCAGGATCGCCTGCGTCAGCTCGGCCGGGTGCTGGGCGTGAATGTCGTGGTCACCCTTGAACCACTCAACCCGCACCGGCAGGCCGGTCTCGGCCGCCGACGCGAGCGCCGCCTCCGCACCGGCGCGCTTCGCCAATGTCCAGTCGCTCTCGCCGCCATCCACCGGGACTATCATCGCCGGCACCCGCAGGGACCGCCAGAGGTCGGCCGTGCGTTGATCCCACATCGCCCTCAGGATCGCCTGGTGGTGGTCGCGCGAGAGCCACGGCGCGATCGTCCGGTCCGCTCGTATCTCGAAGTTGCCCAGCGAGCCCTCGAAGCCCTCCTCGGGCCAGTCGGCGTGGGCGGAGCGGAAGTATCCCTCCACGGACGCGAGGGGCATCCCGACGAGGGGCGGAGGCGCAAGCCGGTCCCAGCAAACCTCCCAGGTCGGGAAGGCTTCGCGCAGGTCGGTAAGCCCTCCGTCCACGAGGACAACGCCGCGTGTCAGGTCGGGGTGGCGAACGCCGAAGTCGAGGACGACGCTCGCCCCCCAGGACTGGCCGACGAGGACCGGCCGATCGAACTCGGGTCCAAGCGCGGCGATCAGGACCCGGAGATCCTCGGCGATCGTGGCGAAGTCGTAGCCTCCATCCGGCTTGTCAGAGTGGCCGTGGCCGCGGAGATCGACCGTGGCCACCGGGTTGCCGGCCGCCGCAAACCGCGGCGCGACCCCGTCCCAGAGCCTTGCATTCGAGGCCAAGCCATGCACGAGCAGGAAGGGAATGGGCGCAGAACGACTCCCCGGAGCATCGGCCGGGAGCCATCGCAAGACCCGAAGCGCGACGCCGTCGGCGACTTCGTATCTTCCGTCTACAGGTTCGATAGTGCGACTCACCACGACCTCCTGCCCGGGCCATCCTAGCCCGGAAGGCAAGTCTCGCCGCAACCGAGGCCGACCGGTCGCGGCGCGTGCCCGGGGTGCCATCGCGTGGACCGCCGAGGCCGGGCCCGAGGTCACCTACAATTCGGCAACGATGAACCGTTCCAAGACGCCGACCCTGGGCCTGGCCGCTGCCTGCGCCGCCCTGACCTTCCTGCTCGCCGGCTGCAGCCTCTTTTCGAACGGCCCCGCTCCCACGGCGACGTCCACCGGCGGTTCCTCGAGCCCCGGCACGACGATCTCCACCGAGACGGCCACGCCCAGCCCCACTCCGCGGCTGGTCAAGTCGATCACGCTCGTCGCCGCGGTCGGTGAACCGAAGGATTGGACCCCGGCCGGGCTGACCTGGAGCGGCATACAGAAGGGCGGAACCCAGATCGGAGCCACGACCGACCTGATCGAACCGATCTCCAACGCCGAGCTGAAGACCGACGTTGAGCGGGCCGCCGGAGCGGCGGCCGCCGTCGTCGTCACGGTCGGCCCGGACGCGGACCCGGCGGTCCAAGCCGCTGCCGCCGCTCACCCGACGACCCAGTTCCTCGAGATGGACGTGGTCGTCCCCGACACATCGCCGGCGAACGTCCATGGACTCGTCTTCGACGAGGCGGAGGCCGGCTATTTGGGCGGTTACCTGGCTGCGTGGTTCGCGAGCGGGAACAAGGTCGGGTTCGTAGGCGACACAACCACGGACGCGAGTTCGGCCAACTACGGCGCAGGTTTCCGGGTCGGCGCCGCCGAAGGCCGGCAGGGCGTTGCCGCTGCATCCGCATACGCCGGTACCGCCGACTCGCCCGACAAGGGCCGCACCGCGGCCGCGAGCCTCGTCAAGGCGGGCAGCACCGTGATCATGGCCATGCCCAGCCTGTCGGGGATCGGCGCGCTCCGAGAAGCGTGCTCACGAAAGGCAGGACTTGTCGCCCTCGGCACCGACGCGTGGCAGACCGTGCCCGACGTCCAGACCTGCTTGATCGTCACCGTGCTCGAGCGCGACGACGCCGCAGTCACGACCGCGATTCTCGCTCTCGCGTCCGGGAAGGTCCTGCCGCGGGTGGCGATCAACGACGTCGCAAGCGGCGGCATCGCCCTCAGCGACTTCCACGCGACCCTTCCCGCGGGCTTCCAGGCTGGGCTCGACGGGTTGATGGCATCGCTGCGGGCCGGACCGCCACGCCCAACCCCTGGACCCTCGCCAACAGCCAGTCCAGCAACTGCAAGCTCATCACCGAAGCCTTCGGGAACGTGAGGATGCCATGAACTCGAACGATCCAGTCCGGGCATCGGTTCAACTCCTCGACGAGGCCGGCATCGCCGAGCTGCTCTCGACCGCCCGGCGTATCGCGGTCGTCGGAGCCTCGTCCAACCCGAGCCGGCCCTCGCACGACGTGTTCCGAACACTCCTTCGGGCCGGCTACCAGTGCGTACCCGTGAATCCAAACGAGCGTGAGGTCGAAGGCATACCCGCTGTCGCGACGCTCGCCGAGGCGAAGGCTGCGCTCGGCGGAACGATCGACATAGTCGACGTGTTCAGACGGGCCGAGCTCACTGAGGAGACGGCGCGCGAGGCCGTCGCGGTCGGCGCCAGGGCTCTCTGGTTGCAACTCGGCATCGTCAACTGGGAGAGCGCCAGGATCGCGTCGGAGGGCGGCCTTCCGGTCGTCATGGACCGCTGCACCGCGATAGAGCTGCGCAGGCTTCCCCGGAACTGACGCCCGGTCCGCCCGGATCCACCTTCGCGCCGCCCCCGTGAGAACCCGACGCGTAACCCGTCAGGCGTGCTCCGAATCCACTCCCGAGGTGGAAACCCTTCCGTTGAAGGATTCGACGCGATCACCGCCGGATCCCTTCGCTCGATAGAGCGCCGAGTCAGTGGCCGCCGTCAGGGCATCGGCCGAATGCGCATCGGGCGTCAGGCTGCCCAGACCGACGCTGGCCGTGACTTTCGAGGTTCCCTTGGCTCGGATCGCCCCGATAGCCAGGCGGACCCGCTCGGCGATCCCTCTGGCCGTTTCCTGATCCGTTCCCGGCAGCAGCAGGGCGAACTCGTCGCCGCCGTATCGGAAGCACAAATCGGAGTCGCGAACGGATGCCGCAATGGCCTTTCCGGCATACCGGAGGAGGGCGTCGCCGGCCGGGTGGCCATGCACGTCGTTGTATTGCTTGAACCCATCCAGGTCGAGCATGACCAGCACCAGAGGCTGGCATCTCGGATCGCCGATCATCGCCGCCAGCTTCTCGTCGAACGCACCACGATTGAGCAGGCCGGTGAGAGAGTCCGTCTCGGCGCGCGTGGCGACGGCCCGCAGGGTCTCGGCGTTCCGCAGGGCGATCGATGCCTGACCGGCGAAGAGGCGTGCAAGCTCGAACTCGCCGTCGCTGAAATAGGCTTCTTCATGACCCATCCGGCCGACATTGAGCGTGCCGGCGACCTCGCCGCCGACCAGGAGGGGAACGACGATGAGGGATTCGGCGTCCGGCGGCGTGCCGGGAATGGTCGTGGCTCGAGGATCGTTGAGGACGTCGTTCACGCATTGGGCGGTCGCGTGGGCAACGACCCAGCCGGTGATCCCGAGGTTGAGCGGGAAGGTTGATTCGATTATCAGCTGCGCATAACGGTCGCGGGCCAAGACCGGACGCAAGACTCCCTCCGATCTGTCCACGCGATAGATCGTCAGGTTGTCGTACGAGACCACGGACTTGAGAGAATCCGCGATGAGATCGAAGACTCCGTGGGGATCGAGCGTGGACAGCAGCCCTTCGTTGACGTCCAGCAGCCGGCGCTGGCTGGCGAGCGCCCGCCGGACCTGTTCATCCGCCCTCCACCACCGGTCGCCGACGAACCAGAGCAGACCATAGGTGAACACGAGGAGCACGCCCGATTCGAGCAGCGAAAGCCATCGATCGGTCGATGTGAGGGTCGAATCGCTCACGCCGACGCGCGTCACCAAGGAGCCGATGGTTACTCCAATCATGCTCGCCACGAACGCCAGCACGAGCAGGATCAGCAAGGGCCGTCCCCTCACCGCAGGGAGCGCAAGCACGGCACCGGCTACGGGCAGGACGACAGCGGCGTCGAGGCTATCTGGCAGCAGTGCCCCCTCAACCACGCCCGCGACCATCAGCATGGCCGCTGCCCCAAGAACGACGCGTGGAATGAAGCCCCGCCTCAGGAACCAGGCGGCGGCAAGGACCGTGGCTCCCAGCAAGACCGCCACGACGATCTCGGCTGGGCGTCGTGACGGTGCCGCCTCGAGCGCATCCAAGACGACCACGACCACCGTAGCGGTCGCGCACGCGGCGACGAAGAGAGCGAACCGGCGGTCCTCCCCGCTTCCCCGGAAAGGCGTGCGATCAGTCATTGCCCCGCCGTGAGTAAGGCTGTGCGCAGTGGCGCGCCTGGATTCTCATCCACCCCCCGGCTACCCGATCCGACAGGCGCCTCCCTCGAACAGGGAGGTCGACCCGTCGATGATCAAGCATTGCACATTCGGACGCGTTCCCGCCTGCGAGGTTCGTACGGGGTCTCGCGCTCAATTAGTGGAACGCGAAACCCATGAAGACGAGGACGAAGCCAACCAAGAGGACCAGCCCGCCTATCTGGGCCCGACGGCGCATCTCGCCTGCCATGATCGAGGCAGCGCTTGGGCCATCGTCTCGCAGCCGAGTGCCCCGCCAGCCTTCGTACCGGGCGATGTTGGCTTCTTGGGACTTGAGATCCTGGTACCGGCTCCAGGGGCCCCTGGCCCGCAGGTAGCCCGCCACGATCAGCGCGACCCCGGCTCCCCAGCAGAGCAAATTGACCAGGCCCATGTCCCCGCTCCTCCCGGCGCCTGCCTACTCGACCCTGTCCAGCCGCTCCCGGAGGGCGCTCTGGACCATTGCCGCGTTCGCCTGTCCCCGTGTCGCCTTCATGACCTGGCCGACGAGGAACCCGACGGCGGCGGCTTTGCCGCCTCGGTAATCCTTCACGGCGTCCGGATTGGACGCAAGGACTTCGTCGATCGCCGCCTCGAGCGCCCCGACATCGGAGATCTGGCGGAAGCCGCGAGCTAACACGATCGAGGCCACCGGCGCCCCGGAGGCGAAATGCTCGGCGAAGACTTCCTTTGCGTTCGTGCCCGAGATCGCGCCATCGGCGACGAGCTTCACGAGGGTCGCGACCTCGGCCGGAGTCACGGCACCGCCGCCGGCACCGCCCTTGGCCAGGCGCATGTATTCGCCCGTTGCCCAGTTGGCCAGCAGCTTTGCCGGCGCTCCCGTACCAGCGGCCAGGGCGCCTTCGAAAAGGATCGTCGCCGCCGGGTCGTTGACCAGCACCGAGGCGTCATACGCGGAGAGTCCGAAGACCTCGCTGTAGCGCGTCCGGCGCGCGGCCGGCAATTCGGGGAGACGCGACTTGATTTCGGCCAGCCATTCAGGAGTCGTCAGAAGCGGCGGCAGATCCGGCTCCGGGAAGTAGCGATAGTCGTTCTCCTCTTCCTTGGGCCGCATCAGGTAGGTCGACCCGCTGCCCTCGTCCCAGCCGCGCGTCTCCATCCGCATCGAGCCGCCGGAGTCGAGCAAGACGGCCTGTCGCTCGATCTCGAAGGCGATCGCCCGCTCCACGGCCCGCATCGAGTTCATGTTCTTGACCTCGGTCCGGATTCCGAGAGCCTCCCGGCCGCGAGGCCTGATCGAGACGTTCGCCTCGACCCGCATCTGGCCGTTCTCCATCTCCGCGTCGGAGGCGCCGATGGTCCGCATCAGCAGCCGGAGCTCCTCCGCGTAGCGTCGAGCCTGTTCGGCCGTGCGGATGTCCGGCTCGGTCACGATCTCCATGAGCGGCATGCCCGACCGATTGAAGTCGATCAGGCTGACGCGCCGGCCGTCGCGGTCGTCATGGATCAGCCGCCCCGTGTCCTCTTCGAGGTGGGCCCGCCTGATCTGAACCGTAAACGGGCCGTCGCTCGTGTCGAACGTCAACTTGCCGTTGGCCGCGAGCGGGAGCTGGTACTGGCTGATCTGGTAGCCCTTCGGCAGGTCCGGATAGAAGTAGTTCTTGCGATCCCAGCGGGTGGTCGGTGCGACGGTGGCGTCGATCGCGAAGCCGGTAGCGATGACGTACTCCACGGCGGTCTTGTTGATCGTCGGCAGGACGCCGGGCAGCCCCAGGCATACCGGGCAGCAGTGGCTGTTGGGCGCTGCGCCGTCGATGTCGGTAGAGCAGCCGCAGAACATCTTGCTGGCGGTCTTGAGCTGGCAGTGGATCTCGATGCCGATTACGGCCTCGTACCGCTCCAGCGCACCGCCGCGGGCGGGAGATGCCTGGCCCGTCACGACTCCCCCCTCCGTCGCTTGACGAAGCGCTCGATCCGAACCAGGGCCTCGCGAAGCTCAGCCTCGCTGGTCGCGTAGCAGCAGCGCACGTGTCCTTCGCCCGCCTCTCCGAACGCGGAGCCCGGCACGACCGCGACGGATTCCTCCTCGAGGAGTGCCTCGGCAAACTGATCGCTGGAGAGTCCCGTCGAGATGATCTGCGGGAAAGCGTAGAAGGCGCCACGCGGCTCGAAGCAGCGCAGGCCAATAGCGTTGAAACCGTCGACCAGGAGCCGCCGCCGGTGGTCGTATTCGCGGGTCATGCGCAGGACATCGGGCTCGCCGGACTTGAGGGCCTCGAGAGCGGCGTCCTGACCCACGGTCGAAGCCGACATGACCACGTACTGGTGGATCTTGAGGATCCCCTCGAGGATCTCCGACGGCGCGCAGATGTAGCCGATGCGCCAGCCGGTCATGGCATAGGCCTTCGAGAAGCCGCCCATCAGCACCGTCCGGCGGCGCATGCCAGGCAGCGCGCTCATGGCCCGCATCTCGTAACCGCCGTAGACCAGCCGGTCGTAGATCTCGTCGGAGTAGACAAGCAGGTCGTGGCGCACGGCGATCCGGGCAATCTCGTCCTGGACATCGTGAGGCAGGACCGCGCCCGTCGGATTGCACGGGTAGTTGATGAGGAGCGCCTTTGTACGGGGGGTGATGGCCGCCTCGACCTTGGCCGGATCGAGAGCGAAGTCCTCCTCGATTGTCGTCGGCACGCCAACGGGAACCCCGCCGGCGAAGATGATCGCGGGGCGATAGGAGACGTAGGACGGCTCGTGCAGGACCACTTCATCGCCTGGGTCGATCGTGGCTCGGATGGCCACGTCGAGACCTTCAGAGGCTCCGATCGTGATCAGAATCTCCTCGGTGGGGTCGTAGCGGACGCCGTAAAGCCGCTCGAGGTGGTGGGCCAGGGCCCGGCGCAGCTCGAGCGTGCCGTAGTTGCTGGTGTAGTGAGTCCGGCGTGATGCCAGGCTGTGGCGGCCGGCTTCTATCACCTGGTCTGGCGTGTCGAAGTCGGGCTCGCCGACTCCCAGGCTGATGACGTCAGTCATAGTCGCCAGGATGTCGAAGAAGCGGCGGATGCCGGAGCGCGGGACCTCGTCCACGCGGTGCGCCAGGGCCCGCGTCGAGAGAGGCGGCCTCTCGAGCTCGGCGTCCGGCTGGATCGAAGGGTCTGTGTTCAAACGTGTCGTCGGATGGCTGGGCGTCGCGGGTGTGGTCATCGGGGCGTCCTCAGGCTCTTGGGCCAGAGCCCGGCGCGGGGGCGCTTCTGAGGCGCTCCTTCCGCTCGATCGGGCTTGGCGTGGTGGGATCGTCGGTCAGCTTCAGCTCGGCGGGCTCGAGGTCCCGCCAGGCTGCTCTGGCCGTGATCGCCTCGTACGCACGAGCGAGGCGGAGCATCGAGAGCTCGCTCCACGGCGCCCCGATGATCTGGAGACCGGCGGGCAACCCGTCGGAGAGGCCGGCCGGGATCGACACCCCGGGCAGGCCCGCCATGTTGACCGGCAGGGTGCAGGCGTCTGAGAGGTACATCGCGACCGGGTCTTCGATCCTCGCGCCCATCGGGAACGCAACGGTCGGGCTCGTCGGCGCGCAGATCGCGTCGAAGCCGGCCGCCCACACGGCGTCGAAGTCCTGCTTGATGAGGGTCCGCACCTTCTGCGCCTTCAGGTAGTACGCGTCGTAGTAGCCGGCCGAAAGGGCATAGGTGCCGAGCATGATGCGACGTTTCACCTCGGGCCCGAAACCGCCGCCCCGCGTACGGAGGTAATCGGCGATGTACTCACCCGAGCTTCGGTCGAAGTAGCCGTACTTCACTCCGTCGTAGCGGGCCAGGTTCGAGCTGCATTCGGCCGGGGCGATGATGTAGTAGGTCGCCAGCCCATAGTGGGTGTGCGGCAACGAGACTTCCTCGACCGTGGCGCCCGCCGCCTGCATCGCGGCCAGAGCCTCGCGAACGCGGGCGGCGACGCCCGGTTCCATGCCCTCGACGAAGTACTCCTTCGGGAGCGCGATGCGGCGGCCCTTCAGGTACGCAGCCGCCTCGTCGTCGCCCGCCGGCAGGCTCAGCAGCTCGGCGGGCACGGGCATGGGCGCCGAAGTGGCGTCGCGCTCGTCGCGGCCGGAGACCGCGTGCAGCAGCAGGGCGGCGTCGCGGACGTCGCGGGCGAACGGCCCGATCTGGTCCAGCGAGCTCGCGAAGGCCACGATGCCGTAGCGGCTGACCCGACCGTACGTGGGTTTGAGCCCGACGATCCCACACAATGACGCGGGCTGGCGAATGCTCCCGCCCGTATCCGTACCGATGCTCAGCGGGGTGTGGTAGGCCGCCACCGCGGCAGCGGACCCGCCCGAGCTGCCGCCGGGGACTCGGTCGAGGGCCCACGGGTTCGACGTGGGGCCGTACGCCGAATGCTCGGTTGACGAGCCCATGGCGAACTCGTCCATGTTCGTCTTGCCGAGGATTACCGCACCGGCCTCGCGCAGGCGAGCTGTGACGGTGGAGTCGAACGGGGCGATGTAGCCCTTGAGGATCTTGGAGCCGGCCGTGGCCTGGCCACCCTCGATCGACACGAGGTCCTTGAGCGCCACCGGAACCCCGCACAGGGGATGGAGCGCGGCGAGCGCGGCGGCGCCGGCGCGGCGTCCTTCGGCTATGCGGGCGTCGGCGGCGTCGGCCATCACCAGGGCGTTGGTCCGGTCGATCACGAGCCATGCGTTGAGGGCTCGGTTCTGACGCTCGGCGGCATCGAGGTGAGCCTCGGTCAGGGCGCGCGAGGTAACCTCGCCGGCTCGAAGCAGGCGCGACATCTCATGGGCGTGGAGGCGCGTGAGGTTGGCCATCGGCTATGCGCCGCCCTCGCCACCCAGAATTGCGGGCACGACGAAGTGGTCGCCGCTCCGCTCCGGGGCGTTGGACAGGGCGGCCTCGACGGAGAGGGACGGCTGGACGACGTCTTCCCGCAGGATGTTCGCGAGCTCGATCGTCTGAGCCGTCGGCGGGATGTGCTCCGTGTCGAGGGTGGCGAGCACCGCGTACTGGTCGAGGATGTGGTTGAGCTGGCCTTCCAGGCGTGCCAGCTCCTCCTCGGACAGCCCGAGGCGCGCGAGATGGGCTACGTGCTCGACGTCGGCGCGGGACAGATTGGCCATGCTGTCTCGGTGAATGTACCTCTCAGAGTCCGGGGCGGGCGGGCCTTGCCACGGAAGGTACCAGATGCAGGCGTCGGCCGTCGTCAGAGTCCCGGCCGCGGAACTGGGGGCGAGCAAGCCCAAGTCGATCGGGGCGGTCAGAGGCGGCCGGCCGACCGAGTCGCCGCGGCCCTTCGGGCGTCACCCGGTTCCGAACAGAAAGCGGGGGCCCGGCCGACTCGACCGGGCCCCCGCTCACGGCTTCAACGGGGTTACGTGCCCGCGCTCCGAGATCAGAAGACGCGGACCGCGACCTCTGCCGGGGCGAGGAGTAGCGACTTGAGCTCAGCGTCAACCTTGAGCAGAGAGATGTGCGCGCCGGCCATCTCGAGCGACGTGCAGTACTCGCCGACATAGCTGCGGAAGACCTTGATGCCCTGCGCAGCGAGCTTCTTGTGAGCGATGCCATACAGGAGGTACAGCTCGCTGATGGGAGTCCCGCCGAGGCCGTTGACCATGAGGGCGACCTCGTCGCCGGACTTGAAGGGCAGGTCGGGGACGATGACGTTGAGGAGCACGTCCACGATCTCAGTCGCAGTGCCCATCTTGCGTCGCTCGCGGCCCGGCTCGCCGTGAATGCCGATCCCGACCTCCATCTCGCCGTCGGCGATTTCGAAGAGCGGGGTGCCGCGAACAGGCGGCGTGCAGGACGACAGGGCGATGCCCATCGTCCGGACTTGGCTGATCACTTTCTCGCCGACACGGACACACTCCTCGAGCGATCCGCCCTTCTCGGCCATTGCTCCTGCGGCCTTGATCACGAAGAAGTTGCCGGCCACACCACGCCGGCCGACCGTCCAGGTCGAGTCCTTGACCGCGACGTCGTCGTTGACGAGGAGGTAGCCGATCTTCTGGCCCTCGGCCTCGCACAACTCCTTCGCCATCTCCCAGGCGGTGCGGTCGCCGGTGTAGTTGTTGACGATGAAGAGCACGCCGGCCGGCGTGTCCATCAGCTTGGACGTCTCGGTGACGAATTCGACCGGCGGGCCAGCGAAGACGTCGCCCGGGCAGGCGGCATCGAGCATGCCGGGGCCGACGATCATCGTGTGGGCCGGCTCATGACCGGAGCCGGAACCCTGGATTATCGAGACCCGATCCTTCTTGGGCATGTCCGCCCGATAGATCAGGTTGTACTTCGGTTCGTACTTGAGCGTTCCGCCGCTCGCGAGCGCGATGCCCTCGAGGAACTCGGGGACGAACGCCTTCGGGTCGTTCAGGAACTTCCTCACGCCTGTGCTCCTTTTCCGTATTTGTCACGCCAGGCCGTCGCGATGGCCTGCAGGATTACTCCGATCGCCGTCGCGCCGGCGTCTACGGATCCGATGCTCCGCTCGCCGGTGTACGCGGCTCGTCCGCGCATCGCCAGCATTGACTTGGTGTCTTCCGCCGCCTTTGTCGCCACGTCCGCGGCACGCTGGATCGCCTTGACGCCGCGGTCGCCCTGCATCGCCGGGTCGCCGATCGCCGCTTCAAGGGAATCGGTTGCCGGAACGAGGGCATCGAGCAGCGTCTTCTCGCCCAGCGAGGCACCGCCGCGGGCCATGATCCCCGTGATCGCGGCGCGCAACATCGCGATCACATCCTCGGGCGCGAGCTCGGTCCGATCGGCGGCGGCGACCCCCGCCCGGAGGAAAGCCGTGCCCCAGATCGGACCGGAGACCCCGCCGACCTTGCCGGCGATAACGAGCCCGATCTTCTTGAACACGGCTCCAACGCTCGACCGGTCGAACGTGTCGTAGTCGGCGACCACGACCTCGAACCCGTTGCGCAACGAGAATCCGAAGTCGCCGTCCCCGACAACCGAGTCGAGTTGGGCGAAGTACTCCGCGTTGTCGACGATCGTCGTGGCCATCGTCTTGAGCACGAGGTCGACGTCGCCGAACGACGCCTTAGTCATAGGGACCTCCTTCTGTTCGCTTCACAGGGACGCCGGACGGAGCTGCGGGGCGAGGCAGGCCTCCAGGTCGGCGATCGTCACGTACGCACCGGGCCGCGCGGCCGAGCGATTGGCGAGAACGACCGACTGCTCCCCATCCGGATCTCCAAGGCACGAAACGACGAGGATCGCCTCGGTGAAGTCCTCCTTCTCCGTGTAGCCGTTGACCGTGACGAGACAGCGCAGACCCGCGGCGTGAGCCGCCTCGAGTCCGTTGCGGGAGTCCTCCACGACGAGAACCTCGGCCGGGTCGACGCCGAGTTTCTCGAGCGCGAGGAGGTAGATGTCGGGCGCCGGCTTCTTCTTCGGGACGCAGTCGCCGGCCAGGAACACGTCGAACCGGTCGGCGCGTTCCCTCCCTACCGCGTACTCGAGGATGGCGTGGACGGAAGCCTCCGCCGACGTCGACGCGACCGCCAGCTTCCAACCGTGGTCCTGCGCGTCGGAGATCATCCGCCGAACGCCCGGCCGCGGCGGCAGCTTTCCCGCCGCCACCATCTCGGTGTAGAGCTGCGTCTTTCGCTTGTGCCACTTCGCGACCTCGGCCGCCAGCGCGTCGGGGTCCGAAGGCAGGCCGTTTGCCCGGACGAAATCGGGCGTCAGCTCGCTCGCCATGCGCTCCTTGCCGCCGCCGATGAGCAGCTTTCGCCCGTACTCCTCTTCCGACCATTCGAGAGGGAGCCCGAACTCACGGAACGTCTGGTTGAACGACGGCAGGTGCCCGTACCGCTCGGTGTCGGCAAGGACGCCGTCGCAATCGAAGACGAGCGCGTTCACGTCCAGGCCTTCCCTTCGCTCCCGAACAACCGGATGTGGTACTTCGCCATCTCCATCACCGCGGCGCGCTGTGCGGTGAAGATCTTGGGCGGGTCGTAGTCCCCGGGATGCTCGGTCATGAAGTCGTAGCCGGACTTCATGAAGGCGATCTTGAGCGCCGTCGAGATGTTCACCTTGGCGCAGCCGCGGGCAGTCAGATCGCTGAACTGCTCGGGGGTCATTCCGGTTCCGCCGTGGAGCGCCACGGGGATTCCGGTCGCCTTGACGATATCGCTGACTCGCTGACTGTCGAGGTGCGGCGTCGTCTTGTACGTCCCATGGGCGTTGCCGATGGCGGGCGCGAAGACGTCGACACCGGTCTCGCGGACGAAGCGGACGACGGTCTCGAGACTCTGGACATGCTCAGCCTCGTCGCCGGTCATCTCCTCCGTGCGCTTGAAGCCCTCGATCTCGCCCTCGACGTCGGCGCCGCAGCGGCGAGCCTCGGCGACGACCTCGATGCACTGCCGCATGTTCTCTTCGACCGACAGCTTGCTGGCATCGAAGAGGACCGAGTTCCAGCCCTTGGCGAGGCAGGCGCTGATGACGTCCCGCTCCGGGCAGTGGTCCAGGTGGAGAGCCACGGGAACCGAGACCCGCCTGGAGTACTCCACCCACATCGCGTACATCGCGTCGACCCCGGTCATCTTCACGTGCTTGACCGAGGTCTGGAGGATGACGGGGGCCTTGAGCTCCTCGGCGGCGGCGAGGACAGCCTCCATCGTGAGGTCGTTGATTACGTTGATGGCCGCGACGCCGTACCGTTCGGCAAATGCGCGGTTGAGGATCTCGCGGGTTGGCACTACCGGCACGCGCGCACCTCCTTCTCTTGAGTGGGACGCGACTGCGGGACCTGATCACTGGGCTACTCACGACCACGTGGAACTCTCCGCCGACCACCTCCTCTCTGCGGCCTGACGGGTCGCGCCATCGGCCGGGCTCGTCTCGTCGGGTCTACGCGCAAGATCCAGGACGGCCCGGGCATTGCCCTCGTCGACGACGAGCACGTCCAGGACGCCCGCTCGGAGGACGCCGAGGATCGCCGGCGGCTTCTCCGCCTCGCTCACGACCGCCACGACTGTCTCGATCCGGCGCAGGTCGTCGATCGACAGGCCGATCAGGCGGCCGCTGCCGAGCGATGCGATCCTCCGGCCCCATGCATCCACGTAGTTGCCGAGGACGTCACCAACGGCACCAGCCAAGCGCAGCCGGGCGATCTCCTCGCTGGAGAAGCAGCCGCTGCGAACCATGGTGCAGGCGTCGTCCGTGCCCCCGATGCCGACGAGCGCCACGTCGGCTTTCGCCGCCAGGCGCAGGGGGCCGGCGACCGCGTCCTGCTCCAGGAGGCGATCGCGCATCTCGGCGCTTTCGACGTACGCCGGCGCATAGAGGCTGACGGCCCGGCCGCCCGCGCGCTCCGCGAGGGCCCGGCAGATGTCGTTCGGGTTCGTGGGCTCGTCCAGGCGTGGGGAGCCACCCATGGCACTCACGAACGTACAGTCCAGCCGGTGGCGGGGACGGAAGAAGCGGTGCACCTCGCCCGTATCCCGACCATGGCTCACCGCGATGACGGAGCCGTCCTGGAGCCGCCGCTCCAGATAGCGGGCGGCGCTTCGGGCGACCTCCTCGCGCTGCGACTGCGGGTCGTCGCGTCGCGGGGCCACGATGACCTCCGTCAGCCGGAAAGCCTCCAGGAGCTGCGCCTCCAGATCGAGGTTGAGCCACGGCGGCGCCTCGATGTGGATGTCCACGACCCCCGCGAAGCGGGCACGCTCCAGGAGCCGTTGCACTTTGGGGCGTGAGAGCGAGAACTCCCGAGCGATCTCCGCCTGCGTGCGCCCATCGATGTAGTAGCGGTGGGCGATGCGGGCGAGGAGTTCGAACTCATCCTGGCCGAGGTTCTCAGGCAAGGGTTACCCCGATGCGTGACTGAGCAAATACTCACGGCTGATCAGAAGCGCATTCTAGCTCTGCCGCCCGCCGGTGTCAGTAGCGAAGGAAGGCCGTCCCGCCCGACGGGCGAGCTGCCCACCGCATTCCGCATCGGCCCGATGGCACGAATTCGATCCATTGGCACTACAGTCCAACCATGGCTGACATGGGCTTCCACATTCGTGAGATGACCAAGGCCGACATCGACGCGGCCGTGGAGCTGGCCCGGGCCCAGGGCTGGCGCGACCGAAGGCCCTTCTACGACCTCGTGTTTCGGATCCCAACCTGCCAGCCGCTGGCCGGCGTCGTCGAGGAAAGGCTGATTGCCACCGGCGTCGCGACGTCAAGCGGCCCGGTCGGGTGGCTGGGTTCGGTCGCCGTGGCTGCCGAATGGCGCCGGCGCGGGATCGGCCGGGCGATGACCGACGAGCTCTGCCGCCGCCTCCGAGCGGCCCGGTGCGAGACGCTGTCACTCGAGGCGACCGAGACGGGCCGGCCGATGTACGAAAGGATGGGCTTTCGGACGGTTACGACCTACCACCAACTCCAGGCTGACCATCTACCTGAGGCGCCAGACCCGCCTCCCGGGGCGCGCGCTCGAACGTTCGAGCCGTCCGACCTCCCGGCTGTATTCGATCTCGACCGGCAAGCGACGGCCGAAGACCGCTCAATGCCTCTATCGGTGCTGGCCGGGGACGGCGGCTGGGTCCTCGAGGACCGCGGCGGCTTGCGCGGCTTTCTGCTTCCGACGGAGCGATCGTATGGCGCGGTCGTGGCGCCGCGCTTCGAAGACGGCCTCTTTCTGCTGGACCTGCACCGTCATCTCGTCCCGGCCGGCGGGACGGTCCGGGCCGGCATCCCCCACGAGCACCAGGCCGCCTGGCGCGAACTGGCCGCGCGCGGCTGGCACGAGACCTGGCTTGCGCCACGAATGCTGCTGGGACCTGATGTGCCGTGGCGTCCGAGCTGGATCTGGGGCCAAATCAACTCGGCGATGGGCTGACCGGCCGCACCCATCGAACGCGGCCGGCGCGGCCCCGGCGCGGCGTAACGAGGTGCACGGCGCGAGGCCCGCGAGGCGAGCTACCCCTCCCCCGCCAGCAGCCGCCGGAACCCCTCTTCGTCGACGACAGGGACGCCCAGTTCCGTGGCCCTTGCCAGCTTGGAGCCGGCGTTCTCTCCGGCGACCACGTACGAGGTGTTCTTCGAGACGGAACCTGCGGTCTTGCCGCCGGCGGCCCGAATTGCCTCCTCGGCCGCGGGCCTGTCGAACCCCGTGAGGGTCCCGGTCACGACGACGGTCTTGCCCGCGAGAGGGCCGGCAGTGCCACTCCCCGGAGCCACTCGTCTGGCGGGCGGCTCGGCCATCACGCCCGCGTCGACGAGGTCCGCCAGAACGGCCGCGGTGGCCGGGTCCCCGAAGTAGCCCGCAATGCTCCGCGCCACCACGGCGCCTATTCCCGGAACCTCCTGAAACTCTTCGGCAGTGACGCCGGGCAGCGACCGGGCCACCAGAGCCGTCCAGTCCGCGGGATCCATGCCTTCTGCCGGCCAGCGCACGGCCATCCATCCGGCAAGGTCGATGGCGGTCTGCTCGCCCACCTGGGGGATGCCGAGCGCGTTCAGCACCCGCGCCAGTGGCCGCCGGCGCGACTTTTCAATCGAAGCCTTCAGGTTCTCGGCGCTCTTTCGGGCAAACCGGTCGAGGCTCTCCAGATCGTCGACCGTGAGGCGATAGAAGTCGCCGCGCGTCTTTACCAGGCCGCGTTCGAGAAGCTGCTCGAGGACCGCCCAGCCGGCACCCTCGATGTCCATGCCGCCGCGCCCGGCAAAGTGGGCGAATTCCTGCGAGAGCCGGGCCGGGCAAAGCGGATTCGGGCAGTAGTGCCGGACCGCCCCTTCGTCGCGCACGATGGCGGTGCCGCAGACCGGACACGCCGAGGGCATCTCGAACTCCCGCTCGGCGCCGGTTCTACGCTCCGGGATCGACCGGACCACCTCGGGAATCACGTCGCCGGCCTTCTGGAGCACCACCCAGTCGCCGATCCGGAGGTCCTTGCGGCACACCTCGTCGAGGTTGTGGAGTGTGGCGCGTCCGACCGTCGAGCCGGCCACCTTCGCCGGCCGCATATGCGCCACGGGCGTGAGCGTCCCGGTCCGGCCGACGTAGGGAACGATGTCCTCCAGCACCGTCTCGACCTGCTCCGGGGGGAACTTGTATGCAATCGCCCAGCGCGGAGCCCGGGCGACCAGCCCGAGTCGCTCCTGCTGGTCGAATCGGTCCACCTTCACGACCACCCCGTCGGTCTCATACGGAAGGTCGTGACGCTTCTCGCGCCATTCGTTGAGGAAGCCGATCACACCCTCGATGTCGAGCCCTTCGCGACGATCCGGGTTGACCGGGAATCCCAGCGCCAAAAGCCGGGCTAAGGCCGCCGACTGGCTGTCGACTGCCGGCTTGCCGTCCGGTCCATCCTCGATCAGCTGGTAAGACCACGATGAGAGGCGCCGCGCGGCGGTCACGGTTGGATCCTGCTGGCGCAGCGATCCCGCGCCACTGTTGCGAGGGTTTGCGTAGGTAGCGAGACCGGCTTCCTCGCGCTCGGCGTTGATCCGGGCGAATTCGGCCTTGGGCATGTAAACCTCGCCGCGAACCTCCACCGTGGCCGGTTCCCGCAGCCGCTCCGGGAGCACGGATATCGTTCGCAGGTTCGCGGTGACGTCCTCGCCCGTCGTCCCGTCGCCCCGCGTCGCCCCCTGGACGAAGCGGCCGCGTTCGTAGCGCAGCGATATGGCCAGTCCGTCGATCTTGAGCTCGGCCACGTACCGCAATTCTGTGGCGGGCGCCGGCGCAGGGGACAAACCCAAACCACGCCTGACCCGTTGGTCGAAGGCGCGCAGCTCCTCCTCGTCGAAGACGTTCCCGAGCGAGAGCATCGGCCTCCCATGGACCACCTCGCCGAACGTCCCGCCCGGAGCCGCGCCGACGCGTTGGGTGGGCGAGTCGGGCGTGGCCAGGGCCGGAAAGGCGCTCTCGATGGCCACGAGCTCGCGCATCAGCTGGTCGTATTCGGCGTCGCTCAGTTCGGGGGCATCGGCCACGTAGTAGAGATCGTTGGCACGCCGGATGATCGGCACGAGCTCGTCGCGCCGGCTCCGGGCGCCCTCTTCGCCTAGGGCTCGGGCGGCCTCGACCGCCTCGGCCGCCACCGGCAGCCCAACCGCCTGCTCCACCGACTCGGTCATTGGTCGCCCTCCATCCGTGAGTCGACTCCGGGTCGATTGTCCACGATGGCCGGTCGGTCGTGCACGACCTGGTGCACCAACCGGCTCATCCGGTCGAAATGAGATCCCTGCCAGTAGATCGCGCCGCAATCGAGGCACCGCCCGAAGGTGTCGAAATACCGAAGCGTCCTGGGCTCGCCGGCCAGTCGCTCGGCCACCGCCGCGCGGTCGACATGCTCGAGGGCGCCGTTGCATCGCACGCAGCGGCTGAACGGCGCGGCGAGGTCAGCCAGCCCGTACCTGGCCACGACCTCGTCGAGCTGGCGGCGTGGGTCGTCGTTGCGAACCAGATAGCCCAGGCGGACGGCCGATCGCTTCAGCAGCCCACGGTCTCGCGTCAACAGGATCCTCTCGTCGCGGGCGGACGCCTCCGCCAGCTCGTCGTCGCCGGCGCGGTTCCCGTAGAGCGCGTCGAAGCCGAGCATCCGCAGGTAACGGGCCAGCCGGCCGAGATGGCCATCGAGGACGAAACGTCGGGTATGCGGCGCAATGGGAATGAGGCCACGACTACCGGAGCGATCTGGAAGAGCCCGGTCTTCGAGCCCGAAGACCTCGACTCGGTCGCCAGGCCTGAGCCGGTAGCGGAAGCCGACAGGTCTTCCGTTCGTGAGGATCGAGTCCACCTCGGGATGTGGAACGCCAATTGACTCGATCGCGTCCTTGATCGCAGGGCCGCCCGCGAACCAGTACTCCATCGCCGCGCCGCGCCGCGTTGCCGGAAGGAAGTCGTTGAGCGACCCGTGGAACTTGAACGTTGCCGTGGGCATGGGCAGATCGTATCGCTGTCGCCCGCGGGATCCCTCCTCTTGCGATCGCCTGCAGGAGGACTAGGCTGGAAGCCACGGCGTCTGCCGCTGCTCGGAGGTGACGACGATGAAGCAGACGATCGAAACGCCGGTCAGCCTGGAGCTGACCGTGGAGGATCTGGCGCTGGTCGAGGCCGGTCTGCGGCTGATGCTGATGGTCGAAGACGACCGGGAGACGATCGACCGGCTCAAGAGGCTCCTCAAACAGGTCCGCCTGCAGAGAGGCGACGTCGGAGATTGAGTTCAGCGCAGGGCAACGCGTGGGCGTGGGAACGTCAAGTCCAGGCGGCGTAGACAGGGTCGCGCAGCCGGCTCGCCGAGCTAGAGAGACGCCATGGTGGAGCGCTGCGGCCGTCTCAACCATGGCGATCGGAGTGGAGCGTGTGGTCGGGACTAGCCGCCGTCGGCGTCAGATGTCCTTCGATGCAGGTGCAGCGGCGCCGCCCCCATGTAGTCCATGACCTCGCTGAACCTGGCCTCCGCGAGGCCAACGACCGAATCGCCCGCTCCGTAGTAGAGCGCCAGCCGATCGGCCGCCTCGTCGAGCACCCAGCCGTTCGGAAAGATCACCTTGTCGACGTCGCCGACGGCTTCGTAGGTCGTGGTCGGCGCCAGCACCCACTCATCGGAACGACGCAGCACGACCTCCGGATGCTCCAGGTCCAGCAGGGCGAGGCCCACGCGGTAGATCGGCCCCGAGGCGGTCATGTGGGCACCGTGATACATCATCAGCCAGCCGGCCGGGGTTGCCAGCGGCGGCGGGCCGAGCCCTATCTTGACGGCGTCCCACCACGCCCCTTCGCGGGCCTCCAGGAGCAGGGCGTGGTCGCCCCAATGCCGCAGGTCCGGCGAGTACGAGATCCAAATGTGGGCAGAGCCACGCAGAGGCGCCGGGCGGTGGACCAAGATCCATCGGCCGTCGAACCGGCGGGAGAACAGCGCCGCATCCTTGTCATCCGGCGGCATAACCGGTCCCAAACGCTCGACCTCACGGAAGTCTTTGGTCATCGCCAGCGAAACCAGCGGACCACGTCTGCTGTAGGCGGTGTAGGTGATCGCCCATTCTCCTCGTTCGGGCAGGAAGACAATCCGCGGATCCTCGCAGCCCCACACCTCCTCGGGATGATCTGGATCGGGCGCGAGGAGCGGCTTCTCGTCGACTCGCCAACCCGTGATGCCGTCGGTGCTTCGAGCCACCAGCAGACTGGAGATGCCCCGCAGGTCTTCCACACGCAGCAGCAGCACAGTTTCCCCGTTGACGCGCGCAGCGCCCGGGTTGAAGGCCGTGTTGGCCGGATATGGGACGTCATCCACCGTCAGGATCGGATTGGAGGGATGTCTTACGAAGAGGCTCCTGCCGTCAGCCATGGTGAAGACTGGCCCTTCGGTCGCCGCGGCGCGACGCAACACCCTGGGTCGAGGAATCTGCAGCGGAGTTGCCGGCCTGAGGCTCGATCAGGCGCCGTAGCTCCCGCATCAGCTCGACCGCCGTCAGCCACATCAGCGTCGACTCCGCACCCTGGTTCTGGTTCACTCCGTCCGGCGCCAGGCCATCGTGGCAGGCTCCACGGGCAGGGTCCGCGACGGCCACGCCCACGTCGTTGTCGCCGAGGAACCAGCCATAGGCCGCTTCCGCGGCGTCGAGATAACGCGGCCGGCCCGTTGTGTTGAATGCAGCCGCCGCCGCCGCCAACAGCGTGGCCGCCTCGATCGGCTGCTGATCGAATTGGCTCCGGTGGCCATTCCGGGGCCACCAGCCCTTGTTGCCGACGGGCGAGAATACGCCCTCCTCACCTGTCTGAACCTCGATCAGCCAATCGAGCATCGCACATCCTCCCGCAACCAGGTCATCCTGACGCAAACGTCGCCCGGCGGCGATAAGCGAATGTGGCATAAGGGCGTTCTCGTACGTCAGGACCGGCTCCGGCCAGGGCCACTCCGAAACAAGGCGTTGGCCGGTCTGGCCGATCTGGCCCCTTCCCGCGGTGGGCAGGCGATCGTCCCGTGCTGATACGAGCGCAGGCCGCGTCGCGACGCCGCCGAACGTCTCGACGAGACGGATCGCCAGCCGCTCAAAGGTCGGATATGCCTCGGAGGGCCATCCGGTCTCGATGGCAGAGTCGCAGGCCAGCAAGGCGGCCGAAATCGGGCGCGGTTGCCCGAACGATTCGGCAGCCGGCAGGGCTAGTTCGAAGAGTCGGTCGGCTCGGTCGGCTGTTCGCGTGTCGGGTATCTCGCCAATGACCGCCGCCAGCCCAACCAGCGCTCGGGCGTGGCAATCCTCCGACGCATCGGCATCCAGCCAGCGACCTCCGGCCGCCCGCAGATTCCGGAAGCGACCGGACCCACCGTCGAAGGCTCCTTCGAGAAACGTGAGCGAGCGACCGATACCGGCATCGACGGCGGCCCACGTCAGCTCCCGGGAGTGCAAGACGTCCACGACCATCGATCGGGCGACGTCGTCGGTGCAGTAGCCGAAGCGCTTGTCTGGCACCGCGCCGCGGGCGTGTTGCCACAACCCGATGTCGTCGCCCAGGGCGTCGAGGTGGGCCCGGCAGATCGGGTACAGCGGCCGTCGGGCGGGGCCGACGCGGGATCGCCGGGCGCTATCCACCAACACGACCGGCACCAACTACCGCGGCCCCGATCAGCGCATGCCGGCTCGGGGCTCGCACGCGGTCGAAGATCCGCCGGTACCGGGCCCCGACTTCCGTCCACACCATGGATCTGCTGAACTCGTACGCCCGCCGCCCGAGACGATCGCGCAGGTCCCGATCGCGGACCAGCTCGGTCAGGGCGTCGGCAAGGACGGCCGCCGAATTGGAGGCCACGAGCCTGCCGCGAGCCCCCTCAAGCATCTCCACCGCATAACTGTAGCGAGTCGAGACGATCGCCTTGCCCGCGCCCATGGCGTACGCCAGCGTGCCTGAAACGATCTGGTCTGGATTCGGGTACGGAGTCACGAAGATGTCGGCAGCCGTCAGCCACGTACCGAGCTCAGACGGACTGACGTATCGATCCACGAAGAGAACGCGGTCCACCACGCCACAGGCCTCCGCGAGGTGCATCAACTTGTGGCGGTACGCCTCGCCCTCGCAACGGAGCAACTCCGGATGGGTGGCCCCCAGGATCACGTAGTAGGCGGTCGGCTCGACTCCAACGACAGCGGGCATGGCCTCGATGACGGACTCGTAACCCTTGCCCGGCCCCAGCAAGCCGAAGCTCAGGAGCATCGGCGCGGTCGCCATGCCAATACGCGGTTTGACCGTGTGGGGCACCGTCAGAGGCAGGTTGGGGACTCCATGAGGCACGACGTCGAGGATCCCCGCGTCAACGCCATAGACACGCGCGAGGAGTTCGGACGCAGAGCGCGACATCACGACGCTCGCGGCGCTGGCCTCGATCAGGCGCATCAGCACCCTGCGCTGGCCTGAAGACGGGTTCATCGGAACCGTGTGCAGTGTCGTGACGACCGGCTTGGCGAGCGCTGTCACAAAGTCGAGCACGTATTCGCCGTCGTCTCCACCCCAAATCCCATACTCGTGCTGAACCGACACGACGCCGGCTGCCGACCGGTTCAGGGCACTTGCCGCACGAAAGTAGTCGGCCCGGACGTCACGCCTGATCCGATGCTTGACCTCCAATGGATACATATCCGGCCCGTCGGGTGGATGCAGGACCGCTATCTCGCGATCGCCGGTTACGGCAGCCAGGTCGCGGGTGAAGGTGGCGATGCCGCACCGGCGCGGAGGATACGTCGATACGAAGACATTCGATGCGCTCATGGCACCTTGCGCGGGTCGTCGGCGACCTGGATGCCGCCGGACTCTCGCTCCGGGTGGTTCCGATCCAGCTCCGCGCTTCAGGCCCAGATATCGGCCAACGGACTTCTGCCGTCTCCGGGAACTGGGCAGGCCCGGCGGCTGCCCGTCCCTCCAGACCGATGCTACGTATGGCGCAAGGGATGGTACGCGCATCGGCGCCCGCTGCCAATATCGCCCGGATTGCGAAAAACAATGACGAGCCAGACCGCCGAAACGGGCGGGGAGGCTCCGTCGACAAGTGGGCCATGCCAGCCGGTGCGCTACGGCGCGAAGGTTGCTCAGCCCTCTGCGGGCGGCTCTGCCCTGAGCAGGTCGGCGTACGGAGTCAGGACCTCCGGATGCGGCCAGGTCTCGCCCAGAATCTTGGAGATCTTAGGATCGTCGCTGGACGCCAGGTATGGGACCTGGTCGACGTCTCGAACGACCGCGCGCACGAGCGCGTGCGGGAACTGACCCCACGGCGCGACCGCGTTGGCCACGTAGCCTTCGATCACGAGATCGGCGTACTCGGGGAAGTTCCAGCTCTGCCAGGCCTTGCGGAAATCGTCGGCGTCGATCTCCAGCCACGTCCCGATGGCGGCCGAGAAGCCGTCCGTCAGCTGGACGGGCAGCAGGACCCGGACGAAGAAACCGACGTTTTTGATGGCAAAGAAGGGATCTTCGCCCCACGTATCGAGCAGCGGCGGCTCGATCTCGAAGGTGACATCGGGCAGGTCGTAAGTGATCGAGAAGGGCCGCCCGTGCGGATCGGGTGCGATGCCACAGCAAGAGCAGGGCTCGCTCGCCGCCTTGCCGCCGGTCTTGGCGCGACTTGATCGTGAAACGTTCGCCTTGGTCATGATCGAGACTTTCCCGCCTTCGTTCAATCCGGTTTACGCCAAAAAGCCGCCGCAAGGGCGCGCTTCGGGGGAATTGTAGTCATCCGAGCAGCTCCAGGTTCGCGATGCTGGCCAGCAGCGTCTTGACGCCGCCGCCGTTCGAGAACGCGACGGTTACTTCCTCGTCGGTCCGGGTCAGCTTCGATGTGACTACTATGCCGTCTCCGAGTCGTGGGTGCCGGACCCGATCCCCGTCGCGGAACTGCCGCTCCCCCGGGATCCGGGGACGCGCCGGGGTGGCGGGGCGGAACGGGGTTGTCCCGGGCTCGGACGCGGCGTGGTGTGGCGGCAGTCCGCGGGGCACGTTGAGGCTCCCGGACCGGGCTCCCGAGTCGTAGGCCTTGCGTCGCGCTCCGAGGTCGCGCGTGGGCTTGAACTGCTCCCCGATACGAGGCGCCCCGGCCGACCCGCTCCCGCTCCGGTATGCCCCGCCGCCGGCACGTATCGGCGTTCCGAAGCGGCTCCCGAGGCGGCGCCCGAAAACGAGATCGGGATCGACCTGGCCCACATCGTCGTCGAGATCCTCCGCATGGTCCAGGCGCGGTCCGGTCATGAGGGTCGCCGGGATCTCGAATAGGAACCGGCTCGGGACGGAGAGGCCGCCGCTCCCCCAGGTCGCACGCCGGGCGGCGTGCGACAGGAACAGGCGCCGCTTGGCCCTCGTGATGCCGACGTAGGCGAGGCGCCGCTCCTCCTCGAGCTGCTTCTCGTCGTCGAGCGAGCGGCTGTGGGGAAAGACACCCTCTTCGAGGCCGGCGATGAAGACGACCGGGAACTCGAGCCCTTTTGCGGCGTGGAGCGTGATCAACGTGACCGCGTCGGCACCGGCCTCGTACGAATCCTGATCGGCTACCAGGGCTGTCTCCTCGAGGAATCGGTCCAGCGCGTCGTCGGGGGTGAGGTCGTCGTAACGGGTAGTGACGGACCGCAGCTCGAGCAGGTTCGCCCAGCGTTCCTCGCCCTCTTCTGAGCCGTCGGCGAGCATTGCCCGATAGCCCGATTCCTCGACCACGGCGTCGAGCAGCTCGGGCAACGGCAGGGCGCCGATCCGGGTCCGCAGTCGCGCAATCAAGGCCGCGAAGCCGCCCAGTGCGCCTCGGGCCCGCGAACCCAGGGTCTCCAATCTTCCGTCGGCCCCGGCCAGGATTGCGCTCCAGTACGAGAGGCCTTCGGCGACCGCGGGTTCGGTCTGGGCCGCCCCGCCGCCTGGTTCGGCCACCCCAACACCGGTCCCGGCCTCGGCCCCGGCCCCGGGCGCCGGCGGTCGGACCCTCCTGCCGCCGCCAGCGGCCACCCGGAGCTCCTCCATGCTCTTCTCGCCGATCCCCCGGGCCGGCACGTTGAGGATCCGCTCGAAGCTGACCTGGTCCGTGTCGCTTCTCAGAACACGCAGGTAGGAGAGTGCATCCTTGACCTCACGGCGCTGATAGAACCGCGTCCCGCCCACGAGCTGGTAGCGGATCCCGTAGCGCAGGAACGCCTCCTCGATGGCGCGGCTCTGGGCGTTGGTCCGGTACATGACCGCGACGTCGCCATGCTCCCAGCGCTCGGCGTCCTCATCGGCCCGCCGCGTCAACACCGAGGTCCGACCGCCGGTCAGCTCCTCGATCTGGCGGGCTATCCACTCGGCCTCCTCTTCTTCGTTGTAGGCCTCGAAGCGCCCGATCTGGCGTCCGCCGGCGTTGTCGGTCCACAGCTTCTTGTCCTTGCGCGAGGAGTTGTGGGTAACCACGGCGTGTGCGGCATCGAGGATGAGCTGCGTCGAGCGGTAGTTCTGCTCGAGCTTGACGACCGTCGCGTCCGGGTAGTCGCCCTCGAAGTCGAGGATGTTCCGGATGTCGGCGCCGCGCCACGAGTAGATCGACTGGTCGTCGTCGCCGACGACGCACAGGTTGTGGTGGGTGGACGCGAGAGCCTTGACCCACAGGTACTGCGGCCGGTTCGTGTCCTGGTACTCGTCGACGTGGAGGTATCGCCAGCGCCCCTGATATCGCTCGAGCACCTCGGGCGCGTCGTGAAAGAGCCGCACTGCCTCGAGCAGCAGGTCGTCGAAGTCGAGCGCGTTCGCCGCCCGCAGCCTCGTCTGATAGCGCCGGTACAGTCGGGCGATCTCGCGCTCGCGGTGGGTGTGGGCGTTCGCCGCGATGAAGTCGGCGTCTAGCATCTCGTTCTTGGCCCGCGAAATGGCTCCCAGAATGGCGCTGGGCTTGTACTCGCCAGTGACCGGCAGATCGTCTTCACGCAGGATCTGCTTCATCAGCGCTTGCTGGTCGTCCGAGTCGTAGACCACGAAGTGGCGGTCGAGGCCGATCGCCCCACCATCGCGCCGCAGCACGCGGGCGCACAGGGCGTGAAACGTGCCCATCGCGACCTCACGGCCTGCCTCTTCCCCCACCAGCCCGGTTATGCGAGCCCGCAACTCGGCGGCCGCCTTGTTGGTGAAGGTGACGGCCAGGATCTGCCACGGCCGGACGCCCCTGACGCCCACCAGGTAGGCGACACGATGGGCCAGCACCCGCGTCTTCCCGCTGCCTGCGCCGGCGAGTATCAGCACGGGGCCGTCCACCGTGCTGACGGCGCGTTGCTGCTCCGGATTCAAGCGCGCCAGAATCCGCGTGGCCAGTGCCTCGGTGGCCGCCTGTCTCTCCGCCAGAGCAACCGGTTCGGGCTCGAACGGCGAAGGTTCGCGGGGCTCGATCCGGGGCCCGTCGAAGGCTTCAGCCGGTGCCTCCTCGGGTGGAGGCGGTTCCTCCGGCGGGAACGGCGGATCGATCCCTGGGTCTGCGGGTACGGCGCCGCTCGACGCATGCGCGTCCGTCGCGGCCGCTTCGAGCGACAGGTCCAACCGGCCGCCTATCGGCTTCGATCCCGCGCCCTCGCGGAGATGTTCAACTCGGGCCTGCCGCCCGCGGCTTCGACTTGGACTCACCGGTGAATTGTATGGGCCCCCAATTCATCCAGGCTTGGGGCCCCGGCGCCTAGTACCCAGCCGACTGGAGGGCCGGGATGTCGAACTCGCTGGCCGGCGGAGGCACGATCGGTGAGACCTTGTTCCAGTTCGACAGCACGAGCCGGACGGCCGCTGCACCGGCGTTCGGGTCGCTGGTCGAGAACTCCAGCCTCTCGAGCTCGAAATCGCCCTGGGTGATCCACAGGTCGAGCTTGCCGCTGCCGAGTGCCTGCACAACGGTCGAGCTCGACAGCTTCGAGTTGAGTGCGCTCTGGGTCACGCTGACGCGGATGTGATAGCAGGGACCGCTCGGCTCAGGCTCCGTCCCGACCAGAACGGGGCTCAGGCCCGGGTCGTTGGCGACGGCGAGTATCTGCGTGACGATGAACTCCGGGCCGCTGGACAGCGCCGGGTTGATCGACAGATCCGAGTCGCCCGCCATCACGTATTTGGTGGCACCGTACGGACGAGAGTAGGCGTACGGATCGACCACGATCAGCTCGCCCGAGAAGCCCGGCAGGCCCGGCAGACCGCCGGTCACATGGGCCGTCTTGTTCGCGAAGTCGATGTCGCCGTCGGCAACAGTTCCGCTAAGGGGCACTGGAACCGAGGTGTAGACGGGGGTTGGGGTCGGGCCCGCCGAAGCGGAGGATGACGGCGTGGGCGTCGGCGTAGGAGTGGGGGTGGGCGTTGGAGTTGGGGTCGGGGTCGGAGTGGGTGTCGCGGAAGGGCTCGCGGACGCCGAGGACGACGGGTGGGCGCTCGCCGAGCCCGAAGCTCCCACCGATGCAGAGGCCGAGGCGGAGGCCGTCGCCGAGACCGCCGGAACGGGCGTGGCAGTGATCGCAGGCGTAGGTGACGCCGCCACGACCCCGACGATGAACTGGCCTCCGGCCTCGATGTGGAAGTGGACAGACTGGAGGTTCGCCAGGGACGTCTGCGCCTTGGTAAGGATCTGCCGTGCGTCGGTCAAGGGCGCCGCGCTGCAAGCGGCGACGAGCGTCAGCACGGCGAGGGCGCCGGCGGCTGCGGTTGCGAACGATTTGCGACGAGACACCTGAGTCCTCCACACGAGATGCCGGCGGTTCGACCGCAACGCGCTCAACCGCCCGCCGCACACAACGGCCTGTGGCAGTTTACCCGCACCGGGCAGGCCGCGACCTGAAAGGAGGACTACCCAGCGCTTTCGGGTCCGCAACCCAGGGTGATGTTGTCGCCGCGAACCGACGGCGCTGCCCAGCTCCCCGATAGACAAGGCGGAACCCCGGGCGATTGGCCCGGGGTTCCGCTTGATGGCGAGGGTTTGCCTTGCCCTTACGGGTTGACGTCGCTCGCGGCCGGTGCCGCGACTGTGACCGGCTGGTCGTAGTTCGTCACGGTGATCATGAGATCGAGGCTGCCGAGTGTCGACGACGCACCCTTGAGCTCGACCTGGGCAAGACGGTTGTTTGACTTGTAGACCCAGAAGTCGACCGACGCAGAGTCGACCTTCATGTTGGTACCGGGGCTCGCCTGAGCGGCGATCGCCGCGTTGATCTTGTCGATCGGGACCGAGATGTTGATGTGGTTAGCGTCCTGGCCACCGATCTGTTCGACGCCGACCAGTGTCGCCGTGACGCCCGCCTGCTGCATCTGGGTGCGCAGCTGGTTGATCTCGTCCGTCAGGCCGGCCAATGCCGACGCGCCGGGCGACGGGAGTGCCGTCGGGACCGGCAACGAGCTGGTAAGGCTGCCGAGGTCGGTCTTGGTGTACTTCGGCCCGAGCAGGCTGACCTTGTAGTAGAGAGTGTTGTTCACGACGACTACGTCGCCCGTTATCGGGACGCCGCCCAGCATCGCCATGGCCGGCACATTGAGCGTCAGGTGAGCGGCCTGGTTGGCAACGTCAACGTCGCCCTCGATGGCCGTTCCGTCCAGCTTGACGTCGCCGGTGATCGGGATGCCGGAGGTGCCCGCCTCAGACTTTAGCGCCGCGGCCTTGATGGTGCCGCTTACGGCGAGCTTGATATGGAACGACTTGATGTCCGCTCCACCGCTGATCACGGACGTGATGATCGAATTCGGGTCATTGGCGTTGACGGTCGGGGCGACCGAACCGACACTCGTCGGGTTCGCAGTACCGCCCCCTGCTCCGGTGGCAGCCGGTCCTGGCGTCCCGGAGCTACTGCCGCACGCACTGGCGAAGACAACGACCAATCCCGCGAACACGGCTAGTGCCGGCTTGGGCAGGCGGATCAAGGTGCACCTCCTCTTGGGCTTGCTACCGGGATCAGGATTGGGCCGCCGGGTTGACCTGTCAAACTTGCGCCCGACAAACGAAGTGGTGTCTCACTCTGTAATCAAAGAAGCCCCGGGCGAAACTCGCCCGGGGCTTCTTCTCGCCGGTCGGCCGGCGCATTCTGGCGTTGGCTCATGCGCTCCTCGCTCACGCCCATTCAGGTGCGCTCGCTACGGTGCTGATTGCCGCCTCCGTCTGCGCTCGTCCGTCCGGCTCTAGTGCGCTTGAACCGAACCTAGAAGTCCATCTCCCCGCCGTGGTTGTGACCGCCGCCGGCGGCCTCCTTCTTTTCGGGCAGGTCCGTGATGAGCGTCTCCGTCGTCAGGACCATTTTGGCAATCGAGGCGGCGTTCTCGAGAGCGGAGCGAGTCACCTTAGCCGCGTCGACGATGCCCTTCTCGAACATGTCGCCGTACTCGCCCTTCAAGGCGTCGTAGCCGAAGCCGACCTTCATGCCGCGGACCTGCTCCACCACGACTTCGCCGTGAGCGCCGGCATTGTCGGCGATCTGGCGGATCGGGTATTCGAGCGCCCGGCGGACGATGTCTACGCCGACCTGGGCGTCGGCCTCGCCGAGCTTGAGCTTCCCCAGGACGGCCTGGCAGTGGAGGAGGGTTGCGCCGCCACCGGCGACCATTCCTTCCTCGATGCCGGCCCGCACGGTGGACAGAGCGTCCTCGATGCGGTGCTTCTTCTCCTTGAGCTCGACCTCTGTGGCTGCGCCAACCTTGATGACGGCAACGCCGCCGGCGAGCTTGGCGAGGCGCTCCTGGAGCTTCTCACGGTCGTAGTCGGAGGTGGTGTCCTCGATCTGCGTACGGATCTGGGCGATCCGAGCCTTCACGGCCTCCGGCGCGCCGGCGCCGTCGACGATGGTGGTGTCGTCCTTGGTGGCGACGACACGTCGGGCCTCGCCGAGGTCCTCGATCGTCACGGAGTCGAGCTTGCGGCCGATCTCCTCGCTGATCACGGTGCCGCCGGTCAGGATTGCGATGTCGCGGAGCATCTCCTTGCGCCGATCGCCAAAGCCCGGAGCCTTGACGGCCAGGACCGAGACGGTGCCGCGGAGCTTGTTCACTACAAGCGTGGCGAGCGCCTCGCCGTCGACATCCTCGGCGATGATCAGGACCGGGCGGCCGATCTGGACGGCCTTCTCGAGCGCCGGCAGCATGTCCGGGACGGCCGAGATCTTGCGGTCGGTGATCAGGATCTTGGGGTTGTCGAGGACCGTCTCCATCCGATCGGCGTTGGTAACGAAATAGGCCGAGAGATAGCCGCGATCGAACTGCATGCCCTCGGTGTATTCCTTCTCGAGACCGAGGGACTGGCCTTCCTCGACCGTGACCACGCCGTCCTTGCCGACCTTGTCCATGACCTCGGCGATGATCTCGCCGACCTCCGGATCGGCGGCCGAGATCGTGGCGATCGCGGCGATCTCCTCGCGGGAGTCGATCGGGCGCGACTGCTTCTTGATCTCGTCGACCACGGCAGTGACGGCCTTCTCGATACCGATGCGGATCTGCATCGGGTTCGCGCCGGCCGTTACGTTGCGAATGCCCTCGTTGATCATGGCCTGACCCAAGACCACGGCTGTCGTCGTGCCGTCGCCGGCCACGTCGTCTGTCTTGGTCGCGACTTCCTTGAGAAGCTGGGCGCCCATGTTCTCGAACGGGTCTTCCAGCTCGATGTCGCGAGCGATGGTCACGCCGTCGTTGGTGATCGTCGGCGAGCCGAACTTCTTGTCCAGGACGACGTTCCGTCCCTTGGGGCCGATCGTGACCTTGACGGCCTCGGCGAGGCGGTCCACGCCGCGCTTGAGGGATCGACGAGCTGCCTCGTCGAAGACGATCTGCTTAGCCAAGTCTGATGTTCCTCCGCACTACTCCGGCCGTCCGAGTCGCCCCAGAGGCCGAGTGGGTGATCGACGCCGCTGTCGGGGTCGTCTAGTTCTCGACGATCGCCAGGATGTCCTTCTGGCTCACGATGAGGAGATCCTCGCCATCCACCTTGAACTCGGTGCCGGCGTACTTTGCGTACAGGACCCGGTCGCCGACCTTGACGTCCATCGCTTCGCGCTTGCCGTCATCGAGCGTCTTGCCCGGTCCGGCAGCGAGGATGACTCCCTCCATCGGCTTCTCCTTGGCCGTGTCCGGCAGGACGATGCCGCTCTTGGTCATGTCTTCGCGAGGGGTGGGCTTGATGACGACGCGGTCGCCGAGGGGCTTCAGCTTCTTGCTGGTCGCTGTTGCCGTTGCCAACGCGCATTTCCTCCTGAAGACGGCGGCGAATGCCTGCCGTCGCAACTCCTGGACGTAGCCTGTCGATACCGGCCGAGGCCGGGCGACGCTCTTGCCCGAGCTCATCGACCGCTTCAGCGGGCGAGCCCGCGGGCCCTCGCGGTGCGCGATGACGGACCCGAAGGCTCCTCCGTCACGCCGCGACGACGCTGCTCGGTCGAATTAGCACTCTACCATCGAGAGTGCTAACAGCCTAACCAGGGCCGTTGGGGCTGTCAAGCGCGGGCTCCCTGCGGCGGCCTGGCTGCTGCGGAGGAGCGCGTCGTATCCTCGGAGGCGGGCATTTCCGACACGGCTTGAGAGAACGTCTCGGTCATTGCCGAGGCCCATGCCAATGCCTCGGACGGCGCCGCGGCGGCGCCTGCAGAAAAGGCGAAGTGAGATGACATCTGCCGAGTTGCCCGACCATGTCCTGCGCAACCGCGCCGTCTGGGATCGCTGGGCGCCCGACTGGGTGGCCGGCGGCCAGCGCAACTGGGCCGCCCATGAACCAGACTGGGGGATCTGGGGCATTCCCGAAAGCCAGCTACGGCTGCTGGACGACGTTGAGGGCCGGGACGTCATCGAGCTCGGGTGCGGCACGGCCTATGTCTCGGCGTGGCTCGCGCGCCGCGGGGCCAGACCGGTCGGCATCGACAACTCACCGAAGCAGCTGGAAACGGCGCGCACTCTTCAGGTCAAGCACAAGCTCGAGTTCCCGCTGCTGCTGGGGAACGCCGAGTCGGTCCCCTACCCCGACGCCTCGTTCGACCTCGCCATCTCGGAGTACGGGGCGGCGATCTGGGCCGACCCCTACCTCTGGATACCCGAGGCTGCTCGCCTGCTTCGTCCGGGAGGTCGTCTGAGGTTCCTCGGCAACGCTTTCCTCTTCATCCTGTGCTGCCCCGACGAGGACGACAAGCCGCCCACGGATCGGCTGCTGAGCGACCAGTTTGGCGCCTGCCGCTTCGAATGGCCGAGCGACGAGTCGGTGGAGTTCCATCTGCCGCATGGCGAGATGATCCGCCTGCTCCGGAAGAGTGGCTTCGAGATCGAGGACCTGATAGAGATCCAGGCGCCGGAGGGAGCCACCACCAAATACCCCTGGGTCGACCCGGTCTGGGCACGGCGCTGGCCAACGGAGGAAGTCTGGAAGGCTCGCAAGAAGAGCTGACCGGGAGCGAGAGGATCGCAGGGGATCGGAAACGGGCGGCCTGGGCCGCCCGTTTCTCGATCTTCGTTCTAGATCGACGTGCCGATGACGCTGAGGATGGTGCTGAGTCCTCCACCGAGGAACATCAGGGCGCTGACGGCGACGACTGCGATCAGAGCCAGGATGAGAGCGTATTCCGCAAGTCCTTGACCGCGTGCATGGGCGGTCGGACTCAGGATCATCGCGTCGATCAGAGAACTTCTACATCGCAGCGCCGACGGCGCTGAGGATGCTCTGGATGGTGCCGCTCAGGAAAAGGAGCGCGAGCACCGCGGCGATTGCGATCAGAGCCAGGATGAGGGCGTATTCGGCAAGTCCCTGACCGGAGCGGCCCTTGAGCGTGAGCATGGATGATCCCTCCGTCGAATAATGGCCAGCCAAATGAATACGTTGACTGATGACCCGGCGATGGTACTGCGGTTTCTGGCTGTGCGGCATCCATTTTCGACGAAGTGGGGCGCGGGGACACCGCGGCCCGCTTCGGGGCCAAACCTGGGGCCCTCGTCCGGCTGGATCAGCGACGGCCTTCCGGGCCGCCGGTGCCGGCGAGAGCCGCCTCGATCGAGGCCAGATGGGGCTCTCGGTGGATCCAGCGGCTGACCAGATGCGGCCGCGTCGCCGCGACGCCAGCCGGCAGCCTCTCGCCCAGAGAGACCAGCAGGGCATCGACGGATTCGGCTGCGGCGAGAGCCTCCGCCCCGATGTCGAGGCCGATCCGCACGGTCCATGCCCCCAGAAGCGAGGCCAGCGGCCGGTTGATGGCCTCCGTCATCCCGCCCGGGATGCTGGCCGGCTCGAACGAGCCACCATCCGGCGCAGCGGCTTGGGCCATCAGCCAGCGTGTCTCCATCGACCGATCCCAGAACGCCAGATGGCCGAGAACCTGGGCCACGGTCCAGCTGCCCTCATCGGTTGCCGCGGTTCGGCGGGCGAGATCCTCAGCCGTCAGTCGCCCGAGGATCCCCGCCAGGCGGCGTCTAGACTCGGCGTTCCGCTCGACGAAAGAGCGGTCGAGCGGCACCGCGGCGGCTAGGCTGCGCTCGATTTGGTCGAGGTGCTCGCCGCGGTGGCGATGCCGATGCAGCAAATACGCGCTCGGCGTCCCCTCCAGTGCGTCGACGATCGCGTCCGGGGCGCTCGCGATGAGCGCATCCAGACTTGTCGCCGCTTCGACCGCGAGGGCGGGAATGTTCTCGGCTGTAACGCCGGACCAGTACGGGTGCAGGGATGAGTTGGCCAGGTGTTCGGCGCCGATGACCGATTCGTCATCGGCGGTCCATCTTCCGGCGAGCATTTCGGTCCAGCGCTCAGCCTGCCAGCGGTCCCAAAACCCCGTGTGAGCCAGCGCCGACGCAACGGTCCAGCCCTCGCCGAGGTCGACCTCGAGCGTGGCCGGGGTGAGCATGGCGACTAGGCGTGCGAGCCGCTGCCGCGACTCGTCGTTGGCGCGCTGGAAGCTCCGGTCCGTCATGCTCGTCTCCTCGATGGCATCCGGCCCCGCCGCGGGTGGGAAGCGGTCTTCAGGCCCGTAGATGGCCCCGGAAGGTTGAGTCGTAGGCCGCGACGAGGCCCGGCCCAATCGTATCGAGGGACTCGCCGATCTGCTCCGCAAGCCACTCCCCGGTGACGCGAACCCACTGCGGCGAGTTGCGCCGGCCGGGGAAGCCGGGCACGGACCCGCGCGGAACGCCGGGCGGCGCGAGGTACGGAGCGTCGGTCTCGATCAGCAGCCGATCACGCGGGACGAGCCGCGCGACCTCGGCCGAGGACTCTTCGCCCTGCCGGAAGACGAGGCCGCCGAACGAGACGGCTAGCCCGAGCTCGAGCGCCGCCGCAGCGTAGTCGACCGGTCCCGAGAACGAATGCAGGACGGCAGCCGGGCGATCGCCGAACGCCGCTCGGGCAGCTCCCTGCCCGAAGCCGGCGGCGCGGAGCTCGGCGATCAGCGCGTCCTGGGCGTCGCGCGCTCCGGCCGCGGAGCGGCAGTGGAGAATCGCCGGCTTGCCCGTCGCCAGGGCGAGGCGCAGGTGGCGTCGGAGGTTTGCGAGCTGCGCTTCCGGCGGCGAGTGCATGCGGTCGAAGTCGAGGCCGGTCTCCCCTATCCCGGCGACGTGCCGGTCCGCCGCAAGCTCCACCACGGCCTCCCAATCCCCGTCGGTCGCCAATGCGGCGTCGTGAGGGTGGATGCCGACCGCCGCTTCGATCCAACCGTGTTCGGACGCCAGCTCGACAGCCGCCGCCGACGAGCCTGCGTCCCAGCCGGGCACGAGCAGCCGCTCGATGCCCGCCTCTCGCGTGGAGTCGATGACCGCCGCCCGGTCGGCCGCGAACGCATCCGCTTGCAGGTGGGCGTGGCTGTCGACGAGCCTCATCGGTAGCAGGGACGGCCGGCCTCAGCCCGCCGCTGGCGCGACAGCCTCGGCCTCGATGCGCGGGAAGAGCGGCTCGGCCGTGGCCAGGCTGCCGGCCTCGCCGGCGTGGGCCCCCCAACGCAGCTCGTCGAGCAACGCCGGACCGCCGTTGCCATCCGGGCCGTATGGGTAGACGTAGCCGAGTTGGGTCAGCGCCCGCGGCGCCGCGGTCGGGATAAAGGGCGCCGCTGCCAGCGCAATCAGCCGGCACGCTTCGACGAGATCGCCGAGAACCGCCCGCAGACGGACGCCTGCCTCCGCGTCACCCGCCTTCATCGCCTTCGCCAGCGCCCATGGCTGCTCCGCTTCGACGAGCCGGTTCGCCGCGCCGACGAACTCCCACAGGACGGATAGCGCGTCGTGCAACAGGCAACTCTCCAGCCGCCCCCGATAAGTGGCCAGCGTCTCCGTCCAGGCCTTCGCCATTCCCGCCTCGGGCCCGGGGGACGGCCGCTCGCCACCGAAGTAGCGGTTCGCCATCGGGATGGTCCGGTTCAAGAGGTTGCCGAAGTCGTTGGCGAGGTCGGCGTTGTAGCGGCGAACAAAGGAGTCCCATGAGACGTCCGTGTCGCGGTCGAAGGCGACCTCTCGCAGGGCGACGTAGCGGGCGCCGTCGGCTCCCAGAGTCTTGACCACGTCCACGGGGTCGAGGAAGTTGCCCAGGCTCTTGCTCATCCGCTCACCCTGGGCAAGCAGGAAGCCGTGGATCCAGACGTGGCGCGGCGCCTCCAGACCGGCACTCCAGAGCATCGCCGGCCAGTAGATCGTGTGGAAGCGAGCGATGTCCTTGCCGATCACATGTAGGTCGGCCGGCCACCAGCGCTCGAACGCCGCCGCGTCGTCGGGGAAACCGGCGCCGGTCACGTAGTTGATCAAAGCGTCGTACCAGACGTAGATCGTGCCGGCGGCAGGATCCCACGTCCCATCGGGCCGCTGCGACGAAGAGCCGTCCGGCATGATCGGGAACGGGATGCCCCACGTGGCGCCGGCACGACTTATCGAGAAATCTTCGAGGCCACCGCGGATGAAGCCGAGCATCTCGTTGCGCCGATAGTCAGGCTGGGCGAAGTCCGGATGCTCCTCGAAATGCCGCTCGAGCCTCTCCTGGTAGGCCGAAAGCCGGAAGAACCAGTTGTGCTCCGAGAGCCACTGGAGAGGCACCGTCGGGTGGTTCGGGCAGCGCGTGCCTTCGGGCAATTCGATCACGTCGGACGGGGCCTTGAACCCCTCGGCCGGGCAATACCAGCCCTCGTATGTGCCGAGGTAGATGTCGCCGTTGTCGTAGGCGCGCCGGACCATCTCCTGGGCCGAGCGGACGTGATCGGGATCGGTCGTGCGGATGAATCGATCGGGCCTGATCAGGAGGGCGTCCTCGGCCGTGCGGAAGAGCCCGACCATCTCGTCGATGAACTCTCTGGGTTCCCTGCCAAGCTCAGCCGCCCGCTGGGCGATGTTGACCGAATGCTCGTCGGTGCCAGTTAGGAATCGCGTGTCGTCGCCCTTCATCCGGTGCCAGCGTGCCAGGACGTCCGCTCCGATGACCTCGTAGAGCGTGTGGAGCCCGGGCCGGTTGTTGGCATAGGCGATGGAAGTGGTGACGTAGAAGCGAGGGCTCATGGCGCCCGATGGTAGCAGGCGACACGCCGGCGGGCCTGGCAGATGAACATTCGGCAACGTCGCAGGTGGGTCGATCGAGGTCTAGCGGCCTTGGTGCACGAGGGCCTTGCGATCGCTGGGCGAGGCATCATTGACCCATGACCGCCCTCTGGCCGAAACTGGCGGCGTCATGCCGCCCACGAAGCTGCCCGATCTGGATCGAGACACCGAACGCCGCCTGGCGGCGGGCCTCTTCAACGAAGTCTGGCGGCTGCTCGACCTGCCAAAACGACGGCCCGAGCAGGACGACGAGATGCTGCACGCGGCCCACGCCTCGCGCTACCACTGGGGCAACACGGGCGACTCGATTACGCTCGTCCGCGGCGAGTGGCTCTGCTCGCGCGTCTACGCCGTGCTTGGACGCCCCGAACCGGCAATCTGGCACGCCCGTCGTTGCCTGGAGCTGCTGACCGAGTTCGGCGGCGGTGAGAACTGGGATGAGGCCTACGCCTACGAGGCGCTTGCCCGAGCGCATGCTCTGGCCGGCAACAAGGACGAGAAGAACGCCTGGCTCTCCAAAGCCCGCGCCACGGCGAAAGCGATCGCCGATCCGAACGACCGCGAGCCGATCGAAGAGGACCTCAAGACGGTCAAGTGATTGGCACGGCGTGACCCTGGGCCGCAGGGCGTTTGGCAGACCAGCTCGAGAAGATCGGTTCGATCTCAGTGGCGGAAGTGGCGAACGCCCGTGATCAGCATCGAGGCGCCGGCCTTCTCCGCAACCTCCAGAACCTCCGCGTCGCGCACAGAACCGCCGGGCTGCGCGAAGGCAGTCACGCCCGCATCGAGGCAAACCTGGACCGCGTCCGGGAACGGATAGAACGCGTCCGAGCCGCAGGCGGCCCCACGCAGGGCCTCGGCCCCGTGGAACGCGATCGCCTTGGCGACGGCCTGGCGCGCGGCGTCGACACGGCTCGTCTGGCCCGATCCCAGGCCGATCTCCATCCCGTCCTTGACCAGCACGATCGCATTAGAGACCACGCCGCGGCAGAGCCGCCAGGCCAGGTCGAGGTCGCGCATCTCGCCCTCGGAGGGGGTGCGGGAGGTGGCCAGCCTCCACCTCGCCGGGTCGTCGGGGAGGACGTCCGGAGCAGTGACGAGCACGCCCCCGCCGGCTACCCGAATCGAGCCGAGCGGATCCGGTGCTGGCGCCGCCTCGCTCGACCCGAGGACCGGATCCTCGAGTAGCCGCAGGTTGGTTCGGCGGGCAAGAATCGCGAGCGCCTCCGGCGAATACGACGGAGCCACGATCACTTCGAGGAATATCGTGGCGAGCCCCGCGGCGGTGGCGGCATCGACCTCGCGTGTCAGTGCCACCACGCCACCGTACGCGGAGACTGGATCTCCGGCCAGCGCCGCCAGCCACGCTTCGGCGAGGGTCGCGCGCTCCGCGGCGCCGCATGGGTTCGTGTGCTTCACGACGACACAGGCCGGGCCACGCAGCCCACGGGCTATCGCGTCGGCGCCCGAGGCGTCCAGAACGTTGTTGTAGCTCAGGGCCTTGCCTTGAAGGATGGAGCCGCCCAGCGCGAACGGCCCGGCCCACCTGCCGGTCCCGGGTCGCCGGTACCGCGCCGCCTGCTGGTGGGGGTTCTCGCCGTAGCGGAGCGTCTCCACTTTCTCCAGGCCAACGACCAGGGTCGGCGGATACGGGTCGGCCGAGCCGGGCAGACCGGGCTCGTCCGGCAGGTCGACGCCAGCAGCGGCCATCCGGCCGGGCAGCTCGGCGGCGATCCGGGCGTCATATGCGCCGGTATGCCGAAAGGCTTCGACCGCCAGGGCCGAACGCAGGCCCTCCCCCACCCGACCGTTCATCTCCAGCTCCTGGAGCACGGCCGCATATCGATCCGGCGAGGTGACGACGGCGACCGAGGCGTGGTTCTTCGCCGCCGCGCGGACCATTGACGGCCCGCCGATGTCGATCTCCTCGACCAGGTCGCCGAACGAGATACCCGGCTTCTCAGCCGCAGCAGCAAACGGATACAGGTTGACCACCACCAGGTCGAATGGATCGATCGCCGCGGCGGCCAGCTCCTCGCGATGCGAGGCCAGCCGGCGGTCGGCCAGGATCCCGCCGTGGATACGCGGGTGGAGCGTCTTGACGCGCCCGTCGAGCATCTCCGGGAACCCCGTGACCGCGGCGACGTCGGTGACGGGCAGACCGGCGCCGCGTAACGCCCGCGCCGTTCCTCCGGTGGAAACCAGCTCGAAGCCCAGGCGAGCCAGCCCCGCCCCGAACTCGGCCAGCCCGGTCTTGTCGGAGACCGAAAGCAGGGCTCGCTTCGGCACGGGCAGCGTCTCGGCCGCTCGGGCGGCGTCGATGCGAACGGTTCGGCCGTCCGGTTCGATCGTCAGGACGCCCGCCAGGGCCAGGCCGACGGCGCGCGGCAGCAGCCGATGCTCGACCGCGTGGATCCGCTCGAACAGTGCCGCTTCCGTGTCGCCCGCCAGAACTGGGACCGCGTCCTGTGTCACGATCGGGCCGCCGTCGAGAGAGGCATCGACGAAGTGGACGGTCACGCCGGTGACCTTCACGCCAGCGGCAAGCGCGTCGCGGACGGCGTGAGCGCCGGGAAAGGCAGGCAGGAGCGCCGGGTGAAGATTGAGCAGCTTGCCACGGAACGCCGCGAGCATGGCCGGCCCGACGATCCGCATATAGCCCGCCAGCACCACGAGATCCGGCGCGACCGCCGAGACCGACTCGGCGAGGATCCGGTCCTCATCGGCTCTGGCCGCCTCGTCGCCGTGTGGCGCCGCGGGTACCAGCAGCGCCTCGATGCCCTGCTCGACCGCCCAATCTAGGGCTTCACACGGGCGGTCGGCGAAGACGAGTGCAATTTCGGCATCGAGCGCGCCACGCCACGCCGCCGCGTGCAGAGCGCGCAGATTGCTGCCGGTTCCAGAGACCCCTACCGCGATCCGATGCGCCACGCCGTTCCTCCTCCGTGTGGTACCGTCCGGCGCCGACGGGCGCCCTCAACCTGCCCTGGTCCCCCAGGATTCCATGTAGCGTGCCCCGGGCGAGTCGACCGCCACGACGTCGCCGATGTGCCAGGCGGGGAGGCCGTCGCTCTCGAGGCTCGCGATCGCCATCGCCGCCGCCCCGGCCGGCACGACGCAGGCCATCCCGACCCCGCCGTTGAAGGTCGACCGCAGCTCGGCGTGGGAAAGACCGCCCAGCGCACCGATGAGCGGCATGATCGACGGCATCGGCCAGCGGGCCGGATGAACCCGCGCACCAAGCCCATCGGGCAGAGCACGCGGCAGATTTCCGGGCAGCCCGCCGCCGGTAATGTGGGCCACCCCGTTGAGCGCGTAGCCCTCCTCGTCAAGCCGTGCTCGCAGTCGCACGATGGCGCCGGAGTAGATCCTCGTGGGGGTGAGAAGCACCTCGCCCAGGCTCAGCGGCCGCGTTTCTGGCTCGGGGGCCGTGGCCGGGCCGAGTATCCGGCCGACGAGCTCGGCGTAACCCTCGTCCAGCGGTACCTCTGCGTCCGCGAGAATCCGCCGGACCAATGAGAAGCCGTTGCTGTGCAGCCCCGACGAAGCTATGCCGATAAGCGCGTCACCTGATCGTGCCGCCGTTCCATCGATGAGCCGATCGCGTTCGGCGACGCCGACGCAGAAGCCGGCCATGTCGAACTCGTCCGGCTCCATCAACCCGGGATGCTCGGCCGTCTCGCCGCCTATCAGCGAACAGCCGGCCAGGCGGCAGCCGTCGGCGATCGAGGCCACCATCGCCGCCACTCGCTCGGGGTACAGGCGACCGACGGCGATGTAGTCGAGGAAGAAGAGAGGTTCGGCGCCGGCGCAGACCAGGTCGTCGGCGCACATCGCCACCAGGTCGTGGCCCACGGTGTCGTACCGGCCGAGAGCCATCGCGATCGCAGTCTTCGTGCCGACGCCATCGGTGGAGCTGACCAGGACCGGCTCGCGCATGCCCGCAGGCAGGGCCATCGCAGAAGCGAAGCCGCCCAGGCCGCCGATCACCTCGGGGCGGCGCGTGGCAGCGACCGAGGCTCTCATCAACTCGACCGCCCGCTCGCCGGCTTCGATGTCGACGCCCGCGCGGCGGTAGGCGTCCCAGGCCCCACCCCTCTTTGCGCCCGGGCTCGCAACTGGGGCGGCGGGGGTGCCACGCGCGTCGGACGTGCTGCGCGCGTCTCGCGTGCCGCCTCCCCCGGGCCTATCGCGCGCGTCGCGGGTGCCGCCTGTCCCGGACGGGCCGCCGAGGTCACTCATGGGGGTGGATCGTGGCGATCGCTTCGGCCTCGCCCTGGGATACCGGCTCGCCTTCCGCGTCCTCCAGGACGAATTTGTGGCGGGCCGTGTCGTACGGGACCGGGACCGGGTAGCGGCCGTCGAAGCAGGCGAAGCAGAACCGCTCGTACGGCAGATCGAGGGCGGAGAGAACCCCGCCGATCGAGAGGAAGGTCAGCGAGTCGGCGCCAACGAACTCCCGGATCTCCTCCACAGAATGCGTCGAGGCGATCAGCTCCGTCTCGATCTGCGTATCGATGCCGTAGAAGCACGGGTGGTGGATCGGCGGCGAGCTGATGCGGAGGTGAACCTCGGTGGCGCCGGCCTTGCGGAGAAGGGCCACTATCTGGCGGGTGGTGGTGCCGCGGACGATCGAATCGTCGACTACGACGAGTCGCTTGCCCGCGACGACCTCGCGCAGCGGACTCAGCTTGACGGTGACGCCGCGCTGGCGCATGGCCTGCGAGGGCTGGATGAACGTCCGGCCCGAATATCGGTTGCGGACCATCCCTTCCCTGTAGGGCAAACCGGAACCCTCGGCGAAGCCGGCTGCAGCGGGCGCGCCGGTGTCGGGGACGGGCATGACCATGTCGGCCTCGACCGGCGCCTCGTTGGCAAGGGCGACGCCCATCCGCCGCCGCGCCTCGTAGAGGTTCCGACCGAGCATGTATGAATCGGGCCGGCCGAAATAGATCAGCTCGAAGACGCAGAGCTGTTCGTGACCTATGGCGAAGCGGACGGATACCGGCTCTTTTCCCTCCTCGAGGATGACGATCTCGCCCGGCTCGATGTCCCGGACGACGGTTCCGCCGGCGACTTCGATCGCCGCCGATTCGGAGCTGATCACCCACGCACCCGAGTGCTTGCCCTCCGGGTCGTCGGCCGCCGGCTCGATCCGCCCCAGTACGAGCGGCCGAAAGCCGTACGGGTCGCGAACGCCGATGACGCGCTTCTCGTCGAGTATCGCCAGCGAATAGGCGCCCTGGACCGTCGGCAGGACCCTCTTGAGCGCCTCGACCGTGTCGCCGGATGGATCGTCCGCCAGGAGAGCTGTGAGGAGCTCTGTGTCGGTCGTGGCCGGCAGCCTCGACTTTCCGCCCTCCAGCCTCGCCAGCAGCTCGCGCGTGTTCACGAGGTTGCCGTTGTGGCCGATGGCGATCGACTTGCCACGGCCCATACGGAAGGTCGGCTGGGCATTCTCCCAGATCGTGGACCCCGTGGTGGAATAGCGGCAGTGGGCGATGGCGAGCGACCCGCGCAGACTCGGCAGGCGCCGTTCGTCGAGGACCTGAGCGACAAGGCCGAGGTCCTTGTAGAGCATCAGCTGCTCGCCGTCGCTGACCGCGATGCCGGCCGACTCCTGGCCGCGGTGCTGGAGTGAGAAGACGCCCAGTGCGGTCAGTGCCGCGGCATCCGCGCCGGGCGTCACTGCGCCGAAGATGCCGCACACGGCTAGGCTCGCGAGGCCGACGGAGCCGACTCGCCGGCCTCCGACCCTGGTTCGTGGCCGGACTCGACCCCGAGGGCGCGAGCCAGGCCGTGATCCCAGATGTGGCGCAGATCCACGAGCGAGACGTCGAGAGCGTCGGCCACGCGAGAGCCACGCTCCTCGGCCGCGCCGGTGGCGCCCTGCCCGGTCAACTCGATCCGCAGCCGGTCCCCGCTGACGGTGCCGAGCGTTTCGGCATGGAGCCCGAACTGACGGGCAAGGAGCTCGACCGCGGGGGCGTGGCGCGGGCGGCAGGATAGGACCAGCCTCGTCGGACTCTCGCCGAAGAGCTCGATCGCCGGCGATCCGGAGACGCCGACGCGCAGCTTCGCACCGAGGCCGCCCCACATGCAGCATTCGGCGATCGCCACCGCCAGACCGCCCCCGGATACGTCCTGGGCCGAGGCGACGAGGCCGCGCCCGATTGCCTCGCGAATGAAGGATTGAAGGGCGGCCTCGCGTTCGAGATCGAGGCCGGGAGGTGCGTCTTCGGACGAGACGCCGGCCAGCGCCGCGTAGGCGGAGCCGGCCATGCCCGGGTTGCTCTGCCCGATCAGGACGACGCTGTCGCCTTCGGCTGTGAAGGGGGGCCGGACAAGGAGCGAGATGTCCTCGATCAGTCCGACGACTCCGATCTCCGGCGTCGGTGAGATCGCCCCGCCCGGATACTCGTTGTAGAGCGAGACGTTTCCGCCGGTGACTGGGACGCCCAGGGCACGGCAGGCCTCCCCCATTCCCCGAACCGCCTCCTGGAGCTGCCAGAACGCCTCGGGGCGCTCGGGGTTGCCGTAGTTGAGGCAGTTGGTGATGCCCAGCGGCCGCGCCCCGGTGATGCTGACGTTGCGCGTCGCCTCCGCCACCGCGAGCTGCGCCCCCAGGTGCGGGTCGATGGCGCTGACGGTCTGGTTTCCGTCGGTCGTGGCCACGAGAGCCTTCCGCGTGCCTTTGACCCGCAGCACGGCGGCTCCGTGGCCGGGCCACTCGACAGTGTTGCTCTGGACGCAGGCGTCGTACTGCTCGTAGACCCAGCGGCGGCTCGAGAGGTTGGGGCTGCCGAGCAAGGCGACCAGGACGGCGGCCGGGTCCATGCCCCGCTCCGGAAGACCATCCTGAGCAGACAACGGGATGCCGGGGGCGGGTGCCTGGCGGCGTCGGGCCGGCGGGGTGGCCAGCCGGTAGTGGACGATGGCCTCGCTGGTGAGGGCCTTGGCCGGCACTCTTGCGATCTCCATCGCGCCCGGGTTCGGACCGCCGTCCGACCCAATGCCGCCCTCGATCACGGAGATGTCTCCGTCGGCAGTGACGCGCCCGACAAGGGCTATGGGAATCCCCCAGCGTTCGCAGACTTCGCGCACAGCCGGGTAGTTCTCCGGACGGCACGTGGCGAGCATGCGTTCCTGGGATTCGGAGATCATCACTTCCCAGGGCGCCATTCCGGGTTCGCGCCGGGGTACCGCGTCGAGATCGAGGAGGATGCCCGTGCCGGCCTTGTCGGCCGATTCGGAGGTGGCGCATGTTATGCCGGCAGCACCTAGGTCCTGGATTCCCTCGACAAGACGCCGGTCGATCAGCTCGAGGCTGGCCTCGATCAGCAGCTTCTCGGCGAACGGGTCGCCCACCTGGACGGCGGGCCGCTTCGACGGATCCTGGTCCTGGAAGGTCGCCGAGGCCAGAACGCTCGCCCCGCCGATGCCGTCACGCCCGGTCGTGGAGCCGAACAGGACCACGTAGTTGCCCGGACCCGGCGCCTCGGCCAGGATCAGCATCCGCTCCTCCAACAGCCCGATCGCCATGACGTTCACGAGCGGGTTGCCCTGGTACGTCGGGTCGAAGACGAGCTCGCCGCCGACGGTCGGGACGCCGACGCAGTTGCCGTAGCCGCCCACGCCGCGCACGATGCCGTCGACCAGATGGCGGGTCCGCGGATCCGTCGGATCGCCGAAGCGGAGCGCGTCGAGGACGGCGATCGGCCGCGCGCCCATCGTGAAGATGTCGCGGAGGATGCCGCCGACGCCGGTCGCGGCGCCCTGGTACGGCTCGACCGCGGACGGGTGGTTGTGGCTCTCGATCTTGAAGGCCACCGCCAGCCCGTCGCCGATGCGGACCACGCCGGCATTGTCCCCTACCCCGGCAATCAGCCCACTGCCCCGGGTCGGGAGCGTCTTGATGAGCGGCTTGGAGCTCTTGTAGGAGCAGTGCTCGCTCCACATCACGCTGAACATGGCCAGCTCGGTGTGGTTCGGGTCGCGGCCGAGCTTCTGCCGGACGACGTCCAGTTCCCCGTCCGTGAGGCCGAGCTGGCGGTGCAGCGGCTCCGCCGCGGCCATGGGCGGAGTCGTCGTGGCGTCGCTCATCGCCCTGCCTCCACGGCCGCAGGGGCCGTCCCGGCCGTGGTTCCAGCGGCGGCCGCGGCGGGCGCCGGCCTCCCGGCCGCCTCCCAGTCCCGCGCACTCTCGACCAGCGATCGGATCAGCTGCAGCCCCTCGTCGGTGCCGAGAACCGCCTCCGACATGCGCTCGGGATGCGGCATCAGGCCGGCGACGTTGCCGGCGGAGTTGCAAACGCCCGCGATTGCCCGCAGCGAGCCGTTAGGGTTGGCCGGGTCGTCCGGGTCGAGTGCCGGCGTTCCGTCCTCGTGGACGTACCGGAACAGCACCTGGCCGTCTCGCTCGAGACCGTCCAGCGTCGACTCGTCGGCGTAGTAGCAGCCCTCGCCGTGGGCGATCGGGATGTGGATCGGGGCGCCGGTCGCGGCTCGCGTGAACGGCGAATCCAGCCGTTCCGGCCGGATGGCCACAATCTTCGACGCAAAACGCAGCGAGCGATTGCGGAGCAATGCGCCCGGGACGAGCCCGGACTCGGCCAGGACCTGGAAACCGTTGCAGATCCCCAGGACGTACCCGCCCGAAGCCGCGAATTCCTTCACGCCGCGCATCACCGGAGAGAAGCGGGCGATGACTCCGGCCCGGATGTAATCGCCGTAGGCGAAGCCGCCGGGCAGGATGACCGCTGAGACGCCGGACAGGTCGGGCGACTCATGCCAGAGCGTGACAGGCTCGACGCCGGCGACCGCCAGCGCGTTGAGCGAGTCGACGTCCGAGTTCGACCCCGGGAATGTGACGACGCCGACCTTCACAGCGCCGGCACCTTCGACGAGACCGTGGACGATGTCCCTTCGAGCAACTCGATCGCGTAGACCTCTATGAGCGGATTGCTCAGAAGCTCCTTGGAGAGGCCGTCGACGACGGCACGGGCCTCGGGCTCTGAACCTGCCGTGACGGTCAGCTCGGCCCTGCGCCCGATGCGGACCTTCGAGACGTTGCTCACGTTGAGATGGGGCAGGCTCAGCTCAACCGCCCGTCCCTGCGGATCGAGGATGCCCGGCTTGGGCAGCACGTTGACGGCATACCGGAACTCGCTCATCGGGCGACCACATCCTCCTTCAGGTAGCGATCGAAGCTGGCTCCGGTGATCCGCTCGAACGCCTCCACATATCGCTTCCGGGTCCCGGCCACGATCTCGGCCGGGAGCTCCGGGCCCGGATACGTCTTTCCCCACGACTGGGTCTCGAGCCAGTCGCGAACGAACTGTTTGTCGAAGCTGGCCTGGGCTCGTCCCGGCTCGTAGTCCGATGCATCCCAGAACCGGCTCGAGTCCGGCGTGAGAATCTCATCGATCAGCATCAGCTCGCCGTTGTCGACGGCCGTCCCCAGCTCGAACTTCGTGTCCGCGAGCAGGATGCCGGCCTCTTCCGCGATCTGGGCGCCGCGGCGGTACAGCCGCAGAGCGACGTCTCGGACCATCTCAGCCATCTCGCCGCCCACGAGATCGGCCATGGCGTCGAAGTCGATATTCTCGTCGTGCCCGACCTCGGCCTTGGTCGACGGGGTGAAGATGGGCTCCGGGAGCCGGTCCGACTCGCGCAGTCCCTCGGGCAGATCGATGCCGCAGATGGCTCCGGTTTGGCGGTAGTCCTTCCAGCCGGACCCGGCGACGTAGCCGCGGACGATGACCTCCACAGGCAGCACCTTGGCGCGACGGCAGAGCATCATCCGCCCCCGCAGCTCGGCCCGTCCGGCCTCGTCTGCGAAATCTGCCGGTAGCCTGGCCGGATCGGTGGCGAGCAGATGGTTGGTGATGACGTCCGCGGTTCGGCCGAACCAGAAACGCGACAACCCGGTTAGAACGCGACCCTTGTCCTGGATCGGCGTCGGCAGCACGACGTCGAACGCAGAAAGCCGATCGCTGGCCACGAGCAGCAGCCGATCGCCGACCTCGAAGAGGTCGCGCACCTTGCCCGACCGAACGAAACCATCCGCGTGGCGACTCGAACCTGTGGCTCTGGGATCGCCGGGGAGTCGCGTGTGCTCGTCGACGCCTTGGGCTGCGCTCGGCGGAGCGGCGACTCGCATGTCGGTGCCAGTCGGATCAGCGGGCGACATCGGCGGCCTCCTTCCGAGCCGGGACCAGCTCATCGAGTCGGGCAAGAGCGGTAGCTACGTTACGCAGGAAGTGGCTTTCGTCGAAACAGGCGGCGAGGGCCTCGTCAGATAGCTGGGCGGCCACTTCGGGATCGGCGGCCAGCAGCTCGCGCAGCTGGCGCCGCTCGTCGGCAGCCCGCAACGAGTTGCGCTGGACGACAGCGTACGCCTCTTCTCGCGCCATGCCCGCCTCTTCGACCAGCGCCAGCAGGACCCGGCTGCTGCAGTGGAGACCGAGCCCGCGCTCGATGTTCTCTCGCATCCGCTCCGGCCTGACGACGAGGCGCTCTACCAGACCTCGCGTCTTCACGAGCATGTAGTCGAGCAGGATCGTGGCGTCGGGAAGCAGCACTCGCTCCGCCGAGGAGTGACTGATGTCACGTTCGTGCCACAGCGGCTGGTTCTCCATGGCCGCGGAGGCGTACCCCCGCAGGAGACGGGCCATGCCGGCGATCCGCTCGGAGAGAATCGGGTTGCGCTTGTGGGGCATGGCCGAGCTGCCCTTCTGACCGGCCCGGAACGGCTCCATCAGCTCGCCGATCTCGGTGTGCTGCAGGTTCCGCACCTCCGTTGCGATTCTCTCCAGCGAGCCGCCGGTGATGGCGATCGCGGAGATCAACGCCGCATGGCGGTCGCGCTGGACGATCTGCGTCGAGATCGGGTCGCGGTGCAGGCCCAGATCCGCCAGCACCTCCTCCTCCAGGTCCGGGTCTAGATGGCTGTACGTGCCGACGGGACCGGAAATCTTGCCGGTTCCGGCTTCGTCGACCGCGGCGGCGAGACGTGCCCGGTCGCGCGCGATCTCGAACGCCCAGCTGGCGATCTTCATGCCCAACGTTGTGGGCTCGGCGTGGACCGAATGGGTTCGACCCATCATCACCGTGTTCGCCTCGGCCCGGGCGCGGACAACCAGCGCCTCGACCAGCGCGTCGAGATCATCGATGAGGCGGCTTCCCGCAGCCCTAAGCTGGAGTGCGAGTGCGGTGTCGACGACGTCGCTGCTGGTCAGGCCGAGGTGCAGGTAACGGCCGTCATCCCCGACCGTTTCGGCAACCTGGCTGACGAAGGCGATCACGTCGTGGTCGGTCGTCTTCTCGATCTCGGCGATGCGATCGACGTCGATCCGAGCGCGAGACTCGATCGCCCGAAGCGCGTCGAGCGGCACCATGCCCCGCGATACCTCGGCCCGCGCGACCGCGATCTCGACCCGGAGCATGCCTTCGAAGTGGGCCTGGTCGGTCCAGATCGAGCCCATCTCGGGCAGGGTATAGCGCGGAATCATGAGACGCCACCTCCCGTCCAGGCGGTCTCGGACACGGGCTCTCTCGCGGCTGCATCCGCATCGACCGGTGGCAGAGCCGCGGCGATGTCGTGGCGCCGCTGCACGCCGGACCAGGCGATGAGGTCTGCCGCCGCCTCGGCGCAAGCTCGCGCCGCGGGAATAGTGGCCCCCAACCCGACCACTGCCAGAACGCGGCCCCCGTTGGTGCGGAACCCGCCTCCGACGTCTCTGACCGTACCCGCATGAAAGACAGTGGCTCCAGCCGCTGCTGCTTCCTCGAGGCCTGTGATGGCGTCGCCCTTGCGGGGGCTCTCCGGGTAGCCGGCGGCCGCAAGCACGATGGCCACGGCCGCGTCACCGGTGGTCGGCAGCAGCCCGCCGTTCAACCCCAGCTCCGCGGCGGCGGAGGCTAGATCCCCTTGGGCGGCGCCATAAAGGAGCGGCCCCAGCGGGACGGCGAGTCGAGGCAGGAGGGCCTGGATCTCCGGATCCCCGAACCGGGCGTTGCATTCGATCAAGACGGGGCCTTCCGGCGTGACCATCAGCCCGGCGTAGAGGGCGCCGCGGAACGGCGCGCCGCGCCGGGCCAGCTCGGCCAGGATCGGCAGGTGGATCACGTCGACGAGAGTGGCGCACAGGCTTTCCGGCAAATCGGGCACGGGGCTGTAGGCGCCCATGCCGCCCGTGTTGGGACCCCGGTCGGCGTCGAGTAGTCGCTTGTGGTCGCGGGCGGGAGGCAGCGCCAGTGCCCCGTGGTCGTCGCACATGGCGATGAGGCTCGCCTCGGCTCCGTTCAGCCGCTCCTCGATCACGACGACGGGTTGGGCCGGGTCGCCCGAGGGCAGCGCCGCGAAGAGCGTCTTCAAGGCGGCCTCTGCGGCGGGGTAGTCGTCACACACGGTGACGCCCTTGCCGGACATCAGCCCATCTGCCTTGATCACGACACCGCGCGACGCAGGAGCCTCGGCGAGCAGCCTCGCAAACTCCATCGCCGGCTCGATGGCCACGAAGTCGCGGCCGCGGGCCATCCGCACGCCCGCAGCGGCGGCGACGTCGCGACAGAAGGCCTTGCTCCATTCGATCCGGGCCGCGGCCCTGGTCGGCCCGAAGGTGGGCACGCCGGCATCTAGAAGGGCGTCGACGACACCCGCGGCGAGCGGCGCCTCGGGCCCGACGACGACCAGGTCGACATCCTCGCGGGTGGCGACGTCGACAACCGCGGCCGGATCAAGCGCCGACACCTCCGGGAAGCAGCGGACCTTCGACTCCTGGCCGATGGCGTCGCTCCCCGGGGCGACGATGACGGCCTCGACCGCAGCCTCGCGGCTGAGGCTCCAGACGAGGGCATGCTCCCGGCCGCCACCACCCAGCACGAGCAGGCGGGCGGGGCCGCTCACGGCGGCCCCTCCGCTCTTGCCCGCACGAGGAGTCATCGATTCGCCGATGCTGGGGGCGGCGCGGCCGCCGGACCCGAACCACCCGGAACGACGACGGGCGGCTTCGGCCGCTGCGGGCGGGGCATCCGCTCGATCGTCTGGCTCCGTTCCGGCCCCACGGAGACGAAGCAGATCGGAGCGCCGGAAAGGCGCTCGACCGCGTCGACGTACAGCCTGGCGTTCTCCGGCAGGTCGCTCATCGCGCGGCAGTCGTGCAGCGGCTCGGTCCAGCCGGGGAAGTGCTCGTAGATCGGTTTCGCCCTGGCCAGAACGTCCGCGTCCGACGGCCACCAGTCGACCCGCTGGCCGTCGACTTCGTAGGCCATGCAGATCAAGACTTCCTCGAGGCCGGACAGGATGTCGATCTTGTTGAGCATGATCGAGCTGACGCTGTTGACCGCGACCGCATAGCGCAACGGAACGGCATCGAACCACCCGACGCGGCGCCGCCGGCCGGTCGTGGTTCCGAACTCCCGGCCGCGATCGATGATCCCCTCGCCGATCTCTTCGGTCAGCTCCGTCGGGAACGGACCGGCCCCGACGCGGGTGGCGTACGCCTTCATGACGCCGATCACTTCGTCGACCTGGAGCGGCCCGATCCCGCCGCCGGTGCATGCCCCGCCGGCTATCGGGTTGGACGAGGTCACGAACGGATAGCTGCCGTGGTCGAGATCGAGCAGCGTGCCCTGGGCGCCCTCGAAGAGAAGGTGATCGCCCCGCGCAAGCATCCCCTGGACCAGCTGCGTCGTGTCGGCGAGATGTGGCTCGAGCCGGCGTCCCCATCCGGTCGCCAGCGTCACGAGCTCGTCGAGGTCGAAGCCGTCGACGCGATGCTGGCGCTGGAGCGTGGCATTCTTCTCGGGCAGGATCCGCGCGAGCTTGCTGCGCAGCGCCGGACCGTCGAGCAGATCCTCCATTCGGATGCCGATGCGCCAGGCCCGGTCGGCGTACGCGGGGCCGATGCCGCGCCGCGTCGTCCCCACCGCCGCCTTGGCGAGTCGAGCCTCCATTGCCCCGTCGAGGGCGATGTGGTACGGCATGATCACATGGGCGTGCTTGCTGACACGGACCCGTTCCACCTCGATGCCGCGGCTGGCGAGCATGTCCAGTTCGGCAATCAGGGTCGCTGGATTGACAACGACGCCGTTGCCGATGATCGGCGCGATGTGCGGGTAGAGCACACCCGAGGGGACGAGGTGGAGCTTGAAGACCTCCTCGCCCAGCATGATCGTGTGACCGGCGTTGTCGCCGCCCTGGTATCGGACCACGGCCGTGACGTTCTCGGCCAGCGCGTCCGTGGTCTTGCCTTTGCCCTCGTCGCCCCACTGCAGGCCGACGATCACGGTGGCGGGCATCTAGTCCTCCCCCCGGTGCTCGCCCGGCGGTCGTCCATCTGGTAACCCCGGGAAACCAAAAGGCCCTCGGCCGACCGGCCGGGGACCTGGGTAGACTGCCCCTCCGTTGGAGCCGCGGCTCCTGAGGGAGCGAAGGTGGTGGTTCGTCTCACGGGGCGAACAGCACGCCTTCCTGGGGCAACGTGGCCTCCTTGGCGATGTTGTCTCTGGAACCCGATGGCGCCTCGGCCTTGGGCAGTCCGGAGTATAGCAGGCGGGAGACCCTCAACCGAAGCCCCGGACGCGAGCGGCGCAGAATCGAGCGGCCCGCGAAACGCCTGCCGAGGAGAGCTACTACTCCCCCGCCGAAGGCGCCGCAGCGGCCGGGCTACCGGCGAGGGCGGCTCGCACGGCCTCGGGGCCGCGAGCCCGCCACTCCGCCGCGATGGCGGCCGTAGCCGTCGCCCCGACCCGGCATGCACCGGAGGCGAGCATCGCCAGCATTGCATCGAGGGTTCGAACTCCGTGCGCGGCCTTGACGCCCACACTGTCGCCGACGACGCGCCGCATCAATGCGATCTCGCCCGGCTCCGCTCCACGCGGCGAGAAGCCGGTTCCGTTCTTCACGAACGCCGCTCGGGCCTCGACGGCCACGCGACATCCGGCTTCCACCTGCTCCGGGGTCAGATACGCGGTCTCGAGGATCACCTTGACCGGGGTTGGTGAGACGGTGTAGATGAGCCCCGCCAGCTCGTCTCGGACGTAACCCAGCTCGCCTGCCCGCAGCGCCCCGATGTTCACCACGACGTCGAGCTCGACTGCACCCTGATCGACAGCCAGGATGGCCTCGCGCTCCTTGATCGCGGACACGTTGGCGCCGTGCGGGAAACCGACCACGGTGGTGGGCCCGACCACCGACCGCCGGAGCCGACCGACGACGAATTGCAGGTCGGCCGGCCGGCAGCATACCGTGGCCGTCTCATATTCGATCGCCAGGTCGCAACCGGCCTCGACGTCGGCTCGTGTGAGATCGGGTCTGAGCAGGGAGTGGTCTATGGTGCCCATCAGGGTCTTCTCGTCGAGCATCATGAGGTCCAGCGGCGCACGATTCCCGAGCCGCACCTTGAGGACTTGCTTCATCCGTGCTCCTAGGACGCCGAGGCCACGATTGCCAGCGCGTGGCTGCCGCCAGCATCGATGGCGATCACGTTCGAGAGATGCGCCGGAAGGGTCGCCTGGCCGGATTCGTTGCCGCCCCAGACTACAACGGTTCCGTCAGCCTTGAGAGCCAGGCTGAAGTTGCCGCCGGCCGCGATGGCGACCGCGTGCAGGCCCGGCGGCACGGTCGTCTCGCCGTCGTTGTTGCCGCCCCAGGAGACAACCGTCCCGTCCGACTTGAGGACGAGGTTGTGGGCGAAGCCGGCCGAGATCGCCGTCACCCCGCTCAGGCCGGCCGGAACCTTGACCACGCCGGAGGCGACATCGGTCGGGTATTTGTCCCCCCAGGCGACCACGGTTCCATCGCTCAGCAGGGCCAGGCTGAAGTCGTAGCCGGCCGAGACCTGAACTACGTTCTTGAGGCCGGTCGGCACGTCGGTCGCGCCGTTCGAGTCGTCGCCCCAGGCAACGACGGTTCCGTCGGACTTGAGGGCGATCGCATGCGAACCCGCGGCGCCGATTCCGACTACGTTGCTCAAGCTGGCCGGCGGGGTTGACTCGCTATCGGAGTTGTCGCCCCAGCCGACGACGGTGCCGTCGACCTTCAGGGCCAGGCCGAAGTTGCTACCCGCCGAGATCGCCCGGACATTGGTTGCGGAGACGGGTATCTGCGTCTCCGCCGGGTCGTTGGCGCCGCCCCATGCGGTGACGGTCCCATCAGACTTGAGGGCCATACTGAAGTCGTCGCCCGCGGCAACGGCGACGACGCCGGTGAGTCCGGGTGCAACGTCGGTCTCGCCCGAGCTGTCGTCGCCCCAGGCCACGACGGTCCCGCTCTGTACGGGCGCTGACGAAGCCATGCCGGACGGCCGCGCGCTCGGGGTCGTTCCCGCCGGAATTGACGGCGCGACGGTTCCGCGCGAGCCCGGAGGTCCGGAGCCAGCCGCTGGCGACGCGGCAGTGGACGGGGTCGGCGTGGTGCCGGCGAGCCCGCTGCAGGCCGCGACCGTGATTGCCAGGGCGCCCGTAAGGATGAAACCGCCAAGCCCGCAGAGGGCTTGTCTCCTCGTAGCCATCTGACCTCCTCATGGGACGCTGGCACCGCCCCCGACGACGACGCCACCGGCAGCATAGCGCGCGAGCCTACCCAGGTGGCCGCAGCGGCCTGCAACTGTCCCACGGCGGCTCCGACTAGACCGCCGCCGGCCCCTCCACGACGGCGTCCACAATCCCGACGACCAGCGTCCGGATCGGGGCGCCCGGCGCGTTCAATACCTGGCGGGCCGAGTTGCCCTCGTCGAGGATCAGGACCGTCTCTCCGGCGCCGGCACCAACGGTGTCAACCGCGATGAGATAGCCGCCGGCCGGGCGACCGGACGGGTCGAGGAGGTCGCACAGCAGGAGCGTCCGATTGTCGAAGTCGGGCGCGTTGATCGTGGAGACGACCGTGCCCACGACGCGGCCCAGCTTCATTGCTCGTTCCCCGCGAGCGCGGAGACCGCGTCCACGATCCCTACGATCGCGTGGTCCACCGGGACGAATGGGTCCGGCATCGCCTGGGCGGCCTCGCGGGCAGCCACGAAATAAACGAGCTCGCCGGGACCGGCCATGTGGACCGCGTCGGCCGCGACCAGCTGGCCACCGGTCGGTTTGAGCGACCGATCGAGCGGCTGGATCACGAGGAGCTTGACGCCCTCGAGTCCGGGCGCCTTGACGGTGGCGACGACCGTGCCGATAACCCGTGCGAGCTGCATGCCGGCTACCGGCCCTTCCGCCGTGGAGCGGGCGCCGAGGCTCGGGCCCGCGCCGCAGCGGTACCGGTGCCCGCGCCCCGGACCCGCTCACGGAACTGCCCGTCCGCCGCCAGGTTCACGGCCATCTCCGAATGCAGCTGCGGAATCACTCGCGACGCCAGGCCCGGCGCCCCGACGATTCGGCCGGCGCCGATCTCGACCGCGGCCTCAACCTCGCTGACGGGTCCGTCGAACAAGAGGTAGGCCTTGCCGCCGAGGTCGTCGGCCAGGCGCAGCTCGACGAGACGGACCCGCGCGCCCTTGAGCCCGGCGTCGGCGGCCTCGATGATCGCGGCGACGGTGGCGGTCTCGATGACGCCGAGGGCCTCGCCCGCGGCCTCTCGGCACGAGCCGCCGATAGCGGCGATCAACTCCGGGTGGGCATTCGGCAGGAAGACGACGTCGACGATGGCCGACGCGCCGGCCTCGCGGCCCGCCGCCAACGACTCTTCGACGTCTCCGACCGTGCCTCCGATGAGAACCAGGTACTTCCCGGGGTGCACCGTGCCGGCCCGCAGGACATCGATTGGGGCGCGCTTCGCCATGGCGTCGCCGGCGGCGATGCCGGCCGCGATCGAGTCGAGCTCGATAAGTGCGAGGGCCGGTTCGATGCCGAGGCTGGTTGTCATCGTCAGACGATCCGCAGCGCGCCGACGACGGTGATCCGCCGCTCGCGCGAGAAAGTCCGCGGCCGGGTCAAGCCATCGCCGGACGGGCTGGCGATCGAGAACGAGGTGAAGCCCTCACCGCCCTCGCCCAGGCCCGCGAAGTTGGGCCCGTTGGTCACGAAGATGCTGCAGTTCATGGCGCGGGCCATCCTTGTGATGGTGTCGACGTTTGTGGAGTGGATGGACGCCGTGTGGCGGAAACCGTGCTCGGCGCGCACCGCCAGATCGATCGCCTGCTCGACGGTCCCGACCCGCACGACCGGGAGGAGCGGCATCATCTGCTCGGTCCAGACCAGGCTGTGGTCGCGCGGCACGTCCGCAATCAGGAGTCGCGGCGTCGGCTCGACCTGGACGCCGATCTCAGCCAGCATCCTGGCAGCGTCCTGGCCGATCCAGGCCGGGTTCATGACGCCTGGCTTCCCGGGCTGGCCGAGCTCCCTGAAGACAACTCGCTCGAGCCGGCGTAGCTCGTGCTCCTTCAGCAGGTAGGCGCCGTTCTGGGTCATAGACCGGATCAGCCGGTCGGCGACGGTATCCACGACGAGCACGAGCTTCTCGTCGATGCAGACGATGTTGTTGTCGAACGAGGCGCCGCGGACTATGTCGCGGCCCGCTCGCTCTATGTCGGCGGTTCCGTCGACGACCGCGGGCGGGTTGCCGGGACCGGCAGTGATCGCTCGCTTGTCGGACTTGAGCGCCTCGCGGACGACCGCCGGCCCGCCCGTCACGAGCAGCACGCGGACACTGGGGTGCAACATCAAGGCGCGTGCGGTTTCGATCGTCGGGTTCGCGGCGGCCGACACGAGGTTTGGCGGCCCTCCGGCACCGACGACGGCCCGGTTGATGAGCCGCACCGTTTCCGCCGAGCATCGCCGCGCGCTCGGGTGGGCGTTGAAGACGACGGCGTTGCCGGCCGAGACGATGCTGATCGTGTTGTTGATGATCGTCGAGGTGGGGTTCGTGACCGGCGTGATGGCCGCCACGACGCCGAACGGGGCGAACTCGGTGACCATCATCCCCGCATCGCCCGTGACGGCCTGGACCTCGAGGTCCTCTGGCCCTGGCGCCTTGGAGGCCACCAGGCGGTTCTTGACGACCTTGTCCTCGACGCGCCCGAGGTGCGTTTCCTGGTGGGCCATGCGGGCCAGCTGCTCCGAGTGGTCGAGCATCGAGCGACGCACGGCGTCGATGATGACCTTGCGGCCGGCCAGGCCCTGCACCTGGAACTCACCGAACGCTCGCGTGGCTGCGGCAACGGCATCGTCGATCGTGGCGTGGATGCCGTCGCCCAGCTCCGCGGCCGCGGCGGTCGCCAGCTCGGCCTCGGCTCGCAGCCCTTCGCCGGGCCGCGCGTCACCGGCCGTCGCCACGCGGCGGCGGACGCGCTCGATGATCTCGGTGATTTCGCGTTCGTCGAGCTCGCTCATCGTGTTCGCCCGCTACTTGCGGTATACCTCCGTCCCGCCTATTTCCCACGTGTCCACGATGGCCATGATCACGGCGTCGCACGGCCGGTCGCGCGTCATCTCCGTCTGGCGGGCGGAGCTGCCGGTGGCGTAGAGGACGACCTCGCCGACACCCGCGCCGACCGTGTCAGCGGCCACGACGTAGCCTCCAGCTTCCCGGTTCTGGGCATCGAGCTGGCGCACGACGAGGAGCTTCCAGCCCTCCATCAGCGGTTCTTTGCGACTCGCGACCACGGTTCCGGTTACCCGTCCAAGGAGCATCTCGTCACCGCCTGCATCAAGGCGCGCGCGCCGGTGTTAAGCCGGCGCGCCGCCACTCGCCTCTACTTCTGGCCGGCCTCGGCCTTGGCCTCGGCAAGCCGCCCGAGCGGCAGGACGAGGTCGACGTTGACGTGCGGCCGGGCGATCACATGGCTGGCGACGACTTCGCCGACCTTGGCGGCGTTTCGGACGCCGGCGTCGACCGCTGCCTTGACGGCGGCGACGTCGCCGCGCACCACGGCGGTCACGTACCCGCCGCCGGTCTTCTCGTAGCTGACCAGCTCGACCTTGGCCGCCTTGACCATAGCGTCGGCGGCCTCGACCACTGCCGCGAACCCGCGGGCTTCGATCATCCCAAGCGCTTCTGCCATCGACCTTGTCTCCTTCTCGTTCGGCTGCTCGACCTTCCGGTCGATGCCGTTGCTGTCATGCCTTCGCTTCGCGTCCTTCGAGTCCCTCGATCGCCGCCAGCGCGGCGCGCCAGCCGACGTCGATGTCGCGCTCCTCGCCGCCCAGGTATATGCGGCCCATCGAGCCGAAGGACCGAACTTCGAGGATGTTGATGTGCGCCGCCTTCTCCGCCTCGTTGGCCGCGAGAGCGGCGTAAGCGGCCGGTTCGAGTTCCAGCACGTAGAGCGTCTGGCCGGGTATCAGCATCTGGCCATGACGCGTCCGGTTGATGAGCTGAGCCTGGTGGTCGTCGATCCGGCGGATGATCTGCGATGACAGGACTCGCGGCTTGATCCGATCGGTCTCGGCCAGGCCGATGTCGGCGAGGATCGCGGCGCCGGCGGCGCGGACCTCCGCCTGCGACGGCGAGTGGATCTCGAGCATGCCGTAGTAGCGCTCGATGATCTGCATGCCGGGCTTGACTGTCGTCGACTTGAGCGCGACGTCGGTCAGCCGGTTGATCTCGATGCCGGGCGAGATCTCGATCTCCAGCGAAGCGTCGCCGGCGAGCGGCAGGAATCCCTGCGCGACAGTCCCGAGGAAGGCGGCGTACTGGGCCTGGAGGCTATCCAGGAAGACGTACGCCCGAAGGTCAATATTGCCCATGTGCGCCCTTCTCTCCCGTGACGATCTTGACGCCGGCAGAAGCCCCGATCCGGGTCGCCCCGGCTGCGATCATGTCCTGGACATCCTCCGCGGTGCGGATGCCGCCGGAGGCCTTGACGCCCATCTTTGGGCCGACGGTCTCACGCATCAGCGCGACGTCGAAGACCGTCGCTCCGCCCTTGGCGTACCCGGTGGACGTCTTGACGAAGTCGGCTTTGGCCTGCTGAGCCAGGCGGCAGGCGATCACCTTCTCCTCGTCGGTGAGTAGGCCGGTCTCGATGATCACCTTGCAAAGCGTGCCGGCCTCGTGGCAGGCGTCGGCGACGCGGGCGATGTCCTCGCGGACCTGGGCCTGCATCCCGCTCTTGAGCGCCCCGATATTGATGACCATGTCGATCTCGCGGGCGCCGTCGCGGATCGCCCGGCGCGCCTCGAACACCTTGATCTCTGTCGGCGTGGCTCCGAACGGGAAGCCCACGACCGAGGCGACCCCGACATCCGAGTCGCGCAGGTCGTCGGCCGCGCGGCGCACCCAGGTGGGGTTGACGCAGACCGCAGCGAACCGGAACTCGGCCGCCTCGGCGCAGAGCTTGTCGATATCGGCGACCACGGCGTCTGGGCGCAGGAGCGTGTGGTCGATGTAGCGGGCGAGGTCCGTAGGAACGTCGGCCGCCTGGCCGTGGTACTCGACGCGGGAGGCACCTCCGGCCACGACGTCGCGGACCCTCGTTGCGCACTGGGCGGCGCATGCGCCGACGCACCCTGCGCAGATCCCGCTTTGGGCCCCTGGGGTGCCTGTGGCGCCGCGCCCGCTCAGCGACGCCAGCACCTGGCTGGTGATCCTCTCGACGAGCTCGTCGCGGGTGTACTTTGCCTCCGTCATCCTCGAACCTCACCGGCCGCAGCCATGTAGCGGCGCTCTATCGCCGTGATCTTCTCGACCCTCGCGGCGTGCCGCCCGGGGGCCCATTCCGTGCCGAGCCAGGCCCGCACGATCTCGATGGCCAGTCCCTCACCGATGAAGCGAGCACCCAGTGTGAGGACGTTGGCGTGGTTGTGCTCGCGGCTGTTCCGCGCGCTTGAAAGGTCGTGGCACAGGGCGGCGCGGATGCCCGGTACCTTGTTGGCGACCATGCACGAGCCGATCCCGGCGCCGTCCAGGATGATTCCCCACTTGCAGGTCCCGTCCGCGACCAGGCGCGCGACTGCATGGGCGATGTCGGGGTAGTCCACGGGGTCGCTGCCGTGGGTGCCGCAGTCGTGGACCGCGAAGCCGCTCTCGGTCAGCATCTGCCCGATCACGTCCTTGAGCGCGGAGCCGCCGTGATCGGCGCCGATGGCGATAGCCACGCACTCGGAACCCGGCTGAGTTGTCGCGGGAGCCGCCACTGTCGCCGGCGAGTTTCCAGTTGCGCCCGTCCCGTCGCCCGCCAGCGTGGCGTCGACAATGCCGCGCACGATGTCGCGGAGCTCGTCCGCGGAAGGGGTCGCCGGAACGCGCTGGTCACTCATGGCTCAGCACCCACACGGCCGTTTCCTCGTCCGTCACCATGACGTTGACGCAGCCCGACCGAAGGGCGGCCAGGGCGATCGGACCGCGGCCCGGTCCGGCAGCGACCCCAACGGTCAGTGCTTTGGCGCAGAGCTCTTCGAGCGGCAACCCGATGGTCCGCCGGTCGAGCGACGGCAGGGCGATGTGGCCGTCGAGCGACAGGAACCGCCCCAGGACGTCACCCACTGCCCCGGCGTCCGCAAGCGCCGCGAGGTCTGGTTCGCCAATGAAGCCGGACGCGACATGGACGCTCTCGGCGCCCAGAACGCCCATGCTGAAGACGGCGGTCTGCGCAGAGCGCGCCGCGGCCAGCGTCTCGCCGACCGATGCGTCTCGCTCGAGAGCTTCGCGCAGCTCGGGTGAGCCGACGATCGCAGGGGCGGGCATCAGTTGGATTGCGGCCCCGCTCGTGAGCCCGAACTGCTCCACGACCTCTTGGGCCCGGGTGGGTCGGGCGGAGCGGGACATCGCTCCGTTCAGCTGCACGATCTCCGACGCCACGGTCCAGCCGGGGCGCAGGTGCGCGGCGACCTCGAGCATCGTGCGCCCCCACGACACGCCGATCGCACCCGTCGGTCGCAACGCGGTCAGGTGAGCGGCGGCAGCCCCGGCGACCCGCTCGCGGGCGAGAAGCTCCTGGTCCGCGGCGGAAGCGGTCGGCGGCACGTCGACGACGACCGCGCTGCGCAGGCCGAACCGACCGACGAGGCCGTCTTCGAGCTCCACCAGACGAACGTCGGGATGGACGATCTCGATCCGGACGGCCGACTCGCGCAGGGCGCGATCCAGGAGGCGGCCGACCTTGAACCGGCTGACACCCAACCGTTCGCCGACCTGCCCCTGGGTCAGGTGAAGCCGGTAATAGAGCTGCGCGGCGCGGAGCATCAGCCGAGTCTCCAGACCCAGCTCGTCCTGCCCGAGGATCGCCGCTCCGGCTCCCATGCTCAAATGTGCGGCCGATTGCTCATATGATCAAGACTACGCGGTCGAGAACGGCGCTGTCAAGGGATGCCGGTACCAGCTTCGTGGGGCCTCTGTGAAGGCCACAAGCAGCGTCGCCACCTTTGTCGCGGCCGCGAACGAGTTCCGCAGAAACGGCAAGGAGCGCGCCGACTATCAGGTCAACGTCGAGGTTTGGCGCCCGACGCCTCGCGCCAGGAGCCGTGCAGCCGCAAGCGGGCTTGGCGCCGGCTGCGACAGTCTCGGACTTCGGACCAGATCATCGGGTCCTTCCGGCTCGGACGGCCCAGAGCGGCAACGCCAGCAGCGCGGCCAACCAGACGAACAGCCACCAGTTCGGGAACATCGGAAACAAGACCACAGGCAACGTGATCAAGAGCATCACGAGATAGGCCACCCACGGGCCGTATCTCCTCATCGGCGGTCGCCTGATCGCTCGCCACACGAAGGTCGAATTGCCGCCTCGTACGAGATCCACCACAGCCAGCACGACGCCCGCGGCTGCTGTCCCGGCGAAAAGCCAGAGTCCCCACGCCGGCGTCGGGGGAATGACCCACCCGGACTGATCGCCGTACAGGGCCTCCTGGAATTCGAGGATCGCCCCGTAGAACGCCGCCGCGAACGCGACCAGGATGGCGACCTTGGCGCCACGCGCCGGAAAGGCCAAGCCGGCGAGGGCGACAACGATCGCGACGAGCGGAGCGTATGGAGTCAGCAGGTCCGCCATCGTAAGCGCCGCGACGGAGTAGCCGCCTGCGGAGATCCAGGTCGAGTAGCCCGGGCCCGAGATCACGTACCAAGGCACGAACCACGACCAGATGAGAACGGCCGCGGCTCCGATCTCCAGGAGCGCGAGGACGCTTCGGTCGCCCCGATCGACCGTCGAGCCTGCCTTCAGGCTGTCGCCGGCTTGGCTCTGCATGGTCGACCCCTCAGTGGCAGATCCGGCCGCGACGCGAGTGTGTCCCGATTTCCGAGGGCGGCCGGGTATCACTGAGTATGCGCAGTCGAATAAGCCTTGGATGAGCCGCGGTTGATCGGGCGCGGATATGGTCACGGTACCCGCCGCAAGAGAGGGCGTCGTGAGGAAGCGGCGCCGGAAGAGGAGATTGGGACCGTGAACAAGGTCCTCTTGACCGGGCGACTGACCCGGGATCCGGAGCTCCGATCGCTGGCCAGCGGATCGAGCGTCGCCACCTTCGCCGTGGCCACGAACGAGTTCCGCGGCAACGGCAAAGAGCGCGCCGAATATCACAATGTCGTCGTTTGGGACCGGCTGGCTCAGGTCTGCGGCCAGTATCTGGGCAAGGGTCAGCAGGTCGCCATCGAAGGCCGGCTGCAGACCCGCCAGTGGGACGATGACCGCGGAACGCGCCACTGGAAGACGGAGGTCGTGGCCACGTCCGTTGAGATGCTGTCGGGTCGCCGGAAGCGCGACTACGAGGCCGACTCACTCGCCGCCCAGGCGGGTGATCCGGGTGCGGGCGATCCCGCTGCCATCTCCCCCAACGAAGCGGCCGAGGTCGGCGTCGTGACCGTGGCCGACGCGCTACCCGACGAGTCCGCCTCGAGCGACGACGAGCAGGTGCTCGTCCTGGTGTAGATGCCTCCCCGGAGCGCGGCACGGTAACCCCCACCGGCCGCGCTCCCCCACCTTAGACGATGCTCGCGGGCGGGTGGCACGACCCCGCGCCGGATGCAGCCGTTGCGGACTAGGCCTGAACCAGGCCGCCGACAAACCGCGTCAGAACGCGGGCCAGCGCGGGGCCGGCCGCCTCGGCCGCGGCAAGCACCTCGGCGTGGCTCAGCTCCGAGCCCGACAACCCGGCGCCCGGATTCGTCACGAGCGAGACGCCGCAGACGCGCGAACCCGCCCAGTGTGCAGCCACGGCCTCGAGCGCGGTGGACATCCCGACCGCATCGACACCCAGGCGGTCCACCATGCGTACTTCTGCCGGAGTCTCGTAGCTGGGCCCGAGAAGGCACGCGTACACGCCGTCTGCCAGCGCCACCCCCTCTGCATCGGCCGCGGCGTGCAGACGCGATCTCAGATCAGCGTCCCAGACGCCGGTCATGTCCGGGAAGCGCGGCCCGATCTCCGGCGCGTTCGGACCGGTGAGGGGTGAACGCCCAGTGAGATTGATGTGGTCGGCAATCGCCATCAGGGTGCCGGCGGCGTAGGTCCGGTTGACGCCGCCCGCCGCGTTTGTGAGCACGACGGACTCGACGCCCAGCAGCGCCATCAGTAGCACCGGCTGGACCACGAACCCCGCCGAATGGCCTTCGTACAGATGGAAGCGACCCTGCTGGACGACGACCGGGGCCCCGGCAAGGCGCCCGAAAAGGAGCCTACCGGCGTGCCCAGGTGCCGTGGCCGCGGGCCAACCGGGCAACTCGGCGAATGGAATGGCGACGTCGAGGTCGATGGAGTCGGCCAGCCCGCCAAGACCTGAACCGAGCACCAGGCCTGCGAGCGGCCTGAGGTTCGTCCGCTCACGGACGGCCCGCTCCAGCAAAGCCAGCAGCGGAGGCTGTTCGGCCGGCGATATCTCACGCCCGAGGACGAAATCCGCGGTCATCGACCGCGGCCACCGGACGCCGACCCGCTCGCCGCAGCCTCGTCCAGGTTCTTCGCCCAGAAGGCGAGCGGCAGCAGGTCGCCCAGCCGGGCGGCGTAGACGGAGTCGCTCAGACTGGAGGCGGCGAACACGAGGAGGTCCGGGCCGAATTCGGCGAGGAGCTGGCGGCAGATCCCGCACGGACTCGACGGCTCGGCGGTCGGGGTGACCACCACGCAGACCCGGACCGACGTCTCGCCACCGACAACCGCCCCAACGACGGCGCTCCGCTCGGCGCAGATCGTGGCCCCGTACGAGGCCGACTCGACGTTGCATCCGGGATAGATCGCGCCGCTGCCCCCGAGGATCGCCGCACCCACATGGAACCGCGAGTACGGCACCCGGGCGCGGCCCTGGGCCGCGAGGGCGGCAGCAAGCAGATCGTCGAACTCACGCAATCGCGTCGAGGCTTCCGCCCGGTCGATGAGCTCTATCCCGGCAACCGTCATCGAAGACACCTCACTGAGCAATTGCCTTTCCCCCAGTAGTGATAGCGTCTGCGCCAACCACCGATCACCGCCGGCGAGGAGAGGACACCGATGGACACCAGCGGCCCTGACGAGTCTCGAGCTGGGGCGGCCGAGCGCCGTGCCGACGCCCCAACCAGCGAGACTGGGGCACAGTATCACCTGCATCTCTCCCCGGGCCAGATCCCGGCGACCGTGCTCATGCCCGGGGACCCCGGCCGCGTCACCAAGATGATGGCCGGCTGGGATGGCGGCGAGGAGCTCGCCTTCCACCGCGAGTACCGATCGGCTCGAGGGATCTACAAGGGCGTCCCGATCGGCGCGATATCGAGCGGTGTCGGAGCGCCCAGTCTCGAGATCGCCGCCCACGAGTTCGCGACGATCGGCGGCAAGACGGTCATCCGCGTGGGGACGTGCGGAGCCCTTCGCGCCGAGATCCAGCCCGGCGACCTGATCGTGCCCGTCGCCGCGGTCCGGCGCGACGGCACGGCCGACCGGTACTTGCCACTCGACCACCCGGCCTTCGCCGAACCCGAGGTGTACATGGCCCTGGTCGAGGCGTGCGAGCGGCTCGGGTATCGCTACCACGTCGGCATCGTGTGCAGCGTCGGCTCTTTCTACCTCGGGCAGGCACGTCCGGTGACCGGCGGTTTCTGGCAGTCGGGTGTCGATGGCCTGGTCGACGACCTGCGCGAGGCCGGTGTCGGATGCCTTGAAATGGAGTGCTCGGCGCTGTTCGTCCTGGCCCGGCTGTTCGGGATGCGAAGTGGCGCCGTCCTCGGCGCCGTCGCGAACCGGGTCACCAACGCCTTCGGCGACAACGGCGCTGAGGAGCGGGCGATCTCGGTCGCCAACGAAGCCGTGGTCATCCTCGACGACTGGGGCCGGCGCAAGGCTTCCGCCGGCAAGGCGAACTTCTACCCGTCTCTGTTGCGGGGCGTTTGAGCCCGACACATCGGTCTACGGCTCGGCCACGGATCAGTCTACGGCGCGGCCGCAACGATCGATCGCGGAGCCGGATGCACTTTAGGTCGCCGATTCGCGCTCGTACGGCTTGCCGTCCGCAGCCGGGGCGATGCTCCGTCCGATCAGGCCCGCCAGAATGACGATCGTGATGATGTAGGGCAACGCCTCCCAGAACTCGCCCGGGACCTGGCTCATCAAGTCGCCCAGGTCGCCCGTTGGGGGCGAGATCTGCAGCGACGTGCTCAGCCCCGTGGCCGACGCGAAGATCAGGGCCGCCCCGAAAGCCCCGAAGGGCGTCCACCGGCCCACGATCATCGCCGCGAGCCCAATGAACCCGCGTCCGGCCGTCATGTTGGCGTCGAACTTGTTGGTGTGCTCCATGGTCAGCCAGGCGCCGCCCAGCGCCGCCAGCGCTCCGGACATGACAACATTCCGATACCGCAGTCGGATGACGTCGATGCCGACCGTCTCGGCGGCTCGCGGATGCTCACCGGTGGCGCGCGTTCGGAGGCCCCAGCGAGATCGGAACAACATGATCTGCAGGATGATCACGATCACGATCGTCGTTAGCCCGATCGGCCCCTGACTCAGGACGGCGTTGATCAGCCAGCCGACCACCGGCAGATCGACCACTCCCTGCGGGACCTGGTACGCGGCAAACTGGCCGGCGCCGACGGGCGACTGCGATGCGATGAGGCTGTAGACATAGCCGGTGATCCCCGCAGCGCCGATGTTGATGATCGTGCCGCTGATGATCTGGTCCACCCGGAGCGATATGGCCATCCAGGCGTGCAGCAGGGAAACGAGCATTCCGGCCGCGATGGCCGCCACCAGGCCGACCAGGAGGGGCATTGTCACGCCGAACAAGGGCATGGGCGTACCCTCGCCCATGACCCCGACCGCGGCGGCACCGACGATCCAGCCGACGAACGCTGCCGTCAGCATGATCCCTTCCAGACCGATGTTGACGACACCCGACCGCTCGCACATGACTCCGCACAACGCCGCCAGCGTGATCGGAATCGCAACGGCGACCGTGGTCTGGGACATGTAGCCGATGTTCTCGAGCACGTATCCGAGGAACTGGAAAACGATCCCCAGGGCTGGCAGGGCATCGAGGCTCTGGATGATCCCGCTCATACCACGCCCTCCGCTTCCCGACCCACTGCGACCCCCATGTCGGACATGGACCCCGGTTTGGCGGCCCTACGATCCAACCAGCGCCTCAGAGCGTTCACAACCAGGAAGACCAGAATGATCGCCTGGAGTGCGTCGACCAACTGGGATGGAACGCCGGCCTGGATCTGCATCGCCTGCGAGCCGGCCCGCATCGCCCCCAGGAGGAGGCCCGCGAACATGACGCCGAATGGGTTGGACCGTCCGAGCAATGCCACGGTGATGGCGTCGAAGCCGACGGTTGTGTCGTAGCCGGGCGCGATCTGATGGACGACGCCCATGAGGGTCGTCGCTCCGGCCAACCCGGCCATCAGGCCCGCGATCGACATCGTCAGGACGATCAGTCGATTGGTCTTCATGCCGCCGTAGCGGGCCGCGTCGGGGTTGGCGCCGGCCGCCCGGATCTCGAACCCGAGCGTCGTCCTGTAGAGCAGGAACCAGATGATCGGAACCGCGGCCAGGGCGATCAAGATACCGAGGTGGCCGTCGCGCCCGAGGATGATCGGGAGGGCGGCGTTCGTGGTGGTTACGTCGGCCGAGATGGGCTGGTGCGCATTTGGGAGGGCGAGCGGTCCGCTAATCGCCCAGTAGGTCGCGAAGACGAAGACGTAGTTGAGCATGATCGTGGTCACGACTTCGTGGGCCCCCGACGTGGCCTTGAGGGCACCCGGGATGAACCCGGCCGCGGCGCCGAACGCCGCACCTACCAGAAGGGCCAGCGGGACGGTTATGTACGAACTCTGGTTCGCACCGACGACCGTAGCAACCAGCAACGCTCCGACGGTACCCATCAGGAACTGGCCGCGCCCGCCGATGTTGAACAACCCCGCCTTGAAGCCGAGCCCCACGCCCAGGCCCGCCAGTATCAACGGCGTGGCGTAGTTCAGCGTGGACGTTAGACCGTTGGGAGTAGCCACACCCTGTAGCAATGCCAGATACGCCGCGATCGGGAGCCCAACGTCGAAGTTCGAATGGCCGGCCACGAGACCGCTGAAGAGGGTAATTCCCACGGCTCCAACCAGGAGCGCCAGAACGATGGCGACCAGCGGCTCGGCGATCGGCTGGGCCATTGCGGAAATGGCTTTGGCGATCGCCTTCGGAAGGCCCGCCCTCGGCTGGATCGTCGCGGGACCGCTCACGCCAGCGCCTCCTTCTTGGTGGCCGCCCCTTCGTGGCCTCCCGTGGCCATCAGGAGGCCTACTTCGCTCTTGTCCGCGGTCCGCCCGTCCAGCTCAGCCACCATCCGGCCGCGGTACATGACGGTAATCCGGTCGGACATCTCCATGATCTCGTCCAACTCGGCCGATACGAGCAAGACGGCGGTACCGGCGTCCCGCTTGGCGATGATCTGGCGGTGGATGAACTCGATGCTGCCGACGTCCAGACCACGGGTGGGCTGGTCAAGGACCAGCAGCTTCACGTCCCGGTCGAACTCACGCGCCACGACAACCTTCTGCTGGTTGCCGCCGGAAAGCGTCGACGTCGAAACCCTGGCGGATGGAGTCCGGATGTCGAAGCGCTCGACCTGCGCGGACGCGGACTCGAGGATTGCCGAGTCGTTTCGCAGAGGGCCGTTGGCGAACGGCGGTCGGTAGTAGCTGGTAAGAACCAGGTTGTCATACAGCGGGAACGCGAGAATCAGGCCGAACCGATGACGATCGCCCGGGACGTAGCCCACCCCGGCCTCGTTCATGCGCCGGGGCGACAAGCCGGTCACGTCCCGACCGGCCAGCATCACCTTGCCGCCGAGAGGCCGCCGCAACCCCACCAGGGCCTGAACCAACTCATCCTGGCCGTTCCCGGCTACGCCGGCGACACCCAGGATCTCACCGGCCTTGATCTCAAACGTAGCGCCGGGCACTACCTCGTGATGGCGATCGTCGGCTACTCGCAACCCCTCAACGCGCAGCACCGCTCCGCCGGCATGCGACTCGCCCCGGTCGACGGTCAACTCCACTTCGCGGCCGACCATCAGCTCGGCGAGCTCTTCCTCCGTGGTTTCGCCCGGTCGCCTCTCGCCTATCACGCGTCCACGCCGGATGACGGTGATCCTGTCAGCAACCTCGAGGACTTCGTACAGCTTGTGGCTGATGAAGACGATCGAGTGGCCGTCGCTCGCCAGGCGGCGAAGCAGGCCGAAGATCTCCTCCGTTTCACCTGGCGTCAGGACCGCGGTCGGCTCGTCCAGGACGAGGATCCTGGCGTCGCGATACAGCGCTTTGAGGATCTCGACTCGCTGCTGCTGTCCAACCGACAGGGAGCCCACTCTCGCGTCCGGATCGAGGTCGAAGCCGAAGCGTGAGGCCAGGGTGGCGATCCGCTTGCTGGCCTCGTGACGATCCACGAACAGAGGGTTCGACATAGTCTCGTCGCCGAGAATCACGTTCTCGGCGACGGTGAGCACCGGCACCAGCATGAAATGCTGGTGGACCATGCTGATTCCGCGGGCGATGGCATCGGAAGGGCCGGCGATCTGGATCTGCTCACCGTCGAGCAGAATCGTGCCTTCGTCCGGTCGGGCCAGGCCGTACAGAACGTTCATCAAGGTGGTCTTGCCCGCGCCGTTCTCACCAAGGAGGGCATGGATCTCGCCGCGGCAGACGTCGAGGTCTATGTGGTCGTTGGCCACGACGCCCGGATATCGCTTCGTGATCCCCCGCATCTCGAGGGCAGGGGCGCTGTCGCGTTCGGCATGCTCGGTCATGATTTCCTCGATCGGCCCCTGGCCGGCCGGATGCGGCGAGCGGGCCGCGCCATGATGGCGCGACCCGCTCGGGATGACTATTTGCCTGCCTGAGTCTCGGCTACTTGCTGGACCAGGTTCCGCACTTGGCAGGGCACGTTGTCAGGGTGCCGGCCTTCATCGCGGCGAAGGCGGCGTCCAGCTTGCCCTGAACGTCGGCGGGAAGAGTGACGCTGGTGTTGTGGAAGGGTGAGTAACCGATGCCGTCATTGGCAGCGTTGAACTTCGAGATGCCGCCCTTGGCGGTTCCGCCGGCGATCGCGGTGATCGTCTGATTTACTGCGCTGGAGAGATGCTTCTCGGCCGAGGTGACGATGCATTTGTCGGCGGTCGGGTAGGACAGGTACTCGTCGACGTCCACGCCGATGGCGAGGATACCGGCGGTGCAAGAGGCATCGAGGGCCGCGTTACCGGTGCCACCCGCGACCGGGAAGAGCACGTCAACGACCGCCTGCTTGATGAACTGGGACCCGAAGGTCTGGCCCCACGCCGGGTCGGCGTAGGCCTTGCCGAGGTCGCCGGTGGAGAAGAAGGTGCTCTTGACCTTGATGTTCGGGTTGTAGGACGCCGCACCCAACTGGAAGCCCTGCATGTAGCGGACGACCGCCGGGTTGTTGTTGATCCCGCCGATCTGGCCGATCGTGCCGCTCTTGCTTACGGCAGCGGCGACGATGCCGGCCAGGTAACCCGCCTGATCCTCCTGGAACTGGATCCCGATGAGCTTGGGCAGGAGGGTGGCAGCGTCGCCCTTGCACGTGAACGTGCTATCGGGGGCACCGGTCGCATCCACGCACGGAGCGACGTCAACCGCGATGAACCAGATGTTGGGGTTGGCCTTCGCGGCCTTGATCGTGGCATCACCCAGGTTGAAGCCGACCGTGACGATGATGTTGTACTGCTGATCGACGAACCCCTGGATGAGCCGGGTGTAGTCAGAGGCGTCGGCCGGAACGGCGTAGTGGACCGTGGCACCGAGGGCCGTCGCGGCCGCTTTCGCGCCTTCGTACGAGTACTGGTTGAAGTTCTTGTCGTTGATCGTTCCCACATCCGAGACCACGCCGATCTTGAGACCGGAGCTCGGCGCGGGCGTCGGCGCAGTGGTCGGCGCGGTGCTGGCCACGGCCGTCGTGGGCGCTGTCGTGGGCGCGGCAGTTGGCGCGGGCGTGGGCGTGGATCCCGAGCTCGAGCAAGCGGCCACGATGACGGCCACCGCAAGCAGCGAGAACGCAGTCCGGAGCTTTCCGCTCATATGGCTCTCCCTTGTCAGACACCGACGAGGTTCTGGGCGAACCTCCCTCTGTGCGGATTGTATAGCGGCCAGGAGAAGGCGCCAGGAAGATCTCCAATGATCGGCCGCCGAGCCCCGTGGGCGCCGCAGCTGCGCCAGCAGCGCCTGGCTGGCCCCGACTGGCCGTCAGTCCGGCCGGTACAGCTCGCGACGATCGAGCCCCGTCCCGGCGGCGACCTCCCGCACGGCGTCGGCACGGCGGGTCCCCGAAGCCACGAGTCGGGCGACTCTTGCGCGGCCCTCGGCCATCGACGCCTGCTCCGTGCCGTCGGGCTTCTTCGCGGCAGAGCCACCCGCCGCAATAGCTTCGATGACGATCGCGAACTCTCCGCGCAACGCGATCGCACCAGCTGAGGCCGCCGCAGCAAGTTCATCGAGCGACCCGCGGATGACCTCCTCGTGGATCTTGGTCAGCTCCCGGCACGCGGCGGCCATCCGCTGCCCGCCGGCGGCGGCCGCCAGGTCGGCGAGTGTCGCCGGAACGCGGGAAGGAGCCTCGTAGATGACGCACGCCCGCTCGTCGGCGCCGATCCGCGCCAGCCGCTCGCGGCGGTCTCGGCCGCGCCGTGGCAGGAAACCCTCGAAACTCCAGCGAGCCGCCGCCAGGCCGCTTGCCACGAGGGCCGCCAGTACCGCCGACGCGCCGGGAATCGGCACCACGACGCCGCCCTCTGCGGTCCAGGCTGCCGTGAGCTCGGCCCCCGGATCGCTGACCAGGGGCGTGCCGGCGTCCGTCACGAGCGCCAGGTCGCGTCCCACCCGCAGATGCTCCAGCAACTCCTGTGCGCGGCCGGGGCTGCTCTGTGCGTGGTAGCTCACCAGCGGCGTGCCTATCTCGTATCGGGCAAAGAGGCGCCGGGTGAGCCGCGTGTCCTCGGCCGCGACCAGAGGCACGGCCTTGAGCACTTCCACCGCCCGGAACGTGACGTCGCCGAGGTTCCCGATCGGCGTGGCCACGACGAAAAGGCGGCCACTCGCCGCGCCACTCCCGGCGGCCTTTGAGGCCCGGCTCATGGTCGGGCGGAACCGGGCCGGCGTCGCGGGTACAGGTAGTCGACGCCCGTCGTTCGCGGCCCAAGCTTCGCCACCGGCGGCACCTGGCGCTTGAACTCAGATACGGCGACGAGCCGCTTGACCCGAGCGATCGCCGCCCCAGGGAAGCCCATAGCAAGGAGCTCTTCATCGGTCCGGCGTTTGTCGATCATCCAGAAGAGGAGTCGATCGAGTTCCGGGTAGGTGAACCCGGCTTCGACCTCGTCCGTCTGGCCGGGCCATAGGTCGGCCGACGGGGCCTTGCGGATGATCTCTTCTGGCACGCCGACCGCGGCGGCAACCTGGCGCACCTGGCTCTTGTAGAGATCGCCGATCGGATTGAAGGCGGATGCCGAGTCGCCGAACAGCGTCGAGTAGCCGATCAGCGACTCGGTCTTGTTGCCGGTGCCGACGACCAGGCCGCCCCACGGCACCGACCGGTCGTAGAGGACGCACATGCGGGCCCTGGCCATGAAGTTGCCACGCCGCAGCTGCGACGCATCTCCCGCGGTCGCCCCGCCGGCACCCGCTTCGCCGTTCCGTCCGAAGTAGCCGTCGACGATGGAGCTGATGTCGACGAGGTCGCTCGGGCATCCGAGACGGTCGACCACCAACCGGGCGTGCTCCACCGACTCGGTCGACGACGTCCGATACGGCATCAGCACACACAGCACGTTCTCCGGTCCGACCGCTTCGGCCGCCAGAAACGCGACGAGGGCGGAGTCGATCCCGCCCGACAACCCGAGCAGGGCGCGGTTGAACCCGGCCTGCGCCAGCTGGTTGCGGATGAAGCCGACCATGACCCGCCGGGCGACGCCGGTATCGATGGCGAGCTCGGGCGGCAGCTCGAACAGCGGACCCGCCGTGTCGCCGGTTCCGCCGGGCTCGGGCGCCGCGCTGCCGGCCATCAGTCCTTCTCGGGGGCATCAGGAGTGGAGACCGCGCCGGTCGGCCGGGCAGGCCTGACGTTGGGCGGTTCGCTGGCCTCGTCGATCGCCATCTCCGTCCGTTCCGCCAGGATGCGGCGCAGCTCACGCAGGTGAAGCTCGGGCCGTTCATCGCGCAGCAGCGGCAGGCCTATGCGTTCGCGGCGGACGTCGCCGAGTTCGATGTCCACAAAGTAGAGCCCCTCGTCGAAGAGTGGCGCCGTGAAGACCGGCTCGCCGCCGGGACCGATCACTTCGGAGCCGCCCCAGAAGCTGACCGTCTCGTCGAGGCCGACGCGATTGCAGAACACCACGAAGCTGGTCGTGAGCTGCGCATAGGTTCGCATCAGCGTGCGCCACGAGGCGGCTGTGCCCAAACCCACTTCATGGATGGCCGCGAGATCCCTCCCCGGCGAGGAGGAGACGTTGATCAGGATCTGCGCGCCATCGAGGGCCAGCGTCTCGGGAACAGCGAGGTGCCAGAAGTCCTCGCACACGGCGATGCCGAGGCGCACGCCAGTCCGCGACCCGACGGCCCGGAGCCGGTCTCCGGCGGCGAAGAAGCGCCGCTCGTCGAAGAGCCCGTAGGTCGGCAGGAAGAGCTTGCGATGGACGAATCGGACCTCACCTTCCTCGAGGAGCGCCGCGCTGATAAAGAGCCGGTGGTCGGATGACGCCTCGACGAACGAAACGACGGCCGACATGCCGGCGGACGCCGCCGCGAGCTCGATCAGGCGCGGATCGTCGGCCTTCATGGCCACCTCGGCCGCGAGATCCTGCAGCTGGTAGCCGGTCAGCCCGAGCTCCGGGAAGACGACGAGTCCCGCGCCACCCGCCCTTGCCTCGGCCAGCGTCCCGTGGTGCCGTTCCAGATTGTCGGCCAGAACCCCCAAACGAGGGGCCATTTGGGCGAGGGCGATTCGAAGCGGCTGCATGAATGAAGTCTAGCCCTTGGACCGGCCGGGACGACGCCGCTCGAGGCCTGGAGCTGCGCGCGTCCACGCGACGGCCCGCCTCATTGAGTCTCGCGGAAGACCCCTACTTGTTCAACCAGACCGAAGAGAGGATCTCCGCTTGGTTTCCGGCTCCGACGAACCCCATCACGTAGTTGCCCGCTCCCGCCGCCAGCTTGGCGTTCACGAGCGGAACCGTCGGCATGTCGGCGGCAATCAGATCCTGGGCCTTCTGCCAATCCGTCCTCGCGGTTGCGGCATCAAGGTCCACGAGAGCCTTCGTCATCGTGGTGTTCAGGTTGTCGTTGGTATAGCTGAACATCGGCGAGGCCACGCCGTTGGCGTAGTGGAAGAAGGCGGAATACAGGAAGTCGTCCGGGCCTGCCCAGCGACAGGTCTGGCTCTGTAGCCACATCGGCAGCTTGCCGGCGGTTTCATCGGCCAGATAGTTCGGCGAGTATGCCTCGGTCTTGAGGTTGACCGTGAAGCCGGCGGACCCAAGGTCCTGCGCAACGGCCTGAGCCAGGCCCTTGGCGTCGGGCAGCACGGAAGTGGGCGCCCCGGTCGGATACCACAGATCCACGCTCAGGCCGCTCGTCGGAACCCCGGCCTGGGCCAGGTATCCTCTCGATCCCGTAACGTTGTACGTCGGCAAATACTCGCGCTTGTAGTACTGGGCGTCGGGTGGGAGCCAGTTGTCGGCCACTCCGGCCTCACCCGCGTAGAGGGCGGCGACGTATGCCGGCTTGTTCACCGCCGCCGCGATCGCAAAGCGCACACCCGTGTTGCCGAGGATATTCGCCTGGCCGGCCACGGTATCGGCATTGTTCATCCCGAGCTGCGTGACATTGCACGACGAGCCGCGATCAAGAACTATCAGGCTCGCGTTGCCGGTGACCGACGGAATCGAGGTCGGGTCGATCGACTCCACCAGGTCGACAGACCCGGACTTGAGCGCCGAGATTTCCGAAGCCTCGTCCGCGAAGGGCTTGAAGACGACCCCATCCAGATATGGACGAGCGGCCGAATTCCAGTAGTCGGGGTTCTTGACCAGGGTCACCTGCTCCCCCGGCTTCCAGTCGCTGAACATGAACGGCCCGGTCCCGACCATCGCCTTTCCCTGGCCGTTGGTACCCATGGCGTACGCATTCTTGCTCAGCGTCGCGTTGTTCCCGTCGTTGTCCTGGATCGCGGTCGGACTCTGGATGCCGAATGCGGCCACGGTCTGGCTGATCAGGAAGTTGCTTTGGGCGTGGCGCAGGTGGAAGACGACGGTAGTCGGGTCAGGATCCTCGACCGAGACCACGTTGGACGCGTCGCCAAATCCACCGAATGCGGCCGCATACAACGCCGCGTGGGTCTGCAGATCGCCTTTCGGGAAAGCCTTCCAGCGGTCGTAGTTGAACTTGACGGCCGCGGCGTTGAGGTCGGTACCGTCGTGGAACTTGATGCCGGATCGCAGCTTGAAGGTATAGGTGAGCCCATCCGAGCTGACGGTGGGCATTGCGGATGCGAGCACAGGGACGATCGAGCTGATCGTGCCCGGCAACAGCCCGACGAGGCCTTCGACGACCTGGTTTGCGACGTAAATCGAATTGGCGTCGCTCACGAACGACGGGTCGGCGGACTGCATGTCCGAGTCCAGGGCGACCGTCAGAGTCCCGCCGGTCTTCGGACCACCGACCGGTCCCGTCGTGCTCGTGGTGTTGCCACAGGCCGCTGCTGCCAGGGCCAACAGGGCCAGCATCGACGTCCAACGCTTCACGTCCTCGTCCTTCCTGATCGCTGCACCGGCCGGGCGCAGCTCTAGCAGCTCGTCCACCGTGGCAGACGCGCCAGCAACAGCCCGTCGTTCCTCTCGCTACAACCTTATCGGGCCCGGCCGGTCCCTGCCAGCCAATTCGGGCGGACACATCGGGGCTTCAGCCACGATCGCGCCGCCGTGGTGCCGGACCCTCCGGCGCGGTGGGCGTCTCCGGCGCCACCACGACCTGGGTGGCTCCGGTTTCCGGCTCTCTCGAGGTAGACGACACCGCTGTGCCGGCGCCCTGTGCGCCAGCCTCCCCGGCAGCCCCGGCGCCCGCGCGCCGGCCCGTGACCTGAACCTGTTCGGCCGTCCCGTCCACCTCCTCCGCGAAGTGGCAGGCCACGTCGTGGCGGCCGGCCATCTCCCTGAGGATCGGTTCCTCCTCGACGCATCGTTCGGGGTTGCCGAGGCGTTCGCGCAACCAGCAACGAGTGTGGAACCGGCATCCCGACGGCGGATTTGACGGGTTGGGAACGTCGCCGGTCAGGATGATCCGGCGGCGGCGCCCTTCGATGGCGGGGTCCGGTATCGGCACCGCGGAGAGCAACGCCACCGCATATGGGTGCAGCGGCCGCTCGTAGAGGTCACGCGATCCGGCGGTCTCCACGATCTTGCCCAGATACATCACCGCGATGCGATCGCTTATGTGACGGACCACGGAGAGGTCGTGGGCGATGAAGAGATATGTCAGCCCGAACTCCTCCTGGAGATGCTCGAGCAGGTTGATGATCTGGGCCTGGATCGAGACGTCGAGGGCGCTGATCGGCTCGTCGGCGACGATCAGGTCGGGGTGCAGGGCCAGGGCCCGGGCCACGCCGATGCGCTGGCGCTGGCCGCCGCTGAACTCGTGGGGGTAACGGTCGCCGTAGTCGGGATCCAGACCGACCGTTGCCAGGAGATCTCGGACACGCTGGGCGCGCTCCCGCCCCGAGCTGACGCCGTGGATCTCCAGCGGCTCGGAGACGATCCCCGCGGCCGTCATACGCGGGTTCAGGCTGGCGTAGGGATCCTGGAAGATCATCTGCATCCGGCGGCGGACGGCTCGCAGTGTCGAACCCTCCGCTTTGGTGATGTCCTGCCCCTCGAAGATGACGCGACCGGCAGTGGGCCGGTAGAGCCGCAGGATGGCGCGCCCAACCGTGCTCTTGCCGCAACCGGACTCACCGACGAGCCCGACCGTCTCGCCCTTCTGGATCGAGAGGCTGAGGCCGTCGACAGCCCGCACGTCCCCAACGTGGCGGCTCAGCAGGATTCCACTCGTTATCGCGAAGTACATGCGGAGGTCTTCGACCTCCAGCAATGGCCGGGGCATCGTCGAGGACATCGACTCCATCGACGCAGACGGCACGGTCTCGGGAGCGATGAACGGCGTCATCGGGCTGCCTCGACCGGCTGCGCTGCGGGGACGAAGCCCTCTCGAAGGGGTCGGCCGGCGGCGGCCTCCGCGGCCGTCGGCCGGTTCCAGCATGCGGATCGATGAGTCGCCTCCGGACCGGTCGTGATGACTTCCGTCGTGGCCCCGATGGGGTCCAGGGAGGGCATCTCCGTCCAGCACCGGTCAACGCGCCAGGCACAGCGCGGCGCGAACGGGCAGCCGGTTGGAGCGAACCGCAGGTCCGGCGGGGTGCCCTCGATCGGTATGAGCGGCTCCCCAGGCTGGGCGTCGAGGCGGGGCATCGAATGGAGCAGGCCCACCGTGTACGGGTGGGAGGGCCCGGCGAACAGCTCCGGAGTAGTTGCGCTCTCGACGACGAAACCGGCGTACATGACATTGATGCGGCGCGTCATCCCGGCCACGACGCCTAGGTCGTGAGTGATGAGGATCACGGCCGTGCCGTGGTCAGCGGCCAGCCTGCTGAGCAGCTCGAGAACTTGAGCCTGGATCGTGACGTCGAGCGCCGTCGTCGGTTCGTCCGCGATCAGCAGCTTGGGCTGAAGAGCGAGCGCCATCGCGATCATCACGCGCTGCCGCATGCCGCCGCTGAACTGGTGCGGGAAATCGCGGAGACGCCCCTCGGGTTGTGCGATGCCGACCATCGTCAGGAGCTCGACCGCGCGTGCGCGTGCCTCTTTAGCGGTGACCTTCTTGTGGGCCTTGATGGTCTCGACCATCTGCTCTTCGATTGTGAGGACGGGGTTGAGGCTGGTCATCGGGTCCTGGAAGATCATCGCGATCTCCTTGCCCCGCAGATCTCGCATCTCGGATTCATCCAGCGCAATCAGGTCCTCGTCCTCGAAGTAGACCCGCCCGCCCTCGATCCGACCCGCGGGAGCCGGCAAGAGGCGCATGACTGCCAGGTTCGTGACGCTCTTGCCGCAACCGGATTCGCCGACCAGGCCGAGTGTTTCCCCCTCGTCCAGGTCGAACGAGACGCCATTCACGGCATAGACCGTGCCGTCGTGCGTCCGGAATCGGACAACCAGGTCGCGTACAGACAGAAGAGGCATCGCTACCTCTTCAGACGCGGGTCGAGCGCCTCGCGCAGCCCGTCGCCCAGCAGGTTGAACCCGACGGCGCTGATCACGATCGCGGCGCCCGGGAAGAAGATGAGGTACGGAGCGGATTGAAGGAAGCGCGACGAGTCGGTCAACATCTCGCCCCACTCGGCGATCCTCGGGTCGCCCGGGCCAAGCCCCAGGAAGCCCAGCCCCGCAACATCGATGATGGCCGTGGCCGCGGCCAGCGTGGCCTGCACGATCAGCGGCGTCAGCGCGTTCGGCAGCATGTGCCGCAGCAGGATGCGGACCGGCGAGGCGCCCATCGACCGGGCGGCGATGACGTAGTCCGACTCGCGCAGGGCAAGCAAGCTCCCTCTCAGTAAGCGGGCGAACATCGGCGAGTAGGAGATGCCCACCGCCAGCATGATCTGGATCTCGCCGTGACCCAGCCAGGCCACGATCCCGATGGCCAGGAGAATTCCGGGCACGGCCAGGAGGACGTCGATCACTCGCATGAGGACGCCGTCCACGATGCCGCCGGCCCCGCCGGCGATGGCGCCCACGAGGGTTCCGCCGATCAACCCGAACAGAACGGCGATGACGCCGACGGTGAGGCTGATCCGGGCGCCGTAGAGCACGCGGCTGAACTCGTCGCGACCGAGCAGGTCCGTGCCCATCAGATGGGCTGCGCTCGGGCCCTGGCGGCCGTCCGCCAGAACACCTATCGTCGGGTCGTAGGGCGAGATGTAGGGCGCAAGGATCGCGCCGATCACGAAGATCGCGATGAAGACCATCCCCACGATGGCCGGCCCGTTGCGCATCAGGCGCCGGAGGGCGTCGCGCCACAGGCCGCGGCTGGCCCGCGCGGTAGAGGGGATCGCTACTGCGGTAGGGAACGTCATCTCAGCCGTACCTGATCCGCGGGTTCAGGAATGCGTAGCCCACGTCCACGATCAGGTTCACGGTCATGAAGATCACCGCGAAGATCAGAACCAGAGACTGGACGACGATGAAATCGTGGTTCTGGATGGAGCTGACCACCCAGGAGCCCACGCCGTTCCACGTGAACACCGTTTCGGTCAGCACGGCGCCGGCAAGGAGCGCTCCCGTCTCGAGCCCGATCACAGTGGTCACCGGCAGCCAGGCGTTCCGCATGATGTGGCGGCTGTTTACGCGGCGGTCGGTCAAGCCCTTGGCCCTGGCGGTCCGGACGTAGTCTTCGTTGCTGACGTCGATGACCGAGGCACGCGTGATCCTGGTGAACACGGCCAGCGGGATCGAGCCGAGCGCGATCGATGGCAGGATGAGGTGGGACACCGCGTCGATGACGTACCAGTGGCCGGCCAGTATGGCGTCGATGATCGCAAAGTGGGTCACCGGGGGCACGTCGAGGCGCGGATCGATCTGGCCGAATGCCGGCAGCCAGTGGAGCTGGACGCCGAAGAAGAAGACCAGGGTGTAGCCCAGGACGAATACGGGGATGGAGATTCCGAAGAGTGAGATCACGGTCACGACACCGTCGATCCAGCTATTCGGATGTCGGGCGGCCAGCCGGCCCAGGGGGATGCCCAGACCGACCGCGAAGATCATCGCGCCGATCGTCAGCTCGATCGTGCCCGGAAAGCGGATGAGGAAAGTGTCCGCCACCTGGCGGCCATCGATGAAGCTGGACCCCATGTCGCCCTGGAGCAGCCGCGCGAGGTAGGTCAGGTACTGCGTGTAGAGGGGCTTATCGAACCCCTCGGTCGCGCTGATCTGGGCGACGAGCTCCGGCGTGGCGTGCTGCCCAAGGATGGCCTCCGCCGGTCCCCCGCCGGGAAGGAGGCGCAGGAACAGAAAGAGGATCACAGATAAGCCGAACAGGACCGGGATTGCCACGAGCAACCGCCGGACGATGAACCTTGCCACGCTGTGAGGAGATCCCTCCGCTGATAGTAGCCCCCCGGGGTCTTGGTGACCCCAGGGGGCATTGTTTCACGAGATCCTACTGCCTTGCCGAGCGGCCTCGCCGCCGGCTCTGGGCGCTACTTGGATAGCCAGACGGTGTTGAAGTACTCGATCCCGTTGCTGGCACCTACGAAGCCGTGCACCTTGGCGGTCAAGGCGCCTGGTGGTGTGGAGTTAACGATCGGAACTGCCGGCATGTCGGCCGCCAGGAGATCCTGGACCTGACCCCAGTCGGCGTTGGCCGCGTCGACGGTCGGCTCCGCGAGAGCCTTGAGCATCAGCGCGTTGGCCGCGTCGTTCTTCCAGCCGAACTGCAGGTTGGGCTTGCCACCCTGGTAGCCGAACCAAGCGGTGTAGAGGAAGTTGTCGGCACCGGCCCAGTCGCAGGTCCAGCCGAACAGGTACAGCGAGAACTTGCCACCGGTGGCATCACTCACGTAGCCGCCGTGCCAGTCCTCGCTCTTGAGGGTAACCGTGAAGCCGATTGCCTGGAGATCCTGAGCGATCGCCTGAGCAATGCCCTTGGGATCGGGCATGTACGGGCGCACGACGTTGGAGGGGTACTCGAGAACGATGTTGAGCTGGGCGGCAGTCAGGCCTGCAGCCTGCAGGTCGGTCTTGGCCTTCGTGGCATCGTAGGTCGGCAGCGTCTCGGCCTTGAAGCCGGTCGTGGCCGGTGGCATGAAGCCGGTCGGGACCTTGCCAAGGCCCGAGTAGAACGCGTCAACGTAGCTCTGCTTGTTTACCGCCTCTGCGATGGCCAGGCGGACGCTCTTGTTGGCGTAGATGGTCGGCGTGCCGCCGACGCTCTGGTTGATGTCGAGGTTCAGCTGGTTGCAGGACGCACCGCGGTCGATGATGGTCAGACCCGAACTCTTGGCCGTGGTGACGTCCAGGGGCGAGATCGAGAAAGCGGCGTCTACGCCGCCGGACTGCAGATCCTGCAGCTTGGCGGTGGAGTCACCGATTCCCTTGAACGTAATCTGGTCAAGGTGAGCCGCGTTGGCGGTGTCCCAGTAGTTCGGGTTCTTGACGACAGTTATGTGATCACCGGCAACCCATTCCTTGAACATGAAGGGGCCGGTGCCGACCATGTCTTGGCCTTGCGGAAGCAGGCCCTGGGCGTACTTGTTGTCCTTGAGGGGCGTGGTGTCGGCCTTGGCGGCCTTGAGCGCGGTCGGGCTCTGGATGGCGAAGACGGCCAGCGTCGAGGCAAGCAGGAAGTTGGACTGCGGGGTCTTCAGCTTGAAGACAACGGTGCTGGCGTCCGAGGCCGTCACAGACGCGATGTTGGAGGCGGTGCCGAAGCCACCGAAGACGGCGCCGTAGTAGTAGGCGTTGTCCTGGAGGTCGCCCTTACCGTAGGCCTGCCAGCGGTTGTAGTTGTACACGACGGCGTCCGCATTGAAGTCCGTGCCGTCGTGGAACTTGATACCGGTCCGCAGCTTGAACGTGTAAGTCAGGCCGTCCGAGCTGACGGTGGGCAGCGCCGCAGCCAGTACAGGGATCACGGTGCTAATCGTTCCGGGCTGGAGCTGGACCAGGTTCTGGACGACCTGGGCCGCCACGTAGAGCGAGTTGCCGTCGCTGACAAGCGAGGGGTCAGCGAAGACCATGTCGCCGTCAAGGGCGACGATCATGTTGCCGCCGTTGACCGCCGTCGCTCCGGGCGTCGGGGTCGGGGCGTTGGTGGCCGGAACGACGGTCGACGGGCCCGCCGTGCTCGGTCCGGTAGTCGGTGTACTCGTGGTGCTGCTACAGGCCGTGGCAATCAGGGCCACCACGGCCAAGACGATGCCAAAACGCTTCATCTCTACTCCCATCCTCCTGACATAGATGCCGGGACCGGCTGCAGTCGCGCCTGAGACGCTCTTGGGTGTCAGTTCCGGCAGCGAGAAAACCGCCCTGGGCTTAGGGCGTCGTGACGCGCTTCTCACCGTACACCAGACCGGGCCAAGACGCTCGGCCAAGTTGGTCACTCGACGGCAAATAGCTCGGAGCCAGATTCAATCGGCCGCGGCGACCGCCGTCTCTACTACAGACTGCCGCGAGGCCGCCTCTTGAGCTGCCTGGTCCGAGACCTGCTCGGCAAAGTGGCAAGCAGACATCTGACCCCCGCCCATGTCGCGCAGCGGCGGATCGACGGTCGCGCATTGCTCCGGGTTTCCGAGCTTCTCTCGCAGCCAGCAGCGCGTATGGAAGCGACAGCCCGACGGCGGGTTTGCCGGGGACGGAACGTCGCCACGCAGCACGAGGCGCTTCTTGCGGACGCGCGGGTCCGGGTCGGGAATGGCCGACAGCAGGGCGACGCTATAAGGGTGGCGCGGGCCTTTGAAGAGCTGGTCCGCGGTGGCGACCTCCGCCATCTTGCCGAGATACATGACGCCGATCCGATCGCTCACGTACTCGATGACCGAGAGGTTGTGGGCGATGAACAGGTACGTCAGGTCGAATTCCCGCCGGAGGTCCAGCAGAAGGTTGAGGATCTGCGACTGGATCGATACGTCGAGGGCCGACACCGCCTCGTCGCAGACGATGAACTCCGGATCGAGGGCAAGCGCTCGAGCGATTCCGATGCGCTGGCGCTGGCCGCCGGAGAACTCGTGCGGATAGCGCCGGGTGTAATCCCGCCTCAAACCGACGGCTTCCAGCGTGTCCTCGACCTTCTTCATCCGGGCCGCGCTGGACTTCATCCCCTGGGCCAGCAGTCCTTCCCCGATGATGTCGCTGACCGGCATGCGCGGGTTCAGGGAACCGTAGGGATCCTGGAAGATCAGCTGCATGCGGCGCCGCATATGGCGCAGCTCGGTCGACTTCAGCTTACTGAGGTCCTTGCCGCCGACCTCGACAGAGCCGGCCGTCGGGCGCTGCAAGTAGAGGACGGTTCGGCCGAGCGTGGTCTTGCCGCAGCCGGATTCCCCGACCAGGCCGAATATCTCGCCCTTTTGGATGTCGAAGCTGACGCCGTCGACGGCCTTAACGTCACCGACCTTGTGACGCAGGATGCCGCCCATGATCGGGAAGTACTTGACCAGACCCTTGGCAGAGACCAGCGTCTCGGCCTGCAACAGCTCGACTGGCGTCGTCTCGGGAGCAGTGGCCGTCTGAATCTCAGTCATCGCTTGTCCACCCGCACCTTGGCCACGGGACCCGATCCATCCCCATTTCGACTCACTGGCCGCTCGGAGATCGGGTAATGGAGCCAGCATGCCGCCTCGCGGTCCGGGTCCGTGATCCGGAGCGGCGGATCGAACTCGCGACAGGTGTCGAAAGCCAACGGACACCGCGGCTCGAACCGGCAACCCTTGGGCATGCGGAACGGGTTCGGCACCGTGCCCTTGATCACGTTGAGGCGCTGACCGCGCGGCACGTTGGACGGTATCGAGGTGATCAGGCCCTGGGTGTAGGGATGCTTCGGGTTGATGAGCACCTCTTCAGCCGTGCCAGTCTCGACGATCTTCCCGGCGTACATGACGGCCATCCGCTGCACCGTCTCGGCTACGACCGCAAGGTCGTGTGTGATCAGAAGGAGCGCGGCGCCCGTCCGTTCCTGCATCGCCTTGATTAGCTCGAGAATCTGGGCCTGGATAGTCACGTCGAGGGCCGTGGTCGGCTCGTCGGCGATGATCAGCTTCGGGTCGCAGCTCAGAGCCATGGCGATCATGACCCTCTGCCGCATGCCGCCCGAAAGCTCGTGCGGGTACTGATTGGCGCGCCGCTCAGGGGACGGAATTCCGACGGCCTCCAGCATCTCCACGGCCCGGTCCCAGGCTCCGCGAGCGGAGACCTGCCGGTGCGCCTTGACCGCCTCGGCTATCTGGTTGCCCACGGTGAAGACCGGGTTGAGCGACGTCATGGGCTCCTGGAAGATCATGCTCATGTCGCTGCCGCGGATCTGGCGCATCTCCGACATGGGCAGCGAGAGGATCTCGCGACCGTCGAACCAGATCTCGCCGGATACGATCTCGCCGGGCGGGATATCCACGAGCCGCATGATCGTCAGCGAGGTGACGCTCTTGCCGCAGCCCGACTCCCCGACCAGGCCGAGCGTCTCGCCGCGCTTGAGCTGGAAGTCGACGCCGTCGACCGCAGGCACCGTCCCGTCCATGACATGGAAGTACGTCTTGAGGCCGCGCACGTCGAGCAGGACGTCCGGCGGCGGCGGGGGGCCGACATGACGCCGCTCAGCGACCGGCGAGACATGCTCGAGATCGACGACGGTGGTCATATGCGGGACCTCGGGTCGAGGGCGTCGTGGAGTCCGTCACCGATGAAGTTGATCGAGATGACGGTGAGGGCGATGCACAGGCCCGGGAAGAACGCCCACCACCAGTTGCCGTCTCCCATCGCCCCCTGCGAGTTGGACAGGGCGTTGCCCCATGTCGCCTCGGTGGCCGCGATACCGAAGTTGAGATAGCTCACGAAAGCCTCCAGCACGATGTTGGAGGCCATGAGCAGGGTCATAACCACGATGACAGGCCCGAGGGCGTTGGGCAGGATGTGTCGGAACGTGATCCTGAGGTTGCTCACGCCGACAGCTCGCGCAGCCTCCACGAAATCCGTTTCACGCAGGCTCAGGAATTGGGCCCGGACGAGCCGGGCGATCAACCCCCACTGGAGTAAGCCGAACACGAGGATCAACGCAAGCATGCTGCCCTGGCCGAAGAAGACCGCGGCGACGAGGATCAGGAAGAGCAGCGGGACTGCGAACGAGACGTCGACGATCCGCATCAGGAGGTTGTCGACGGCGCCGCCAGCAGCACCCGAGACGGCCCCGACGATGACGCCGATGAAGCCGGCGATGAGAGTGGCAAACAGCCCGACCGCCAGCGACACGTGCGCCCCGTTGACCACGTTGGTGAAGACGTCGCGGCCGGCGTCGTCGGTTCCGAACAGGTGCTGGAGCGTCGGAGGATCGCCGCCCTGCTCCTTGGCGCCCGGGATGTCGATAGGGTTGTAGGGGGCCACGATCGGGCCGATGATCGCGATCAGGATGATCGCGGAGAAGACGGCAAGCCCAACCAGGGCCATCCGGTGGCGAAGGAAGCGCTTCAGGGCCAGCTGCCACTGGTTGAGCGATACGAGGGCGACCTCTACGTCGGGGGTGGTGTCGATGTCGACAACGGCAGCCGGCAGCTCGACCGCCGGGCCCGGGGTGACTTCAGTACGCGATGTCATTTCTGGGCCTCAGTCGTATCGAATCCGAGGGTCGGCGACGGCGTAGAGAACGTCGGCGACCAGGTTGAACGCCACCACCATGATCGACGCTATGAACACGATGCCCATCAGCAGGAAGTAATCGTGCGCCAGCAGACCCGTGTAGAAGAGGTAGCCCATGCCCTGCAGGCTGAAGATGGTCTCGGTCACGATTGCGCCCGAGAAGATGAACGCCATCTCCAGCGCGGCGTTGGTGATGATCGGCAGCAGGGCGTTCCGGAATGCGTGGCGGAATACGACACGCCGCTCGCCCAACCCCTTGGCTCGCGCCGTTCGGACGTAGTCCTGGTTCAGCGACTCCAACATTGCAGAGCGAACGAACCGGCTATCGCCGGCGACGCTCACGGCAACGAGCGTGATCACCGGTAGAACCAGGTGTGTGCCGACATCCCAGCCGTACTTGAGGGGATTGGTCCAGAAGGCCTGCCACCAGATCGCCGAGGCGAAAGGCCCGGGCGAAATCCGGGGCGATTGGATCAGCTGGGTCGGGAACCAGTGCAGAGAGACCCCGAAGAGGAATATGAGCATCAGGCCCAGCCAGAAGGTGGGCAGCGAATAGAAGGTGTAGCTCATCAGGGTCACGACCTGGTCGAAGAGGCTGTACCGCTTGACCGCGCCGAGCACGCCCAAGACAAGCGCCATGGTGATCCAGATGATCGTGGCAGTGATCATGAGCAACAGGGTCACCGGCAGCCGGCCAAGGATGATGTCGAGGACGGGCTGGTTCAGGGAGATCGAGATGCCCCAGTCGCCGTGCAGCATGCCGTTGTCGCCGCCGCCCAGGAACCCGGGCAGGAAGTTGGGCAGGTTGTGGGAGCTCAGGAGGCTGCTGTTGTTGCAGTTCCAGACGCCCAACCAGCCGCCGTACTCCTTGAGCATGTCGATGGGGCTCGGATTGCGGACCAGGCACCAGTGCTGGAGCCAGGCGGTGACCTGATCCTGGGTGACGAACCGGTTCTGGTTGAACTGGGCCTGCGGTCCTCCGGGCGCCATGAGCATCAGGAAGAAGCAGATCACCGTGATCAGGAAGAGGACCGGGATGGCCTGGAGCAGGCGCCGGATGATGTACTTGATCATCTCTCTACCACTTGCCCTGCTCTGCAGCCGGGTCGATTCTGGCGGGCGCCGCGCCGCGGCTCAGACAAGTCGAACCGAACGGCCTGGGACCGGACCGACGGCCGACGCCCGAAGTTCGCAACAGAGTACAGCAGACTGTGATTGCCGTTTATGGGGTTCGGAACGTCAAAGGGGGCGGACGATGGAGATCCATCGCCCGCCCCCTTTTTGGCCGGACTGAAAGGCTATCTGACTCGGTTTACTGGTAGAACCAGTCCTCCGGGTCCCACGTCGGGCCGATCGAGCTCGGGTTGTAGCCCGGCCAGTTGCCAACGTGGGCGCCGATGCCCGTGACCTCAGCGCGGTAGTAGATCGGGATCTCCGGAAGCCCGGCCACGTAGGCCTGCTGAACCGCGACCATCGCGCTCAGCTGGTCCTTCGGGTCGACGGCCGTCTGGAGGATCTTGAGGGCCGCGTCCATGGCAGGACTGCTGAACCGAGAGTCGTTGGCCCCGTTGTGACCCGTGGCCGCGTTGTCCGGGAACTGCGTGCTGTCATAGACCGGATCGTTGTCGCTGTAGGGGCTGCCGCCGAGGATGTACGCGTAGTCGACGATGTCGTAGTTGCCGCGGTACATCTCGCAATCCTTGTTAGGAGTGCTGGCGGTGTCGTTCCAGCCTGCGAACACCACGGAGCTGGCGTCGGCGGTCTCGATGTGGCTCTTGATGCCGACTGCCTGCAGGTCGCCCTGGAGCTTCTGCAGCTCAGTCAGTCGGACGGAGTTGCCGGCCGTCGTGCACAGCAGCAGATCGATGGTCTTGCCGTTGTACGTCCGGAGTCCGTCGGAGCCCTTGGTCAACTTGGCTGCGTCGAGCAGCGTGTTCGCATCGGCCACGTTGTACGTCGGGCAGGTGACTGTGGCCGCGTACCAGAGGTTCGGCGGAACGTTCGAGCAGGCCGGCGTGACGCCTGCGCCTGGGAAGACCGCATCGATGATGGACTGCTTGTCTACCGACTCGTAGATGGCCTTACGAACGTTGACGTCAGACAGGAATGGAGCATTCTTGCTGGCGTTGTTCATGTCGAAGTGTTCGTACTGCCAGGCCGGCGTGGTCTCTTCCTTACCGATCGACGGATCCACGGCGCTGACGGTCTTGGCGTCGGCGGTGGACATGTCGAAGGCAAGGTCGATCTCGCCATTCTTGAAGGCGGCGATCATGCCGCTCTTATCCGTGAAGTACTGGAACTTGAGCCCGGAGAGGTACGGCGCGTGCAGGCCACCGACGCCGCCGGCCCAGTTCGGGTTCGGCTTGTAGTCGATCTCGGTCGCGCTGGCGGCCGTGATCATGAAGGGACCGCTCCACGGCACGCTGGCCACGGCCGCACTCACCGGCATCGACTTGGTCGATGCGTCGGCGATCGCGATCGTGCTCATGTAATGCTGCGGCAGGATCGTGGCGGGGCCGGTAAGGAACGAAAGCCAGCTGGCGTACAGCTGGGCGAAGTGGATCGAGACGGTCAGCCCGTCAGAGGAGACGTCGACCTTGTCGATCAGGTTGATCGTCTTGCCGCTGGCATTGGTGGTGGTGAACCCGACGCCGCAGGACGTGCAGCCCTTCTGGGCCGGATCCTGAGCCCACTTGACGGTGTATGCGAAGTCCGCGCCGGTGAGCGGCTGGCCATCGGACCACTTGAGATTCGGCTTGAGGGTGACCTTGACGGTCATTCCCGTGCCACTCGGGTCGATGGTGAGACCACCGTTGTCCGCGGTCGGGACCGCGGCGGCGAGGTCAGGAACGAACTTGCCGTCGGAGCTGATGGTCAGGAAGCCGCGCATCGCCGGCTGGATCGCTTCGAAGTCGGTGAAAGCGGTGGTGAAGAACGGGTTCAGCTGGACAACAGGCTGCCACTCGCCCATGACCAGCGTTCCACCAGTCTTGCCGGGGCCCGGATTGTAGTTGGTGCCGAACAGCGCCTTCTGCAGGTCACTGAGCGTTGGGCTGGGGGCCGGAGTGACCACGGGTGTCTGGGTGGTCGTCCCTGTGGCTGGTGCCGCCGGCGTAGGCGTCGTCGTGCTGCTCGAGCAAGCGGCAAATACCAGCACCGCAATCGAGAGCAATCCCGTTAAGCGTTTCGACATCGACATCCTCCCAGATGGCTGTTCCCCGCTGCAACGAAGGCACTGCCCCCGTTCGTCTCCACCTCCCGTTTAGGGCGCCGAACGGAGCAACATCGATGTTGCAGTCGGGTGGGCTTGACCGCCTGTCCGAACACTATGAGCGGCGGTTGCAGACGTGTCAAACGTCCCTTTTCGGGGGACAGAGGACAGTTCCGCACCTCCGTCGGGTCGCTTCGACGACCCTGAAACGAGACGGACAAGGCGTTCGGTCCGCTATCCGCAATACGCAACCGGCTCGTCGCCGGTTCACCGGAAACCGCCTGGCAGCCGCCTGAACGGGAACACGACCTCGCCCTTCCGTACCGCCGGGGCCGGACCCACGCCCGCCGCTCGTGGATCCGCGAGGCTCAGCCCGCCTTCCATACCGATGGAACGCAAGAGAATCGCGTCCCGGTCGTGGTTGCGGATGCTATCGGCGCTTCCCTCGATCAGCCAACCCACCAATCGGCGATATTCCACTCCGCGCCGGACGGCATGGGGTTGCCCGTGAAGTTGTGGATCTTGGGATTAGCCAGCCACACGTCCTTGCGGAAGTACAGCGGCAGTTCATACGTGTTGCGATCCGAGCCGTAAATGTCCTGGATCGCGAACATGGAGTCGCGCACCTTGTTGAAGTCGACCGTCGTCGCAATGGCGTCATATGCCGAGTCCAGACCGGGCAGGCCTATGCGAGTAACATTCTGACCATCGTTCGGAGCGGTATCCGGGATCTGGCTCGAGTAATAGGCCTTGTAGCCGAGCAGTGGATCCAGCGGTGAGACGTATGAGAACTCGGCCACGTCGTAGTTTCCGTGGCTCAAATTGCACAGCGTCCCCGCGTTCTTGGCCGTCCAGGGACCGAATACATCTGAGTCCGACTTGGCGTTGACGTCGACCTTGATGCCGATCTGCTTGAGCTGCGCCGCCATCAGCTTGAGCGTGTCGAGGCGGTACTGGCGGGTCGTCGTGCAATACGAAAGCTCGAGCGTCTTGCCGCCTTTGGTCAAGTAGCCGTCGGCACCCTTGGTCCAGCCCGCATTGGCGAGCAGTACCGATGCCGTCGTCGGGTCGGCTGCGGTCGAGGTCGAGACAGCCTTGTAGTACCACGACAGGGGCGAGACGAAGTTGTTGCTGACGGTGACATTCCCGAGCAGCGGGCCCTGGGCGATGGCGCCTCGATCGGTGGCCAGCTTGATGGCCTGGATGATATTCGTCGCGTCCGTGTCGAACTTGGCCTTGAAGCTGGCGTTGTTGAAGGCCAGGAGCTCGTAGGTGCGCGAGTCGTGTATGACCTGCGCGTCCACGGTGACGCCAGAGAGGGCCGGAATATCAGCGTTGCTCAGGTCCTGGCCCACATCGTAGTCGCCCTTGCTGAATCCGTTGATCATGCTGCCTGCGTCGGCGTAGTACTTCCATGTCACGGCCGAGAGCCATGGCGCGTGGCCGCCGATTGTCTGCCAATTCGGGTTCGGCTTGAGTGTCATTTGAGTTCGACCTTGGAGGCTCGAAGGAATGTATGGGCCGCTGTACACGCCGCTGGCGAGATTGGACATCGGATAGAGTTTGGACTTTGCATCCTTGATAGGTACTGTCGTGATGTAGTGAGCAGGCAGCAGCGAGGACACGAGTGTGAGGTAGCCCTCATACAGCTTGTCGAAATGCATGACGCACGTCGTCTCAGATCCGCCGTCCACGCCCGTGACGTCTTGCCAGCCGGCGGTGGCACCGGCCGGAAGACCAGTGTTGTCCTTGCTCGTGATCCATTGCCACGTTGCTTTGATGTCGTCGCAATTGATCGGCTGGCCATCCGACCACTGCATCCCGAGCCGCAGCTTCCAGGTGACGTCCATGCCGCCGCCGTTGATGACGACGCCGCCGTTGTCGAGCGTCGGCACGGTGAGGGCGAGGTCCGGAACGTACCTCAGGTCCGGGGTCACCTTCACCAGGCCATCGAACATGCTCCCGGCGACCTCGACGTCCGTCGCCGTCCCGGCGAAGTACGGGTTGACGGCATCCGGGAACTGCCATTCCGCAATCACGACTTTGCCGCCCGTCGTGCCTGCCTGAACGGCCGTGTAAGAGGTGTCGGTGAGCGCCAGCGCGGCCGGGATCGGCGTGGGACCGGGAGTTGCGGCGGAGACGATCGGCTCTAGTGCGGAGCCCGAGGCGGTGGCGGTCGACTGACCGCATGCACCCGCGACCAGTGCGGCGACACCCAGCAGGCCGATCAGACGCGTGCGCATCCAGACAGCTCCATAGCGAGTCGAACCCAACAGCGCAGGCGAGAGCCTTCGGCGTCTTTGCCCTCCGTCAACAGCAGATGGACGGACGAGATTCCATCTGGCCTACGGGCGGAGCCGGGCTGTCACGGAACGGTACTATGCCCAGCCACCGACGGAGTGTCAAACACGCCCGACCGGCCGGACCCGGCCGGAATCCCCGCAGGCCCGGGCCAGCCAGGGCAGCAGAAGCTATGTGGTGCCGCCAGTACGGTCCGCCAATCAGCTCGGGTTCCGCCATCTACCACGGGGTCGATCATCGGTGACTGGACGTCTCGCCCGATAGCGGATCAGTCCGGGCAGGGCGTCTGAACCCCGGTCATCGCCTTCCACCGCAGGTTGGGCTGACGCGCGGCCTTAGTCTCGTCTAGCCGGCGCACCGGTGAGCTGTGCGGCGCCTCGTGGAGAAGATCCGGGTCCGAGTGCGCCTCGGCCACGATGCAACGCAACGCCTCGACGAACGCGTCCAACGTCTCGAGCGGTTCGGTCTCGGTCGGCTCGATCAGGAGGGCCTCCTCCACCGTCAGCGGAAAGTAGATCGTGGGCGGGTGGAAGCCGTAGTCGATCAGTCTCTTGGCTACGTCGAGGGTGCGAATCCCGGTCTCGGCCTTCAGGGTTGCGGACGAGGCAACGAACTCGTGCATGCACGGCCGTGAGAACGGCACGTCGAGGATTTCGGAGAGGCGAGCCTTCAGATAGTTGGCCGCCAGAACGGCATCCTCGCTGACCTCGCACAGCCCGGAGCCCCCGTGGACGCGGATGTAGGCATAGGCTCGGACCAGAACGCCGGTGTTGCCCACGAATGCCCGCACGCGGCCGATGCTGGTTGGCCGCTCGCCGACGGTCTCGAGCCGGAACCGGCCGTCCGGTTCGCGCAGGACGCGAGGCGAAGGCAGAAACGGGAGCAGCTTCTCGCCCACGCCCACCGGCCCAGCACCCGGGCCGCCTCCTCCGTGGGGCGTGGAGAACGTCTTGTGGACGTTGATGTGCATGACGTCGAAGCCTGCCTCGCCGGGCTTGAAGCGGCCCATGATCGCGTTGAGGTTCGCGCCATCCATATAGGCGAGCGCACCGGCCTCGTGAATGGCTTCGAGCAGCTCGCACAGGCGGCTCTCGAAGAGCCCGAGCGTCGAGGGGTTGGTGATCATCACCGCGGCTGTGCTAGGTCCGAGCGCGGCTCGGAAGGCGTCTACATCAACGCCGCCGTCCGAGGCGGATGGGATGTTGACCGTCGTGAAACCGGCCATCGACGCCGTCGCCGGGTTCGTGCCGTGGGCCGAGTCGGGAACCAGGACCTCGGTTCGTCCGGTATCGCCACGGCTGCGGTGATATGCCCGGACCATGAGGATCCCGGTCAGCTCGCCCTGGGCCCCGGCAGCCGGCTGCAGCGTGACGGCCTTCATCCCGCCGATCTCCGCGAGCGCACCTTCGAGTTCCCACAAGAGCTGCAACGTGCCCTGGGACAGCTCGTCGGGAGCCAGCGGATGAAGTGCTGCGAAGCCGTGCAGGCGCGCGGCCCACTCGTCGATCTTGGGGTTGTACTTCATGGTGCACGAGCCGAGCGGATAGAAGCCGGTGTCCACGGCGTAGTTGAGCTGGCTCAGGTTGACGTAGTGGCGGGTCAGCTCGGGTTCCGACACCTCGGGCAAACGCGGGCCCTCGGTCCGCAGCAGTCCGGCGGGGATGCGCGCCAGGACGTCCTTGGGTGGATGCGGCACCTTGCCGCCCCCGCGGCCCGGCCGGGAGCGTTCGAAGAGAGTTGGTCCCAGGCGATCTCCGGCGGCCGTCATCGGGCGGCCCCCGCAAGCTCCGCGCCGAGCGCCGCCGCAAAGGCGGCGATCTCCTCGGACGTGGTCACTTCAGTCGCACACACGAGCAAGGCGTCGGTCAGGGCCGGGTCGTCCGGCACGGCTCTGACCAGCGGCAGGCCGGCCAGGATGCCGTGGTCGAGGAGACGGCCGTGGATGGCGGCCGCACCCGGAACGCGTACGGCGAACTCATTCAGATATGGGCCGGGATGCAGCCGCGGTGCGCCGGCCGCGGCCAGGGCCGATTCGAGCTCGGCGGCTCGTGCGGCACCCAGGGTGGCGACGTCGCGCAGGCCGTGCGGCCCCATCGCGGCGAGGTAGATCCCGGCGGCCAGGGCGCACAGCGCCTGGTTGGTGCAGATGTTGCTGGCGGCCTTCTCGCGCCGGATGTCCTGCTCGCGAGCCCTCAACGTCATCACGAAGGCCCGTTTTCCGTCGACGTCGGTAGTCATTCCGACGAGCCGGCCGGGGATCTGGCGGACCAGCGCCTCCCGGCAGGCCAGGATGCCCAGATACGGGCCGCCGTAGGCGAGCGGTATTCCGAGCGGTTGACCGTCGCCGGCGGCGATGTCCGCCTCGTAGCTTCCTGGCGTAGCCAGGACAGCCAGCGAAACCGGCTCGACGACCGAGACGAATAGCGCACCGGCGGCGTGGGCCAGCCGGCCGATCTCGGCCATCGGCTCGAGCAGCCCGAAGAAGCTCGGGTTGGCGGCGACGACGCCCCCTACCGGACGCTCCGGATCGGCGAGCATCCGCTCCAGGGCCGCCAGATCGGTGGTGCCGGCCGCCGGGCCCTCCGGGACGAGTGGAATTTCCTCGGCCACAAGCGACGCCCCGCCGAAGTAGGTGCAGATCGTCTCGCGGTAATGCGGATGCACTCCCCTGCTGACAAGCACTCTCTCGCGGCGCGTGGCGCGGCAGCTCATCAGCGTGGCTTCGGCGGTCGCTGTGGCTCCGTCGTAGTGCGAGGCCGAGACGACATCGAGCCCGGTCAGCTCGGCCATCAGCGACTGGTATTCGTAGATGGTCTGGAGAGTGCCCTGGCTGATCTCCGGCTGGTAGGGCGTGTAGGCGGTGTAGAACTCGCCACGTAGCAGCAACTGGTCGACGACGGGCGGGGTGAAATGGCGGTACGCCCCGGCGCCCAGGAAGCTGACCAGGTCGACGCGATTGCGGCCGGCAAGCGCCTCAAGACGCGCCGTCAGGTCGGACTCGGGCTCGGGCTTCGGGAGATCGAGGCCGGAGGCCCGCAGAGAGGTGGGGATGTCGGCGAACAGGTCGTCGACCGTGGCGACCCCGATTGCGCCCAGCATTCGGGCGCGGTCCTCAGCGGTGTGCGGGCCATAAGCCATCGAGTCTGCTCCCTTCCGAGTGAAATCAGAACGCGGAGCTCAGCCTTCGGCAGTCAGCGCCTCGTAGGCGGCGGCGTCGAGGAGGCCGTCGACGGTCGCGCCGGCCGCGAGCCTTATACGGAGCATCCAGCCCTTGCCGAACGGGTCACTGTTGAGGAGCTCCGGGCTGGTGGACAGCTCCAAGTTCGACTCGACGACCTCGCCACCGACCGGCGCAAAGAGGTCGCTCACAGCCTTCACGGACTCGATCACACCGACGGCTGCGAACTGGGTGACGGTCCGACCGAGCTCGGGCAGCTCGACGAAGACGATGTCTCCGAGCTGCTCGGCCGCATATTCGGTGATGCCGACCGTGGCCATGTCGCCCTCGACGCGGACCCATTCGTGGTCCTTGGTGTATCGCAGATCCTGGGGCACCATCGCCTTCGATTCCTCCTAGGTCCCGTCTCCCGCCAGACCGGTGGTCCGGCCGGGCGCCTCGTCGACGTCGCGCGCCGTGGCCTGGGCGGGCCTCTTGTAGAAGGGCAGGGGCACGACCTCGGCCGGGACCCGCTGATCGCGAATGCCGACGTCCAATATGGTACCGGGCGCAGACTCGGAAGGCGTCACGTAGGCCATCGCGATCGGCTCGCCCAGTGTTGGCGAGAGCGTGCCGCTGGTGACCGTGCCGACGACGCGATCCCCCAGGTACACCTCGTAACCGTGACGGGCGATCCCACGGCCTCGTACGGTCAGACCGACGAGCTGCTTGCGCGGTCCGTCGGCTCGGGCCTTGTCCAGCGCGGCGCGACCGACGAAGTCGCCGGTCTTCGTGGCGCTGACCACGCGACCCAGTCCGGCCTCGAACGGAGTCGTGTCCGGGCCGAGCTCGTTGCCGTACAGGGGCATGCCCGCCTCGAGCCGCAGCGTGTCGCGGGCCCCGAGCCCAACCGGCACCAGACCGGCCGACTTGCCGGCTTCCATCAGGGCATCCCACACCGTCCCGGCCGCGGCGACGTCGACGAAGATCTCGAAGCCGTCTTCGCCGGTATACCCGGTGCGGGCAACGAGCGCCGGGACGCCGGCCACCGTTCCCTCCTCGATGGCGTAGTAGTGCAACCCATCGAGCGGCACGTCGGTCAGGCCGGCCAGGATCCCTGCGGAGCGGGGGCCCTGGATCGCCACCAGGGCTGTGGCCAGCGACCGGTCATCCAGGATCACTTGGTAGCCCTCGAGGCGCGCCGCCAGCGCATCGCTCACGGCCCCGGCGTTGGACGCGTTGGCCACGACCATGAACCGCTCTTCGCCAAGCCGGTACACGATCAGATCGTCAAGGATGCCGCCCTCGGGGAAGCAGATCATCGAGTAATGGGCTCGACCTACCTTGAGGCCCGCGGGGTCGGTCGTCAGCGCGTATCCGAGGGCCGCCCCGGCCTCCGGTCCTTCTATGAATAGCTCGCCCATGTGCGAGAGGTCGAACAACCCCGCCCGGCCGCGGACGGCACGGTGCTCATCGAGGATGCCGCTGTACTGAAGTGGCATCAGCCAGCCACCGAACTCCACGATCCGCGCCCCCAGCGCAGCGTGCCGACCGGCGAGCGGCGTCGCAAGCGGCGCGTCGTGAGAGTCAGCCATCTGGGTCGTCCTCCGGTCGTACGTCATGGAGCGCACCGGTTGCCCGGGGCGCGGCTGTCTGGGACGCGCAGGTCAAACGGCGGGCGCTGACAGCCGCGTGGCGGCCAGACCCACGAGAGAGCGCTCGGTTTCGAACGACAGGAGATTCACAGCCTCATCGAAGGAGACCCAGCGGACCTCCTCGAACTCGTGGTCGTGGCCCTCGAGAGCGCCACCGGTGGGCTGCATCATGAAGTAATGCACCGTCTTGTGGATGCGGGTGCCACGCTGAACGAACGTATACCTGATGGCATCCAGCGGCTCCGTGATCCTGACCTCGAGGCCAGTTTCCTCACACACCTCGCGGAGGGCCGTTTGCTCGAGGCTCTCGCCCGGGATGGGCGTGCCCTTCGGCAAAGTCCACGTGTGGACGTCCCTCTCCCGCTTGCGGCGACCGACCACCAGCTGCGGTATCGCGTCCTCGTAGCGGATGACGATGCCGCCGGCGGAAGTAGCGGTGGCGCTGCTCAGCCTCGCCACGAGGCCGCAGCCAGGCTCGCCCGGCGGTCGGCTTGCGGCCGCCCGCCAGCCCAATGCATCGCTGTGGAGGCGCGGACTATGCCGCTCCATGATGCATCGCGGCGGGCCGGGACCGGGCGCCAGCCGGTGACCTGCAGGCCTCCGTGGGATGGCCGCAGGATCGTCAGCCGCGTGGCTGCCCGCTGAAAAGAAAGGCTGGAGTGGAGGCCGAGGCGTCGCTCCCACTCGCGTCCGGCGGGGCGTACGTAGCGGGCAGCGGGCCAGGCCGCGTACTTGGCCGCGATGCGGTGCTGCATGTAGCCAATCGTACCTGGTCAGACGACCTTTGCAAGCACGCCCCGGACACGCTCGGCCTGCTCTGGTGACAGGGCGCGCCGCTCCACGGCGATCCGCAGCTCGCGCTCGGCGGCGGCGCGGTACAGGTCGACGGCGTCGGGAGCCAGGCGGCGCATGACCTCGAGGTGTGCCTCGACGGTGCCGGCATCGCCGCGGACGATCGGTCCCGTCAGTGCCGCCGCAACGCCATTTGCCCGGGCGTTGGCCAGTGTCTGCTCCATGAGCCGGCCGTAGATCGCCACGGCGCCGCGCTCGTCCAGACCAGCCGTGGCCGCGAGCGTCACGATGCCATCGATGAGGGCCACCAGGCCTCCCGACGCCAGGACGGCGGCGGCGTGATACGCAGGCTTGGTCCCACGGGGCAGCCGGACTGCCACACCTCCGATCGCCGCCGCGAGATCGGCCAGCATTCCCATGATCAGGTCGTCACCCTCCAGCGCGATCGTGGCGCCGGCCAGGCTCGCGACCGACCGCTCCACGTCTGCGGTAAACGACACGAGCGGATGGAAGGCCCCGATGTGGCTGCCCGCGGCCAGCGCGGGTTGCAGAACCTCCGCTCCAAGCAGACCGCTGGTGTGGACGAGGGTCTGGCCGCTGTACAGCCGCAAGGGTTCCAGCACGGAGGCGATGGCGTCGTCGGGTACGGCCAGGATCGCGAGCTCGACCTCATCGAGCACGGCTTCGGGCTCGATGAACGCACGCGCCCCCGGTACGAGGCCGCAGAAACGATCCCTCCGGCCCGCGTCGCGGCTGGCCACGGCGGCCACCTGCCAGCCGGCTCTGCTGATTGCGACGCCGAGGGCGGTACCAACCGGCCCGGCGCCGACGATACCCACGGTCGGCGAACCGGCAGATCCGCGGATGTGCGGATGCGGATGTTCGTGGGTGTGGATCTCATCGTCATGACGATGGCTGCCGGCGTGGTCGTCCTCAGACGCCGGCCCCATGGCCCACGCTTCCCGGGCGGACTTGCCGCCCGCAGGACTGCTTGCACCGCGGCGTGCATCGTCGCGCCAGGCCTTCACGCGACTTCCCTCCCCCACCGCGAACGGCGGTATCCTTCGAATTGGACTTGCCTCGTGGCGGCAATCGCGGTCCGGTCACGCCCTGGCGCGAGAGGACGGCGAACGCTGGACCGAGTTTAGCCCGTATGTGTTGACGAGCGACGCGTTTCGAACGAAATCGGCCGCGACGATCGACATGGACTACTCCCCTGCGGCAGAGGCGCACCCCCGCTGGGGTTCAGGCGAGAACCTCGTTCGGTCCGACCGGCCGAGGCCGAGGCGCCGCCGAGCACCGCAGCGAGCGCACTTCAGCGTGCGTGAGCGAGGCGCGCAGGCGGCAACGAAGGCATCGGCGGGCTGACCGAACGAGATATCGAAGGAGCTGTCATGGCTGCCAGCGACCCCTTCGGCGCCCGGGCCCCCCTCGGCCCCGGCATGCCGGACTTCTATCGGGTCTCCGCACTGACGAGATCCGGGTCGGCGAAGCTCGGCCTGGATCCCGGCAGGCTGCCGGTGACGCTCAAGATCCTGCTCGAGAACGTGGTCCGCCACGCCGGCGGCGGGATCGTGCGCGAAGCCGACGTCGCTGCCCTCGCAGCCTGGCGGCCGGGCGTATCTGGAGTGGCCCGATCCGAGGTCACCGCAGCCGCGGCCGACTGGGAGGTCCCTGCGTCCGAAGCCCCCGCGTCGGACGCTTCGGCGCACGACGGAGCCACCGCTCCGGGTGCTGCCGACGTGGAGATCCCGTTTCTGCCGGCCCGTGTCATCCTCCAGGACTTCACGGGGGTGCCTGCGGTCGTGGACCTGGCGGCAATGCGCGACGCGATGGCCGAGCTCGGCGGCGACCCGTCGCGGGTCAACCCGCTCGTGCCCGCCGACCTGGTGATCGACCACTCCGTCCAGGTGGACCGCTACGGCACGGCCGGAGCGTTCGCCTTCAACGTGGAGCGCGAGTACGAGCGCAACGGGGAGCGCTATCAGCTGCTGCGGTGGGCCCAGACCGCGTTCGACGATCTGCGTGTGGTGCCACCCGGGACCGGCATCGTCCACCAGGTCAACCTGGAGTACCTCGCCTCGGTCGTGACGAGACGCCCGTCGCCGGACGGCAAGGGCGAGGTGGCATACCCGGACACCCTGGTTGGGACCGACTCCCACACCACCATGATCAACGGCCTCGGAGTGCTCGGCTATGGCGTCGGCGGCATCGAGGCCGAAGCGGTCCTGCTGGGCCAGCCGCTCTACCAGCCGGTGCCGCGGGTCGTCGGCGTGCGGCTCTCCGGCGAGCTGCCGGAGGGCGCGACCGCCACGGATCTGGTCCTGGTCGTGACCGAGATGCTCCGCTCCTACGGCGTCGTCGGCGCCTTCGTCGAGTTCACCGGCGACGGCCTGGCCGGGCTAGCGCTGGCGGACCGGGCCACGATCTCCAACATGTCGCCCGAGTTCGGCGCCACAGCGACGCTTTTCCCGATCGACGACGAGACGCTCGCCTACCTGCGGTTGACCGGTAGACCGTCCGATCAGATCGCACTGGTCGAGCGCTACGCAAGAGAACAGGGGCTGTGGCGCCTGCCGGGCGTCACGCCAGAGTTCGACTCCCTCCTCACCCTCGATCTGGGCTCGGTCGAGCCAAGCCTGGCCGGCCCGCGCCGGCCGCAGGATCGGGTCGCTCTGCGCGACCTGCGGAACAACTTCCGGTCAGCCTTTCCAAAGGGGCTCGAGGAGAAGGCCGGGGCAGGGGTCGCGGCAGGGCCGTCGAGCCGGGGTGATTCCGCGGGCTCAGCGGCCACCGTAAGTGCGGCTCCAGCCGCGGCGTCCTATCCGACCGTTCGAGTCGAGGCGGCCGGACGTTCGGTCGAAGTCGGCTCCGGCTCGGTCGCAATAGCCGCCATCACGAGCTGCACCAACACCTCGAACCCGACGGTGATGGTCGCCGCCGGTCTGGTTGCCCGAAACGCCGTCGCTCGCGGTCTGGCGGTTCCTCCGACCGTAAAGACCAGCCTGGCGCCGGGTTCGCGTGCCGTGACGGAGTACCTCCGAGGAGCGGGACTTCTCGAGCCGCTCGAGAAGCTCGGCTTCGCACTTGTCGGATACGGCTGCACAACCTGTATCGGCAACAGCGGACCGCTCGACGCCCCCGTTGCCAAGGCGATCGAGGAGAACGACCTCGTTGTCGCGGCTGTGCTGTCGGGCAACCGCAACTTCGAGGGTCGAATCCACCCGCTCGTGCGGGCCAGCTACCTCGCCTCGCCGCCGCTGGTCGTTGCCTTCGCGCTGGCCGGGACGGTGGACCTCGACCTCACGACGCAGCCTCTGGGCACGGATCGGGCCGGCTCCCCCGTCTTCCTGCGGGAGATCTGGCCGTCGGCCCAGGAGGTGCGTGACACCGTCGGCTCCGCGGTCAACGGTGAGCTCTTCCGGTCGGCATACGAGTCCGTCTTTTACGGCGGGCCGCAATGGAAGGCGCTCGACGTCCCGTCCGGCGATCGCTATCGCTGGGACGATGGTTCGACTTATGTCGCGCTGCCGCCGTTCTTCGTCGGCCTCAGGGCCGAGCCCGAGCCGATCGCCCCGATCGACGGGGCGCGCGTCCTGGCGATGCTCGGCGACTCCGTGACTACGGACCACATCTCCCCCGCCGGCTCGATCGCGCCGTGGTCCCCCGCCGGAGAGTGGCTCCAGGCCCACGGCGTTCCGCCGACCGAATTCAATAGCTACGGGGCGCGGCGCGGGCACCACGAAGTCATGATGCGCGGCACTTTCGCCAACATCAGGCTCCACAACGCGCTGGCCGCAAGGGAGGGCCCGTTCACGGTCCACCTGCCGGGCGGCGAGGCCACGACCATATTCGACGCCGCAATGCGCTACGCGGCCGAAGGCGTACCCCTCATAGTGCTCGCCGGCAAGGAATACGGGTCGGGATCGTCGCGGGACTGGGCTGCCAAAGGTCCGCGTCTGCTCGGTGTCCGGGCTGTCATCGCGGAGAGCTTCGAACGGATCCACCGCTCGAACCTGGTCGGCATGGGAATCCTGCCGCTCCAGTTCCTCCCCGGTGAGAGCGCAGCGAGCCTCGGGCTCACCGGCCGCGAGGCCTTCACGATCGAGCTGCCGGCCGCCGGCCCCTCGCCACGGTCGCGGATCGGAGTCACGGCGCGCGGCGACGACGGGAGCGAGCGGCGGTTCGGGGCCGCGGTCCGGCTCGACGGCCCGATCGAGCTCGACTACTACCGACAGGGTGGGATTCTGCCGGCCGTGCTGAGGCGTCTGGCGCGGGAAATCTAGCTAGGGTTTCGCGACGAGCAGGGCGACGATGCCGTCGTCGCCCTGGTGGCGACCTGGAATTCCCGGCTCGCCTCGACGCTCAATATGAGTGCGCGGGTGAAATCAGAGTCGACTACGTACAGGTATGCATCGCTGTGCGCCTGGTGAGCGGCCATCCAGGTGGCCGCACAGCCGCTTCCCAGGTCACCGGCTCGTCTGCACGGCGTAGTGCGCAACAGCCGCGAGCCGTGCTGGCTGAGTCTCGGCGGGTGTTGCCGAGTGGCAGCGACTCCGCCGCCGAGGTCGCCCGGTCTAGCGGCGTGAGGTGAAGCGGCGCCACAGCCGGTCGGTCAGCGTAGCGCCGAACAGCCCGCCCGATGCCGAGAGGAGAACCATCAGCCCGGCAGCGCCCTCGCCCTTCGTCAGGTTCAACGCCAGGACGGCACCGGCGAACGCACAACCGATGCCCACGAAGGCGCCGAGTACCAGCTCCACGGCGATCCCGGTCCAGGTCCCTGCGACGGGACCCTCCTCAGTAGCAGGAATGGCTCGCGGTGGAGGCGCGCCATTGCGCCAGGCCAACATGCTCGAGGCCACGCCGGCAACGGCGCAGAGGAAGGAACCCAGCAGCACGACGCTGAGCCCGATCGACATCGTGACCCGGTAGCCGGACTGGCGATACGAGTCGGCGAGCTGCTGGGCCCCCAGACTGGCGTCGTAGTAGACCACCAGCGTCGCAAGCCCCAGAGCCGCGGGCACGAGCTGGACCCACCGGGCCTGGCTCCTGGCGGCGGATCGGTAAGCAAGCACAGCGACGAGAGTACCCGCCGTGACCGCCTCGAGGATCCCCCATGTGTCGCCTGTGAGTCCGTTGGCCGAGGCATGGAACGTGTCGACGCCGTAGTCGATCCAGGGCAGCAGCACCCCCACCACCACCGTTGCGGCGCCGGCAGCCGCCGGCAACCTGGCCGGATGCCGGAGCGGCGAAGGCTCCTCGGGCAGATCCCAGTCATCGCTTCGCAAGCCTGAAGGTAGGACCGGTTTCTCGGTCACGGACACGCTTCCATTTCGGCCGATGACGCCCAGCCCAGGTTACGGTTCATCGGCCCTCGGGATCGATGCTACTGGCTCCAGCTCGTCGGCTTGCGATCCCAGCGATGGGCTCGGAGCCGCGCGATCAAGGCCGGCGAGAGCGGGCCGGCGTCGCTGGCGGCGGTGTTCGCCTGGACGTTGTCGGCCTTGCGCATGCCAGGTATGACCGTGCTCACGTCGGGGTTCGACAGGATGAATCGTAGGGCCATTTCGGCCATGGTCATGCCCGCCGGCGCGAGCGGCTTGAGGGCATCGGCCCGAGCCACGGACGCGGCCAGGTTCTTGGGCACGAAATAGGTGCTCCGCCAGTCGCCCTCAGGCCACGTCGTGCGGAGGGTCAGGTTTCCGATCAGGCTTCCCTCGTCGAACGGCACGCGGGCAATCACGGCCACCTTGTTCTCGCGGCAGGCGGGAAACAGCTCATCCTCGGGCGCCTGGTCGAAGATGTTGTAGATGACCTGGATGGAGTCGACGAGGCCGGACCGAACGGCCTTGACTCCGTTCCAGGGTTCCCAGCGGTTGAGGCTGATCCCAAACCCCCGAATCGAGCCGTCCCGCTTGAGCTCGGCGACCGTCTGCTGGAGCTCGCCGCTGGCCAGCCAGTCGTCCTCCCAAACATGGAGCTGGAGAAGGTCGATGGTGTCGACCCGCAGGTTCGAGCGGCTGATGTCGACGTACTCGCGAACGTACGACCGCGCAAAGACCTGGCCGAGGGGAACGCCTCGGCTGCTCGGCCACTGGCGGTTCTTGGGCGGGACCTTTGTAGCCGCCAGCACGCGTTTGTCGCGGTGACCGGCAAGCAGTATCGAAAGCAGCTGTTCGCTGTGGCCATCGCCGTAGGCCTGGGCGGTGTCGAAGAAGGTGACGCCTCGCGATACCGCAAGCTCGAGCGAGGCCATCGATTCCCTGTCGTCGGAGCCGGACCAGCCGCCCATGCCCCACATGCCGTAGCCGACCTCGCTGACGTGCCAGCCCAGTCGCCCAAAGGTTCGAAACCGCATCGCAGCCACCTCCCCACGACCATACGCAGCATCGAGCCAGTCCCAGGCCGGCCTCGCCTGGGACTCATGGTAGCGCCGGTCACGCTGCCCGCGCTTGTATCTCTCCGGCCGGTTCAATCGCAACAACCGGCCCGCCGGAGATCCGCCGAACCGGCGCGCCGAACCCGGCCCTTCGGCCCGGCGGTCCCGGCCCGCGACTCGAGTCGCCCGCCCTGTAACGTCCGGCAGCGGCCGTCGTTACTACGGACGCATGCGCCACAAGCGCAGCGTCCCAGCTAACGGAGGAACAGCACATGAGCGAACAAACTCACGGCCTCGGCTTCGGTAGATTCGTTGCCGGCTTCATCGGTATCGTGGCTATGGCCGCCCTGGTCACAGGAGCAGTCGCCGCGTCGAATGGACCGTCTCATGCGGTCGTTCCCGATCCGACGGACACCGCCCTGGCCACCGATATGGCCGGGGCAACGAATGCGGCCACGGCAACGATCGTGGCCACCGAAAGCCCCTCGTCCGCGGCTTCGGCCCGCTCGCTGATGGCTCCCGCTTCGAGCCCGACGGAGGAGGTCAAGCCCGGCGCATCCTGCAATCCATCGCTGGACAACAAAGAGGATGCGAGCGAGCGCCAGGCCGCAGAGCAGAACGACAACAACAACAATCAGGCGCCGAACGCCTCTGAGTCGCCGACATTGGCGCCGACTCCCGAGCCATCCGAGCCCCCGACCTGCCTCAAGGTCGATCCGGACAGCCACGGCGACAAGATGAGCGGCAAGACGGCCGAGCCGTCCGCCCGCATCGTCAACGGCGATGGCCCGGGCCACAGCCGCGGCGGCGACGAGGGCGGGTCCAACGGACAGCCCGTCGACAGCCTGCCTCCGATCAACACTTTCGGCCGCTAGTTGGCACGCGCGGCGGCGGTGGACGGAGCTGAACCGGTGACTCTCTCCCATTCAGCCGAGACCATCGCCGTTGTGCGCTTGGAACACGACACCCCGGCGCTTGCCGCCCTTGCCAAGACCACCGATGATCGGTTGTGGGGCGAGTTGACATCCATCGGCCGATCGCCGTCTGAGGCCCCTCCATTCGATCGGCCAGCCCGGGTAACCTGCCTATGTCGGACGTCGAGACACAGGATCTCGTTGACACCGCAGATCTCGTTGAGCGCGCACGGAGCGGCGACGGCGCCGCCTTCGCCGCGCTCTACGACGTATTCGCCCCCCGCGTCTATCGCTTCTTTCGTTTTCGAGTCTCGGCTGCCGAAGCGGCCGAGGACCTGACCCAGCGAGTCTTCCTCAAGATGATCGAGCAGCTTCCCAACTACGAGCAAAGAGGCATTCCGTTCGCGGCCTGGGTCTTCCGCGTCGCCCGCAACGCCTGGATAGACGAGGACCGCACCAATCATCCGTCGGTGTCGATCGACGATCTGGTCGACAGCGCGGCCGAGGCCGACGGCCCGGACGACCTGGCGGCCGCCGCCATCGAGTCCGAGCAGCTGAGGAAGGCGATTGCGGCACTCCCGCCGGACCAGCGCGAGGTGATCGCGTGCCGGTTCTTCGCCGGTCTGTCGTCGCGCGAGACGGCGGCGCAGATGGGACGGAGCGAGGGATCCGTCCGGGTGATCCAGCACCGGGCCCTGGCGGCGCTGCGGCGAAAGCTGCCCGCAGTCGATCGCGCCACCGGCGCGGAGTCTCAGGTCGCTCCGCAATGAAACTGCCGACGTTCCAGCGCCTTCCCAACGCCCACTCCGACGCCTCGGGCCCGGGCGAGGCCGACGACCGGCCCGTCGCGGAGCTGCTCGACGGCTATGCCCGGTCGCTCTCGCCCGATGACGAGGCACTCTCGCGAATGGGCGCGGCGGTGAGGGCCGCGTTCGCAGAGTCGGTAACACTGCGCGATGCGGGACCGGAGTCGGCGCCAAGCAGGCCCGGCCAGGGCGTGGTTGGCTGGCGGCGCCGGCCATGGAGCCGACGACGGGCGGCCGCGGCGATCTGCGCGGTCGCGATCCTGACCCTCTCGACCGTTGGCCTGGCAACCGCGGAGAGCGGTCCGGGCCAGCCGTTCTACCGACTGCGGCTCGGCATCGAGGCCGTCAACCTACCGCCCGCCGGCTCACAGAACCGGCTGGTGGCGGACCTCGGTCGCGCCGACTCGCGTCTCGACGACGTGGCCAGCTCGGCCGCAACCTCCGACTGGAGTGCGGCCGCAGACGCAGCCAGTGCGTACGTCGAGGTCATGACCGGGGTCGCGCTGCCGGCGGACATGACGGCCAGGGGGCAGACCTTGAAGCATCTCGACGATCAGCTGGCCCGGCTGGAGCAGTTGCGAGCCGGCTCCCACGGAGCCGAGACGGCCGAGCTGGACAAGGCCATAGCTGCGCTGTGCCAGCTTCTTGGCATCCCGGTCCCGACGCCCCCGGCTTCGCCGACACCGAGCCCCACCGCCCATCCGTCCGACCACGGGCGAAATGGCGACACGCCCCCGCCGAGCCCTACGGTCGGCGAATCCGACGGCGGCCACGACCACGGAAGGTCGCCTCAGCCGAACGCGTCGAGGAGCCCGGAGGGCCCCGGAGACTCCGATGGCAACGCCGGCACCGGCGGGCCGGGCAGTTCGGGCAGCGACCATCCGAGCCCCACGCCCCGGCCAAGCGACAGCCATGGGGACTCGTCGGGCCCGACTCCCCCGCCGACGGAAGGCCACTGATCGACCGCGTCAGGCTTCCTAGCTCGGCAGGAGCTCCTCGCCCGAGAGCACGCGCACACCGGCCCCCCGGAGCGCCGTCAGCGCGACGTCAGGATCCTCGAACCTGAACACGATTGCGGCCTTGCCGGGCCGCGATGCGGCTCCGAAGTCGTACATGTACTCGACTCCGAGACCCGCCTCTTCGATCGCCGCCAGCGCCCGGGCCAGGCCGCCCGGCTTGTTCTCGACCTCTACGGGGACGACTTCGGTCATGCGCACGACCATGCCCGCCTCCTCAAGGACCTGCTTGGCCCGCTCGGGGTCGCGGACGATGAAGCGCAGGATGCCGAACTGGGCGGTATCGGCGAGTGACATCGTGAGCAGGTCTATGCCGGCGGCTGCCAGTGCCTCGCACGGCCCACGCAGCTGACCTGGCCTGTTCTCCAGGAAAAGTGACAGCTGTTGAAGCTTCATTTGAGCCTCCCTCGGCCGGGGCGACGCCCGGCTCGCTGGACCACTGCTTCTCAGACGTTACGAAGATCGGTTACGCGCCTGGCCTTGCCCTCACTTCGGGCGAGCGAGCGCGGGCCTACCAGAGACACCATTACTCTGAGCCCGAGGAGGTTCTCGATCGACGCCTCCAGCCGGTGCTGGAGCGCCTCGAGCTTGCGGATCTCGTCGGAGAAGACCTCCGGCGTGACCTCCACCTTGACCTCCATCTGGTCCAGGCCTACCTCGCGGGTGAGGACGATCTGGTAATGAGGCAGCGTGCCTTCGACACGCAACAGGGCCGTCTCGACCTGGGACGGGAAGACGTTGACGCCACGGATGATGAACATGTCGTCGGAGCGGCGGCCGATGCGGCGGATGCGTCGCAGCGTGCGGCCGCAGGCGCACGGCTCGGAGACCAGCGCGGTCACGTCGCGAGTCCGGTATCGGATCATCGGCATCGCCTGCTTCGACAGCGTCGTCAGGACCAGCTCGCCCTCGGCTCCGTCGGGCACGACCTCGCCGGTTTCGGAGTCGATGATCTCGGGGTAGAAGTGGTCCTCGAAGACGTGGAGCCCGCGCTGCTCGGAGCACTCGATGCCGACGCCGGGGCCGATGATCTCCGACAGCCCGTAGATGTCGTGGGCCTTGATTCCACTCTCGTCCTGGATCCGTTCGCGCATCGAGTCGCTCCACGGTTCGGCGCCAAAGACGCCGACTCTCAAGCGCGAGAAGTCGATCTTCAACTCCTTGGCCGACTCGAGCAGGTGCAGGAAGTAGCTCGGTGTGCAGCAGATCGCCGTGACGCCGAAGTCCTGCATCACCATCAGCTGGCGTTCGGTATTGCCGCCGCTGATCGGGATCACGGTCGCGCCCAGCGCCTCGGCACCGTAATGCGCACCCAAGCCGCCGGTGAAGAGCCCGTAGCCGTAGGCGTTCTGGATCACGTCGCCGCGATGCAGCCCGCAGGCGACGAAGGTCCGGACCATGACCTCGGACCAGACATCGAGATCGGCCTGCGTGTAGGCCACGACGATCGGCTTGCCCGTGGTACCGGACGAGGCGTGCAGCCGGACGATCTCCTCCATGGGGCTGGCGAAGAGACCGAAGGGATAGGTGTCGCGAAGGTCAGCTTTGACGGTGAACGGCAGCCGCGCGATGTCGGCCAGCGACCCGATCGATGCCGGCGTCAAGCCGCGCTCGTCCATGCGGGACCGGAACAAGGCGACGCGGTCGTAGGCGCGAGCCACTACCGACTTGAGCCGCTGCAGCTGGACGGCCTCCAGCTGGGTCCGCGGCAGATAGTCGGGTGCGCTGATCGGGTGGAAACCGCCCGGCGGATCGTTCCAGGTGCTCACAAGGCTTCCTCTTGCGGGCTCTCAGTCCCGGCGCGGCAGGCCAGTGACGATGGCGCCGCCTAGCGGATTGTGCCTTGTGCCGCGGCGAGTTTTCGCCCGAGTTCGAAGGCGGCGTCGTTGACGGCGTGCAACTTCGCCGGGAGGGCGGCCTTCACGGCTTCGAGCATCGCCTCGACAGGCAGCTCAAGGTGGTAGCTGAGCGCCCCGAGCAAGGCAACGTTGAGGCTGCGCTTGTTGGGCAGGTCAGCGTCGGGAATCAGGTCCGGGGCAAACAGCACGCCTCCGGGTCGTAGCAGCGGTCGCGTGACCTCGACCTCCGAGGACCCCAGAACCACGAGGTAGTCCGCCTCACCGAAAGGCACCATCGGCGACAGGACCGCCGTTCCGAAACGGACGTCGGAGGTGACCGAACCGCCGCGCTGGCTCATGCCGTGGACCTCCGACTTTTTGACGTCCAGGCCGGCCCGAAGAGCGGCATCGGCCAGGATGTCCGAGGCCTTGATCACGCCCTGACCACCGAGGCCGGCCAACACGACGTTGGTTACGGTCGCGGTATGGGCGGCGCCGTCGCTCGCGCTCGGGCCGGCACGGTGGCCCGCGCCCCGGCCGGCACGGTGGCCCGCGCTCGGGCCGGCACGGTGGCCCGCGCCCCGGCCAGCACGGTGGCCCGCGCTCATCGCTCCTCCAAAGGCAGGTCGAAGGCTGCCTGCTCGGCTGCCTGGGCCCGCAGCGCGGCCGCCTGCCCCTCCCACCTCCGGATGTCGGCCGCCGCCAGGATGCACGGCCGGCGGGCGACGATCACCGACAGCTCGGACGCAGCCAGGCGCTCGAGGAGCAGCTGCTCGAACCGTTCCGGCTCGGCGTAAGCGTCGATCACCGTGACGCTCTGGATGCCGATGGCCGTGGCGATGCCCTCGATCGAGAGCTTATTCGTTGGACCGTGGTCGAGAGTGCGGCCGGTACCGGGGTGCTCCTGCTGACCGGTCATGGCCGTGGTGCCGTTGTCGAGAACGATCACCACGTGGCCGGTCGGCGGCGGGTTGTAGGCCATCTCGACCAGACCGCTGATGCCGGAGTGGACGAACGTGGAGTCGCCGATGATCGAGACCACGCGGCGAGCCTCCTCATCCGGAAGCACGTGGCGCAGGCCGAGCCCCACGCCGATGGAAGCGCCCATCGCCACGCAGGTGTCCATTGCCTGGTACGGCGGCAGGACGCCGAGGGTGTAGCAGCCGATGTCGCCCGCGGCGATGCAGTGGTGCTTCTTGAGAGTGGCGTAGACCGTGTGGTACGGGCACGCGGGGCACAACTCGGGCGGTTTCCCGCGGCCCGCGGCAGGTTCAGGGCTGATGTCCCTGGCCAGGATGCGGCGGACCCGCGAAACGTCCAGCTCGCCGAACCGGTACATCTCGGGCTTCGACTCCACGGCGATGCCGGCGGCGAGGAGCGAGTCGGCGATCACCGGATCGCCCTCCTCGACGACAACGGTCCGAGTGTGGGCAGCGGCGAAGGCCCGGGCCTTGCCGATCGGCAGCGGGTTGACCAGGCCGATCTTGAGGAAGCTCGCGCCCGGGGCGCTCTCCGCGGCATGCAGATAGGCGACGCCGTCGGCGACGACGCCGAGACCGGGATCGCCGGGCACGACCCGGTTGAGTGCAGAATCCTCGCCCCAGGCGGCGATCTCGGCTAGCTTGGCTCGCAATCGACGGTGTGCCGGTCGCGCGTTGGCCGGGATCATCACCCGACCGTTGATGTCGTGTTCGAAATGGGGGCTGCGAGGAGAGCCAGCCGCCGCGTGGCCTTCCGACATGACGATCGACTTGGAGTGGCACACGCGCGTGGTCATCCGGAACAGAACCGGCATGTGCCATCGCTCCGATATCTCGATCGCGGTGAGGAAGAAGTCGTGGGCCTCTTGCGAGTCCGACGGCTCGACCATCGGCAGCCCAGCAGCGACGGCGTAGCGGCGGTTGTCCTGCTCGTTCTGCGAGGAACTCATGCCCGGGTCGTCGGCGGTAACGACGACGAGCGCGCCGCTCACCCCCGTGTAAGCCGCGGTGAAGAGCGAGTCGGCGGCGACGTTGAGGCCGACGTGCTTCATGGTGACGATCGCGCGGGCACCGCCGAACGCGGCTCCCAGGCCTACCTCGAGCGCCACCTTCTCGTTCGGCGCCCATTGGGCCCGGCCGCCGAGCGCGTCGAAGGACTCCAGGATCTCCGTCGAAGGGGTGCCGGGGTACCCGGTGCCGAGGGCGACGCCGGCATGCAGCGCAGCAAGGGCAACCGCTTCGTCGCCGGATAGAAGCTGTCGTTCCATCAGCGCATTCTCGCCGCTCTGGCCGGCTCCCGTGGTGAGGATTGGATCGCGAGCGCACGCAGGCCGGCCGGACACGTGCCGGCGAGCCGCTGCGGGCTCGTGGTCAATCGAGCGAAACCGGCGCCCCCAATGCCGCGGACCGGTAGAGCGCGTCGATCGTCCGAGCCTGGCCCAGCGCGTCGACCCGCCCGAGCAGAGGCTTCCCGGTACCGAGGATCGCGCCGCTGAGATTCTCGAGTTCAAGCCGGTACGCGTCGTCATGGGTAACCCGGACGTCGCGGTCGCGCAGCCTGATCCCACCGAACTCACCCAACCATGGGTCTCGCATGAGCAGATTGCCGCGGCTGCCGATCGCCTCGAGCGAGCGGTGCTCGGAGTCGAAGCCAGCGACGATTTCGGCAACCAGACCCGACGGGAATCGCAGCATGCCCGAGAAGGCCCGGTCCACGCCGGACGGAGTGAGCGTCTGCTCACCGAAGACCCACGCCGGCTCCACGCCGGCAACCAGGCGCGAGCCGCTGACGCAGTAGCAGCCGACGTCCATCAGGGCTCCGCCGTCGAGCCCGGGATCGAGCCTGACATCGCCCGGGTTGCTCAGAACGAAGGCGAAGGTGGCACGGATGGATCGGAGCTCACCAACTTGCGGCAGCAGGTCCATGAATCGGCCCACCTGCGGGGCGTGGCGCCACATGAAAGCTTCCATCAGAAAGAGACCTGACCGCTCAGCCGCGTCGAACGCCTCCGTGACCTCGGCCGGATGCCGCGAATACGGCTTCTCGCACAGGACGTGCTTTCCGGCCTCGAGCGCCCGCATCGTTATCGGGTGGTGGAGCGAGTTCGGGGTGCCGACGTAGACGGCGTCGACCGCCGGATCGGCCAGAAGCGCTTCGTACGAATCGTGGATCCGGGCGATCGCAAACCTCGAGGCAAACGCCGTCGCCCGGTCTCGGCTTCGACTAGCCACAGCGACGACGCTCAGGTTCGACGCCCGATTCGCGTCGCGCAGCAGCCTGGCCGCGATCCGGCCGGGTCCGATAACGCCCCAGCGGACCTTCTGGCTCGTCGACATCCCTTCTCCTCCTGTTCGGCCCCGTCAGAGCTGGATACCGGCCCGACGCCCCGGCCCAACATCAGGATGACAGGCTGGGCAACGCCCCCGCCGGGGGGTCCGACGCCGACGGTGCGCCAGGCGTAGCGGCTGGCGGCACTCAGAGGTTCCAGTTCCGACCGCCTGCCGCCCGCCGGTCCGGTTAGCCGACGGCTTCGAAGCGTTCGAGCGCGATCTCCTGACCGTGCCGTTGCCGATCGTGCAGGGCCGTATGGCCGTGCCGGACGCGGTCTCCCTCGAAGAATCCGAGGTCGATCGCTACGCCAGCAAGTCCCACTACTTCGAGGGCGACTCCATCCCTTACCGGATGCTGCTCGACAACCTCGACACCACGAGCGCGCACGCTCTCACGATCCAATGGGATACGACCAAGAGCGGCAAGCACGCGCTCGACTACCTCACGACCTGGAATCGGTCAGTAACGGCCGCGGACCCATGCGCGGGCGTGGCCGGTTGCAGCCTCGCCACGTTCACCTCCTGGTCGATCCCCGCGGATCCGAACGTCACCGGTGCCGGCGTTACGCCGACAGCCGGCAGCTTCACGCTCTTCGGTGGAACGATCACGGGCGTCAGCGCCTACACGTTGTCGGGCCCGTACAGCGGAGATAGCTCGACATCCATCACGATCAGCTTCACTGCGGCCGTCGCGGATCCCGTGCTCGCGTGGGGCGGCCACGTGGCGACCCGCGCCGACTGGGGCATGACGGGATCGGCCGTAAACATCTCTGGGTCGCCCTACCACATGCGCCTCCTGGATCTCGACGGATCCGGCGGCAACCAGGATCGTTCGCTGTCGGAAGATGCCGTAATCTTCCCGGGATCGATCACGATCATCAAGGACGCGACACCGAATGGGAGCACGTCCTTCCCATCTACGGCTTCGCCTGCGCCGCTGGCCGACTTCTCGCTGGTTGACGACGGGACCGCGGCCAACACCAAGACCTTCTCGAACATCATCGCGTTCACCACGTACACCGTGACCGAAACTCCGATCGCGACAGGATGGGCGTTCGATTCGGTCTTGTGTACAGTGACAAGCCCGAACGGCGGATCCACCTCGACGAGCGGCGCCTCGGTCCGAATCTCGATGGCTGAGGGCGAGAATTGGACCTGCACATTCTCGAACAGCCAGCTCTCGATCGCCACGACCCTCTCGAAGTCGAGTGGCTCGATCGGCGACTCGGTCCATGACAGCGCGGCTCTCACGGGCGCCACCTCGAATGCCGGTGGGACGGTGAAGTACACCGTCTACACCAACAACCTGTGCACGCTCGGGGCCATCGACGCCGGCACTAAGGCCGTGACCGCAGGTGTCGTCCCCGACTCCAATGCCATCGCCTTCAACAGCGCCGGGAACTGGTATTGGCAGGCCGTATACAGCGGCGACGCCAACAACGGCGGTGCCACCAGCGCCTGCACGTCAGAGACCCTCGTGATCAGCCCAACGCCATTCCAGACAGTCCTGGCTGACACGGCTACACCGGGTCATTCAACTACACCGCCTCCCACAAGCAGCGGTAGCAACGGTTCGAGCGGAGACTCGACCCCTCTGTTCGCAATCCTGATCTGCCTTGCCTTCGGCGGACTTGGCCTCGCGGCTGTCGAAGCGCAGCGACGGGCCATCCGCAGCTAGCCCAACTCGAGGGTCGCCTTCCGGCGATCGATTGAGCTGACAAGAACGACGGGCCGTTCCAACGGCCCGTCGTTCCTTCTGTGCGGGGCGAGCAGCAACTCACCGCCGGGCAAGCCGGGTGGCGCGGAGCCGCGCCTCGCGTTCTGTCGCCGTGGGGGTGGTGGGCGATACTGGCGAACCGCCCACGAGAGTGACCCTGATAGCGCTGACCGGCACCGGCCAGCCGGATGGCACCTGACACTCCCCTTACATGGGACGCGCAAGCGGTTTGGCGAGCGACCGCATCTGGACCCCCTCGACGACATCGTGCCGTTTGGGCAGCCTGGCCATCTCGACGTATTCGCTGGGCTCCTGCGCTCGGCGATCTCAGGCGGCGGTCGCAAGACGCTGTGCCGGGAGGCTGCGAACCAGCGTCGCCGTGCCCGAGCAGAGCTCGATCTCAAACGTGGCACCGCGCTGGTAGAGATCGCCTGCGAGTGCGGTGGTCACCGGATCCTCGACGCGGGCGGAGAACTGACGCAAACAAAGGTCACGCGCTCCCATACCCGATGCCAGGGCTTCATCGATCATCTCGCTACGCAGCCGCGGCCCGACCGTCAGTGTCATGCCGGCCGACGCGAGCACTCGCGCATAGTCCGAGATGCGCAGGTCGAGAATTCGCTCGAGATCGTCGCGTGACAAGGCGGAGAACTCGACGATTGCGTCGAGGCGATTGAGAAACTCGGGCGCGAACCGATCGCGGACCGCCTTCGACCGAACGGCCGCAGCTTCCGCCGCTCGGTCGCGGCCCATCTCGGTGCCGAAGCCCAGCCCATTGCGACTTGTCGCCTCGTTTGCCTCGCGAACGCCGATGTTGGACGTCATGACCACGATCGAGTCGCGCAGGTCGAGCGACTCGCCCTTGGAGCCGGTGATGAAACCGTAGTCGAAGGCGGAGAGGAAGAGATCGTGGATCGAGGGATTGGCCTTCTCGAACTCATCGAGGAGCAGGACTGCACCCCTACGAGTCTGGAGCCATGGGCCCTGCCGGTCCTCGCCGAAGGCGTTGAAGAGCTGGCCTCCCGACTCATGGCCGGCGTAGGACGGAGGGGCGCCGGTGAGCTTCAGGGCCTCATGCTGTTCCTTGTATTGCCCCATGTCGAACCGGACGAGATCACGCTCGGAGCCGAAATGTTCTATCGCGACCGCACGAGCGAGCTCGGTCTTGCCCACGCCGGTTGGCCCGACGAGCAGATAGACCCCAATCGGTCGGCGACGCTCTCCGAGGGCGACGGTGCGCCGCAAGATGCTGCCGCTCATGACTTCGATCGCATGGCTCTGACCGATGATCCGGCCGGCCAGTCGGCCCGACAGACTGCGAAGCGCGGCGAGCCGCGATGAGGAGACAAGGATCGTCGGCAAGCCGGCGACTGACGCGGTCGCGATCTCGAGATCTTCGCGCGTCGGGATAGCCGCGGCCGGCAGGGATCGGCGCGCAAGTTCAATGATCGCAACGGCCGAGGCGGCAGGATCGTCCGAGTCCACGAATCGAGACGCGAGCTCGGTTGCAATCGACTCCACCACAGCCAACTCGGTCCCCGTCAGCGGAGGGAGCGGGCCATAGCGCTCGGGTTCTGCCCCGGGAGTGATCTGCGGGATCTTGCGCTCATGTTCGGGAGAGGTTCCGCCGTCGGCGCAACCATGCGCATGTCGGCCCGAGGTTGCCATGTCCCTGACCGCGACACAGCCGGCATGATCAGGAACGATCAGGGCCTCGTTCGGGAAGACGTCACAGTCGCGCTCGCCGTCGCTGACTCGATACGGAAAGCCGAAACCGACTTCCAGCAACCAGCGTTCGACGTCCTCATACGTCGAAGACGCCGTTTCGACCTTCCCAGGCTGCCCGGCGAGCCGACTCCCGGACGGCCACTGGAAGGACAGGTGGGCGTGGTATGTGGTCCCGCGGTAGTCCCGGCTCATGTCGCGTTCCTTCGAACAAGATCTCGGTGCCGCATCAAGACTTCGGTGACGTTGTGTCGTCGTCGCGCGACCCCGAGTTATGGAAGAGTCGGCGGAGATGCGAGGAGGTCAAGGGAATACGCGGACTTGGGCCAACTCGGTGCGCATTTGCAACCCGGTCGCAACCTTGGGCGCGGAGACGCGCTTGCCGACCGGAAAGAGATGCCCCTTCGCGTAGGGGAGTTCAGAGCCGAATCGGAAAACCGCCGGACCCGCCGGCGGTTGCAGACTGGAGTCAATGTGGTGGGCGATACTGGACTCGAACCAGTGACCTCGCGGATGTGAACCGCGCGCTCTAACCAGCTGAGCTAATCGCCCACGGTCCGGGCGCCTGAAGCGCCGGAGGCCGAATTATAGCCGCCCCTCGCGAACGGCCGGCGGCTCTCCCAGCAACCGTCAGACTCAAAGGGCGCGGAGGGCTAGAGCTTGATGCCCGGCCACCGCTGGACCACGAGCCCTGGCGAGATACCGTCGACCATGATCAGCTTGTGGCGCCCGGTGGCACCGGCGACCAGACGCACGCCGGAGCGCGGCAGATCCAGTTCGTCTGCAATCAGGCGCACGAGTGATGCGTTCGCAGCACCGCCGACCGCGGGTGCGGCAACCCGCGCCAGCAGGACACCTTCGTCAGAGACTCCATCGACGCGATCCAGGCCCCCGCGTGGCGTGAGCCGAACCGCGAACCTTGCCGACGTGCGCGAGCGATCGGGCGACCATCGATCGTGTTCCATCACACCTGATTATCGCCACGGCCGCCCGCCCCGCCACCCGACGCCTGACATGCTCCGCGTCGCGGTCCGACCCGGTCGGGGCCGCGCGCTTCTCCGGTAGGGCAATCTGATCGGGCCGCTACCCGCGGCGCTCCCCGAAGAGCGCGCGCCCGACGCGAATTACCGTGGCTCCTTCCTCCACCGCGACGGCATAATCGTCGGACATCCCCATCGACAAGCCGGGGCCCAGTCTGGCGACGCGGGCGCGCAAGCGAGTCGACAGCTCGCGGAGCCGGACAAACGCTGGACGAGCCTCCTCGGCGCTCGAGGCGAGCCGTCCGACGGTCATCAGGCCCAGCAGTCGCAGGTTGGACAGTTCCGACAGCGCGGGTAGCGCGGTTTCGAGTGCCTCCGGCAGGAAGCCCGCCTTCGCCTCGTCGCGATCGACGTTCACCTCCAGGTAGACGCCGAGTGGCGCCGTGCCGACCTCACTGGCGATCCGGTCGAGACGCCGCGCCAGATCCAACGAGTCCACCGATTCGATGACGGCAAATAGCTCGACCGCCCGGCGCGCCTTGTTGGATTGCAGCGGCCCGATCAGATGCCACGTCGCCCCCGGCAGGAACGGCGCCTTCGACTCGGCCTCCTGGACCCTGTTCTCGCCAAGCACCGTGAGTCCGGCGGCCACCGCGGCCCCGAGCCGCGACGGGTCCACGGTCTTGGAGACGGCGACGAGTGCCACGTCGCCCAGGTCCCGGCCGGCACGCCGGCATGCGGCGGCAACCTCGTCGAGAACGCGGGATCGGGCTGCGCTGTAGAAGGCGACGACGTCGGAGTCGAGAGACGGAACCAAGGCGGCGACGGGCTAGCCCCTGTCCTCCTGGGCAGGACGACGGAGGAAGCTCGGAATCTCCAGGTCCTGGTCGTCGTACACGGGTCGCGCCAGCTGGCGGTCCGGCATCGGTCGATGAAGCGGCGAGCTCTGAACCGGCACGGGGACGGGCTGGCGCTCGGATGCGCCCGTCTGTCCGTAGGTCAGGGCCGACCGCTGCTGCGGCGCAACTGGCTCGGCCGAATACAGACGTTGGCGCTCGAGCTCCGGCAGGAAATCGGCGCCCTCGTAGCGCGAGGAATGGACGGCCACCGGCGTCTGCGTCCCCGCTTCGCGCCGCTGCGGTTCGCGCTTGTGGCTCGGATCGAACCCGGTCGCGATGACCGTGATCATGATCTCGTCCGCGAGGCGCTCGTCGAAGCTCGTGCCGAAGATGATGTTGGCCTCGGGGTCCGCCGCTGCGCGGATCTCTTCCGCGGCCTCGGTGACCTCGAAGAGACTGAGGTTGGACGAGCCGGTGATGTTGAACAGGATCCCCTGGGCTCCGTTGATGCTGACCTCGAGCAGCGGGCTTGCGATCGCCTGGCGGGTGGCATCCAGGGCGCGGTTGTCGCCGCTCGCCCGGCCGATACCCATCAAAGCCGAGCCGGCGTCCCTCATGACGGCGCGAACATCGGCGAAGTCGAGGTTGATCAGACCCGGCACGGTGATGATGTCGCTGATCCCCTGCACCCCCTGGCGAAGAACGTCGTCGACGTAGCGGAACGCCTCGACAATAGACGTGTTCTTCTGGACGACGTCGCGCAGCCGGTCGTTGGGGATCGTGATCAGCGTGTCGACCTTCGCCCTGAGCTCTTCGGCCGCTCGTTCGGCGACGAGCTTGCGCCGGACGCCCTCGAATGAGAACGGCTTGGTGACGACGCCGATCGTGAGCGCGCCCAGGTCCTTGGCGATCTCGGCCACGATCGGGGTAGCGCCCGAGCCGGTCCCGCCACCCAGACCCGCCGTGATGAAGACCATGTCCGAATCGCGTAGTGCGTCCGTGATCTTCTCGGAGTCTTCCTCGGCCGCCCTCTGGCCGATCGACGAATCGCCGCCGGCGCCAAGGCCGCGCGTGATCTTGTCGCCGATGCGGATCTTGTGGGGCGCGTCCGACTGGAGCAGGGCCTGCGCATCCGTGTTGCAGGCGATGAACTCTACCCCCATCATCTCGGCGCGAATCATGCGGTTGACGGCATTGCTGCCGCCGCCTCCGACACCGATCACACGGATCAGCGCGAAGTTCTCGGAATCGGACCGTAGCGGCATTCCTGATCCTCCGGTGGCTCTCCGGCAGATGTGTTGTCGTTCGGTCCGGCCCCCCCGGTGTTGGTAGAGCACTTGCGCGTGACGGGGCTGGCTCGGATGGCAGCAGTATACGCCTCGGCCGGCATTTCTGGCGCGCCGACCGCACACCGAAACGGCACTCTCACGAAGGGCGTACGAACGTTCGTTCGCACTTTCGAAGGGGAATGCGCGAATCGCCGACAAAAGTGGTGGGAGCTGTGGAGGGCGCTTCTCAGCCGGCCAGAAAAGCCAGCCTGACGGTTCGAGCGGCGTTGTCCTGGTTGGGGTCGAGCAGGGCGATCGACTGCCACGTTCCAAGCGTGAGACGGCCCCCGACGACGGGAACCGTCACCGATGGAGCCGCCACGATGGGCACCAGATGGTCCGCACCGTGGCCGGCCGAGCCGTGCCGGTGGACCCATCGATCGTCACGCGGCAAGAGCCGATCCAGCGTCGCCATCAGGTCCGAGTCGGACCCGGCACCGAGCTCGATGATCATGACCCCGGCCGTGGCGTGGGGCACGAAGACCGTCAGCAGCCCGTCGCCCTCGCTCGCAACGAAACGCTCGCAGAGCGCGGTCAGGTCGAAGAGCCCGCGCCTGCGCGCTGTCTGCACAGTCAGCTCGGCGGTCTTCATCCGTCAGTCGTCGCCGGCTGGGCCGACATCCACTACGGGAAGAGGTTGCGGATGGCGTCGCGGACCCGGTACGGCAAACCGCCGGCCGGTGCGGACTCGAAGCGCTGCACCTCGCCCGACTCGAGGCCCTTCGCGCCCCAGTACAGCAGGCCGATGGCGGTGCTGTAAGCCGGGGTCAGGATGTTGTCCGTGAGCCCGCCCACGCCCACAGGCCCGGCTACGCGCACCGGCATGTCCAGCACCTCGCGCCCGAGAGCCGCAGCTCCAGCCAGCTGGGCCGCGCCGCCGGTCAAGACGACACCGGCCGGCAGCAACCCCTCGCCGGCCGCCTTGATCTCCGCGGCGAGCATCTCGAAGGTCTCGCGCATTCGGGCCTCGATGATGCGACAGGTCTCGAGCCGGCTGATCGTCCGGCCGGCCGCCTCGCCCAGCATGGAGACGTTGATCATCTCGTCGTCGGCAACGGTGGACAGATCGCAGCTACCGTGCTGGATCTTGAGCTCCTCGGCCACCTGCAGGCTGGTCTTGAGGCCGATGGCCACGTCGTTGGTGACGTTGTTGCCGCCGACCGGCAGAACTGCGGTCTTGAACGGCGAACCGTCGAGGAAGAGCGCCAGATCGATGGTGCCGGCGCCAATGTCGGCAACGGCGACGCCCAGCTCCATCTCGGTCTCCGACAGAACCGACTCCGCAGAGGCAAGTGAATTGGCGACCAGCTCGTCTACCTTCACGTTCGCCGCCTGGACGCATTTGGCCAGGTTGCGAACTGCGGTCGCTGCCGCGGTGACGATGTGCGTCTCGATCTCGAGGCGGATGGCGCTCATGCCCAGCGGGTCCTTGACGCCCTCCTGGCCGTCCACGATGAAGCCGCGCGGCAGGACGTGGAGGACCTCACGGTTCGACGGGATCGAGACCGCCCGGGCCACTTCGAGGGCGCGATTGATGTCCTCGCGCGTGACCTCGCGGGTGTGGCCGCTTACCGCCACGGCGCCACGGGAGTTCTGGCTTTCCACGTGCTGGCCGCCGACGCCAACGAAGGCCCGATCGATCTGCAGGCCGGACAGACGCTCCGCGTGGTCGACCGCGCCCGAGATCGATCGGACGGTCTGGTCGATGTTGACCACGACGGCCTTCTTGAGGCCGCTCGCAGGCACCACGCCCTTACCGACGATTGTCAGGCTGCCGTCGCGCGCCACCTCGCCGATGAGAGCGCACACCTTGCTCGTGCCTACATCGATACCGACGAGCACTGCTTCGCGTTCCACTCGCTCCCGTCCTCGGTGTGGCCTCGATCGCGAGGCGATGGCTGGGTTGACCGTTGATCGGCTGACGGCGCCGTGATCGACACCAGATTACAGGTGAAGGCTAACCGACCCAAGGGAGGCCGGGCAACCGGAACCCGCAGCTAAAGCGCTCAGCGCAGCACAACCGTGTCCGTGTGATCCGAACTGACGTCGGAAACCAGATAGACCCATGCCACTTTCGCTTCTCCCCAGTGAGCCAGGGCCGAGCGGAGGTCGCGGACCTGGGTCGGAATGATGGTGTCCTTCCGGGCTGTGGGTGCGTAGAAGCCGAACTCGGCTACCCAGGCCGGCGGGACCGAGCTGACCGTGAAGCCGTGGCTGTCGTCCACCACGACTGCCAGCGAAGGAGTGCTGCTGCCGACGTCGCTCGGAGTCAGGAAGGCCAGCCTGTAGCCCGCGTCGAGGTTGATCGGGTCCACGATGCTCCCCAGGCCGAGCCCCGCGTCCGAGGCGCGCCGGTCGAAGACGGCCGGCAGCCCCAGCGCGCCCGGACCGGACGTTGCGGCGGGGTCGGGCGTCGGAGGCGGGGCAAATGACGGCAGCAGCGAGGGGTTGATCGTGGTCGTGGGGGAAAGCGCGGGGGTGGTCGTTGGCGAGGCTTTCGTGCCCGGCCGGGTGGGCGTGGCCTTGGCCGGCTTCGGGGTCGGTGTCTTTGCCGGCTTCACGGTTGGGGTCGCCTTTGGCGTTAGGTTGGGCGATGGCGAGACTGGGGCCGTCGGGATCGAAGCCGACGCCGTCGTCGAGGTCGATTCGCTCGGGCCGGAATAAGGCGTCGAGGACGGGAGCGGTCCGGCCGAGGACGGGATCGGATCTCCGGCCGAATCCACCTGACCGAAGATGAGCCCGTCCTGATCGACGACGTACCGCTGATCGCCGATGACCCAGACGAGCTTTGGCACGCGTTCCACCAGGGTTACCACGACGGTGGAGGGGAGCCGAACGACGACGCTGACCGACTCGACGGCAGGCAGACGGACGAGCTGCGCGGCGGCCTTGTCGGTCTGGATTCCGAAGACATTGGGGGCGCGGTCGATCCCGACGATCGAGCGGACGATCTTCTGACTCGTGAAGGTGTCGCCGTGTATCTCCAGGGTCCGCGCCGCAAATGAAGGCGCGATGCAGACGGCCAGGATGCCGGCCAGGGAGATGGCCATCAGGGTGATGCCCACGAGCTGGACCGAGCGAAGAGGCGGCCCGCTGCGTCTGACCGGCGGTCGCCGAACGTGCGACCCGGAGCGGCGGGCTTTCAGGCCGCGGCTGATCACGCGGGCCTCACCGACGGCCACCCCCAGGCCCCTGGCTCCTCGGCATCGGGGCGCCAGTCGGACCAGTCGCCGACGAAGTGGATCTCGAAGACGAGGTCGACGCCGAACCGCCGGCCGACCTCTCGCCTGGCAAGTTCGGCCAGCCGGCGGATATCGGCTGCGGTCGCCCCGCCCTCGTTCACGATGAAGTTGGCGTGTTTCTCGCTGATCTGGGCGCCGCCGATGCGCATGCCCTTCAGGCCGCACGCGTCGACCAGACGTCCGGCCGAGTCGTCGGGCGGGTTTCGGAACACGCTTCCGGCGCTCGGTCGATTGAGCGGCTGGTGCTCCTGACGCCAGCGGAGGATCTCGTTCATGCGAGCCTTGATCTCGGCAGGCTCGGCGGGCGTGAGTCGGAACGTCGCGGACAGGATGAGGTCGTCCGGCGAGGCCGCGGCGACGGCCGGGGCTGGCTTCGCGGCAAGGGAATCGACGGCGTCAGGCGATGCGGCGTCAGGCGATGCGGCGTCAGGCGATGCGGCGGGTGATGCGGCGGGTGATGCGGCGGGTGATGGCGCCTCATCGCTCCCCTCCGTCGCTCCGTGCTTGAAACGGCTGTCACGGTATCCGAGCGCGAGTGCCGATGCGGGTTCGGTGGCCTCGGGGCCGGCAGCGCACAGCACCGTCACCGACTCGAGGACTGCGGCCACGTCAGCACCGTGAGCCCCTGCATTCGCCCAGACGGCACCCCCAACCGTGCCGGGGATGGCAAGCCCGAACTCGAGGCCCGAGAGCCCCGCCCGCTGTGCCAGCGTCGCCGCCCGGGCCAGCGGCAAGCCCGACTCGGCGATGAGGCGCGTGCCCACGATCCGGCAACCCTCCGCCCGCGAGAGGATGACAAGGCCGCGGATCCCCGCGTCGGCGACTACCACGTCGCTGCCGCGGCCGAGCACCGTTAAGGGCAACCCGAGAACGCGCGCCGTCCGCACCAGGCCGACGAGTGCCGGCACGTCTCCGGCCACGGCCAGGAGATCCGCAGAACCACCCACTCGCATCGTCGTGTAGCCGGCGAGCGGCTCGTGACTGGTCACCGGGATGCCGGTCTGGCGCGTTACCTCCGCGGCTATGACCGCCAGGTCGGACCCAGCAGCGAGCCGGGATTCGGTCTCGGCAGCCGGTTCGGCGTCGCCCGGGAATCGGGACGAATCATCCCTTGCCTGGCCGCTCACGCGGGTAGTCCCCGCGACAGCGCTTCGACTTGCGCCGCGTCCGGTAGAGGCCGCCGCTCGGCGGCCGCCATCACGAGATCGGCCACCGCGTCGGCGGCGCCCGGCCGGGCCAGGTTGAGGGAGGCCGCGGCCATTGCGTCGCGGAGAGCTCGATCGCCGAGGATCGAGGCTGAGGCGAGCAGCGCCTCGGCATCGAAGTCCGCGTCCTCGACCAGGCGCGCCGCGCCCGAACGGACCATCTCCTCGGCATTGCGGCGCTGGTGCCCGGCGGCGTGCGGGTACGGCACCACGATCATCGGCAGACCGAACGCCGCTACCTCGGCCAGGGTGGAGGAACCTGCCCGGCCGACGACGAGATCCGCGGCCGCGAGGGCAAGCGCCATGTCATGGACGAGGAACCGTTCGGGGCGGTACCGGTCGCGCAGATCCGCCGGCAAGGCACCGCGGCCGGTGACCGCTTCGTCATAGCCGGCATCTCCGGTAACGTGGATCACGTAAGTCCGATCGACAAGCCGGGGCAGCGCCTGCGCGACCGCCGAGTTGAAGCGCCGCACCGCCTGCGATCCGCCGAAAATCAGCATCAGCCGGGCCTTGGGCGGGATTCCTAGAGCCTTTCGAGCCTCGGCCCGGCCTACCTGTCGCGGGTCGCGAATCGGAGTACCGGTGACGAAACACGGCCGCCGCTGGCGGTCGAGCGCTCGACATGTGCTTTCGAACGAGACCGCCAGGCAGCCTGCGAGTCGTGCGGTGACCCTGACGCTCCGGCCCGGAACGACGTTGCCGTCCCACATCACGACCGGAACCTTCAGCGCCGCGGCCGCGAGCAGAACGGGCAGGGCGACGTATCCGCCGGTCGTGAATATGGCCGCGGGACGGCGCAGCAGCAGCACCACCACCGCCTGGGGCACGGAGAGCGACAGCCGGATCGGATCCAGGACGACGTGGATGTCGAGCTCGACCGACCTCAGCGAGCGCACCAGAAGCCGCCGGAACGGGATCCCGGCGGTCGGAACCACCTGCGCCTCGATACCGCGATGGCCGCCGATCCAGCTCAGCGATGGCGGGTCCGGTCTAGCCTGCAGCGATCGAGCGACGGCGAGAGCCGGGTATATATGTCCCCCCGTACCCCCGCCCACTATCAGCAGACGCACTAATCCAACCTCGTTCAACGGTCTCGCGCGAGATGGAGAGAAGTATCCCGACGGCAGCGAGGCTGACGGTCAACGACGAACCGCCGGCCGAGACGAACGGCAGAGTGATGCCGGTGACGGGGATCACGGCCACGACGACGCCGATGTTGATCAGTGCCTGGAAGCATATCCAAGCCGTGATCCCGGCGGCCACCAAACCGCCGAATGTATCGGGGGCGCGGAGGGCGGTCCGGATGCCGGCATAGGCGAAGGCTAGGAAGAGGCCGATCACGACGGCGCCTCCCACCAGGCCCATCTCCTGGGCTATGACCGAGAAGATGAAGTCGTTGACGTCGCTGGGGACGAAGATCCGGTCGTTTCCGAGCCCCGTTCCGAACAGCCCGCCGGCGCTGAGCGCCTCGAGCCCCTTGACGGTCTGGTAGCCGCTGCCCTGTGGGTCCGCCCATGGATCGAGCAGGACCTGGATGCGGTGCAGCGGATAGGACCCGACTGTCAGGATCAGAGCCGCGCCCCCGGCCATGCCGACGAGTCCGGCCAGGGCGAGGTGGAAGAAGTTGGCCCCGGCAACGAAGAAGAGCGCGAACGCGATGAGGACGATGACACTTGCCGTGCCCAGGTCGGGCTCGCGAGCGACGAGGATGAGGAACGGGGCGACGATGATCGCAAAGGGGACGGTCCCGCGCCAGAAGCTGCGGATCCCGAGCCCGCGAGTGGCCAACCAGTGAGATAGATATACGACCAGAGCCAGCTTCGCCACCTCCGCAGGATGGACGTCCGGCAGGAACGGTCCGAGATGGAGCCACCGAGCCGACCCGTTGACCGAGACGCTGAGAGGGCTCGGCACCATGACCACCACGAGGAGAACGATCGCGAGCACGGCCAGGGGCACGCTCACCACGCGAAGATAGCGGTAGTCGATCCTCATCAAGACCACCATCGCCGCCAGCCCAAGCAGCCCGGCGAGCACCTGTGGCGCGAGTAGCTGGAAGGTGTTCTGGCTCAACGCATAGGAAGGGATCGCCGAGGCCGAGTAGACCATCAGGATGCCGATGGCGCATAGGGCGACGACCGCGACGAGGATGATGTAGTCCGGCTCGTGGGCGTCGCGCTTGAGAGCGGCGGGGTTGGCTAGCACGCTCGTCTGTCCGGCGCTGACCGCGCTCGGCCGGCTGGGCCCCGTGCTACGGCGGACCCGCTCGCGCGGCACCGCAAGCACCCGGCGGTCGTCGCGGCCGCTCATCGGGCCGGCTCCGCTGTCCGGCGCCGCTCCCCGAGTGCCTCTACCGCGGCCTTGAAAGCTCGGCCGCGGGCCTCGTAGTCGACGAACATGTCGAAGCTGGCTGCGGCCGGGCTGAGCAGCACAGTTGCGGGCGAGCCCGCCGCCCGGCCCTCGGAGAGCAATTCGCGAGCGATCGCGTCCGCTCGATGGACGGCCGACTCGAGCGACGGCGCCAGCTCGACCCGGGCCAGGCCACAGGCTCGGAACATCTCCCCGAGGGCGGGCCCGGATTCTCCGATCAGGATCGCTGCGTCTGCGCGCTCGGCGGCAACGGGGCCCAGTCCGGAGAGATCAACGCCCTTGTCGCGCCCGCCGGCGATCAGTATCAGCGGACGAGAGAAGGCCCGGAGGGCGGCGATCACCGCATCCGGCTGCGTCCCCTGAGAATCGTTGACGAACCGTACGCCGTTGATCGTCGCGACCGGCTCGAGCCTGTGTTCCACCCCCGCGAAAGCGGCCGCGGCGTACCGCATCGCGGCCGGCGGGATTCCAAAGAGAGACGCGGCCGCCATGGCGGCCATGGCGTTGGAGACGTTGTGGTCGCCGGGAATCGCCAGCTCCGCGATCGGCATGATCGGGACTTCCCCTGGTCCGTGGGACGGGCTTCCGCGGCCAAGCAGCGGCATCACGCCGGCCGCGACGATCCAGCCGTCCACGACACCAAGCCCGCCAGCCGCCGGCCGCTCCAGCCGATACGTGGCGACCGGCACGGTCGCCCCGGAGGCGTAGCCGGCCACGACGGGGTCGTCGGCGTTGAGGACGAGCACGCCGTTCGGGTCGACCAGCTCCGCAAGTCGGCGCTTTACCTTGCGGTAGGCCTCGAGGGTGCCGTGGCGGTCGAGATGGTCGGCTGTGACATTCGTGTACACGGCGACCGTGGTGCCTCGCGAAAGCGTCGGCAGCTGGAGCTCGGACAGCTCGATGACGACGCGATGCTCAGCGGTAAGCTCCGTAAGCCGCTCGACAAGCGGGATGCCGATGTTGCCACCGAGGACGACCGGGTGGGCAGGCTCGGTAGCCAGCAACACCGCGGTCAACGAAGCCGTCGTGGTCTTTCCCTTCGTCCCGGTCACACCGATCGTCGGGCAGGGGCACATCCGCAGCACAAGGTCGGCTTCGCTGACGAGTGCGGGGGCACTCGCGGGATCGGCTCGATGCGCCGCCACAGCGGCCTGCAGAACCGCGCGGAGGCGCGGCTCGGTCGTCGGGTAGTCGGAGTTGATGCTCGGGGAGGTCGCAATCAGGTCGGCAGCCGCCAGGGTCGAGGCGGCATCGACTTCAGGGCCGAGTCGCAGCTCTACCACCCTGAGGCCCAGCGACTCGATCGCCGGAGCAAGCTCGGATGCGGGCCGACCGTCGTAGACAGTGACCCGGGCCCCGGCATCGGCGAAGAATCGTGCCAGGGCGATGCCGCTACGGGCCAGCCCGAGGACCGCCACCGACCGGCCCCCGAGGGCGCCGTCGCGGATGCCGGCTACCGTCAGCTGGTCGATGTCGACGACGCTGCGGGCCATGGCCGACCTACTTGGGGATCGAGGCGACGAAGAGCGTCACCCCGAGCATGCCGGCCAGCGCACCGACGATCCAGAACCGCATCGTGATCTTCTCTTCGTCCCAACCGCCCAGCTCGAAGTGGTGATGGAGCGGGGCCATTCGAAAGACGCGCTTGCCACGGATCTTGTAGCTGGCGACCTGGATGATGTCCGAGGCGACCTCGAGTACGAAGATGATGCCGATCAACGGCAGGATCAGGACCTGGCCTGTGATCAGGGCCACGACGGCCAGCATTCCGCCGAGCGAAAGCGCCCCTGAATCGCCCATGAAGACCTGGGCCGGATGGACGTTGAACCAGAGGAAACCCATGATCGCGCCCACCGCAATGGCGTTGACCATGGCCAGGTTGGGCTGGAGCGGCTGGTTGAGCAGGGCGATGATCAGGAAGCTGATGAAGGCGAAGACCAGGGTCCCGCCTGCCAGACCATCGAGCCCGTCCGTAAGGTTCACGCCGTTGCTGCAGCCGACGATCGCGACCACGGCCACCACGATGAAGATCAGGGCTCCGAGCTCGACCGGGTGGTCGATGAACGGGATCGAGATGGTCGTCGTGTACACGACGTTGCCGATGAACGGGACGCGGAAACCGTTGAAGCCGAAGTGGTTCTGGACGTAGACGGCCACTACGATGGCAACTATCAGCTGCCACAGGATCTTGTGGCGGCCGCGGATGCCGATCCCGGTTCGGGCATTGAGGTAGTCGTCCACCGCGCCGAGCGCGCCCACCAGAGCCAGCACGAAGAGCGGCGAGTACGTCGAGACGTCGAACGCGTTGAAGATGTAGGCCAGGACGAGTGTGACGACGACGATAAGGACCCCGCCCATCGTCGGCGTTCCCTGCTTTAGCAGGTGCGTGCCCGGGCCGTCCTCACGTATCTGCTTGCCCATCCCGAGCCAGCGCAGCAGCCGGAGGAACGGCGGCATGAGTATGACCACGCAGGCAAAGGCGAGAAGCAGCCCCTGGATGAACTCCACGCCGTGCTCTTTCACCGAACCTCCTTACCGAGCGGGTGCGGCCCTCCCCACGCACCGGCACCGGCAGTCCAGCCCCCGAAGCTCGCTCCCAGCGTTTCCGTGGTCGGCTCGAGCGCCGCTGCCCGCGACGTCCCGACCGTGACGCCGATACGACCAACCGCCGGCTGCACTCCGTCCGCGATCTCGAGGTCGGTGAGGGCCGCCGGCCCCACTCCGGGCCGGGGCTCCCACTGGCGGGTACTGGTCACAATGTCAGTGTCGCACAGCCGACCGCGCCCGGTGCGGGACCGGCCGATCACCCCAGAGACTTCGCTTTCTGCCCGGTCGGCGCAGTCGGTCCGTTCTTGTTCGGCGCGATCTGTTCGGTGAGGATCGCGTCGGTGGCGACGCGCCGGAAGAGTTGGGTGGACTGCACCGGCATAGACAGCACGCCTTGGCCCACCTTCGTCGGGGTCCCCTGGTAGATGACGACGCCGATGGTGTAGTCGGGCGAGCTGTGGCCGATCCATCCGTAGAAGCTGTAGTTGTAGATGTTGTCCATCCAGCCGCCCTGGCCGTGGTTGAGGGTCGGGTCCCAGATCTGCGCGGTACCGGTCTTGCCGCCGACGTAGTACTTGGGAATGTACGTGGCCTGGAGGTAGGACGGCACCGCCGTGACTACGTGCTCCATCAAGCCGGTCAGAGCTGTGGAAAGGCTCGCGCTGATGACCCGCTGAGGAGCGGGCGAGGGCGATGGCCGGCTCGGAGACGAGAGATCGGCAACGTGCGGCGAAACGGACAATCCGCCGTTGGCCATCTCGCAGTAGGCCCGCATGATCTGAATGGGCGTCACCGCCACGCCCTGCCCAAACGACGCGTTGGCCAGGTCGATCTGGCGCCACGGCGTCGCGGCCGGGTCGCGAACGATGCCCGCCACTTCGCCGGCGAGGTCGATGCCGGTGGTCTGGCCGATACCGTAGGCCTGCCAGGTCTTGTACAGCACCGCCGAGGCGGAGTCCGTGCTCTTTCCAAGACGGAAGGCCACCTGCGATGCGCCGACGTTGCGCGACCACGCCACGATGTCGGCGAAGGTCATCCAGCCCTTGGCCTTGCGGTCGGCATCGGCGACCTCCTGTCCGCCCGGGAGTTTGAGCACGCCGGTGTCGTTGATCTTGGTGGTAAGGGCCGTCGTCTTGGACTGCAGGGCCGCCGAGGCAGTCAGCATCTTGAAGACCGAGCCCGGCTCGTAGACCTCGCTGATGACCGGATCCATGAATAGCGAGGGGTCCTGTGAGGCAACCTCGGCGTACATGTTGGCGTCGTACGAGGGATAGCTGGCCTCAGCCAGCACCGCTCCCGACTTCGGGTCCATGACGATTGCGGATACCGTCTTGGCCTTGTCCGCGAGCCACGTCGCGAAAACCTCCTGCTCGACCTTCAGCTGAAGACTGGCGTCGATCGTGGTCCGGACGTCCACGCCCGGGGCGCCCGCGTCGACGACGTGCTCGCCGGCCGGGCCGGGCGTATTCGGATCGACGTTGACCAGTTGCGGCCGCCCGGCAAGCAGCGCGTTGTACTGCTGTTCCAGCCCGTACTGGCCGATGCCGCTCGCGTTCACGAAGCCGAGCAGCTGGGCGGCCAGGGACGTGTGCGGGGCGCCGCCGGCCTGCGGGTAGACGCGGACCGGAGTCGGCTCGAGCGTGATGGTCGCAAACGCACCGTTGGCCTGCGCGTCGGTGATCTCTTTGGCGATATCGGGGTCCACGTTGGTGGCCAGGATGACGTAGTAACCGTCGCCCTCGATCGCCTTTCGCAGGGCGGCTTCAGGCCCCGGGTCCAAGCCGAGGTAGTCGACCAGGGCGTCGGCGTCGCGCTTCCGCTCGAGCTGGGTCAGGCCGTGCAGGTCCGCGACGATCCGATAGCGGTAGATGGTCTGGGCGAGAACGATCGTGCCGGTTCGGTCGAAGATCGTCCCTCGCTTTGCCGGAACCTTGAGCTGCGTGTACGAGGCATCCTGGGCAGCCAGGATCGCGAGCTGGGAATGCTGGTCGACCTGCCAGTAGGCAAGGCGCGCAGCCATGCCGGTCGACAGCACCATCAACACCGCGAGGAGCAGGAGCAGGCGGCCTCGTGAATCCGTCCGGCCGAGCATCGTTGCGGCCTCTCAGCGGGCCGGGATCACAACCGGGGGCGGCAGCTGCGAGAGACCGTCGGAGATGGCCTGGCGTCGAATCGCGGACTCGCGGGCGAGCCGGTTGATGTCCGACAGATCCTGCTGCCGCTGGTTCTGCAGCTGCCCGTAGTCGATGTTGAGCTGGCTCATGTCGTAGCCCGAAGCAGAGATCCGGACCGTCTGGATCAGCGAGAAGAAGCTCAGCAGGAAGGCCACGACGATCAGCCCGATGGCGATCCCGAAGAGCCGCGGGTGGCGCCGCGAGCGCAGCGCTACGCGTGAACGGCGGCGCGCCAGCGGCCCCGGCGCACGAAGAACGGACGGCTCTTCGTGGCGGCGCGGAAAGAGCCCGGAGCGCGGGCGGGCCCCCTCGTAGACGGCCATCAGTCGATACTCCGAGCCAGGATCCAGTCACCGGGATTCGCGCGCGCATGGTCCGGCACGATCGGGCTTTCGGTCTGATCAGATAGATCGACCTCGACCCAGCCGAGGAACCTGACGGGTCGCTCGGTCCGCTCGTGAATTTCGTGCTGCCTGCGGCCGTAAGTGCGGCGTCGGCTGGCCTCGTGGCGCTTGCTCATCGGTTCCTCCCTTCTGGTTCTAACCGTTGCGGCCTAGGCGGCGATGCGCTCAGCGCCTCTCAGACGGGCGCTCCTCGAGCGTGGATTGGCGGCTACCTCGGCCGCGGTTGGGGTTCGAGACTTGCCGAGCGATCGGAGTTCCGGTTGGCGCCCACACACGCAGATCGGCACCTCCGGCGGGCAGATGCAACCGCGCTGCTCCGTCGCGATAAATCGCTTGACGATGCGATCCTCGAGGGAGTGGTAGCTCAGGACCACGAGACGGCCGCCCGGCCGCAGGAGCACGAGCGACGCCGAGAGCCCGGCCTCGAGAGAGGCGAGCTCGTCGTTCACGGCGATGCGCAGGGCCTGGAAGACGCGGGTCGCAGGGTGGGTCCGCCGACCCTTCGGCGCCGGAACGGCCCTCTCAACCAGTGCGGCCAGCTGTTCGGCCGTCTCCACCGGGGAATGGCGTCGGGTCTCGACGATCGTGCGGGCGATGCGACCCGCGAACGGCTCCTCGCCGTAGCGGCGGAACAGCGCGGCCAGCTCCCCGGCCTCAAGGGTCGAGAGCAGGTCCGCCGCCGATCGGCCACGACTGGCGTCGAAGCGCATGTCCAGTCGGCCGCCGGCGCGGAAGCCGAAGCCTCGCTCCACATCCGCAAGCTGACAGCTCGACAGCCCCAGATCGAGGAACACGCCGTCGACCTGGCTGAACCCAGCCGCGGGCGCAACCTCCGTCAGCTCGCTGAAGTTGGCCTGGCGCAGAACGGCCCGATCGCCGAACCTGGCCAATCGCCGGCCGCTCCTGGCGATGGCCGCCCCATCGGCGTCGAGTCCGAGGAGGCGGCCATCAGGAGCGGAGGCTTCGAGGATCCGCTCGGCGTGGCCGGCTCCACCGAGGGTGGCGTCGATCTGGAGGCTGCCAGGACGCGGGGCGAGAGTCTCCACGACCTCGCCTGCCATCACCGGCAGGTGCCCTACCTCCACCTCGGCGCCCCCCTCGAGAGAGCCGGCGGCACCGAGTCCACCGATCGCCTCGTCGAGCGGATCCTTTGAGTTCATCTCGATCACCTACAGACCCAAGCCGCTGAGCTGGCTGGCCAGCGCATCGGCCGAGTCGAGGCCCTTCTGGAACGTAGCCCACCGATCGGGGGCCCAGATCTCCACGTGCTCCCACGCGCCGACGACCACCGCGTCGGTCTCGAGGCCCGCCCAGACGCGTATGGCGCCGGGCAGGACGATGCGCCCCTGGCTGTCACGCTCGACCTCGAAGGCGCTGGACGACAGAAACCGCGACACCGCGCGGGCCTTTTCGTCGCCCAGAGGCAGGATGGACACCTTCGACGCGAGGGACTCGAACGCGGGCCGCGGGAAGATGGCGGCGCAACCGTCGACCCAACGAACCACGACGGCGCCCTCTTCGAGTTGCAGGCGGAACCGGGCCGGGATCGCCACCCGACCCTTCGCGTCCACCGAATGCCTGTATTCGCCGGTGAACATCTCTCTCGATCGCCTGCCTGCGCTCTTCGCGGACGATTGCCGCGCCCTGTCGATGTGGCCGGAGTCGCCTGTGCCCTCGGGTCGAATTCACCACCGGAGGTCCGGATCAGCCTCCTGATTCGCCGCCTTGACCCACTTCTCACCACTATCCGCCACTTCGCCCGATGATACACCCACGTGGCCGCCCGTCAACGCCGTTCCGCCGCTCGATCGAGGGAAATCGCGAAGCCATTTCGCGGGGCGCGGGATCGTCCTCCGGCGTTCGAGTAGGCGCGGCCGGAACCAGACCAGGCGGTTAGGCGTCTGGGCATCGATTGGGGCACGAACGGGTGCCCGCGCGAGCGAGGGAACCGACATGTCTGGGACTGCAAACGGCAATCACCGAGCCGCCGGGGCACGGCGGTGGGCAGGCATCGCGGCCTCGCTGCTGGCTGCCAGCGGCATCGTCTGGGGCTGCTCGGGACCGGCGGCCGCGGGCTGATCTGGCTACCTCCGGAGCCACGCGTGGCGACGCCTCCGGGGCTGACGCGGCTCAGGCGGCGGCCGCCACGACGGCATTCGGGCTCGATCTCCTGCGTATCGAGGACTTCGCCGCCGGAAACGTGGTTCTGTCACCGGCGAGCATCGCCTTCGCCCTGGCCATGGCGCGAGCCGGCGCGGGCGGCGAAACCGCATCTCAAATGGACACAGTCATGCACTCTGCGGCTGAATCCGGCAGCGGCAACGGTCTGAACTCGCTCGATCAGGCGCTGGCCGGGCTATCGGGTACGGTCACGGTCGGTGGCCAGGATCAGCAGCTGACGCTGCGAATTGCGAACGCTCCGTTCGCCCAGCGGGGCTATCCGCTCGAGTCGGCATACCTGGATGCACTGGCGACGAAGTTCGGTGCGGGCCTGCGGCTGGTCGACTTCTCGGGAGATCCGTCGGGGGCAATCGGCTCGATCAACGGCTGGGTGAGCGATCAGACCGAGAAGCGGATCCCGAACCTTCTCGACCAACTGGATCCAAACACACGACTGGTGCTCGTCAACGCCATCTATCTCAAGGCTCCCTGGCAGACTCAATTCGAGCCCGGCGCGACCTCAGACCAGCCGTTCACCCACCTCGACGGGTCTCGAGTCGACGTGCCGACGATGAGCTCGGAGATGGAGTGCAGCTACGCACAGGGATCGGGTTGGCAGGCGGCCGACCTTCCCTACGCCGGCGGATCCCTGGTCATGACGATCATCGTCCCGGACGATATGGCAGGCTTCGAGGGCGGGCTCATGGCCGAGCAGTTCGGCCGCATTACCGCCGCGATGCAACCCGCCAGGCTCGATCTGGCGCTCCCCCGCTTCAAGACCGAGACGAAGAGCGACCTGGCGGCGACACTTGCATCCATGGGGATGCCGCTCGCCTTCGACCCTCTCAACGCTGACTTCTCCGGCATTACGAGGAAGGAACGGCTCTTCATCGCGGCGGTCGTCCACCAGGCGACGATCTCCGTCGACGAGAAGGGCACCGAGGCGACGGCGGCCACCGCGGTCGTGATGGCGGTCGCTTCCCCGCCCCCATCCGCGGCCAGCCTCCACGTGGACCGGCCGTTCCTGTTCGCCATCCGCGACACCCGAACCGGTGCCATCCTGTTCCTGGGCCGGATCGTGGACCCGGCCGCCAGCTGAGACGGAGGCAGCGGATGCGGATTCTGGCGATCGAACGGTCAGTCGAGGGAGTGACCGACGCTCAGTTCACGCCCGAGATCATGGCCGCCGAGGCCCTCCAGGCATGGCGGTTACATCAGGCCGGCGTGATCCGCGAGCTGTACTTCCACGACGAGGAGAATTCCGCGGTCCTGATCCTCGAGTGCTCGAACGTGGCCGAGGCCGAGACCGCTCTGGCGTCGCTGCCGATGGTGGGCGCCGGGCTGATCGAGTTCGAAGTCCTGCCCTTGCGGGCCTATCCGGGCTTCGAGCGCCTGTTTGGGCCTATTTCTGACCAGTGACGCAGGGCAGAGCCGCAACCGGTCCGGGGATGTAGCGAGCGACCCACCCGGATAGCTCGCACGAAAGGTCGCCGGCCAGTTCCGGGCTAGCGCCCTTGCTTTCGTAGGCCTGACGGAAGCCGGCCACGATCTTGATCAGCTCGGCCCGCGCGGCACCGTTCCACTGCAGTGCCGGGCAGACGCCACGGAGGTAGCAATCCTCTTCCTGCGAGAAGTGGCGCACTGAGTAGTCGCCGAATTCTCGGAGGGCGCGCTCGATCGCCGATCTGTCGCCGCCGGACTCGATCGCAGTCACGAGCGCGTCGGCCCGCTCAACGAGCGTGCGGCGCTGCGCATCGAGCAGCGGAGCGCCGGTTTCCATGCTCGGCTCCCAACCGATCGACATCGGAGAGCTCCTTCGTTCGCCACTCTCGGCCCGGACTTCGCCCGAACCATCTCTGTTGCCGCGCGGACTTGCGGGGCGCACTCGTATCAGGCCCCACAGAGGCGTCGACCAGACAGTGCCATTGGGCCCGCGGAACCATTACCAGAACACTCTGGATAGTTCCGAGCGGGTAGGCCGCCGCCTACCGGTTCCTCGGTCTTCACATGGCACGCGCCGGCAACAGAATGGGCAGATCCGCCTAGCGAGTCGGAGGCGGGATCTTCAGCTTGTCGCCGGGATTGATCTCTGCGCTGGCCCACGGATTAAGCGCGTAGATCGAGCTGGTGGTGACGCCGAAGTACCGCGCGATCCCGTCGACCGTGTCCCCCACCGAAGACCCGTTCGTCCCCGGGCCTCGGACCGTGTACACATAGCAGTTGGCCTGGTCGGTACACGGAACGAGGAGATCCATCCGGGATGCTGTGGCACCCGGCGGCCAGGTGGCGGACGCGACGGGAGTCGGCGCGGCGGCCGTCTTGCTCGCGCTGGGCGAGACGCTCGGGGTTTTCGTTGTTGGCGTCGGCGTCGAGGCCTGGACCACCGGAGTGGCGGTGGCCGTGGCGGGCGTCGGGGACGGGGAGGCGGCGGGCGATGAGGAAGTCGATGCCCCCGCGATCGGATGCCGGGTGGGCGACGCGCCACTTCCAAAGGGCGGGAAACCGAGCAGCCCCGTGAAGACGATGCCGAGCGCCAGCAAGAAGAGCCCTATGCCAGCGACGGTCAGGACGGGAATGCCGCGGCCGCGCTGTTCGTCTCCGTCGGGCTTGGCCTGCTCTTCGGAGGCCAGGAGAGTGCCTCGAACGAAGCGCGGGCAGCTCACATGGACTCGCTGCAGACAGACCAGTTCCTGCTGGCGCAGCGAAAGCGGCAGCGGGTCGCCGAATGCGGCGCATCGATGAGTCGGGACGGCGGTCCTCTGGGCCTCGGTCAGACCCCCGTCAGGCCCGACACTGCGCAGAAACTCACAACGTACCGGGCCCAGGCTCGACTGGCCGGCCTCCGCCCACGGCCGGAGCCTCGACGCTTGGTCGTATGGATCCGCTGGCGGGCCTGTCTGGGTCGACGCCCAGTTGCCCGACGAGAACGGCGATGTCCTGGGAGCCCCGACCGCTGCGAACTCGCTCGCGCCCCGAACGCCGCCGGGGGTCGCGGCCCCTTCGAGGGGCTTCAGGCCCGGCGACATGCCGGCCGGTCCGATCCGCGTCTGCTGCTCGTCAGGGGGAATTCGAACCCCTCGCCCGTCCTGGTTGTTCGAGCCTCCGCCTGACTCCACGACCACTCCCGGCCTACAGATTTGCCCGGCAGACAAGCGCCGGGCAGCCAACGCGGCGCAGTCTAGTACCTTTCGATGCTTGCCGTCCCCTTGCCTCGGGTGCTAGCTTTCGCCCTCCGGAGGTAATGGTCCCGTACTATGGCAATGCGCCAGCGCATTATGGAGATGGAGCCGATCGCTGCGCCCGTGGAGGCGCCGCGTATCCGCCGCTGCACCTTCCGACGCCTCAGCCGCATCGCTGCCGGACCCTCGGCCGGGTACGAAGTGAGTTGCCTCTACCCCGACAGGCGTGTGCCGCTGCCTCTCGGCGACCTCGAGACGAGCCTGGAAATCTGCGCGGCCTGCACCGCCAGCCGCATCTTCCGGGCGGACGAAGAGTAGCTGCGGCGCCGGGTTCGCAAGCGCGGGGCCCCATTGGCAGCCCAGACGCTCAAATTCGAGACGTCCGTATTCGACAACAGGTTGGGTGGCGAGCCGGCCTGTAAGCCGAGTTCTGTACCCCGGCCGAAGCCGGGTGACGATCATCCATCTCTGGCCGCCGGTTACCCGACGGCTCAAGCGGCCGACCCGAGGACTGGGCAGCGCGACCTCTTCCGCCCGCACGCCCGGTTACCCGAACGTACGAACCGCGTCCTCCTATTTGGCCTTGCTCCGAGTAGAGTTTGCCGCGTTTCACATCCCGAGCCGAGCGGAGCTCGATCCGGGCTACGTCTCTGTGGCACTGGTCCTCGCCTCGCGGCGGACGGGCGTTACCCGCTACCCTGCGCTGAGGAGCTCGGACTTTCCTCGGAGCCGCGCCCGAAGGCCCGGCCCCGCGATCGTCCGGCCGACTCGCCGACGCGCGATTGTAGTCGAAGCCGGAAGGATTACCAATCTGAGCGAGATGACGACTTCGGAGTCCAAGGCTCAGGGTCGGCCGGATGCGGAGCGGCCCGGGATCGGGCTCGCAATTCGGCGCGCCTCCCCTGCCGACGCTCGGACGATTGCGGAGATCAACGTTCTCGGCTTTCGGGCGGCCTACCGCGGCATCCTGCCTGACGACTTCCTCGCGGGCATGTCAGTTGGCCCGCGCGAGGTCGCCCTCCGATCGAGGCTCGAGAACGACGAACGGGACCGAGCGCCTGTCTGGCTCGCTGAACGCGGTGGCCGCCCGATCGGCTACGCGTCCAGTGGACCGCCGCGAGACGACGACGTGCCACTCCCCGCCGCGGAGGTCTATGCGCTCTACGTTCTGCCGGAGGCGTGGCGTGGCGGCGCCGGACGGGCTCTGCTGGACGCCGCAGCGGACTACTGGCGAGAGCGTGGCTCGACCACATTGGTGTTATGGGTGTTCGAGTCAAACGCGAGCGGCCGCGCCTTCTACGAAGCGATGGGCTGGCACCCCGACGGCGCCCGCCAGATGCTCCACCTGGCGGGACTGGGAATTCCGGAGATCCGCTACCGCCTGCGCGCCTGACCGGGCGTCCTCGGCAGCCGGCTCCCGCGACAACTCCCCGCAGCGATCGCTTCCCGCGACTCCCCTACTTCGGCCGCACGGTCACGACCCAGGCACCGCCGGCAAGGGCCCGATCGATCGCCTCATTGCAGAGCGTATCGGCCTGCTTGTTCTGGGCTCGAGGAACGTGCGTCGCGCTCCAGCGCGAAAGTCGCCCCAGCCGCGCCTTCGCGTCGGCGTGGAGAGGGATCAGCTTGGAGTCCTTGACACGCCAGCGGCCGTGGAGCTGCTCCACGATCAGCTTGGAGTCCAAGAGCATGTCCACGCTGCGTGCGCCCAGCTCCTCAGCCAGCGCGAGGGCCCGCAGCACGGCCGTGTATTCGGCCACGTTGTTGGTCTGGACGCCGAGGTATTCCGAGACTGACGCGATCGGCGGCGCATCCGGACGCCCGGCGCCGGGTGCCGAGGCATCTATCAGGACGGCGCCGAGCGACGCGGGCCCGGGGTTGCCCCGTGCCGCACCGTCGGTGCGGACGATCAAACCGCGCTCCGGTCCCAAGTCGCTACTGCGGTCCGGGCCGGAGCCCGCGCCGACGGATTGCCAAAGCGAGTCCCATCCGGCTTCTCCGTCGCGTTTCAGCCTCGTCGCCCCACGATCGCCGAGGAGACCTCGAGGATCGCCCGCGTGATGTTTATGCCGCGCGGGCAGGCGTCGACGCAGTTGAAGATCGTGCGGCAGCGCCAGACGCCATCCTCGTCCGCAAGGATCTCGAGCCGTTCGGCGGCCCCTTCGTCGCGCGAATCGAAGATGAAGCGGTGGGCCTGGACGATCGCAGCCGGGCCCACGTACTCGGGTCGGGCCCAGAACGACGGACACGACGAGGTGCAGGCGGCGCACAGAATGCACTTGGTGGTGTCGTCGAAGCGGGCGCGGTCCGTCTGGCTCTGGCGCCGTTCGCGCTCGGGCTCGGGCTGATCGTTGATGAGATAAGGCTTGACCGAGCGGTACTTGCCGAAGAAGCCGCTCATCTCGACGATGAGATCCTTGACCACCGGCAGCCCAGGTAGCGGAGCGACCGATATCTTCTTGCCGAGCTGGTCGACTCGTATCCGGCAGGCCAGCCGGTTCCGGCCGTTGATCAGCATCGCGTCCGAGCCGCAGATGCCGTGGCCGCAGGACCGCCGGAAGCTGAGCGAGCCGTCCTGATCGGCCTTGACCTTGATCAACAGGTCGAGGACCCGGTCCATCGGGTCGACCGCGACCTTGTAGTTCTCGTAGTGCGGGGCCTCGTCGCGCTCGGGGTCGTAGCGGAGGATGCGCAGGTCTACGTCCATTCGGGCAGCCTCAGTACGTCCGGGGCTTCGGCTCGAAGCGGGTGATCGAGACCTGCTTGTAGCGCAGGCTCGGCCCGTCCTTGCCTTGATAGGCGAGGGTGTGCTTGAGCCATTTCTTGTCGTCTCGTTCCGGGTAGTCCTCCCGTGAGTGCGCACCGCGGCTCTCGGTTCGCGCCAGCGCCGACGCGACGGTCACGTGGGCGATGTCCAGCAGGTAGCCGAGCTCTTGTGCCTCGAGCAGCTCGGTATTGAAGACGGAGCCGCAATCGGCGATCGAGATGCTGGTGTAGCGGCTTTCGAGCTCCTTGACCTTGGCCAGCGCCTCGGTCAGCAGCTTGGCGTCGCGATAGACGCCGACCTTGTCCATCATCATCGCCTGCAGCTCGGTCCGGATGACGGCGGCCGACTCGCCGCTCGTCTCGCGACCGCGAATGGCCTCGAGCTGGGCCCGAACGGGCTCGACGGCGTCGGCGATCGGGAGAGGCCGCTCTACCTGCCCGGCGTAGCGGGCCATCTGCCGGCCCGCGCGCCGGCCGAAGACGAGCAGGTCCACCAGCGAGTTGGTCCCGAGGCGGTTGGCTCCGTGGACGCTCACGCAGGCGCACTCGCCCGCGGCAAAGAGACCGGGTACGACCGTGCCCTTGTCGTCGCGAACGACCTCGGACGAAACGTTGGTCGGGATGCCGCCCATGGCATAGTGGGCCGTTGGTTGGACCGGAACCGGCTCCTTGAGCGGCTCGACGCCCTGGTAGATACGGGCGAAGTCGGTGATGTCGGGCAGCTTCTCCTCGATGACCTTGCGGCCGAGGTGGCGGACATCCAGGTAGAGATAGTCCTTGCCGCCGATTCCGCGCCCGGCTCGGATCTCCTGGTACATCGCCCGGCTGACCATGTCGCGCGGCGCCAGCTCCATCAGCTTTGGCGCGTAGCGCTCCATGAACCGCTCGCCCTTGTCGTTCAGAAGGGTCCCGCCCTCGCCTCGAGCTGCCTCGGACAGCAGGATCCCGATGCCGACGATGCCCGTCGGGTGGAACTGGAAGAACTCCATGTCCTGGAGCGGTATGCCGTGGCGGTAGCACAGCGCCACGCCGTCGCCGGTGAGGCTGTGGGCGTTCGAGGTGATCCTGAACATCCGCCCAAAGCCGCCGGTCGCGAGAAGGACCGCCTTGGCCCGGAACGTGTGGAAAGCGCCGTCCGCCAGTCGATGGGCCACGACCCCGGCGGCTCGACCGCCCTCGCCTGGCTCGCCGCCCTCGAAGAGCAGGTCGACGACCTGGAACTCGTCGAAGAACTTCACGCCGTGCTTGATGCACTGCTGGTAGAGCGTCTGCAGGATCATGTGGCCGGTGCGGTCGGCGGCAAAACAAGCTCGACGGACGGGCGCCTCGCCGTAGTTGCTCGTGTGGCCACCGAAACGCCGCTGGTCGATCTTGCCGTCCGGCGTGCGGTTGAACGGCAGGCCCATGTGCTCGAGCTCGATGACGGTCTCGATGGCCTCGCGGGCAAGCACCTCGGCGGCGTCCTGGTCGACGAGGTAGTCGCCACCCTTGACCGTGTCGAACATGTGCCACTCCCAGTGGTCCTCCTCGAGGTTGCCCAGGGCGGCGCAGACACCACCCTGGGCGGTGCCGGTATGGGAGCGGGTGGGATAGAGCTTGGTGAGAACGGCCGTGTTCACGCCTTCACGCGCCAGCTCGAGCGCGGCCCAGAGGCCCGCTCCGCCGGCACCGACGACGATGGCATCGAAGGGGTGGTCCATCGTCTAGCTCGGCATCGTGAGCGGGACCGACAGGACGACGATCGTGCCCATCACGAAGATCACGGCACCGACCAGGTACAGGGTGTACAGAGCCAGGGTCCGGCGTCCACCCTTTAGATAGTCCATCGTGATGGTCCGCATGCCGAGGAAGGCGTGGAGGACGACCATCATCAGCAGCAACCAATCGAAGCTGCGCCAGAAGAGGCTGTTCCAGCGCTGGTTGAAGATCCAGGCGCTGGTCTCCTGCGAGGGGTCGAACAGGAAGTGCTCGAGGCTGAAGTGACCCAGGGCGAGCACGAACAAGGCCACGCCCGACAGCCGCATGAAATACCAGGAGGCGAGCTCAAGGCCGCCCCCTTGCGGCTTGGGCCGGCCGGCGCGGGAATAGAGAGCCATCTCGACGCTCCTCCTACAGGCCCAGGGCCGGTTTGATGATGAGGAACGCCCCGGGCAGTCCGACGCCGGCGAAGATGACCCAGTTGGCGTACCAGATTTGCTTGTGATACACGGTCAGCCGCGGCCAGAAATCCATCGCCATCACCCGCAGCCCGTTCAGGGAGTGGTACAGCAGAGCCGCCCCGAGGAGGATCTCCAGGATCCGGCCGGGCGTGCTGGCGTAGAAGCTCAGGATGTCGTCGTAGACCTTCGGGTTGCCGCCGGCGAGGTAGATGTCCAGCACGTGGAGCAGCACGAAGAGCCAGATTGCGATCCCCGAGATGCGGTGGAACGCCCAGGCCACCATCCCCTCGGAGCCGCGATAACGGAGCAGCATGCAGCCTCCCGAACGTTGTCAGATCGAGCTCATGCCCGATCGGGATGTGGCCGTCTAGGCCGCGGAACCGAGTCGAGCGACGATCGCGTCGGCGAAATCGCTCGTCCCAGCCGATCCACCGAGATCGTAAGTGACCGTGCGGCCCTCGGCGATGACGGAACGGATTGCCTCCTCCACGCGCCCTGCCGCTGCCTGCTGACCGATGTGGCGGAGCAGCAGCACGCCTGAGAGCATGAGGGCAGTTGGATTTGCCTTGTTCTGGCCGGCGTACTTCGGCGCGGAGCCGTGGACCGCCTCGAAGACGGCCGCATCAGGGCCGATATTGGCACCGGGCGCCACCCCCAGCCCGCCGACGAGGCCTGCGCACAGGTCGCTGACGATGTCGCCGTACAGGTTCGGCAGAACGAGGACGTCGTACAGCTCGGGCTTCTGAACGAGCTGCATGCACATGTTGTCGACGATGCGATCCTCGAACTCGATCCTGCCCTCGTATCCGGCGGCTACCGTCCGGCAACTCTCAAGGAAGAGGCCGTCCGAGAGCTTCATGATGTTGGCCTTGTGGACGGCAGTGACCTTGCGACGGCCGTTGGCCACGGCGTACTCGAAGGCATATCGGGCGATCCGCTCGGAAGCGGCTCGGGTGATGATCTTGATGCTCTCGGCGGCATCCGGGCCGACCATGTGCTCGATCCCGGCGTAGAGGTCCTCGGTGTTCTCGCGGACGATCACCAGATCGACGTTGTCGTAGCGAGTCTTGAGCCCCGGCATCGATCGGACGGGCCGGACATTGGCGTAGAGGCCGAGCGTCTGGCGCAGCGCCACATTCACCGAGCGGAAACCTACTCCGACCGGCGTCGTGATCGGTCCCTTGATGGCAACCTTGTTGCGCACGATCGAGTCGAGGACGGACTGCGGAAGCGGCGTCCCCTCCTTCGCCACGACTGCATCGCCTGCCTCGGCGACCTCCCAGTCGAACTCCACTCCGGAGGCGTCCAGGACGCGCCTCGTCGCCTCGGCCAGTTCGGGACCGATACCGTCTCCGGGGATGAGCGTCACGCGTTGGGCCATGACCCGCATTCTATCGACTAGCGAGAGCGGGCGAGGCGGCGGAGCCGCAGATTCGATTAGTAATCAGCTATTCGTTCTGGCCTTCGGCCGCCACCGGAGTGCCGCCGGCGCTCCGACGACGATCCAGAGGCACCGACGCGCCCGCCTGCTAGGATCAACTCAAACGTCGCCGGGGCTGCTGCGGACTCCGTCCTGCGCCCTCGGCTCACGAGAATACGGAGTTGCCGGGCGTGAAGATTCAGGAAGCTGACGCGAAGTCGCTCTTGCTGGCCCAGGGCTTGCCCGTCCCGCCCTGGAACGTAGCTCGGACACCGGGCGAAACGGAGGCCGCGGCGCAAACATTCTTCGACGCAGGGGCGGACAGGGTCGTCATCAAGGCCCAGGTGCTGGTCGGCGGGCGCGGCAAGGCGGGCGGCGTGAAGCTCGCCGGATCGCCGGCAGAGGCAGCTCAGATTGGCGCCAAGATCCTCGGGATGGACATCAAAGGAATCACTGTCCGGAAGGTCCTCGTAGGCGCCGCCGCCGACATCGTGAAGGAGTATTACCTCGGCGCGATCATCGACCGGGCCAGCCGCCGGATCGTGCTCATGGCGTCGGCCGAGGGTGGCGTCGAGATCGAGGAGGTCGCCCGCCAGAACCCCGGCGCGATTCATCGCGTCTCGGCGGACCCACTGCTCGGGCTCCTCGCCTTCCAGGCTCGTTCGCTGGGGCTGGCGATCGGGCTGCGCGACCCGCTCCTGAACCCGTTCGTGGCGATCGCCCAGGGGCTGTACGCCACGATGAAGGCCAACGACGCCGACCTGGTCGAGGTCAACCCACTCGCGATCGTGACCGAGAATGGGCCCGACGGAGCAGCGTTTCAACGGCTGGTCTGCCTGGACGCGAAGATCACCATCGACGACTCGGGCCTGGCCCGGCATCCGAAGCTCGAGACCTTGCGCGACCTCGACGAGGAAGATCCGACCGACGCTCAGGCCCGCAGGCTCGGCATCAACTTCATCCACCTGGACGGCACGATCGGCTGCATGGTCAACGGCGCCGGTCTGGCGATGACGACGATGGACCTCGTGAAGCACTACGGCGGCGAGCCAGCCAACTTCCTGGACGTCGGCGGCGGAGCGAGGCACGAGACCGTGCGCGGTGCCATGGAGCTCATCCTTGCCGATCCGAAAGTCAAGGCCATCCTGGTCAACATCTTCGGCGGGATCACACGCGGGGATGAGGTCGCCGAAGGGCTGATCGAAGCGCGGGCCCAGCAGGCTCGCGAGGTGCCGATGGTCGTGCGTATCGTCGGCACTAACGCCGCCGAGGCGGCGCGGCTCTTGACGGAGGCCAGGTTCGAGACCGCATCGTCGCTGGACAGCGCGGCCGAGAAGGCCGTAGCACTGGCGAAGGGGGCCGCACGATGAGCATCCTGGTCGGAACCGAAACCCGCGTCGTCGTCCAGGGCATAACCGGTCGCGAAGGCGAGTTCCACACTCGCGCCTCGATCGCATACGGCACCCGGGTCGTGGCCGGAACCCGCCCCGGCAAGGGCGGCCAGACCGCGATCGACGGCACCGTCCCGATCTTCGACACGGTCGCCGAGGCCGCCATTCAGGCCGGAGCCAACACGTCGATCATCTTCATCCCCGCGAGCGGCGCTCCGGACGCCATCCTCGAGGCCGTGGATGCCGGGATCGGCACGATCGTTTGCATAACTGAAGGGATCCCCGCGCTGGACATGATCCCGGTCGTCGAGGCCGTCCACCGCGCTGGAGTCCATCTGATCGGCCCGAATTGCCCGGGAGTCACGTCTCCGGGGCGGGCCAAGGTCGGCATCATCCCGGCCGCCATCCACAAGCCGGGCCGGGTCGGCGTGGTTTCGCGCTCGGGAACGCTCACCTACGAGGCCGTCCAGGCCATGACCGATGCGGGCATCGGCCAGTCTACCTGCGTCGGTATCGGCGGCGACCCGATCATCGGCACCACCTTCCTCGACGTGCTCAAGCTCTTCCGCGACGACCCCGAAACCGACGCGATTGTGATGATCGGCGAGATCGGCGGTTCGGCCGAAGAGGAGGCGGCGGCGTATGCGGCGGAGCATCTCAAGGGCGTGCCCATGGCAGCCTTCATCGCCGGTCGGACGGCGCCTCCCGGCCGCCGCATGGGTCACGCCGGGGCCATCATCTCGGGGGGCTCGGGTACGGCGGCGGAGAAGATCTCGGCTCTCGAGGCGGCCGGGGTGCACGTCGCGGACTCGCCCACCCAGCTCCCGACGCTCCTGATCGAAGCCGGCTACCGGCAGTAGCGAAGGCGGCGTTCTCCTGCCGGGACCGCCTGCGGCTTTCGCGGCGGCGTGAGCCGTTGGTCGCGACCACCACGCACGTCTCGCCAGGTCGGTCGGACGGAGCCCATACTCCCGCCGACGCCTCCGCCGAGCTCTGGAGACACGCAAGGGATCGAGGAACGGAGTGGATTCGTGGGGGTCCTGATGGATCTGGTGGCGGGCGATGCTCGCGAGATCCTCCTGGCGACCGGCGTCGAAGACTGGGCCGGTCTGCGCGACCCGGGACGCTTTGCCGCCTACATCTCACTCGGCGGCAGGATGGATGCGACGTGGCTCGACCTGTTCGCCCAGGCCGTCAGGGAAGTCTCGGGTTCCAACCAGCCCGGACCGTTCACCGATGCCGCACGAGCACTGCAGAGCCGCCTCGCCGCCCTTTCCGATCGAACCGTCGAGCGTATCGACCCGCACTGGATCGACGCCGTGGCGTTACTCCCGGAAAGCCGCCTCGACCGCGTCGCCGCCCGCTGGATCGACCTCATCGATTGTGAGGAATGCGACGTCGACACGGACGACAAGCCGATGCTGCGTGAACTGGCCGGCGATCTGGTGAGCTTCTGCCGGCGCGCCGAGGGTGCGGAGGACGTTCTGTTCGCCTGGTCTATCTAGGGCGGCCACGCATTCCTAGAACCAGACCGGGATGATCGGCCGGACGATCGGCAGAGCCGTCGGGTGGAATTCGAAATGCGTCGCCGTCGATGCCGCGATGCCGAGGGGTTCGTACTCGAGGCCCAGCACGACGCCCATCCCGAAGCTACGGCAATCCGCCGCCCGAGAACCTCGATCAGTAGCCGAGCTTGTCCCACGCTGGGCCGCCGGGGGCTTCGATGAGTTCGACGAGCACGCCGTGGCAGCTCTTGGGGTGGACGAACGCCACGGGGCCCTCGCCGCCCTTGCGCGGGGCGGCGTCGATCAGAGTCAGGCCCACGCCGGCGAGCCGGTCGAGCGCAGCCTGGATGTCAGGGACCTCGAAGCACACGTGGTGGAAGCCCTCACCCTTGGACTCGAGGAACCGTGCCGAGCCGGTCGTGGTATCGGTCGGCTGAACCAGCTCGATCTTGGTCTCGCCCACCGTAAGGAATCCGATCGTCACGTGGTCGTAGGCCATGTCCAGCACGGCCTCCACCTCGAGCCCGAGCTTGTCTCGATACAAGCCGAGCGATGCGTCGAGGTCCTGCACGATGACGGCCACGTGGTGGATCTTGCCAATGCCGATGCCTTCGGGAAGCGCGGACTCGAGCTGATCCATGACTCTCCTGCGACTATCGAGGGCCGGCGAACAGGACGGGCGTTCGGTGAGCACCCGGCGGCGCTGGTGACGCGTGGCGCCGGATCAATGGTACGAAACCGCGCGCACGCTCGTGGTCGCTGCGAACAGCGCTGCGACGGGCCTCGAGTTGGACAACCTCGACAGCTGCGCGCAGCTGTCGGAACCGGTGAAACGGGCAGCTGCCTGCAGCTGCCGCAAGCCTGGCGTAGCTGCCAGCAGCTGCGGTCTCACGCAGCGAGCGCTCGACCCGAACCTCTCTCCTCCCCGAGCCGATCGCCGCTCGCGTGTCAGACGGTGATCAGCTCCCTGTGCTCGCCCCACACCGAGCGCAGTCGGTCGCAGACTTCGCCCACCGTGGCGTATGCCTTGACGGCCTCGATGATCGGGGGCATCAAGTTCTCGTCACCCCGAGCGCAGTCCTCAAGCCGCATCATCGCCGTCGCCCACTCGGCGGCGTCGCGACCGGCCCGAACCTGCCGGACCCTCTCGCACTGCCGAAGCTCAGCGTCGGGATCGATCTTCTGCAGGGGCGGCGTGGTCGTCGCCTCGTCGCGGAACTTGTTGACGCCGACGACAACCTTCGAGCCGTTCTCGACGGCTCGCTGAACCTGATACGCCGACTCCTGGATCTGACGCTGCTGGTAGCCGGCTTCGATGGCCGCCAAGGTACCGCCGAGCGCATCGATCTCGGCCAGGTAGTCGTTGGCAGCCGCCTCGAGCCCGTTCGTCAATGACTCGACGTAGTAACTGCCTGCGAGCGGATCCGGGGTTTCGGTCACCCCCGATTCAAACGCCAGGATCTGCTGGGTTCGAAGAGCCAGCCGCGCGGCCTCCGCCGTCGGGAGGGCTAGGGCTTCGTCGCGTGAGTTCGTGTGGAGGCTCTGCGCCCCTCCCAGAACCGCAGCCAGGGCCTGCACGGTGGTCCTGACCACATTGTTGTCGATCGACTGCGCAGTCAGCGACGAGCCCGCCGTCTGGACGTGGAAGCGGCAGGCCATGGAGCGGGTATTCGTGGCCCCGAAACGCTCCTTCACGATCCGAGCCCACATCCGGCGAGCGGCACGGAACTTCGCCACTTCCTCGAAGAGCTCACTCCAGGACGCGAAGAAGAAACTGAGGCGGTCCGCGAAGTCGTCGATGTCGAGTCCACGGCTCAAGGCAGACTCTACGTAGGCGATGCCGTCGGCCAGGGTGAAGGCAAGCTCCTGGGCAGCGGTTGCCCCGGCCTCGCGCATGTGGTAGCCGCTGATGCTGATGGTGTTCCAGCGCGGCAGCTCCTTGGAGCAAAACTCGAATATGTCGGTCACGAGTCGCATCGACGGCCGCGGCGGGAAGATGTACGTGCCGCGAGCTATGTACTCCTTGAGGATGTCGTTTTGAGTCGTCCCGCTGACCCGGTTTCGGGCCACTCCCTGCTTCTCAGCCGCAGCCACGTACAGAGCAAGGAGCACGGCGGCCGAGGCGTTGATAGTCATGGACGTGCTGACGGTTCCGAGCGGCAGACCGTCGACTAGGACGTCCATGTCGGCCAGGGAGCTGATCGGCACGCCGACTCGACCGACCTCACCCTCCGCCTGGGGAGAGTCCGAGTCGTATCCCATTTGGGTCGGGAGATCGAAGGCGACGGACAGACCGGTTTGACCCTGCTCGAGAAGATAGCGGAAGCGGCGATTTGTGTCCTCGGCCGTGGAGAAGCCCGCGTACTGGCGCATCGTCCAAAGGCGGCCGCGATACATAGTCGGCTGGACGCCCCGCGTGTACGGGTATTCGCCAGGGCGGCCAAGGTCGCGGCCTTCATCGAGTCCGGCGGTGTCGGCCGCGGTGTACAGATCCTGGATTTCGACGCCAGATGTCGTCAGGAAGCGTTCCTGCCTTTCGGGCGAGCGGGCCAGCGCCTTCGCCCGAGTTGTGGCGCGCCAGCGATCCCGCTCCGGATCGGCCACCGGCCCATTGTCCGCGATGCCTTGAGGTAGTCGCCGGTCGTCCGCCACTTGCCGCTTCCTCTCGTTGTCTGCCGTTGCGCCAGTGTGCCTCGGGATGATGGCACGTACCCGCCCCCGATTGCCAGAGGCTGGGAGGAGCTGGCCGCTAGTCCCCTGCTGTCGGGGCAGGAGCCGCCTTCTGGCGGTTGAGGGCCGACCGTCAGGCCCTTCCCCGAGGCGTCTCGTCTTTGCACAAAGACAGCCAGCGGCCCGGCGACGGCGGTTTCCACTGGGACACATGACGCTGTGGATACGGCACGTTCGAGTGTTGGAGTTCAGCTCGACGATATCCACAAAACCGGTGAACAACTTCGCAATTCTGTGGATAAGCCAGAACCGCTTGCCAATGCTCGTGCGGTAGCATCAACGGACGAAGACAAGCGGACGCGACGAGCGATGCTCCCGAGGCAAGCTTCGCAGAGCAACGCGGCACGGGGCCCTCGTCGGCGCCGAATCTCCACACCGAGCGAGGTGAAAGCACGGTGGCCAACGTCATCGCGATTGCAAACCAGAAGGGTGGCGTCGGCAAGACCACCACCGCCATCAATCTGGCGGGCGCCCTCGCTGAGAGAGGCATGCGAGTTCTATGCATCGACATGGACGCTCAGGCTAACCTTACCGTCGGCCTCGGGATCAACCTGACCAACGTCGAGCGGTCCATGGCGAATGTGATCGGTGCGCCCAACGCTCGGCTGAAGGACATCATCCTCGCGAGCAATACGCCGGGTATCGACGTCGCGCCGGCGACGTTGGACCTGGCTTCGACTGAAGTCGACCTCCTAAGCACGATCGGCCGCGAATACGCCCTCTCCGAGGTGATCGACGAGTGGGCCCAGGGCCACTACGACTATGTGCTGATCGACTGCCCGCCGACGCTGGGTCTGCTGACGATCAACGGTCTGGTGGCCGCGAACGGCGTCATCATCCCTGTTCAGACTCAGTACTACGCCCTCAAAGGCCTTACCGCCCTGGTCAAGGTGATCGCGACGATCCGATCCAAACTGAATCGAAACCTGCGAGTGCTCGGGCTCCTCCCAACGTTCTACGACTCAAGAACGGTCCTGGGTCGCGGGATGCTCGACGAGATGCGCGAGCACGGCGAAAACCACGTCTTCGACACGATCATCCGGACCGCCGTGAAACTGGGGGAAGCCCCGCTGACAGGCCAGCCGATCACCGCATATGCCACCGCCTCCGACGCAGCCAACAACTTCCGTGAGCTCGCCAGGGAGGTAATTGCTCTTGGCTAGGCCAGATTTCCGAGCGGCCGCCACCGCTCGCCTCAACGAGGAGCGAGTCCAGGGACTCTCGCAGAACATCCTCAGCCTCCTCAATGCCAACGAGACGACAGTCGTCAGACCGGCTGCTGTCAGAAACATCCCCGTGGACCGGGTGGAGCCGAACCCGAACCAGCCACGCCTGGCGATGGACAAGGCCGGTCTGAACGATCTCACGGCCTCGGTCCGAGAGCACGGGGTGCTCCAGCCCATCCTGGTCCGGCCCCTGCCGAATGGCCGTTACCAGCTCATAGCCGGCGAGCGGCGGTGGCGGGCGGCCCGCGGAGCCGGGCTTGACGTGGTACCCGCCCTCATCGAGGACATCGATGACGAGACCGCCCTGGAGATCGCGGTCATCGAGAACCTCCAGCGGGAAGACCTCTCGCCGATCGATGAGTCGCTCATCTACGACAAGATGATCCGCGAACATGGATACAGCATCCGCAAGCTGGCCCAGAAGTTGGGCAAGGACAAGGGCTACCTCGAGAACCGGCTCCGGCTGGCTGACGCGCCGCCCGAGATTCGCGAGCTGGTGTCTCTGCGCAAAGACACCCTCTCGCACGCCTACGAGTTGCTGAAAGTCGAAGACCCCAAGAAGAGGAAGCACCTCGCCGATATGGTCGCTCGCGGAGAGCTATCACTCGTCAAGCTCCGCGAGAAGATCGACGGCGCGGCCCGACCCAAAGCAACTCCGGCCGCGGTCACCGCCAAGGGTTCGGCCGCAGGAACGCTGGAGGACGCGATCGAGGCAGAGGCGGAGGCCATCTGGCTCGCTGCCGGATCGAAGAAACCCCTGACCGACGATTCCCTGATCACAGTGCGGGCCCGCCTGACCGAGTCGATGGCGGATCTCATTGCCATTCTGCAGTCCGACGCTATGAAGGACATCGACGACACGGACCGTCAGAACCTGGCCAAGTACCTGACGATCGTCAAGGTCCGCCTGGAGAACGCCATTGGCCTGGTGCGTCGGCGCTAGGCGGGAGGAGATCGGGCCGGCCATACGGCATTCGCGGTCACTCCGGGCGGCAATGGAACGACCGGAGTGCCCGGCGGAGTGGCCAGGCGATGGCGTCCTGAGCGGAGTCACAGGCAGCTGCCACGTCGTTCGGGCGGACCGGCTACCTGCTAGCCGTGCAGCAGACCCGCGCCACTGAGAACGGCCAGCCAGGCCCCGCCGAGAACCGCCATCCCCACCGCCTGGACTTCCCATGCCAGCGGTCCAGCTCGGTCGTCGCTGACGCCGGCCAGGGCGATGCCGAGCCAGCCCAGCCCGCAGCCTGCCATCTCGATCCACAGCAACGGAACGGCCCCCGCAGCCATGCCAGTAGTTGCCACGGCAACTATCTGGACGCAAGCAAGCAGGCCGGCGTTGGCCACGAGCGTGGGCCGGCGTCCCAGGAAGGTGGCGACCGAGGAAGTCGCAGACGCCCGGTCTCGGTCCAAATCGGCGTAGGCGTTGGCGAGCGCAAGGGTCACGCCGGCGAAGAAGGCGAGCACGACGATCCCGGGGAATGCCGGAGGCACGGAGCCCACAGCTCCCCACCACGCGTACACCGGCAGCAGCCCAACGCCCGCAGCGAAAGGTGCCCAAGCGAGGGCCGTGCCCTTGAGTCTTAGGTCGTAGAGGAAGCCGTCGCCGAGGCCGACGAATCCAACGATCAGGGCGGGCGTCCCCGCGCTAGCCGCCATGAGGAGCCCAAGTCCCGCGGCGACCGCCGCGACGGTCGCCGCGGTTCGTCTGGATATCTGACCGGCAGGGATCGGCTTGCCCACCTTGGATACGGCATCGGAGGATGCGTCGCTGAAATCGTTTGCTGCCCCGATCGCGAACTGCATCCCCAGCATCGCCAGCCCGAGCCTCGTGACGACCCCGGTGGAACCGCCCGCGATCGACGCGACGACCACCGTGGCGACCGCATTCAAGGCAGAAGGAAACGGATGAACGACTTTGATCAGCCCGACGGCGGGCGAGCGGCGCGGGAGTCTCCGCTCAGACGTAGACGATCTCGTCGAAGCTGGCCACGAGATAGGCGATCAGCCGGTCCCGCGCGCCAGGGACCTCGGCACGCAGCCCGGGTACCAGGAAATGGAGCGAGATGGTCGGAACCAATAGATGTCCTGAGGCATCGCTCCCGATGGTCTGAGGGGCTCCGCCGCCGCGCGTAAAGACACGCCTGAAGGCCTGCTCGTCGAGCCGAGCGGTCTTTCGGAAGTCGGCCACGACCCTGATGACGCCTCGCCGCCTGGCGACGTCCCGCATCAACTCGGCCGTCCAGTCGTCGATCTGCTCGTCCGTCTGCTCGCCAAGTCGATCGCGGTATTCGGTCGGGTTGGCAGCCAGGCCCGTTGCGCCCACGTCTCCTCCTGTAGCTCGTCGATCGCAGTATCGCAGACTCCGCTGCGTGGTCGAAATCCACGTAACGAAACCGGGCTCGATCACGGCCGGGCGAGAGGCGGCCCGGCGGCTACTGCCGCTCTGCCTCGTCGAGCGAGTCGTCGGCTCTGCGAGCCTGGATCGAGGGCCTGGATCCCTCGGGCCAATCGTTGAAGAGCTCGGTCAACAGGCGCCCGATGAAACCCGGCCGAGGCCGGTCCGGAAAACCGACCACCAACTCTTCGAGGGCTGACTGGGCCTGCGCCGTCAGTCTGGCCACCTGTTCGGCCCTCGGCCTGATGCTCGGCGCTTCGTCACCCGCGATCGGCATTCCGATCCGGACGCGCACGACGCGTCGGAGCCCCAGCCAGCTCGTGCCGTTGATGGCAACCGGAACGACAGGCACCCCGGTGCGCAACGCCAGGTAGGCGGGACCGTGCTGCAGAGGCAGTACTGTGCCCTCGCCGGAGTGGATTCGGCCTTCGCCCGCTATCGCGACCACGGACCCGTCCGAGATCAGAGCGTCGACCCGACAAATGGCGGCGACCAGCCCGCGCTTGCCGGGACGGAACGGGACCGTGACCCCGCCCCAGCGCATGAGGCGGTTCCGCAAGCCCCGTCGCATCTCCTCCTGCTCGGGTCCGAGGAAGTAGATCCGGGGTCGGCCGGGGATCCCCGCAAACACATAGAACGGGTCTGCCCAGTTCTGGTGGGTGAAGCACAGGATGGCCGGCCCGACCGGCAAACGTTCGGAGCCTTCGACTCGGACCCGCGAATAGGCTCTCGATATCATGGCCATGGACAGACGCACCACCTGGTAGCGTCGCAGCGATCGAGACGGCGCCTGGACATCGATCCAGGCTTCGTTCGCAGGATTGCCGGCACCCGGCGTGGCACGGCGGCTCGGTGGGGTCATTCGAGCCGCTGACGACGTGGTCATGCAGCGAGTATGCCAACCTTGGCGAAGGAGATGCTGTCGGCTAGATGTCTCAGTCCCGAGAATCTCGCGTTCGGTAGCACGCAGCGACGCGCCGGGCAGTTCGGAGACATCCGGGTCCATCCAGTTGACCCATCCTCTGCCGCGAGTACGATGGTCCGCATGCTTGCGAACGACTGTTCTATCTATGAGAACGCGCGTTCGATTTCTGCGTACGAACGTTCTTGCCAATCCCACCGCAACCGATTCTCGAGGCCTGTTCCGGATATCCGCGGCGAGACCAGGCCGCCAGCCGACCATCTCCAGGCAGCACTCGAGGCGGAGACGTGGCGCGAGGTGCCGGCCGGAGATGAGCGCGACGGCGGTGGGCCATCTTGCTCTCCCCTACTCCGTCCCCGGTGAGCCCGGACGGCCGTCCGCGCTGCTGGTGGCCGGATGGCCTCGCTCGCGCAGACCCGGTCATGGTCGAGTATCACGACACGGAATGGGGCGTGCCCATCTCGGACGACCGCGATCTGTTCGAGCGGCTGGCTCTCGAAGGCTTCCAGGGGGGCCTGGCCTGGGTCACGATCCTTCGAAAGCGCGAGGCATTCCGGGGGGCCTTCGGCGGTTTCTTCCCGGAGACGGTCGCCCGTTACGGCGACTCGGAGATCGCGCGGCTGCTGGCGGATCCGAGCATCGTCCGCAATCGCGCCAAGATCGAGGCCACGATTGGCAACGCCGCGTCGTTCCTGGCGATTGCCGGTGAGTTCGGCAGCTTCGCCGCATACCTTGACGGCCTGTTCGCTCGACCGGCACCACGCCTGCCGGCTGGCGCGACTGCTGCCGACGTGCCGGCCACGACCGCGGAATCCGACGGTCTCTCCATCGATCTGAAGCGTCGGGGGTTCCGTTTCGTCGGCTCGACCATCGCGTATGCCTTCATGCAAAGCGTCGGGCTGGTCGACGACCACCTGCCGAGCTGCTTCCGCTATGGCGGCTGAACCCACGTCATGACAATCCCGCCGGTCAGGGTGGGCGGTGCAGAGTCCGCCTCTCTGAGGCCGGGCGATCCAGGCGAGCCGGATCCGCCATAGTTGAGACGCACATGGGGAGAGTGACTTTGGCGCGTTTCGGGGTCCGCAACCGGGCGTTGATGGCCTTCGCGGCGGCGAGCGCGGTCGTCGCGCTGCTGAATGGATGCTCCGCCCCGGGATCCTCGTTCTCCGCTTCCGGGTCGTCGACAGCGTCCGGTTCGCCGGCCGCCACCGGAGCAGGATCCGCGGCCTCGGGCTCCTCTACCGTCGCCTCTTCGGCCGGCCCTTCGGTGATCCCGCTACCGACCGAACTGCCCGAATCGATCAGCTACGACCAGGCCATGCGGCTCTTCGAGTACGACGGCTCGCGCCCATTCGACCTCGTCGAGACTTCCGTCTCCGAGCAGAGCGGAGTCACGATCCATGACATCACCTACCTCCAGGCGTCCGGCAGCCGGACCCAGGCTTTCCTGGTCGTGCCCCACGGTTCCGGGCCCTTCGGTGGCGTGATGTACCTCCACGGAGCCCTGGGTGCGTCGTCAAACTTCCTGCAGGAGGCGATCGACCTAGCGCAACACGGGCTCGTGTCGCTCTTGATAACTGCGCCTGAATATATCGCCCAGCCTGTCACGGCGGAGGAAGCCGTCAACGAAATCGCCTTCGAGATGCGCGAGCTGCGCCGGTCCCTGGACCTGCTGGCTTCCAGACCCGAGGTCGATCCACGCCGACTCGGCTTCGTGGGGTTCAGCTATGGGGCGATGCGCGGCGGCACCTTCGCCGGCATCGAGGGCGGGCGGCTCAGCATCGCGGTCCTGATGTCCACCCCACCCAGCTACCACGTGGCCTACATGGCTCCCTTCGATCCGATCGTCTGGGCCCCTCATGTTTCACCCGCCGCCTTGTACGTCCAGGAGGGAACGCAGGACACGTGGTTCACCCATGACGAGGCCGAGTCTCTCGTTGCGGCTGCCCATCAGCCCAAACAGCTTGTCTGGTACCAGGCCAACCACGCCCTGAACCAGGACGCCTACGATGACCGGGTCGGCTGGCTCGAACGGACGCTGGGCGGGACATAGCCGGACCGCGGGCGGCGTGTCAAGACGGGGCGAAGGGCGCGTCTGACCACTTGGTTGCCGTGCCGGCCCGCCCGTCGTGGGTGGGGATCAGGCGTGGTTCGGTTCGGGCAGCCTGAACCGGCCGAGGGGTCACATGGGAGGTGCGGCGACGCTGCCAGTCAGCCTGCGCCGCCGCGTGAGGCGCAGCATTGCACAACTCGCTGCAACTTGCCGGGGAAGGCCGTCGGAGGCGGAGGAACCGCCCCACAGTCTCCGTGCTACGAGCCGAGCAGCTTCGCCTTGGCCGCCGCGAACTCGGCGTCTGTGAGCGAGCCTGCGGCGTGCAGGTCGGCCAGTTCCTGGAGTTTCGTGACGACGTCAGGCTGGGCCGGGAGAGAAGTCGGGGCCGGCCCGGCGCTTGGGTCGGGAGCGCGCTTGCTCGCACGACCGGCAACGAAGCCCAGACCGCCGACGAGGGCCGCGCCGAGCATGCGAGGCCGCCTGACTATCACGAATCGGCGCCGGAACATCGCGAGAACTCCTTTCTGGAGCGACCGCGGTCCGGCGATATCCGGCCGCGGAGCAACCATAATGCTGCCATGTCGCAGCCCGAGCAACTCCCCGGCAAACCGGCACTGCTGGGCGTTTCACCGGCCACAACCCCGCTCCCGGGCCTGCGCCGGGTCGAGCAGATCATGGGCACGGCGATAAGCCTCGACGTCCGAAACGCCGCCATCCCGAAGTCCGCGCTGGAGCACGCGTTCGACTACCTCCGCGGCGTGGATCTGCGTTTCAGCCCGTACAAGCCGGAAAGCGAGGTCAGCCGCCTCATCCGCGGCGAGATCGAGGAAGCGGATTGCACCCCGGAGCTGCGCCGGGTCTTGGACCTGTGCGACGAGGTGCGCCGCACGAGCGACGGCTATTTCGACATACGGGCCCACCGGCCGGATGGACGGCCAGATCCGACCGGCCTGGTCAAGGGCTGGGCCCTCGAGAACGCCGGGCGGATCCTCGAGGACGCCGGAGCGCGTGACTACTGCATCAACGGCGGCGGCGACATCGTCGCTCGCGGCGAGCCGGCGCCGGGCAAGGCCTGGCGCGTTGGGATCCAGCACCCGCTGATCCCCGATCGGCTGGCCACGGTGTTGGAGATCCGCGACGGGGCCGTCGCCACTTCCGGCACGTACGAGCGTGGTGAACACATCCGAGATCCGTTCTCGGGCGGTGCCCCGAGCGGAGTCCTGAGCGTCACGGTCGTCGGCCCGAGCCTGACCTTCGCCGACGCCTACGCCACGGCGGCCTTCGCCATGGGTCCACCGGGTCTGGGCTGGGTTGCGGGCCTGCCGGGCTACGAGGGTTGCTCGGTCAGCGCGGACCGCGACGGGTCGAACCCCCGATTGAGCTGGACGCCGGGCTTCGATGCGTACCTCGCAGACCGCTGACCTCCGAACGTCGAACGTCGCACGGCAGGCTCCCAGCGGACCCGCCCTTGCCGTCAGCCCGGGTCGCGCCCTACCAGAGGAAAGGCGTGCGCTCGAACAGCAGCTGGTCGACGATCGTCAGAAGATAGCCGGCCAACAGCAGCAGGCTTACGTTCATATGGAGCTGGATGTTGGCCGCCATCGTGCTCATGAGCGCATAGGGGTTGTCGTAGAACCGGTTGAGACCGGCGTGGATCTGCAAAGCCAGAGGGATCGCCAGGAGAACCAGAAGAGTTGGGATCGGCATGAGGCCGGCCAGCACGCCTCCGACGACGGCGATGAAAGCAGCCGCGGCCGCCACGTCGAAGACGCGGATGACGGTTTCCTTCGGCCAGCGAACGGGGAGCGTCATCTTTCCGGCGCTGGCGTCGCCCACCCTGTCGGGAATTTCGTTGACGTAGAGGATCAGCGCTACGAGCAGCGCCACCGGCACGGATACCAGGCAGGCTTCGACCGAGATGGCACCGCGGGACTGGACGGTGTAGGCGCCGAGCAGCATGACCGGCCCAAACCCAATCGCGGTGGCGATCTCGCCAAGGCCACGGTAGACCAGCTTGAACGGCGGCATGGTGTAGGCGACGCTGATCACGAAGCCGAGGACCGCAATGGCGACGAGTGCGGTCGAGCCGCGCAGGACCAGCAGAACGATCCCGAGCACCGCCGCCAATGCGTAGCAGCCGATCGCCAGCATCGACATCTCGCGGATTGTGACCAGGGCATTCTGGAGCACCCGCGAGCCGCCACTGAACTTGGTGGGGGTGGCATTGGCATCGTCGGTCCCCTGGAGGGTGTCGAAGACGTCGTTTGCCACGTTCAAGCCCAGGTGGACGGTGCTGGCGGCGACCAGCGTGATCAGCGCGGAGGCACCGTCGAAGATGCCAGCTCGAGCGGCCACGGCAAGGCCCAGCAGCACGGGTGCGAGCGTCGCGGTCAGGAACGGTGCCCGCGTCGCCCGGAAGAGCAGCAACCGCTTCGACATCCGCGGCCGGACGCGCACGCCGCGCTCCGCGGAGAGGCGGTCGAAATAGCGCCGGGCCTTTCGCAGATCTCGTTCATACGCCGCCGGGAGGGGCACCTCGCCTTCGTCCCACGCCCATACGCGTCCCGGAGTGACCACGAATCGGGCCCGAGGACGGGCCGCGGCCACTCCCCAGAGAGTGACGTGGCCGCGCCGGTCGAAACCGCCCTCCGGAAGCGTGTGAATGTAGCTGCCGGTGATGGCGACGTGCGTTCCGGGGGCAATTCGGAAGCCCGGCGGTTCGCTGAAGCGGATCGCGCCCTCGGCCGGCCTGACGTCGATCTCGACGTCGACGTTGACCGGATATCCGTCCTCAGCCACCCAGCTCAGCACGGCCCGGCGGAAAGTCGCCAGCCTGGCAATGCCGTCGTCGACGGTTACCTGCGCCGGCGCCTCGGGTTCGGGCTCGGCAGGTTCGGGCTCGGCAGGTTCGGGCGCTGTTGGTGCGGCCGCGTCGCGCACCTCGGGTTCGCGCGCCTCGTCTACCGGTTCGTCGGGTCCGGATGTGACGACCGGCTCGGCAGTCAGAGCCGGCTCCACTAGCGCCGCGGCCGTCCCTGTGGCGACATCGCCCGCCGCCGGTCCGGAAGGTGACTCCGCATCGGGACTGCCTTCCACGCCGGCATCTGCACCGGGCCGGCTGATCCGCGGCAGTCGCAGCTTCGGGCTCATCGGGCCACCTCGGCCGCCACCGTGACCTGGGGCGGCTGGTCGGTTCTCCCGTCGGGCCAGAACCAGACCCGCCGGGGAGTCAGCTCGATCAGCGCCCGCTCGAAGATGAGCGGAAAGCCCAGCCTCGCCTTGAGCAGGACCATCGTCGCCGGATCCTTGCGCTTCCAGTTGGGAAGGAGACGTTCCCAGCCGGCGTGGAGATCGTCCTCGGCGACGCGTGCGTCGCACTGGATCGTGACCTTGCCGGTCATCGTGCCGGCCGCAGCCGGGTTGGTGATCGAGAGGCTGACCCGCGGGTTCGCCTTGATGTGTGCGATCTTGGCGCAGTCCAGCACGCTCGAGGTCATGAAGATCCGGTCGCCCCACAACAGCGGAACCATCGGATAGGTGATGGGACTTCCATCGGGACCCACGACGCTGAGCTCGCCGACTACGGCGGCGTCGATCAGCCGGGCGACCGGGTATGGGAGCGCGGGCAAGTTGACCTCCGAGCAGGGACGCCTGGGGGTGGCTCCCCGAATTGTACGGAACGGACGCTATACGCCGTCGCCGCACTACCTGCGATCGGGCCGCGATTCACCGTGTCCGGTCTAGATCAGGGCTCCCGCCAAACAGCCTGATCGATGCCGCCGCGGCCTCCTGCTGCTCGCGGGTGATCAGGTGGCGCCGGTCCGAGGTGCTGTTATGAGCGTACTCGGCAAGCGTCTTCTGCAAGGCCCCGAGCCGCACGAGCTGAGCCGCCAGGATCCGGGACCACCGGCCCTGAATCTCCTTGGATCCCGCGGTGGCAGCGGCCCAGAGCGCATAGATGTCGTCGAGGCAGATCTCGCCGCTCCCCAACGCAACCGCCCAGGCCTGATCAGCCGACAGCTCGAGCAGGCTCCTCAAGGCGGCTGCGGAGGCCTCGGCAACACGGGCGCAGACCGGGCATTTGGGATCCGACAACTCGGCCAGACCGCGCCCCTGACCCGCGGCGTCGTTCCCAGAGAGCTTCCTCAATGTGGCGAGGCGCCGCCTCAGGACGGCGTCGAGCAGGACCGCGGTAGCGAGCTGGCTACTCGTCTGTAGCAGCTCCATCTTGGAGAGACCGACGCTGTGCGGCTGGCAGAACCCGAGACCCTTGTCCATCCGGTCGCGGAGGCCGCGGTCCGTCGCGCCCTCCCGGGCCAGGCCTCGCAACGCCGCGTAGCTCGCCTCCTGGCGGGCATCGCATATGGGGCATCGGCCGCGCTCGAGGGCCTCGGCCAGGCGGATCTGCTCGAAGTCGCGGGCCGGCAATCTGCCCGAACCGGTCATGCGCGCCCGAGGAGTGCGATCGGCCAAATCATCGGCACAGCCTAACGCGACCTCAGCCGCGGCGGGTCATCGCCGCGTAGGTGACGGTGAACCCGAGCGCGCACCAGACCGCGAGTGTCAGGAACGCGCCCATCGGCAATCCGAACTCGTTTGGAGCGATCGTGCCACGGGTCACTTCGCCCATGGCCTGGATCGGAAGCACGCGATGGATCGCTTCGAGCCAGGCCGGCAGCTTGTCGGGCAGGAAGGTCAGCGGCGAGAACATGAAGACGAAGACCACGATGGCCTGGGTGATCACGACGGTCAGCATGTACGGCAGAAGCGAGGCTATCGCGTAGCCGACGCACGTCGCGGTCAGCGCCACCATCAATACCGCCGGCACGACGAGCGGGCTCACCTGCAGATGTAGATCGAAGTGCCAGGCGCCGACGAGCACTCCGAGGATCACGCCCGGGATGACGATAGCGAGCCATACGGTCAGATCGGCGACGAGATAAGCGAGCCTGGCCACCGGCAGCGACCGCATGTAGGCCAGGCTGCCCTCGGTCTTCTGCTCCCCAACCGTTTGCGGCAGCGCGACCAGGCCGACGGAAACAACCGAGATGGCCGGCGCCCCGGTTGCGATCAGGTAGATCGAGGTCCGGTCGAGCGTCGGGAAGAGGAGTGGATAGCCCAGCACGATGCCGAGCGAGAAGAGCGTCTGCACTGCCATCATCAGCGGCAGGTAGTTCCGCTTTCGCAGAGCCTGCCACGTGACCAGCAGCCGGTAACTACGCAGCAGTTGCATCGAACACCTCCTCGGCCTCTCCCGGCAAAGCCTCCGCACCGCCGACCAGAGCCACGTACACGTCCTCGAGCGTCGCCGGCCCAAGCGTGAATTCCTCGACCTCGCCGGCGCTCTTTAGCGCCTCGGCCCAGGCCACGGCCTGTCCGGCGCCGTCCTTCGGGACACCGACCATCAAGCGATTGCCGACCGGAACGGCTGACAGACCGAACGGCGACGCCGGCGTTTCGAGCGAGTCCGGGTCCAGCACGAGCTCGAGCCGGAGGGCTGCCCCGAGGCGGGCCTTGAGCTGGGCCGGCGTTCCCTCGGCTATGACTCGACCCTCGTCGAGGATGGCCAGGCGATCCACGGACCGTTCGGCCTCGATGACGTTGTGGGTGACCAGCAGGACCGCGGCGCCGTGGTCGGCGAGGGTCCGCACCTGCCGCCACAGCAAGCGGCGCCGGACCGGATCCACGTCGTTGGTTGGCTCGTCGAGCATGACCACGCGACCGGGAGTGACGGCCGCCATGGCGAAGGCCACGAGACGCTTCACGCCACCGGAAAGCGCCGCCGCGTCCACGTCGAGCCACTCCCCGAGATCGAGGGCATCGACGAGCCGTCCGCGCCCGCGCTGGGCGTCGGCCTTCGACGCGCCGCGGAGCTGGCCCACGAGATCGATCGCCTGGCGCGGCGTAAGGCCATCGATCGGTACCTGCGCCTGAGCCTGAAACGAGCACAGGCGGCGGGCCAGGCCCGGGTCGGCCACCATGTCTTTGCCGTCGATTCGGATCGATCCCGCGGTGGGCCGTAGCAGTCCGACGACCTGGTTGACGAGCGTGGTCTTGCCGGCGCCGTTGTGGCCGAGGAGGCCGAAAACCTCGCCTTCATGAACGGCCAGGCTGATGCCGTCGTTGGCTCGGACCCCACCCCGGTAGACTTTGGTCAGCTCTTCGATCTGCAGCAACATCGCTCGTCCCCTTTGTCTGATCGCCGTGTTCGCCTGCCCCTTGAACCGGTCGTGTGTTCGATCCTTTGCAGGCAATAGCTATCCAAGCCGGGGTCCCGAGGGGCCTCGGAAACGTGTTGAAGGAAGCGGCCAGCGGCCGTCTGCCGCCGCATTACTCGATGACTATTCGAACCTCGTCGCCGTGGTCCGAGACTTCCAGGATCGGCCCCGTCATGCCGGTCTGGATCGCCTCGACGATGCGTGAGCGGTGGTCCGGGGAAAGACCCGGCACCTGGTCGATTGCGAAGCCCGCCGCAGCGAGCGGGATCTGGAGATTGATGATCGGACGGCCGTCCTCGGCCACGAAGACCCGGATCCGGCGCCCGGCAAGGGCGTCCGCCGCGGCAGCGCTTCGGCGCGCCTCGTCGCGAGGCCGGGCTCCCGTCGAGCCGTCCGCGCGCGCCCCCGCACCACCACCGGAGACATCTCGACCTTCGAGCGCGGCAACGATGGGGGCCGCCTCTTCGGCCGTGAGCTTGCCTTCCGAAACCAGTCGGAGGAGGACTTCCAGCTCGCCTGACATGGCCTAGCTCCTCGGCCGATCGAGGCGCTCGGCTGCTTCGTCAACGCCGATCTCGCCTCTTTCCAGGGCTTGAAGCACGGCCAGCTCGTCTTCGTCGACGGCGCCTGCCTCGAGGTCACCGGACTCGTCCGGGTTCCAGGTCTCCTCCGTCTCGTGAGGCTCGGATTGCTGGGCGACGGCTTCATCGCTCGACGCGACCCGGTTGGCTGCGACATCGCCCGAGTCGGTCGGGGGCGGCGCAGACGAGGCTGCGGGAGCGGCCGAGGCGACGACCTCGTCGCCCGGCCGGGCCGCCAGGATCCGCAGCCCGCCGGAGGTGGAGTTGACCTTGAAGACCGCCCGCCCGTCACCGACGATCGAGCGCCAGTAGCCGCGCCCGCCTTCCATCCGGCTCTCGACGCTTGAGACGATCGAGCCCGAGACCGCCCGCAGCTCAGCCGTTACGCCGTTCAAGGGGGTCAGCTCGACGCTGCCGGATATCGATTCCGCCCGGTGGTCGCCCGACGGATCCAGGGCGCCGACGACGGCGATGCTCCCGCTCGTCGACGACAACGCGGTTCCGTAAAGGCGGCGGGCCCGAACCTTGATCCCGCCGGAGATGGTGTTGGCGCGGAGGCGCACGTCGCCGCCGTTGTCGAGTGCTATCGACCCGGAGATCGATCCCGCCTCGATCAGCCCGCCAACGCTCCACATCCGGATCTCCCCGGAGACCGTTCGATACTTCTGATCGCCGACAAGAGACATGGCTTCGATCGAGCCGCTCATTGTCTCGTAGCGGATCCGGGTTCCCCACGGCACCTCGACGGTGACGTCGGCGCCGACCCGCGCCCCGCCGAAGAGCCAGGCCAGACCCGTGGAGAGGCGCCGCTCCGGCGTCTCGACCTCGAGCGAGCCCGGGCCCCGGTCCACGATGACGCGGCCGGTCTCCAGCGCCCGTTCGGCGGCCGCCTGGTCCGCCGCCCGAATTCGATAGGTGACCGTGAGGCGGGCTTCCTCGCCGTCGATGCCGCTGACGCGGAGGGTGCCGCTGATGGTCTTGACCGAGAGCCGGCCGTTGGTCCCGATGCGATGGGAGAGCGTCTCAGTGCGCTCCAGCGTGCCCATCTCTACTCCTTCCGAGCGCGGAGGAGGGCCGCCGCCTCGTCTGCCGTGATCTCACGCCGGGATAGCCGCTCCAGGACGTCTCGACGCAGCTCCGCCGACTGGCCGGCTCGTCCAAGCCCGTCCTCGCCGTCGTCCCCGACCGGCGCTCCGTCCGCGAGCCCAAGCGCTCGCACCAGCGCGTCTATCCGTGCCCGAACCGTCGGGTACGACACCTTGAGCTCTCGCTCCAGCTCCTTCGCGTTGCCGCGCGCTCGCAGGAAGCTCTCCAGCAGTGCCAGCTGCTCTCGGCTGAGCCGTCCGAACCGACCGACGTTGAAGTCGCCCTCGATCGCGGTGCCGCAACCCCGGCACTGGAGCCGGGTAATGGACAACTCGCTCGAGCAGACGGGGCAGGTTGAGATGACGTCGCGTGCCATGCCGGTTGATGCCTCTTGTGCGAGCGCTACCACTGGGTCACCGGTGGCAGGTTCCCGGCCCGCCGGGGATACCCGGCTCGCCGTTGTTGCCACTATGCCAGCCAGGCTTTCTATTTGTCAAGTCTCGCATATCAATTTGTGATGTCTCTGCAAGAGAATACATTCCTGGCCGCGATTCGCTCGGAATGACGCACCCCGCGGCCCGGTGCGGCCGCCGCCGCGCAGGCCACGTCTGGATGAGAGCGAGGTCTTCTCCGCGCATCGGCAGACGGCCCGGGCGGAGACATCTGTTCGCCGGGTATAGATTCGAGCTGTCGGCACGCAAGGCGTGCACCTGCCTGGAGGCCAGATGGCTCGACTCGTCTACAACTTCGAGAACCCGGATCGATTCATCGCCGGAACGGTCGGCCAGCCCGGCAGCCGGACCTTCTATCTGCAAGCCAGAGACGGCAACAGGATCGTCTCGGTGCTGATCGAGAAGGTCCAGGTCACATTGCTGGCCGAGCGCCTGACGCAGCTGCTCGCCGAGGTTAGAGAGCGAGGGGCCGACGTGCCGCAGGAGCCGGCTTCGGCAGACGTCGATTCGGCGCCGCTCGACGAGCCGCTCAACGAGGCGTTCCGCGTCGGCACGATGGCCATCGTCTGGGACGGCGATGACGAGTCGATCGTCGTCGAGGCTCGGGCCATCGACGAGGAAGCCGAAGACGCTGGCGAGACGGCCGAAATGGACGAGGAAGACGACGAGTCGGACGTCATGCGGGTCCACCTCGCGCCGGTCCGTGCGCTGGCCTTCGCCCGGCGCGCTCTGGAGGTCGTGGCTGCAGGACGACCTCCCTGCCCCTTCTGCGGTCAGCCGCTGAACCCGGAAGGCCACATCTGCGCCCGTCGCAACGGCTTTATGCACTGATGGGGTCGCGGGATCTGGCGAGGGCCGTCCTTTGACGGCCGACGAGTCCTTGGACGACGGCGCGACCATCGCCGGTCTGACCCGGGCCGAGATGGAGGCGGCCGCACTCGAGGGCAGACAGGTCGCCGGCCGGCTCGAGAAGGAGACCGCGCTCCGACTCCTCCGCGATGGCGAGATGACCGTCGTGGGGCGGCTCCTGTCGGCCTCAAATGCCACCTTCTTCTGCCTGGTTGCGGGGGCTGGCAACGAGTCGGGGAAGACCGTGGCGGCCAGTTGCGTCTACAAGCCGATCCGCGGGGAGCGGCCGCTCTATGACTTCCCCGATGGGACGCTGGCCTGTCGCGAAGTGGCTGCCCACGCTGTCTCGGAGGCGAGCGGATGGGAGATCGTTCCCCCAACCGTGATGCGCGACGGGCCGTTCGGCGAGGGCATGGTCCAGCTTTGGATGGAGGTCGACGAAACGGTCGACATCGGCCAGTTGATCGCTTCGGACAACCCCGCCTTGCGCCACATCGCCGTAATCGATGCCGCGCTCAACAACGCCGACCGGAAGGGCGGCCACCTCCTGCCGCTTCCCGACGGCAGGATCCATGGCATCGACAACGGCCTGTGCTTCGCGGTGGAGCCCAAGCTTCGAACCGTGCTCTGGCGGTGGCGGGGCCAGTCGCTGACCGCCGACGAGCGTGCCGTCCTCGAACGGCTCCGCCGCGGGATCCTCGGCGATCTGGGCGAGCAACTGCAAGGGCTGCTCTCACCTGCGGAAGTGGAGGCGACCTCGAGACGGATAGAGACGCTGCTCGCCAATGGCGTAATGCCGCGCCCGGATCGCAACCGACCCGCTGTCCCCTGGCCACCGTACTGAGCCGTCTGAACCGCGAGGGCCCGGCGATCGTGTGAGACCGGCGCACGGACTCGGTCCGGCTCCGGCACAATCGGCACGGAGGCGGACGCGTGCTGAGCTACTTCGAGACCAGGACGAGAATCATCGCGCTGGTTGCCATTGGCGCCAGCCTCACGGCGCTCGTGCTGCGGATCGCAGGCGCCGGCGGCGTCGAGATCTTCGCCGCCTCGGCGGTCGGGCTGGCCGGCCTGGCGGTGATGGTCGGCGAGGGAACGGACCAGCTCGGGCGCAGGCTCGGACCCAGCGCCACCGGCGTGCTGCAATCTGCGCTGGGCAACCTGCCCGAGTTCTTCATCGGCATCTTCGCGCTCCGGGCGGGTCTGCTCGACGTCGTTCGGGCGGCGCTAGTGGGCTCGATACTGGCCAACACGCTGCTGGTGCTCGGCCTGGCCTTCCTCGTCGGCGGCCTCCGTCACGGTCCTCAGAAGTTCGGCGCCGACCAGACGAAGATGATGTCGACCCTGCTCGTTCTGGCCGTTGCGGCACTGGCCATCCCGACGATGGCTGCCGGACCGGGCGGTCCCGAGCACGGCCACGAAACAGAGCTGTCGGTCATCGTCTCGATCGTACTACTGACCGTCTTCGCCGCCAGCGTGCCCTTCTCGATCGGCCGCGGACCGGCGGTCGGGTCGCTCGAGGGGGCCAGCGAGAATGAGCAAGCCTGGCCTATGGCCCTGGCCGTCGGAACGCTGCTTGCCGCTGGGATCGGCGCCGCATTCGTCTCCGACTGGTTCGTCGACGCCCTCAAGCCGGCGATGAGCACGCTTGGCATGTCGGACACCTTCGCCGGTCTGGTCGTCGTCGCCATCGCGGGCAACGCCGTGGAGAACGTAGTCGGGATCCAGGCCATGCTGGCCGACAAGGGCGACCTGGCCATCAGCGTAATCCTCAATTCGAGCCTCCAGGTGGCGCTGGCCCTTGTGCCCGTTCTCGTCATAGCCAGCCTCGTCATGGGCGGGGCGACGCTGACGCTCGTCGTTTCACCCCTCCTCGTCGCCGGGCTTGCTCTTGCGACGCTGCTGGCCGCCCTGGTCGTCATCGACGGCGAGTCGACCTGGCTCGAGGGTCTGGCCTTGATCGGTCTGTACGTGATCCTCGCCGCGAGCGTCTGGTGGGGCGGACCGGTTGGCTGAAACCTGGCTGAGCCCCGGCGCGTTCAGTAGACTGGTTCCACTCGAACCAGTGGTTCAAGAGGCACCGTGAACACCGCCTCGCCAGTCGTCAAATCGCGACAAGCAGACCCGGAGCAGCGCCTGCAAGGTCGCGTTTCGAAGCTGCTCCGGGTAGCCGTCCCAGCGCGATCGCGGGCTGACACCGTCGGCTGGCTGGTCGCCTGGTTCGTGCTGGTCGCCATCACAGTGCAGATCGCGGCGACCGTGATCGACAACATGCGCTATGACTGGTGGCCAGCCTACGACACGAACGCCTACTGGCTCGCGGCCCAGCATGCCATCAACGGCCAGCCGCTGTACTTCCAGGCCGAGATCTGGACCTCGGGCGCGTACAAGTACCCGCCGCTGTTCGCCCAACTCGTGGTTCCGATCTCCTTCGCACCGGAACGAATCGTCGACTGGATCTGGCGGCTCGCCGGGGTTCTGTGCCTGCGCTACATGTCCGGCTCGTGGAAGCTGACGGTGCTGGCGATCCTGCAGTGGCCCGTCATGGCTGAGTTGGGATTCGGCAACGTGACCCTCCAGCTCGGCGCGGTGGCGCTGTGGGCCTTCCGCGACCGACGCGCGATCTACCTCCTGCCGTGGTTCGCCGGGATGAAGTTCGGTCCGGCCCTGCTGCTCCCCTACCTCTGGGCGACACGGCCGGAGACCAGACGACCGATAGTCGTCGGCTGCGCGATCTTCGCCGCCGCGTGCCTCGCCTCCGCGGTGATCGCACCCGGCCTCTGGAACGATTACCTTGGGACTTTCGGCTGGGAGGCCGCCTCTCAGATGCAGGCCAACTTCGTCTATGCCATCGTCCCCGACCACGGCGGCCTGGACTTCGTGGTTCGCTTTGCCATCGCGGCGGCCGCGATCCTGGTGGCGATCCGGTGGCGGCTCGACTGGCTGGCCTTCATTGCCGCGACCGCGACGATGCCCATCTTCTCCCTCACCAGGCTGGCGGTCTTCGTCGCCCTCTGGCCCCTGTGGCTTCGCGGCGTAGTCGACCGATGGCGGCAGAAGGATGGCCCGTGGCAGCGCTGGTTGACGGCACCCCTGGTCCATCTGGACATGCTCCCGCCACTGGGCACCGCCGCAACGAGAGCAGCCGAGGCGGCTGCAGCCTAACTCCGCACGCGGCTCGCGCGGCGCCACTCTGCAAGGTGTGGCCACGGTGCCGCGACCGAGCCGCTCCCCGCCGGACGCGATCGCGATCGCTGATGCCCTGATTCAAGTGCCGCCGATGTCGAGTGCCAGGACCATAGCCGCCGAACCGAGGCGTCGCCCCCACCCTCACGACGCGCCGGGCGTCGCCCCAGCTCCTCCGTCGGGCTGGAGCGGGTCGCCACCGGCCACACCACCTTCGGCCGCGACGCCACCATCCAGACCGCCGGCCGCGCCGCGCGCGCCGGCAGCCGCCACGCCGCCAGGATCCACGACCGCTCCCTCGACCTCGCTGAGGCCGTCGCCACCGCCGGCTCCCGCGGGTTCATCGCCCGGCTCACCGCCCGTTTCCTCCGGATACAGCTCGTGCAGCGTCACGTTGAGCGCAGCCGCGACCGGGACGCCCAGCAGCCCGCCAAGCACGCCCCAGGTGCTGAGGCCGACGAGGACCGCGAAGATCGTGATGACCGGGTGGAGGTGCACTGCCCGCCCGATCACCAGCGGCATGACGACCTGATCCTCGACCTGGCGGACGACTAGGTAGACGACCAGGACCACGATCGTCCTATCCGTGCCGTGAGTGGCGAAGGTCACCGTCCCGGCGATCGAGGCGGCGATCAGCGGCCCAACCAGCGGGATGATCTCGAGAACTCCGCTGAGAATACCCAGGGCCAGGGCGTATGGGATGTGCAAGATCGGGCCGAGCACCACGTAGATGACGGCCGACACGAGGACGATCAGGAGCAGCTGTCCTCGCAGCCAGCGCCCCAGCACGACGTGGATCCGGTGGGCGATCCGGAGTGTCTCGGCTCTCTGCGACGGGTCAAGGAACCGCAGGGCGAACTGGCCGAATCGATGGCCGTCGAGAAGCAGGTAGAAGGTCACGATCAGGCACAGAACGGCCTGGAGGCCGATATCGACCGCGCGCTCGGCCATCTGGAAGGCATTCGACGGCGAGTTGACGAGACCGGCCAGGACCCGCCGGATCTCGATCGCGAGATCATCGATCGAGATCGTGTTGCCGGCGATTGTCAGCGAGTTGCCGAAGAGCTGGTGCAGCGCCGAAGAGATGATGTCCCGACCGTTCGAAGAGAGGTCACGCAGCTCCGACCCAGCCTTCTCGGCGGCGAACGCGACAAGGATCGCCACCGCCCCGAAGAGGAGCAGATAGCCGATCCCGATGACGGCGGCCCTTGGCATGTGCGTCCGGCTGTGGACAGCCGAGACCACGGGCGAAAAGGCGTAGGCGAGAACGCCAGCCACGACGAACGGGCCGAGGATGTCTCGGGCGAGCCAGAGGACCACCGCGACGGCGACCGCAAGAGCCAGCAGCCGCACCGACTGGTCGGACCAGTTGATGCCGATGCGTTCGGGTGCTGGTGCAGCCGGCTCGCCCGATCCCCCGGTCATCGTCATCGAGGTCCCCTCCAGGCGCTTGCTCGTGCGGTCAAGCTAAGGGCATCTGCGATCGCAATCGACTACGCAATAGCCTAGCGCGGCCGCACGGACTCTGGCCGACGTCGCGGCGGCCGAACCGCCTCGATCGCTCGATCGATCCCTACGGCGCGTATAGCTCGGCCTGGGCGCTCGAACCGTAGCCGCCCGTCCCGCCGGCGATCAGAACGCGACCGTCTTTGAGCAAGGTTGCGGTCTGGCCTACGCGAGACGTCGTCATGAAGCCTGCCGGAGTGAAACTGCCCTTCCTCGGGTCGTAGATCTCGGCCGATCCCGAGAGCGACCCTCCGGCAACGAGAACGCGCCCGTCCTTGAGAAGGGTGGCGGTCGATCCGGATCGAGCCGTGCCCATCGTGCCCGTCGGGGCAAAGGCACCGGTCTTGGGGTTGTACAGCTCGGCGTCGGCAAGGTCCGACAAGCCGGTCGCGCGACCTCCCGTCATGAGAACAAAGCCGTTGTTCAGGAGCGTGGCCGTCTGGCTCATCCGGGGATCGATCATCGAGCCGGTCCGAAGGAACCCTCCGGTCGTCGGGTCGTACAACTCGGCTGTGGCCATCCCCGGGACTCCGCCAGCGACCAGGACCCGCCCGTCGGTAAGCAGCGTGGCGGTTGGGCCGAACCTGGCTGCGGTCATCTTGCCGGTGGCGGTGAACTTGCCCGTCGTCGGGTCGAAGAGCTCCGCGGAAGTGCCCTCCGGTGAACCACTCAGGATGAGTACGCGGCCGTTCTGCAGCAGCGTGGCCACAGGTGCCGATCGGGGCGTCGACATAGACCCGGTCGCGCTGAAGGTTTCCGACGTGGGGTCGTACAGCTCCGCGGAGTCGCCGGCTCCGCCTGCGATCAGAACGCGGCCATCGGCGAGGAGCGTCGCCGACTGGTTCATGCGGACCACCGTCATGTTCCCGTGTGTCGAGCTGAACGTGCCGCTCTTCGGGTCGAATAGCTCGGCGGTGTCGAGCGCGGTTCCCTTGTTGCCGCAGCAGCCGCCGGCGATCAGCACGCGCCCGTCGGAGAGGAGCGTGGCGGAATGCCCGTATCGGGCAGCCATGGGCCCGGTCGGCACGAAGACGCCGATACCCGGCGACCCGCTCGAAGCCGGGGACGACATTGCGGCTGCGGCCGACGACCCAGGGCTGCCCGTTCCGCCGCAACCGACTACCGATAGCGCGGCGAGTAGACAAACGAGGCCGAGACCACCGATACGCGAGGCGAAGGCCCGCCTCAGGCCCCCACCGACCCCTCGGCTCGCGACGCCCCAGGCGGTTCTCGACCCCAACGTCATCTCCGGTCTCCCTCCGCTCAACCCCGTCGGGGCGGACCGTCACTGGCAGGCGAACACTCTAGCATCGGCGGCCGTAGGCCGACCGTTCGGCGGGAGTTCAGCGTGCGGGCCGCCTTAGCGCCTCCCTTACTCACGAGAAGCTGGGCGGGTACGCTGGCGGAGTGAGTCTCGAGAAGTACAGGCGCAAGCGAGACTTCGGCACGACGCCCGAGCCGAGCGGCGACGGGGCGTCGGTGCCGCCGCGGTCGGTGCCCGCTCCCCTGGCGGCACCATCAGGCGTCGTTGCAGCTGGGCGTTTCGTGGTCCAGCGGCATCGCGCGCGAAACCTCCACTACGACTTCAGGCTCGAGATCGACGGCGTGCTGGTCAGCTGGGCTGTGCCGAAGGGGCCCACGCTGGACGCAGCGGTGAAGCGAGGCGCCTTCCACGTCGAGGACCATCCGCTCGACTACTTCGACTTCGAGGGCACGATACCCAGGGGCCAGTACGGCGCGGGCGACGTCATCGTCTGGGATTGGGGTCGCTTCGAGCCCGAGCTGACGAACGATCCGGGCCGATCGGTCGCCGCCGGCGAGCTCAAGTTCGAGCTGTTCGGGGAGAAGCTGCGCGGCCGATTCACCATCGTCCGAACGCGCGGCGGCGCGGGTCGGCACGGCTCCAAGACCGATGCCACTGCCTCGACCGAAGCGGCCACCGCCGACTCCGAGCGCGAGGAGTGGCTGCTCATCAAGAAGCGCGATGCTTCAGTCGTTCCGGGCTGGGACATCGACACGTTGCCGCGCTCGGTCAAGAGCGGCCGTACCAACGACGAGGTGGCGGCCGGGGTCGAACCGCGCGCAGGCCCCGCACCTGCCCCTGTGGCCTCGGTCTCAGACGTCGCCGGATCGCGTCCGGCGCAGATGCCCGCCTTCGTCGAGCCGATGAAGGCGACCCTGACCGATCGACCGTTCAGCGATCCGGCCTGGCTCTTCGAGCTCAAATGGGACGGGTACCGCGTCCAGGCCCATATCCGCGACGGCGGCGTCTCGCTGTTCACGCGCGGCGGCCAGAACGGCGCGACGTACTTTCCCGAGCTGGCCGGTCCCCCGACCTGGCTGGCTGCCCGAGAGGCGATCGTCGACGGCGAGGTGGTGGCGCTCAACGGCGCCGGGGAGCCCGACTTCCATCTGCTCCAGGCGTGGGGGGGCGCCTCACGGGGGAGCGGCTCGCGCGGGAGCACCACTTCCACCGGGGAGGACCCGGAGGCCGCCACTCTCGCTTACCAGGTCTTCGACCTGCTCTACCTGGACGGCCGCTCGCTGCTCGACGTCCCGCTCGCTGATCGCAAGCGACTGTTGCGATCGGTCGTGCGGGACTCCCCAACCGTCCACTACGCCGGTCACGTCGACGGCGACGGCGAGGCGTTCTACGCAGCGGTCGCCGAGCGCGGCCTGGAAGGGATCGTCGCCAAGCTGCGTCGCAGCCGGTACGAGCCGGGCCGCCGCTCTTCGTCGTGGCTCAAGATCAAGCGCCGTGCCGAGCAGGAATTCGTCATCGGCGGCTGGACGCCCCGAACCGGGGCCGAGTCGGACCTGGGCGCGCTGGTGATCGGAGTGTTCAACGGAGGGAAACTGCGGTCGGCCGGGAAAGTCGGCACGGGTTTCGACGCGCCCGAACGCACCCGACTCATGTCGCTGATGGCACCGCTCGCGCGTTCGACCGCACCGTTCATGCCAGTTCCTGGCGAGAAGTACGCACGCTGGGTCGAGCCGCGCCTTGTCGCCCGCGTCGAGTTTGCCGACTGGCCCGCGGGTGGTGCGCTGCGAGCTCCGGTGTACAAAGGGCTGGACCTCGACGTCGATCCGAACGGCGTCGCCCGGGAGACGGTGCGGAAGACGCAACCAGGGAGTAAGGACGCGACCCCGGAGTCGCTCGCGGAGCGCTCTAGCCGCGAAGCGGGTTTGCGCGGAGCGACGAACTCCGGGGGGGCGACCGACAGGGAGCTCGCCGCCCTCGATGCCTTGCCGGCGAGCGGCGGCAAGTGGAGCGTGGCCGGCCGAGAGCTCAAGCTGAGCAACCTCGACAAGCCGATCTGGCCGGCCGATTCGATCGTCAAGAGAGATCTCATTCGCTACTACACCTCGGTCGCGCCGTACGCGCTCCCTTACCTCCGCGGCCGGGCTCTGACCGTGATGCGGCATCCCAATGGGATCGATCGGCCGGGTTTCTGGCAGAAGCAGCTGCCGGGTCATGCGCCGGGCTGGATCGAGCAGTGGTCGTGGGAGTCGGTCTCCGCCGGGGAAACGCGGGACTACGCGATCGCTGAGGAGGTGGCCACGCTGGCGTGGCTGGCCAACGAGGCGGCCATCGACCTGCACCCATCGACCTTCCGAATTGACTCCCCCGATCACCCCACCTGGGCCCTGATCGACATCGACCCGGGCACGCGAACCACCTGGGATGAAGTACTGCTGCTGGCCCGGCTGTATCGGACCGCCCTCGAGCATGTGGGCGTGACCGGCTTCCCCAAGGTGAGCGGCCAGCGAGGCATCCAGGTCTGGATCCCGATCAAGCCGATCTACAGCTTCGAGCAGTCCCGAGACTGGGTCGGTGGGATCTCCCGATCCGTAGGTTCAGCCGTCCCCGAGCTGGTCAGCTGGGAGTGGGCGAAGACACGGCGGAGCGGGCTGGCCAGGCTCGACTACACCCAGAACGCCGCCAACAAGACTCTCGTTGCGCCGTACGCCGTCAGGCCGGTAGCCGGGGCGCCAGTGTCGGCGCCGATCTCCTGGGACGAGCTGGACGACCCGGACCTGCGGCCAAACAGTTGGACGATCCGCACGATGCCCGCCCGGCTGTCCGGGGTTGGCGATCTCTTCGCGCCATCGCTTAATCTCGAACAGGAGCTGCCACCGCTCTGACCGGCACGAAGGCCCCGGATGGTACGCTCAAGCCGATGGATGAAGGGCAGCGCAAGCTCCACGAACCCGAAAGCCCGGCACCCGGCGCCGAGGCGTCTCAGGCTGCCCGGCGGGGCGCGGAGGCCCAGCCCGTAGCCAACGCGGCCGATGTTGCCGCCGTTACGGAGCCTATCGAGGCCGAGGCTGCCGAGACCGAGGGCTCGTCCCGCGGCATCGTCGGCCACCTCCAGAGCGTCGCCGGCCCCGTCGCGGGCGCAATCGGCTCGGTAATCGAGATGGCCGCGCAAGGCGTGTCGCTCGGCCAGGCTGTGATCGAGCGCCGCCTCCGCCGGCTGGCCCGCGATCCGTTGCCGAACCTCTACGAGCTGTACCCAGAGGCCCGCCTGGCGTCCCCGCACGAGCTGGGCTTCCGGTTCGTGCCCGTCGAGGAGATCCGCGGCACGGCCGTTGCCGGAGCGGCCCAGCGCGGCGGAGACTTCCTGCCCCTGAGACCGTTCCGCGGCGAGAACTGGGAGGCCCGCTGGCAGCGCATCCGCTGGGCGCACGAGCGACTGCAGCCGCTGCCCCCGGTCGACCTGATCAAGTACGAGGGCGACTACTGGGTCGTCGACGGGCACAATCGGGTTGCCGTCACGCTGTACGCAAACGGCGTCGGGCTGGACGCGATGGTCACGGAGCTGGTGCCGCTCGACGGGCAGACCAGCGAACGGCCGCGGAACCTGCTCGCCTACTTGGGCGAAACGGGCGAATTGCGGGCCGCAGTCCAGGGCCGCCGGCCGGCGATGGGCATGCGCCAGGTCGAGCAGCAATCGGGCGACGAGGCCTCCGGGCTCGCTGAAGGCCCGGCGCCGGGCGAGGCCGAGCAGCGGACGCGAGACGAGGACGCGGACCTCGCCCGGCGCCGGTCGGACGGCACCGGTGTGGGGGGCGCGGAAGGAAGCGAGCCCAGAGGGTCCGACCCGCAATGACCCGCCGCCTGAGGATCGAATGGCCGGATCCGGCCCCGTTCAAGGGCCGCGACGGCGTCCCAATCAGGATCCTTGCTGTGTCGGACGTGCTGGAGCCCACCCTCGTCGATGCGCGGAACCGCAGCGCCGTGGCGCCGGTCGACCTCATCCTCGGCTGCGGCGACCTCGACTGCGACGACCTGGCCTTCGTCACCGATGCCTTCGACGCTCCGCTCGTGTACGTCTACGGCAACCACGACTCCGATGAGCGCTGGAAGCGGTGCGAGACCTTCTGCCCCGAGGCGATCCAATCCACGGCCATACTCCGCCTCATGGGGGTGTCGATGGCGGGGCTCACCTGGCCCGGCCGGCGTGGCAAGGGCGGCAATCGCAGCGAGCGAATGGCCTGGAGTCAGGCTTTGCGTCTGGCGATGCGACGATTCGGGCATTTCGAGCCGATGATCGTGCTCAGCCACGTGCCGCCGCGCGATGCGGGCGACGTTCCTACGGACCGGTACCACCGCGGCTTCAAGGGTTACCGCTGGCTGCTCGAGCACCTCCAACCGACGCTGTGGCTGCACGGCCACACCCCGCTTGCGGCCTCGAGTGAGTGGAAGGTCCAGATAGGCGGCAGCACCGTCATCAACGTGACCGGGGCCGTCGTGATCGACCTTGTGCCGCCGACTCCGGAGACTATCGGCGCGCACCGTAGGCGGCTCGGGGTGAGAGCCGGGTCGAAGGCCACCGAGCCGGCCAAGGAACGAGCCGCGGACTCATAGGGCCAGCGGATCGGGATCCGATGCGGCCACGCCCAGCTCTTTGGCCGCCGCCTCGGCGTCGGCCATCGGGATTCGGCCGCCTCGGGCCAGACCCACGAGCGCCGCTGCGGCAATGTGCGGCGCGTCGATCTCGAACAGCTTGCGGAGCGTCTCGCGGGTGTCGGACCGGCCGAACCCGTCCGTACCGAGGACGATGCGCGAGGCCGGCAGCCAGGGCGCAACGAGGTCGGGGTAGGCTCGGATCCAATCGGTAGCGATCACGATCTGCCCGCCGTCCGGCGGCAGGACTTCGGCGACGTGGGCCACGCGTGGCTCTGCCGCGGGGTTGAGGCGGTTCCAGCGGTCGGTCGCCAGGCCGTCGACCCTCAACTGCTGGAACGAGGTGGCGCTGTACACCTCAGCCGGAATGCCACGCTTCGCCAGCAGATCGCGCGCGGCGACGACCTGTTGCAGGATCGAGCCGCTGCCCACCAGCCGGACCGGCCCGCCCTTGATGCGGGCCGCCTTGCCCAGCCGAGGCGCCTCGAGCAAACGGTAGATCCCGCTGGCGATCTGCTCGTCGGTCAGGTCGGCCGGCCGCTTCGGCATCGAGTAGTTCTCGTTGTACAGAGTGATGTAGTAGAAGACGTCCTGGCCCTTCGCGTACATCCGGTCGATGCCTTCGCGGACGATCGAGGCCAGCTCGTAGGCATAGGCAGGGTCGTAGGCCCGGATGTTGGGGATCACCGAGGCAAGCACGTGCGAGTGGCCGTCGTCGTGCTGGAGGCCCTCGCCCATCAGAGTGGTCCTGCCCGCCGTCGCGCCCATGACAAAGCCGCGCCCGCGCTCGTCGGCCAGCGCCCAGAACTGGTCGCCCGTCCGCTGGAAGCCGAACATCGAGTAGAAGATGTAGAAAGGGATGAGCGGCTGGCCGTGAGTGGCATACGAGGTTGCCGCCGCCTGCAGAGACGCGACCGCGCCCGCCTCGGTGATCCCTTCCTCGAGGACCTGGCCGTTCTTCGCCTCGCGGTAGCTCAGGACCAGGTCCGAGTCGACCGGCTCGTAGCGCTGGCCCATCGAGGCATAGATGCCGACTTCCTTGAACAGCGGATCCAGGCCGAAGGTGCGGGCTTCGTCGGGAACAATCGGGACTATCCGAGCCCCGATCTGTGGGTCGCGGATGAGGTTGCGGAGCAGCCGCGCGAAGGCCATCGTCGTGCTGACGGCCATCTCCGACCCGGAGGCGAACTCGGCGTCGACCTCTTTTCGTGGCGCCGGCAGCGGCTGAGCCCGGACCAGGCGGTGGGGCAGCGGCCCGCCCAGCGCGCCGCGCCGCTCGAGCATGTACTGGACCTCTTCCGAATCCGGGCCCGGGTGGTAGTAAGGCGCGTCGTGGAGCGCGGCGTCGGGGATCGGCAGCTCGAGGCGATCCCGGAAGATGCGCAACTCGGTCTCGGACAACTTCTTGGCCTGGTGAGTGATGTTGCGAGCCTCGACGCCCGGCCCGAGAGCCCAACCCTTGATCGTCTGGGCGAGGATCACGGTCGGCGCCCCGCGGAACTCCGTGGCAGCCCGGTAGGCGGCGTAGACCTTGCGGTAGTCGTGGCCGCCGCGGCGGAGGTGTGCCAACTCGTCGTCGCTGAGATGCTCCACCAGCCGGCGCAGACGCGGATCCGGGCCGAAGAAATGCTCGCGGATGTAGGCGCCGCCGGCCACCGAGTACTTCTGGAACTCGCCATCGACGGTGTCGTTCATCTGGTTGACCAGAACGCCCTCGACGTCGCGGGCCAGGAGGTCGTCCCATTCCCGACCCCAGATGACCTTGATGACGTTCCAGCCGGCCCCGCGGAAGAGCCCTTCGAGCTCCTGGATGATCTTGCCGTTGCCGCGTACCGGGCCGTCGAGCCGCTGCAGGTTGCAGTTGACCACGAAGGTCAGGTTGTCGAGGCCCTCGCGCGCGGCGAGAGAGAGTGCGGTTACCGACTCGGGCTCGTCCATCTCGCCATCACCGAGGAACGCCCAGACTCGGCTCGCCGAGGTGTCGGCCAGGCCGCGGTTCAACAGATACCGATTCAGCCGGGCCTGGTAGATGGCCGCGATCGGACCGAGGCCCATCGAGACGGTCGGGAATTCCCAGAACTCCGGCATCGTGCGCGGGTGCGGATAGCTGGGCAGCCCAACTCCCGACAGAGCCTCCTGGCGGAAGTGGTCCAAGTTCTCCTCGGTCAGCCGACCCTCGAGGAATGCTCGGGCGTAGATACCCGGCGCCGCGTGGCCCTGGAAGAAGATCTGGTCGCCTGAACCGCCGTCGTCCTTGCCGCGGAAGAAGTGGTTGAAACCCACCTCGTAGAGCGTCGCGGCGCTCGCGTACGTGGCCAGGTGGCCGCCCAGACCCGGAGCGCGGTTGTTAGCCCGAAGGACCATGGCTACCGCGTTCCAGCGGATCAGCCTGCGGATGCGCCGCTCTAGGACCTCGTCGCCGGGGAAGAAAGGCTCCTGCTCGGGGCTGATGGTGTTGATGTACCGGGTTTGCGTGAGCGGCGGTAGCCCGACGCGGAGCTGGCGAGCCCGCTTGAGGATCTTGTAGAGCAGGAAACGGGTGCGCTCGTCGCCTTCCTGGCTGTGGATCTGGTCCAGCGCGTCGAGCCATTCCTGGGTTTCGGACGGGTCGACATCGGGCAGCTGGTGCTTGAACTGGTCGAAGTACATGGCTCGGCAGTTTCTCCGGGGCCTGTTGCGGGACGCGGGTCGCGCCGGACGAGAGACGACCCCGCATTTCAGGTTAGCGGATTGCCAGAACGCCGTTGTGCGCGCTCGTCCGACGGGCCGCGTCGTGGGCGGGCAGTCTTGCGGTGCCGCTGGTCCTTGTGCCACTGGGGGTGCGCGAAGATGCAAGCACTCGTTTCCACTCGCCTTGCGCCGCGAATCGGAGCACAGTATCGCCCGACGGGGTGCCTGCCTCCAACCGGTACCGCCGCACCGGCCGCGAGCGGCGGGAGGAGATCGAACCGGTGAGCACTCAGCCTCTTGTCCTTGTCGCGGACGACGAGCGGCGCATCACGAAGCTCGTGTCCATGGCGCTGAGTGATGAGGGCTTCCGGGTCGTGACGGCCGCCGGCGGCGAGGAGGCCGTGGTCAAGGCCGAGGAGATGCGGCCGGACATCGTGCTCCTCGACATCGTCATGCCAGATATGGACGGCATCGAGGTCATGCGCCAGATCCGCGAGCGCCGATCCGTGCCCGTGATCCTGCTCACCGCCAAGGGCTCGGCGACGGACAAGGCCAAGGGTCTCGACCTGGGCGCGGACGACTACGTCAGCAAGCCCTTCCATCTCGACGAGCTTGCGGCGCGTGTGCGCGCCGTTCTCCGTCGAGCCTCCGGGGTCAGTGTCGGCGGCGGCTCCGTCCGCTTCGACGACGTCGAGATCGACCTCGAGCGGCGCATGGTGACGCGCGGCGGAGAGCTCGTAGAGCTGTCGCGGACCGAGTGGCTGCTGCTGCAGCACCTGGCGGCCAATGCGGGGAAGGTCGTACTGCACACGGAGCTGCTAACGAAGGTCTGGGGCCCCGAATACCGCGACGACCTCCAGTACCTGCGGGTCTGGGTCAGCCGCGTTCGCCGCAAGCTCGGGGCAAGACCAGGCGAGCCGGGCCGGATCAAGACCTTCCAGGGGATCGGGTATCTGCTCGATGTGGACCCGGCGCGGCCCGACGAAAGCCGCGACGGGCACGTCACCGACGTTCCGACGGCGTTCGATCCGAGTCGGGATCGCGAGATCGACAGCGCCGGCGGTCCGAAGCCCAGGATCTAGCACCGCCCGAAACGGCTCCGCGAGGACACTCGCAGGACAGAGACAAGCGGCCCGAGGAGGGGGGCCCGGGCCGCTTGTTTCATCCAGAAGACGCCCCGTCACCGGCGTCTCCGTCTCGTATTCTCAATCGCTCGGTGAAGTGGGACCAGGATATCGAGGGGAGCCTGAAGGCCGCCTCGTGGCAGGCCGCCACGCCATTGCATCGACGTTTCAGAGCCGCTCCGAGGAAGGTGGCGGGTCGGCACCGGTCCGCCGCTCGAGCCGCTTGCGTGTGTCTCGGGCATCGCGTACAAAGGCGGTCTGAGACCCCGGGCATCGGGAGCGAGCTGCGGAGGAGCCGTCCATGACATACAGCTCCGGGTCGACCCGAGGCGGCCGGTGGGTTCCGGATGATCCCGACGAGCGGTATGGCCCCGACACGGCGCTGGTGGTCGTCGACGTCCAGAACGACTTCGCCGATCCGTCGGGCAGCCTGTCGGTTCGCGGCGGGTCCGAGATCGTTCCTGTGGTCAACGCCGAGGTCGAGCGGGCGCTGGCGGCGGGCGCCGCGGTCGCGTACACCCAGGACTGGCATCCGGCGCATACACCGCACTTCGCCCAGGACGGCGGGATCTGGCCCGTCCACTGCGTCCAGGACACGTGGGGGGCTGAGCTACACCCGGATCTCGCCGTCCGCGGCCCGGTCGTTCGGAAGGGCAGCCACGGAGAGGACGGCTACTCCGGATTCTCGATGCGCAATCCCGCCGGCGGGATCCAGATCGCGACTGAGCTCGATGCCACGCTGGCCCGGGGCGGCGTCAACCGCCTGGTGGTATGCGGGCTGGCCACGGACTACTGCGTCATGGCGACGGCGCTCGACGGCGTCCGGCTCGGCTACGAGACGGCGGTTCTCCTCGACGCCATCCGGGCGGTCGACCTCGAGGCCGGCGACGGCGCCAAGGCGCTCGAGGATATGGCCGCTGCAGGCGTCACGCTGATAGGCGCCGGGGCCGTCACCGCCTGATCGGGCACGTACGGCGAGAACGCGGCCGGGGCTGGCGCTCTGTGCCACCTGGCTGCGTCACGGCCATCGCGGTCCGCGGTCCATGCGTTAGGGCCGCGAACCCTGCGATCACGGGACGCTAAGGTAGGCCGATGGAGCTCCACCTCGTCGACGCCACATACGAGCTCTTCCGCGCCCACTACGCCCCCAGGCCACGGGTGATTACTCCGGACGGCCGGGATGTTGGCGCTGTCGTCGGCCTGCTGCATACCCTTTTGACTCTGCTGCGAGACGAGGGGGCCACCCACGTCGGTTGCGCCTCGGACCATGTCATCCGCTCGTTCCGAAACGGCCTCTACCCTGCCTACAAGACCGAGGCCGGCATGCCGGCGGAGCTGTTGAGCCAGTTCTCGCTGGCCGAACGGGCCATGGCTGCATTGGGGCTGGTCGTCTGGCCGATGGTCGAGTTCGAGGCGGACGACGCCCTGGCCACGGCCGCCGCACGCTGGGCGGATGCACCGGGGGTAGATCGAGTGTGGATCTGCACGCCGGACAAGGACCTGGCCCAGTGCGTACGTGGCGAGAGGGTCGTCCTGCGCGACCGGCGCCGGGAGCGGACCGTCGACGAGGCCGGCGTCGTGGCCCGCTGGGGAGTCCGGCCGGCCTCGATACCGGACTACCTGGCGCTGGTCGGGGATCCGGCCGACGGCTTCCCCGGTCTGCCGGGTTGGGGCGAGCGGTCGGCCGCCGCCGTCCTGGGTCACTTCGAGCACCTCGAGGGCATACCCGCCAACGTTGCGGAGTGGCACGTCGACGTCCGGTCGCCGGCCGCTCTCAGCGCCACGCTGCGGTCCCACTGGTCCGACGCGCTGCTATTCCGGCGCCTCGCGACCCTGGCCTCGGACGCTCCCCTTCCCCAGGCCGATCCGGACGAGTTGCTCTGGCGAGGTGCACGGCGGGCCGAATTCACGGCCCTGTGCGAAGAGCTGGGACAGCCGCGTCTGGCCGAACGCCCCCACCTCTGGCAGGACTGACGCCCGCGGCCGCACGGTCCTGGCCACGGCTCCGGAAAGCGAGACGGCCCGACTCCCGGCCTCGCGGCACGAGCCTCGCTCCGCCGGCCTTCCTACTTGAAGATCTCGAGCATCGTCGCGTGATGCCGCGGCGATGCCGCCAGACACGACCACTTCTTGGCCGGGTAGGCCAGGTCGAACCACGGCTTGCCGTCAAGGCTCGTGACGGTCGCTCCGGCGCGTTCCGCGATCAGCCCGGCTGCGGCAACGTCCCAGGCAGAAAGCCCGGCACCCTGGGCATAGATGTCGAAACGACCACAGGCGACATACGAGAGAGTCAGCGCCGACGAGCCCATGGAACGGTGCGCTCGGATTGCCTTTAGCGCGGTGCGCCGCTTGCGGACCGTACCTCTCCCGCCGATGGCGAGCGTCGCGACGAGATCCTCGAGCAATTCCTTGTCGCCGACCCGGATCGGCTCGCCGTTCCGAAGAGACGGACCGTCGAGCGACCCGGTGAACGTCTCGTCCCTGGTGGGGTCGTAGACGACGCCCAGGACGGGCCGTCCGTGCGCCGCCAGCGCGATCGAGATGCAGAAGAACGGGATGCCGTTGGCGTAGTTGATCGTGCCATCGAGCGGATCGACGATCCAGACCCGACCCGACCTCGCCGAGCCCGTGGCCGCAACCTCGCCGATCTCCTCAGCGTAGAACGAATCGTCCGGATAACGCTCCTGAACGGCCCTCATCACCAGGCCCTCGCACAGATGATCCACTTCGGTGACGACGTCGCGCGGACCCTTGGCCTGGATCTGCTCGAGCCGCTCGTAGCGGTCCATCTGGATCTGACCGGCCTGGTGGGCAAGGTCGATCGCCAGCTCGAGCTCTGGACCAAAGGCCGCCGACCGGCCGAGGCGACCCAGACGCGCCTTCGATGCCCCGGTCGAGACGCCTATCGCGGCTGAAGCCATCAGCCGGCGATCCCGGCTTCGAGGGCAATTTCGATCGTTCGCTCAATCGATCGGTTGAGCTCGTCGAGCGGCAGGTACGACTCCTCGGAAGTCGCCTCCTCGGACAGGACGTCGCTCACGGTCAGGATCGTCGCCGCAGCAGTGTTTGCGCCCGCTGCTCGCGCCCTCGCCGCGAGGTAGTACAGCACCGACGACTCCATCTCGAACGCTAGGACGCCGCGCTCGCGCCACTTGGAGAAGTAATCCGGGTCGGGGTTGTAGAAGACATCCACGGTGGCAACCTGGCCGACGTGCGGCTTCTGACCGTGTTTCTCGGCGATCTCGACCAGGCTCCGCACCAGCCCGAAATCGGCGGTGGGAGCGTAGGGATCGCCGTGGAGGTAGGTACGCGTCGCGCCGTCGAACGGCGTGGCGGAGGAGGCGACCACGATCTCACCCGTCTTGAGGCCGCGGCCGATGCCGCCGCAGGTGCCGACCCGGATCAGCCGCTCGGCGCCGAGGCGAAGCAGCTCCTCGACCACGATGGCCATGCTCGGCGCCCCCATACCGCTCGTCTGGACGCTGACCGGCACCCCCTTGTAGGTCCCGGTGTAGCCAAGCAAACCGCGGTGCGAGTTGACCTGGCGGGCGGCCCCGGCGCCGCCGTCGAACTTCTCGGCTATCCAGGTTGCACGGTTGGGGTCGCCGGGAAGAAGGACGACCGGGGCGTAGTCCCTCGCCTCGGCGCGGAGGTGGATCTGTGGCATCGGCTGACTCCAGCTTGGCAGTGCAGGTCGGCGGGCAATCGGCAGATGCTCGCAGGCCCTGATTCTAGACGGCCGGGCCCGACCAGGGCCGGCCGCCGCGCTCCGGGGTCGGGGTCATTCCCCTAGCCCAGCCGCGTGTTACCCGGCTTGGTCGCCGCTCGAGAGACGCCGCGCAGGCCGCCCAGGGCCACGTTTGCGGCCGGAATGGGCCGTCAGAACAGCGACGACGACGCGACCGAGCCCTTGCCGACCCGTCGATGCGTCGCCATCCGGCAACAAACCCGGGGCTTCCGTGCCGAACGGTCGAGAACGGTTAGGGCAAGGATTGTGCGGTTCAGTGTGGACAAACGGTGGAAAACCTGGGATACATATGCACCACAGATTGTTTGCGAGCGTCCCGATCGACCGGCTCCTACGGAGGCTCTAGCGCGAGTCCGTATTCCGCGTACAGCGATGGCGCCAGGAAGGCGCCGGGCTCGGAGACTCCATGACCCTCAATTGACCGGACCCGTCTCCCGGTCAAGGTGCCCGCCGCGAGGGTCGAAGGTGAGCGAGGAACCACGTGCGGTTTGGTCGGACTCGACTGGGAGCGGTCGAGCGTTTGCTCTGGTCGCGTGACAGCAGGCTCGTTGCCCGCACGGCGCACAAGCTGCCCCAGGCTCGAATCATCGAGCTGGCGGATTCAGGCTGGTGTGTGCTCGCGCAATCGAACGAGCTCACAGAGGCGCTGATGGTCGAGATCGCCCAGGCGTCCGCGTACGGTCTGGCCGACGTCGATCCCTCGCTGCCGGTCGCCGAGCGCTATGTCGTGGCCCTCGGCCGTGCGGTCCAGATTTCCGGGCTGGGCGACAGCATCGGCATGGACGAAAGCCCCGAGATCGCCAAGCGCAAGGTCCTCGACTACTTCTTCGCCCTCAAGGAGAACCACCACGTCGAGTTCCAGCCGATCGTGGACCTGCGAACGATGAAGGCCTACGAATGGGAGTGTCTCTTCCGGCCTCATATGCCGATGCTGCCCCAGACGATCAGCGCCATCGTGGACGCGGCCCTCGTCGCCAAGCGTCCGGTGGATTTCGACATATTCGCCGTGGAGGCCACTCTGGCTCGCATCGCCCAGGTTTCCGCACCCGACCCGATTGCGCACCGGACCCGCTATGGCATCAACCTTCTGCCCACCAGCCTGCTCGCTCCCCATTTCGAGGCAACTGCTTTTGCCGATCGCGTCCGCCGCGCCGGCCTCTCGCCCCGCCAGATAGTGGTCGAATGCACCGAGCAGCAGGCCATCGCCGATATCGCGCGCTTGAAGAAGCAGGTCCGAGCACTCCGGCGTTTGGGCTTCGGTTTCGCGATCGACGACGCCGGCGCCGGCTACGCCAGCTTCAACGTCATCGCCGCGCTCGAACCGTCGATCATCAAGATCGATCGCGCCATCGTGTACCGCATCGGAAACAAGGACGGCGAGGCCAAGAAGGCCCTGGTCGAGGCGTTCGTTTCCTTCAGCCGCCGGATCGGGGCCAAGGTGGTTGCAGAAGGGATCGAGAACCGGCGCGACCTGATCGCGCTGCAGGAGCGCGAAGTGGACTTCGGGCAGGGCTACCTGCTCGGCCGCTCGTCGCTGAGGCCGACTCAGCCGCGCCGCCTTCGCACACAGCGCGATCTACCGATGGTCGTGTCGACCATGGGCGGCTGGGAGGGCGTGATCGCCACCGGGACGGCCTCCAGCCAGTAGCCCGTCCCCGCATCTGGCGGTTCGGCGGTACCATCGATTTCGGCCGGATCGGGGCCACGACCGGTCGCGTGTCCGCTACCGAATTGCACAGGACGATATGACGACCCCTGCCGGAACCTCCGCCAAGCCTTCAACCCTCTCGGCCGCCGGCCGCCGCTTCCTCGACGCCCCACGATACGCCGTCGTGGCCACGCTGAACCCGGACGGCAGCGTGTTGCAGGCCGTCATCTGGTACGCGCTGGAGGGCGACGCCATCGTCTTCAACAGCCGCGTCGGTCGGACCTGGCCGGCCAACCTCGCGCGCGATCCGCGCGTCTCTCTGATCGTCGCCGACGGCGAGGACTACATCGAGCTGCGCGGCGAAGTCGAGATCGACGAGGACCCGGTTCGCGGTCAGAAGGTCATCGGCGACCTGGCGCGGCGCCACGAGCCGGACGAAGCCGCCCGCGCGGCACTCCTCGCCGAATTTGCGGGGCAACACCGGGTCACGTTCGAGCTGCACCCAACCCGCATCTACGAGCGGTTCGTCGGCCACTAGACGCGTATCGGAACTCGACCCGATCGGAGGAATGAGCGATGGCCAAGGCGAAGATCGGCTACGCGGCGATGCTCGAGCAGTTCACGCCGGCCGAGATCCTGGACCTGTGTGCCGCTGCCGAAGCGGCTGGGTTCTCAGGCGTCATGGCCGCCGATCACTTCCAGCCCTGGACTCCGCAGCAGGGTCAGGCTTCGTTCGTTTGGGAGGTGCTTGCGGTCGCCGGCGCCCGCACCAGGGGCGACCTGGGTCCGGGCGTGACCTGCCCATCCTTCCGGATGCACCCGGCCATCGTGGCCCAGGCCGCAGCGACGCTCGAGGTCATGTATCCGGGCCGGACCTGGCTCGGGCTCGGCTCGGGCGAGGCCCTCAACGAGCACGTCGTTGCTGGCTACTGGCCCGAAGCGCCGGAGCGGATCAACCGCATGTTCGAGGCCATCGAGATCATCACAAAGCTCTTCAGCGGGCGCGATGTCAAGCACGACGGCCGCTTCTTCAAGATGGAGACGTGCCGTCTCTGGACGCTGCCGCCAAAGGCGCCGCCGATCTACATCGCCACGGCCGGTCCCGTGACGGCAAAGCGGGCCGGGCAATTCGCGGACGGCCTGATCACGGTCGGGGCGCCGGAGGAAAAGCTCGAGCTGGTCTTCGGCAAGTTCGAGGAAGGCGCCCGCGTAGCGGGCAAGGATCCCTCGAAGATGCCCAAGATCCTCCAGCTGCACCTGTCGTGGGCCGACACGGACGAGGAAGCGGTCGCCAACGCCATCGCACACTGGCCCAACGGCGGGATGAAGTTCCCAAAGCAGGACATCCGCACGCCGCACGACTTCGAGCAGATGGCCGCTCTGGTCCGGCCCGAGGACTTCCAGGGTCGGATGCTCATGTCGGCCGACCCGGAGGTGCATCGCCGCGAGATGCAGAAGTTCCTGGACATGGGCTTCGACCAGATCTACGTCCATAACGTCGGTCGCAATCAGGCGGCCTGGATCGAGACGTTTGGGCGCGAGGTGCTGCCCAAACTGACGGCCTAGCAGCGTCTCGTGCGGCCTCGGGCGGCCCGCAGAGACTGCTGGGCACAGACGAACCGCCCTCGCGCTACGCTGTGCGCCGGCGATCTCGTTGCCGATCGGAGGGATGATGCGCGTCTTGTGCCTTGCCGGGGGCGTGGGCGGAGCCAAGCTCGCCGACGGACTCCAGGAGATCCTCGCACCCGGCGAATTGACGGTCGTAGTCAACACCGGCGACGACCTCGAGCGCCACTCCCTGACCATCTGCCCGGATCTGGACACGGTCATGTACACGCTCGCGGGAGTGGCGGATCCGGCGCAGGGTTGGGGCATCGCCGGGGAGACCTGGCAGGTGATGGGCCAGCTGGCGCGTCTCGGCGACGCGATCTGGTTCCGGCTCGGCGACCGCGACCTCGCGACGCACCTCTTCCGAACCGAGCGACTCCAGCGCGGGGTCCGGCTGACCGAGGTCGAGCTCGATCTGGCGAGGTCGATGGGAGTTGATTCGCGCATCCTCCCTATGGCCGACGAGCCAGTTCGAACGCGCGTCCGGACGCCGGATGGTTGGCTCGACTTCCAGGATTACTTCGTCCGGCTGCGGCAGGAACCTGCCGTCCTCGAGGTTCGCTTCGACGGCGCCGAGAATTCGGCCGTCAGTCCGGAGGTATCCGAAGCCATCCGAGGCGCCGAGTCGATAATCGTCGGCCCGTCGAACCCGATCGTCTCGATCGGGCCGATCCTCGCCGTTCCGGGGATGCTCGCGGAGATCGGTGCCGCTCGGCGCCGCGGCGTGCCGGTGGTGGGTCTGTCGGGCATCGTCGGCGGCAAGGCCCTCCGCGGCCCGGCCGATCGGATGCTCGCCAGCCTCGGCGATGAACCAAGCGCCGCTGGAGTGGCCCGCCGGTACGTCGACGCCGGACTGATCGACGTATTCGTCATCGATCGCCAGGACGCAACCAGCGAGCCGGCCATTCGAGCGCTGGGGATCGACGTCGTGGTCACGGACACGGTGATGACTGGCGCCGGATCGCGAGTCCTCCTTGCACGGGAGATGCTTGCCGCCGCCGCCTGGGCGGGCGCGGGAAAGGCCGGAGATCGACACAACGGGCCTGAGAGCGCCGATCGGGACGCGGCCGACCGGCCCAACGGACGGGTCGAGGCCGAATGACTGGCCCGAGTCTCGATCGCATCGTGGCTCTCGTGCCGGTTCGCTCGCTGAGCGGCGCAAAGTCGCGCCTGGGCGAGCCTCTCGACGCCGAGGAGCGCGCCGACCTGATCCTGGCGCTGCTTCGACGGACCGTCGAGCAGGCGCTGCAAGCCACTCGGCTGACGGACGTGGTCGTGGTCTCGATGGACACCGACCTGGTGCGCCGGGTCGGGTCGATGGGCGCTGCCTCGTTCCTGCAGCGGTCCGAAGGGCTCAACGAAGGGCTGGCCGAGTCGCGGACCGCCGCCGGCGCCGGGGCCACGGCCGTCATGGTGCTCCCGGCGGACCTGCCCGGCGTTACCTCGTCTGCGATAGACCAGCTTGCGGAGACCGCCGAGGTCGCGCTGAGCAGGTGGCCCACCCGACCGGTCGTCGCACTGGTGCCGGACCAGCACGGCACCGGGACGAACGCACTCCTCATCGCTCCACCGGATGCGATCCCTTTCAGCTTCGGCGAGGACAGCCGGGCCGCCCACGCGGCGGCGGCGCGGTCCGCCGGCGCGACCTACGTGGAGCTCGATGGGCCGCTCGCGTTCGACCTGGACACGCCGGACGACCTGCTCGAGGCCGACATGCGCGGCCTCGACCACGAGGCAGGCCGCTGATGACCGGCTCGGGCGCGCCGGGCTCCGCCGGCGTTCCGCGCTCCGATGGCCGGCTCTCGGTCATCGCGCTCGAGGGCGTACCCGAGATACGGCCTGGCGACGATCTCGCGGGTCACCTGATCGCGGCCTTGCGTGCGACGGTCGGTGCGCTGCCCCTCGCCGAGGACGACGTTCTCGTCGTGACCCAGAAGGTCGTCTCCAAGGCCGAGGGTGCCCTCGTGGACCTCACGACGATCGAGCCGAGGCCGGAAGTGTTGGCCTTCGCCGAGCGCTGGGACCGCGACGCCCGCCAGCTCGAGGTGGTCTTGCGCGAAGCGCGGCGGGTCGTACGCATGGCAAACGGGGTCCTCATCACGGAGACGCCCCACGGTTTCGTGTGTGCCAACGGCGGCGTCGACGCTTCGAACATGGGCCCGCAGACCGGGAATGTGGTGACCCTGCTGCCCGTCGACCCCGACGCGTCCGCGGCGCGGCTGCGCGCTGCTGTCCTGGCCGAAATCGGGGTGGACGTGCCTGTGGTGATATCCGACAGCTTCGGCCGGCCGTGGCGATGGGGCATCGTGGACGTGGCGATCGGCGTGAGCGGGATGATCCCCCTCGACGACATGCGCGGCAAACCGGACGCGGACGGCCGGATCATGCACAGCACCGTGCGTGCCACGGCGGACGAGATAGCCGCAGCCGCCGAGCTCGCCCTCGGCAAGACCGCGGGGCGGCCGGCCGCAATCGTGCGCGGAGCTAACCCGACTCGCGGCGAGGGCCGAATCGCGGACGCACTGATGCCGCGCGAGTTCGACCTGTTCCAGTGACGCCGCGCCGCGACGGCGGGCACTCGGCGCCGGAGCGCGGGGAGGGGGCTGCCCACGCCAGCGACGCAGTGCCGTTGGAGTCGCCGTTCGAGGCGAGTTTCGCCGCGCCGGAGCCGATCGACCTGAGGCTCACGCTCGCCCCACTGCGGCACGGCTTCGACGACCCGACGATCCGCCTCGATCGCGACGGCGTATGGCTGGCCCGCCGAACCGCCGCCGGGCCGGCGAGCATCCGCCTCTGGACCGCACCGGGCGATGCCGCGGTCCACGCCCAGGCCTGGGGGCCCGGCGCGGAGCTCGCACTCCTCGCCGCGCCAGGGCTGGCCGGCCTTCTGGACGACCCGGCGGCGCTCGTTCCTCAGCACCGCCTCATTCGGGAGCTGCAACGCCGCTTCCCCGGGCTGCGCCTGCCAAGGACAGGGCAACTCCTGCCGGCGCTGATCCCGGCCGTGACCGAGCAGAAGGTCACCGCCGGGGAGGCTCAGGCTGCGTACGCGGCCCTGGCCCGACGACTCGGCGATGCGGCACCGGGGCCTGCCGGGCTGCTTCTGCCAGCAAGCGGCGCGCTTCTGGCGGCCCTCCCCTACTTCGAGCTCCATCCGATGGGTCTGGAGCGCCGGCGGGCGGAGCTGATCAGGCGACTCGGCGGACTCGAGCAGCAGCTTGAGGCGCTGATTGCGCTCGCGCCGGGGGAAGCGCGCGCGCGGCTGCGACAGATCCCCGGCATCGGGCCGTGGACCGCGGCGGAGGCGACCCGCGCCGCGTTTGGCGATCCCGACGCCGTCAGCGTCGGCGACGCCCACCTGCCAGACCTCGTGGCCTGGACCCTCGCAGGAGAGCCGCGCGGAGACGACGCCCGAATGCTCTCGCTGCTCAAGCCCTACCGTGGCCAGCGCGCGCGAGTGGTCCGACTGCTGGAGGCTTCACGAATCAAGGTCCCGCGGTTCGGGCCGCGCTTCGCGCCAGGACATATCGAGCGTCTCTAGCTCAGCGCGTAGGGCGATGGCAGGGCCGATCGGCAGGAACTGGCCTCCGCCGGCGATCTCGGCCCGCGGGAGGTCCTCAGCAGGCCGCCAGCGCTCAGCAGCCCGCCAGATAGAGACACGGGTTGACCGCATCGGTCACGGTCCCGAGCCCCCACGGGTAGCCCAGCCAGACCTCGAAGTGGAGGTGAGGACCCGTAGCCTCACCGCTCTGGCCGACGAGCCCGATCTTCTGGCCGGCGGAGACCTTCTGGCCCGGGCGGACGTACCACCTGGAGAGGTGGTTGTAGGTCGTGTAGAGCCTGGTGCCCTGCATCACCCAGATGACGTTGCCGCCACCCGTGTACCCGTTGTAACCGGCCTTGACCACGGTCCCGCCGACCGCCGCAACCACCGGCGTTCCGAATGCCGCCGCGATGTCGATGGCGTGGTGGCCCGACCAGAAGTACTGACTGATGTAGCTGTAGCCGTCGACCGGCCAGATCCACGAGCCGACCCGGACAGTCCGGCCGCTTCCGCCGCTGGAGACGGTCTTCGGAACGGGCATCGGGCCGCCGCTGGCGCCCGGGATCAGCAGCGTCCGGCCGGCCGTCAGCTTGGTATCAGGCAGGTTGTTCGTATCGACGATGTCCTGGGCCGTGACGTGGTATTTGGCAGCCAGCGAGTCCAGGGTGTCCTTCGAAGACACCGTCACGAGCAGCCCGTCGATCGGAGGGATGAGGAGCTGCTGACCGACGCGAAGCGACGACGGGTTCGGCAGGCTGGACTTGTTGGCCCAGTAGACCGTCGAAGTGGCCAGCCCGAACCTCCCCGCTATCGCGCCCAGCGTGTCGCCCGACTGGACCGCGTAGACCTTGAGCAGTGTCTTTGCGTCGGTGCCGACGCCGGGGTTCTGGAGCGTGTTCGGGATCGAGCCGTCGCCGAGATACAGGTCGCTGTAATCGGCCGCCGCCGGGCCGTCGCCCTGGCCGAACTGCGGGTATTGCATCGCGGCGACCTGAACTGAGGTCGTGGGACGGGCAGCGGCAGACGCTGCGGGAACCTCGGGCAACGAGCTGACCAGGGCGGCGACTATCAGGAGCGCACACACCGCGATGGGGATGAGCCGGTCCATGCCGTCGCGGGCGGAGAGTCGGGCCAACGTCTCACGAACTCGACCGACCGGATCGATCGTGCGGACGTCCGCCACGCGAAGGGCGCGAGACCTCGCGAGAAGCGCCAGGCGGCTGAGAGCCCGATTCATCGCCGCGGTTGCGTGACGCAATACAGGTGCTCCGCTGGGGGGACGGCCCCCTGTGATGGTGCGGGAGGACCGTGTCGATTCGTCACCCACCCTACCAGAGGAGACGCCCAAAACGCAAACCCTAGCCCCGCCGAGAGGCCGCCAGCCGAGCCCGAACGGTCGGCGGTAACTTCAACTCCAGGAGCGCAACCGCGTCCGCAACGTCCCGCTCCGACTCGACGGAATGGAAGAGCCACATCCCGTCGGGCAATTGCCGTGCTCCCTCGAATGTGGACCTGACGCCCTCACCGAGGGCCGCTGGATCGACGGCCGCCACCTCCGCTCTGCCGAGGACGATCAGGATCACGAACCCGTTCGGCTTCGGCGTCAGGGTCGCGAAGGGTCTGGCGCCGCGCCGGAACTTGAGCTCCCAACCGTATTTGGCGCCGCCCCAAGCCCAGGCTCCGCGTCCGCCGAGCTCCTCGATCCGTCGAGCCAGAAGGAGCCACAGACCGGACCGGATCGACAGTAGCTCCTGGAGCGCCGTGCGGCTAGGTTCCACCCTCTGGTCGAAGATCGCGTCTGCCATCACCGCCTCCGCTCCGGCCCAGTATCGCCGGCCAGGCAATGGTTCGGGACATCGACCGCTCGGTGCTAACCTGCTGCCACCATCTCGTCCTCACCGCCGGCTGCACCCAATGGTCGCGCCCGCCTCACGGAGACACCCATGAAGATCGGGCTACAGGTTCCCTCGTTCACGTGGCCCGGCGGCGACGCGGCAATCGGGCCGACGCTCGGCCGGATCGCCGAGGCGGGGGACGCCGCGGGCCTCGACTCGCTCTGGGTGATGGACCACTTCTACCAGATCCGCGGCGTGGGCCGACCCGAGGAACCCATGCTCGAGGGCTGGACCGCGCTTGGGTTCATGGCCGCGCATTCGAAGACCGCGACGCTCGGCCTGATGGTGGGCGGGGTTCACTACCGCGAAGCCGGGCTCTGGGCCAAGGCGGCCACGACACTCGACGTCCTGAGCGGCGGTCGGGCGTACCTCGGAATCGGAGCCGCGTGGAACGAGGAGGAGAGCCACGGCCTCGGGTTCCCGATGCCACCGCTCGGCGTCCGGTTCGAGATGCTCGAGGAGACGCTCCAGATCGTCCACGCCATGTGGCAGGGCCCACGCGGCTCGGAGGAGCGTTTCGAAGGCAAGCACTACCACGCCGGCCGGCTGCTCAACTCCCCGCAGGCGCTGACCAAGCCCCACCCCAGGATCATCATTGGCGGCGGCGGCGAGCAGAAGACGCTGCGGCTCGTGGCGAAGTACGCCGACGCCTGCAACATCTTCGGTGGCCCGGACCAGCTGGCTCACAAGTTTTCTGTCCTGCGCGAGCGCTGCACCGAAGTCGGTCGACCGTTCGAAGAGATAGAACGGACGAACCTGGCGCACGTCGATCTGGCTGCGCAGACGCCGGCCGAGATCATCGCGGCCTTCCGCAGGCTGGCACAGGTCGGCGTCCAGCACGTCATCTTCAACCTGACGAACGTGCACGACCTGCGCAACCTCGAGACGCTGGGCCGGGACGTGATTCCCCAGGTCCACTCCATAGAGACAGCTGCTATCTAGGGCGACAACCGGGGAGTCGGCCCGGTTCCAGCGGACGCGGCCCTGGTTCGCGAACACGGCCGACACCGCCGGCCGCAGCGGGCGGTCGACCGGCAGCTCCAAAGCAGGCGTGAAAGGACGCGCCTGGCGGGCTTGATACTCCCCGGGAGTATCGCAACCGTGCTAGGATTGACTCATGGCGAATGACACGACGAACAAGACAAACAGCCCGCTGGCCGGCCTCAAGCTGACCGTGCTCGCCCCGGTCGAAGGCGACGGGGCCATGCCCGCCGTGGCGGTTCCGGCCGCGAACGGTTCTGGCCGGCCGGTGGACGCCCGGCTCGTCATCGTTGGCTCAGGCCCGGCCGGCCTCACCGCCGCAATCTATGCCGCTCGAGCCAACCTCGAGCCGATCGTCATCGGCGGCGTCGTTGGCGGTGGCCAGCTGATGATCACCAGCGACGTCGAGAACTACCCCGGATTCCCCGACGGGATCCAGGGCCCGGAGCTCATGAGCCTCTTCCGCAAGCAGGCCGAGCGCTTTGGCGCCCGGGTCGTCGACGCTGACGTCGATCGCGTCGACCTGAGCAGCCGGCCGTTCCGGCTGTGGGCCGCCGGCGTCGAGTACCGGGCCCGGTCGGTCATCGTCGCGACCGGGGCGGAGGCGCTGTGGCTTGGCATCGACAGCGAGACCCGGCTTCGCGGCAGGGGCGTGAGCGCATGTTCCACCTGCGACGGATTCTTCTTCCGCGGCAAGGAGATCGCCGTCGTCGGCGGCGGAGACAGCGCCCTAGAAGAGGCTCTGTATCTCACCCACTTCGCGACGAAGGTCCACCTGATCCATCGCCGCGGCGCGTTCCGGGGCAGCAAGATCATGCAGGCTCGCGCTGCGACACACCCGAAGATCCAGCTCCATCTGAATCGGACGGTGAAAGAAGTCCTCGGCCAGGACCACGTCGAGGGTCTGCGTCTCGGCAAGACCGACGAACCTGGCGAGGAAACCCTGCCGCTGGAGGGGCTGTTCGTCGCCATCGGTCACAGACCCAACGTGGCCGTCTTCCGCGATTGGCTCGAGTCCGACGAGAAGGGCTACCTGCGGACCGAAGGCGCGACCACGGCATCGAACATCGACGGGGTCTTCGTCGCCGGCGATGTGGACGACCATCGCTACCGCCAGGCGGTGACCGCGGCCGGTGAAGGCTGTCGGGCGGCCATCGATGCCGAGCGGTGGTTGGAGGCGCAGACGGCTCTCGATGCGGAAACGCATCGGGCCCCCACGGTCGACACGGCGCGAGCGGGAACCGCCACCTCGCGCTAGGGCGGGTGCCGGCGCGGCAGCGGGCCGACCCGCAGCCGATCGACTGGTCGGCGATGGCCTTCGCCGTCGATCTGAAGACGCTGGCGCGCAACTGACCGGTTCGAGGCCCGTTCCGAGCCTGAGAAGGTCGGCGCGGGCGGTAGTCGAACTCGGCTGCTAGGGTCTTCGCACACACAGGAGTCCCGATGTCCTTCGCCGGCGGTGGTCGCCACCGCTTTGCCAATTCCACCCTCCGCGAGAAGCAGCAGCCCGTGCCGCGCGAACGGCGCACTCGAACCGCCCGCAAAATCATGGTCTTCTTCGTGCCCTACAAGCTCGAGGTCCTGGTCGTCCTGGGCGCGATCCTGATAACGAGCTTCCTGGGCGTCATCAACCCGATCCTGCTCAAGCTGCTCATCGACATCGCCATCCCGCGGCGCGACTTCGGGCTGCTGAACCTCTTCGTCGTTCTGATGATCGCCATCCCGATCGTGTCGAGCCTGATCGGCGTCGGCCAGAGCTACGTCAACAACATGGTCGGCCAGAACGTGATGCGCGACCTCCGCGGCGCGCTGTACGCCCATCTCCAGGGCATGCCGCTCCGCTTCTTCACCGAGACTCGGACGGGCGAGATCCAGAGCCGCCTGTCGAACGACGTCGGCGGGATCCAGTCCGTCGTCACTGACACAGCAGCCAGCATCACGAGCAACGTAGCGGTGGTGGTCAGCACCATCGTCGCCATGCTCTTCATCGACTGGCGGCTGACGGCCCTCTCACTGGCGATGCTGCCCATCTTCGCCTTCATCGCCAACCGCGTCGGCAAGGTCCGGCGGGCCGCTTCGACCGAAACGCAGAAGTCGCTCGCGGACATGACGGCCGCGACCGAAGAGACGCTCAGCGTCAGCGGAATCCTGCTGTCGAAGACTTTCGGCCAGCAGGAAGCGTCGATACGGCGTTTCGCCGGCCTCAATGAACGGGTCGCGCGGAACCAGATCCACCAGGCGATGGTCGGCCGGTGGTTCTTCGCCTTGATAGGCACGATCATGTCGATCATCCCGGCCTTCGTTTACTGGCTGGCCGGATACCTGGCGATCAACCACGATCCGCACCCACCGAGCATCGGTGACATCGTGGCGTTCACTACGCTCCAAAGCCGGCTCTTCTTCCCACTTGGCCAGCTGCTCAACGTCCAGGTGGAGCTCCAGGGTGCGCTCGCCCTCTTCGATCGGATCTTCGAGTACCTGGAGATGAAGCCCGAGATCGCCGACGCGCCCGACGCGGTGGCGCTCGACCCCGCGGAAGTGAGCGGCCGCGTCCGACTCCGCGACGCCTCGTTCCACTACCCGACGAAGGCTTCGCTGGTAGCCATCGAAGGCCCGGAGGCGTCGAACGGCGCCGATGCCGACCTCGATACACCCCGCCAGTTCGCCCTCGACGGTATCGACTTCGAGGTCAAGCCGGGCCAGCTGGTGGCGCTTGTGGGCCCATCGGGGGCCGGCAAGACGACCACGACGTACCTGATCCCGCGGCTGTACGACGTGGACTCGGGCGCGGTCGAGATCGACGGGATAGACGTCCGGAAGATCCGGCTGCAGTCGATCGGCCAGATCGTCGGGTTCGTAACCCAGGAGACCTACCTCTTCCACAGCTCCGTTCGCGACAACCTCCGCTACGCCAGGCCCAATGCCACGGACGAGGAGTTGGAGGTCGCGGCCCGGGCGGCGGCGATCCACGACCGGATCATGGAGCTGCCCGAGGGCTACGACACGACGGTCGGCGAGCGTGGCTACAAGCTCTCCGGCGGCGAGAAGCAGCGCATCGCGATCGCCCGCGTCCTGCTCAAGGACCCACGCGTGCTGATCCTCGACGAGGCGACCTCGGCGCTCGACACCGTCAGCGAGCGACTCATCCAGGGAGCCCTGGAGGGGCTCGAGGCCGGACGGACGACCATCGCCATCGCCCATCGCCTCTCTACCATCCTGCGCGCCGACCTGATCCTGGTCTACGAACGCGGCCGGATCGTCGAACGGGGCACCCACGCCCAGCTGATGGCGGCCGACGGGCTCTATGCCCGTCTGTACCACGAGCAATTCGCCGCCCCGGCCGGGCCGACCGAGGCGCGGGCCGATACCTCCGTCCTGCGGCCCTCAGCGGCCGGAATGCGGCGGGGGCGGTAGGCTGCACGCGAGCGTCCCTCTCGAGCCGATCCCTCAGGGCAGGAGGAACATGTGGGTCAGAAGCACCTCAGCCTCAAGCACGAAGGCGGGTTGCGGTTCGTCGCGCAGACGGGCTCGGGCCACGACGTGGTCGTCGACAATGCGGCCGGCAACACGGGCCCGCGACCGACCGAGCTCGTCCTTGCTGCAATCGCCGGCTGCACCGCAATGGACGTCGTCGAGATCCTCAACAAGAAGCGCCAGGTCGTCGATCGATACTCGGTCGAGGTGACCGGCACACAGCGCGAGAAGACGCCCAACGTCTTCACCGCGATCACGATCCTGCACGTCGTCGAGGGCGACGTCGAAACGGAGGCTGTGCGCCGTTCCATCGAGCTCTCCGCCACGAGGTATTGCACGGTCAGTGCCCAGATCGCGGCCGGGCCGACGGCGATCAGCCATCGCTACACGATCAAACGACCCGGCACGGACGGGACGCCACCGAGCGAAGAGTCCGCCGAGGTCGTCGTCACCGGCCCGTTGCGGGACGTCCTGGACGAATAGGACGCCCATTCCGCGGGGGCCCGGGCCGGCCGGGGTCACCCCGGCGCGCGGCCGCAGGCCCAACCGTGGCCGAAGAGCCGAGCGCAGCCGCTTATACTTCGCCGCTGTGACGTCCGCCACGAACCCACCGGTGCAGCGCATCTGGCATCGCCTCGGCCGGGGCGACGCCCTGTTCTGCGTCGCGGTGATCCTCGTCTACGCGGCAGCGACGGCGGCCTCCGTCTACTGGCGGCACCTGCCGACCGACCGGATGATGACGCTCGCGGCTTCGGTGCTCAACGGCCGGCTCGACTCGGACTCGTTCCGGGGCACGGTCGACTCGGTCGACATCGGCGGCCGGTACTACATAGCCGTCGGACCCCTCCAGCTGCTGCCATACCTCCCCTTTGCCTTTCTCAGCGCGCTGCAGAGCCAGGCCGGTCACATCGTCGGCGTGGCCGTCGGCATTCCAGCCGCGATCCTGGCCCTGCCGCTGGCTCGCGCATACGGTGCTCGCGGCTCACTCGCCTATTGGGTCGCCGGCTTCACGGCCTTCGGCACGCTTCTCTTCTACGTGTCGGTCTTCGGCGACTTCTACTACCTTGCCCACGCCGAGTCCTTCCTCGCCCTGACCGTCTTCCTGATCGAGTGGGCGGGACGGCGCCGGCCCGGCGTTCTGGGCGCCTGCATGGCCGTTGCGTTCCTGACCAGGCCCACGACGGCTCTGGCCGCGGTTCCGTTCGGGATCGCCCTGCTCTGGCAGAAGCGCGACGCTCGCCGGTCGCTGGCAATGACAGCCGCTGCCTTCGCCGCCCCACTCGGAGTCGCGCTCGCCATCTACGGATGGTTCAACTGGGTCAGGTTCGGGTCGCCACTTCAGGCCGGCTACACCATTTCGTACCTGGCCCAGCAGGATCTTCTGGCGCGCCGGGCGCTCGGACTCTTCTCCGTCCTGCAGATACCCGAGAACTTCCGACTGGCGGTCCTGGCGCCGTTCAAGACCATGCCCGGGTTCCCGTTCCTGACGGCCAATCCGTACGGGCTCTCGATGCTGCTGGTGTCGCCGGCGCTTCTGACCGCCCTGTGGGCCGGCTTCAAGGAGCGGACGGCCCGGCTGCTGTGGATCGCCACGGCGCTCGTCGCGGTGCCGGTCTTCCTCTACTACGGCGGCGGATACATCCAGTACGGCTTCCGCTACTCGCTCGACTTCACGCCCTTCCTGATCGCCCTCATCGCCATGGGCTCGAGCCGTTGGGCGGCCTACTGGAACGGCCGGCTCGAGCGTCTGCTGATCCTGTTCAGCATGGTGTCCGTCACGTACGGGATCCTGTGGCACAACATCCCGAGACTTCAGCCGTGACGGCGGAATCGACGCCTCTCGCCGCGACTGTCGAGCTGCCGTCCGGCGGCACGGGCCGGCTGCGTGATCTCCCGTGGGAAGCGCTGCTCGTCGGCCTGGGCCTGTTCGCTGTGCTTGCCGCGTTCGTGGCCGCCGATCCGACCAGCAGGGCCACAGCCAGCTTCGCACCGTTCACGGACGAGGCATTCAACCTGGCCAACGCCCGCAACTTCGTCCAGCTCGGTCACTGGAGCACGGACGAATGGAATCTGTATCTGGTCAACCTGCCCTTCAGCCTGATCGAAGCCGCCTGGCTCAAGCTCGTGGGAGTCGGGATCGTGCAGGCTCGCCTCGTCTCGATCGTCTGCGTATCGCTGACGGCCACGGCACTGGTCTGGGGCATTCGAGGCATCTTGGGCCGGGCCGTCGCCACGTTCTGCGGCGTCGCGTTCGCCGCCTCGGGCCTGATCCTCTTCTACGGCCGGCTGGCGTTCCTCGAGGACCTGGTGGTTCTCGGGATCACCCTCGGCACGCTGGTGCTGGCGAGGCAAGACCGCCCCGGTCTTCGAGGCGGAGCCGTCAGCGGCCTTTGCTACGCCGTGGCCATCGGGACCAAGCCGAACGCCCTCTTCTCGGTCGTCGGAATCCTCCTGGCCTTGGGCCTGATCTGGGGCTGGCGCGATAGCGGGGTGCGGCGCTGGGTCGCCGGCGCGTCGGCCGTGATCGCCGTCGCCGGTCTCCTGTGGGCGATCGTCATCTGGCTTCCGAACGGCGCGGCCGTGGCGGTCGACATCAAGATCTGGCCGCCGTACCAGTGGAATTTGACGCCGGACGCATTGGTAAGGTCGATCAAGGATTACCTGACGGGCTCGAACGACTACCTCTTCGGCTTCATCCTGTTGCCCCTGATCGTCCTCAGCGCCGCCGGAGCGGTAGCGATCGCGGCGCTGCGCAAGCGGCTCGACGAAACCGAGTCGAGGCTCGCGGCCGCTGCCTTCGCCTGGGCGGCTTTCGGCTTCGGGATCATGATGCTCGTCTCGTACCGGCCGAACCGCTACGTGGTCCCGCTCGTGCCGGCGATGGCGATCCTGGCGGCCATCGGGCTCCACCTCGTCGTTGGCTGGCTGCGCGACAAGCTGGCGGCCGGAGCCGCGCCGGACGAAACCGCGGTCACCACGACTGAGGCCGCCGCCCCGCCGAGCGAAGTCCCACCCGCAGCGCAACGCAGCAGAGGGGCGCCGATGCGAAGGGCCGCGCCGAATCTGCTTATTGGGGCGGTCCTCATCGCCGCCGCAGTCCCGGGGCTCGCCTGGTACGGCCGGTGGGCCGGCAGCGCTACCTACGACCTGGTCGTCATACAGAACCAGTTCGCAGACGCGGTGCCGGCCGGTCAGGTGGTAGCCGGTCGTGACGTGGCGCTGTTCCTGATGCGCTCGAAGGCAACCACGACGATCGTCGGGCTGGCCAACACCGGCGATCTATACGCCGAGGGCGTGCGCTGGTATCTCGAACCCTCCGACGCGGGTGCCCCCGCGGGTGTCTCGGGGACGGCCTGGTCCTCCAAAGAACGAGTAATGTGCGCCACGTACGGAAGCACGACCGAATGCCTCTTCCACGTGCGCTAGCTGCCTGGCTTGCGCCCGCCCCGGATGGCGCACCCGGGCCGCCGGTCGGAGGCGACTGGCCCGCCCGGAAGTGGCGAGTCTGGGGCGTGGAGTTCGATGCCCGTATTGTCCAGATCGTCTCGCTGGCGACGGTTATCCTGATCCTCGCCTTCAACAACCGATTCGTACAGGCCGAATACGACCGGTTCGTGCTCGAGTTCATCATCCCGGTCGCGATCATCGTGCTGGCATGGCGCGAGGACCCGAGGCGCTACGGCCTCCGATTGGGCGACTGGCGCCTCGGCCTCCCGATCGTGGTGGCGGGGATCGCGGCGATGGCCGTCATCATCTGGATCCTCGGCCGCCTGCCCGACTTCCGGGCCTACTACACCGACACGATCGACGGCCGACCGATGTGGCGCCTGATCGTCGACACCGGCGTCGACCTCTTCGCCTGGGAGTTCTTCTTCCGGGGCTGGCTGCTGTGGGCTTTAGGTCGCAAATACGGCACCGACGCGATCTGGCTCCAGATCATCCCGTTCGCGCTCATGCACGTCTGGAAGCCCGAGATAGAGCAACTCTCGACGCTGGTTGGCGGGGCGTTCTTCGGGCTGCTGGCCTGGCGGACGCGCTCGTTCATATGGGGCTGGCTGCTGCACTGGTTCATGCTCGCCTGGGTTCTGATGGTCGCCGCGGGCTACGTGTAGCCGGCCGGTTTCGCCATCGCCTCCGCCAGCCGAGCCACGCCCTCCGTGACCTCGCCGTCGCCCAGGTTGCCGTAGCCGAGCACCAGGCCCATCCCGATCGCCCGGTTCGAGATCCGGTAGGCATCGAGGCTCGCGACGTCGACCCCGAGCTGAGCGGCCCTCGTGACGACGACCGGGGCATCAAAGAGGCCCGCCCGGCGCACCAGCAAGTGGAGACCCGCAGCCGCCCCCGAAACGTGACAGTCTGGCATGAGCGAGGCCAGCGCCGCGACCAGCGCGTCACGTCTGGCGCGGTATCTCTTGCGGGCGGCCCGCATGTGGCGGTCGTAGGCGCCGGACTCGACGAGCTCCGCGAACGCGAGCTGATCCAGCAACGGCGGCGCCGCCGGCCGAACCTCGGTCTCGCGAACCGCTTCGGTCCACGACGGCGGCGTCACGATCCAGCCGATTCCCAGGGCCGGCACGAGCGACTTGCTGAGCGAGCCCAGGAGCGCGACGCGGCTACGGTCGGTACCCTGCATGGTCCCGACCGGCCGGCGATCGTATCGAAACTCGGCGTCGTAGTCGTCCTCGAGGATCAGGCCGTCGGCGCGGCGCGCCCATTCGAGCAGTGCGGTGCGCCGCTCCGGGGTCAGGACCGCACCCGTCGGGAACTGGTGAGCTGGGCCGACGATTACTGCCCGAACCTGCGGCAGGTCGGTTAGAAGCTCGACCTGCAGTCCGTGCTCGTCGACGGGCACCGGCACGCTCTCCAGGCCGGCCACCCGTACGGCCTCGCGCAGCCGGTTCCAGCCCGGATCCTCCGTCGCCACGACCTCGATGCCGGCGAGCCCCATCGCCCGGCAGGCCCTGGTCACGCCGTCGGTCACGCCCGTCGTCACAGTGACGTCCAGCGGGTCGACCACCGCTCCGCGGACCCGCATGAGGTAGCCCGCCAGCACCTCGCGGAGCTGGCGATGACCGCCGCGATCGGGGTATCCGAGCTCCGTGAATGGCAGCGACGCGGCGACCGAGCGGCAGGCCGCGAGCCACCGGGCCATCGGGAAGTGGCGCAGGTCCGGGAGCCCGGGCGCCATGTCGATGCGCTGCCCAGTGAAGACCGGCAGGGGACCGGACGGCGCCGCGACGCGACCGGCCGCCGGCGCGGGCCGGTCAACCTGCCCCTCCGGCGACGCGGCTCCTTCTTCGACTCGTCTCACCCGCGTCCCCGACCCGACCCGGCCCTCCACGTATCCTTCGGCGACCAGCTGCTCGTATGCCTCGGTCACAACCCAGCGCGAGCAGCCGAGGTCGGCGGCCATCTCGCGACTCGGCGGCAAGGAGGCACCGTCGGGAACCCGGCCGCTGCGGATTGCCTCGCGCAAGGCTCGCGACAGCCGCGCGTGGAGCGGCCCCGTACCGGGCCTGCCCAGATCCAGCAGCGTGTCCCAAGCGAGATTGGTCTGGTATTGTTCCATCGAATTGGATATTACGACCATACCACTCGGCTGTCACACTGCGACCACTCAAACGAACGAGCGGGCAAAGGAGAACTCGGTGCGACAACGAACGTTCGGCGACGGCCGAGTGAGCCTCACGGTCAGTGAGCTGTGTCTCGGCACGATGTACATGGGCACGAGGACCGACGAGAAGACTTCGTTCGCGATCCTCGACCGGTTCCTGGAAGGCGGCGGCACCTTCCTGGACACGGCCAATAACTACGGCCAGTGGAACGGCGACTCGGGCGAGAGCGAGCGGACCCTCGGCAGGTGGATGGCCTCGCGTGGCGTGACGGATCGAATGGTCGTCGCCACTAAGGTCGGCGCCCGGACGCTGGTGCCGGGCCACCCCGGCCCGGAGAACTGGCAGGGTCTCGGCCGCAGGGCGATCATCGAGGACGCGGAGCTGAGCCTGCGCCAGCTCGGCAAGGATCGCCTCGACCTGCTCTACGCCCACATCGACGATCGCTCCACTCCTCAGGAAGAGACTGTCGACGCCCTGGCCGGTCTCGCCGAGTCCGGCACGGTGGGTCTGCTCGGCGCCAGCAATCATTCGGTCTGGCGGGTGGAGCGGGCCCGGGCTCTCGCCCGCTCCGCCGGGCGGCCCGCCTACACGGCCCTACAGCAGAAGCACAGCTACCTCCTTCCGATCCCGGGGCCCCGACAGCTGAACCTGATCTCGCAGGACATGATCGACTACGCGGAGACCGAGGGCCTGACTCTGCTTGCCTACTCGCCGCTCTTGACCGGGCTCTACGCCCGCGCCGACATGGCCCCGCGGGCCGAGTATGGCCACGCCGCCAACGTCGAGCGAATGGCGGTCCTGCGGCGGGTCGCGCGCGAACTCGGCGCGACGCCAACCCAGGTCGTGCTGGCGTGGCTGGCGGCCGGCACCCCACCGATCATCCCGATTGCCGGCGTCAGCAGCGTGGCCCAGCTCGAGGAACAGCTCGGCGGCATGGAGCTCCAGCTCGACGCAGACACGATGGCGCAACTCGACGGAGCCGGCCGTGAGGTTCCCGACCCGTCGCTCTTCATCGGCCAGCCCGTCGTTCGCTAGCCGGCGGCCCGATGCGGCAGCAGGGTGTGATGGCTGTTGATGGGCTGGGCAGTCAGGAGGCGACTATTCCCCTTCCGGCCAGCCGGTGCGGCAGTGTGGTGAGCCGCGTTGATCGCGAGCGAGCAGCCCGTCGCTGCCACAGACCGAGAAGGACGACGCCACCGGGCGGGCCGGACAGCCGGTCAGGCGGCGAGACTTCCTACGGGCCAACCGCCAACCCGAGCGGCGCGGAGCCACCGCTGATGAAGCTCTGGTTCACCCCTGTCCCGTCCAGGTTGGCCCGCCCGATCGTGCCGCTGCCGGGGTTGCTCCAGTAGATGTAGCCTCCCGCGATCACGATCCCGGCGGGACCGCTGGTATCGCTGATGAAGCTCTCGTTTACCCCGGTCCCGTCGAGGTTGGCCCGCCCGATCGTGTTGCCAAGATAGTCGGCCCAGTAGATGTAGCTGCCGCTGACGGCGACAGCGACAGGTGTCCCGGCGCCGCTGATGAAGCTCTCGTTCACCCCTGACCCGTCGAGGTTGGCCCGCCCGATCGTCCCGCTGCTGTGGTTGGCCCAGTAGAGGTATCGTCCGTCGCTCGCTGGCCCAAAGGGACCGCTGGCGTCACCGATGAAGCTCTGGTTCACCCCTGTCCCGTCGAGGTTGGCCCGCCCGATCGTGACGTCCTCGCTGTTGGCCCAGTAGAGGTAGTCCCCGACGATCGCCACGCCGGCCATGCTGTTCGCGCCCGTGATGAAGTTCTGGTTGACCCCGGTCCCGTCGAGGTTGGCCCGCCCCATTGTCGTCAGGCCATTTGTGTTCTCTTCGGTGACCCGGTTGGCCCAATAGATGTGCTCGTTTCCGCTCACAGGGGACGGAGTGGTGGCGGCGCCCGCGGCGCATCCACCGAGCAGCGAAGCGACGGCCGCGCCAACCACCAATCGTTCTGCCCGGAGACGCCAGCGCATCGCGGTTCTCCTTCCGGGACGCATCGAGGCAGGCGGGTCTCGCCAGTGGCTCTGCGCGGTCTCCCAGCGGCCGTGGATACAGACCGCGCGTCAATACTTCCTGCGCTTGAGACAGATTCTCCCACCAACGTCGATACGGACCGAGCGCAGTGCACTACGCGCGGGCCTCAACAGACACTCACACCGCGCTGCCGCACCGGTCAAGTGGCCCGACGGAGTTAAAGTGCTCAACCACCCCCTGTGATCCTTGGCCCCTCAAAGCCGGCAGCCACGAGGTCCTGGAGTCAGTGTCGCAGGACCTTACGCCGGCGACCTTCTTCGTCGTCAACGACGACCTGACACAGACCGAACTTGCACAATCGGGCGACGTGCCAAAATGGACCAACGTGGACGAAGGGCCGGTGCTCGGTCCGGCCGGCCTCATTGTGAGCAGCGGCGACGGGACGCTCTAGTTCGGCGTTCCCGTCACGGAGTGACCCGTCCGGCTACCTTCGCGCGAACCGCAACGGGCGAATCCGGTTGGCGTTCGCGCCCGGATGGTGGCGGCGGATGACCTCGATCTCCCCGTCGGGCGTGATCCGACTGCGCTCGGAGAGCCGTCCGACCCTTGTTGACGCATCAACACTCAATCACACGTTGCTGCCGCACCGGCCGGCGGCGCCGCCAGGTGAGGGCGCTTCGCGGCCTTGCATGACTATTCACCAGACCGTATAGTTACTCACCATGACCGCGATTCGATCCGTGCCCGACGGCGACTCTGCCACCCTCCGCGAAGGGACGACGGTTTCGGCTGCCGGCGCGCCGGCGAGCGCGGGCGATTCATCCAAGGCCGGGTCGAAGAGCGGTTTGGGGCCTAAGGCCTATCGAGAGGGACGCGGTGGTGGGGCCATCACCGTCGGTATCGTCGGAGCGACCGGCTATGCGGGCGGCGAGCTGGTCCGGCTGCTGCTGCATCACCCCAACGTAAGACTCGCCGGTCTGCAGGGCCGCAACCGCGACAACCAGCCGATCGCCGCCTCGCACCCGCACCTGAGCGAATCGGGGCTGGTCATCGACGAGGCGATACCAGAGGCCGATGCCATCTTCACCGCACTGCCGCACGGCGTCGCCGCGGGCATGGCCGGCGAGATCGTCGCCCGCGGTTCGGCGCTGCTCGACGTGGGCCCCGACTTCCGTCTCCATGACCCGGCGGACTACCCAGACTGGTACAAGTTCCAGCATCCTGCGCCCGCCCTGCTGGCCGAGGCCGTCTACGGCCTGCCCGAGCTGCACCGGGACGAGATCTGCGCCGCCGTCGATCGGCCGGCAACGATCATCGGCCTGCCGGGCTGCTACCCGACGGCGACGATCCTGACTCTGGCCCCGCTGGCCAGGGCTGGGTTGATCGGCGACCTGGTTGTAGACGCAAAGAGCGGCGTGTCGGGCGCCGGCCGCGAACCCAAGTCCGACCTGCTCTTCGCCGAGGTCAACGAAAGCGTCAAGGCCTACGGCCTCTTCACCCACCGTCACACGGCCGAGATGGAGCAGGAGCTCAGGCAACAGGGCGCGCGCGGCCCGCTCGGCCGGGGCGATGCAAACCCGGGCGTTGCCACGGTGGACTTCCTGCCGCATCTAGTCCCGATGACGCGGGGAATCCTGGCCAGCTGCCATGTCCGGCCGACACGCCCGGTGACCCAGGCGGAGATCGATGCCCTGTACGACGAGGCCTACCACGACGAGCCATTCATCCAGGTCGTCGGCGAGCCGCCGGCAACCAAGCACGTCTTCGGCAGCAACCTGTGCCGGATCTGCGTCAGGGTCGACCCCCGCAGCGGCCGCGTCCTGGCTCTCGGCGTGATCGACAACCTGGTCAAGGGGGCCGCCGGACAGGCGGTCCAGGCGCTCAACGTCCTCTTCGGCCTGCCCGAGACGGTCGGGCTCGAGCAGTATCCGATCGCTCCCTAGCTGTCCCAATCAACGCCACCGCCGGCCGGTGACGCCCTCAAGGCCGCCGATCGCCCTGACCCCCATTCGGAGGGAACCGAATCTGATGCACTCCGGTCCCGATCGATCCTCGACAGCACGCGGGACTCGCCTTGACGACCTGCGGCCCCTCACCAGCCGCTTGCCGGACGTCGCGCAGCGGGCGGCGATGCCCCGCGGTTTCCGGGCAGGCGGGTTGGCGGCCGGCATCAAGCCCTCCGGCAAGCCCGACATGGGCGTAATCGCCACCACCGGCGAGTCTGCCGCGGTTGCCGCCGTCTTCACCAGCAACCAGGTGGTTGCCGCGCCGGTGAAACTCTCGCGAGCGCACCTCCATGCGACCGAGATCGGTGGCGGGGGGCGGTTCGGTTGGGCCGACGGGCTCGTGATCACCTCCGGCTCGGCCAACGCCGCAACCGGTGTCGAGGGCGACGCGGATCAGGCCGAGGTGGCCAGGCTCCTGGCGGGTTTGCTGAGCACGGGGCCGGACCGCACGCTCGCGATGTCGACCGGGGTAATCGGCGTCCGGCTGCCGATGACCAAGATCAAGGACGGGCTTGCCCGACTGATCCCTCAACTCGCAGAGTCGAGCGCGGGGCTCGAGGCTGTGGCCGGCGCGATGATGACCACGGACAAGCTGGTGAAGCTGGCAACGACCACGGTGGAGCTGACAGGGTCAGACGCCGCGCCGGTCACCGTCACCGTTTCGGGGATCGCGAAGGGCGTGGGCATGATCCACCCGCGCATGGCCACGATGCTGAGCGTGATCCTGACCGACGCCGGCGTCGCTCCGGAGACGCTCTTCGAGCTGCTCTCGCCCATCGTCCAGCGGACCTGGAACCAGCTCAGCGTCGACGGGGACACGAGCACCAACGACACGGTATTCCTGATGGCATCGGGCGCGGCGAGGGTCGCGGTGCCCGCCGACAGCGAGGGCGCCGCCCTGCTGGGCGCGGCGATCGAGGGCGTGGCCCGTGCGCTGGCCCGCCAGCAGGCCGCCGACGGAGAGGGCGCAACGACGCTCATCACCTGCCAGGTCAGCGGCGCGGCCGACGACTACGACGCCCGGGCCATCGCCCGCTCCGTCATAAGCAGCAGCCTGTTGAAGGCCGCCGTCCACGGCCGCGACCCCAACTGGGGCCGCGTGGCGAGCGCCGCGGGTAACGCCCGCCTGCCGGACGAAGGGCTCCTCGAGGCCGCCGGCCTGCACCACGTCGATGCCATGCCCCGGGCCGGACGGCAGCCCGAGCTCGACCTGGACAAGCTCCAGATCGCCATCGCCGGCACGCTCGTCTTCAACGGCGCGCCGTTGCCCTTCGACCGGGCGGCCGTGAGCAAGGCCATGGACGCGCCCGAGATCCTCATCCGCCTCCACCTGGGCCTGGGCGGCGGCACCGGCGAGGCCTTCGGCTGCGATCTGACCGAGGGCTATGTCATCGAGAACGCGGAGTACACGACGTGAGCGAAGTCCTCGTCATCAAGCTCGGCGGGACGACGCTCGCCGACCAGGCGCACGTCCTCGACGAGGTCGCGACGGTGGGCCGCGGGCGGCCCGTGGTGCTCGTCCACGGCGGCGGCAAGCGCATCACCGAGTGGCTCGAACGGCTCGGCGTACCCAGCCGGTTCGAGGGCGGGCTGCGCGTGACCGACCAGGCGGCCCTGGACGTCGCCGCGGCCGTTCTCCGGGGAGTGGTGAATTCGGAGCTCGTGTCGGACTTGCGCGACCGTGGCGTCGACGCCGTGGGTCTGAGCGGCGTGGACGGTGGCTTCATGATCGCCGAGCGTCTGCCCCACCTGGGGCTCGTCGCCCACGTCGTCGGGGTGCGGCGCGACTTCCTCGACCAGCTGCTCGTGGCGGGGCAGATCGCCGTGGTGGCGCCGCTCGCCCGCGATGAGCAGGGCATCGTCTGCAACGTCAACGCCGACGACGCAGCCGCAGGGATCGCCGCGGGCCTCGGCGCCCGCCAGCTCGTGCTCATGACCGACGTCGACGGGGTCAGGGATGCCGCGGGAGAGAAGCTGGCGAGCATGACTGTCGACGAGGCCGAGCGGCTGATCGCGGATGGCGTGATAGCGGGCGGCATGGTGCCCAAGATCCGGGCCGCCCTCCAGGCCGTCAACTGGCCCGGGGCGGAGGCGGTCATCGCCGATTCGTCGGATCCGCACGCCCTGACCCGGGCCCTCGGCGATCCGACCTTCGGGACTCGGATCATGGCCTCGCCAGAAACCAGCCGGGCCCCGGCAGGAAGGGCCTGAACCGATGGCAACCACGATGTTCAGTGGAGGCAGCCTCCACGCCAAGCAGCGCCGTCAACGTGCATTGCTCGAGCTCGTCGCCCGCTCTCCGATCGGCAGCCAGGAGGAGCTCGTGGAGCTGCTTCGCGGAGCCGGGTTCGAGGTGACGCAGGCCACCGTGAGCCGCGATGCCGCGGAGCTCGGGCTGGTCAAGGTGCCGCGCGGCGACCGCCACGTCTACGCCACTCCGGAGAGCGCGGCCACGGGCAATCTGTACGACTCGCGGCTCCGCCGGCTGCTGGAGGACATCCCGGTCCGCCTCGGCCGGAGCGGCCTGAGCCTCGTGCTGCTCGCCACGCCCGGCTCTGCCGGCGCGATCGCGCAGGCGATCGACCAGTCGAGCCTGCAGGACCAGGTAGGCACGCTGGCCGGCGACAACACCCTGCTCGTTCTATTCGAGACCGAGGCCGCCCTCGAGCGGTGGCTGGTCCGTTTCGCTAGCTATCAACCAGCGGGAGCTTCTGCGCTGCCGCCGGTACTTCCCTTCACCCTGACGGAGGCTCCTCGATGAAGAAGGTCGTGCTCGCCTACTCCGGTGGACTCGACACGTCGGTCGCCGTGGCCTGGTTGCGGGAGCAGTACGACGCCGAAGTCGTGACCCTGACCGTCGACCTGGGCGGCGGCGTCCTCAAGGAAGACATCGACCGCCGGGCCATCAGCGCGGGCGCCTCGCGAGCCTATGTCGTCGACGGGCGCGAACGCTTCGTGCGCGATTTCTGCTGGCCGCACGTCCAGGCCGGAGCGCTGTACCAGGGCGTCTATCCGCTGGCTACCGCAATGGCCCGGCCGCTGATTGCCCAGCTGTTGGTCGAGGTGGCGCACAAGGAGGGCGCCGATGCGGTCGCCCACGGCTGCACCGGCAAGGGCAACGATCAGGTCCGCTTCGACATCGCCACCCACGCTCTCGATCCGTCTCTGGCCGTCATCGCCCCGATGCGCGTCGGCATGGGCTTGAGCCGCGAGCAGGAGATCGAGTACGCCAGGGCTCGCAACATCGAGATCACGATCAGCAAAGAGTCGATCTACTCCATCGATGTCAACTTGTGGGGCCGTTCGATCGAAGCCGGCATCCTCGAGGATCCCTGGACTGCGCCCCGCGACGACGTCTACCGCTGGACGGTCGATCCGGCGGCGGCGCCCGATCCGGTCGAGATCGTCATCGGCTTCGAAGGCGGCGTCCCGGTCTCCCTTGACGGCGATCGGCTCGACCCCGTCACGCTGGTCGAGAAGCTTCACGCCCTCGCCGGCGCCCACGGCATCGGCCGCGTGGACCACGTCGAAGACCGCCTGGTCGGCATCAAGAGCCGCGAGATCTACGAGGCTCCGGCGGCCACCGTCATCCACCGGGCCCACCGTGCCCTCGAGGGCCTGACCCTTACCAAGGACACGCTGCGCTTCAACCGGGTCGTGGCCGACGAGCTGGCCCAGCTGACTTATGACGGGCTGTGGTTCAGCGCCCTCCACCGCGACTTGCGCGGCTACGCGGCAAGCAGCCAGCGCGTCGTCAGCGGCGACGTCCGCGTCCGGCTCGACCACGGCAATGCCGTCGTAGTCGGCCGGCGCAGCCCCCTGTCGCTCTACGAGAAGTCGCTGGCCACGTACGACGCGGACGACACATACGACCACGCGGCCGCGGTCGGCTTCATCGAGATCTTCGGACTACCGCTTCGGACCGAGGCGGCCCGACACGGAGCCGTCGGCCGGCACTACGGCGCGGCATGGACCTGGACCGAGCCGCTCCTCGAGGGGCTGCCGACGAAGGTCTACGACGCTCCGGCAGCGTCGGTCAAATAGGCCGCGGAACCGAATGCGCGACCCGATGGCCAGCTCGAGGGATCAAACGGAGCCGACCGGCTCGGCGCCGCCCCGAGACGAGACCGAGTTCGACGCCGAGCGGAAGCTGCGCGAGCTCTCGTTCCTGCACGAATTCGCCAAGCTGCTGACCACGGCTCGCAACTGGGACGAGCTGATGCGGACGATCGTCGACAGGACGACCGTTGCGCTCAACGTCGAGGTCTGCTCGGTCTACCTGATGGAGCGCGACAACGCGCGGCTGCGCCTGGCCGCAACAAATGGCCTGGACCGCGACCAGGTCGGGTCGGTCACGATGGCGATCGGCGAGGGTCTTACCGGTCGCGCGGCGATGCTCGGCCAGCCGGTGGCTTCGCCGGACGTCCGAGTGGATCCGCGCTTCAAGTGGGTCCCGGGCTTCGACCAATCGCAGTTCGTGTCGATGCTGTCGGTTCCGCTGCCGTGGAACGACTCAGTGATCGGGGTATTAAACGTCCAGGCGATCGAATCGCGGACCTTCTCGCCCGAGGAGGTCGAGTTCCTGGTCACGATCGGGGCGCTGCTCGGCGGCATCGTCGAGAAGGGGCGGCTCCAGGCCGAGGCCGAGGAACAGCTCGAGACCCTCACCGCCCTCGACGGCGCACGCGCCGAGCTTCTTGCAGTGGTCACACACGAGCTGCGCACGCCGCTGGCCGTGGTGCGGGCATACGTCGATCTGCTCGCCGATGCGGCGGCGGATGCGCTGTCGGCAGCGGGCGTCACGGGCATCGCTGCCGGGGGCACTGCCGGGACGGCGACGACGACCGGCGCCACCTCGGGCTCGGGCGGGGTCGAGGAGTGGCGGTCCCAGGCCATCGCCCAGGTGACGCGACTCGATCGGCTCGTCGACTCGATCCTCGCGTCGGTCCGCGGCGACGGCCTGGCGGCCGGCCTGGCCCGCGTCCCGTTCGACATCGCCCGCGCCGTCAACGACACCATCGGCGAGATGACTCCCCTCCTCCGCGGTCATCCTCTTCGCCGCACCGGGACGTGGGGCGCGCTGATCGGGGTGGGCGATGAGGGCCGGTTCCGCCAGGTTCTGGAGCATCTGCTAGAGAACGAGGTCAAGTACTCGCCCGAAGGCGGCGCTGTGAGCGTCGGGGCCTGGCGGGTGGAAGGCGAGGTACAGGTCTACGTCACCGACGACGGGCTCGGGATCCCCGAGGCCGAATGGGAATCCGTCTTCGAGGCCTATGTTCGGACTGCCAATCGGCCACGCGGGTCCGGAATCGGCCTCTATGCTGCGCGACGGCTGATGGACGGCATGGGCGGCCGTGTATGGTTGGAACCGAACGGGTTCGGCGGCAGCAGATTCATGGTCGCCGTGCCCGAGATGCGCCAAACTGACGGGGTGGCGGCCGGACCGGAAGCGGGCGTGATGTCCGAGGCAGGCCCGGACGCGGAGTTGTAGCGGAGGGCAGGTGGTGAACGGCATGGGTCCCGGGGAGACGAGCCTGCTCGTGCTTGTCGTCGACGACGAGCCGGCGATGGTAGGTGCCGTCTCGGCTCTCGTGGGCCGGGCCGGCCACCGTGTCGTGACCGCATACGATGGCAACACCGCCTTGAGACGCTTCAGCGAGGAGCGGCCGGACCTGGTGCTGCTCGACCTCGCCATGCCCGGCCTGGATGGCGTGGAGGTCTGCCGAGCGATCCGCCGCATGTCGCAGACGCCGATCATCGTGTTGACAGGCGAGGCCGACGAGCGCGCCAAGGTTGAAGCCCTCGACACCGGCGCCGACGACTACGTCGTCAAGCCGTTCGGGAAGCAAGAGCTGCTGGCGCGCATCCGCGCCGTCATGCGCCGCCGCGGCAACGAGGCGCAGCCGCACGGCGTCGGTGAGTTGCGCTGGGCCTCGATCGTCCTCGATCGCGGCCGCCACACCGCGTCGGTCTCGGGCGAGGAGATCATCCTGACGCGGACCGAGTACAGCCTCCTGGCCTCACTCGTCGCGGCTGCCGGCCACGTCGTCTCGCATTCGACGCTGCTCTCCGCCGGCTGGCCCGGCGAGCCGAACCCGGATCCGCAGTGGCTCAAGCCGCATCTGGCGCGGCTGCGCTCCAAGCTGGCCGGCGCCGGTGCCCCGGCGCCCGCCTCCGTCCGCGGGGTCGGCTACCGCCTGGAAGAGTCCGAGTAGCAGGCGGCGCGTGGTGACGCCGGCCCGGCGACCGATCGGAGGAGTTACGGTGGCGCCAACCCACGGTTCGGAGGGGACCCCTAGTCCCGTTCCGGTCGGCCAAGCAGAGCCACCGCCCGACGAGCCATCGCTCGAATCCGACGGGACGGTCTTGCTCGATGAATCCTGGCTCGGCAAGATAGCCGCCACGGACGGGCTCTTCGTGACCGACGACAGGCAGCGCGTCAGGGCCTGGTCACTTGCCGCGCAGAGGCTGCTCGGGTACTCGGCCGAGGAAGTCGTCGGCCGCGTTTGCTACGACGTGGTGATGGGCAGCCGACCCGACGGCCATCCGGTCTGCGGCACCAGCTGCCCGGTCACGCGTAACGCCCGTCGGGGTCGAGGAACGGCCTCGTACCCGGTCACCGCGATAGCCCGCGACGGGTCGCCGCGCTATCTGGACAACACGGTTCTGGTGCTCGAGGGGCCGCGTGGCTCGTTCCGGGTCGTCCATCTGCTCCGTGAGACATGCGAAACGCCGCCGGCACGCCCGGCGAAATCAGGTCCCTGTGACGACATGCCTCTGGCCGAGCAGCTGACTCGACGAGAACTCGAGGTGTTGCGCCTCTTTGCCCGTGGAGCGACGCTCGCGGAGGTGGCGTCGGAGCTGTCGATCAGCCTGCTCACCGCCCGCAACCACGCGACCAACATCCAGCACAAGCTCGACGTCCGGAACCGGCTCCAGATGGTCCTCGAAGGACCGCGCAGAGGGCTTGTGTAGGACTCGCAGGGTTGCCTGGAGGGCATAGACGGGCGAGAGTCGTTCAAATGGTGAAAGTTCACCATGACCCGGCGCGGACGCGAGATCAGTCTCAACCCGGCACCGGAAGGTTCGTCCTGCCTCCCGGACGGTAGTGGCGCTGCGGGGTCTTCGCCACACCGATCGAGCCCGTCGAGCCAATCGCTGACCCGGAGGAACGCCATGGGAGCGGTGAATGGACGCCCTTGATCTTGCGCGGTGGCAATTCGGCATCACCACCGTCTACCACTTCCTCTTCGTCCCGCTCACGATCTCGCTGGCCTTCATCGTGGCGGGGTTCCAGACGGCCTGGTTCCGAACAGGCAACGACAAATACCTCAAGCTGACCCGCTTCTACGGCGAGCTCTTCCTCATCAACTTCGCCATGGGCGTGGTCACGGGCATCGTCCAGGAGTTCCAGTTCGGCATGAACTGGAGCAACTACAGCCGGTTCGTGGGCGACATCTTCGGCGCGCCGCTGGCAGTCGAAGGTCTCCTTGCGTTCTTCCTGGAGTCGACCTTCCTCGGGATCTGGATCTTCGGCTGGGACAAGCTGCCCCGGCGCGTCCACCTGGCCTCGATCTGGATCGTCGCCGTGGCGACCGCGATTTCCGCGTACATCATCCTGGCGGCCAATGCCTGGATGCAGCAGCCGGTCGGATACGCGGTCAACACGGCTGCAGGACGGGCCGAGCTCAAGGACTTCCCGGCGGTCCTGACCAACCCGACGGTCATTCTTGCCTTTCCACACGTAATCGCCGGAGCCTTCATGACCGGCGGGGCGTTCGTGCTGGGCGTCGCCGTGTGGCGGCTGCTCAAGCGCCCGAACGCTGACGGATCGCCGTTCAGAGCCGCCGCCAAGGCCGGGGCGGTGCTGCTCCTGGTCGGCGGCCTGTTCGTGGTCGTCTCCGGCGACGCGCTGGGCAGGCACATCACGACCGACCAGCCGATGAAGCTGGCGGCAGCTGAAGGGCTGTACGACACAACGAAGCCCGCTCCGTTCTCGCTGGTAACCCTGTGGGGTACCGACGGCAAGGAGATCTTCTCAATCAAGGTGCCTAACCTGCTGTCGTTCCTCGCCACCGGCGACCCCAACGGCCAGGTGACCGGCATCAACGACCTGCAGGTACTGGACCAGGCCCAATACGGACCGGGCGACTACTCGCCAATCGTACCCGCGACCTTCTGGAGCTTCCGTCTCATGATCGGGGCCGGAATCCTTGCGGCGCTCGCGGCCCTGTGGTTCCTGTGGCGGATGCGCAAGGGCCGGGCCCCAGGTCGGGGGGCGGTCGCGATAGCCGTGGTCCTGCCGTTGCTTCCGCTCGCGGCCAACTCGTTCGCCTGGATCTTCACCGAAATAGGACGGCAACCCTGGATCGTCTACGGGCTGCAACTCACCTCGGCTGCGGTCTCACCGAGCGTGAGCACACTCGAAGTGGCCGTGACGGTCGTCGGCTTCACGTTGCTCTACGGCGCGCTAGCCGTGATTGAGGTGGGACTGCTCGTCAAGCGAATCCAGGGCGACCTGCCGTCCGCGGTCCCGCCGGGTGCCGACTCGGACGAGACCCCCATGACCTTCGCGTACTGAGGAGACGGCCATGTTGCATGACATCTGGTTCCTGCTCATAGCCGTCCTCTGGATCGGCTACTTCGTCCTCGAGGGCTTCGACTTCGGCCTGGGAATGCTGCTGCCCTTCCTGGGCCGCTCGGATCGGGAGAGACGCGCCCTCATCAACACCATCGGGCCGGTGTGGGATGGCAACGAGGTATGGGTCCTCGTGGCCGGTGGAGCGACCTTCGCCGCCTTCCCGTTCTGGTACGCGACCCTTTTCAGCGGGTTCTACCTCGCTCTCTTCCTGATTCTCGTCGCACTGATCCTTCGCGGCGTCGCGTTCGAGTACCGCAGCAAGCGCGATGGCGCGACATGGCGCCGCGGCTGGGACGCGGCCATCTTTCTCGGCTCCGGGCTGCCGGCGCTGCTGTGGGGAGTCGCCTTCGCCAACATCGTCGGCGGCGTCCCGATCGACAAGGGCGGTGAGTACACCGGCAACCTGCTGACGCTGCTGAACCCATACGGGCTGCTCGGTGGCGTGGTGACCCTAACGCTCTTTGCCACTCACGGGGCCGCCTACATCGCCCTCAAGACGACCGGCGACCTCCGCAGACGGGCCAACGCGGCGATGCCGATCATCGGCCTGGTGGCCGCGGTCGCGGCGGTCCTGTTCCTCGCCTGGACTCAGATCTCCAGCGCCAACCTGGGTACTGCCCCGGCGGGCACGGCCACGGCATCGCTAATCGTTTCCGTGATCGCGGCGCTGGCTCTCGTCGGCGCGCTGGTGGCAAACCGCCTCGGTCGCGAAGGCTGGGCCTTCATCGGCACGGGGCTTACGATCGGCCTCGCCGTGGCAGCCCTGTTCCTGTCCCTCTACCCGAACGTGATGCCATCGTCGACGAACTCCGCCTACAACCTCACGGTCTCGAACGCGTCGTCGACAGATCTGACGCTGACGATCATGACCGTCGTGGCCGTGATCTTCACTCCGCTCGTCCTCCTCTACCAGGGCTGGACCTATTGGATCTTCCGCAGGCGAATCTCGGCCGATCGGATTCCGGACGCCTCGGAGCTCGCGGCGCCGCCCTCGGCCGGCTGAGGAGCGTCACCTGAAGGTACTCAGCTGAGGGTCATCGACCGCCGGCTCCTTCGCTACGCCAGCGCGACCGCGGTTGCTCTAGCGGCCGCGGTCGCGCTCGGTCTGGCCACGGCCGCTCTGGCGGTGGCGCAGGCGTGGCTCCTCGCCACCGCCATCGATTCGGCCTTCCTTGCAGGCGCGGACCTCGCCGCCCTGCGGGCTACGCTGCTCGCTCTTGCGGTCGTGCTGGGGGCGCGGGCGGCGGTGGCCTGGGCTCAGAAATCGGTCGCCCGCCGCTGCTCCGCTTCCATCAAGTCCAGCCTGCGGATCAAGCTGCTCCGGGCCGCAGCGATGCCGCGGCCCGGCCGAGAAGATGCTCCGACACGCGGCGCCGTGGTGGCGCTTGCGACACGTGGCCTCGACGCGCTGGATGCCTACTTCGCCAACTACGTGCCACAGCTGGTGCTGGCGGCTATCGTCCCCGTGGTCGTCGTGGTGTGTCTGGCCGCGGCCGACTACGTCGCCGCCGCGACTGTCGCGCTGACGGTTCCCCTGATCCCGCTCTTCATGGTGCTGATCGGCTCAGCCACCGAGCGGCGGCGCCGCCGCCGCTGGAATGCGCTCACACGGCTCTCGGGCAACTTCCTCGACGTGGTGGCCGGCCTGCCGACGCTGCGGGTCTTCGGACGATCGGGCGCTCAGCTCGAGCGCCTGGAGCAGGTCACGGACGAATACCGGCGCGAGAGCATGGCAACGCTGCGGGTCGCCTTTCTTTCGGCCTTCGCCCTCGAGCTGGCGGCCACGCTTTCGGTGGCGCTCGTCGCCGTCGGGGTTGCGCTCCGGCTCGTCGACGGGTCGATGGACCTCCGAACCGGACTGTTCGTCCTGATCCTGGCGCCCGAGGCTTACCTGCCGCTGCGCCAGCTCGGCGCCAGCTTCCACGCCTCCGAAGAAGGGCTGGCCGCAGCTGGGGAGGTATTCCGGATCATCGAGGCGGAGCCGGCCGTGTATGGCGGAAGCGCACCCGTGCCGGACCTGCGCGGCGCAGAGATCCGCGTCGAACGCGTCACCGTGCGACAGCCGGGGCGTGCGGTCGAGGCGCCGTTCGAGGCTTCGCTCGTCGTCCGGCCTGGCGAGGTCGTGGCCATCGCCGGACCGACCGGCGCCGGCAAGAGCACGCTCATCGACGTCTTGCTTGGGCTGCGGTCGGCCGATGCCGGCCACGTCGTCCTGGTCACGCCCGATGGTGAGTCGGTCGTCGTGTCCACCCTCGATCTCGAGGCCTGGCATCGACACGTGGCCTGGGTTCCCCAGCATCCGTTCTGCTTCCCAGGGACGGTCGGCGACAACGTCCGGCTCGCAGCGCCCCACGCATCGGACGCGGCGGTTCGCGACGCCCTCGCGGCGGTCGGGCTGGCCACGCTCGATCCGGCCTCGCACCTCGCCGAAGGCGGCGCGGGTCTTTCGTCCGGCCAGCGTCGACGAATTGGAGTTGCTCGCGCGCTCCTGAAGGATGCCGATCTTCTTGTGCTCGACGAGCCGACGGCCGGTCTCGACGCCTCGTCCGAAGCCACCGTGCTCGCGGCGATCCGGGCGTCGGCCACCGAACGACGCCGCGCGGTTCTGCTCGTCGCACACCGGCCCGGCGCGCTGGCGATCGCCGACCGAACGATCGAGGTTGCCAGCCGTTCGGGGGAGCCGGCATGAACGCCACCGGTCGCGGAACCGGCCGTGGTGGCCCCGGCCGTGGTGGCGCGGGCCGTGGCGACCCCGGCGGATTCGCCGCTTTGGTGCGAGTCGCTCGATACGGCCGGACCATTACGGGCAGGCTGCTGCTGGCCGTCGCGGCGGGCGTGGCAGCGGCGGGCGCGGCGATCGCCCTCACCGCGACCTCGGCCTGGCTGATCTCGCGCGCGGCGGAGCGGCCGCCCGTGCTCTATCTGATGGTCGCGGTAACCGGCGTCCGATTCTTTGGGGTGAGCCGCGGCGCCCTGCGATACGCCGAACGGCTGGCCAGCCACGACGCCGCCTTCAGGGTTCTCTCGAAACTCAGGAGCGGCGCGTACGCCCGTCTGGAGCGGCTTGCCCCCGCCGGACTCACCGAATTCCGGTCAGGCGATCTGCTGGCCCGACTGGTCGACGACGTCGACGGGCTCGCCGATCTATGGCTACGCCTCCTTCTCCCCTACTCCATCGCCGGCGTTGCCGCGACCGTCTCGGTGGCAGCCATATGGCTGTTCGTGCCGCCGGCCGGCATCGTCCTGTGTGCAACGCTGGTGTTCGTTGCCTTCGTCGTCCCCGTCCTGACCGTGACCATCGCGCGTCACGGCGAACGGCGCATCGCCGGCAGCCGCGGAGAGCTGGCCGCGGCCACTCTCGAGGTCCTGACCGGAGCACCGGAGCTTCTCGTCGCTGGGGCCGCGGAGGCCCGGCTCGAAAGCCTGGCCGCGATCGACGGGCGGCTGGCCGATGCCGAGGCTCGGACGGCGGCAGGAGCGGGCGTCGGAGCGCTGCTCTCCGGACTCGCCAGCGGCCTCGCAATCTGGATCGGGCTTCTGGCCGGCGTCGCCGCACTCCGGGCCGGAACGGTGGAGGGCGTAATGCTGGCCGTCGCCGCCCTGACGCCGATCGCCGTTCACGAAGCCATCGGAGGCCTGGTGCCGGCGGCCCAGCACCTCCCGGGGCTGGCCGCGATGGCTTCTCGCCTCGACGACGTGACGTCGCGGCCGGACCCTGTGTCCGAACCGCAGGACCCAGAACCGCTCCCTGCCGGCCCGTACGGCCTTACCTGCCGTGGGCTAAGGGCGCGTTACCTTGCGGATGGCCCGGACGCGCTGACCATGCCCGACGTCCGCGTCCGGGCTGGCGAGCGGCTGCTCGTCACGGGGCCGAGCGGGTCGGGCAAGAGCACCTTCGGGGCCGTCCTCGTTCGGTTCCTCGAGCCGTCCCACGGGACGGTGGAACTGGTGGGGTCGGACGGGTCGGCCGAGATCCGGCGGCTGTCGGGCGACGACGTCCGCCGCGCGATCTGCCTGTGCGCACAGGACCCCCACATCTTCGACAATTCCGTCGCCGAGAACGTCCGGCTCGCACGAGCCGGGGCGACGGATGCACAGGTTGCGGCCGCGCTTTCGCGGGCTCAACTCTCGGGCTGGGTCGCATCGCTGCCGGACGGGCTGGCGACACTCGTCGGCGAGCATGGCGCTCGCCTGTCGGGTGGGCAGCGGCAGCGGCTTTCGCTGGCCCGCGCGATCCTGGCCGATGCGCCCGTCGTCGTCTTCGACGAGCCGACCGAACACCTCGACGAGGCGACGGCGACCGCCCTGGTGGCCGACATCCTGGAGGCCACGTCTGGCCGAACGGTCGTGATGATCACGCACCGCCCAGAGCTCATGGCTTCGACGGCCTGGACGGCGCGAGTCGACCTAGTGGCCTTAACAGGCGGCGCGGACGATCGCGGCTGACAGGGGCCGAGCGGTAGCCCGCAGGGGTGCGGGCTCGATCGGTCGCTACCGCCGGACAAACAAGAACCCGCGCCACCTGCCGAATGGTGCGCGGGTCGGTTTCGAAGGATCCGGGTCGGGAACGGCCTGGGCGCCGGTCCTCGACCGGGCGAAAGAGGAGAATCTACCGGGAGCAGACCGAGGCGGGGGCTACTCGGCCGCGTTGGAGCGGGAAGGGGCAATGAACCAGCCGACGACGAGAAGGGCGAAGGTCACGAATGCGGCTGCGATCATGTCTCTGGCTCCTTCGGCTGAACCACCGGGATATGCATCCCATTCACTAGTTGAGAGTCTAGGTAGGCCGTCGGCCGCAATCAGTAGCGCGCCGGTAGAACATCGGTGACGCTCCGGTGACGCTAGGGTTGCCGTTGGGTACGAACACCTCGCCGCGACCCCACCCGGCCGCCTAACGGCGAAAGCTTCGGGAAGTTTCGCGAACGACACGCAACCAGCGGTTGCTGATGCGGGAGCCCACGGGCGACGAGCAGGGACCGCGCTCTCGGCCGGGACCCGATCAACTCTGCCAGGCAACCTCGCCGTGCTGGGAGGAGTCGAGACCGGCTTCCTCTTCGGACGCCTCGACGCGGAGACCCACGAGGCGGTCGACGACCTTGAGGATGACGAAGGTCGCTGTGCCGCTGTAAAGCCATGTCGATCCGACGGCGACCAGCTGCTTGAGAACCTGGCTGCCGTTGCCCTCGACCAGACCGGAGACCCCGCCCACCGCCGCCACGGCGAAAACGCCGGTAAGGATCGCGCCGAGGGTGCCGCCGACCCCGTGGACCGCCCAGACGTCGAGCGCGTCGTCGACCTTGAGCCGTTCGCGCAGGAGGATCGCGCCATAGCAGACGCCGCCCGCGAGGAAGCCGATGATGATGGCCGCGCTGGCATCGACGTAGCCCGAAGCCGGGGTGATGGCCACCAGACCGGCGACGCCGCCTGCCACCGCGCCGACGACACTCGGCGAGCCCTTGTGCAGCCAGCTCACGGTAACCCAGGTCAGGGCCGCCATGCCGGCCGCGGTGTTGGTCACGACGAAGGCATTCGCCGCGAGACCATTCGCCTGGAGAGCGGAGCCGCCATTGAACCCGAACCAGCCGAACCACAGCAAGCCCGCGCCGATGACCGTCAGGCGCACGTCGTGTGGCTCGAAGCGATCCGACTCGCGCCGGACTCGAGGACCGAGGACCAGCGCCGCCACCAGGGCCGCAACGCCCGAACTGATGTGGACGACCGTGCCGCCCGCAAAGTCGATCGCTCCAAGCTGACGCAACCAGCCGCCCTCACCCCACACCCAGTGGGCGATCGGCGAGTAGACGAGAAGCGTCCACAGGAGCGAGAAGAGCACGAACGCCTTGAACCGCTTGCGCTCGGCGAAGGCGCCTGTGATCAGGGCCGGCGTGATCACGGCGAACATCATCTGGAATGCCATGTAGGCCGTGCCGGGAATCGTCGGGGCGTACTGGCAGAGCGGGTCCTTGCCGACGCCACGAAGCCCGATGAAGTCGAAACCGCCGATGATGCCCCAGCCGTTGACGTCCTTGCCGAAGGCGAGAGTGAACCCGAACAGGACCCACGTGACGCTGACCAGGGCGAGGATGAAGATGCTGTGCATGATCGTGCTGAGCACGTTCTTGCGGCGAACGAGCCCGCCGTAGAACAGCGCCAACCCCGGCGTCATCAGCATGACGAGCGCGGCCGAGGTGAGGACCCAGGCGGTGTCGCCCGTGTTGACGAGGCACGCGACGGTGGGCACGAGACGATCTCCCTTCGAAACAATGGCCGCTGCCGGGCGACGGGACTTTCCGGCGGCAAGGCCGCCCCACTCGGACCGAAGCGTAAGGATGCGGTTGAGCGGAATCAGTAGCAGCCGAGTGATCCTTGAGTGGCGGTCCGGTAGCAGCCGGGTTTCCGTTCAGGACGCATGGCGCCGAGGTGTCGCCGGACGCAACCCACCGATTGCGAAGGCGACGACGGATAGTGCGGCCACCGCCGAGCGCCGAACGCCGCAGTCCCAATGGCGGCGACGACGAGATGGTGCGGCCGCCCGAAGGACTCCCTCGTGTGTGGCGTGCGGTCCCGCGGCCAACCCCGATGTCTCGCGCCCGGTCAGCCTGCGGCTGACTCCATCGGAGTGGTCCGGTGCGGCAGGTCGATGCAGTCGAGCCGGCACCCACGGGCGTCGTGACCGGGCATTCCCCAGAAGTGGCGCCAAGCGGCGTCGGGGCCCAGCAGGCCGCCGTCGGCGAGCGACTCACGTGGCGTTAGGCGGCAGCCGCAGGTCGCGCAGGTCAGCACGAACGAGTCCTCGCGGCGCTGGGCGCGCGGGTAGGGCAGCTCCCCGACCGGCTCGAACTCGTGCAACTTCATCGGTCTCCATAGCCGCACGCATGGGGCGGCAGTCAAGAGATTAGGCTGCGGCGGCCTTCGATTCGAGGCCGGATCGGTCGCAATTCGGTGACGTATCGGTACGGCAGGCGCCATCGACGCGGGGCGGCCGGCGAAGCTGGGCCGGAACGAGGCCGGCGGCTAGAGCCCCAGCCGGGCCTTGGCGGCGGCGAGGGCCGCAGACACGCGGCGCGGCGCGGTGCCGCCGATGACGTCGCAGCCGACCATCGCACCTTCCAGTTCGGCCGCCGCGCGCAGCTCCCCCGGTACCGTGGCGTCGCCCACGAGGGCGATCGCGATCGAATCATCCGAAGCTGCCAGCGCGGCGGCGATCGTGGCGTCGTCCAGGGCACCGAGCATGCTGCCGGCGCATTCCGCTTCGACGACCAGCGCAGCCACGATGTGGTGAGCGGCCCGGAACGCCACTCCCCGCCGGACGAGGGCATCGGCCACGGCCGTGGCAGTGGTGAACCCCTCGCCGGCCGCGACCCGCATGCGATCGCGGTCGACGCTCAACGTGGCCACCATGCCCGCCATGACCAGCAGCGACGTCTCGAGCGTGGCCGCCGCGTCGAAGAGCGGCGGCTTGTCGTCCTGCATGTCCTTCTGATACGCGAGCGGCAGGCCCTTCAGAAGCGTCAGCATGCCGGTCAGCTCACCGATGACCCGGGCCGCCTTGCCCCGGACGAGCTCGGCTGGATCAGGGTTCTTCTTGTTGGGCATCATCGACGAGCCGGTCGAGAACGAGTCCGCAGCCCGCACGAACCCGAAGCGCGGGTTGGACCACCACGTGATCTCTTCGGCCAGCCTCGACAGGTGGACCATGCACAGCGCAAACGCCGCAAGCGCCTCCACGGCGAAATCACGATCCGAAACGCCGTCGAGCGAGTTGGCGGTTACTCCGTCGAAGCCAAGCTCTGCCGCGGTCGCCTCGCGATCGAGCGGATAGCCCGCGCCGGCCAGCGCCCCGGAACCGAGCGGCGATACGTTCGCCCGCCGCCGGCAATCCGCCATTCGACCTCTGTCGCGCTCGAGCATCTCGACGTAGGCGAGTAGATGATGGGCGAAGAGCACCGGCTGAGCCGGCTGGATGTGGGTCATGCCCGGCAGGATCGCCTCGCCTTCCCGATCGGCCAGGCCAACCAGCGCGCGCTCCATGACCACTGCCGCCTCGTCGATGCCGTCCAGCGTGCGGCGGAGCCACAGCCGGATATCCGTGGCGATCTGATCGTTGCGCGATCGACCCGTATGCAGACGACCCGCGATAGGCCCGATACGTGCCCGCAAAGCCGCCTCGAGGTTCATGTGGACATCCTCGAGCGCCGGATCCCAGATCAGCGTTCCCGCCTCGATCTCGGACCTCAGGCCCTCGAGCCCGTGCACCAGCGTCTCGACCTCGTCCGGGGCGAGCAGGTCGGCGCGGCCCAGGCCGTGCACGTGGGCGATCGAACCCGCGATGTCGTCGATCGCAAGGACGCTGTCGAAATCGATCGAACGCGTGAATTCGGCCATGCGCTCGTCCGAGATGCCTTCGAAGCGACCGCCCCACATCCGCACGGGTTCTCCTCCATCCTCGTACGCGGATGGTACCGGGCCGGGAACCGCCGCGCGCGGCCCGGTCGATCCGAAATCAGCGAGCCAGCATCACCGAGGCCGGAACCGCAGGCTCGAGGATGTGCTCGTCATCCGAAGGCAGAGCGAATAGTCCGATTGCGCCGCCCGCGACGGCGCATAGCGCGCCGCCACCAAACACTCCGATCGGACCGACCGCGCCGTACAGGATGCCGCCGAGCAGATTGGCCGCGACCGCCGCCACGCCATAGCAGGCCGCCTGCAACAGCGTCTGACCGGTCGCCTGCAGGCGTTGCGGCAGCATCCTCGAGATCGTCAGGACATACGAGACCGTCAATCCCGAGAAGAAGACGCCGGACGCGAGGCGCGTGACCAGGATCGCGCCTGAGTCGGTGAAGATGATCCAGCTGACCATGCAGGCGGCGAAACCGGCGGCCGATCCGGCCAGCACGGACCTCGTTCCGAGCCGCGGCATGAGCCAGCCGGCGAGGATGAGCCCCGGCACCTCGGCCGAGCACCCGACGGCGGTCACCAGGCCGACCTCGAACGGGCCTCCCCCCAGGTCGGCGACGTGGAGGCCCACATACGTAGCCGCGGCCATCACGGCCATGAAGACCAGTGTGGTCGAGGCAAGGACCGCCAGCAGCCTGGGGCGCACGCGGAATGCCTCGCCGACCGAACCGAGGCGACCGCGGGTCTCGTGATCGGGCACGCGGCCGTCGAGCAGGGCGCGGGCGCGCCGACGCCGCTCGCTGTCGCGGCCGATCCGCACGTACTGGGCGGAAAGGACGGTCGCGGCCATGACCCCGAAGTAGAGCATCGGGGCAGCGAGGTACCCGGCGAAGGCGTAGACGATCCCGCCGCCGATGGCGCCACCGGCGGCGCCGACGCTGGACAGCAGCCGCAGCCGGGAGTACTCGGTAGAGGCGTTCTCGAGGGTCGGCAGCACCATCGCGTCGGTGAGAGCAGGAGCCGGACCGCCGCCGGCGCTGAGAATCAGCTGGCAGCCGATGACCGCGAATACGGGGAGCGGCGCGCTCAGCCCGAGAGCGAATATTGCCGCCGGTATGCACGCGACCTGGAGTGCCCGCCGCGGGCCGCTCACGATGTCGCCGATGTGACCCCAGGCCGGCAGCGCTAACGCGTAGGCGAGCGAACCGAGACTGGTGGTCAGGCCGATCAGCGCCGGGTTGAAGCCCTTCGCCTCGAGCAGAACCGGGATGAAGCTGTACATGATGCCGTAGGCGAGCCCGTTCGCCAGGTAGAGAGCTCTGAGCCAGCGCATCAGGAGATGTTAGCGGCGCGGGCGCCCGGCCTCATCGATTGCGGCAAGCCGGCACGCCGTCTCGAGTCGCGCGGTCGCGCTGACCAGCACCGGGCGAGCCGACGACCCAGCGTCTGCGCGTCCGCCAACCGCTTAGCTTCACTGTTGCCGCGGCCTCAACCATCGCATACCGTGAGCATGAAGGAGGCTGACGTGGCGAAGACGCATCACAACCGTCATGGTGGCAAGGAGGCCGCGTCCGACGACTCTGCGGCGAAGGGCAAGCGTGGGTCGGTCGCCCCAGCGACGCCCGCGAAGGCGCCAGCTACGGCGAGGCTGGATCCTGTTGCGGCGCCGACGGTGGCTGAGGAGAACGCAGCTGCCAGGGCCGAAGCCGGCACGGCCGTGAGGCGCGAGAAGCGCGTGGTTCGTTCTGCTGCCGAGCGTCGCCAGGGTGCCAGCATCGCCCACGCCGACTCGTTCGACCCGACAACGGGCGATCTCCTGCAGAAGCATCGCAAGAGGCTCGACCCCAAGTTCTACAACTCAGAGCTGGCCCGCCTCCAGGTCGAGCTGGTCAAGCTCCAGGAGTGGATCAAGATCAGCGGACTCAGGGTGGTCTGCCTGTTCGAGGGCCGCGATGCGGCCGGCAAGGGCGGCGTCATCAAGCGCATAACCGAGACCCTGAACCCGCGCGTCTGCCGCGTCTGCGCCCTCGGCATCCCCACCGAGCGCGAGAAGACGCAGTGGTATTTCCAGCGGTACGTCTCGCAGCTACCGGCCGCCGGCGAGTGGGTTCTCTTCGACCGCAGCTGGTACAACCGGGCCGGCGTCGAGCACGTCATGGGATTCTGTACGGAGGTCGAATACCAGGACTTCCTCAAGACCGCGCCGGAGTTCGAGCGAATGCTCATCCGCTCTGGGGTCATCCTGCTCAAGTACTGGTTCTCCGTCAGCGACGAGGAGCAGGAACGCCGCTTCCAGGATCGGATCAACCAACCGACCAAGCGCTGGAAGATCTCTCCGATGGACGTCACCGCGCGTTCCAAGTGGGTCGAATACTCGAAGGCGAAGGACGCCATGTTCGCCGCCACAGACACCAAGGATGCGCCCTGGTGGGTGGTGGAGGCGGACGACAAGGAACGTGCCCGCCTGAACTGCATCAGCCACCTGCTGAGCATGATCCCCTATCAGGACACGACGCCCGCCCAAATCATGCTACCGCCTCGCCAGGTCGACCACGGCTACGTCCGACCTCCGATCAAGAGCCAGCACTTCGTCCAGGAGAAGTACTGAACGGGCCGGCCATCAACCGAAGGTAGTATCGCGGCATGCCTGACCAGCTCTCCCTGAGCCTCACCGGCGACGTGGCTCGCTTGCCGCGGTCGATACGGCCGATGCTCGCCAAGCCCGCCGATGCCGCTTTCGACTCAGACGAACACGTCTTCGAGCCGCGCTGGGGCGGCCGTCGGACGCTCGCCTTCATCGAGCCGGACCGGAGTGCTCACGGGGCCCGCCTGCGGCTGATCGACGAGCACGGCCGAGACCTGGCTCCGTTCTTGCCCGAGCTGGCGTCACTCCCGGACCTGGTCGGCGACCTGCCGGCCATACTCGACGGCGAGATCGTGATGCCGGACAAGATCGGCCGAATGGACGAGGAGGCGCTTCTCGCCCGCATCGCCGACGGTCAGACGACCGGCGCAAGCCCGGTCTATCTTGTCTTCGACCTGCTGTGGGCGGCCGGCCGTCCGATCATCGCCCAGCCACTCGCGCACCGCCGTGAGCAACTTGCGCGGATCGTACGCCCCGCCGCCGAGCTCGTGGTCCTGCCGGGCGTCGTCCGAGACGGCCTCGACCTCTACGCCGCCGTCGCCCAGCAAGGCCTCCGAGGGGTCATGGCACGCCACCTTCGTGGCCCGTATCTGCCCGGCCGGCGCAGCGAGCTGTGGCGCTGGATCGCGTCCCAGCCTGGCGAGATGCCGCTGCACGCCGTCCCTGACCCGGTCGTCGCGCCGCCGTCGCGGCCGGTCCTGGCGTTGATCCAGCGCCTCCCTCTAGACGACTAACGCGGCCTACCGCGAAACCCGGGCCGCCCTGAAGACCTGGCGCAGGCTCACGCGCTGGCCGTAGAGGAGGACGCCGGCGCTGTAGATACGCGCTGCGACGAACAGCGCCACGATCGTGGTGGCCGCCAGCAGCAGCACGGCTAGACCGAATTCCCAGAGCGCGACGTGACCAGACGAGACTCGCGCCAGCATCAAATACGGGCTGAAGAACGGCACGAACGAGGCGATCTTGACCCAGGCGTCGTCGATCGACTGGAGCCCGAAGACCGACATGAAGTAGCCAACCATGATCAGCATCATCAGCGGCGATGTTGCGCTCTGGACGTCCTCCTGCCGGCTGACCAGCGAGCCGAGCGCGGCATAGAGCAGCGAATAGAGCAGGAACCCGAACACGAATAGGATCACGAAGGCGCCCAGAACCGCCGGGTCGAGTCCGCCGAAGGCGGCGCCTGCGTCCGTGCCGAGGACGGCCTTGTGGATCGGGCCCTGGGCAAGCAACCCACCAACGACGGCGGCGAGGATGATCGCGTACTGGCTCAGACCAGCAGCCCCGTTGCCGATCACCTTGCCGGCCAGCATCTGCAACGGCGTCGTGGCGTTGAGCATCAGCTCCATGACGCGGCTGCCTTTCTCCTCGGCGACGCTCATTGCCACCCAGACGCCATAGGTGATGATCGCCATGAAGATCAGAACGATCAGACCCGTGGAAAGCAGCGTCGTCGAAACCTCACTGCTGATGTTCTTCGTACCGGCCGAGGTGGCGCTGACCGGAGCGACGTTGAACGAGAAGGGAGCCCGCAAGGCGGCAGTCGACGTTCCGGCTCGGACCAGACGGTCCTCGATCTCGAGGGATCCCACGGCGTTCGTGATGGTCTTGACCGCTACCCCATCCTGCGGGATGTCGGTCCGAAGATCGAAGCTGAGATCACCCGTCGCTGCGTCCCGGTCGATGACCAGGAAGGCGTCGTACCGGCCCGCCTCCAGGTCCTTCTGAATCGGCCCGACGTCGGCTGCGGGAAACCAGCTCAGGACGAAGGCTTTATGGGCATCGACCCCGGTGGAGGCGCCGTTGAGCTGGGCGTCGAGCAGGTCCTCCGAATCCGGTGGTATTGCCGAAGCCTGGATGACCACGACGACCCGGGTTTGGCTGGTGCTCATCGAGAAGTCGATGAGGACCGGCAGCTGCGTGGCGGCGAAGGCAATCACGGCGAGAAGAACCGTGCCGATGACGAAGCTCCGGGTCCGAACCCGGCTCCGGTACTCTCGAACGGATATGTACCAGGCGTTTGGGAAGAGCGTCCGCCAGCCCTTCACGATCGCACCGCCTTTGGCGCCAGCGTCCGTTCGGACGTGTCGATCTGGCCGACGCGCTCGATGAAGATCGCCTCGAGCGACGGATCGGCGATCTCGAAATGGCGGACCTGGCAGTTTCGGGCGAGGGCCTCGGCGAGAACCGTGCCCGGGTCGTAGCCCGGGGAGACCTCCGCCTCGACATAGTCCTGACCGTGTCTTGTGACCGTCACGCCGTCCAGAGTCCCGAGCCAGCGCACCTCCGGATCTCCCTCCACGGCGACGCGCACCATCTGGCGGCCCGTCGACCGGCGGACGTCTCGGACCGACCCGCCCACCACGACGCGGCCGCGGTCGAGGATCGCGATCGACTCGCATAGCTCCTCGACGGTCTCCATCTGGTGGGTGGAGAAGATCAGCGTCTTGCCCCGATTCTTCATCTCGAGGAAGGCTTCCTTGAGAATCGCCACGTTGATCGGGTCCAGGCCGGTGAACGGCTCATCCATGAGCAGGACCTGCGGATCGTGCAGGATCGCCGCTATGAACTGGACCTTCTGCTGATTGCCCTTCGAGAGCTGCTCGGCCCGGCGGTCGGCGTATTCGGGGATCCGGAAACGCTCGAGCCAGTCGCGCGCTTCGCGCTCGGCCAGGTGCGGCTTGACGCCGTGGAGCTTGGCGAAGAAAGCCAGCTGTTCGAGGACGTTCATCTTGGCGTAGAGGCCTCGTTCCTCGGGCAGGTAGCCCCACGTCTCCCGCGGCAGCTCCGTGTTGACGGTGCCGTTCCAGGAGATCCTCCCCGAGTCCGGCCGCAGGATATCCAGCACGACGCGCATGGCGGTCGTCTTGCCGGCGCCGTTTGCGCCGAGGAAGCCGAAGACCTCGCAAGGCTGGATCTCGAGGGAGACATCGTCGAGCGCCTGGACGTCACCGAAGCGCTTGGATATCGAGTCGATCAGCAATGACATGTATCCCTCCCGGGAATGCTCCGGAGGCGAACGAGGCGTTCCGTCTTCGAGCCGCCGGCGGCCGAGAACCAGAGGCGCCACCGATACCAGACGACGCCGCCGATGTAGGTCAACCCGACCGCAACTGCCACTATGACGAAGCCGGAGGGATCGTGCCCGGTCACCTCGGCCACGAGGAGCCCACCGAGCGCAACGGCCGCACCGATCTCCCCTGCCGCGGCCCTCGACCTGAGGTTGATGGCGTGCCAGCGTTCATCGACCGGTCGGCCGGCGAGCGTGCTGCGGAGTACCGTCACGCAACCCACGGCTGGTGGCGGATCGCCCGATACGCCTCTGCGATCACGGCCGGCGTGAGCGCGACGATCGCCACGAGCAGCCAATCGAAGGCGTCCAGTGGCGTTGCCTGGAACGCCTCACGCGCGGCCGGCACGAACGGGATGCCGATCTGGACCACCACTGAGACGATCCCGCCGGCGAGCAGCAAGGCGTTGGGGCGTCGCAGCAGGACCGGGTACGCCAGGCTCCGGTTCGCGTTGGCCCGCACGACTTGCCCGACCACCAGGGCCGTGTATGCCAGCCAGCGGGCGTGCTGAAAATCGGGGCTGTGCTGCTCGATCAACACCAGGGCCGCGACGGCGCTGAAACCGCCAGCCAGGCAGATCCTGCCAAGCATCGACCAATCCAGGAGCGGCCTGGTCCGTTGTCGAGGCGGCCTGTCCATCGCCCCAGGCTCCTCCGCCTCGCCCTCGAACGACACGGCGGTGAGCAGGTCGATGAAGACTTCGAGCCAGAGGATCTGGATCGGCAGGAGTGGCTGGCTGAAGCCCGCGATCGTCGCGATCAGGATGAAGCCGAGCATCGCCACGTGGGTCGAGATAAGGAAGACGAGGCCCTTCTGCACGTTGGCCACGAGCCGGCGGCCCTCGCGCAGGCCGTGCATCAGAGTGACGAACGAGTCGTCGCCGAGGACCAGGTCGGAGGCTTCGCGGGCCACGGCCGTGCCGCTGCCCATGGCCACGGCAACGTCTGCATGGTGGAGAGCCGGAGCGTCGTTTACCCCGTCGCCTGTAACGGCCACGGTCCGGTTCGAGGCGCGGGCCACGTCCACGATCCTGAGCTTCTGCTCGGGCATGGCTCGAGCCACGATGTTCAGGGCAGGCAACTCCGCGGCCAGGCGGGCGTCGTCCCATGAGGCCAGCTCCGGGCCGGTGACCACGCGGTCGTTGGGCAGCCCGGCATCGGCGGCGATCGCAGCAGCCGTTGCGGGATGGTCGCCGGTTACGACAAGCGGCTGGATGCCGGCCGTCCTGGCGAGCGCCATCGCTTCGCGAATCCCGGACCGGATTCGATCGGCGAACGCGAGCACGGCGAGCGGCAGCCAGGCCTCGCCGTCGAGGCAGCGAGCCAGGAGCAACAATCGCTCGCCCACTTCGGCGCTCGAATCGACGAGCTCCCGCCACGCGGCGCGCTCGGTTGGAGGAATGGATTCGCACATCTCGAGGATCGCCTCGGGCGCCCCGAGGGCCAGCTCCTCGACCGCCGCGGCTCCTCCCGGCAGTTGCCGTCGCGCTCGGGTGCGCGAGAATGGCCGCTCGTCGCTAACGGGGTCGGCGGCGATGAGATGGGCCGGATTGAGGTCCAGCACGACGGCTTGTTCGGACAGGAAGCCGAAGAGAGACCTGGTGAAGGAGCCCGGCTTGGCGCCCGTCGCAACGCTCCAGGCGTCTTCCTCCGCTCGTACCGCCAGTGTCGCCAGCTCCGTCGCACGAGCGCCGTCCTCGACCACGCCGGCCGGGGTCCGGATCGCGATAAGAGCGAGCCGGTTCTCGGTCAGGGTGCCGGTCTTGTCGGTCACGATCAGGTCCACCGACCCGAGCGTCTCCTGAGCCGAGAGACGGCGCACGAGGACCTTCATCCGCAGCAGCCGGTAGGCACCCAGGCCGAGGACCACGGCCACGAGCGCCGGCGGCTCTTCGGGGATGGCCGCGATCGCCGCCGACACGCCCGCGAGGAGGTTCTTGCCAGCGGGGTTTCCGCGGGCGAAACCGAGCGTCACGACGATGACGATCAGCCCGATGGCCACGACCAGCAGGATCCGAACGAGCCGGTCGAGTTCGCGCTGCAGCGGCGACCGGCGGCGCTCACGAAGGGCCAACGCCTGCGAGATGCGGCCGAACTCCGTGGCGATACCGGTAGCCACCACGACGCCTTCCCCTCGGCCGCCCACCACCGCGGTGCCGGCGTACGCGATCGAGTGGCAGTCTGCCACCGCTGCACCGTCGGGATCCGGGTCGGTCGAGGCCGGCTCGGGCAGCGATTCTCCGGTCAGTGCGCTCCGGTCGAACGTGAGGGCATCTACCCGGATCAGCCTGAGGTCGGCCGGCGCGACATCGCCCGTTCGCAGGAGGACGACGTCGCCTGGAACCAGATCCCGGGTCGGCACGTCGTCGACCTGGCCGACCCGTCTGACGCGGGCGAATGGTGCCGCCGCTTCCCTAAGAGTCTCGAGCGCCCGTTCGCCGCGGTATTCCGTTATCACGCTGGCCAGCACGATCGGAGCCAGGATGACGAGCACGAGCAGGCCGTCCCGCACCTCGTTCAGTGCGATCGCAAGACAGCCTGCGACGAACAGGAGGACGACGAACGGCTCGCGGGCCCCGTCCCACAGCAGCCGCAGGAATGAGACGTTTCGAACCGCTTCGAGCTCGTTGGGACCGAACTCCGCGAGCCGCGCCGAAGTCTGTTCAGGTGTGAGGCCAAGGGCCGGGTCTGTTCCGAGCCGCTCCAGAACGGAGTCCGTTGGAAGCTGCGCAGCTCTACCACCCAGAAAAGCGTCGGGATCGGCTGAGCGCGCGGCTAGGCGCTCTCGGGCGGTCAGGTTCATGGCAACCCACCCAATCGAGCCGGGTCCGCTGCTCGGTTGTCACGCTCCCGGGCGTCCGCCCCGACGCCGCCCCTAGAATGAGGCATGAGCCAGACTCCCGCAAACACACCGACGAACATCAAAGCCGAGCGAGATGCCGGGCTGGTAACGATCACGTGGGCAGACGGCCACGTCAGCCGGTTCGACACCGTGGCGCTGCGTCTGCTGTGTCCGTGTGCGCACTGTCAGGGCGAAGCCGGCCGGCCGGGCTGGCTCGATACGAACCCCACTCTCACCGCGACCCAGTCTCAGCTCGTCGATATGCGGCTGGTCGGGACGTATGCAATTGCCCCGGCGTGGGCCGACGGGCACGACACGGGCTATTACACGTTCGAGGCGCTCCGCGCCGAGTGCCCTTGCACGAGCTGTGCGGCAGACCGAGCGGGCGCACGTAGACAACCAGGATCAGAGTTCAACTAGTCAGCAAGAGCACGAGGAGATTCGATGATCGTCGCCACCACTCCCTACCTGGCGGGCTACCGGGTTACCGAGGTCAAGGGTCAGGTATTCGGCCTTGTCGTCCGGAGCCGCGGCTTCGCCGGCAACTTCGCCGCGGGTCTGCGGTCACTCGTCGGCGGCGAGATCCACGAGTACACGGAGCTCCTCGAGGACACCCGGCGACAGGCCCTCGATCGCATGGTCCAGAACGCCACGCTGATGGGCGCCAACGCGGTCATCTCGATGCGCTTCGACTCCTCTGAGATCGGGACCACCATGTCCGAGATCGTGGCCTACGGAACCGCGATCGTCGTCGTTCCGGACGCTAACGCAGGCGGCCCGGTCGGCGAATAGCGACCGGCTACGCCTCCGCGGAGCTGCGCGGCCAACGGAAACCGTCATGCCTGACGTCTACACCTGGATCGCCTGGGCCGTTGCCATCCTGGCGTTCGTCCTGGGGGTACAGGTGCTTGGCGTGGCGGGCGGGTTCCTGCTCGTCGTGGTCGTGCTCCTCGCGCTCACCGCCGCCGGGGCCCTCGTCGGAGGCCGAGCGCGGCGCCGGCTCGCCCGGCGCGATCCGAGGTTCAGGCCAACCGACGAGGTGTTCCACGACCCCGCCACCGGGGACGTCACCAGGGTCCATGTCGACCCGGCCACCGGCGAGCGCCGCTACTGGCACGATCGCTAGCCGCCGGCCACCGCGGTTCCAAGTCAGGAAATCGATGCTCAATCCAACCATCCGAGTGCTGGCGTTCATCCTGGGAGCCCTGGTATTCCTGGGCGGCCTCGCCGAGCTCGGCGTCCGCGGCGGCGACACGGGCGCGGGAGTGTGGGCGATTCTGATTGGCGCCGGGATGATGGTCGTCGCGGTTCTGCAGCGGAGCCGGTATCGCTCCGACTCGGCCGAACGCGACCACGCCGACCCCGGCCCGGGCGGCGGCGAAACCGGCTCGCTGGAGCCGCGCTTCCTGCCCACGACCGAGACTTTCGTCGACCCGACCAGCCACCACCGCATGCGCGTGTACGTCGACCCGCGCACCGGCGAGCGCCGCTATCGGGCCGAGGGCTGACTGGATCGCCCTGTGGGTTCCGCGGCAGGGCCCTTGCGAACCGGCGCGGACTGATGAGAATGGGCCGGAGCACTCAACCGGCCGTAGAGCCGGATGCCACAGGGCGATAGCAGAGACGATGACCGCGATCATACGGAGAACCACCGCAAGGCCGGCGCCCGCCCCGGGCGAGGCCGCTTCGGCGTTCCCGTACATCAACCGCGAGCTGAGCTCGCTCGAGTTCAACCGTCGGGTCCTGTTCGAGGCCGGCGACGACCGCAACCGGCTTCTCGAGCGGGTCAAGTTCCTGGCCATATTCGCGAGCAACATGGACGAGTTCTTCCAGATCCGCGTGTCGGGTCTCATGGAGCAGGCCGAGGCTCATGCGGTGCCCGCGACACCGGGCGAGAAACCTGCGGCCGAGCAGCTGGCCGCGATCCGGGCTCGCTTCCGCGAGCTGCTCGACGAGCAGCGGGACATCTTCGAGCGCGTCTGTTCCGAGCTTGGCGCGGCCGGGATCCACATCGTCGACTACGCCGACGTTCCACAGCACCACAAGGCTCTTCGACAGCGCTTCATCGACGAGGTCTACCCGGTCTTGACGCCGCTGGCGGTGGATCCCGGGCACCCCTTCCCATATATCAGCACGCTGAGCCTCTCTCTGGCGATCCGGATGGAAGACCCCGATGAGAAGGAGGAACGGTTCGCACGCGTCAAGGTGCCGCCGGTCCTGCCGCGTTTCCTCCAGATCGACTCGAGCAGATTCGTGCTCCTCGAGCAGGTGATAGCGGCCAACCTCGACATGCTGTTCTCGGGCATGACGATCCTCGAGACGCACCTCTTCCGTGTCACCCGCGACGCCGACCTCGAGCTGCAGGAAGACGAGGCGGACGACCTGATGCTCGCCCTCGAGGAAGAGCTGCGGCGACGGCGCTTCGGTGAGGCGGTTCGCCTGGAGGTCAACAAGGCGATGCCGGCGTCGATGCGCCAGATCCTGGAAAAAGGCGTCGGCGTCGATCCGGAAGACTGCTTCGAGATACCCGGCATGCTCGACCATACCGGGCTATGGCAGATCGCCGGGCTGGAGCGGCCCGACCTCAAGCTGCCCGCGTACTCGCCCGTCGTGCCGCCCCGGCTGGTTCCGCCGGACGAAGACGAGCCCGCCGACGTGTTCGCGGCAATCCGCGTCGGCGACATCCTGGTCCACCACCCGTACGAGAGCTTCGCCGCCTCGACGCAGCGGTTCATCACGCAGGCCGCCTCGGATCCTGAAGTGCTCTCAATCAAGATGACGCTGTATCGGACCAGCGGCGACTCGCCGATCGTGCGCGACCTGATCGTGGCGGCCGAACGCGGCAAGCAGGTCGTGGTCCTGGTCGAGATCAAGGCCCGTTTCGACGAAGAGGCGAATATCACCTGGGCCCGCAAGCTCGAGCAGGCCGGTGCCCACGTGGTCTACGGCCTGGTGGGCCTCAAGACTCACTCCAAGACAGCGCTCGTGGTCCGCCGCGAGGGCTCGACTCTGCGGCGGTACGTCCACATCGGAACCGGCAACTACAACTCCGGAACCGCCCGGCTGTACACAGATTTCGGGCTTCTGTCCTGCCGGCCAGAGCTGGGAGCCGACGTCAGCGACCTCTTCAACGTGCTGACCGGCCTCTCCAGGCAGCGCGACTTTCGGCGCCTGATCGTTGCCCCGATGAATTTGCGGACCTGGACCCTCGACATGATCCAGCGCGAGACGGACCACGCCCGGGCGGGTCGGGCAGCGCGGATAGTGCTCAAGCTCAACTCGCTCGTGGATCCGGCCTGCGTCGCGGCGCTCTATGCTGCGTGGCAGGCCGGCGTCCAGGTGGATCTGATCATCCGCGGCATATGCTCGTTGTGGCCGGGCATAGCGGGGGTCAGCGAAGGCATCCGCGTTCGCTCCATCGTGGGCCAGTATCTCGAGCACTCGCGCGTCTTCTCGTTCGCCAACGGCGGCCGGCCAGAGACATACATCGGATCGGCCGACTTGATGGAGCGCAACCTGGACCGGCGGGTAGAGGCAATCGTCCCGATAGAGGACCCTGAGGCGCGGGCTCGCATCGATTCGGTCCTCGAGGTAATGCTCGCCGACGACCGGCGGTCGTGGCAGCTCTGCTCCGACGGCGCCTACCATCGGACCGAGGAGCTCAACGGCGCACCGGGTACCATCGACACCTTCGAGACGCTTCAGCAGCGCGCCGTCCAGACGGCGTCGGCCGCCGTCGCGGCCCCTCACCGGCCCCATGCCGGCTTTGGCTCGCTCGATCCAAGGGCGTAACACTAGGGAGACGGGGGTAGCATGGCGGCCGGCCGAAAGATAGAAATCGAGATGAAGTACAAGGTGGCGACACCGGGCGGCGGCGATCGCTACCTCGTCGCTCCCGAGCTCGGCCCCTTCATCGCCGATGGACCGGTCCGATCCGTGCAGATGGAGGACCGATATGTCGACTCGTCCGACTGGGCCCTGGCTCGTACCGGATTTGCGGCCCGGCTCCGCAAGACCTCACGGGGCACGATCATCAGCCTCAAGGCGCAAAACGCCTCGGGCGATCGGCTACAGCGCCGGGAGGAGATCGAGGGTCCGGCCGACGCGGCGCTTGTTCCCGGTGACTGGCCTGCCTCCCGAGCTCGCACCGTCGTCCTGGATTTGTGCGGCGATGCAGCACTGGTCGAGCTGCTGACGATCCACCAGTTGAGGCGCATACGTCCGCTCCGCGCATCGTCCACTCGTGCGGAGCTGAGCGTCGACGAGGTCGAGGTCGTCGCCGGCGGGCGAATCATCGACAGCTTCGAGGAGCTGGAAGTCGAGCTCAAGCGCGGCAACGAGGCGCCACTGGCGGCGCTCGTGGAGCTATTCGACACGGATGACGCCCTGCGCCCTCTCTCACGGTCGAAGCTGGAGCGGGCGGTCGAGGCGCTGCGGGCCGCGCTGCCCTCGATGCCTCTGGATGTGAAGGCGCGGTGGTCTTCGGCCCCCGCGGAGAATTCTGTGGCCGGGCCAAAGTGGGGTCGTTCGGCCGTCAAGGCAAGAGCCGCTCGCGGAGCACCTAGCGGCGAAGACCGGCTTGCGGGAGGCGCGGGCCCCACCCCCGATATCGAGCCAGGCGGTCCGGGCACACCCGACGACGCAGAAACGGTGTCCGAACCGGAAGCGGTGTCCGAACCGGAAGCGGTGTCCGAACCGGAAGCGGTGTCCGAACCGGAAGCGGCCCAGGCAGCAGCCAACCGCCCGAAACCGGGGCCGCGAACTCTCGGCATCGTCCCGGATGACAGCATGCCGGAGGCGGCAATCAAAGTGCTCCGGTTCCATTTCAGCAAGATGCAGCACCGCGAGGCTGGCACACGTTCCGGGGCAGACTCCGAGGAACTCCACAACATGCGTGTCGCCACGCGGCGGATGCGGGCGGCCTGGCGCGTCTTCGATGGCGCCTTCAAGTCGGGCAAGACCAAGAAGATGCGCCGCCACCTCGAGACCATCGCAGATCGGCTCGGCGCAGTCCGCGATCTGGATGTCCTGATCGAGGGCCTCGAAGCTTATCGCCTCGGATTGGATGAGGATCAGCGCGAAGGGTTGGATCCCCTCCTCTCGCTCTGGCGCAAGCAACGCGCCTCGGCCAGAACCCAACTCATCGGCGAGCTCGATTCGGATCGATACGCCGCCTTCGTCAAGGAGATGGAGGCCTTCCTCGACGCCGGGGCCAACGCGGCAGCGGCCGTTCCGGCGCCGACGGCCCCGCACCGGGTTCGAGATCGAGCCGCGTCGCAGATCTGGGCCGCATACGAAGCCGTCCGGGTCTACGAGCTAGTCCTCTCATGGGCCGATGTCGAAACCATCCACGAATTGCGAATCGCTACCAAGTGGTTGCGCTACGCCCTCGAGTTCTTCGGCGAGACTCTCGGGCCCGATTCTGCTCACCTCCTGGCCAGGGTTGTGGCGCTGCAGGACCACCTGGGCTGCCTCCATGATGCAGACGTGGCCACGAAGCTCGCCCGAGACCTGCTCGTTGCCAGGGCGGGCCAGCTGTCCAAGGTGGAGGCCGACGCGATCGGCGCATATCTCCACTCACGCGAACGCGAGGTCGCTCGCCGGCGTCGCGCTCTTGGGGCGATCTGGCGAGCGGTTGACGGTGCGCCCTTCCGGCGCGGTCTGGGTCGTGCCACCGCAGCCCTCTAGAGTCCGGGCGCGCCCCGTCACGAACGCCACGAAAGACCATGCAGTCGGAAGAGGCCGCCTGTGAACTCCAGCGAACGGATGAGGGTCGCCGATCTGCTCGCCTGGGCCGCGGCCGTCCTGACCGCGATCGCCTCGGCCGCGGGTCTGGCCGCACCGGGGAAATACCGGGATCTGGCCTGGGGTTGGCGTGGGAGGCGCTGTTCGTCGCACTTCGGGACGGAGAGCTCGATGGGGGCATGGCAATAGCCGGGTTGGTCTTCCTGGCGGTCCCAGAGATCCTGCTAGTGCCCGTATTCCGGGGTCGGCGCCGCCGCATAGCCGCGTGCCCGCCTGCTCCGACGAGTCCCCAGGCCTCAGCAGCTAGCCGCCTCAGGATCGATCCATGCCATCCGAGGGCGGCGGGCACGGCGTCAGGCGTACGATCGGAATCACTCGGACGGTCGCCCGCGCATAGCGCTCGTATGATGGATCGCGGCTCAGAATCCGCTGCCACCACGCGGCCGCCTCGTCGGGCGGCAGCTCTTGGGCACGAACGGAGATCGTGGCGCCCATGACCTCCACGAAACAGTCGGGCTTGCTCCGGAGGTTGTGATACCAACCCGGGTGAGTCTCGCCGCCGTCGTTTGCGGCCGCGAGAATCATGGACTCCCCGTCCCGAAAGAACTGAAGGAGTACCGTCCGGCTCCTTCCCGACCGACGCCCTCTGGTCGTGAGCGCGAGAGCGTCTACGTGATAGAGGCGCGTGATCCTGCCCTTCGTTCGGCGGTAGACCCAGACGGCGAGCCGCGAGAGCCTCTTGTCCAGGTTGCGGTGCAGGAGCAAGCCAACCCGCTCCTTGCGTGAGATTCGCAAGGTGGGCTCCGCGTTAGGTGGCGGATCCATCGAACTCGCGGTCATTATCGAGTTGGTGTGCTGCCCGGCCTTACCTCGGCTGGCGAAACCAGCCCGAGATCGCGAGCAATCTCGCCGGCCCAGGCTTCGATCTCCGACCAGTCGCGGAAGTCGCCCGCCGGCATCGCCTCCTTCGCGGCCGGCATCAGCGAAACGAACCGCTCCGCGAACCCGATCGGCTTTCCCGCCCGGTCGTAGGCGCCGAAGAAGACTCGGTGGTCGCGAGCGTGCACGGCCTCGGCCAGCTCGACGATATCTTTCGGAATCGCGGCGACCTTCTGGTCCCTGCCCTGGGCATCGGTCGGGCCGCCGAGCGGGCCGCTGCTGAAGAGCCACACAGGCTTAGCAGCCAAGGCGCCGCGATTGCGACGAACGAATCCCGCGGCGTCCTTCAACCAGTGGAACATGTAGGCGGCGCTGCCGATCACAAAGGCGTCGTATTCCGCCAGCTTCTTGACCGACGCCGCCGGTCGAGCCTCGGCATCGATCCCGGCGGCTTGCAACGTCTCGGCAATCCGTTCAGCGATCCCCTGCGTGGCGCCGTGGCGGCTCGCGTATGCGACGAGGACATGCATCGCTGGTCTCCTTCGCGATTCGGCGAAATCCCACCGGCAGACTAACCACCGGCGAGACGCTTCGGCAACGCCACTGTCGAGCGCCTCCATGCTCCCGTCGGCTATCCTGCCCGCGAAGAGCCGTCCGTCACTCGGTCGCGGGCCCACGGGCGTCATCCGAGGGTTCGCGGCCCGATCACTTGGGGACGCAGGCTCGATCGGGTACGAACCGCCGGTCTTGCGAGGTCGGCCTTCAGTTGCCTGCGAGGCTCCCGCGATCAGGCTACGGGCGACCTGCGTTGAATCATTGACCCCAGGTCGAGTCCGTGTTCCAGCCGATCGTCGGACTCGCCTCCGGCAAGTCGATCGGTCACGGGGTTCTCGCCCGGCCCGCCGTCATGACCCGGTCAAGAACCGTCGCTCGATTTGACCCTGCGTTAATCGCTGGTTCATGGCCCGATCACCTGCAGATCGCAGTCTCGACCTTGCGCTCCTGCATCCGCCTGAGGAGCCCCTCATGGCGATCCAGGCATTGAGCTCGAAACGACAGCCGGGGACAAGGAGACCGATGATGTCTGCCGTTGACACGGAGTTTGCAGCCCCGCCGGCGCTCGCCGACCGGGTCGCCATGGTCCGAGCCCAGCTCGCCCCCATCCGAAGTCGGCACGCTCTTCTCGATTCGTACCGTCGCGAGTCACTTTGTAGGCTCGCCACCCCGGCAACGGCTTCCGGCTCGGCGGCCGAAGTGCTCGACATCGCCTATGCGATGCGCTGGCTGGAACTCGAGGCCGAGTCGCCGGCCGATCCATTGGGCTCCCCGTTGATCGGAATGGTGGATGAATAGTCTCACCGGTTCAGCTCCGCGCGTCCCGTCGCCGCCGGACCGTCGGCCCGACTACTGCTCGCGGGCCCTGGCCTTGTGGCCTCGACTCGATCTTCAGCGGCTCGCGCGGGTGCGGCACGACGCCCATCGAGTGGCGACGCTCGTTTCGCGCCGGACGACCCTGCCGCGCGCGGCAATCCTGGCCCTCCTGGGCGCGGCGCCCGAAGCGCCCTCGGAGATAGCTCCGCCCGGCCGAGAGAACTAGTCGGCATCCCGAACGCTATGCTTGCGCGCCAGAAGCCTCCCCGCGCGCGGGCAGTTGTCGCTGCGCCTCGCTCGGATCGGAAGCTCGCCCAGCTGCCTGGTGGATCGAGCGTGCAAGACAGCGACCGGTTCGTGGCCCATGGTCACAGAGACGTCTTCGACAAGGAATTGCTCGGTGTGCGCGAGGGCGTCGTGCGCATGGGCGAGCTCGTCGCGGCGGCCATCGACTCGGCAGTCGGCGCCCTGGCCCGGCGTGACGTCGAGGCAGCGGCAGCGGTGATCGCCAACGACGGCGCCATCAACGCCGCGCAGGCCGATCTGACCGCCCTCGTCGTCACAACCATCGCCACCCAGTCGCCTGTAGCGGGCGACCTGCGGTTCCTGCTCTCCCTCTCCCACGTCACATACGAGCTCGAGCGGATCGGAGATCATGCCGCGGGCGTGGCCAAGCAGGTGATCAAACTTCGCGATTCCCGGACCGCCGCCGGAGCCGGCCTGGACAGGATGGGAGAGCTGGCCAGCGCCATTCTCCACGGCGTCCTGCGCGCTCTCGTCGACCTCGACGTCGATGCCGCTCGACAGGTCGCCGCCCAGGACGACGAGATCGACCGGCTGTACCACGCCTACTTCGAACGCTCACTCGAACGGATGCGGGTCGAACCCTCCTGGGTCGATGTCGGCGCCCACCTGCTCTTCGCCGCCAAGGATCTCGAACGCATCGGCGACAGGGTGACCAACATCGCCGAGGAAGTCGTCTTCCTGGCCACCGGCGAGGTCGAGGACCTCAACGCATAGTCACTCTGGTCGAACGGCCCGATTACTCGCGCCCCGACGGTCGCCCGTGAGATGATCGCGGCATGAACGCGCCTCTCGAAACGCAGCTCTGCTTGATTCGTCACGCGCATGCCGGCGACGCGATGAAATGGACGGGCCAGGAAGACGCCCGGCCTCTGACCGAAAAGGGGCGGCTTCAGTCGGAACGCCTGGGACTCTTCCTTGCGAAGTCGGGCTTCAAGCCTGACGCGATCCTTACCTCGCCGAAGATCCGGGCCGTCGAGACGGCACAGCTGGTCGCGGCCCCGCTCGGCGTAGACGTTGTGGTGGTCGATGCGCTTGGCGGACCGATCGATATAGAGACGGTCGAGCGGCTCCTTCGCGCTTCCGGGGACCCGCGCCGGCCGATTCTGGTGGGCCACGACCCGGACTTCAGCGCGCTCGCGGCGGAGTTGACGGGCGTCGCCGAACTGCCGGTTCGGAAGGCGGCGCTCGTACGCATCGACCTCGTCCGGCCGCTTGCGCCCGGGAAAGGTCTGCTGCGATGGTTGTTGCCGCCCGATCTCCTGGCCGCCGAACCCTGAAGGATTGACTGACCGTTTGGCAGCGGTATGCTTCGGGACTGCCTGCGCGCGCCGGGTGCGGAGGGGCGCGCCGTCCCGCGACTGCCGAGAAAGAGGTTCGAGATGGCAAAAGGGCGCACTAAGCGATCTGGGAAGGTCAAGAAGGCCTCGACGCCGCCGCTTGGAGCTTCGACCGCGAAGCCCTCGACCGACGTCTCCAAGCCGAAGGCTGCCAAGCCGGCCTCCGGCGTCCGCAAGCAGATGCGCCGTCTCGAGCGCCGGCTTGCCGCGGCAGCCAAGCAAGAACTGAGACGAATCCGCAAGCTCGAGCGCGCCCGCCATCGCCGCCAGGTGGCCGAGGCTGCCCTGAACCAGTTGCGTGGAGCCATTCCGGCACTCGCGCCGGACCCGGCGGTCTCGCCCGTGGCGCCGGCATCTCCGAAGCCGCCGGCAAAGCCGCGCGCCGCCGCCCGCGCCAAGCCGCGCACGGCCGCCGGCTCCACGGCCGGCAAGCCGAGCGTCGCGGCCGGTTCCGCGTCGACGACGGCAACGCGACCACGGACCGCGAGACCAGTCCAGTCACCCCGGCGAACCGCGGCGAAGCCACCTGCCGGGCGGGCAGCCAGACCTGCGGGGAAGACCGCAAGCGCTCCGGCCGAGGGGGGCACGTCCCCGGCCACAGAGAAGCCCTGACCGGAGCGCCGGCCGCGCCTCAGGACGCGGGCTCAGATTCGGATGGGCGGCCTGACGGGTCGCGCGCGGGTGCGATGTCGCTGCTCGCCGCGGGAGTGCTCGGCGCGGTGCCGCTGCCAGGCGTCGGGCTGCTGCCCGGCGTCGGGCTCCTCATCGCCGCGGCGATCGAGGGTGCGCCACCATTCGCCCCGCCCGAGGATGCCACTAGGGTCTGCCCGGAGCGCGCCGGAGCGATAGGAACTACGAAGATGAAGGTGGAGCCGGCGCCCTCCTCGGACTCCGCCCAGATCCGGCCGCCGTGCGATTCCACAACGTGGCGGGCGATCGAGAGCCCGAGGCCCGTGCCTCCACGGCCCCTGACTCTGGCCCGGTCCACCTTGTAGAACCTTTCAAAGATGCGAGTCAGGTCTGCCCGCGGAACGCCGATGCCCGGGTCGCGGACCCAAACCCTCACCTCACCGGCTTCTTCGCGTAGACCGAGCACGATCGCGCCGCCGTTGGGACTGAACTTGACCGCGTTGTGGAGGAGGTTGACGAGAACCTGACCCAGCCTGTCTTCGTCACCGCGCACCGGCGAGACGCGCTCCGGCAGGTCCAGATCGATTCGCAGCCCCTGGCGTTCGGCAAAGAGGCGGAGCCGCTCGGCAGTGGAGCGGGCGACGCGCACCAGGTCGACATCGTCAAGCAACAGCTGCGCCGTCCCACTCTCGATTCGGGACAGGTCCAGCAGCTCGTTGACCATCTGGGTCAGGTGACCCGTCTCGATCTCGATCTTTGAGATACGGTCTCGCAGGCGGGGCGAGGCCGATTCGGCATCTCGGGCGGCCGTCTCGGCAAGCAGGCTGATCGTAGTCAACGGCGTCCGGAGCTCGTGCGAGAGGTTGTCGATGAACTCGGTACGAATCCTCTGCAGGCGGCGCAGCTCGGAGACGTCATCCAGGACGAGCCACACGCCCGATACGGGCGAGCGACGGGCGCGAACCGTGACGGTGGCCCCGGAGCGGGAGCGGACGGTCAGCTCGCCGATCGCCGACCCGGTCTCCATCGCAGTTCTAGCGATGCCCTCAATTCGAGCGTCGACGAACGCCTCCAACGCGGAGCGACCAACCATCGAGCCGGGTCGTCGCTCGAGGATCACGTGAGCCGCGCCGTTGGCGAACTCCACGGTCAGGTCGTCGCGAAGTCGAACCACGCCAACGGTCAGCAGCTCGGTCAGGTAGCCGATGTCGTGGCTGGTCTGGTCGGCATTCCAGCGAGCGTCCTCGGCTTCTTCGAGCGCCATCCGGACGCGCCGCTCCACGTCATCGGCATCGACGGCGCCGGTGACCTCCTCGAGCCGCTCGATGGCGCGGCCGCGAGAAATGGCGACGGCCAGCGCCCAACCAAGAAGGATCGCAAGGGCGACGATGAAGACCAGCGCGACCGGTTCCATGGATCGAGCATGGCACACGTGGCGTACTTCGGCTTGGCGACTTGGCTGGGCCAGCACGCACGCCCGGCGGACGCTACCCTAAGTGGGTGTCAACGGTAGGCGATGAGCATCGATGCGGCCACCGTGAGTGGCCGGCTCGTCACACGATTGCGACGCCGTGGAGGTTGGCCGGGTGCCCTCGTTTCGACTGATCCCGCGTGAAGAGCGCTTCTTCGACCTCTTCGTCGAGGATGCCGCCAACGTGCTGGACGGCGCCCGCCAGCTCGAGGCCATGCTGCGTACGTTCGACAACCCCGACAAGGCCGCCAAGAAGATCCGCGACACCGAGCACAAGGGCGACGACATCAGCCACGACATCGGGCGCCGGTTGGAAGAGACCTTCGTCACACCCTTCGATCGGGAGGAGATCCACGCCCTCATCAGCGGGCTGGACGACATCCTGGACCTGATCGAAGAAGTTGCCGACACCTTCATCCTCTACCGGATCGACGCGCCAACCAAGTCGTCGGTGAAGCAGGCGGCTCTGGTCGTGCAGGCCTGCGAGACGATCCACCAGGCTCTCAGCAACCTGCGCGGTTTCAAGGACATAGAGCGCTTCGTCACCGAGGTCCATCGCCTCGAGAATGAGGGCGACCGGCTCAGCCGAGCGGCAATCGCCGGTCTGTTCGACGACGGAACCAAAACGATAGACGTCCTTAAGTGGAAGGACGTCTATGCCCTGCTCGAAGACACGATCGACAAATGCGAGGACGTCGCAGACCTGATCGAGCGGATCGTCGTCAAGCACGCCTAGGCGCACTGCCGGCGGCGTATTCCTTCGTTGGCGCGTCCGCTCCTTGCTCACGCACCTCGGAGTGCGCTCGCTGCGGTGTTACGCGCTGGTCTCTCGCTGACGTAAACGTTCACGATCTCGGAACACGGCGTTAACAGGATCCGACCACATTCGGCGAATGACGAACGCGTCCGACGAGGTTCGCCCCGACCCCGACTCGGCCGCGCCGTTGCCGGTCACATCCTTCACGCCGGTTCCGGGGCCCCTGGCGGGCTGGCTCGCGCTGGCTGATCCCGACGGCCCGGTCGATCTGCAGCGCCTGTTCCCGGGGATCGAGATCAGGGTCGAGCGGACCTCAGTCGCATTCTCCGAGGCACTCTCGGTCACCGACCCGGCGATGGTCGTGCTCATCTCTCCGCCCGCCGGGCCCGGCGACCTCCAGAACGTGTCGAGCTGGCTGGCGGGGAACCCAGGTGCGTGCGCCGTCCTGATGAGCCCGCACGGGGCCGTGGCCCTTCGCCTCCATGCCCTCGAACTCGGATTCGACGACGCAGTCGATCTCGCTTCGGACCCGATGGAGGTCGTCGGCAGGCTCTCGATCGCCGGACGCCGCGGACCCGTGAGCGGTCATCTGTCCGGCGACCGGATCGCCGTGGGTGCGGGCGTGGAGCTCGACCGCCGGGCTCGAGCGATTCGTCGCAACGGCCGGCTGATGTCGCTTCGACCCAAGGAGCTGGCGCTTCTGGAGTTCCTGGCCATGCATCCGGGACGGGCGTTCACCCGGGAAGAGCTCTTGCGACACGTCTGGCACGAGGCTGCCGGCAACGAGCGGACGGTCGATGTCTACGTCTTCTGGCTCCGCGCCAAGATCGAGCGCGATGCCGCTAACCCGGTTCACCTGGTCACCGTCCGCGGCTCCGGCTACCTCTTCGACCCGCCCATGCCGGCCTCCACTGCGAGCTGGCCGGGCTACGACGGGTCGTCGAACGTTAACGAAGGGCCAACACCGCGTTAAACGAGCGACTCGACGATCCCATCGGAACTGGGAGCAGGTCGGCCCATATAGCTGCCCAGCAGTGAGGAGACACTACATTGCTCAATGGAACGCGACGCCTCGGCGCCATCGCCCTCGCCGCCGCCATGCTGGCTGCGGCGTGCAGCTCGACCGCCGCGACGCCCACGCCCACGGCGCCACCCACCGATACCCCGGCTCCGGTAGTCTCGACGGCCGCGGCCACCCCCACCGCCGCGGCCACCCCCACCGCAGCCCCAACGGTCAACTGCGTCACCGGTAGCATCACCACCGCGGGCTCGACGGCCCTGCAGCCGCTGATCCAGGACGCCGCGACCGCCTACATGGGCCACTGCACCGGCGCCACCATCACCGTCAACGGCGGCGGCTCCGGCACCGGCCTCAGCCAGGTAGCCCAGGGCGCCGTCCAGATCGGCGAGTCGGACGTTCTCGCCAACACGAAGCTGGCCACACCGGTCGCCGACACGCTCGTCGACCATGTCGTCGCCCGCCAGGGTTGGATCGTAGTGACCAACAAGGACGTCACCGGCGTCACCAACCTGACCACCCAGCAGAACGTCGACATCTGGACGGGCAAGGACACCAACTGGAGCCAGGTCGGCGGCCCGAACCTCCCGATCGTCCTGGTCTTCCGCCCCCAGTCGTCCGGCACGCGCGCCACCTTCAAGAAGATCGTTCTCGGCGGCGCCACTGAGGCGACCGGCGGCCAGACACTGACTGAGGACTCCAACGGGGCAGTGACGACCGCGGTCACCAAGACCAACGGCGCCGTCAGCGTCATCGGCTTCTCCTACTACAACGACCCGGCCAACAAGCCGCTCCTCAACGGCCTGCAGCTCGACGGCGTCGATGCCACCATCGCCAACGTGGGCGGCGGCACCTACAAGCTCGCTGCCGACGGCAACCTCTACACGCTCGGCAAGCCCAGCGGCCTGACCGCAGCCTTCCTCGACTTCATGATGGGTCCTGAGGTTCAGGGGACCATCATTCCCAAGGACTCCTACGGCCCTATCTCCCACTAGATCTCTCTCCTGCTCCGGACCCCGCGGTGACGAGCGGGGTCCGGAGCATTCCTGTTTCCCGAAACCGATCGAGTCGAGGCAGCGCCGATGGCTCAATTGACAACCCCTTACCGTACGGTCGGGCTGCGGGCAGCTCCGAGCCTGCGTCAGCGGATCGACTTTCCCCGACGCATCGTGTTCACAGCCGCGGCCTCCATGATCGCCATCGTGGCCATGCTGCTGGCCTTCATCACCTGGCAGGGACTCCAGCTCTTCCTCAAGGACGGAGTGTCGGTGGGGGAGATTCTCTCGCCAACCTGGAATCCCCTCGCCGATGCCGGCCCTCAGTTCGGCATCCTGCCCTTCATCCTCGGCACTATCGTCGTCACCGCCGGTGCGCTCTTGATCTCCACGCCGCTGTCCGTAGGCGTGGCTCTGTTCCTCTCGGAGGTCGCACCCAACTGGGCTAAGGCCATCGTGCAGCCCGCGCTCGAGATCTTCGTCGGCATACCGAGCGTCGTCTGGGGCTGGCTCGGCATCACGGTCCTCGTCCCCTTCCTGGCCGACACCTTCGGCGGTCCGATCGCCATCTCGTTGCCGATCGTTGGCCAGGTCTTCAGCATGCCGGGCTTCCTCACCGGCTTCTCCTGGCTGGCGGGCTCGCTCGTGCTGTCGATCATGGTCCTGCCGACGATCACCAGCGTGTCCTACGACGCGTTCCGCGCGGTCCCGCAGGAGCTTCGCACAGGCTCGCTGGCGCTCGGAACCACTCGCTGGCAGATGATCCGGCACCTTCTGATCCCATCGGCCTTGAGCGGCGTCCTCACGGCTGTCGTGCTCGGCATGACGCGGGCCGCAGGCGAGGCTCTCGCGGTTCAGATGGTCATCGGGAACTCGCCCACTCTCCCGGCCTCGATCACCCAGCCGGTGACGACGCTGACGTCGCAGATCACCCTCGACATGGGCAACACCGTGTTTGGCGAACCATGGCAGGATGCGCTCTGGACTATGAGCCTCGTCCTGCTGATCATCTCCATCACGTCGGTCGTCCTCGTGCGGGTGATCAACAAGAGGAGGTTGGCCTCGTGACCGCCGCAAACCAGGCCATCGGGCGCCCGGGCGGGCCCAAGCCCAGCCTCAAGGGCCATGGGTCGAGAGGCAGCATCCTTGCGGATCGCGCCGCCACTACAGTCCTGTGGGGCACGGGCGCGTTGGTCTTGCTCATCCTCGGCAGCATCATCCTCCACTTCGCCCTGGCCGCCTGGGGAGTGGTTTCGCCGAGCTTCCTCCTCAGCGACCCGAGCGGAGAGGCGCTGGGAGGCGTCCTGCCCATCCTGTGGAACTCGATCTACATGCTGGCCCTGACGATGCTCATCGCCGTCCCGATTGGCATCCTGGGTGGCATCTACATGGCCGAATACGCGGGCGAAAACGTCGTGACGAGCGCCATCCGGTTCGCCGAGGAGTCGATCAGCTCGGTGCCGTCGATCGTCGTCGGCCTTTTCGGCCTGATCCTCTTCGTCGACGACTTTCATATGGGCTTCACCGCTCTGGGCGGGGCCCTGGCCCTGACCTTCTTCAACCTGCCGCTCATGACCCGCCTGTCCGAACAGGCGCTTCGGGCGGTGCCGCAGGATGAACGGAGCGCCAGCCTCGCCCTGGGCGCGACCAAGTGGCAGACGATCCAGCACGTCGTCGTGCCCCTGGCCATTCCCGGCCTGATCACCGGCGTGATCCTCACGGCCGGCCGGGTCTTCGGTGAGGCGGCAGTGCTTCTCTTCACGGCCGGAGTTGGGACGCCTCCCCACTACAACTTCCTGAACTTCGACCTGACCAGCCCGGCCTCGCCGTGGAGCCCGTTCCGATCTGCAACGACTTTGTCGGTCTACATATGGAAGCTGAACTCGGAAGGGCTCGGCGCCTTCAAGAACCAGATAGTCGACGGCTCCGCCGCGATCCTCATCTCGATGGTCCTGATCTTCAATCTCGGGGCGCGCTTGATCGGCCGCGTCCTTACCAGACGGCTGACCGCCGCATGAGCACCGGAGAAGAGATGCCCACAACCGCCACCTACCCCGAGCCAGTGCTCCGGCGAGTCGAAGTGACGACCTCCAGCGTCGCCGAAGAGACGGCCGTTCGATCGGACGAGGTCAAGATCGCGGCTGAGCACGTGTCCATCTCATACGGTGAGAAGGTCGCAGTCCGCGACGTCTCGCTCACGGTCCAGGACCGCTCGATCATGGCCCTGATCGGCCCATCCGGCAGCGGCAAGTCGACCCTCCTGCGCTGCTTCAACCGCATGAACGACCTGATCCCCGGCGCCAGCGTCCAGGGCAAGGTTCGCCTCGACGGCGAGAACGTGACCGACCCGGATGTGAGCGTCGTCGAGCTTCGACGCCGCGTCGGCATGGTCTTCCAGCGGCCAAACCCCTTCCCGATGTCGATCTACGAGAACGTCGCCTACGGACCGCGCCGCCGCGGCATGAACGAGAAGCGCAAGCTCGAAGAGCTGGTCGAGACGAGCCTCAAGCGAGCGGCGCTCTGGGACGAGGTCAAGGACGACCTCCGCCGCAAGTCCGGTCTGGCCCTCTCGGGCGGCCAGCAGCAGCGCCTGTGCATCGCCCGTGTGCTGGCAACGGACCCGGAGGTGATCCTGATGGACGAGCCCGCATCGGCCCTCGATCCCGTGTCCACGCTGCGCATCGAAGAGCTGATGCGTGAGCTGCGCGAGGCCTACACCATCGTCATCGTCACCCACAACATGCAGCAGGCGGCCCGGGTGAGCGACGTGACGGCCTTCTTCACGATGGCCGAGGACCGCGCCGGCTACCTGGTCGAGGTTGGGCCGACCGGCCGAATCTTCACCCGGCCGAACGAGCGGTTGACCGAGGACTACATCTCCGGGCGATTCGGATGAGCACCCAGCAGCACGAGGAGTCGACCATGCAGTCCGTGGAGGACTCGGCCGGTACACCGCCCACTGATGGGACCGCCAAGGGCAACCGGGCGCTCGACGAAGCGACCGACGCAGAACGACGCGTAGCCGCAGGCATACGCGAAGGCCTCGACATCGATATGCGCGACGTCAAGGAAGGCGTCCTGCGGATGGGCTCCTACGTCGAGGATCAGATCCTCGCCGCTCACGACGCGATCATGAACCGCGACGCCCAGCTGGCCCAGAAGGTCATCGCCTCCGATGCCCGCATCAACGATGTCCAGCGTGCGGTATCGGGCGTGGTGACGATGACGATCGCGACGCAGCAGCCTGTGGCCCGAGACCTGCGGTTCCTGCTCGCCCTGGATCGCGTCACCTACGAGCTCGAGCGGATCGGTGATCACGCCGGCTCCGTCGCCAAACAGGCCCGCAAGCTCGCCGGTGTGACGATCATGGTCACCTACGACGAGCTGACGCCCATGGCGACCCTGGCCGCCCAGCAGGTCCGCGATGTGGTTCTCGCGCTGATCGACATCGACGAGAAGGTAGCCCGCGAGGTCGCCGCGCGAGACGACGAGATCGACAGGCTCTACCACAAGGTCTTCGATGACGTCCTGGCCGAGATGCGGACCGACCCGGCCAAGGTCGATCCCGGGACACGGATTCTCTTCGCCGCCCATTACCTCGAGCGCATAGGCGACCGCGTGACCAACATCGCCGAAGACGTGGTCTTCCTGGCGACAGGCGAGGTGGAAGACCTCAACCCGTAGCACCGTCTCCACCTGGGTTTCGAAGGGCGGCCGTGTACCGGCCGTCCTTTCGTTTCTTGGTGTCTACCGCAGCGCCGGCAGCTCCGAGGCCCCGAGCATGTTCAAGCCATCCGCGTCGGGCAGCTCGACGGCGAGCAACCGGGCGAGTGTCGGCGCCCAGTCCTGCAGACGAGGCGGCCGCCGCCCGATCGAGGCCGCGATCTCGGCAACAGCCGGGTGACCTCCGCCCACTATCGCCAGTGTGCGGGCGGTCGAAGACGCGCCGTGGACGCCGGCAGACGGAACCCAGGGCGCGGCAAAGACCCGGCCCCTGGAGGCGAGGAGCAGAAGGATGTCGGGGTCTCGCCAGCGCCATCCCTCGACGCCGTCTAGGGCGGCCAGGCGGCTTATCGCCATGTGGGCGTCGACACCCGCCGTCAGCCGCAGCCAGGCGGCGCCGCCGTCCGCGATCCAGTCATCGACGAGCCCGGCGCAGTCGTGCGATGCCGTGGGGTCGATTGCCGGGAACGGCAACCGTCTGACCATGTCATGGTCGGATGCCACGCCGATCACGGTCCTGTCCCAGTCGGGAGCCAGCGCCTCCATGAGCTCGCCCACGATCCCGTCCGCCGCATGAGCGCAATCGATCGTCTCGGGTGCGCCTGGGCCGCGGTCGTGACCGAGCGTATCAGTCTCGTTGAAGTGGGCGAACAGCACGTCAACGTCCGGATCCGCTGCGGCGTGGAGGACCTCGCGCCGGATGGCCGCGTTGGTCGGGTAGCCGTGGGCATCGAGCTCCGTGTAGTCGGGCACTCCGGTGGCCGGAGGCCAGGATCGCTCTAGCTCTTCGAACCGCAGAACCTTCAAGAGCTTGTAGTCGCCCATTACGACGGCAGTCTCGAGCCCAGCGTCTCGGGCGGCGTGTACGAGCGTTGGAGCCGCGCAACGGTCCGCACCAGCCCAGCCGGGTACGGCGCCGGCCCGGCGAGCGGTGGTCCGGACGCCACTCGCCGGCGAACTCATTCCGGTCAGCAAGGAGGTGAAGCCGGGAAATGTGGTGGACGGGAGCCCGGCCAGGCCGCCGTCAGGCGCGAACCCACCGTCCTGGCCAAGCCTCCACAGGTTGGGCGTCACAGTCTTGCGGAGCGCTCCCAGAGGGAAGCCGTCGAAGCCCAGGAGAACGATTCTCGGTCTGCCGCTCATGCTCAGCCTCGTGGCACGGGTCGCGAGGGCAGCCTGGACGGGCGGAGTTAACTGCGCGTTCGCGGCGCGTTAATGCTCCGAGCGCAACCTCCGAATCGGTGGCTCGCCCGACTGCGAGCGGGCCCACGCCCCCGAGGAGGTTCGCAGCAATGCCCTACGCCGACTCCGTCGAGACCGTCCGCTCCTGGGCCGAAGATCGGGCCATTGCCGTTTGGGCACTGTTCGCCGGCGATCTGCCGGTCGGGGCTCAGGCCGCGCTCGCCACCGATCTCGAGCTGGTTCGGAAGGACGGTGCGGCAGTGGTGCTGGTCGTCCCGGATGACGTGACGCCGACCGCTCTGGAGCGGCGCCTGGCCGACGCAATCGTGCGCGGCCCTCTCCCCCCTGCGCCATTCGGACTCCTGGTCGCGCTAGCCGCCGCCGACGTCCCCGACGTTCGGAGACTCGGCCTGATCGGCGGCTCGCGAGACGCCCTCATCGCAGGCGGGCGCGCCGGTGCGGGCGCGATCGTGGGCATCGCCGCTCACGGCCACTCCAGCAGGCTCGACCTGTTGGGTGGACAGCCCGATCGCATCGTCGAACCGTCCGACTTCGCTTCCACGGACGCGTATCTGTACGGCAGCGCTCGCGGGCACCGCGAGCGGGTCCTGCTCAACCCGGGGCCTGCCGTCGTAAGCGACCGTATCCACAGGGCCGTCGCCGGGCCGGATCTGTGCCACCGCGAACCGGAGTATTCCGAGATGTTCGACCGGATCCGCGAGAAGCTCCTCCGGATCGCCGGCGTGGATCCCGACTGGGAGCTGGCTCTGATCGCCGGTTCGGGCACAGCCGCGATGGAGGCCATGACCGGGTCCGCAATTCGAGAGGGCCGCCGCCTCCTCGTCTGCCGGAACGGCGTCTACGGCGACCGTTTCGCCACGATCGCCGAGCGGCTGGGGATCGAGACCGTGGACGTCCGAGCGCCTCAGACTGAGCCCATCGACCCAGCCGAGGTGGCCTCCGCGCTCGACGCCGACCCAACTATCGACGCGGTGGCGGTCGTCCATCACGAGACGACAACCGGGCTGCTCAACCCGGTCCGTGAGATCGCTTCCGAGGCTCACCCGAGGGACGTACGTGTACTCGTCGACGCCATCAGCTCGCTCGGCGCCGAGGAGCTCGAGCTTGCCGGGACCGGCATCGACATGGTCGCCTGCACCTCCAACAAGTGTCTCCACGGCCTTCCGGGGACCTCCTTCGTGCTCCTCTCCCCTGCCGGGGCGGCACGCGCCGCCGAGGCGCCGCGACGCTCGCTGTACCTCGACATCGCCGCGTATCTCGAGGCCCAGAAGAAGAGCACTGTGCCGTTCACGCCGGCCGTTCCAGCGCTCTACGGCCTCGAGGCCGCTCTCGACGAGCTTCTCGACGAAGGCCTCGAGCACCGCCAGGCGGCATACCGAGCCCGCGTGGCGCTCCTCGATCGGGCCTTCGAGCGGCTTGGCCTCGAACAAACGGTCTCGGTCGAGCACAGATCGTCGAGCGTGCGCAGCGTGCGGCTCCCGGATGGGATCGGCTACCAGGACCTGCACGACGCGGTCAAGCGCGACGGTTACGTGATCTATGCGGGGCTCGGAGACGCGGCAAGGACCACTTTCCGAGTCTGCACCCTGGGCGCGCTCGAGCTCGACGTGCTCGCCGGTTTCGTCGAGTCCTTGGATCGAGCGCTCGCCGAGGCGAAGCTGGCCAACACGGCGGCGCGGCTTCGGGGAGCGTCAACGGAAACGCTCGGCGCTCCGTCGGCGACCCTGGCATGACGGCGTCGCTTGGCTGTTCCGGGGCCGTGGCGGTCGATTCCGGCTCGGCCGCCGCAGCGAGGACCGAGGCGCCCGCGCGCACGCTTCGCGCCGTCATCCTCGACTGGGCCGGAACGACTCAGGACTTCGGCTCGCTGGCTCCGGTTGGGGCGTTGCTCGAGGTCTTCGCCAGGTTCGGCGTGGCCGTAACCACGGCCCAGGCCCGCGGCTCGATGGGCCTGTACAAGCGGGACCATATCCGCGCCATCGCGGCCGATCCGGATATCGCGCCCGAGTGGGAGCGGGTCCACGGCGGGCCGTGCACCGAGGCGGACGTCCAGGCAATGTACGAAGCCCTCGTACCCATCCAGGAGGCCGTTCTGCCCCGCTTCTGCGACCTGATCCCCGGCACGGTGGAGGCGATCGCGGAGGTTCGGGCGCGCGGGTGCCTCGTCGGTTCGACGACCGGCTACCCCCGTAGCGTCGGGGCGATCGCCGCCCGCATCGCCAGCGAGCAGGGCTACGAGCCCGACGTGATGGTCTGCGCCGACGAGGTCGTGGCCGGGCGTCCGGAACCCTGGATGCTCCTGCGGGCCATGGAAGTCCTTCGCGTCTACCCGCCTTCAGCGGTGGTGAAGGTCGGCGACACCACGGCCGACATCGAGGAGGGCCTCAATGCGGGCGCCTGGACCGTTGGCGTGACGCGGACAGGCAACTACGTCGGGTTGAGCCGAACGGAGCTAGCAGCGCTTCCCGCCGACGCCCGAGATCGACTCATCAGGGATGCTGGCGAGACCTTGCGTGGAGCCGGCGCCCACTTCCTCATCCGCTCCATTGGCGAGCTGCCGCCGGTGCTCGACGAGATCGAGATCTGTCTCGCCCTGGGCGAACGACCCTGAGGGAGCGGACGGTTCCGAGCTCCAAGGGCCTGGCTCCGTTGCGCCAGGCCTCCCCCGTTCATCCGAACCAGTACGCGAGATCCGAGCTCGCCTGGTCGACCGCGGTCGTAGCCGACTCCTCGGTCAGCTCCCGGTAGATCGAGGCGAACCAGTCGTCGCCTTCAGGGTCGATCCACTCGCTGTGCTGGCCGCAGCGTTCGGGTGAGCAGTCTGGGATCCGGGATGCGGAGCTGGTGGAGGCAGGCTCGAGCGCAACGTTCATCTCGCAAACCTCGCTTGGTCGGCTCTACGGGCCGGTTTCAGCCTAGCCATATCGGGTTGGTCCATGCCCGCTTCCCATGCGCGTCCACGACCGTGATCCGCACGTAGGACCCGTGGTACGGATCCACTTCGAAGCTCCCGTTTCGGAAGACTTTGAGCGGCACGCGTGTCTCGGTGAGATCGACGCCGTAGCGGCACTCGTACTGCTCGCTGCGGCCTGAGACGATCACCTTCATCACCGGCGAGGTCGAGATCACAGCCTCGTCGGCATCGCTCGAAACGTCGAGGAGCTTCGGTCCCTCGCTGGCGTAGAAGTGCCCGGCTCGAAGCGCCGCGACGAGCGCTTCCGGGTCGTTCTCCTCGGCCCGGACCTCCACCCATCCGAGCCCGTGATCCGGATACTCCGGAAACTCCGGGTGCCCGAAATGGGCGTCGTCGGTTGCGCACGCGTCGATGCGACGGCCGCCCGAAATCAGCGCGTCGAGGATGTGACTGCTGTCCCCCATTTCGTACGCCAGCGCGGACGCCCCGTTGTAGATCTCGAGCGCGTGGGCAGCATCGACCGTAAGGACGTCCGCGACGGTCAGGCCGTAGTACGCAGGATGGGCCACGACTACGAAGGCACCGCTCCGCGCCGCCCTGGCCGCAAGCTGAGGAGCCGTCTCGCCCGGCTCCGGCACGGCAAAGTCGAGCGGCAGCCCGACAGCGACCATGTGCCACAGGTTGCCGGCCTCGGTGCGGGGAGCGTGCAGTTCGGCGCCGATCACGGTCGTGAACCCGCCCGTGCGAAACGGCCTCGTATCTGTGATCGGATAGCCGAAACGCCGGACGAAGTGGTCGGTGAGGGCGACGAAGTCATAGCCGTGGTCGCGATACCAGGCCACGGTCTCGGCCGGGCCAAGCTGCCCGTCGGAGCTGCTCGAGTGCGTATGCAGGTTGCCCCGCCAGAAACGGCCGGGGATCGCGAAGGGCAGCCTGTTCACTGGACTCCTCTCGTGCGGCGTTCGGCCGATCGGTCGGTGATGACACGGCTGGCCGCCACCGGGATCCGGACGGCGATCTCGCTTCCGGCCGGCCACTGGCCGGCGCTCGCGCTCGGGACGTCGACGGCGAGGCGTTGTGTCGGCGGCAGTGCGGAGCCGTCGTCGGCTCCTCCCGGCAGCTCCCGGAGGAGCAGCCTGGTAGTTGCCCCGAGGAAGGTCTGGACCTCCACCTGCCCGGTCAACGTCAGGTCTCCGTTGAGGGCGGCCGTCGTGGTCCCGAGGGGCTCGAGCGACTCCGGTCGAACGAGCAGCAGCGCCAGGTCTCCGTCGGGAAGCCCGGCGGCGCCGGGAGCCGTGACCCGTCGTCCCCAGCGCTCAACGATCCCGTTCGCGCCCGAGACGATCCGCACCGGGATCTCGTTCATCGCTCCGATGAAGCCCGCGGTGAAGGCGGATCGCGGCTCGGCGTAGATCTGCGTGGGCGTCCCGATCTCCTCGATCGCGCCTCGGTTCATGACAACCACCCGATCGCTGATCGACAGCGCCTCGGACTGGTCGTGGGTCACCAGGATCGTGGTGATGCCGAGCTGAACCTGCATCCGCCGGATCTCGGTCCGGAGCTCCTCCCGCACCTTCGCATCGACTGCGCTCAAGGGCTCGTCGAGGAGTAGCACTCCCGGTTTGACGGCAACGGCACGGGCCAGGGCGACGCGCTGCTGCTGGCCGCCGGACAGCTGGTGCGGGTAGCTCCCGCCGACGTGGCCCAGCCCGAATAGCTCGAGCAGCTCCGCGACCTGGGCCCGGCGCTCGGCGACCGGTCGCCCGCGGACCGCGAGCCCGAACTCGACGTTTTCGATGGCCGTCATGTTGGGGAAGAGGGCGTATCCCTGGAAGACCATGCCCATGGCTCGCTTGTTCGTGGGCAGGTCCGTGACGTCGACGCCGTCGACGATGACCGAGCCGCTGTCCGGCAACTCGAATCCCGCGGTCATGCGGAGGGTCGTGGTCTTGCCGCATCCCGACGGCCCGAGGAACGAAACGAGCTCTCCGTCGGCGACCGCGAGGCTGAAGTCGGCTACGGCGACCTGGTCGCCGAAGCGTTTGTTGATCTTGTTGAGCTCCAGTCGAGCCATAGCCGATCGAACCTCACCCGAGCTACATTCCGCCGCCGCGGACGATTGGCCGAGGCCCCGAGAGCCAGGGCGCCGACGCGGACCGTTCTTGAGTGCCTGGTGTCCTTCTCGCGACGGCGGCCAGGGCGATCACGCCTGCCCAGGTGATGACGAAGCTGACCAGCACCAGGGCTTCTCCCATGCGCGGCTGGTAGCCGTTGACGTTGAGAAGGTAGACAGGGAAGGTGGGATATCCGAGCAGGGCGGCAAGGGTGAACTCGCCCATTGCGGTCGTGAAAGCCAGCAGCGCCGCCGAGACCAGCCCGAGGGAGATGGACGGGACGATCACGCTCAGGAACGTCCGCATCGGTCCGGCGCCGAGGCTCGCCGAAGCCTCACTGAGCATCTTCACGTCCACGGCTCGCAGGGCGTTGTCGATGGCCCGAAAGACGAACGGGAGCGTCAGGACAAAGTAGCCGCCGATGAGCAAGACCGGCGCCCACGACGACGCAATCAGGTTCACTGGGGAATTGATGCCATACATCGACGAGAGCCCGACGACCAGGATGATCGGCGGGATCACGAACGGCAGGATCGTCAGGAACTCGATCGTGGCCCGCAGGCGGGGAAAACGCAGCTCGACCAGATACGCCGTCGGAGCAACGACGGCCAGGGCGATGATCGTAGTCGCGATCGAGTAGGTCAGGCTCAGGATCAACGACGAATGGAAACCGTCGTCCCCCAGCCCATCCCACAGCGGCTGCAGCGAGAAATGCTTTCCAGTCGAGAAGCCGAAGACAGCCGTGGCATACAGCGGAAGCAGGAAGTAGACGCCGGAGATCAACAGGACCGCGGTCGCCCAGAGAGGCATCCCCTTGCCACGGCCAGCGCGCCGCCGGATCTTGCCGGCAGCATGAGCGCCGGAGACGACCGCCGGAAGGGTCTCTTCGGTGGCTTCGCCCGTGATCGACGTGCCACTCATCGACGCCGCCTCACCGAGCCAGCCAGCGTGTCGAACGGCGCTCGACGATCGCCCGTCCGCCTATGCAGACGGCCATGATTACCGCCAGCCCGATCGCCAGCGCATCCGCGACGCCCAGGTTGCGACTGACGTCCCCGTTGGTGAGATTCGATATCTCGATCGGCACCAGGGACACGAACCCGGTTGTCAATCCGTAGGCGGTCGCGTAGGCGCCGAAGGCGTTCGCGTAAAGGAGCAGCAGCGACGAGATGAACGGCGTCATGAGGATCGGGATGGCGACCGAGCGCAGGTACTGCCATCGGCTCGCGCCCAGGATCTCCGCAGCCTCGCGCCAGGACGGCTTCATCGCCTGAAGCGGCGGAAGCATCACCAGCACCATCAGCGGGATCTCCCAGTACGCGTAGACGACTATCAGGCCGATTAGCGAGCGGAGCTTGAAGCCACCGTCGTAGATGTCGATCCCGTTGCTCTTCAGGGCCACGGTTAGCAGGCCGTTAAGGCCGAGGGTCGCGCCGAAGGCGAAGGCCAGCGGTACACCGGCGAAGTTCGCGGCCACGCTGCTGAAGGTCGTCGCGATCTCCTGAACGATGGGCCGGCGGGACGACACGATAGCCTGGGCGATCACAAGCCCGACCAGGCTTCCCAGCACCGTGGACGCCAGCGAGAGCTCGAGCGAGTTCCTGAATGGCACCAGATCGATCGGATGACTGAGGTAGGAGTAGTTGGCGATAGTGAACGCGCCCGTGTTGCTGTCGTGGAAGCTGCCCCAGATCAGCGATACGGTTGGCACCAGCAGGAATAGGGTGACGATGCTCACAAATGGCAGCAACGCGATCGCGGCTCGTCCGCCACGGCCCCTGGCCGTGGCGGACGAAGCCCCAAGAGTTCCCGTGTTGGAGGCACGCACGATCGCGCTCCGGCTGCGGGGCGAGGGCTACGAGTTGATCACGATCTTCCAACCGGCCGCCAGAGCGGTCTGGGCGGCCGTGATCTTGGCGATGTCGGTCACGAGGGTGACCTTCTTGTAAAGGTCCGCGGCCGGAAGCTTGGCGGCGAGGTCCGCCGGGATCTTGCCGGCCGTGTTCAGGGCGTCGTACCGGATGGGGTGGGCATAGCCCTTGAGGAAGAGGAGTTGGGCGGCGTCGCTATAGATGAGCTCCTGCCACAGCTTGGCCGCGTTGGGATGAGGCGCCTTTGCGGCGACGATGTCCGCGTACGGGCTGGCGAGCGAACCGGACGCGGGGATCGTGACGGCGATGTTGGGGGCTCCAGCGGCCTTGTCCCGGACAGCCAAGCCCAGGTAGTCCCACTTGATGGCGACCTTGACTTCGCCGCTGATGATGTTCGTGTCGCTGGCGCGAGCCGCGGTGAGGTTGCCCGACTGCTGCAGCTGGTTCATGAAGTCGACGCCGGGCTGGATGTTGTCGACGCCGCCGCCGTTGCCGACAGCTGCCGACCAGACCGCGAAGAATGAGTCGTTCGCCTTCGTCGGGTCGCCGTCGATGCCGACGGCGTTCTTGAGTGACGGGTCGAGCAGATCTTTCCAGTCCTTGATGCTGACCTTCACCGCGTCGGTGTTGACCACGAAAGACTGGGCGCCCCAGTAATTGCAGCACCAGTACCCGTCAGCGTCCTTCGACGTGTCGGGAATGTCCGCCCAGTGAGAGTTCTTGTACGGGCTCGAGAGACCGTCCGTCTTCGCCTGGACGGCGAACGAGATGCCCACGTCGCCGACATCCGGCTTGCCGGTGTTCTTGATCGAGTCGAGCTCCTGGCCGGAGCTGTATTCGCCCTCGGTCGCAGTGCCGTCGATGGCGATCCCGTAGTTCTGCTTCCAGAGGTCGAAGATGCCCTGGTAGTTGACCCACTCGGGCGGAATGCCCGTCTGGTAGAGATCGCCTTCGCCCTTGGCGGCCGTGACGAGCGCATTGAGGTCAAAGCCTGGCGCTCCCGAGGCGATCGCCGCGGCGGACGCTGCCGCCGAAGGTGTGGCGGCCGCGGAACTGCAAGCCGACACGATCACGCTGATTGCCGGAAGGGCCAGGCCCAGCCCGACGAGCCCCTTGAGGAAACGGCGGCGGTCGATCTGGCCGCTGGTGAACGCACCGCTGAGTTCATCGATGCGTGCTAGTAGTGGGTCGTACGCCACGAGAGATCCTCCTAGAGATTCGGTCCGGAGCCGACGCATCGGATCGCGTTCCGGCGCCCTCGCTCCCTGAACAGCCGTCTTTCGTTGGACAACCGCGAGCCCGCGGCCAGGCACGGATAGACTCTTGGCCGCTCGTTAGGCCGGTGTTAACGCGCGGTGAACGTCTGCGTCAGGTAACCAGGGGTGCACGGCCATTCGGCCGACCGGCACGGTGCCGCGCCTGCGGGCGCTCGGCAGGCGCCGCTGAGGCCTCATGGTGGGCCGGGAGCCGGCCGGGTCGGGAGCGGCGCCACTGCCGACCTGCTAGCCTCTCCGTAGCGGCGGCCCCTGCCGCGCATCCACAGCGCTACGAGGACGTGTCGGCTTGTCTCCGGGCACCGTGCTTGGCCTGCTTGCGATCTTTGCGCTGGCCGTCACCTTCGACTACATCAACGGCTTCCACGACACGGCGAACGCGATCGCCACGTCGGTCTCCACCCGGGCGCTCAAGCCGGAGCATGCAATCCTTCTTTCGGCGACCGCCAACTTCGTTGGCTCGATCGTCTTCGGCACCGCCGTGGCGGGCACGATCGGCAGCGGTATCGTCAAAGACCCCAACACCGCCACCGGCAACGGCACGACCGTGCTCATGGCAGCCCTCATTGGTGCCATCGCCTGGAACCTGATCACCTGGTCGCTGGCGATCCCGAGCTCGAGCAGCCACGCGCTCGTGGGGGGCCTGATCGGTTCGGCCCTGGCCTCGGCCGGCCCGAATGCCGTCCAGTGGGGCAACTTCGCGCTCAAGGTCCTCCTCCCGCTCGTCACGTCGCCAGTGCTTGGTCTCCTCATCGGCCTCGTGCTGATGGTCGTTCTGCTCAACGTCTTCGTGCACGCCAACCCGCGCCGGATGAACGACCGCTTCAGGCGGCTGCAGATCATCTCTGCCACCTACATGGCGTTGACCCACGGTTCCAATGACGCCCAGAAGACGATGGGCATCATGACCCTGGCCCTCTTCAGTGCGGGAGCGATACCGGACAAGACCGTACCGATCTGGGTGATCCTGATGGCGGCGACGGCGATGTCGATCGGTACCGCGGCAGGTGGCTGGCGGATCATGAAGACGATGGGCCAACGTGTCGTCAAGCTCGACCCGGTCCATGGCTTCGCCGCCGAGACCACCGCGGCATCGATCATCCTCGCTGCCTCGCACTTCGGGATGCCGGTCTCCACGACCCACGTCATCTCAAGCGCGATCATGGGCGTCGGCACGAGCGACCGCTTCAACGCCGTGCGCTGGGGAGTTGCGCGAAGCATCGCCACGGCCTGGGTGCTGACTATCCCATGCGCCGCTGCAATCGCCGCGCTCGCCTTCCTCGTACTGAATCTGCTCTCGGGGCCGGCGGCGGCGGTATTGCACCTCTTCGGCGTCTAGATCTCCGCTTCGGCGGTTCAGCTGGGCTCGGGGCGCCTCAGCACGTAACCCACGCCGCGGACCGTCTCGAGGTAGGTCGGGTTGGCCGGATCCGCCTCGATCTGCGCGCGTAGCCAGTGGACATGGACATCAACGGTGCGGGTCTCGCCAGCGTAGTCATAGCCCCAGACGTGCTCGAGCAGCTGGTCGCGAGTGAATACGTGGCCGGCGTTCCGGATGAGGAACAGGAGCAGATCGAAGGCCTTAGGTTTTACCGGCAGGACCTCGCCGCCACGCAGAAGGCGGCGTCCGGCCAGGTCTACCCTGACCTGACCGAGGTCCACGATCTCCAGATCGGGGGCCTGGACCGGCGCCTCGGACCGGCGCAGCAACGCCCTGATACGCGCCAGCAGTTCACGGAAGCTGAACGGCTTGGTGACATAGTCGTCGGCGCCCAGCTCGAGCCCGACGACCTTGTCCACCTCCGCGCTCTTGGCGGTCAGCATCAGGATCGGCACGCCCGACTCGGCTCGGATCACACGGCAGACTTCCGTGCCCGAGATCTCGGGCAGCATCAGGTCGAGCAGTATCAGGTCCGGGTGGTGCCGCCGGAAGGCGTCGACCGCCTCGCGCCCATCCGCGGCCTGGACGACCGCAAAGCCCTCCTGCTCGAGACTCTCCGCGAGCGTTTCGCGCAGCGTTCGTTCGTCGTCGACGACAAGGATCGTTCGAGCCATCCCGGGTTTCCCTCCTACGGGGCGGCGGCCGCCTGGGCTTCGAGTCTCCCGATCGCCCGATCGAGCCGGGCCAGCGTCCGCTCGTAGCCAAGAGCCACCATCGTATCGAAGAGTGGCGGTGTGGCTGTCCGGCCGGTGACGGCGACGCGGATGGCCATGAACAGATCGCCGGCCTTCCAGCCGCGATCCTCGACGAGTCGCCGGAGCGGCGGCTCGATCTCGTCCGCCTCCCACGAAACCCGGCCTACGTCTGCGAGCACCTCTCGAGCGACCCCGAGCGCGGCGGCGGTCGTCGCCGCGTCCCAGCGCTTGGGGACGATCGTGGCCGGATCCGGGTCGAGGTCCCTCACGAACAGGAAATCGATCAGGTCGCCGACGGCGGAGAGGGTGGGCAGTCGCTCCTGGACGACTGGCAGCAGCGCCCGAATCTCATCGTCGGAGGGCAGCCAGTCGATCCGGCCGACCTCAAGCTCGGCCTGCACGAACGGCCGCAGCCGATCGATCACCTCGTCCGCCGAAAGGCGGCGGATCCACTGGCCGTTGAGCCACTCCAGGCGCTCCCGGTCGAAGACGGCCCCGGCCTTGTTTACGCTCGAGAGATCGAACCGCTCGATCAACTCGGCGAGCGAGAGGACCTCCTCTTCGGTACCGGTCGACCAGCCCAGCAGGGCCAGGTAGTTGACGAAGGCCTCCGGAATGAAGCCCTGGGCCCGATAGTCGGCCACGGCGGTCTGGCTCTTGCGCTTGCTCATCTTGGTCCGGTCCGGATTGAGGATGAGCGGCAGGTGGGCGAACTGCGGGACCGTCGCTCCCATCGCCTCGAACAGGAGGATGTGCTTGGGCGTGTTCGACAGATGGTCCTCGCCGCGGATGACGTGGCTGATGGCCATTGCGGCGTCGTCTACGGCCACGGTGAAGTGATACAGCGGCGTCCCGTCCGAGCGGACTATCACCAGGTCGCCGCCCAGCACACTGGTGTCGATCTCAACACGCCCTCGGACGATGTCGTCGAAGGCAATCGTCCGATTCGCCGGGATGCGGAAGCGCACGACCGGTTTGCGGCCCTCGGCCTCGAAGGCCGCCCGCTGCTCCGGCGTCAGGTGAGCGCATCGGCCGTTGTAGCGCGGAGCATCGTGAGCCGCCTCCTGGCGCCTTCGCTCCGCCTCGAGCTCACTTGGGGTGCAGTAGCAGTAGTAGGCCTTGTCCTCCGCCAGCAGCTTGCCAGCGGCTTCCGCGTATCGGGTCAGACGCTGCATCTGCCGGTATGGACCGTAGGTGCCACGCTCCTGCTCGTCGCCGATGCCCGGTCCCTCGTCCCAACGGATGCCAAGCCAGTGCAGGCCTTCGAGGATGTCCAGCTCGTGGGCTTCGGTCGAGCGCGCCTGGTCGGTGTCCTCCAGGCGGAAGATGAATGTGCCGCCGGTGTGGCGGGCAAACAGGAAGTTGAACAGCGCGGTCCGGGCGGTTCCGAGATGCAGGGATCCCGTTGGGCTCGGCGCGATCCGAACGCGTATGGCGGTCATGCGCTAAGTGTAGGGGGCATCTCGCTCGGTCGGCCGGCGAGAAGGCGCTCGCTTGCCGACGTACCGTCCTAGAGCAGCTCGCCGACCGGTGCAAGCTGGAACTGCGCGATGGCTTCGCCGACGGGCACGCCCCGTGGATCCACGGAAACCGGGCGGTGATATCGGCTCAAGGCGCGCAACTCTGCGGCGCCCAGGGCGCCGATCTGCTTGAGCGCTTCGACCGACGCCGCGGAGGTCGCCCGATCGAAGCCGCCTCCGTCCTCGATCTTGAGGGCAACGCCGGTGGCAGGCCGTCCATCACTCGGCGGCAGGGCAAAGCCACGGAGGCCCTCCGCTCCGCCCTTTGCCAGGATGCGGCCCGGAGCCGCTTTCATGACCGATGTGTCCAGCCGTTCGCGGCTGCCGGCGACCATCTCCGGGTTGGCGATCATCGCGCCGCGAATCCGGCCCAGGGCGTCAGCCAGGCCCGCGCGACCATCGCCGGCCGGAATGCCCTTCGGGTCGGCCAGGAGGGCGAAGGCGCGTGCGACCTCGTAGAGCGGAAAGGCGTACGTCGGCACACCACAGGCATCGACGGAAAGCACGAGCATTTCGGGCGTGGTGGCGAACGCCCGCGCCACGGTCGCTTCGTAGAGCCGCTGAACCGGATGGTCGGGCAGCCAGTACTCCTCGAGCGGCCACTCCTTCATCCGGCACAAAAGCAGCATCGAGGCGTGCTGGCCCGAGCACATGTGGCGCACCGCGCCGGGCTTCTCACCGTCACGGGCCAGACGGGCCGCGGTGAGCGCGTCCAACGGGGCACCCTCCGAGCCGCAGCCGAGATAGTGCTGCGAGACGCCTGCGCGACGGAAGACCGCCTGGAGCGTCCGAACGTGTAGATCCTCGCCCGAATGCGAGCCGGCCATGATCGCCAGCTCGGCCTCCGAGAGGTCGAACTCCTCGACTCCTCCGGCCTCGATCAGAGCGATGAGACCGAACGGCTTCACCGCCGAACGAAGGTTGACGATGGTGTCCGGATCGCCCAGGACGCGGCGCACCGAACCATCGATGGCGACCTCGACGATCGAGCCGCGGTGCCGGCTCTCCACCACTCCCCCACGCATCTGGCGGACCAGGACGGGCTGAGTCCGCGGTGGCTCGGCTGGGCGAGGTGCCGGTCTCGGACCGCGCACGTTCTTGACGGCGGCCGATCGTCCCGGCATGGGAGCAGGCGTGGTGGGCGACGGCGCGGCAACGAGGGGACGCTGAGGCCCGGGCGCTGACACGATCTTGGACGCCGCCGGCTTGGACGCCGGTGCGTGCCGACCGGACCCGTTTGCGGGTTCCGAACCGGGGCGCGACGGCGACATCATCTCTCCAATCGTGGCCCGAGGTGCCGGGCATCTCCCTGCAGAACCGCCTCTCGCAGGTCGCTCCGAGCATACTCCGGCGCACGCCGAATGGCTGGTGGATGCGGGCCAACCTTCAAGCCCGATCGATCGAGAGGCTACGCCGTGGCTCGGGCGGTCGCGGCCCGACCCTTTGTCTGCGTCGCCTTGGCGACCACGGCATCGGACGTGACGCCGTCGGGGCCGGTGGGGTCGGCGACCGCCGACTCCTCGGCTGGATTCGCCTCGACCACAGATTCGGGATCCTCCGATGGGGCGGCGGCATCCTCAAGATGGGCAGGGGCGGCGGCCTCTCCCGCTTCCTCGGCCGCCTCGACTGCGTCAGTTGCAGCCCGTTCGGCCTGGGCAGCCTCGGCGGCGATCCGTTGGGCCTCGGCTACCAGCCTGGCCGCCGCAACTCGTGCCGCCTCGCCGGCTCCCGCGGCGACCCGCTCGGCCTCGGCTACTCGCGCGGCTGCGGCCAGTCGCGCGGCTTCGGCCGCCTCGGCGGCGGCCCGGTCGGCTTCTGCGGCGGCACGTTGGGCCTCGGCTACCCGCGCCTCTTCGGCTATCCGTGCGGCTTCGGCCGCCTCGGCGGCGGCACGTTCGGCCTCGGTTACCCGCGCCGCTTCGGCAGCCTCCGCTGCCTGGACCGCGGCCACGCGTGCTGCTTCGGCCGCCTCGGCTGCCTCCGCCGCCCTCCTCGAGCGCTCGGCCCGAAGTTCGGCCAAACGCGTCGCCGCGCCGGCCTTGACGCGGCCCACGGCCGTAACCGCGAGCGGCCCGAAGAAACAGCCGACTGCGATCGGCAGAAGCACCAGCTGGTCGGCAGTGAACGGGCCAAGAACATGGGCATCGCGCCACGTGAATTCAACCGCAAACCGCAGGACTGCCCACAACCCGATCGCGGTCAGGTAGCGGCGACCGCCCGCAAGCACGGCCCATTCTCGACGGGGTGCAAGGCCTGGGCGGACAAGCACGTGCGAGTGCCATATCCGGATCCTGAGGACGAACGGCACGACGAGAACCAGGGCCGCGAGAGCCAGAACGAGACCGCCCTCGAGGGCCTGAGATGGAATCGCTCCAAGGCTCGGGTTGGTGCTGTTCCAGGGTCCCGGGCCGGCATAGCTCGTTGCCCATGACGCGTCGGAGTAGCTCCCCTGGCCCGCGCCACCAAGAACCATCGCCAACTTTCCGAGGCCGAGGCCGATCAGGAGCGGAACGGCGGCCACCCCCAGCCACCGTCCGATCGGAGCGGCCAGCAGACCGGCCACGGCTACCGCCGTCAGGGTGCCGAGGAGGACGGCCAGAGTCAGAGCGAGACCCCCCTGCCCCGGATCGAGAAGGGCGTTCGCGTTCGTCGAGTAGTAATCGAGGTGGATCAGCGCGTAGCCGAGCCTTCCGCCGATGACTGCGCCAGGGACGGCACCGAAGCCGATCAGGATCAGGTCGTCGCGACGGAGCGTGGGTCCGGCCGTGCTTGTGACGCCTTCCGATGCGGCAATGGCAAGGCGCGACCGACCGGCGCCGAGTGCGGTGAGGACCAGCGCGACGAATATCGCTCCGGCCAGCGCGAGCGTCTCGAGACGCAGGGAGATTCCCAGCACTGACGCTGCGGGATCGAAGCTCAGGGTGACGACGGCCAACACATGATCGAGTGTACCGGTACCGGCACGTCGGAGTCTGACGAGCTCGATAGTGTCGGCCGGCCGACACCTGGCGTGTCTGGTGATCGCTCGGTGGTGGGCGACCGGCGTGGCTTCATTACTGACGTCGGATGGGCCTGGGCCTGGTCCCAGACACCATCCGAATCAACAATCGCCCGATGTGCAGCCTCGGTCGCCACCGAGGGGGATCGGACGGGCGAGAAGCGCTGGTCCCGGAATCCCGGGGGGCCGGGACCGGCGCCCATCATGTCCATTGCCCAGGAAAGCCCCGGCAGGACGGGACCGCCGGGGCTTTCCTATAGGCCGGTCGGGCGGCCTGGGAAAGTCAGACGGCGCATGCCCTCGTGTCAGGCGGTCGCGTGCCGCATGGTGTCGACGAGGCCCCTGACCGAGCCGGCTGACTTCTGCAGTGCAGCCGCTTCGTCCGGCGTCAGGTCGACTTCGATGATCCGCTCGATGCCGTCACCACCCAGGACGATTGGAACTCCGACGACCAGATCGTCGATTCCGTACTCGCCGCTGAGCAGAACGGCGCAGGGCAGGACGCGTCTTCGGTCGTTGAGGATCGCGTCGACCATATGCAGGACTGATGAGGCGGGGGCGTAGAACGCGCTGCCGGCCTTGAGCAAAGCGACCACCTCGGCGCCCCCGTTTCGGGTCCGCTCGACGATCGACTCGATGCGTTCGGCGCTCATCAGCTGTGGCAGCGGTATCCCGGCCACAGTGGAGTAACGGGGCAGCGGGACCATCATGTCGCCATGCCCGCCGAGCACGAAGGCCGAGACGTCGGACGATGAGACCCCCAGCTCCTGGGCGATAAAGGTCCGGAAGCGAGTGCTGTCCAGGACGCCGGCCATGCCGATGACGCGCTCGCGCGGGAAACCGCTGGCCTGCAGAGCCACATGGACCATTGCATCGAGCGGGTTGGTGACGATGATCAGGATCGAATTGGGAGAGTGGTGGACCGCCTTCGTGACCACGTCGCGAACGATCCCGGCGTTCTTGAGGAGCAGGTCGTCCCGGGTCATGCCCGGTTGTCGAGCCAATCCGGCGGTGACGACCACGATGTCGGAGTCGGCCGTATCGGCGTAGTCGTTGGTGCCGATGATCGCTCCGTCGTGGTGCTGCAGCGGCCCCGCCTCGGAGAGGTCGAGCGCTTTGCCCTGAGGCAGCCCCTCGACGACGTCGATCAGGATGACGTCGGCGATGCCGGCCTCGAGAATCCGCTGGGCCGCGGTGGCGCCTACGTTGCCGGCGCCAACGACCGTTACCCTACGTCGACAGACGGGCATTCAGACCTCCCTCGGGACGCCGGCGGAAGGCCCCCGCCGGTAAGTGGTTTTGGCACCGATCATGATCAAACGGCGCAAGCGGGATGGTACCCCGTCCGTTGTCGTTCGGCACCGAGCGCCTGAGCCGCAACCGCGCCGTGGAGCTACGCCGACGCCACCAGATTCTTGAGCCCGGCCAGACGCGCCGCCAGCTCGGGCGGGAGTCGCGTGCCGAATCTGGCGTAGTGCTCCTCGATCGCCGCTACCTCATCGACCCAGGCCGCACGGTCGACCGAGAGCAGCGTCGAAAGGTCCGTTTCGCCGATCTCCATGCCCTTCGTGTCGATCGCACCGGGTGCCGGAAGGAGCCCGATCGGGGTCGAGACGGCGTCGTCCTCGCCGGAGCATCGGCCGAACATCCACTCGATGACGCGGCTGTTCTCGCCGTAGCCGGGCCACAGGAAGCGGCCGTTGCCGTCCTTGCGGAACCAGTTGACGAGATAGATGCGCGGCAGCGTTGCGCCCGCCTTCCGACCGATCTCGAGCCAGTGCGCCCAGTAGTCGGCCATGTTGTAGCCGCAGAACGGCAGCATCGCGAACGGATCGAAACGGAGCTTGCCCACCGTGCCAACTGCGGCGGCGGTCATCTCAGAGCTCATGATCGAGCCCAGGAAGACGCCATGCTCCCAGTCGAAACCTTCGCGCACCAGCGGCACGGTGGACGCCCGGCGCCCGCCGAACATGATCGCGTCGATCGGGACCCCGGCTGGGTCCTCCCAGTTGGGAGCGATCGCGGGATCCTGGCTCGCCGGAGCGGTGAAGCGGGCGTTCGGGTGGGCGGCCGGCTTGCCGCTATCGGGGGTCCAGTCGTGGCCCGTCCAGTCGATCAAGTGAGCCGGCGCGTCCGAGGTGAGGCCCTCCCACCAGACGTCGCCGTCGTCGGTGAGGGCGCAGTTGGTGTAGATGCAATTGGCGAAGAGTGTCCGAACGGCGTTCGCGTTGGTGAATGGGCCGGTGCCGGGCGCGACGCCAAAGAAGCCCGCCTCGGGGTTGATGGCGTACAGCCGGCCGTCTTCCCCGAACTTCATCCAGCAGATGTCGTCGCCGATGGTCTCGACCTTCCAGCCTGGAATGGTAGGTTCGAGCATGGCCAGGTTGGTCTTGCCGCAGGCCGACGGGAAGGCCCCGGCCATGTGCTTCACGCGACCGTCGGGGGCCGTGACCTTGATGATCAGCATGTGCTCGGCCAGCCAGCCTTCGTCGCGGGCGATGACCGACGCGATGCGGAGGGCGAGGCACTTCTTGCCCAACAGGGCATTGCCGCCGTAGCCGGACCCGTAGGACCAGATCTCCCTGGTCTCCGGGAAATGGACGATGTACTTGGTCTCCGGATCGCAGGGCCAGGCAACGTCCTTCTCGCCGGCGGCGAGGGGCTTGCCGACGGTATGCACCGCTGGCACGTAGTCGCCGGTCTTGACGATCTCGGCGAGGGCCGCCTCGCCCATGCGAGTCATGATCCGCATGTTCACGACGACATATGGCGAGTCGGTGATTTCGAGGCCCAGCCTGCCGATGGGCGAACCCACAGGACCCATCGAAAACGGGATGACGTACATGGTCCGACCGCGCATCGAACCCTTGAAGAGCCCGTTGAGCGTGGCCCGCATCTCGGCCGGGTCGCGCCAGTTGTTGGTGGGGCCGGCGTCCTCCTGCTTCTCCGAGCAGATAAACGTCCGATCCTCGACACGCGCGACGTCCGATGGGTCGGACCGGGAAAGGAAGCTGTTGGGGCGGAGATCGGCGTTCAAACGGATGAACGTTCCCACCTCGACGAGCTGGTCGCAGAGTCGCGTGTACTCGGCCTCGGAGCCGTCGCACCAGTAGACGGCGTCGGGAGTCGTGAGGGCGGCAACTTCCTGCACCCAGCGGACGACCGGATGCGTCGCAGAGAATCCCTGCGGTCGCCCTTCGACACCAGCGCCGATAGTCCTCACCGTCTTCTCCTAACTGTCCCCGGGCGATGGCTCCCACACGCGGCGCAAGCCATGCGGGGCTCGGGGCAGCGGGACCGGTGGAGCGGCATTTCTGTCTAGAGTTGCGTCGGTATTCAGGGACCGTCGAATTGTACGAACCCGGCGGGTGGTCGTGCAAACCCGAGTCTCGCCCCGCCCGTTTGGATCCTCTCGTAGGCGTGGTGTGCGGCGCGGATTGATTCGTCTGGGCTCGGGATCCGTCGGAGCCGGTTCGGAAGTAAGCCGCACATAAGCCGCAGCCAATCGACCTCGCGTAGCGTGCTCGTCAGAGGAGGTTCGATGCAATGGCTTCATGCGACCCGGAGCTGGCGATCGTTTCAGAGTGGACGTGCGGCTTGGACGAGCGCGGGCTCGCCTCGTTTCGCGAGCTGGAGATGGCCCGCGCCCCCCTTCGGCGCCTTGCTGATACAGGTTTGCCCGCTGGAGGAGTTCTGCGTGGCTCGCGAGACGAGCTATCCGTACCCGGTGGAGATGGGCCGCGCCCCCAGGGCGGAAGGCGCTGGTAGCCAGTCCGCCTGGCGATTCGCCGAGGATTGGGACCGCGGCTAGGTCGCTGGCGCCGGTTCCGCTGATTCGGCAGGTTCCGCTGATTCGGCCGGTTGGGCCTTTTCGAGCGGGGCATCGCCGGAAGGTCCTGTGGCAGCCTCCGGATGATCCCTCACCCACCAGTGCCGGAAGAAGATGGCTCCGATCGCCACCGCTCCGACGCTCAGGCCGACGAGCTGCGCCGTCGCAAGGCCGAAGAAGGTCCAGTTGTAGCCGCTGCGGAGGGTCTCGAGGATGCTCCTCTCCACCCCGTACCAGACGAAGTAGAGCAGACCGACGTCGCCGGCGATCAGCAGGTGGTGGTGGGCTGTGAAGCGGCGCCACAGGAAGATCATCACGCCGACGCCGAGCAGGCTCATCACCGATTCGTAGAAGAAGAGCGGGATGAAGTGGGCGTCGACCGGGGTGGTTCCGCCCTGCAGCGGACAGAGGTACTCCGCGACTCGGTACTGGCACTGGATGGCGATGCCCCACGGCAGGTTGGTCGGCGGGCCGTAGAGCTCCTGGTTCATGAAGTTGCCCCACCGGCCGACGGCCTGGGCGATCAGGATGCACGGCACGATGATGTCGCCCCACCGCCAGAACGAAACGTGGTAGCGACGGGTCAGCCAGACGACAGCGAGGAAGCCGGTGAACAGACCGCCGTAGATGCCGAGACCGCTGTACGGCGGCAGCACGATCTGCGCCAGATGGTCCTTGTAGTAGGCCCACTGATCGATGACGTGATACGCCCGCCCACCGATCAGGGCGGCGATGGCGACGACGATCAGGCTGTCGATGATGATGTCGGTCCGCTCGCCGCGCTGGCGCGCAAGGCGGATGGCCAGCCACGTTCCGGCGATTATCGCCACGACGTAGCCGATGCCATACCAGCGGATCTCGAGCGGGCCAAGCGCAAGGGCGACCGGGTTGGGCGTGAAATCGATCATGGTCGGCACAGTGTACCGGGCGGGGCCGCAAGGCTCGCGCCGGTGCCGCGGTCCGTATACTGGCCGCGACGCGGGCCGCGGCTGCCACGGAATTGGCCGGTTGTAACGCTCGCGGCTTGATCAGAACCGCCCCAGGGAAGGGCCTGAGATGCCGTACTACTTCTTCTTCGGTCTACTCGGTCTGTTCATCGGGGGACTGCTGGCCTGGTTCTTCCTGGCCGATCACCCGTTCGAGTCGCTCGAGACGCCGGGCGGGCCGGTGGATCCCGTCGAGGCGTCGCTCCTGGTCAAGGAGATGGAGGCCGACGGATTGACGATCGATGAAGCCACGGTCGTGAAACTGCTCGATCTGCATGGCGCGTACGTCGACGGCAAGATCCGCGAAGAGCAGGCCGCCGCCGCGGCCGTGCGGCTCGACAAACAGCGCGCCAGAGAAGTCCAGGAGACGTCTCCCGAAGACGCCGGCTGATTGCAGAACGAGGGCGCGCTGCTGAGCGAGCCGGAGCCCGAGCCCGAGCCCGAGACTAGGCTACCGTTCCCACGTGGAGCGCCACGGCGCCGAAGGCAAGCCGCTTGAACGAGACATCCTGCAGGCCGACTCGACGCATCGTGGCCGCGAGCTCCTCGGCCGCGGGAAACCCCTCGAGCGAGTGCGGCAGGTATGAGTACGCGTCGTGCCGGCGGAAGATCGCGCCCAGCACGGGCGCCGCGGCTCGGAACGCACCCGTGTAGACCCGACCGATGAATCGCGGCCGGGGGACCGACAGCTCCAGGCACACTACCCGTCCGCCACTTCGAACGACCCGGGCCATCTCGCGAAATCCATCCTCGAAGCTGGCCAGATTACGCAACCCGAACGCGATCGTCGCTGCGTCGAACGAGCCCGCGGCGACGGGCAGGTCCAGGGCGTTGCCGAGCCTGAACTCGACTCCGGTGAGCTCGCCGAAGACGCGCCGCGCCTCATCCAGCATCCCGGGCGAGATGTCCACGCCGACGACCCGTCCCTCCGGCCCAACCGCTCCCGCCAGCGCGGCAGTGAGCTTACCGGTTCCGCAGGCCACGTCGAGCGCCGATCCGCCTCGCGAAAGCCGGGTGGCCCTCACCGCGACCCGCCGCCATCGGCCATCGAGCCCCGCCGTCATGAGCGTGTTCATGCGGTCGTAGACGGGGGCGATCGAGTCGAACATGGTCGTGACCCGAGGCTCGGGCACGAGGTTGCCTTTTCGGCCCGCGAATTCGATCCCTGACTCGGGACCGGCCTCCCCGCCGAACGGCCGAGGGGCGTCAGTCACGATCCCGACGAGCTCGGCAGTGGTTCGGGCTCGCGCGACAGGTGGAGCGGGCGTCGCTCGAAGGCGCTCGAGAAGACGACCTGAGTCTCGGTCGTAAAGACGTCCTGAACCTGCTGGATCATGTGCAGCACGCGCTCGAGATGGCGCGTATCGGTAGCTCGGACCTTCAGGAGATAGTCGGCCTCACCGGCGAGGTGGTGGCACTCCTCTATCTCATCGATGGCCACGAAATCGCCCGTCATGTCCGTCGCGATGGTGCCGGGCACCTGCTTGATGAAGATGAACGCGAGGACGCTGTAGCCCAACAGCGTCGGATCCACCATTGCCGCGTAGCCGCGGATGACGCCGCGCGCCTCCAGCTTCTTGACCCGCTCATGGGCCGAGGGCCCGCTCATGCCCACGGACTGCCCGACCTCTGCGTACGACTCGCGGCCGTCCCTCTGCAGGAGCTCGAGGATTCGAGCATCCGTCTCGTCGATCCTCTCGATGGACCCCATTTCTTCCCGTCCTCTGGAGTACTCGTGAAGCGCGCCACCGCGCCCCGCGTCCAGCCTAGCCGATCCCTGAAGAATCGACAGCGGAGAGGCTGCGCGACCTCATGGAATGAGAGCGCCGGCCGGCCTTACCAGCGGTATCCGCGCCCTCTAGCTCCGGTCCCGAGCGTCCCGGCGGGCAGGTACGCCATCTCGTATCGGTCGCCAGGCCGGTTCGACCACGAGCAAGACTCCAGGCCCTCGGCCCGCAGTCTTGCTTCGAGGCTGGCTCGATCGACCGCGCTCATCTAGGCTCGCCCGTCGAGCCGGGAGCCCCGCCGGGCTTGGTTGCCTCGCCACGATGCCGGGCTGTCGGTACGGCCTTGCGCGACTTCTCCGGCCCGGGCAAGCTCACCTGCATGCGCTCCAGCATTACCCGATCCGAGACCGGCGGGAGATCCGAGGCGGCTTCGCGCCAGGCCGCGTCGGCGGCTTCGTCGTGGGCGTCGTGCTGCGTGGCGACGACGGCGAATATGGCCAGTCCCACTGCGGCCCCGATGAGGACCGCGATTTCGCGCGTGGCGTGCAGGGAGAGGGTGACGAACACGGCGAGTGGGACCCCGACGGCGGCTGCGGCAACCAGGCCACGCATTCGCTGCAATCTCTCTCCTTCGTCACGCTCTGCCGCGGCCTTCGGTGCGCACGCGCCACCGGAGTCATCGTAACCTACACTCCGGGCGCAACTCAGCCACTCGCGTTCGGGTGATCGTTCAAACCGCAAGAGCCGCCTCGCGGCCACAGACCGGAGATCGACGGTGCCGCTTCGACATCTGTCCGCCACCGAAGTCGCGACCGCGATGCCGCCCTTGACCGAGCGCCTGGATCTGGCCGATCGAGCGATGCGGGCTCTCGGCCGCGACGCCGAGATGCCCCCCAAGATCGGCGTCCATCCCCGAGAGCCAGGTTCGCTGGCGCACGCGATGCCGGCGTTGCTTCGTGGCGCCGCGGCCGACGGATCGTCGGACCTGATCGGCGCCAAGTGGATAACGGGCTTCCCCGGCAACCCGGCCGCCGGGTTGCCTGCGTACCACGCCCTCGTCCTGCTCAACGACCCGATGACCGGCGAGCCCACCGCCGTGATGGACGCGGCGGCGATCACGGCTCAGCGAACCGCCGCCGTCAGCGGGGCGGCGATCCGCCACTTCCTGCCGGGGGGCACGGCGCGGAGCGGAGATCCGGCGCGGGTGGCGGTTCTCGGGGCAGGGGTTCAGGCGCGGAGCCACATCCCGGTCATCGGCCACCTCCTGCCACGGGCACGGGTCCGCATCATAGACGTCGAACGCGGCCGCGCCGGCGCGCTGGCTCAGGAGGCCTCCACCGTCGACGGCATCAGCGAGGTCGTGGCGGTCGCGAGTGTTCGAGAGGCAGTCGAGGGCGCCGACCTCGTCGTTTCGCTCGTCTCATTCGGACCGGACCGCCAGGCGCTCGATCCGGCGTGGCTGAGCCCCAACGTGCTATTCGTTGCGGTCGACTACGACATGCAGGCGCCTGCGTCGCTGGCCCGCGAGGCCCTCTTCATCGTGGACGAGCGCGGGCAGTTCCTCGCCGCTCGCTCCGGTCCCGTGTTCGCCGGGTATCCCGACCCCGCAGTCACACTGGGAGAGGTGCTGCGTGACGGCCTGGCGCGCCCTGCCGGTCGAATCCTCGTTTCGCACCTGGGGGTCGGGCTGGCGGACGTCGTGTTTGCGTCGGCAATTCTGAAGCGGGCCGAACGGCTCGGACTGGGGCGGATCCTGACCGGCTGACGCGGCCGGGCCGAACCGTACGGCCGACCTGAACGTTTCGAAGGCCTCCCGTGTCATACGAGTAGGGCCACTGCGGCGGGACACGGAGGCAGACGGATGTGGGAGGCAGAGTTGCCAGTGTTGAGGGGGCTCCGAGGGCTGCCGGGCCGTGGCGTGGCGCCTGCGGCGCCCGAAACCTGGCGTCGCCAACGCCTCGAGGCGTTTACGGCCTTTGACGACGCCCGTCTCCTGGCGAGCTACCGGCTCGCGACGCTGATCCTGCGAGACCGCGCCGAAGCCGAAGACGCAACGCAGGAAGCGATCGCGAGGGCGTGGTCGGGTTGGGAGACGTTGCGCGACGGGAATCGGTTCGACGCCTGGTTCGACAGGATCCTTGTCAACGTTTGCCGCAACCGGATGCGGCACAGAAGAGTGATCCGCGTCGTGACCCTCGATCATGCCACCGAAACCCTGGCCGCCGACGCGCATGGGGCGACGATGGCCCGGCTTGCCCTCGAGCCGGCGTTCGTTCGGCTGACCCCCGAGCAGCGGATCATCGTCGTGCTCCGGTTCTGGCGGGATCTGTCGGTCGAGGAGATAGCGGAGCGGCTCGGGATACCGGGCGGCACGGTCAAATCCCGTCTCCACTACGCGCTCAAGTCCCTTCGAGCTGCAATCGAGTCGCCAGACGAGGCCCAACGATGACCGACCAAGGACGCGACGCCGAACAGGTCATTCGTGATTGGCTGGCCGATTCTGCCCCGGATCGGGCGCCCGCCTCGCTCAAGCAAGCGCTCGAGGGTGCAACGTCTCTGCCGGCGGGCCACGTCAGACCCTGGTCGGACGCATCAGGTCCTGGGCGCCGTTGGGCCGGCCGAGCCGCGGCGGTGGCCGCCATCCTCGCGGTCGCGGTCGCCGGCGCTTACTTCTACGATTCGGGCCGGGCGACGTTGCCCGGGTCTTCGTCGTCGGCCTCGACCGCGGCCTTCGGCTCCCCCAGCCTAACGGCCGGAGCATCCCCATCAGCGGCCAGCCCCACGCCGCACAAGACCGTCACGCTGCTCCTTGGATCGAAGTGGAGCCTGGTCAGCGGAGCGTTTCCCCAGATGGTGGCGCCGGATTGGCTCCAGTTCCGATCTACCGTCTTCCAGGTCAACATCGGCAGCTCGGCAGGTTTCGTGGCTTTCGTGCCCTCCGCCGGAAGAGTGACGCGCGGGTCGGGACCGGGCGGCATGGTCCTGGCTGCCTTCGCCTCCGCCGGCCCGACCGCGCCCACTTCCTGGGAAACACGGGTCTACCAATCCAGCGACGGCGTCAACTGGATCGAGCGGTCTTCCCTCCCGAGCGCGGCGGCCACGGTGAGCTCGGTCGCGGCGTCGGGCGGCAGCATCGTGGCCGTAGGCTGGACGGGGGAACTCACCAGCGAGACCGCCATGGCATGGACGACGACAGACCTCCAGACATGGCATGCGGTCGCCCTGCCGGCCGCCGCCGATTACTCGAACGCTTTTGGCGTCGCGGCAGGACCGTCCGGTTTCCTCGCCTGGGGATACGCCGGGACTTCGAGCAAGTTCTGGATCTCCGACGACGGCGGCGCGTGGAGGACCCTTGCCACATCGGGTCTGCCGACGGAACCTCCGATTGACAATCTCTACGGCCTGTCGGATGGCTGGGCGATCCGTGGCTTCCTGTCGGATCGGGCGGCCACGTGGAAATCGAGCATCGACGGCGCCAAGTGGACACGGACCTGGACCGGACCGGGCATGTCCGGGGGCGAGAGCTACGCTCTGGGCCCGATCTTCAAGGCGCCCGGCGGCGGCTTCCTCTCGTTCGGCGGCGTCGGTGTGCCATCGGGCGGTCCTGCGGCGGTCCCCTCGGATATGCAGATCTGGACCAGCAGCGACGAGATGTCCTGGACCGCGTCGAGCCGGGTGAAGTCACCCGGCTGGATCGCAGGCTTTGCGACCGGTCCGGGTGGATACGTCGCAGCGGGGGTGCAGACGACCGGAGACTCTGGGATGGTGCCCTGGGGATCGCTGGCCGTCTGGACGTCGCAGGACGGAAGAGGCTGGCAATCGGTCTCAGGCATTCCGCCGCTCGACTCGATCGAGGTTCTGGCCGTTGTCGGGGACGGCGCGCACGTCGTCGTGACCTGCGCCGACCAGCAGGGCAATCTGCTGCTTCTAGTCGGCGACGGGCTCGACTAGACCGTCAGCGGTTGACCTCGAGAGGCCCCGGCGGCACCTCGATCAGCACGCGACCTCCCTCTACGACCACCGGGTAGACGGCCAGGGGAAGGTCCGCTGGGGGATCGAGCGGCTCGCCATCGTCGAGCGAGAAACGCGACAGATGGAGCGCGCACGTGATCGAATCGCCCGTCAGGAACCCGTTGTCGAGCTCGAAGTACTCGTGCGAGCAGATCCCCTGCGTGGCATGGAATGCTCCGTCGAGGTTCGTCACGAGCACGAGCTCGTCGTCAATCTCGCACAGCTTCATCGTGCCGGGAGGAACGTCCTCGACGGCGCACAGGTCCACGCGGCGCAGGTCGGCGGCGGCCCCCATCGTCCCGACCTCAGGCTACGGCGGCGGCCGTCGGGCGAGCCACGATCCGGTCGTCCCACTTCTTCTCGAGCAGCTCGCGGAGCCGCTCACGCGCCGACTCGAGCGGCACACGGGCCACGACCGGTTCGAGGTAGCCCAGCACGATGGCCTTTCGGGCTTCCTCGGGATCGAGGCCACGGCTTTCCAGATAGAACAGCTGGGTCTCGTCGACCGGACCGACCGAGCTGGCATGGGCCACCCGCCGGCAGTCCGGCTGGTCGATCTCGAGGCTCGGGATCGCCACCGAGCGCGCCTGCCTGGAAAGCAGCATCCCGAACTCCCCCAGGAAGCTGTCCGTGCCATGGGCGGACTCATCGATCGTCGCCAGGCCCTTCATGTAGCCGCGCGACCGGTCGGCGAGCGCACCCTTGGAGAGGAGGTTGCCGGTCGTGTCCCGACCGATGTGGTGCGTGTACGAGGTGAGGTCGAAGATCTGGTCGGCCGAGCCGAAGAAGATCTCGGCCTGCTCGACGGCCGAGCCGTTTCCTTCGAGCCGATTGTCGATGCGACTGCGGATGATCCGGCTGCCGAGCTGCGCCAGCGCCCACCGGACCGTCGCGCCCTTGCCAAGCACCGCCGAACGATGCTGGAAGGCGACCTGCCGGAGCGAGAGGTCCTGCAGCCCGGCGAACGACAGGATCGAGCCGGCGCCTATCTGGACTTCGGTCGTGCCGGCGAAGAAGGCCTGGTCATCGCCGGCGGCCGACCCATCGCCGGCGGCGGACCCATCGGCCGATTCTTGCTCTTCGACGACGGCGACTTCTGCACCTTCGCCGAGGGAGATCACCGTCCGCGAGAGCAGCGCCATAGCGGGCGCGCCGACCACCCAGCGCAGGACGACCGGCCGCTCCAGCCGGACGCCGTCCGGGACGTAGAGCACCAGGCCCTGCGACCACAGGGCGCGCGTCATCTGGGCGAGCTTGTCGTTCTCGGGCAGCGCGCAACCGCCCTCGAGGAGGCGCCGGAACAGCTCCGGGTCGCGGCCGCTCAGGTCGGCGAGCGTCTCGAGTATTACTCCCGCCTCCCGGGCCTCGGGCGAGAGGACGAGCGCCGCCACACGATCTTCCCGGATCTCCGCATAGGCGGCCGCTCCATCGGGAAGCAGCTTCGCGGCGGAGGCTCGCGTATCGGTGAGGGCGGGGCTGGTGTAGGGCCGCGCCGCGGCAAGCCGGGCGTTCCGCAGGTCGATGTACGTGGTGTAGAGCTGGTTCGTCTCGATCGGGAGTGCGTCGAAGGCGTGGAGGCCGGCAAGCCGGTCCTCGACGAGCCAATCCGGATCGGCAGCTGCCCCGGCGGTGCGCCGCACCGTGGCCTCGTCGACGAAGCTCAGGGTCAGATCCGACGGGCCCTGGCGGGCCGGCCGCGGCGTCGCGCCCCCCGACGGCGCGGGCGTCTTCGGTTCCGCGGCCCCCGCGGCCCCCTCAATCGCGGTCATCCGAGCGAACCCTCCATCTCGAGCTTGACCAGCCGGTTGAACTCGATCGCGTATTCCATCGGCAGCTCTTTGGTGAAGACCTCGAGGAAGCCCTGGACGACCAGGTTGGTGGCCTCGTTCTCGGTCAGGCCGCGGCTCATCAGGTAGAAGACCTGGTCCTGGCTGATCTTGCCGACCGTGGCCTCGTGAGTCATGGTCGTGTCGTCTTCCTGGATGTCGATGTACGGATACGTGTCGGAGCGGCTGCCCTCGTCGAGCAGGAGTGCATCGCACCGCACGCTGGCCACTACTCCGGTCGCCCCCGGGGCGACCTTGAGCTGGCCACGGTACGTGGTCCGGCCGCCGCCCTTGGAGATCGACTTGCTGATGATCCGGCTGCGCGTATTCGGGGCGAGGTGGATCGCCTTGGCGCCGGTGTCCTGATGCTGCCCGTCGCCCGCCACTGCCACCGAGATGACCTCGGCCGTGGCGCCCTCGCCGCGCAGGTAGATGCTCGGGTACTTCATCGTCAGCTTGCTGCCGGTGTTGGCATCTATCCACTCGACGGTCGAGTTGGCGTGGGCATGGGCTCGTTTGGTCACCAGGTTGTAGACGTCGTTCGACCAATTCTGGATCGTGGTGTAGCGGACCTTGGAGCCCGGCAGTGCGATGACTTCGACGACCGCGGCATGGAGCGCGTCGGTGGTGTAGATCGGCGCCGTGCACCCTTCGATGTAGTGGACCTTGGCGCCCTCGTCCACGATGATCAGGGTCCGCTCGAACTGGCCGGTGTTCTCGGCGTTGATCCGGAAGTAGGCCTGGAGCGGCAACGGAACCTCGACGCCCTTCGGCACGTACACGAACGAGCCACCGGACCAGACGGCGCTGTTGAGCGCGGCGAACTTGTTGTCCTCCGGGGGCACGACCGTGGCGAAGTACTTCTTGAAGAGCTCCGGATACTCCTTGAGGCCCTGGTCGGTGCCCATGAAGACGACACCGATCTTGGAGAGCTCCTCGCGGACGCTGTGGTAGACGACTTCCGAGTCGTATTGCGCGCCGACGCCGGCCAGGAACTTGCGCTCCGCCTCCGGAATGCCCAGCCGCTCGAAGGTCTTCTTGATCTTGTCAGGCACGTCGTCCCAGGACTTCTCCTCACCCTGAGACGGCTTGCGGTAGTAGACGATCTTGTTCAGGTCGATCTGCATGAGATCGCCGCCCCATTGGGGCATCGGCCGCGACAGGAAGTGCTCGTAGGCGCGCAGTCTGAAATCGAGCATCCACTGAGGCTCGTTCTTGAACTTGCTGATCGCCTCGACCGTCTCACGTGTCAAGCCGGCCTTGGTTTCCTCGAGGTAGTCCACCTCGTCGTGGAAGCCGAACTTGTACTCGCCCGAGACGATCTCGCGGCTCGTGGTCATCGTGCTCCTTGAAGTAGCCGGCGGTCCGAGCGGAGGGGGGACGCCGGACCGCCGACGTCTGTCGTGCTAATTCCGAGTCCTATTATCGGGATTAGAACGATCGCCGTCAAACCGGCGCCGGGCCCAGATTCCCATATATTCGGCCGCATCTGCGCATGCTATTCTCTGGCCGCCTCCGGTGGCCGGCAGCCGCATCGCAGGAAGCGATGCCGCGCCGGCCCTTGAATCCCGGAGATGGAGATGCGAGTTCCACCGTCACGGCCCAGCCTATCGTTGAGGAGCGCGCAAGGGTCACCCCACCCAGCACGCCCGCCGCACAGAACCAGCCAGACCCGAAAGGGTATGATCCCGAGGCCTCGCCAGGGTGGAACGGGCAACACCAGAGGAACCACTTGAAGCGATTCTCTCCGGCGGCAGTTCTCCTGGCGGCGGCGGCCTTCGTCATGCTCATCGACGCCGCGATAATGGTCGTTCCGCGTGCCCTGGCGGATCCGGAGCCGTCGAGCAGCGCGAACATCCAGGTAGTCGCCGCATTGGATCCGGCCGAGATTCCGATATGGCCACCCACGGCCGATCCGAGCGCGACGCCCTGGTGGCCGGCCCCGACGGTCTTCATCCGCGTTCCCACGCCGACGCCCGCGCCCCCCACGCCCGCGCCGACCCCGAAACCGACTCCGAAACCGACGCCCCGCGACACGGTCTGGAACGCCCGCATATACGTCAAGAGCGTCCTCGGCGCGAGGGGTTACAACTGTATCAACGCCATTTGGACGGCCGAGTCGAAATGGAACCCTCGTGCGGGGACTCTCACCAGTGCCTATGGCATACCGCAAGCATTCCCCGCTTCGAAGATGGCCGCATTTGGGTCGAACTGGCGTTACAGCCCGCTCGTCCAGGTCAAGTGGGGCCTCTGGTACGTGAGAACCCGCTACGGATCGGCCTGCGCCGCCTACAACTTCTGGAAGGCCTACGCCTGGTACTGAGCTGGGAAGCCGGTGCGCACGGCGGTGTAGCACCCTGACGCCGTCAACGACCCGTGCGGCCAGTAGGAGGGGCAGCCGAAAATGGATGTCTGGCCGGGCCGGCCGTTTCCACTGGGCGCGGCCGTCGATCCCAACGGGACGAACTTTGCGGTCGCGTCAGGCGTTGCCGAGGCCGTAACGCTGTGCCTCTTCGATGCCTCTGGCGCTGAGCGACAGATCCAGCTCCAGGAGCAGGATGCCGGCATCTGGCACGGCTTCGCCACGGGAGTCGGTCCCGGCCAGGCCTACGGCTACCGCGTGTCGGGCCCATACGAGCCGGCGCAAGGCCTGCGCTGCAACCCCAACAAGCTGCTCCTGGATCCCTACGCTCGTGCCATCGATGGGGACATCGCCTGGGGAGACGAGGTCTTCGGCTACGTGCCGGGACGGCCGGAGACCATGAGCGTGCTCGACTCGGCCCGGCACGTGCCTCGGGGCCTGGTCGTCGGCGACGACTTCGACTGGGGCGACGACGCCCCCCCGGCGATCCCCTACTCCGACACGATCATCTACGAGACGCACGTCAAGGGCTTCACCCAGCTCCACCCGGAGGTGCCGCCGGAACTGCGCGGCACCTTCGCCGGCCTGGCGTCGGAGGCTGCAATTGCGCACCTCGCCGGACTGGGCGTCACTGCCGTGGAACTGATGCCGATACACCAGCACGTCGACGACGCGTTCCTGCGATCGAAGAGCCTCGACAACTACTGGGGCTACAGCACGCTCGGCTTCTTCGCTCCTCATGCCGGCTACTCCGCCGCGGTTCGAGCCGGCCATCCCGGCGGCCAGGTGAACGAGTTCAAGGCTATGGTCAAGGCGCTCCACGCGGCCGGGCTCGAGGTGATTCTCGACGTGGTCTCCAACCACACCCCCGAGGGCAACCACCTCGGCCCCACGCTCTCGCTCCGTGGTTTCGACAACCCGGCCTACTACCGGCTTGTGGCCAACGACCCGCGCTACTACTTCGACACGACCGGCACCGGCAACACGCTCAACGCCGACGATCCGACGTGCCTGCGGCTCATCATGGATTCGCTTCGCTACTGGATCGACGAGATGCACGTCGACGGCTTCCGGTTCGATCTGGCGGTCGCCCTGGCTCGCGAGCACGGCGGCTTCGACCGCGCATCGGCCTTCTTCGACCTCGTCTCGCAGGACCCGGTCGTCTCTCGGGTGAAGCTGATCGCCGAGCCCTGGGACGTGGGCCAGGCCGACAGCTACGACCTGGGTCGCTTCCCGGCGCTGTGGAGCGAGTGGAACGGCCGCTACCGGGATACTGTCCGCAACTTCTGGCGAGGGCTCGATGGAACGCTTCCGGAGCTCGCCACCCGCCTGACGGGGTCGGCGGACCTGTACGGGCCGTCGCGCAGGCGCCCCAACGCATCGATCAACTTCATAACCTGCCATGACGGCTTTACCCTGCGCGACCTGGTCTCGTACGACAGCAAGCACAACGAGGCGAACGGCGAGTCGAACGCCGACGGGACCGACGACAACCGCTCCTGGAACTGCGGTGCCGAGGGCTCGACGGACGATCCAGCGGTGGTGGAGCTGCGAGCCCGCCAGTCGAGGGCACTCCTGGCGACGCTGGTCCTGAGCCTCGGCGTGCCGATGATCCTCGGCGGCGACGAGCTCGGTCGAACCCAGGGCGGCAACAACAACGCCTACTGCCAGGACAACGCGATCTCGTGGTTCGATTGGGGAGCCTCAGACAAGCGTCTCCTCGACTTTGCGCGTGGGTTGGTGGCGGCCCGGCGCCGCCATCCCGTACTGAGGCGCCATCGTTTCGCAAGCGGGGCGCTCAGCGGCGACATCGAGTGGTTTACGCCGGCCGGGTCGGCCATGACCGACTCGGATTGGCAAGCGGGTTGGACGCGGAGTGTCGTGGCTTACTTCGACGGGATACGCGACGCCGACCGCGACGATCGCGGCCGGCCGGTGCTCGACGATGACTTGCTGCTCATCCTCAACGGCTGGTGGGAACCCCTGCCGTTCACGTTGCCGGACGTCGGCTCGCCACGCACATGGAGTCGAGAGGTGGATAGCTTCGCCGGCCTTACCGAATCGTCGTCCCCCGATCGGTTGACTGCCGGCTCGCAGCTCGTCGTACAGCCAAGATCGGTCGTGCTCCTGAGCGGTCGGCCACCGGCCGCGAGCTAAGGCCCGCGCCCGTGCCGGCGCACGCAGGACCTGCCGGCCCGCCCGGATACCTGTCACCTTCTGACCTGCGTATCGGCCACAATCGTGGCATGCCACAGCAAGTGAGCGCTGCCGCAGCGCGCCGATTTCTTGCGATCCGTCACCTCCTCTCGCCCCCGCGCGGATTAACCGCGTCGGCCGAGAGCGTGATGGCGGTGGTAGACCGCCTCGGTTCCGTGCAATTCGATCCTCTTCAAGTGGCCGGACGCAACCACGACCTCGTGCTCCAGGCCCGCATCGACGGCTACCGCCCCGACCTCACCGACGAGCTTCTCTACGGCCGCCGCCTCTTGTTCGAGGCATACAACAAGGCCCTGAACCTGCTGCCCACGCGGGAGCTTCCCTACTACCGCATCGCCTGGCAGAACGGCGCGGACGGCCGCGCCGGCGAGCTTCTCCGCGGTCAGGCCGAGCTGGCGGAGAGAGTGCTTGCCGAGATCGCCGCGGAGGGACCCAAGTCATCCACGGACTTCGAGCGCGAGGCCGCGATTGCCTGGTGGTGGGGACCGACGTCGGCGGTCCGCGCAGTGCTAGAGGCCCTGTGCGTCTCCGGCAAGCTTGGCCTGAGTCGACGCGAAGGCAACCGCCGCTACTACGACCTGACTGAACGCCTTTTTCCGGCGGACCTGCTCGAAACGCGGATCCCCGAGAGCGAGCAGATGCGCCACAAGCTGCTGTCGCGATATCGCGGCCACGGCCTGCTTGGCGCCCAAGGCAGCGGCGAGCTGTGGCCTGGGACCGGGACCGCAGCGACCCGGGCCGGATTCCGACGCGAGCTCATCGACCGTGGGGAGATCGTGACCGTCGAGGTAGAGGGGATGCGCGGCGAGCGCCATGTGGTCGGCGACGAGCTGCCGTTGCTCGCGCAGGCCGAGCGGGAGATCGGCGGCACCGCCGAGGCCGGGCCGGCCCGCGGCGATGGCGCCCGGCAAGGTTGCACCTTCCTCGCCCCGCTCGACCCACTGATGTGGGATCGGGACGCGTTGGCATCGCTCTACGGCTTCGAATACCGCTGGGAGGTCTATACACCAGCGGTGAAGCGCCGCTGGGGCTACTACGTCCTCCCGATCCTCTTCGGCGATCGGTTGGTCGGGCGCATCGAGCCTCGCATCGACCGCTCGGCCCGCACCGTGCGAATTCTCGGCCTCACCTGGGAGGCCGGATTCGAGCCCCTTGAGGCGCCGGGCTTCGCGAGGGCGTTCGGGGAGGCGCTCAACGCCTATCTTGTCTTCGGCGCCGCGGCGGAGGTGATCACGCCAGCCGGGCCCGCCAACCGCTCGCTCTTCCGGGTACTCAGAGACACGGTCCGGGTAAGGCGCCCAGCGGTCGCATCGACCCGGGTCCGAGGTCTGGCGCCGGCCCTGAAGTAGTCGGCCGACAGGCTCGGCTCTCCCTCCATCCCGCGATGTTCGAAAACTCGAATCGCGCCTAGACTTTGCTGCGCCCGTCTGCCCTTTGACTACGCTGCGGGACGGCGGGCACGGAGCACGAGCTTGTCAGACGGGCGTCTCCACCGCTCGACCGAGGCGGCGCGGTCATCGGTCGTTCGCGCTCGCTCACGCCCGCGACGGGTGTTCGGCGCGGCGGAGATCGAGCACGGCTGGCTGGTCGTGGACGTCGATGGCGAGAACGTGGGTCGGGTCGAGGGGCTCGAAGGCGAATTCCTCACGGTCTCGCGCGGCTTCGGCCACACCCGGCTATACGTTCCGCTCCCGGGCGTGAGAGAAGTGACAGAAGGCACAGTCCGTCTGAACCTTACGCGCGCCTCGATCGACGTGAGCCACTGGTCCGAGAAGCCTCGGGGCAACCGCTAGCCTGGGCATGCGGCCGCCGGGTGCGGCGACCGTCAGCCGGCCGAGAAGGACGATGGACCCGAAGCTTGTCAGGATCCGTCAGGGCTCGAGCGCGCCGACTAGTCGGCGCGAGCTTCCGCTCTGAACCGGCGCCTCGGCGGCCCAGTAACGTGGCAGGCTGATCGAGACACGCTCGCTCGATCCACTCCCGTTGAGCCAGAGCTGGCCGCCGTGCGCTTCGACGAGCTTGCGACAGAAGTCCAGGCCGGGTCTCGTGTCCAGATCGCCGACGCGCGAAGCCCCTAAGTAGGAGCGATGGTTCGACGAGCCGGCGCGACCCCCCGAGGCGGTGGCCTGCTCGGCCGACTCCATCCGATGCGAGCTCGGCCCGATCGGCGAGCGGGAATTCGACGTTTCGTTCTCGAACTGCTCGCCACCTGCCTGCGCACTGATGACCACCCACTCGCGGGTCGAGGTTGCCTCCAGTCGCACTGACCGGCCGTAGACGGAGCCGCTGGCGGTCGCGGCGACGAGAATCCTCAGGACAGCGCCGATCCATACGGGATCGGCGCTGACGAGGGGCAAGTCAGCGGGCACGCGGGCGATCAGCATCGGCGGGTCGGCCTCATCGACGAGCTGGCGGCCGAGCTGGCTGAGCAGGCCGCTGATCGCCACGGCCTGACATTGCGGCAGCCCGTCGTTCTCCGAAGCGGTGACCGAGAGCACCTCCTCGGTGAGTTCGGCAACGTGCTCGCTCGCGACCGAGATCCGAGCGAGGTACCGGCCGCGCTCCTCGTCGGCGAGATCGAGGTGGAGGAGGGTCTGGCTGTAGCCGCTGACCAGTGCCAGCGCCGTCCGCACCTCGCGCGCGAGAGCCTCGAGCAAGGCCTCCCTTGCGGAACCGTCGGCAGTCCGCTCGACTCTCAGATCCCGGTCAGCCGGGCGACCGCCAAGGCGCGGCTGTAGCGCGGTGGGGTGGCTCGGATCGACGCCGATGAGCCTGAGTTCCCTGACCATCGGTAACTCCTCAGCCCCACCTGTCTCGACGGCAACAAAAAACCCGCCCCGGCATAGGGCCGAAGCGGGACTTCTCCGAATCGTAGTCCCGGAGATAGGCTGGGTTAAGGTCTAGTCCACTGCCGCGTCCCTGTCAAGATGGGAAGCTTGCCGGAGGCACCGTCAGTCAGGTGTTCGCGCCCCCCCATCCGGCTTGGGCCGGCCGGATCGCTCGCCTTCCTGCGCTCGACCGAGCCGGTCGTCGACCGGAAACCCGGCTCCCTGAACCAGGCCCGTCGCACACTCCGGGCCCACCACCACGCTATCGGCAATCGTTAGCAGGCGGCGAGCGCGGTCGGGCGAATCGATGAGGCCGTACGCGACGATCGGCCGCGGCAGGCGCTCGAGGTCGTCCGTGGTCATGTGGGAAAGAACCGGGCCCGGCGAGATGACGGTGCCGACCCCATGCGGCACAGTCCGGCTCTCCAAGGCGCGCCCCAGGCCTGTCGAGTCGAACGCGAAGACGTGCACCAGACCCAGACAGCCGGCTTCGGCGACGAGCGCTGCAAGCGCGGGTCGCCGGGTCATGACGATTCGGATCCCCAGCCTGCCTACGACGAACCTCGCGCCGGCGTCGTCGGCGTTCAGGCCGTCCACGCTGTCGAGGTCCACGGCGATGCCCTCCGGCCCGGCCTCTGCGACCCTGACGAGGGTCATGAGATCGATGTCTCGAAGCAGGGTCCCGACCGCGAGCTCGCCCGCCCCCGAAATGTGCTCCCGTCCCGTGCTCGCAACGAAGACTCGCAACAGGTATGGGTGCGCGAGACGATCAAGCAAGACGGGCCGCCCACAAGCTCTCGGTGCTGGTCGTCACGCCGACCGCTCCGGCCGCCAGCGCGGCGCGGGCCTGCTCCTCAGTCCGGATGAAGCCCCCCGCGAGCAGTGGCACGTTCATTCGCGGAAGCAGGGAACTCACGTCGGGCAGGATGACGCCCGGCAGCACCTCGACCACGTCCGCGCCGGACCGCGTCACGGCGGCGAGTCCCGAGTCGAGGAGACCGCGCCGGACGAGCAGCAGACGGTGGATCCCAACCATTCGCTCCCGACGGATCGCCGGCATCAGCTGGCCGTGCGAACTGATAACGGCATCGACGCCGGCCCGGGCGAGCCAGGCGATAGCCGTTCGATCCGACCGCAACCCGTCAACGAGATCGAGGTGGACTGCCACGAGCTTGCCGGCGGCATGGATGCGTCGGACGAGAGGTCGTAGCTCGAGCCCGTCCCCGCGCAGGATGAAGAGGGCCGAAACGGCGCTCCCGAGGGCCGCCTCGAGATGTCCATCGGACTTGATCGCGGCACAGCATGGCGACTCGGCCAGCCGAGCCAGAAACTCCAGAACCTTGGCCGAAGGGGCAGTCACCCCTCGTCCCTGCCTCTTCTCCATGCGACGTGTCGCGCTCCTGGAATGACCTCGTCCCTCGGACCGTTGGCCGGCCGGTTCACCGCGCCCTGGGCGGAGCCTGCGAAAGACGCTATCAATGGTAGGACGTGATGACCCACGTGAGCCAGAGCCCATAGGCCACGATGGCCACACCTACCACCCACAGGATGCGGGTGATCCATGACTCGGTGCGTCGGCTGAAACCGAAGTCGAATAGTACGGCACGGAGACCGAGAAGGCCGTGCCAGGTCACGACGACCAGGAAGAGGACCTCGAGTGCCACGACCACCGGGTTCGAGAGGTAGGCGACAACGTCGGCGAAGTCGCGCAACCCACTCTTGACGACGAAGTGGTTGGCGATCATGTGGAGCGTCACGAGGACCAGAACGAGCATGCCGGTGACGGCCTGCAGCATCCAGCCCCAGGTGGGCTTCGCCTCCTCCTGCGACGGGGTCCAAGTCGTTGCGATCCTGTCGCCTGCCGGTCTCTGTCTCTCTTCCATGCGTCTATCCAACTTCGATGATGCGCAGCGCAGCGACGATCAGCGCAAGGGCGCCGACCACCATCAGCGCCACGAAGATCGCCTTCTGCCGATCGACCACGAGGCCGAAACCGACGAGCGTGACCCGGATCCCGTTCAGGCCATGCAGGAGCAGGCCGAAGATCAGAACGATATCGAAGGACAGGAAGACGGGGCTCAGGGCGATTGAGACGAAGCCGTCCCAGGCGGACGGCCCGCGTGCGAGCAGCGAAAGCACCACAAGGTGCATGAAGAGGTACAGCAGGATGCCGAGCCCCGTAAGCCTGTTGAGGATGAACGCCCATCCGCCGAGTCGCCGGCCCCGCGGATCGGCCCAGCCGATCACGCCGCGCCGGCGGCGGCTCGCGCCCTCGTCAGGACGTTCGACCCGGCTCCGGTCGGCCGTCTGATCGCTCACGAGTGCCTCCCGCCAAAGATGGACCGAAGGTGGTCGGCCGCCAGCCGCCGTCGGACAAGCATGATCTTGCCGGCCGGATCGACATTCGCCGGGCACGCCTCAGAGCACTCGAACGCGGCATGGCACCGCCAGCTCCCTTGAGCATCGTCGGTGAGCTGCAGAACCGCCTCCGGATCGAGCCCGCGTGGCTCCTCGATCGCTCGCCACGCCGCCGCCAGTGCCGCCGGGCCGAGGTATCGCGGATCGCTCGCAACGATCGGGCAGGCCGAGAGGCAGAGACCGCATTCGATACAGTTCTCGAAGCGACGGTACGTCTCGACCCCAGGCGGCCGGCCCGCCTCCGGCAGCCAGTCGCTGTTCTGGATGAGAGATCGGCCGATCGCATTGAACCTGGCGTAGAAATCGACCATGTCCGTGACGAGATCCGCGACGAGGGTCTGATTGGCGATCGGCTCGACCTTTACTACAGCGCTCTTGAGGTCGGCCACCTTCGTGACGCAGGCCATCACTTCCTGGTCGTTGACCCGGAGGCCGCACGTCCCGCACGAAGCGTGGTAGCACGAGTGGCGGAGGATCAGGGTCGGGTCTTGCCGGTTGCGGATGCTGATCAGGGCATCGAGGACCGTCGTCTCCTCGGCGACCTCAACGGAGAACTCGTCGAAGTGGGGCGCCCGGTCGCCCTGCTTGTATCGAAAGACGCGGAACCGGGTCGGCCGGCCCGTACCTTCGGTGGCGTGGGTGTCGCGGTGGGAATCGATCGCGGCGCTCATGCGTAGTAGGCCGTGTGGGGGAGCAACGGATACTCACGCGTCCGGCAGGGACTGTCGACGCCGAGCTTCTTGCAGACGACGTTGGCGGTCGCCTCGGCCATCGCACGCAGCGTCGTCGCTTTGCCTCCGGAGATGGTCACGAAACCCTCGACGCCCTCCCCTTCCGCGTGGTCGAAGCACTTGAAGGTGCGACTCAACTCGCGCCCGGTGGATGCACCTCTCTCACCGATGAGCGGTCGCGCAGCCGACCACGTAGCGCGCGTCTGGGCTGACCGGATCGCTGGGATCATCAACGAGCCCTCGCGGAACATCATCTCTACGTGGTCGGCCGGCACGGCGAGATGGTCCGGGTCGTCGGTCACCCACGAACTCGTGCCTATGACCGAGAGCTCGCGCTGCGGCACGACGATGTCCCCGTCGCCGGATTGGTGGAGGCGGTTGATCACCATGTTGCAGAAGCGACCACGAACGGCGACCAGAATCCCGGGAGACGGCTGGACCGGAACGTCGACCCCGGCCAGACGGGCGATCTTCTCGCCCCACGGGCCGGTCGCGTTCACCACCAGATCCGCGCCAATCTCGTAGTGCCGGCCGTTGCTATGGTCTTGCACCGAGACGCCTGTGACGCAGCGGCCACTCGGGCTCTGCACGATCGTCATCGCAACGGCTTCGGTGAACGGTCGGATCGTCGCCCCGTTCCGTTTGGCGGTGGCGAAGAAGCGGAGAGGCATACGCATCGCGTCCATCGTTCCGTCCGGGACCTGGACGGCGCAGCGCAACGCCGGGTTCAGGTTTGGCTCGAGGCGCAGCGCCTCCTCGCGGCTGACCCGGCGCGCCGGTATCTCCGAGGCGAGGCATGACTCGAAGAAGAGCGGCTCGTACGCCTCGTCCTCTTCGGTGATCGCCACGAACAACCCATCATTCAGCTCGAAGGAATCGGGCGCAATGCGGCGAAGGATCCGGTTCTCCTCGATGCACTCGACAGCCGACTCCCGATCCTTCACGGCGTACCTTGCCCCGCTGTGCAGGAGGCCGTGGTGCCGGCCAGTGGTGCCGGATGTGAGCTCGCCACGCTCGACGAGGGTCACCTTTAGGCCGCGCAACACGAGGTCATGTGCGACCGCCCCTCCGCTTCCCCCTCCGCCGACGATCACGACATGGGGCGCGACTCTTGCCTGGTCCATCTCTCTCGCTACGCCCTGAACTGGCTCCGCGACGATCGCGGATGGGGCCTACCCGTCTGCCTGGCAGGCCGTAGAGACGCCGGTGGGCCGGCCGAAGCCGGCCCACCGGGGTCCGTCAATGAACTACTCGACCCAGTCGAAGGTCCGCGTAACGGCCTTCTTCCAGAGCTTGAGGTCGTTCGCACGAGTGGTCGCGTCCATCTCGGGCTTCCACTCTTTGTCCTTCTGCCAGTTGGCGCGAAGGTCCTCGACAGCATTCCAGAAGCCGGTCGCAAGGCCGGCCGCGTAGGCCGCGCCGAGGGCGGTTGTCTCGGCCACCTTCGGCCGGACCACCGGCACGCCCAAGACATCGGCCTGGAACTGCATGAGCAGGTCGTTGTAGACCATGCCGCCGTCAACCTTGAGGGCGGTCAGCGGAACGCCGGAGTCGGCGTTCATCGCATCGAGCACCTCGCGAGTCTGCCAGGCCGTCGCCTCGAGGACCGCCCGGGCGATGTGGCCCTTGTTCACGTAGCGAGTGAGGCCGGCGATGACGCCTCGAGCATCGCTCTTCCAATACGGAGCGAAGAGGCCCGAGAAGGCCGGCACGAAATAGACACCGCCGTTGTCGTCGACGGTTTTGGCAAGATCTTCGATCTCTGAGGAGGTCTTGATCATGCCCAGGTTGTCGCGCAGCCACTGGACGAGCGCGCCGGTGATGGCGATCGAACCCTCGAGGGCGTAGACCGCGGGCTGGTCGCCGATCTTGTAGCCGAGCGTCGTGAGGAGGCCGCTCTTCGACGGCACAGCCTTCGTGCCCGTGTTGAGGAGCATGAAGCAGCCTGTGCCGTAGGTGTTCTTCGCCTCGCCGGCCGAGAAGCAGGTCTGACCGAAGAGGGCAGCCTGCTGGTCGCCGAGATCGCCCGCGACGGGGACGCCGGCGAGGTCGCCGACAGCCTTGCCGTAGACGGCACTCGAGGCCTTGATCGCGGGCAGCATCGAGCGTGGGATGGTCATGAGCTTGAGGATGTCTGCATCCCAGTCGAGGGTTGCGAGGTTCATCAGCATCGTCCGGCTGGCATTCGTCACGTCTGTGACGTGGACGCCACCGCTTACGCCGCCGGTGAGGTTCCAGATACACCAGGTGTCGATGTTCCCGAACAGGAGGTCACCCGCCTCCGCCTTCGCGCGGGCGCCGGCGACGTTGTCGAGAATCCACTTGACCTTCGGGCCAGAGAAGTACGTGGCAAGCGGAAGGCCCACCTTAGCCCGTAGCCTGTCCTGGCCGCCGTCCTTGGCAAACTCGTTGATGATCACGTCCGTCCGGGTGTCCTGCCAGACGATCGCGTTGTAGACCGGCTTGCCGGTCCTGCGATCCCAGACGACGGTCGTCTCGCGCTGGTTGGTTACGCCGACCGCAGCGAGATCGGAGGCGGTTATGCCCGCCTTCTTGAGAGCGCCGCGGATGACCTCGACGCAGCGGGTCCAGATCTCTGCGGGGTCGTGTTCGACCCAACCCGGCTTGGGGTAGATCTGCTCATGCTCTTTCTGATCGATCCCGACCACGCCACCGCTGTGATCGAAGATCATGAAACGCGTGCTTGTGGTGCCCTGGTCCAGGGCGCCGACGTATTTGGCCATTCGGACCTCACCTCGTTAGCTTCGACCAGGAGAAACGTTCCGATCAGGTGCCCCCGGATCAGGTATCCGCGGCGGCCCGTTGGAGCATGTGGAGGAGGTCGCCCCGGGGTCCTGGTGACCCGCGCCCACGCTCTACTAGATCTCGTCCGCCCTTATGGGGCGTCGATGAACTCGTCGAGCGAACCTCTATTGCGCCGATACCGCGTCCAGCGCCCGCGTGTCGTCCCGCCGGCACGAATGGTGTACGAGCCGGCGGTCCGACAGCGGGGACGATCAATGCGGAATCTGGAGAACGATGAAGTTCGTGAACCCCGCGTAGTAGACGACTGCGGCGAGGGCGCCGCCAATGAGCGGGCCGACAACGGGGACCCACGAGTACGCCCAGTCAGAGCCACCCTTGTCGGGGATCGGCAGGATGGCGTGGATGATCCGCGGGCCAAGGTCGCGGGCGGGGTTGATCGCGTATCCGGTCGTGCCGCCCAGCGACATGCCGATGACCACGACGAGCAGGGCCACGGGCAGTGCTCCAACGGTCGCCGGGGCCAGGCTATGCGGCTGGCCGAAGCAGAAGATCACGAAGACGAGCATGAATGTGCCGATGATCTCCGAGATCAGGTTGAGGGGGTAGTTGCGGATGTTCGGGCCGGTGCAGAACACCGCCAGCTTGAGGCCTTTGTCCTCGGTGGCCTTGAAATGGTCCCAGTAATGCAAGGCCACGAGGCAAGCCCCGATGAAGGCTCCGACGAACTCACCGGCGATGTAGGGCGGAACGGCCGCCCAGGTGATGCCGGTGCTGCCCTGCTTCATTGCTTCCATCACTGCAAGGCCGAGCGTCACGGCGGGGTTCAGGTGGGCGCCGCTGAGCGGTCCAGCCACTACCACGCCCATGAACACGGCCAAACCCCATGCCCAGGTTATGACGATCCAGCCGGAGGCGGCAGGGTATCCGCCGACATCCGGGTTGCCGCCCGACAGGGCATTGACCTTAGTCTTTGCGAGCAGGACTCCCGCCACGACGCCGTCGCCCAATAGGACGAGCGTCGCGGTTCCGAAGACTTCAGCGAAGAACTTTTCCCACATTGGCTGTCTCCTCGATATCCGTGAGATATGGATAGGTGCGAGGACCGATGGAGGTCGGACAGATCTCGGCCGTCGGAGTTGGCGACCTTGGATTTGAAGTGCGGCTCAGGACGGTCTGGCCGCAGAGCAAGTAGGTGGCGGCTTGAGCGCCCTCTCCTCCTTTCCGAAGCCGCGCTGGAGTCACATGACGCAGACACGTCGCGGGCTGCCGGAGCGAACCCCAAGACCGCACTCTAGGGCCGGAGGTGGCCCGGAATCCTCAAATCATTCTCGAAATGTCGCGGCGCCCCCGAAGTGGCGGCGTCACCGTGTGTGAGGAGTCGCGACGCCGGGCGACTGCGAAGCCCTCGCGAGGGGCGGCGACGGCCCACGCCCCGTCGGGGCAGGCTTGGGCGAGCCGGTCGCTGCGCAGATCTCACGCGGCAGGGGTCTATGCGAACGTGACGTTGACGTTCGTGCCCGGCCGGTCCACGATCGGCGCACGGCCGTGCGTCCCGGAGCTTCGTGACACAGAATTGGCACTCTTCGGGGCACAACCCAGGAGGATCGACTTGCTTCAGTCCGGGCTCTCGCCGCAACCGCTCATCGAGGTGTCGTCGCCCGCCGCGGCGGCCAACACCGTGGCGCGGCTTCGCGAGCTGCGCAATGCGGCTGCGGCGGCATTGTGGGCGGCTGCATCGCCGGATGGCGCTCTCGACCTGGTGGCGGTGTCAGCCGATTCCCGGGATGCCAACCGAGCCGACGCCCCGGTGCGGTTCGGAGACGTCGAGGAAGCCGCAGCCTGGTGCAGCCGCCAGGGTTGGGCGGGGCTTGCCGTGAACGGGCCCGATGGGTTCTCCTTGATGAATGGGCCGGGCTTCGTAGCCGTCGCTCCATCCGGGCCGAGCGAGACCTCGCCCAGGCTGGCAGGAGATCTCGAGCGCGACCTGGCGCACGCGGTTCGGCTCGCCGCCCTCGAGTCCGCACTCGAGCAGGAGCGGTCGATGCTCGCGGTCGTCCTCGAGAACACGAGCGATGCAATCGTTGCCGTCGATCGGGACCTCCGGGTCGTGCGCCACAACCCTGCGGCCGTCGCTCTCCTTGGTCGCGCCGACAGAGGGTCGGGTCGCTTGAGCTGCGGTGAGTATCTCGGTTGCGAAGGATGCCATCCGATGGACGCAGGCGGTGCCACTTCGGGAAAGCGCTCCGGCCGCGGCGGCCAGGACTGCCCTTTCTTCCAGATCTTGAGCGGAATCAACCCGATCGTCGTCCGAGACGACACAACCATCGGCCCGCCGGACGCCCGGATCCCGGTTTCTGCGACATACGTGCCTGCACCGGGTGGAGAGTTCGGCGCGGTTGCCGTCTTTCGCGACATGCGCGCGGGCCACGCGATCGACGAACTCAAGTCGAGCTTCGTCGCCGCAGTCTCGCACGAGCTACGCACGCCGCTCGCCCTGATCAGCGGCTACTCGCAGAGCCTCATCGAGCTCGATCTAGACGAGGCAGCCAGGCGCCGCTTCATCGAGCGGATCGACGGTACCGCCAACAGGATGCGTGGGCTCATCGACCAGCTCCTCGACGTCGCCACTCTTGAGAGCGACCGCTTGGCCGTGGACCCGCGCCGGATCGCACTTGGGTCTCTGCTCACGTCGATCATCGATGAGGTCGCCGAGATGCCAGGCTCACTCGCGGTGAGCCTCTCCGTGCCCCCAGACCTGCCGCCCGTGTACGCCGACCCGGTCCGGATTGGCCAGGTCGTGTCCAATCTCCTCGACAACGCGCGCAAGTACGGCACGCCCGGGTCGAGGGTGACGATCCGGGCTCGGAGAGCGGATGACCAGGTGGTCGTCAGCGTCGACAACGACGGACCGGAGATCGCCCCGGATGAGCGCGAGACGGTGTTCGAAAGGTTCTACCGAGGGCGCGACGCCAAATCGTCGGAGACGCCCGGCATCGGGCTCGGCCTGTACCTGAGCCGGAGACTCGTGGAGGCGCATGGAGGCCGGATCGAGCTCGAGGAACGGCCAGGGGGCACACGTGTCTCGCTAACCCTGCCGCTCGTCCTGGCCGCGTGGACAAGGCGCGGCGGCGAGCAAGCTCCTTTGAGCCGCGTGGATGAGCCGGGCGCTGTCGCCAACGGTTCGACCGTACCCGCGGCCGAGAAACGAAGTCTGTCATGACCGCGGCGGATACCGAAGGCCGTCCCGCCGGCGCGCGGCACGTCCTGGTCGTCGAGGACGAGCCGGAGTTTGCGAGTCTGCTCTGCCTCTGGCTCGAGCGCCACGGATGGGAGGCGATCGTCGCCAACGACTGTCCGCGAGCGCTGGCCATCTTCGAGGCGCAGGAGCCGGATATCGTCCTCCTCGACATCGGGCTGCCCGGCGTGGACGGCTGGCAGGCACTCGAGCGGATCAGAGCGACGAGCCGCGTCCCGGTCCTGCTGGTCACGGCACGAGGGACCGAGGCCGAAAGAATCCATGGCCTTAGCCTCGGTGCGGACGACTACATCACCAAGCCCCTGAGCTTCCCGGAACTGATGGCCCGCATCGAGGCTGCACTTCGCCGAGCGCATCCCGCGGATGACATGAGCGGGACATCGATCCGGCGCGGGCGGCTGCTCCTCGACCCGGTACGTCACCGGGTCCAGGTCTCCGGTGTGGAGATCCACCTGACGCCGACCGAGTTCCGGCTCCTGGAGCACCTCGCCGCGCAGCCGGATCGAGTGGTCAGCCACCGCGAGCTGCTCGCAGCCGTGTGGGGCGCGGGCTATGAAGACGAGACCCACCTTCTCCAGGTCACCGTCCGGAACCTGCGGGCCAAGCTCGCGGCCGTCATCCAGGATTCGGTCATCGGAACCGTGTACGGCATGGGCTACCGGATCGTCGAGAAGTAGATCGAAGTCGGCCGCCACCGCGGCTGGGAAGATCGATGCGGCCGGCAAGCCGTTCCGCGGCTTGGCCTGATCCCGATCCACGGAGACCCACTCCGACGGGCGGGTGAGAACATCGCCGCTCTCGAGTCAAGCGAAAGGAGTTGGAAATGGCGGCAGTTCGACGCGCAACAGTGAGCTGGAACGGTGACCTCGCCACGGGTTCCGGCCGACTCGGTGCCGCGACGAGCGGTGCCTTCTCAGACCTGCCGGTTACCTGGGCGTCTCGGACCGAAAGCGCCGACGGCCGAACGAGTCCGGAGGAACTGCTCGCGGCCGCCCACGCCAGCTGTTACGCGATGGCGTTCTCGGGCGAGCTGACGAAGGCAGGCTGGCCGCCGGAGCATCTCGACGTCTCGTCGGAGATCGACTTCGAGCGCCTCGACGGCAAGTGGACTGTAGTGTCCAGCAAACTGACCGTCCGCGGCCGGGTACCCGGTATCGACGAAGCGCGCTTCCGAGCGATCGCCGAGGGGGCAAAGGACGGTTGCCCCATCTCACGAGCAATGAAGGGCAACGTCGCCGTGAGCGTCGGGGCGTCGCTCGAGCGGTAGGTCGGGCGTGGAGAGACTCCCGAGCAGCCCGCGAGTCTCTGGTCGTGGGAGCGGACCGCGCCGCGGCCTCGCCGTCTGTGGGCGGGGCTGATAATCTGCCGCCATGGGAAAGCAAGATCCGCCCAAGGCAGTCCGCGTCGAGGGCTGGAGCTTCGAGGGAAGCTGGCCCGGGAACCGCTCCGGTGTCCCGCTCGTCGGCATCTTTCTGATCGTCCTCGGGCTCTTCCTGGCCGCCGGCCGGCTGTTTCAGGAGGTCCGGCTCGGCGCCTCGGCATTCTTCCTGACGGTCGGCGTGATCCTCGTCTTCCTTGGGATCCGCGACCGCAGCGACCTCGCCTTGTACGCCGGGGCATTCGTCACGGCCCTCGCCCTGTCCGACCTGCTGAGCAGCGCCGGGCTGATACACGGATCCGGCTGGGGGACGATGTTCCTTGGCATCGGCGTCATGGCCATCGCCCTGATCCGATCCACGGCCGGACGCCGGTGGGGCTGGGCACTCGGCATAGGCGCGCTTCTTGTTCTGTGGGGCGGCAGCGACGTTGCGGCGTCCAACCTCAACTTCCCGACGGACCGCCTGATCGGGCCGTTGCTGATCGTGCTGCTGGGGCTCTACGTCGTGACCCGCAACAGGGCCCCGCGGGGCTTCTGAGGGCCGGCCTCGATTCGGTCGCCGGGCCTCACCCGACCTGGCCGGCACCGGAGGGCGGTGGGTTTCCGTCCGAGGCAACGATCTCGCCCTCGCCCGACGCGTCCACCGGACGCTCCGCACCCTCCGACGCCACCGAACCATCTTCGCTCGCAGTCTTGACCGGTGCGGCTAGGGGTCCGAGGTTCGGCGTGGCGGCCAGCCGCGCGTGCGGCTTTTCGTTCACCGGCAGCGGGGCATGGACTTCCCGCAGCAGGCCGTTTTCGTCGACGACTTCGGCGAATACGGCGACGATATCCGGGTCGAACTGCGAACCGGCGTGGGCTCGCAACTCTGCCCACGCCCTATCGATCGGCAGAGCGGCGCGGTAAATCCGGTCGCTCGTCATGGCGCTGAAGGCGTCGGCCACGGAGATGATCCGGCCCCCGAGGGGCGTGTCGGCGCCGACGAGCGAGTCGGGGTAGCCGCGGCCGTCCCAGCGCTCATGGTGGTGGCGGACGATCTGGGATATCTCCGCCATGGCCTCGTGGACCTCGAGAATGGCCGCACCGATCTCGCTGTGGCGCCGCATCTCGGCCATCTCTGCGTCCGTCAGCGGTCCCGGCTTGAGGAGGATGGCGTCGGCGATCCCGATCTTTCCGATGTCGTGCAGGTAGCCGCCGATCCGGATCGTCATCTGACGTCGCTCGTCGAGCCCGAGAACCGCAGCCATCCGCTCCGACAGCACGCCGAGCTGCCGACAATGCTCGCCGGTCTCGAGGTTGCGGGCTTCAATCGCGGTCGACAACGTCAACGCAATCGAATCCAGGACGGGACTCAGGTATCGATACTGCAGCGCCTCGTACTGTATCTGGGCCGACGATAGGGCCCGACGGACCTCGGCGAGAAGTTCCTCGCCCGTGAACGGTTTGACCAGCATCCCGGTGGCGCCCTCGCGCAGCGCCTGGATGGCCATGTCGACGGTGCCGTGGCCGGTCACGACGACGACGGGCAGCTCCGGCTGCTGCTCGCGAAAGGTCCGCATCATAGCGAGACCGTCCATGCCCGGCATGTGGATATCGGTGATGACGACGTCGAAGGCGCCGTCGGAGAAGGACGCAATGGCATCGAGCGGGTTGCTGCACGTGACCGGTTCAAAGCCCTGGACTTCGAGCAGGCGGCGGACGATCTGCAAGATGACAGGCTCGTCGTCGACGCAGAGCACGCGTGGGCGAACGTTGCCCGACCGTGACGGCCGCAGATCCCAGGTCATAGCGGAACTCCAGGCTGGGTGGCCGGCGCCGCCGAACTCGCCGGCGCCTCGAATGCAGGCCACGCAGTCGGCAGCCAGACCGTGAAGACCGACCCCTCGCCGGGTGAACTCTCGACGTCGATCGTCCCGCCGTGGTTCTCGACGACCTGGAGGCTGACCGACAGGCCGAGCCCCGAGGTCCCGCCGCCCTCGGAGCGGGTCGAGAAGAAGGGCGCGAAAATGCGGCTTCTGGTCTCCCTGTCCATACCCACGCCTCCGTCCGCTACGATCACGCCGATTCGGTCCGGGTCGGAGATAGTCGACACGTAAAGGTTACCCCCCGCGGGCATTGCGTCGATGGCGTTGTTGAAGAGATTCAGCAGGACGCTTTCGATGGCATCAGGATCGATTTCGACACGTGCCACGTCGGCGTAGTCGGCAACGATCTCGACGGCAGCCAGGGAGGCCCGGTAGCGAACCAGTTCCAGGGTTGAGCGGGTCAGATCGTTGAGGCTGGTGCTGATGCGCTGCAGCGGGCGCGGTCGTGCGAACTCGAGCAGCGCGCGGATGATCGAGCGCGCGCGGATCGCCTCGTCACGGATCATCTGGGCCTCACCGCGACGAGGGTCGTCCTCGGGTAGCTCGGTGAGGAGCAACTCCGAGAAGCCTAGGATGCCGGTCAGCGGGTTGTTGACCTCGTGGGCCACGGCTGCGGCGAGCTCGCCGACGGCACCGAGCTTGGAGGCCTGCACGAGCTGCCGCTGGGACCGCTGGACCTCGACCAGCCGGTGCCGCAGTTGAGCCGCCTCCGCGGACGCGGCACGGCTCAGCGCCTCCCGGTTGCGGGCTTCGGCGGCGCGCAGGTCGCGCAACCGAACCCAGAGGACTGACGCGACCAGCACGAAGACGGCTGCCAGGACCGCGATCACGAAGTCACTACCCAGCGCGAACGCGTCCTCGATCGCCAGCAGCCCCAAGGTCAGGGCGATCGGAACGACCGAGACGAGCACCACGCGGGCAGCGAACGTAGCCACCGGCCGGAATCGCCCTCCCCCGCCGGCAGGGCGTTCGGGCATACCTCGCTCGAGATTCGCTGCCACCATTCATGAACCCTACGGGACCGACGGCACCCCTGACATCACCAACATGGGCGATTCTCGACTGCGGCGGATGCCGTAGAAACGGCGCGGCAAGTAACCGGCAGCACGACGATCGAGCGCCGCCGCAACGCCCAAACCTCCGAGGACCCTGAGTCCGAGGCTGAGTCAGCGGCTCGGCCGGATACGCCACCTAGCCGAGGGGAAGTCCCGGGATCCCGGGACTCGGGCCCGCGTTCGGTCATCGGCGACGGCCACCACGGCACGGGCGCCACGCACCCGTCAGCCCAGGAGTCTTGCCCCCAGATTCGCAACTCACGCCGGGCGTGCGCCCGCCCGCGAGCGGAGTCCCTCGACGGGGGCCGGCATCTCATGCGGCGCAGCCAGCAACAGCTCGAGCAGCGCGTAGGCCTCACGGCGGGCGTCATCGACGGACAACGACCCGGCCTCGACTGCCCGAACTACGAAACCGTCGATCAGAGTCACGAAGGCCGAGGCGATCGCGTCGGCGTCGATCCACGATGGGAGCTCGCCCCTGACCAGCGCCTCCTGGAGGACGAGCCTGGAGAAGGCGACCATCTCCGTGCGGCGGTCGCGCAGTATTTGCCGCAGATCTGCCGACTCCCCCGCGACCATCCAGGCGTGGGCTCGCACGCTGTTCTCTGTGCCGCCGGCAGCCGCGGAGTCGACCGCGAAGTCGATCGCAGCACGGAGCCGGTCCGTGACCGAGCCAAGCTCCGCCATCCGGAGCCGGAGGTCCGCCTTCTGGGACTCGACCTCGCAAGCACAGGCCACGAGGAAGAGTTCTTCCTTGTTCCTGAAATGCGTGTAGACAGCGCCCACTGAAAGGCCGCTGGCTCGAACGACGTCCTGGACGGTCGCGCGCTGGTATCCCAGTTCGCCGAAGACGCCGATCGCCGCGTCGACGATGCGCTGGCGTACCGCTTGTTCGTGGGCGACCGTTACTCGGGGCACGAACGAACCTCAAGAAGAACTTCCATTCGCACAATCTTATCCCTCGTGTCCACCCCGATGTTCGAGAACGGAGCACGCAACGGGTAGTTGACAAAAGGAATAGAGAATCTCTATTCTCCTTTGGCCCGGAGAAACCCGGCGCTGGTCGGCCGACCGTCCACAGCACATAAGTCCATTCGGAGCCCGGTCTTGCTGCCGTGCCCGCAGCCCGAGAAAGGGACGGTCATGTTTGCTCGTTGGGGGAAGTTCGTCTACCGCCGGCGCCGCTGGGTCGCGGCCCTGGCGTTGCTGGTTGCGGCCACATCGTTCGGGTTCGCGTCTCGCGTTTCGTCGGTTCTCACGACCGGCGGCTGGTACGACCCGAGCTCGGAGTCGCAGCAGGTCGCCCAGCGGCTCGCCAGCGACTTCGGTCAGGGCGGCAGCTCGATAGTCGTCCTGTTCCAAGCTCCCGGCCGCACCGACGCGACCTCGGCGGCGTTCCAGGCCGACGTTACGGCCGCCCTGTCGGGCCTGCGTTCCGACCGTCGAGTGACCTCTTTCGTGGGCTTCCCCCAGACCGGCGACTCGCGATTCATCAGCACCGGCGGCGACGCCACGTGGGTGCTGGTCGATCTGAATCTCAACGAGGATCAAGCGATCAGCGCCGTAGACGCGCTCCGATCCGAGATCGCGACCCCACCGGGCTTTACCGTCCAGATGACCGGCAACGCTCCCTTGAGCGCGGCTACGTCCGCGCAGTCGGAGAATGACCTCGCTCGCGCGGAGTCGATCTCGCTGCCCATCGCGCTCTTCATCCTGATCCTCGTCTTTGGATCGCTGATCGCGGCCGGCCTGCCGTTGCTCGTCGCCGGGCTGACGATCCCGTCTACGCTGGCAATCGTGTGGGTCATCGCCCAGCACACGACGATGAGCATCTTCGTGACCAGTGTGGTGACGATGCTGGGTCTGGCGCTCGCAATCGACTACTCGCTCTTCATGGTCAGCCGATTCCGCGAGGAACTCGCCTGCGGAGCCACGGTCGAGGAGGCGATCGAGCGGACGGTCGCGACTAGCGGCAAGGCGGTCGCATTCTCAGGATCCGCAGTCGCAATCGGCCTCTCCGGACTGCTCCTCTTCCGAGCCCCAACACTCAGCTCGATGGGCATCGGCGGCGCATTGATCGCCCTGTGTTCGGTCGCCTACGCGCTGACCTTCCTGCCCGCGACGCTGTCGATACTCGGCCCTCGGGTCGAGCGACTCCGCGTCCCCAACCCGTTCCGACGACCGGCCAGCGCGGCCGGGACCGGCTCCACGTACTCCGCCGCTCCGGCTCGCGCCGGCTGGTGGGAACGCATCGCGTCGGCCGTGATGGCTCGTCCGGTCGCGGTTCTTCTGCCGGTCCTGGCGCTTCTCCTCGCCTTCGGCGTTCCGTTTCTCGGCGAGCGACCGGGTCTGCCCGGCGCAGACGTTCTGCCCGCGACCGCCGAGGCCCGCGCAGCCTGGGACACCATCGAGACGCAATCCCCCGCCGGAGAGACCCGGCCGATCGATCTGCTCGTCACTGTCCAGGGCAATCCGCTCTCGGGCGCAAACGCCACGGCCCTGGCCGACTACTCGGCCCGTCTCGCCACGCTCGCCGGCGTAGCCCGGGTAGACGGGCCCTTCTCCTTGACCGACAAGAATGGGCAGCAGCTCGCTACCTCCGCCGTGGCCGCGGTCGTATCGGCCCCGTCCGGCTCGAGACCGGCGGCCCTCAACGCCGCCCTGGCGTCGACGGTGCGCGCCTCGACCGTCCATCTCCAGGTAGTCAGCCCGCTGGCGGGCTCGGCCGCAGGTCAGGCTCTCGTCCAGACGATCCGCGGCATTGCGCCGGGCGCCGGCATAACGATCGCGGTGGGCGGTGACGATGCCTCGTCACTCGACTTCCTCAACGCCCAGAATTCGGAGCTGCCCGTCGCCATCGTCTTCATCCTGATCGCCATGGCGCTGATGCTGATGCTCCAGTTCGGATCGGTCGTTCTCCCGCTCAAGGCTGTCGTAATGACCATGCTGTCGTTGACCGCCAGTTTCGGCGCGCTGGTCTGGATCTTCCAGGACGGCAATCTGTCGGGCGTGCTCGGCTTCGTATCGCCGGGCTTCACCGTGGCGATCGTCCCAATACTGATGTTCAGCCTGATATTCGGTCTCTCGATGGACTACGAGGTGCTGCTGGTTTCGCGGATCCAGGAGTCGTATCGGAAGACCGGCGACACAAGTCGGGCCGTGGCCGAGGGCCTGTCCCGGACCGGACGAGTCATCACCGGCGCCGCGCTGATCATGGTTTCCGTGTTCGCGGCCTTCGGACTGGCCGACCAGATCGTCATCAAGAGCATCGGCGTGGGCATGGCCATCGCGGTCCTGATCGACGCCACGATCATCAGGGTGCTCCTGGTTCCGGCGACGATGCGGCTGCTCGGAAGCCGCGCCTGGTGGGCGCCTTCGCGCCTCTCCGGGATCTCCGGTCGGCTCGGCTTCAGCCACACCGAGGTCGACTACGAGTGCGATGCTCCTGAGCCGGGGTCGAAGCCGCGGGACGACGGACCCGGTCGCGGGGATCGGCCCGGTCGACTGGCGGGCCCGCCCGCCCCGGCCGCGGGCTAACCCAACTGGCCGGGTGTGCGTCGCCGGTCGCCGATCGGTGAGGCGACCGGCGACGCGGCCTCAGCCGAGCGTCGCTGACACCTCGGCGACGGCGTGCTCCACGGCATTGCCGACACGATCGGCGATTGATATCAGCTCTTCGTCCGTAACCACGAACGGCGGCCCCAGCAGGATCGTGTCGCCGTTCGTTCCGTCTGCGTTGCCCGTCCCGTGGTAGAGCAACAGCCCGGATGCACGCGCAGCGGCCATGACGCACTCGATGAGATGCCCCGATCGCGGGAATGGTCGCCGCGTGACCCGGTCGGCCACCAGCTCCAGACCGACCAACAAGCCGCGGCCGCGGACCTCGCCCACGTTCGGGTGATCGCCCAGCCGCCCGGCCAGAAGCGAGCGCAACCGGTCGCCCTTGACCGCGCTGGCCTCGACCAGGTTCTCCGTCTCGAGGATCCTGAGCACCTCACCGGCCACCGCCGCGCCCACCGGCGAGTGACTGTACGTGAACCCGTGGACGAACCCGCCGCCCGCGACGATCGTGTCGTAGACCGCCCCGCTTGCCACCGCCAGACCGAGCGGGAAGTACCCGCCGGCGACGCCCTTGGCCGCGGCCATTACGTCGGCCCGGACGCCCCAGTGATCGAGCCCGAACCATCGGCCCGTCCGCCCGAATCCGGTCATCACCTCGTCGGCGACGAGCAGGATGCCGTGGCGCCGGCAGACGTCGGCGACTGCCGGCCAGTAGCCGTCGGGCGGGACCACGGCGCCGAGCGTGGCGCCGACGATCGGCTCGGCCACGAACGCGGCTACTCTCCCCTGCCCCGCCTCCGCTATCGCTGCCTCGAGCTCTGCGACCAGCAGATCCACGTCGCCGAGGGCATGGGCGGCGGCTTCTCCGCCCCGGTACGGATACGCGGCGCTGACGTGGCGGAAGCGCCCGAGCCACGGTTCGTAGGGCCTGCGCAGCGGCTCCCGGCCGGAGAGGTCGAGGGCGCCCATCGTGTTGCCGTGGTAGCTCCCCCAACGTGCGATCACTACGGTCCGTTCCGGCTCGCGTCGAGCCAGATGGTACGAGCGGACCAGCTTGAGGCAGCTCTCGATGGCCTCCGAGCCGCCGCTCACCGGATAGATGGCCGGATCGTCGACCGGCAGGTACCGGCCCACCGCCCGGGCGTACGTCTCGAGCGGCTCGGTCGTGAAGGTCGTGCCGTGGACGTAGGTGAAGGCGCGGGCCTGGCGCTCCATCGCGTCCACGACGGACTGGCGGCCGTGACCGACGTTGACGACGATTGCACCTCCGGCGGCGTCCAGGTACTCGCGCCCATCGGCGTCCCAGATCGTGCTGCCCTCGGCGCGGACCGCGACAGGCAGGTCCGAGCCGAGCGTCCGCTGGAAGACCCGGCCGGTGGCCACAGCCGAAACCCTACGATCGGTGGCGCTCATGGCGCGATTGTAGGTCGCCCGGCGAAATCGCCGACGTCGCCCGCCGCTTGCCCGCTGCCCGGCGGCTCCATTTCGCCGCCCCAGGTCGAAGTACCGGTTGACAAGCGACCTATGGTGGTGCTGCCACTATGCATGGCATTGGACTATTCAGGTACTACGCATACATCTTGGCAGGAGGCCCCACATGCCGACCTTGTCTCAGGTCTCGCAGGACCATCGCGAGCGGCTGATGGCGCACGTCGAGTTCCTGCCGCAGATCGCCGACGAAATCGCGCAGAAGCCATGGCCCGACGTCCTTGCCCGTCTGACCGACGAGCACGAGTTCCTCGTGGAAACCCTGATCCCCCACATGCAAACAGTCGACGCCGCGGTCCATCCGGAGCTGGACCGGCTGATGTCATGCCGGCTCGGGATGGCACCCCTGGAGCGCGAACATGACGAGATCCGCAAGCTGATCGCTCAACTCGGCGGGCTCCTTGATCCTCTCGGCTCCCGGGAGCCGACCGCCGGCGAGGTCATCGAGCTGAATCGAGTGCTGCTGAAGCTCCACTCGATCCTGAAGGTTCATCTCCGGGAGGAGTCGCTGTATGTGCCGATCCTCGAGCACAACCTTTCGCCGGAACAGGCCGATGCCATCGCCGTGGCGATGGAGCACGCCGCCAGAGTGGAGCTCTGATCCATGCTTCGACCCTCAGGCGACATCTACGGTCTTCAAGCCTCGATTCTCAAGACGATCGCCAGCCCGCGCCGGCTGGAGATGATCCACCTCCTGGGCGAAGTGGGACCGATGGAGGTGCGCCGTCTTGCCGAGCACTTCGGGTTGCCGCAGCCGGCGATCTCGCAGCATCTCGCCGCACTCCGATCGGCGGGTCTCGTCGAAGCAGTGAGAGAGGGCCGGGAGGTCCGCTACCAGCTCTCCGATCCCGAGATCGTCGCCGCCTGCGATCTCATGCGCCAGGTCCTTATCCGCCACATTGCACGACTCGGCGACATCGCGGCGTCCTACTCAGCCACGTCGATGGCGCCGGGAGATCAGGTCGGGACGGCCCAGTAGAGGCTCTTGGAGTCAAGCGCGTCGGCGTCAGTCAGTAGAGCCAGAGCAAGATGCGCCGAGTCCGACCTCGGTAGTTGGGGGAGTCCGGGAATTGCTCGGCCAACCAGTCGGTTCGTGCCGCGCCTTGAGGTCGAAGAAGCCGATCAGCAGCGCCGCGTCGAGAACCCTGGCGGCGGCGGCGTCAGCAGCTCCCAGCCTAGGCCCGGAGGATGAGGCCGCCGTAGATCGGATGGCGAACCAACCCATATGCGCCTGCCTCAACGAGGCGAGCCCCGGCCAACGGCTTCGGAACGGCATCAGGTTCTCGCGCCGGTCCAGGACCCCACGGCACGACAGGATGCCGCGCCCAACGACCATGGCGCCACCCATTGCGACCCCCACACCGCACGCCAGACCGCCCCATGTGGGACCGGCGGCGCCGGCAAACGCGATCGCGCCGAAGAGCACGACCAGCGGGGTCGAACCAGCCTTCGCCGCGGCGGCCGAGCTCCGGAAGGTAGGCCATTACGCGACGCCGCCGCGCTCGTTAGCAGACGACTCCCCGAGGCGGTCGGGATCCGCGTTGGGACCGGTGACGAGAACCTCGCCCTCGATTGGTGCCACGCCGGGTCGGACGATCCGGTAGCGGTGGTGGATTTCGACCGTGCTGGCTGAGAGCATCGCCGCAACGGACGAGTACTTCGTCGCCGATTCGTAGATTGCCCGCCGGAGCTGTTGCTCGTCGGGAGACGGGCCCTCGACCTCGTGCATGACGATCGCTCGCGTGTAGATCGCCGGCTGGGCCTCGTCGCGCTGTTCCGCGGTCACGGCGACCTCGTATCGGGTCACTACCTGGCCGGCCTCGCGGAGGCTGCCGATGACGTCGAACCCCGTACAGCCGACCTGGCCAACCAGCAGCATCTCAACGGGCCGAGCACCCGAGTCGCCGGCGTCGTCGTCGAGTACGACTTCGTGGCCCGTGCCGGTGTGAACCAAGAAACGCGTACCGCTTCCCGAGTAGCGGGCGGTTGAGGTTCGGACGATCATGGCGTTGGCTCCTGGATTGGGCGGCGGAGGACCAGAAGACAGTCGATCGGGGCACGGCGCGGCGGTGGAACCCGCCGCACCACCTCGGCGCGCTCGATCACGAGATCCGGCTCGGCAGCGAGCAGCTCGCCGCCGAGCTCGTCTGCGGTGAACAGCCGTGACGGATCCGGCGGCCCACCCTCGCCTTCGGTGGCATTCAGCCGGTCGTGCCCGACAACCAGCATCCGACCGCCTGGAGTCACGGCCGCGGCTGCCCGCGCGTAGACCGGCCGGCGCTCGTCGGGAGGAAGATGCAGGTAGACGATCACGACGAGATCGAACGATCGCGTCGGGGGCGACCAGCCCAGGAGATCTCGCTCGAGCCACTCGATCTCGACCCCGGCGGCCGCCGCCTTCGTCCTACCGTTTGCGAGCCCGACCGGCGACCAGTCCACGGCCGTCGTCTTCCACCCCTGTTCTGCCAGCCAGACCGCGTTGATCCCACTGCCGGCCGCCAGCTCGAGGGCCGTACCTGGCCGGAGGCCCTCGACGCCCACCAGCAGCGTCGGGTTCGGACCCCGTCCCTCGAAATCTCCGGCGCTGTGGCGTTCGTCCCAGCCTCGTCGCCGGTCGTCCGGGTGTCGTTCGTCCCAGCCGAGGGGCCGCTCGTCGTGAGCCATTCTCAACCCCTCTCAAGCGGCCTGTTGGTCCGCGCCCAAGCCGTTGTCCCGCCTCGGACCGATGCCGCGCCCTCGAACCCATGGCCGAGCAGAAAGTCGGTCGCCAGCAGGCTTCGGTTTCCGTGTTCGCATATGACCGCGAAGGGCTTGTCCCGAGGAAGGTCGGCGATCCGCCCAGGCAGCTGTGCCAGCGGAACGCTGATGGCGCCGGCCACCCGCCCCCGCCGGAATTCCCAGTCCTCGCGAACATCGAGTACTCGAGCGCCTGCGGTCTCGAGGCGCTCGGCCAACTCGTCGACGTTGATCTCGGGTGTCATCTGACGTGCGTAAGGGTGCATCCGAATGCTCCGCTGGAATTGGGCGACAGCCGCGGCCGGTAAGTCGTCGTCCGAAGACCCGCGAGATGGCGGGAGGTCGACGGCGCAGGATCATCGGCCGGTCTTCTTGGCGATTCTCTCACTCCGGGACTTGCCGGCGTTTCGCCGGCCGACGCACCTGCGACATCGGCTGCACTCTCACATCATTGCGTAGTTGCGCAAGTAGGTGAGCAGGAGACGCGGTGCTGGCGCGAGGGCTCTCGCTTTGAACCCGGCTTCGGACCTCGGCATCTTCGTCATTAGCGTTGCCGCCGGCGTCATCGGCGCCCTCGCCGGGGTCGGCGGCGGGATCCTGGTCATCCCGGCGCTGACCATTGGCTTCGGTGTGGACATCCACCTGGCGGTCGGCGCCAGCATCGTGTCGGTCATCGCCACCAGTTCAGGAGCCGCAGCTGCCTACGTGCGTGACCGCCTGACCGACATGCGAGTCGGCATGTTCCTCGAGTTGGCGACCACCACAGGCGCGGTATGTGGTGCGCTGCTCGCGGCTGTGGTCGCGCCAGCTTTCCTGTACTTGCTGCTCGGCATTGTCCTTCTCTTCTCGGCTGCGATGCATGTCGGCCGTCTCGGCGAGGAGACCGTGCCGGAGCTTCCGGCTTCCCGTCTAGCTGTTCGCCTCCGACTCAGTTCGTCTTATCCGGATCGGCAGTCCGGCCGCGAGGTGCAGTACGCGGCCCGAAGAGTTCCGCTCGGGTTCGCAATGATGTGGATCGCCGGTGTCGTCTCCGGACTGCTCGGCATCGGGTCCGGAGTCCTCAAGGTTCTCGCCATGGACGTCGCGATGAGGCTGCCGATGAAGGTCAGCTCCGCGACGAGCAACTTCCTGATCGGGGTCACCGCCGCCGCGTCGGCCGGGATCTACCTGAGCCGCGGCGACGTCGATCCGCGCATAGCCGCGCCTGTGGCGTTGGGAGTGCTGACCGGTGCGATCCTGGGAGCGCGGCTTCTGGCCCATATCACGAACCAGTCGGTGAGGCTGATCTTCCTGCCCGTTCTCGTCGCCGTGGGCATCGAAACCATCGGCCGCGGACTCGGGTTCGGTCTGTGAACGCCGAGCGGTTTCGCACGGTCGTCAGCCTCGTGCTGGCGGTCGGCGTCGCGCTCAGCGCAGCGCTCATCGGCATCGGGTTCATCGCCGCGCTCGGCGTCGGCTGGCAGGGTTCGCTGATCGGTGCGACCCATGCCATCGGACGATCGACGGCGGACTTGGCCGACCTTCCGGCGCGCCTGACCTCCCTCGAGCCGCTCGCCATATCCCAGCTGGGCCTGCTGGCTCTGATCGCCACGCCAGTCGTGAGAGTGGCGGTGTCGGTCTGGGCCTTCGCCCTCGAGGGCGACCGCCTGTACGCGACGATCACCTTCGCCGTGCTGCTGATCCTGCTGACGAGCCTGTTCCTGCTCCACTGAGCCGAGCTGGAGGCGGGATGGTGGCGCGGGCCCGACCGCGGCTAGACCCGACCCTTCGGAACGGTGTGCCAGTAGGTCTTGTTGAAGATGATCTTGCCAATGTGCCAGATCCGATTGGGGCGCGGCGGGTTGGGCGGGTGGTTGTAGTCGAAGCGAAGAAGAGTGCCCTTGCCGTCCCCGATCTCGAAGAAGCACATGACCCGCCCGGTGTAGTTGCCGTCCTTCTCGTCGGGCTGGCGGCCCTGCACGGCGGCAGCGATCCGCTCAGCCACGATTGGTGACTCGAAGTGGGCAGTCGACCCGGCCTTGGAGAGCGGCAGGTCTGTGGCGTCCCCAATGGCGTAGACATTCGGTCGCCGCGGGACGTCGCCGTCGGGCGTGTTCGGTGGGCGGATTTCCTTGACCTGGAGCGTCGCGCGGTCGGTCGGCAGCCAGCCGGCACCAGGCGCGAGACCGCTGTCGATGACAATCTGGGCGCCCTTGTGGGGTGGTACGAGGATCAGCACGTCGTAGGGCAATTCCTCGCCCTCGAGGCTTTGAACCACCTTCTTCTCGGGGTCGATTGCCTCGACGTTGAAGAACGTGTGCAACTCGATCCCACGCTTCTCGAGGATCGGCGTCGCCATCTCGCTGACGGACTCGATGGTGAAAGCTCGACCGATCGGCGAGCAGAAATGCATCTCCGTCTTGTCGCGCAGACCACGATGGCGCAGCTCGGTCTCGACCAGGAATGCCACCTCCAGCGGGGCCGGCGGGCATTTGTAGGGCATGCCGGCGATACCGATGACGATCTTGCCGCCCTTGAACTCGTCGAGCGCATGCCGCAGCTTCAGGGCAGCGTCGGCCGAATAGAAGTGATGGGCTTCCTCGTCGAAATGCTCGATCTCTTCCGGCACGATGCGCGAGCCGGTGGCCAGGACCAGGTGGTCGTATTGGATCCTCGTTCCCTCCGCCAGTTCCACCGCCCCTGCCGCGACGTCGACGAGCGTGGCATCCGCGGTTATCAGCGCGACTTCCTTGCTCAACAGGGAGCGCTCGGGCCGTTCCAGTTTCTCAGCCCGCTCGCCGCCCATGGCGATGTACATGAAGCCGGGCTGGTAGACGTGGGCACCGGTTCGATCTATCAGCGTTATCGAGGCTTCGCCTCGACCGAGCTGCTTGCGGAGCTTGCGCACCAGCAAGTTGGCGGTCAGGGTTCCACCGACGCCACCGCCGAGAATGACTACGCGCTGCATCGATTCCTCGCTTGAGAGCTGCGGCCGTCAGCGGAGCTTCTCGACGACGATCTCGTCGAAGCCGTCGCGCTGGAAGACTCCGACCAGATGGTGGCCGGCCTTCTCGACCCACTTCGGAATGTCGATCTTGGAGCCGCTGTCGGCCGACCAGACTGCAATTACGTCGCCGACCTGGCCCTCGCGGATCGCCCGGATCAGTTCCATGAGAGGACCGGGGCAGAAGCTGCCACGAGCGTCGAGCGTTCGAGTGATTGCAGGTTGAGTTGCGTCTGTCATGGGAGCTTTCCTTTGGTCGGTTGCTCGATGGCCGGAGACGCCGGCCCGGCGGGCTAGATGAAGAGGGTCGAATCCGCCTCGGTCATCAGCTGGAGTGCGGTGGCCGCGCCAACCGGCTCCTCGAGCCCGTCGATCAGGTCCTCGCGCTTGAGCCCGAACATGTCCATCGTCATCTGGCACGGGATGAACTTGACGCCGACGGCCTGCGCCATCTCGAGGAGGTCCTTTGGCTTGGCCACGTTGTACTTCTTGGCCAGCTTGAACATCATCCACGGGCCCATGCCCATGAAGTTCATTTTGCTGAGCGGGCGGTGGCTTACGCCCGGCCGCTGCATGAAGGACATCATCTTCTGCATCCAGTTCTCGCCGGTGATGCGCCTGCGGTCCTTCACGAAAGTCTGCAGACCCCAGAAGGTGATGAAGACGGACGTCTCCATCTCCATGGCGCCCGCGGTGGACGCCAGGATGAGGGTTGCCCAGGTCTTCTCCAGCTCGCCGCTGTAGTCGACGATCACGAGCCTCTTGGTCTTGACGGCGCCCTCGGAGGCGGCTTCAGCGGCTGGTGCCATTGCCACGGCTGTCATTTGTGGTTCCTTTCGATCGGCGGTGACGACGCCCGAGTTCTCTGGCTACTTGCGGCGCAGTACAAAGCGGAACTTGCCGTCCGTCGTGTCTTGCTCGACGAGCGCGTTGCCGGTGGAGGTTGCCCAGGCAGCGAAGTCCTTCACGGAACCCGGGTCGGTCGCGATCACCTCGACGAGCTCGCCCGACTGGACATTCTTGATGCCCTGGCTGGCCCTCAGGATCGGCAGCGGGCACGAGAGGCCGCTCGCGTCCACCCTGAGCTTGATGTCGAGATTGCCCACGTCTGAGCTCCCTGCTGTTTGGGCTGCGCCCCTGCGGGCTAGATGAATACGATCTGGCCCTCGCCTGCGTTGATGTAGAAGGCAGCCACGCCCTGGACGCCGTCGACGATCGGATCGAGGTCCGACTGCTCGAGCCTGAGGATGTCCATCGAGAGCGAGCAGGCCTGGATGTCGACCTCGCCGATCTCCTTGGCCATGCGCAGGGTCTCCGCCCAATGCGCTTGACCGGCCTTTGCGGCCGCGTCCACGGCGGCTTTCCCGGCCACTCCGGCTTCGGGCGCCAGGCCGTGGTCCGCCATGATGCGATCCGACCGGAACGCATCGAGGGCCCAGTACTGGAGGAAGATCCTGACGGGGCGGCCAAGGGCCGCGGCGCCTGCCGCGAGAACGGCGGCCGCCTGGAGCTTGTCGTCGGTACCCGAGAAGAGCACTAGCGAGACTGTTTCGTCCATGGGTTCCTCAGCTGACGGAGTGATCGGCGGTGGCTGCCGAAGCACGCCCGGCAACAACTTCGGCAGCCGTGCGAGTGGCTGCGGCCGAGATACGTGAGAGCCGGCGCACAAGTACGCCGCGCATGGTTTCGCAGGCGACGATGATCTCGGGATCGCTCAGGCGATAGCGGACTTCGCGGCCGTCTCGCTCCGCCTCGACGACCCCCGCCGAGCGCATGATCGCCAGATGCTGCGAGACGTTGGGCTGGCTGATGCCAAGCTCTTCGGCCAGCCGGGACACTTCGCGGGGCCCGTCGGCGAGGAGATGGATGATCTCCAGCCGCTTCGCGTTGGAGAGAGTCTTGAGGACTTCTACCTGGAGCTTGTACACCTCATCCATGACGTGCAGTCTTCGTCATATGCGCAGGTGCGCATAGGTACAGGCGTCCCTTCGAGGCGGGCCGAACGGCCCTCGCCGAGACAGTACGGTCGGGGCTCGGCCGCGTCGTGCCGCTGCTGGCGTGACTCTGGGCCGCATCGAAGTTGAGTCCATGACCGCGTTGCACATCGAGGGAGCGCCGGCTCCCGCGTGCTCGCTCCGGGGTCCCGGTCGAAGACAGGAAGGCTGGGCCTGCCGGCTACTGGCCGGCTTTGGAGCTTGCGATCGCCGAGACGACCGCTCCGAATGGCATTCCCTTGTAGCCCTTCGGCCAGGTTCCCGGCGCGTTGAGCGCTGGGTTCGCGATGCCGTGCGCGTTTCGGATCACGCCCTGGGCACTCACCACTTGATAGACGGACGGGTCATATTTGCTCGTCGACTGTCCGGTTAGTTGCTCATCCCAGGCAACCAGGTTCTTGACGAAGAGGATTCCCTGCTCGTGGGGCATCGATGCCTTCATGAGGTCGAGTTGCGTCAGGGCGACCGTCACGTCGTTTCCAAGGTAGAGCATCACGATGATCGGTACCGTTTCCGACACCAGCGAGCCGTGGAGCACGCGCTCAACGTGGATCGTCACGTACGCGTCGTACTCGGTCATCCCGCTGCCGGCGTCATAGTTCGGTCCTTGAGAAACGGCCTCGATCGAGGCGACGATGACGGCATCGCTGTAGCCGATCAGAGCCCCGATCGACGGGAACTCCGTGAAGTCGGGGTCTCCGTAGAACAAGCCGGTCCAGAACTCGTCCGGAGATAGTGTGGCGAGCGGTGTGGGCTCGACCGCAGGCGTTGTTGTCGACTGACTTGGGGACGGTACCGTATCGGATGGCTTCGCGCCCGGGGATGCGACGCACCCTGCGATGACGAGGAGCAACACCAGGCAATTTGCGGCGAGCTTGAAACGCTGACTGTTCATGGCGACACCTGGTGTGATGGACCGTAGTACAGCTCGATTTGATTCTTTTCGGTCGTCGAGATGTAGTTGTACGTGGGAACCCAGGGGCTGGAGCCCATCCTGGCGGATACCATGCAGGTCGCCTGCGGCTCGCTCGACTTGGGGTGCTGCAGCCCAAACGTATGGCCGAGCTCGTGGCAGGCGATGTGCTGCTTCTTCGCGTCAGTCGGGTAGTAGGAAGGTTCCCAGCGCGTGTTGAAGCTGAAGCCCTGAGGGATGCACCAGGAGCTAACGTCACGATGCGTGGAAATGTCGCCGCGGCTGGCCCGGATCTAGCCGGGTAGAGCGCGGCGTACCCTTTCCGATGAGCAACCAACTCACGGATGGAGGCACGCCGCAATGGCAAG
>JBEKPB010000002.1:0-214515 GCA_049521175.1 Candidatus Limnocylindrales bacterium
CGATGGCTCCCAGCGCGACCCGACGGAACATCCGACTGTCCTCTCCTCAACCTCGCACCGACATCGTGCGATCGCGACACACCGACGTCAACCTCGGTCGGGATGTTTCATACACAGGCCCTAACCCTTGGGCTCGACGACGACCGTGACCTCTGGGGTCATTCCCGGGAACACCTTGACCGCGACCTTATAGGTCCCGAGCGTCTTGAGCGGATCGGGCAGTTCGATCTTGTGGCGATCGACGGTGATGCCGCGTCGCCCTAGGGCCTCGGCAATCTCCTTGGCTGTGATGGAGCCGTAGAGCTTGCCGCCCTCGCCCACCTTCACGCCCATGGTCAGGGTCGTGCTGCCGATGCGCGTGGCCGCGATCTCGGCGTCCTCGCGCTCGCGCTTGCGCTTCTCTTCGCGGCTCGCGATGTCGTGCTGCCACGCGCGATAGGCGCCGCCGGCGGCGGGAACGGCCAGCTTTCGAGGGATAAGGAAGTTGCGGCCATAACCTTCGGCGACTTCCTTCATCTCGCCGCTCTTGCCGAGCTTGTCGACGTCGGCGGTCAGGATGACCTTCACGCGAAAGATTCCTCCTTGGTGACCCATGACCGGACCCGCGGCCCGATCCTGGTCTGGTTGACGATCCGGCTCGCAGCGTCAAGCGCTTCCGGCAGCCGGTGAATTAGCCTCCGCACCGGGGCGGGCGTCAGGCGGCGCACCTGATCCATGTCGCGCCGGAAAGCATCCCGGTCTATGTCGAGCTCGTCAATCTTCTCTTCGAGGATCCTCTCTGGGACTCCATCCAGGAAGAGCTCGACCGCGAGAACCACTATGGCAAGGTCGTCGATGCTGCCCAGGACGGGGATGTCGTCCGGGATGAGGTCGCGACCGATCAGAACGTAGCCTGCCGCGCCCACCAGGATCGCCTTGCGGCTGGCCGGCACCCGGGCATCCAGCGAGAGCGCCCAGACGAGTCGCGCGTAGGTCGGCACTCGACTGGCGACCGGGACGAACGCAAGCCAGCGAAGCGCGCGCAAGAGGCTTCCCTTGCGACGCCTCCGACCTCTCGAATACAGCAGACTCGTGCTCGCCATCCTGGGACTGGGCATCCTTGGCTCTCGCCGCCGGACAGTCCAACTCTCTGATCCGCTCCGGGGAATCGAGAGTCTATCAGGCGCGACCCCCGACCACGAGGCGGGCGAGGAATCGAAGCCGGGCCCCAATGCGTAGGAGTCGACTCCGTTCGTTCACCATCCCGTTCGCAGTGCGGATTCTCGCGCGCCAGACGCGGCAATGGCACCACCGCCCCAGGTCCGAAGGTTTAGGATCTTCATGTCCGCGAGCGCTTTCCGGAACGGGGTAGATGAGCGGGCGGAAACTGGTGGGATCGAGTCGAATGAGGCGCACGGCCGTCGAGGGGAGAAACTCCGGCCGTCTCTTCGGTGCGCCCGATGCGCCTCGGATTCCTGGCTCAACCGATCCCGCCGCCGCGGGCCCAAGCTCGCGCCGGGACCCCCTTGCCTGGTCGATTGCAATCCTCGGACTGATTGTGGCCGGGTCTTCGCTGGCTTGGGCGTTGGGCCTCGGCGATCCGAACGTGACCGCGCGCTTCACGGGCGCCGGATCGGTCCCGGGCGCCGTGCTGGTGGCCCTGCTGGCAATCCGCATAAGGGGGACGACCCGGCTCGACATTCGGACGCGCCGGGCCTGGACAATCGTCGCCATCGGCCTGGTCTTGTATATGGTCGGAGGGCTGATCCACTTCGGGGCTGCGGCCTTGCCGTTCTCGAGCGTCCTGTCGCCCCTCGGACTCGGCCTGGAGATGGCGACTTATCTCCTCGTGACCATCGGCCTGATCCTCCTGCCGACGCAGACCAGATCCACCGACGACGTGGTCCTGTTCAGCCTGGACATCGCCATCGTCGCCTGGAGTGCGGCAATGCTCCTGTGGCATCTCGTCATCTACCCCATCGCGCAGGGCGCCCGCGCGGACCTCATCGCCGCCATTGGAGCCGCGTTGTTTCCGGTGGGCGACCTCGCGATCGTCTTCTCGATCGCAGCAATGGTCAGCCGCGGCCTGCCGCGGAGCACGCGGTCGGCGCTGTCGATCGCCGGCGGAGCCCTCTTGTTCGTGTTCGCCGGCGACCTCGTCGCCGAGACGGAGACGCTCAGAGGCGGGTACACACCCGGCGGAATCTCGGGCTTCTTCTATTCGGTTGCCTTGTTGGGTCTAGCTCTCGCGTTCTACGCCCAGTGGCGAGTCCAGGATGGGCAGCAACCGGTCGTCGGCCTGACCGACTACGCTCGCACCTTCCCGTGGCTCCCGTACGCCGCCGTCGCAGTGGCCTTCTTCATACCGGCAATTCGCGACTGGAACAGCCTCGACATGTTCCGCCAGCATGTCTGGGCGACGGGTCTGCTGATCGGCCTGGTCGTGGCTCGACTGTGGGTGACCGCCCGCCAGAGTGCCAACCTGAACGCCGCTGAACGCGAGCGTCTCGCCGCGGCCGTGGACCAGGCCGCCGAGGCCATTCTGACGACCGATCGGACGGGCAATGTCACATACGTGAACCGAGCCTTCACACGCATCACCGGCTACCAACCGGTCGACATGGTGGGCCGCAGCCCTGATTTCCTGCGTGAAGCGGCAAGCCCGGACCGGCTCGCCGAGATGAGAGCCGCTCTCGCCCGCGGGGAGCACTGGGAGGGGCGGCTCATCCAGGGCCGGCGGGATGGCGGCACCATCGAGCTCGACATGGCGGTGGCGCCATTGCTCGACACGGCAGGGTCCATCACCGGCTCGGTGGAGGTCGCACGCGACATCTCGCGGGAGCGCGCGCTCGAGGCGCAGCTGGCACAGGCCCAGCGCATGGAGGCGATCGGCCGCCTCGCCGGGGGAATCGCCCACGACTTCAACAACATCCTGACGGCAATAAGCGGGTTCGGCGAGCTGGCTGCGGCCCAGGTGTCGACGGAAGATCCGGTCGCCGCCGACATCGACCAGATCCGCAAGGCGACGGACCGCGCCGCCTTGCTCACGCGCTCACTCCTGGCCTTCAGCCGCCGCCAGGTGATGCAGGCCCAGCTGATAGACCTGAACCAGGTTCTCGACGGCTTGACCCCGATGCTCGGCCGGCTGATCGGCGAGGACGTGCAGCTAGTCGTCCGCCTGGATCCGAAGCTCGGCCTCACGAAGGCAGACCGGGCCCACCTCGAGCAGGTCGTCGCGAACCTTGCCGTCAACGCCAGGGACGCGATGCCGGCCGGCGGGACGCTGACGATAACGACTGCCAACGCCGATCACGACGGCGCCTACGCTCGAACCCACGTGGGGGCATCGGCGGGGCCGTATGTGACCCTGACGGTCTCGGACACTGGGGTCGGAATGACCCCCGCGGTCATGGAGCACGCATTCGAGCCCTTCTTCACCACCAAAGAGCCGGCGAAGGGCACCGGCCTGGGGCTGTCGACCGCCCTCGGTATCGTCCAGCAGAGCGGCGGCTTCGTTCAGGTCCAGAGCACGCCAGAGGTCGGCAGCGTATTCAGCGTCCACCTGCCGCGTTTTGACGGGGGCAGCAAACCCGACGAAGCATCCCAGCTGAATGATCTCGTCATCGACAGCAAGGCGAAGATACTCGTGGCCGAGGACGAAGAGGCTGTCCGATACTTCGTCCAGCGCGTCCTGACCGGGGCAGGATACGAAGTGACGGTGGCGAGCCACGGTGCCGAGGCACTTGCGATCGCCAAGTCGATGCCGGGCCTGAACCTGCTCTTTACTGACGTGGTGATGCCGGGTATGGGTGGCGTGGAACTGGCGGCCCAGCTGGCGATCACGCACCCGGCGGTGCCCGTCATCTTCGCGTCCGGCTACTCGGATACAGACGCGCTCCGGGGCGCCGTCGCCGACGGCACCGTCCCGTATCTGCCCAAGCCGTTCACCACGGACGCGCTGCTGAGTCGGGTACGCGAAGTGCTCGACAAGCATGCGAAATCCGACAGACTGGATTGACCGGGGCGACCAAGAAGCGTGTAGCACGACGTGAGCGGGTCCTGGGCGCCGGGGCGGCGGCCGGTAAGCGCGGGCGGCCTTCTTGCAATATCCGTTATTTCGGAAATATACTGGGTTGACACAGCTCGCCGCTTCGGTCGGTAGCTGACTGACCGTCCGGAGGTACTGACGCAGTGATCGTCGCGCCCGACTCAGCCGTCGGTGCCGGACTCCTCCCCGCCTGCTGGATCGCGGCCACTCTGTCGTTCCTCCTGGCAGCCGCGACGGCAGTGACACCCAGGGCGCGAGACCTGTCGCCGGTCCTCTCGACCGCCGGCGCGGTGCTCGCGCTCGCGCTGGGCGGAGTCCTCCTCGCGACTGGGGCGACGTTATCGGCGAGCGGCGGCAACACCCTGGGTTTCGCCCCGTTCGCCGTCCGCTATGACGGGCTCAGCGGGGTCTTCCTGGTTGCGTTCGGGCTGTCGGCGGCGGCAGCCTCACTCTCGGTCGTCGGGCAGCCGTCCCGGAGCCGGCCCGAAGGGGCCGCATACCCGCTCTTCCTGGGAAGCATCGTGTTCGTGCTCGGCGCGAGCAGCGCGTTTGCGTTCCTGTTCGCCTGGGAGTCGATGGCCCTTTTGTCGGCCTTCCTGGTCGTCGGTCTGCGGCCAACGCGGGCGGTCGTCTCAGCCGGCAACGTCTATCTGGCCATGACGCACGTCGCCACGGCAGCGATCGTCGTTGGTTTCGCCCTTCTCGTCGCCGGCAGCGGAGGCCAGCTCGACTTCGCGGCGTGGCACGCGGCCGCCCCAACCCTCGCGCCCGTAACCCGAGATGCCGCGCTCGTCCTCGTGGCCGTCGGTTTCCTGACCAAGGCGGGGGCGATGCCCTTCCACGTGTGGCTGCCCAAGGCTCACCCCGTCGCGCCATCGCATGTTTCGGCGGTCATGTCCGGGGTCATGATCAAGACTGGCATCTACGGCCTCATCAGGCTGGTCGTCGACGTCGTGGGAGGCAGCCCGGAGTGGCTGGGCCTCTTGATCCTCGGAGTCGGGGCGGTGTCGGCGGTGATGGGCGTTCTCTACGCCCTGATGCAGCACGACATCAAGCGGCTGCTCGCGTTTCACAGCATCGAGAACGTCGGCATCATCCTGATTGGCCTCGGGAGCGCGTTGCTCCTCCAGACCTACGGCGCAACGGAGCTTGCGGCGCTGGCGCTGACGGCGGCCCTATTCCACTCCGTCAATCACGCGGCCTTCAAGACCTTGCTCTTCCTGGGCGCCGGCGCCGTCGTGAACGCGACGGGCCTCCACGACCTAAACCACCTCGGCGGCCTGGGCCGGAAGATGCCGGCAACGATGCTCGCATTCGGTGTGGGCGCCGCCGCGATCAGCGGGCTGCCACCGCTCAACGGGTTTGCAAGCGAATGGCTGACCTTTCAGGGGTTGCTCGGCGCGACCGGGAGCGGTCTGGTCACGCCTCTGGCCAGATTCGCCGCGGCCGGGGCGATCGGCGCGCTCGCCATCACCTCAGCACTGGCGGTCGCCTGCTTCGTCAAGGCGACGGGCATCACGTTCCTGGGTCTGCCCTGCAGCGCCGCGGCAGCAAACGCTCACGAGACGGCTCGACCGGCCCGTCTGGCGATGGTTATCCTGGCTGCGATCTGCGCCGCCCTGGGGTTCGCCGCCGGACCCGTTTCCAGCGCCCTCGCCGCTGTCTCGCGAGAGGCGTTTCACGATGGGCCGCCGCCTGCGGCGATCGCGGCGGTCACGGCCGGGCCGCGACCGGGTGGAGCGGCCACGTACGCGGCGCTCGCCGTTGGCGCTTTGCTCGCGGCGGTCGTCGGCATCCTGGTGCTGGCATCGCGATCGCGGGCTCGGGCCCGCCTCGTCGACACCTGGACCTGCGGCATCGCCCCCAGACCGGAGTTCCAGTACACGGCCACGAGCTACGCCAAGCCGATCCGGCTCTTCTTCCGCCGCGTTCTCGTGCCCGAGCGCGAGGTCCACGTGGACTACCACCCCGGTACGGCGTTTCCGTCCTCGATCCGCTATCGCAGCGAGATAACGCTGCTCCTCGAGGATCGCGTCCTCAGGCCGGCCCACGGCTTGAGCCTGCGGGCAGCCGACCTCGCCAGGAAGCTCCAGGGCGGGGCCATTCAGCTGTACATCGCGTACAGCGTCGTCGCGGTATTGGTCCTGCTGTTGTGGGCTCGATGAACGCTTCCGACGCAGCCACGACCGCCGCGCTCGCCGGTCTCCAGCTGGCGACCTTCTTGCTTTTCGCACCCTTCCTGACGGCAACGATCAGGCGCACCAAGGCCCGCCTCCAGAGCCGCCGCGGCCCGGGTCTCCTCCAGCCGTACCGCGACCTGGCCAAGTGGTGGCAGAAACTTCCGCTTGAGAGCAACGCCGCGGGGCCCGTCGCACGATACGCCCCTGCATTCGTGCTCGGTGCGATGCTGACGGCCGTGCTGCTCGTGCCGTGGGAGACGAGCCGCACGCCCCTTTCCGGATGGGGCGACCTGCTCGTCGTCGTCGGTCTCTTCGCCGCGGCGCGGTTCGCGCTCGCCCTTGCCGCGCTCGATGCCGGGAGCGCCTTCGGGGGCATGGGCAGCAGCCGCGACGTGGCCATCTCCGCCCTCGCGGAACCCGGGCTGGTGCTCGCCCTGGCGGGCGCGGCCACGGCCGCAGGTTCGAGCGATCTCGGCGCGATCGGCGCCTTTGGCATGAGGCAGGGCGTCGGCTTGCTCGGACCTGCGCACCTCCTGGCGGCCGCAGCCTTCGCCATAGTGGTCGTCGCGGAGACGGGCCACCACCCCGTCGACAACCCGGACACACACCTCGAGCTGACCATGATCCACGAAGGCATGCTCCTCGAAGCGTCTGGCCGTTCCCTGGCGGCGCTCGTCCTGGCATCGGAGCTGAAGCTGGCGGTGATTGCGGCCGTCTTCTCGGCTGCGTTCTTTCCGTTCGGCGCGGCGACGGAACTGGCCCCGGGTCCGATCGCCTTCGGCCTGCTGGTCGGTCTCGGCAAGATGCTCGTGATCGCCCAGGTGCTGGCCCTACTCGATGCCTCGATCGCCAAGGCGCGGATCCTCACTCTGCCCGACCTGCTTGGCCTGGCTTCGTTGCTCGCACTGGCGGGCTTCGGGATGCAGGTGCTCCTGCCATGACCGTCACACCCATCGATGCCGCCCGGCTCCTCGATGCGTGCTCGGCGGGGATCGTCCTGTTCGGCGTCCTGATCGCCGGCACTCGGTCGATCGGGCGGGCGATCTGGCTCGTGGCCGTCCAGGCGATCCTGTTGTCGGCCGCTGTCGCGGGCGTTGGTCTGGCGACCGGATCGAGTCACGTGGTCTTCGGCAGCCTCTTGACGATCGCCGGCCGCGGCCTTGCGGTGCCGCTGATACTCGGCCGGATCCTCCGCCAGAGCCCGGTGCGCGTCGAACGCAACCCGTACCTGGGTCCGCGAGCCTCGCTCGTAGCCGCGATCGTCATCGTCTTCGTTTCGGCCATCGCGATGGATGGCGCCACTCTCGGCGGATCGATCGGCGGATCGCTGGGCGGCTCGATTGGCGCATCCGTGGACGCACCGCGCGCCCTCCCGGCCGCCGTGGCGGAGGTGCTGACGGGCCTGCTGGTCGCCATGACGCGACGCAAGGGGCTGTCAATCGTGGTTGGACTTCTCGTGTTCGAGAACGGCCTGGCCCTGGTTGCCTTCAGCCTGACCTACGGCATGCCCTTCGTCGTGGAGCTTGGCGCCACTTTCGATCTACTGATGGTCACCGTGGCCGTCGGCGTGTATGCCCAGCGGATGCTTACCGTCTTCGGGTCGCTATCGACCGACCAGCTGCGGAACCTGCGCGGATGAACGAATTGGCCATAGCCATCCTTCTTCTCGGCCCGGGTCTGGGTGGCCTGCTTGCGTGGCGCCTGCGCGGCCGTGCCGTCGAGCTCGTGGCCTTCGGCACGTTGATCGCCTCCGGCGCGGCCGGCCTCGGCCTGGCGTCCGAAGCCCTGGGCGGGAACCGGATCGTCGCCCTGGGGAACGTGGCCTCGATCGACGCGCTGGGCGGGTACGTACTCGGGCTGACGGTCGTCGTGGCCTGGCTCGCGATGTGGGCGTCGCCCCGCTACATCCGCCACGAGCTCGCCGCAGGTGCGATTCGACCTCGCGACGAAGGCCGCTACTACGCCCTCTTCCTCTGGTTCGTGGCCACGCTCATGATCGTGCCGCTGGTCGACAACCTGGGCCTGCTGTGGGTCGCGATCGAGGCCACCACCGTCGTCTCGGCCCTGCTCGTCGGCATCAACCGCTCTCCCGACGCGATCGAGGCAGCCTGGAAATACCTGATCCTCGGGACGATCGGCGTCGGGTTCGCGCTGCTCGCCACGCTCCTCGCCTACGCGTCCTCGGTGCGGGTCCTGGGCGAGAGCTCCGACGCGCTCAACTGGACGCGCCTGATCGCGATCGCGCCCCAACTGAACCCGAACTTTCTGCGCCTCAGCTTCGTCTTCGCCCTGGCCGGATACGGCACGAAGGTCGCCCTCGCACCGTTCCACACCTGGCTGCCGGATGCGCACAGCCAGGCGCCAAGCCCGGTCAGCGCACTTCTCTCAGGGGTCTCGCTGATTGCGGCCCTCTACGCTCTCATCCGCTTCCACCTCGTGGCAGCCGCAGGGCTCGGACCCGGGTTCTCCTCCACGCTCCTTGTGGCGTTCGGCCTGCTGAGCATGGCCGTGGCCTTGCCCTTCATGGTCCGGCAGGAGGACCTCAAGCGGCTGCTCGCGTACTCGAGCGTCGAGCATATGGGCCTCCTGGCAATGGGGATCGGCTTCGGCGGGCCCCTTGCCCTCCTCGGAGTAGCGCTTCACATCGGGCTGCACGCGGTAACGAAAGCCACGCTCTTCCTGTCCGCCGGCGAGCTCGTGCAGCGGTATGGAAGCCGTCGCCTCTCCGCCATCCGCGGCACGCTCCAGGCGGCTCCCGCGGCCGGCGGGGCGCTCGGCGCCGGCATCGTCCTGCTCGGCGGCCTGCCGCCGTCGGGCATCTTCGTAACGGAGTTCGCAATCGTCATCGGCGGCGTGGGTCGCGGTTTCGGCCTGGCTGCGGGCATCGCCGCAGTGCTCCTGGCGTCCTGTTTCGTGGCGCTGGCGGTGCACGGCAGCCGCATCGTGTGGGGCCACTCAGGCCCGCTGGAGACGGTTCGGCGCACCGGCAGCGGCATGGCATTGAGGCTGGCGGGCCCGCTGGTGGTAGTGGCGGTGGTGGGCATGTGGACGCCGGGACCGCTCGTCACTGCCCTCGACTCGATCCGCGCCGTCCTTGGAGCGACCGGTGCCTGAGGCCGCGGCAACCACGACGCGATCGATCCGAGAACGGCTCGCCCGTACCCTCGGGCACTCGGTGTCGGTGTCTGTCTCGAGCTGGGCGACGCCGGCCGACGACGTCGCGCTCGTCGGAATTCCTCGCGACGAAGTCGGCGCCGCGGTCGGAGCGATGTTGGAGCTCGGTGCCCGACACGTAATGCTGGTCTGCTACAAGCTCGCAAGCGCCGGCCGCCCCCGTCGCGCCGCCGGACTCGGCCCCGTGGGCGAACTCAACCCCGTGGGCGAACTCGACCCCGTGGGCGAACTCGACCCCATGGGCGCCGGAGTCGTCGTCGAGGAGGTCATGGCCGTCCCGAGCGGCCCGATCGTCCGCCTCCGGGCTGAAACGCCGGCCGGCGATCCGACCTATCCCGCTTTGACCCCGCTCGTGCCCGCCGCTCAGTGGGACGAGCGCGAGGGCCACGACCTGCATGGGGTCCTGCCCATCGGGCACCCTGACCTGCGGCCGTTGGTCGTTCATGCCCCGCCACCACCGGCCGCGCCCTACCGCTCGTTCGTGGCCCACGGCGATGGTGTCTACCAGTTGCCCGTTGGCCCGATACACGCCGGCATCATCGAGCCCGGCCATTTCCGGTTCTCGGCGGTGGGCGAGTCCGTGCTGCACCTCGACGCCCGCCTCTTCTACACCCATCGAGGCCTGGAGCGGCTCGTCGAGGGCCGCACATTCGCGAAGGCTCTGCCGGTCGTCGAGCGCGCCTGTGGCGTCTGCACCGTCACCCATGCCACGGCCTTCAGCCGGGCGGTGGAGCGTCTGACCGGGACCACGATCCCGCCGCGTGCCAGAGTGGCGCGTGTCCTCCTGGCCGAGATGGAGCGGCTCTACAACCACGTCGGTGACCTCGGCAACATCTGCGCCGGCGTCGGGTTCAACTTCGGCACCTCGCGCCTCGGCTGGCAGAAGGAACGCCTGCTGCGGCTCAACGAGGCCCTGACCGGGCATCGGTACCTGATGGGGGCAGTGGGCCCGGGTGGGCTCCGGCTGGACCTTGACGAGCGAGGACTCGTCGGGCTCGGCGATGCCGTCGTCGAGACCGAGCACGAGGTTCGATCGATCGTCCGCCTCCTGGTCCGATCCGAGGGCTTCATGAGCCGGCTCCACGGCACGGGTGTCCTCAGCCGGGCGGAGGCGCTTCGCCTTGGCGCCCTCGGCGTCGCAGCCAGGGCGAGCGGGCTGGACGACGACCTGCGTTGCGATCGCCCTGCCGACGGGTACCGCGACATCGATGTACCGCAGGTCGGCGCTTCCGCGGGCGACGTCGCGGCCCGTTTCCACGTCCGGGCTCAGGAAGCCGCCATCTCGGCATCGCTCATCGCCGAAGCGGCCCGACGGCTGCCGCCCGGTCCTGCGAGCGTCCCGCTGGCCCAGGAGCCACGACCCGGCGCGGTGGCCATCGCCGGTGCCGAGGGCCCGCGCGGCGCTTCGTGGCTGTGGCTGATGGCCGGCACCGACGGCCGCATCGCCCGACTCCACCTCCGCTCCGCCTCGCTCGCCAACTGGCCGGTCGTGGCGTCGGTGGTGCCGGGCAATCTCGTGCCGGACTTCCCGCTCATCAACAAGAGCTTCGAGCTCTGCTACGCCTGCACGGACCGCTGACATGCCTCTCGACCTGGTGCGCCGACTCCTGACCCCGCTGCTGGACCCTGTCCCGACCTCCAGCTATCCGGAGGCGGCGCCGCTGCTCGCGCCGGCGGCCCGAGGCCTGCCCGAGATCGATCCGGCGCACTGCGATGGCGCGGGCGCCTGCGCCGAGGCTTGCCCGACTGGCGCTATCGAGTCGGAGGCGTCGGGCAACGTCCGAGCGGTCGATGCCGGTCGGTGCATCTTCTGCGCCGCCTGCGTCCTGGCCTGCCCGAAAGGGGCGATTTCAATGGGCGCTCGCGTCGAGCTGGCAAGTCCGAGCCGGACCCAGTTGATCGAGCGAGCCGCGCCCCCACCGAGCGACCGAGCCGCTGAAGAGCGTGCCCGGGCCCGAATCCTCGGGGCGCTCGGGCGCTCGCTCCACGTCCGGCACCTCGACGCCGGTTCGTGCAACGGCTGCGACTGGGAGATCGCCGCCTTGCTCAACCCATACCACGACGTGCAGCGGCTCGGCATCGACTTCGTGGCCTCACCCCGCCACGCCGACCTGCTGCTCGTGACCGGCGTGGTCACCCGCAATCTGGAGGAGGCAGTTCGCCGGACGTACGAGGCCATGCCCGAACCGCGGCTCGTCGTCGCGGTCGGCGCGTGCGCCATCGGCGGCGGCGTCCTCGCGGGTTCCCCGGAAAGCCGGGACGGAGCCGCGGAGATCCTGCCGGTCGACGTCTTCGTGCCGGGTTGCCCGCCGCGCCCCGAGGCTATCATCGAGGGCATGCTGATGGCCGTCGAATCCGGCCGGTCACGCAGCCGGGGGAGAGGCAACCAATGACCCGCAACCAGCGCCGCGACGATCCCGAGGGCCTGCGGCAGTTCAAGGCCGAGTTCTTCAAGGCGCTCGGCCACCCGATGCGGATCCTGATCCTGGAGACCCTTCGCGGTGGTCCGTGCAGCGTCGGCAAGCTTACCGAGGCGATCGCCGCGCCCGAATCGACGATCTCGCAACATCTGGCGATCCTGCGCAGCCGCAACATCGTCGCCACCGAACGGCGAGGCACCACGGTTATCTATACCGTCCGGGACGCCGAGCTGTTCGAGCTGCTCGATGTGGCCAGACGGATCTTCAACGGCAGCCTCTCCGACACGATCGACATGCTCCGGCTTGTAGATTCCGAGCCCGTCCGGACCGACGCCGGCTGACGGGCTCGCGGCTCTGCCTGGTGCCGGCGGCCGCCCGACAGAGAACGAGCAGACTCGGTTCGCCGGCTCTGTCCGCCCGCTTGACAATCGAACGGACGTTCTGTACCCTCGTCGGCAGGGAAGGAGGCGCCTGTGACCAAGCACGACGCCGAGCGCAAACGTAAGATCCTCGACTTCATCTCCGCGACGCTAAGGTCTCGCGGCTATCCGCCATCCGTCCGCGAGATTGCCGCCGCGGTGGACCTGGCGTCCACGTCCGCCGTCCACCACCATCTCCAGATGCTCGAGCGCGAGGGCTACCTGGAGCGCGGCGCCGCCCAGTCGCGCGCCATCCGCCTGACGCCGATGGCCGCGTTGCGGCTGGGGCTTTCGGGCGAGTTGATGCCACAAGCCACTGCATCGGAGGCACACGTGCTGCCGATCGTCGGTGAGATCGCGGCCGGCGGCCCGATCGAGGCCTACCAGGACGCGTCGGAAAGCATGGCGGTGCCGGATCTGCTCGCACCTTCCGGTGATGCCTACGTCCTCAGGGTCCGTGGCGACTCGATGATCAACGCCCACATTCAGGACGGGGACTTCGTCCTGATCCGGCCGCAGGAAACGGCCCGGGACGGCGACATCGTGGTTGCCCAGGTGGAGGAGAACGCCGTAACCCTCAAGCAGTTCTTCAAGGAAGCGGGCCGCATCCGCCTCCAGCCGGCCAACCCGGACTACCCGGCGATGTTCTACAACGACGTCCGGATCCAGGGAAAGCTGATAGGGGTCATCCGCCGGTTGGACTGACGCGTGACCCTTGTCGCCGGCCGAGCGGCATCGACCGGCTGACTGGCGACGTTTATCCACATCTGGTCGTCCACCGTCCGCCAACACCGGCGCAATTTCGGGGACGGTTCGGCGGCCGGCAGGCAGGTTCGTCTACCCACCGGGTCAGCGGCAAAGCCACTATTGGGACGTCAACCAAATCAGCAGGCCGCGAGGACCGCCACTCGTGATCGATCGACTGCCACCCCAGAACCTGGATTCAGAGCAGGCGGTACTCGGTTCCATCCTCATCGATCGCGACGCGATCATCGAGATCGCGGACTTCCTGCACCCCGAGGATTTCTACCGTCAGGCCCATGGGCGGATCTTTGCCGCCATGCTCGAGCTGTTCGAGCATCGCGAGCCGATCGACGTGGTAACCGTCGCCGAGGCCCTGGAGCGTGACGGCGATCTCGAGGGTGTCGGCGGCGCGAGCTACCTCTCGACCCTCGGCAATGACACGCCCACCGCCGTCCACGTCGCCCAGTACGGCCGCATCGTCGAGCGCAAGGCCGTCTTGCGACGCCTTATCCAAGCCGCCGGCAAGATCGCGGCGATTGGCTACGAGGATGGGTCGGACATCCAGGAGTCGATCGACCGGTCGGAGGCGGAGCTATTCGCGGTCAGCCAGCACAGGTCGAACGACGGCTTCAGCCCGCTCCGGACGCTCCTCCACGACGCCTACGACCGGCTGGACTACCTCCATGCCCACCGCGGCGAGATCGTGGGCATCGCCTCGGGTTTCGCTGACCTGGACCAGCTGACCACCGGCTTCCAGGCGAGCGATCTGGTCGTCCTGGCCGCCCGGCCGAGCGTCGGCAAGACGAGCCTCGCGCTCAACGTGGCCGAGCACGCGGCGGTTCGCGAGGGCAAGACGGTCGGTGTCTTCAGCCTCGAGATGAGCAAGGAGCAACTCGTCCTGCGCCTGCTTTCGAGCGTAGCCTCGATCGATTCCCAGCGGCTCCGCTCGGGGTTTCTGGAGGAGCTCGACTTCGCCCGCATCGCGCCGGCGCTGCAGGCCCTCTCGGATGCGCCCATCTACATCGACGACACGCCGAACATCAGCACCATGGAGTTGCGGACGAAGGCCCGCCGCCTCCAGGCGGAACACGGCCTGGACCTGCTGATCGTGGACTACCTGCAGCTCATGCAGGCGACCACCAACTCCCGCGACGCTAACCGAGTCCAGGAAGTCTCCGAGATCAGCCGCGGCCTGAAGGGACTCGCCCGCGAGCTGAAGGTCCCCGTCCTCGCCCTGTCGCAGCTGTCCCGCCAGCCTGAGATGCGCGAGTCGCGCGAGCCCAGGCTCTCGGACCTGCGAGAGTCCGGCGCCATCGAGCAGGACGCGGATCTCGTCCTCTTCCTGTGGCGCGAGAAAGACAAGCCGGGCGACGAGGGCGAGAGCGACGGCGAGGTCGTCAACCTGCGCCTGGCCAAGCATCGCAACGGCCCCACCGGCGAAGTGAAGCTGTGGTTCCGTAAGAGCCAGACCCGGTTCATGAGCTACGCCGGCGAGCGCTACGCCGAGGCAGTCTAGGGGACTCTTCGCGGCGCGGACAGAGTCACTTGAGCGGCGCGCGGGCCGCTTACGCTCTGGCATAACCCGCGACGAGCACCGCCTTCGCGCCTAAACTGCCCTCAGCAGGGCGACGCCGCGCGCCCGCATCGGGAGGAGTCTGATGGGCGTGATCATCGTCCGGGAGATGGTCGGCACCAGTCCACATTCGTGGAGCGACGCCGCCCGCCAGGCCGTTGCCCTGGCCAGCAAGACCGTTCGTAACATCCGCACCGTGGAAGTCGTGCAGTCGACGGCCAGAGTCGAAGGCGGCCAGATAGTCGAGTACCGAGTTCAGCTCAAGCTCGGCTTCGAATACGAGGAATAGCCCACGGCAAGCCTCGGGCGGGGCTTCTGAGGGCGGCCCTCAGGGCTCCGGGTAGATAAGCCGCGGTTGATCGCCGGGGGCGACCATCCGCCCATGCAGATGTCCGCAGCCGACCCAATTGACACTCGTCGGTTTGACTTCCTATCCTACGCGCCGCCGCGTGGGGAGCGGCGGCTGGGTCTGGAGGAACTTCGAGTGTCCGTCGAACCCGAGATGGACGACCGCGTTGCCGGGGAGATGGCGCGCGCACGACCGTGCTTCCCGCTGCGTCCCGGCAAGGTCCAGCGCCCGCTGGTACCCGACGAGACCCTGCGGCGCGACCGCCTGCTCGATTGGATGGCCGCTCGAGCAAATCGCCGCGTGATCTACGTGATCGCCGAAGCCGGGTTCGGGAAGACGACTCTGGTCGCAGACTACCTCCGCCGGTCTCAGCTCCGCGCCTTCTGGTATCGGCTCGACGACGACGATACGGACGGCCTCGTATTCCTCCGATATCTGGTCGCCGCCTGCCAGGCGGTCGACTCCGGACTGCTCGTGCGGTCGGCCAGCCTTCTCTCCGAGTCTTCACTCGAGCCCGCTCCGGCGGGGGCGGTCCTGGACACGATCCTCAGTGAGCTGAGCGGGCTGGGCGAGATGCCGTCCGTGCTGGTTCTCGACGACTTCCACATGGTCGAAGGCGTGCCAGCCGTCGGCTCGATCGTCGAACGGCTCATAGCCCGTTCACCCGAGCGACTGCGGTTCATTCTGGCGAGCCGAAGGACTCCAAACCTGTCGGTCGCCGCGCTCCGAGCGCGGGGTGAGCTAGCCGAATTGAACAGGGAACAGCTCAGGTTCGACGAAGTTGAAACGGATCGACTCTTCCGCGACTCCTACAAGCACCCGCTCGAGCCGGACGTACTTCACGATCTGCATACTCGCACCGAGGGTTGGGCAGCTTCCCTGCAGCTGGTCAAGACGGCCGTCGACGGCCGATCGCCCGCACACGTCCGTGCCTTCGTCGACTCGCTGTCTGGCTCCGAAGGCGACCTCTACGACTACCTCGCCGAGGAGGTGGTCGGGGACCTCGACCCGGCCCTGCGCGCGTTCCTCGTCCGCACGGCACTACTCGAGGACGTCGAGCCGGACACGGCCGCAGTCGCGGCGAGTGTGCCACCGGGCCGAGCCCGGCACATGCTCGGCGAGGCTCAGCGATTGGGACTGCTGTCCCGTGATGGCGATCGCGCAGGCATTTGGCGGTCGCACCCGCTCGTCCGCGAGTTCCTGCTCGCGCACCTCGAGGCCGAGCTCGGCCAGAGCGGCGTTGCCGCCATGCATCGACGCCTAGCGACCATGATGGAGCAGCGTTCGTGGCGCCTGGCCGCACGTCACTGGGCAGCCGCCGGCGACGGCGTGGAGGTCCGGCGCGTCGTCTGCGCGGCCACTCCAACGATCATCGGCACGGGCGATCTCGCCGCCGCCGACGAATTCGTAACGCGCTTCCCCGATCCTAAACCAAACCCGTGGTTCGACATCATCGAAAGCCGGCTGCACGCCGCCGCCGGACGCTACGACGAGGCCGCGGCGGCGGCGATGCGGGCCGAGATGGCGCGAGGGCAACTCTCGGATGCCAGCGCATCCCTGGACCAAGCCCACGCCCTGAACCAGTTGCATCTAGGCATCCAGCGGCACGATCCGGAGATGCGCAAGGCAGCGAGCCTGGATCTGGCTTCCAGCGGCGACCTCGAGCTAGTCTCGATCGCCCGCTCAGCCGACCTCATGTGCGAGGCCTCCGACTCAGGCAGCTTGGATTCCCTGTGCACGTCTCTCGCCCAAACCGCGCGGTTGAATCGCGAGAGAGGACACACCCGGCATGAGGGCGTGAGCCTGCTGAACCTATCGTGCGCTGAGCTCGCTCGAGGCAACCATCCTCTGGCCACGGCAGCCGCAATGTCCGCTCTCGAGCTGCTGGGTTCGGCTGGCAACTGTGGCGACAGTGCGGCCGCCCACCTAAGCGCCGCCAGAGGTCTAGCCCATGGCGGTCCTTGGGCAGACGCGGTGGCGCATCTCGATGCCGCGATAGAGGACGCCAACAAGGCGAGAGAGCCCGACGGCATCGCGGAGGCAGCTGAGCTGCATGCCATGTACGGATCGCCCGCGAAGGGATCTCAGATTCTGAAACGAGCTCTGGTCGCGCATCCACACTGGGCCGATGGCCCGCATTGGCGGCTGACCGCGGCGCGATTGGAGTTGGTGCTTGCGGGTCCTGAGAGCGCAGCCGAACTGTTGTCGAAGGTCACCCGACACACCATCTGCCCAGGCTTCGTTAGCGCTTTTCTTTCGCTGGAACTCCAGATTCGGTCGTCTTTCTCGGGAGCAGGTCTGTCCGCGGACGTCTTTCGCCAGTACCTGAGGTTTGCGGAGCGACAGCAGGCCTGGTTTTGGTCGAAGACGATTAGGCTGACGCAAGCGTTGGCTTCGGCTACGAGTGACCTGGCCGCGTACGTTGCGTCCATGGACAAGGCCGACGCTCCGTATCTTTCGATTCAGGCTGAGTTGGTCACGGCACGACTGGCTGAACTCGACCAACTTGGGTTCGGGTTGGTCCGCGACGAAGCTTGCCGCGCACCGGAACGTTGGCGATCCGCGCTCAGAGACGGCCTCACCAAGAAGGGACCCCGACCTCAAGGTGTGAGCAGAGCCGTCGAATTGCTCGAGATCGCCGGCGACGCCGAGGACATCGGCTTCCTCAGGTCGATCGGAAAGAGGTCCAGCCCTCGACTCCCAGACTCCGGCCGAGGGCTGATTCGGCGCCTAGCGCCGCGCGTATACGTTGAGGACCTCGGACGCGTCTCGGTCAAGGTGGGCGACCGGATCATTCCTGGCACAGACATCCGGCGGAAAGTTCTATCGCTGCTGTGCTTCCTTCTCAGTCGCCCTCAGCTCACGTCGACTCGCGAGCAAGTTCTGGAGGCACTCTGGCCCGAAATGGATCCAGAAGCCGGAGCGAATTCGCTGAACCAGTCCACGTACTTCCTACGGAGGATTCTGGAACCTGGTTGCGAAGACGACACGAGCGCGGGCTACCTCCGCAGTCGGGCGGACTTGATCTGGCTAGACCCGGAGCTTGTGAGGAGCAGGAGTTCGGAATGTCTAGAGCTGATGCAGATGATCCGCCGCGATCCTGCTCCCGAGTTCGTGGTCAAGCTAGCCGAGTCATACAAAGGCCGATTCGCGGCGGACTTCATCTACGATGACTGGGCGTCGGCATTCCGGGACAGCTTGCACGCGGCCTTCCTGGATCGCGTAGAACGCGCGATAACGAGCGACACAAACGCCGGCGCCTTTGACCGAGCCCTGTGCGTTGCCCAACTCGCGATGCAGGCTGATCCCGATGCCGAACAGATCGAATTGTGCCTCTTGAAGCTGTACCGACGAACGGGTGCGAATGCTGCCGCGGCAGAGCAATACGCCCATTACGCGAGCGTCCTGCGAGACCAATTGGGCATGGAGCCACCCCCGCTCGACTCGATCTGACAACAGCAGATTCGTCCAGGTAGGCAAGGTACCGTATTGACCATGGTACTTTCGGCTGCCTATCTTGCCGAAAGTCCGGTGCGGACCTCACCTCCGTCGCCGGGAAGAGAATGCGCGGACGTTCAACGACCCAGCCGAACTCGGGCACTTGGGTTGGGATCGAGCCACTAGTGCAACCCGCCGCGCGTTGATGAAATCAGGAGAAACCTACCATGTACCCGAACGAGAACGGCCGAGTTTGGTGATCAGAATGCGCCGCATTCAGTCAGTCCTCATCATCGTCGGGGCTGTGCTTCTCGCAGCCATTGGCGGTGGGGCGGGCTACGGTCTGTTCTGAGTACCACTGTCCCATAGTCATTTCGGTGCAGCGCCGGTTACATTGTCCCAACTGAGCCAGGGAGGACAATGAACCGGCGGCTGGGAGCAACAATCGCTGTTGTCGCGATCGCCAGCGGCATCTTGATGGCCGCGGCGATTTCGTATCCAGTCGGTGCACGGATACGCGCCGATAGCGGATCGGATGGTCTGCTCCTTGGTGTTGTCTTCTGGGTTGGCCTGACTCTCGCTGGTTCTTCCCTTTCGGTGCGCATGCCCGGCGGGAGCATGATCGATGTCGGCTTTGCTCCAATCGTCGCCGCCATGGCTCTCGGAGGTCCAGCGGCCGCTGGGTGGGCAGCACTCATCGGCACGACTCAGGCGCGCGAGCTTCGGGGCAGTGTGCCCTGGTACGGCGTCGTAGCAAATCGCTGCATGGTGGTGGCGCCGGCCATCGCAAGTGCCTTCGTCTTGCAGGCGATTCCCGGGAGATCTTCTGGGTTTGTCGACTTCGCCGCGACCGTTGGTGCAGCGCTTGTCTACTTCTCGCTCAATTTCCTGCTGACCGCTTCTTTCCTCGTTCTGCGCACCGGAGACAGGTTCTCCGCCGCCGTGAGGGCGGACGCCGGGGCATGGGCCAACATGCTCGCGCTCGCGCCGATTGCGTGGCTAATGGCGCAGATCTACGTGGCAGTAGGACCGTGGGCGGTTCCCCTGTTCGCCGTGCCCTTGTACACGACCCGCGTGGCGTACACGCGGTTCGTGGAAGTCCGGGAGATGTTCACCGAGACCGTCCGAAGCCTGGCCGAGGCCGTCGACAAGCGTGACACCTTCACGAGCGGCCACAGCCACCGGGTGCAGGCCATCGCCCTCGACATCGGGCGGGCGATGAAGATCAGCGACGACGATCTCGAGGCGCTCGAGTGGGGCGGCCTGCTTCACGACATCGGCAAGATCGGCGTCCCAGATGCGGTCCTGCTCAAGCAGGATCGCCTGACACGCGACGAGCGCACGATCATGAATTCTCACCCGGTGCTCGGCGCGGAGATCATCGCCCCGGTCCGGAAGCTGGCGCCGGAGTTGCCGCTCATCCGCCATCACCACGAGTGGTTCAACGGCTCTGGCTACCCCGACCGTCTCGTGGCCGACGAGATTCCGCGGCTGGCGCGGATCCTCCACGTCGCGGATGCGTTCGAGGCGATGACCGCCGCCAGACCGTACCGGATGACTCCGCTGACGCCCGAGCAGGCGCTGGTAGAGCTGCGCAAGTTCGGTGGCATCCAGTTCGACCCCGAGGTCGTCGATGCCTTCGTCCGGACGAAATGGGCCAGCGAGCTGTCCGACCCAGGCCGGCCGGAGGTGCTCGATGTGCCTCTGATCGGTCAGGCCGCCGGTCGGATCGCGGCGGTCGGAGGGGGAACGGACGGCATCAGCGCCGCGACGAAGCACGATCCCGGGTCGCGAGGCGACGGCCCGACTGCTCCCGACTCGACTAGTCCGCGACCAGCGATCGCCTGATCCGTGCCCGCGCTCGGCGTCTTCCTGGGCCTGACGCTCGGCCTGATCGCCGGCGGCCAGCTCGACAACCTCATAGCGATCCGTCTTCGCTGGCTGCCGCTGCTGCTGTTCGCGGCCGCCGCGCGCTTCGGGCTCGACGCACTGCTCTCCGCCGGCGCAGTGCCCGACGGCTTGCGACTGTGGCTCGTGCTCGTCACCTACGTCGGCCTCACTGCCGTACTGCTCTCCAACCGCAACCTGCCCGGCCTTACCGCGGCCGCGATCGGGACGGCCGCCAACGGCATCGCCATCGTGGCCAACGGCGGTTGGATGCCCGTCTGGCAACCCAGCCTGGCGGCGGCGGGGCTCGACTCGACCGCGATCCATTCGAACTTCCACCGCATGCTCGTCGGGCCGGTGGACACCGGCTTCTTCGCCCACGGCGGGCCGCTGGTCGACATCATTCCGATCCCAGTACCGCTGATTCAATCGGTCGCGTCGGTCGGCGACATCCTCCTGGGCGCCGGACTCGCCTTCTTCCTGTTCGCCGGCGTCGTTCGGGCGCCGGTCCTGGTTTCGATATCGATCCCGGGCGTCCGGGGGGTCGAAGGACTGGCAGGGGTTGCCGTCCCCAAGCCAACGGGCGCGCTGCTCAACCCGTACGTCCGGCTAGCGACCAACGGGCCTTTCTCGGCCATGTGGCTGGGGCAGGTCGTCAGCTCTCTCGGCGATCGCGTCCACCAGGTCGCGCTCGCCTTCCTTGTCCTGAGCGCATCGAACAACTCGCCGCTGGCGCTCGGTCTCGTGTTCGCCGCCATGACCGTTCCGGCCCTGCTCGTCGGGCCCTTTGCCGGCGCGCTCGTGGATCGATGGGACAGGAAGCAGGTGATGGTCGTCTCCGATCTTGCTCGGGCCGGGATCGTCGGCCTCATACCGGTGGCCTCCGGGCTGCATGTCGGGCTCGTGTTCGGGCTGGTATTTGCGCTCGCCGCCGTCTCCTCGTTCTTCCGTCCCGCCCGCGCCGCGGCGCTGCCACGCGTGGTCCCGGAGGAGGACCTGCTGACCGCAAATTCGGCCATGTGGATCGCCGACACCGTGAGCGATCTCGCCGGCTACAGCCTGGGTGGGCTCTTCGTGGCCTTCCTGGGGTCATCGCTGGCGCTGGCATTCTGGATCGACGGAGCGAGCTATGTCGCTTCCGCGGTGCTCGTCGCCGCGGTGGTCATCCCACCGATGGTGCGGCATGCGAGCGGTACCGACGACGGAGCAGAGGCTGCCGCCGGTACCTCGATTCTCGGCGAGATGGCCGAGGCGTGGGGATACCTTCGCGCCGAGACTGTCCTGCTGGCGACCACGATCCAGGCGGCGGTCGCCGAGTACGGCATGGGTGCGTTGACCGCGCTCACGGCCCTCCTCGTCGCCTCGCTGTCGCTCGGCTCCACCGAAGCTCCTGCCGCCTACGGGTTCTTCGAGATGGCCATGGGCATCGGCCTCCTGGGCGGCGGAATCGTCCTCGGCGGGTTGGCGGCTCGTCTTCCGAAGGGCCCGGCGATCATCGCCGGGTTCACGGCCATGGGCCTGGCGCTGATCGGCCTGGCAGTTACCGGCAACCTGTTCGTGGCCCTGGCCCTGGCTGCGGCCGTGGGGCTGGCCAACGCCACATTCGTCGTACCGAGCCAGACGCTCTTCCAGCAGCGCACGCCGGACGAGATGCTGGGTCGCGTGGTCGCCATCCGGCTGGCCATCGTCAACGGCGTCCTCGCCCTTGCGATGGTCAGTTCGGGCGCGCTGGCCGAGACATTCGGCCTGCGACCGGTGCTCGCCGCCTGCGGCCTGCTGACCGCCGCCGCCGGGCTTGCCGGCCTGGTAATTCGTCCGATCCGGCGCGCGTAGGCCCGAAGCACGAACCGCGCACCAACGCAACGCGACAATGGGAGACGTCGGCTAAACTGCCGGGCAGTGGTGCGCTCGATACCGTCACGTGACCGACGGGCCGCTTGCACCCTGCCTGCGACCTAATAACGGCACCAGCGGTGCCTGTACCAGGCGGCCGAACCCAGCGGCTGCCAACACAGGAGTGGCACGAGGGCAATGACCGACCGCGACAAAGACCTAGGCGAAACGGCCGAGACCGACGAAGAGCTGCCGGGCGAAGAAGAGTTCGAAGAAGAGCCCGAGGAAGCCTTCGAAGGCGAGTTCGAAGGTGAGGCCCTCGAAGGCGAAGGTCCGGAGCCGTCCGCCACATCCGTCACGCACCGTCGCTTTACGCTGGGGCGTGGCGGTGGTCGATTCGAGGAAGAAGCCGAAAAGCGCCAGATCGGGTCGGTGCGTGGAACGCACGAGCGGGTCCACATCGACGACCGGCCGTCGACCATCTATGCCCTGGTCTGCGCGATCGGGCTGGTCGGCGTCCTCTTCCTTGCATGGGTCGGCGGCGTGATCCCGCAGGGCGCAGGGCCCACGCTGACGCCGCTCGTCGTGCCAACGTCGCAGGCTTCGGCCAGCAGCAGCGCCGCGCCGTCGATCACCGTTGGCCCCAGCGGCAGCCTCGCTCCCACCGCCAGCCCCACCGCCGCCCCGAGCGCTTCGCCCTCCTAGGCTCGGTTCGGTCCGCCCGGCAGGGCCGCAGGCGCAGTGATGATCGCGACCTGACGCCCGCCCTCGGCGCAGATAGGGCGTATCTTCGACGCGTGGATCCCGCACGATCGGCGCAGCTTCGGGCGGAGATGGTCGAGCGCCAGCTCCGAGGCCGCGGCATCCTCGACGAACGGGTCCTGGCTTCGATGGCGGCCATTCCGCGAGACCGGTTCGTCCCACCGGGCATCCTGTCGCACGCCTACAGCGACGATGCGCTGCCCATCGAGGCGGGGCAGTCGATAAGTCAGCCGTACATCGTCGCCCGGATGACCGAGCTGCTCGAGCCACGGCCAGGAATGCGAGTCCTGGAGGTCGGCACCGGCTCCGGCTACCAGGCCGCGGTCCTGGCGCAACTCGGCTGCGGCGTGATTTCCGTGGAACGCCACGCCGAACTTGCCGACGCGGCACGGGACCGTCTCACAGCGCTGGGTCTGGCGGAGCGGGTCCGCATCGAGGTCGGAGACGGGAGCGTCGGCCGCCCCGAAGACGCCCCGTTCGACGGCATCGTGGTCACCGCCGCCGCCCCGAGGGTTCCCTTGCCGCTCACCGAACAACTCGCCGACGGCGGGCGCCTCGTAGTCCCGGTCGGGCCACGTGAGCGCCAGGAGCTGGTCCTCGTGATCCGGCACGGTGAAACGCTCGAGCGCCACGACTGCGGCGGCTGCGTCTTCGTGCCGCTGGTCGGCGCCTCCGGATTCAGCGAGGAGGAGGCACGACGGCGCCGATGGCCCGGACTTCTGCTCTTATAGTTGAACCGTGGCACATGTATTCGTCTCGCCTCACCCAGACGACGCAGCGCTCTCCTGCGGCGGCTTGATGGCCGGCCTGCGGGCCCGCGGCGAGCCGGTCACGATCCTGACCGTCTTCAACGGACCAGGCGCGGCCGAAGTCCTGACACCCTACCAGCGGCTGGCTCTCGGGTTCGGGGACCAGGAGCAATGGCAGCCCGGTGACGGCGCCGTTGCCCCAGCAGCCGCGGATGGTGACCCCGAAGATGCACCGACACCGGCGGCGGTCATGGCGGTGCGCCGGGCGGAGGACGAGGCATTCGCCGGCTCCATCGGCGCCTCGATCGAGTTCATCAACCTCCCCGACGGAGTCTTCCGCGGCTACGAAGAAGACGCGGCGCTCATTGGCAAACCGCGACCCGACGATGGCCCTCCGGTCGAGGCGCTGCGAGAAGCACTCGGGCGGCTGGAGCCGACGAGCCTCTACTTGCCACTGTCGGTGGGCGGCCACGTAGACCACCGCCAGACGCGACGGGCAGCAATCACGCTGCTGGCCGAACCCGAGTCGCCGTACCTGGATCGGGCGCTCTTCTACGAGGACTTCCCGTATGCACTCTCGACCGGCTTCGAACGGCTCGACCAGTTGGATCCCGAGATTCTGCCGAGCCTGCCCGCCGGCGTGATCCTCGCCGCCGAATACGTCGAGATCGACGGGACGATCGATCGCAAGTTGTCCGGCCTGCGCGCCTACGAAAGCCAGCTGGGCCGGCTGTTCGGTGGTGGCGACGACCCGATGTCAATGGCCGTCCGCAAGAGAGCGGCCCGGGTCGGCGAGCTCGGCGGCATCGGGCCGGCCGAGCGCTACTGGCGAGTCACCAGACCGGCATAGGGATCGAACTGGCGTGAGCCCGGGCGGCGCCGTTCCGGAACCTCCGCCTTGGCCGACCAGTCGGTCGGCGCCCAAACGTTCTAGCCGGCCACGCCTGCCGATGCGCGGAACCTGACGGCGGCCTCGTCGTAGATCGACTCTACGGAGGTCACCATCTTCTCGATGCAGAAGCGCTCGTGGACCATGTCGTGGCCGCGCCTCGCGATCACGTCAGCGAGTGGATGGTCGGACAGCAGCCGGACGATCGCCGCTGCCAGAGCCTCGCAGTCGTTCGGCGGCACCAGCAATCCCGAGACTCCGTCGTCGATCATCTCGGGTATCCCGCCGACCTTCGACGCGACCACCGGCCGGCTCAACGCCATTGCCTCGAGGACGCTGAGACCCTGAGCCTCGCGATACGACGGCAGCACCGAAACGTCGAGCGCCGCGGTCACTGCCGGTACGTCTTCGCGGCGGCCGGTGAATACGACCCGTTCGGCGATCCCCAACGACGCGGCCTGGGCCTCGAGCGCATCGCGCTCCGAGCCTTCGCCGACGATCAGCAGCCACGCTCGTGGCTGCGCTGCGAGCACGTCCGGCCAGGCGTCGAGCAGCGTTCGATGGCCTTTCTCCGCCTCGAGCCTGGCCACGACTCCGACGATCGGCGCGTCCTCTGGGATGCTGTACTCATCGTGGAGCGTGCAGCACGGCTGCTGGTGGTTGTAGCGCTGGAGGTCCACTCCGTTGTAGATCAGGCTCACGGGGACGCCGCGGCGACCCTCCTCGCGGATCTTCTCCTCGATCGCGCGGGAAACCACGATCAGGCGGTCCATGAGCGGCGTGAGGTTGCGCAGGTTCTGGCGATCCTCGGCGCAGCGGACCCGGCTCGAATGCACCGTCGAGATCACGGCGGGCCGCCGGCAACCCTTCTCTCCGAGTAACAGCGCGGCTCGAGTCCCCACGACCTCGGCGCGATACATGTGGTTGTGGACTACCTCCGGCTGGAACGGTGCGAGCAGTTCAGCCAGCGCCCGGACCGACCGGCGGTCGTCGGGCTCGTCGACGACCGTGACGTCGATCCCGGCCTTCTGAAGCCGGCGCACGCTGCTGCCGTGTGAGAGCGAGACGACTCGGACCTCGTAACACTCCCGGTTGAGGCGGGTCACGAGCGAATAGACGTGCTCCTGGGCTCCGCCGTTCGTGCCGGTCGCCATGACTTCGACCACGCGGACCCGCCCGCCGTCGACCGGGTCCCGGTCCGGCGGCTCGCTGCAGGGATCCATGATGCCGTCTTCCGCGCCCATCGCTAGCGGCCCTCCGCTGCCGACTCGGTGCGCTGGACCAGCAGCCGGTCGATCGGAGCGTCGACCGCACCCCATTCGTATTTGTACGGTTCGTCGCCGCGCAGGAAGTCGACGCGCGTTCGGCCGAGCTCGATGGCTCGCTTGAGGTAGCAGGCGACCATGACCACTCCGGGAGACAGCTCGCGAGCGTCCGGATCGACGCCCGCGTTGTAGTAGTAGACGGCGTCCCCGTCGTCGAACGTTACCCCGGCCGCAATCCGACGGCCCCCAACCGTCAGGAAGCTGAGGTCGACGATGCCGATCGGGGCACAATTCTCGAACAATTCGCCGAAGAACTGCCGGCTGGCGGCGCCGCCGGCAGTCTCGGGAAACAGGCCCTCCGCTCCCCACCGTTTCTGATGCAGATCGACGAATGCGTCGAGATCGTCTATCGGGTTGGCCGAAGCATCGAGCCTGATCTCACCGGCCGCCTCGGCCCGGCGAATCTTGCGTCGTATCTCGTGCCGATCCTTCTTCTCGAGCGAGCCAACGAATCCGTCGAAGTCGATCCCGTGCTCCAGCCTGACGACCGGGCAGACGTCCTCCTGCTCTCGCGTGACGAGCCAGCAAGCCTTCGGCGCCGCCCATTCCAGTGCGGCCGAGAGAGCGTCCGTGGCCGGGTCGCCGTCGCGGAGCCGCCGCAGGTCGATTACGTCCCAACGCGATGGATCCTGCGCCGCGAAGGTCTCCACGACCGCTTCACAGACGCCGTGGAGATCATCTGGCGCGGCGAGGATCGTGGCGTAGTCGGCGTGATATGAAGCCCCGAAGAAGACCGCCGTCGCGGAAGCGGGAACGGGTCGCAGCGCCGGCCCGGGCCGGTGGCGGATGGTCGTGCGCGCCGCCACGTCCCCGGGCTCGAGCTCATGACGGTGCATCAGGGGCATGATGCCGAAGATCTCGTCGGGCGCGGCCTCGTCTACGACGACCAGCGTCTGGTCGTGGGCCGTGGCTCCATACGCGTCCCACCACGCCCGCTGCACGCAGTGGCGCGAAAACGGGGTCGCCCACGGCGTCCGTTCGGCCAGCGCGTTCCAGCTCGCCTCGGGAATGGAGTCGAAGGGCCGCCGGATCGCGACCAGCCGCGACCCGGTCGCGGTGCTCATCGGGGCGGCGCCGGGCGGGCGCGGCGCAGCGCCGCGTTCAGACATGACATCGGCTGGGACTTCAGACAGGCGGGGTCGCCTTCTGGCTGGGCGGGGGTCACGAGGCCGAGCATATCACCAAGGCCCGGAGATGCCCCGAGACTGGTTGACGCGGAAACGAGCGGCGCCCCGACAGCGAGGCCGAGCGTGCGGCCGTCTCTGCCCGAGGCTCCGAAGCGTCCTCGACACTCGTCAGCTCGCCCAAGCCGCCGAGAAAGCGCTCGCGCCCACCGGCGGCCGCTCTCGACGCTCTCGCCGGGCTTCGAAGAGCAGCAGGCCGAGGACGCCGAAGAAGGTCAGCGGGATGCTCGCGGTGGCCGGCCAGGACGCCGGGGTGTCGCCGGCGAAGAGCGCTATCCAGCCGAGCAAGGGGATGAGGGCCGCCCAGGTCCAGCCTCGCGCGACCAGCCACGCTACCGGCAGGAGCAGCAGCACCGCGTAGTGGTCGCGAAGTGGCGCCGAGAGCAGCTGGCTGACAACGATCGTGACCTGCAGACTTGCCACGGGCGAGGCCCAACGGAACGCCGCGAGCAGCGCGGCCAGGGCCAGGCCCGATGACCCGAGCTGGACCGCATTTGCCACTGTATCGGAGGCACCCGCCAGGTGAGCCACCGCACCTGGCGCAAAGTTGTGGGTCGTCGAGAAGGTTCCGCCAAGGCCGCGGACCAGGTCCGCGTACGTCGCCCACGCTCCGAAGCCCGTGACGATCGTGGCTGCCCCGGCCAGGGCGAGAGTCACGATCGCCGCCACGACCGCGGCTCGATATCGCCGCGTGGCCAGGGCCCAGATGCCAAGCAGGCCCGGCTGAACTTTCACCAGCGCGCCAAGAGCCGTGACCAGACCAACCACCCCGGGCCGGTCCATGGCGCGCCAGGCCGCGGCGAAACCGAGGAAGAGTAGCGGCTCCACCTGGCCGAGCTTCACGGCGTAGAGAAGAGGCCAGTCCAGGGCGGCCACGATGACCACGAGCCAGCGGACGTCGCGGCCGACCGGCAGCAGGGCGACTCCGGCCACAAAACAGGCCGCCATGGCGACGCACCAGAGCCCAGCCGCCGCTCCCCCAAAAAGAAGCCACGGGATGAGGGCGGCGGCGAAGGTCGGCGGGTAGGTGTAGGTCCCGGGGCACGTGCCGACGGCGATAGAGAAGGCATTGTCGTATATGGGCTGGCCGTCGAGCAGATGCTGGGCCGCGCCGGCGTAACACGTGTAGTCGTAGCCGAGGGTATTCCCGGCAGTGCCCATGACAAGCCCGAGCATCGCCACCAGCAGGGCAACGGAACCAACGGGCACGAACAAGTTGGCCAGCCGCCCGCGGTCGATCGCCCGCGACTCGGCCGCGGTCATGGCTCGGGCGTGCCCTTGCGCGAGCCCGAGCCGGCGCGCGTCTCGGCGACCGCGGCCCCCAGACCCCGGTGGATGAAACGGATTCGGATCAGGTCCCAGGCGACGCGCAGCGCCAACCTCAGTCTGGCGTGCAGGCGCGATCCTCGGCGATCGGTCCAGATTACCGGGACGATGGCGATGCGGTAGCCGCGCCGTCGAGCAAGGTAGATGAGATCGACGTCGAAGACGATGCTCGTGATCTTCAGGTTGCCGAACAGGTCGCGGGCCGCGGCGGAGCGGAATCCCTTGAAGCCGCACTGCGTGTCCTTGACCGGCCCCGTCACCCAAGCCTGCGCCGCCAGACGGAAGAGCCGGCCCACCATGCGCCGGAACGGCGGCTGCGTGGCTCTCATGTCCGACCCGTCGGGCTGGATGCGACTGCCCAGGGCCACGTCGGCGGTCTCGAGCGCGGCGGTGATCCGCGTCAGCTGGTCCGGGGGGGTGGCCATGTCGGCGTCGGCGAACACGAACGCATCGCCCTGAGCTGCCAGCATCCCGGCCCGGACGGCCGAGCCTTTGCCGCCGTGCGGAACCGACAGCAGCCCCAGCGGGGGGCAGTCGCGCTGCGCCGGCCTTAGGTCGCCGATCACGAACTCGGGCCTGGCCCGGACGAGCCCCGCTGTGTCGTCGGTACTGCCGTCGTCGACGACCAGCACACTGACCGTCTCGGGTAGGGTGCCCTCGGGAGCCTTGCACAGATAATCGAACAACTCGTCGAGTGCAGGCCCGAGCCGGGCTTCCTCGTTGAAGGCGGGCAGGACGATCGCAAGGCTTGAAACCATGAGCGGGAGTGTAGGGGCACGACCGGCCGCCCGCACCGCGGACGGGTCCTCGGCTCTGATCGGCGGCCCGGTCATCCGCGCGACGGACACCGAGTAGGTCGTTAGTACCGATGGAGTGGGACCCGGCCGATGCTACGCTGCCAAGCCGTGCGAATCCCCATCGCTCTGTATGCGCTCGCCCTGACCGCTCGCGCGGTCGTATTCGGCCTGCATCCGGATGCCGCCTACCCGGACGCCTTCTACTACGTGGACGTCGCTCGCGCCCTTCACGCCGGTGCGGGCTTCAACATCGACTTCATATGGTCGTTCGTGGACGTCGGCGGCCGGATTCCGGCCCACCCGGTTCTGCCGATACCGAGCGACGCCCACTGGATGCCGCTGGCGGCGATCGTCCAGCTTCCGACCATGTGGTTGCTCGGCCCCACGCCGCTGGCTTCCGCCATCCCGTTCCTGGTCATCGGTGCGCTGGCCGGACCGATGGCCTGGCTGTTCGCCCGCGAGATCGGCTGCTCGCCCAGGATCGCCCTTCTGGCCGGGATCGCGATGGCAGCGCCCGGCGCAGCGGCGCTCTACATGTCTCAGCCGGACAACCTGGCCCTCTACCAGCCACTCGGGATGGCCGCGCTGTGGCTGACTGCCCGTGGGCTCAAGGGCCACCGCAGCTCATATGCGCTGGCCGGGCTGATGGTCGGTCTGGCGACGCTGTCGAGAAACGACGGCGTGCTCCTCGGCGGAGTCGTCGGGCTGGCCTTCTTCTGGGATCGCTGGCGATCCTGGCGCTCGGCGGGCGCTCGAATGCCGGCGATCCCGTGGCGGTACGCCTTCGCCTGTTTCGGTCTCTTCCTGATAGTGATGGCGCCGTGGTACGTGCGCCAGCTAGCGGTCTTCGGCAGCCTCTCGCCGTCGACGACCTCGGGCCGGATCCTGTTCATCCGGTCGTACATCGAGATGGACAGCGTGACCAGCCAGACGACCCTGGCGAGCCTCCTCGGCCAGGGCATCGGGCCGCTCCTGCAAAGCCGCTTCCTCGGGCTCGTTTCCGCCCTGCAGATCTACTTCGTCATCGCCTGTCCGATCGTCCTGACGCCGTTCGTCGTGATCGGCGGCTGGGCTCGCCGGCGCTCGGTCGACTTCGGGCCGTTCTTCGCCTACGCCTTTGTGCTGTTCGCCGCCTCCGCCCTGATCTTCGCCGTGCACGTGCCCTACGGCACCTTCCTCCATTCGGCGGTAGCGCTGGTGCCGTTCACCTTCATCCTGGCGCTCGAGGGGGCCGTGATCGCCTCGCGGTGGGTCCTTCGCTATCGGCCGGCCTGGACCGCGGAGGGAGCGGCGAGGCTCTTCCTTATCGCTGCGGTCGCATCCGTCGTGCTCAACGCGGCCGCCTTCGTGGCACTTGCCGTGCCTTCGTGGAACACGGCCCGCGACATGCGTCTGGCTGCCGGGCGGGCGCTCGACTCCGCCGGGGCGCCAAAGACGGATCTCATCCTGAGCGCGGACCCGGGCGGGTGGGAGTACTTCACCGGTCACGGCGGAATCATGACCCCCACCGACTCGCTCGATGTCATCCACGAAGTCGCGGTGGACTACCACGCTCGCTGGCTCATCCTGGAGCGCGCATACATCGTCGATCCCCTCGTGCCGGTTATTGAATCGACCGTGCACCCGGCATGGATCGGACGGCCGATCTTCAGCGTGCCGTACGAGGGTGCGAAGACCGGCGATCCGCTGGCCGACGGCGCCCCGGCGCTCGCGATCTACCCCGTCTGCACCTCCGCCGACGACCTGCGGTGCGGCTCTGGGGCGATCGCCGGGGCCGAGCCATGAGCCGACGCGAAGCCTGGATCAGCGCCAGCACCGTCTTCGTTGCCGCGCTCGTGGTGCGAATCGCAGCAGCCGCCGCGGTCAGCTTTCCGGTGCCCGAGGACACGGCCTACTACGCCGGCGTGGCTCGCAACATCGTCGAGGGCCGCGGGCTGATCAGCGACGCGTTGTGGAGCTACGGAACTCAGCCTCTGGCGGTGCCGCGGGCCGCCTTCGAGGTGTGGATGCCGCTCCCGTCCCTACTTGCCGCGATACCGATCGCCCTGGCGGGGGCCGCGAACTGGTTCAGGGCAGCCCAGGTCGTCCCGGTCGTCTCGGGCTCGCTGGTGGCGGCGCTGGCCTGGCGTATAGCCGCCGACGTCGCCGTGGAGATGGAGCTGCCGGTCGGTCGGGCGCGGACGATGGCGGTTGGCACGGGCCTCGTGACCGCCGTCCTCGGGCCTCTCGTCGTGTACGGCGCGCTGCCCGATTCGACGGCCTTGTTTGCCGCCCTGTCGCTTGCCGCATGCCTGCTGATGACGCGGATATCCGCGGTCGGCGCCGGCCGTTTCGATCGCCGACTCGTGGCTCTGGGCGTTCTGCTCGGCCTGGCCGCCCTGACCCGCAGCGAGGCCATCTGGCTGGCTCTGACGTGGGTCCTCGTGGCCTGGCTCTGGACCTCGGGCAGCCGCATCGACCGTGCCGGCCTGATCGCCGGGCCGGCCGTAATCGCCCTCGTCATCTATGCGCCGTGGGCCGTCCGTGACTGGCTCGTCTTCGGGACCCCGCTGCCTGGGCAGACCCTCACCAACGCCCTCTACGTCCACTACACCGACGTCTTCGCCTACCTCGACGGTCCGACCCTCTCGCGATACCTGGCCCAGGGACCCGTGGCTTTGGCAGGCACCCACCTGGCCGGATTCGCCAACGACATGCTCAGCGTGCTGATGATCCCAGCCTTCCCGGTGGGCCTGATTGGACTCCTGGCGCTGCCTTGGGCTGGCCGGCGCAAGGCCCTTCGCCCGCTCGTGGTGGCATCGATCCTGACTTTCCTGGTGACGAGCCTCGTCTTCCCGGTGGCGACTCTCTCTGGGACGTACCTGCACGCCGCCGGATCGACCTTCGTGCTGCTCTCCATCGGCTGCGCGGTCGCTCTGGACGCCTTGATCGTCCGGGTCAGGAGACTGCGTCATTGGACGCGGCCGGTGGCCTGGCTCGGGCCGGCCTTCGCGATCGCCGCGATCGCTCCCCTGTGTGTGGTGGCCGTGACCAGCCTCGCCACCCAGGCCGACGAGGTCAGGAACCGCTACGCCGCCCTGCCAGCCGCGATGGCTCGGGCCGGCGTCCCACTCGACGACTCGGCACCGGTGATCACCGACAACCCCATCTGGCTTGCAGAAGCGACCAGCGTCCGTTCACTCGCCCTGCCAGAGGAGCCGCCGGCGTCCGTCCTGGACCTCGCCCGCCGCTTCGGAGCGAAGCTGCTCATCGTCCGGAGTGGCACCGGCAGGGAGTGGCCTGAGATCCTGAACGCCGGCGGGACGGACGCGGATTGTTTCCGTGAAATCGCCCTCACTAACGACTCCGGTGCAGAGTCGGCCAAAGACTCCCCATTGGCAGGATTACACGTGTTCCGGATAGTCTGTCCGTGATGGACGGCCCGTATACTCCATCCGGTATGGACGCTGCCCGAGGCGCTGCAGAACCGCGCGATTCGCGCTTCGACGAACTGTACGCCGAAGCGAAGTCCACGCTGGGCTACGGGGCCAACAACCTCCGATCCATCACCGAGAGATACCGCGAGGCGTATCGCGACACTCTCGGTCGATGGCATCATCTCCGCGACCAGGCGGACATCGCCAATAGGGCCCCGTTGTCCTCGCCCGACACGACCGATCCCGCGGAAGCGGCCGAGGCCGGCGCCGAGGACGCTCGCCAGAAGGCGCTCCGAACCGAAGTTGAGCGTCTGACCGCCGACCTGGGTCGCCACCAGCAAGAGCTCTCGAAGCTCGAGCTGTCGGTTCGCAGCATGGAGAACGCCTGGCTCTTCCTCGAGCGAGGCGACGCCAGCCTTGTGGCCGAGGTGGCCGACGCCGGGCTCGCGACGGACATGCAGATGCGCATCGTTCAAGCCCAGGAGGCCGAGCGGTCGCGGCTGGCCCAGGAAGTCCATGACGGACCGGCGCAGGCATTGTCCAACGCGATATTCCAGGTCGAGTACATCGAGAGAGTCATCAACGAAGACGTCCGCACGGCCGGCAGCGAGCTGCGCTTCCTGCGCGAGCTCCTCCGCCGCGAGCTGGGCGAGGTCCGGACCTTCATCAGCCAGCTGCGGCCGCCGTTGCTCGACGAGCTCGGATTGGACGGCTCGATCATGGACGCCGTCGAGAGCATGGCTGCCTTGACGGGCACCACGGTCGAGACGGATCTCAAGGCCGCCGGAGACAGGCTCAACCCGACCCAGCAGACTGCCGTCCTGCGGATCGTTCAGGAGGCCCTTCAGAACATCCGCAAGCATGCTGGCTCGAGTCGCACGGTCGTCTCGACGCGGCTGGAGTCGTCGATGTGGATTCTGGAAGTCTCGGACGACGGCCGGGGCTTTGACGTTGACGCCGTGGCGGCTCGCGGCCGGCGCAATTTCGGTCTCCAGTTCATGCGGGAGCGAGCTGAGCTCATCGGGGCCCAGTTCGAGGTCCGATCCAGACCCGGCGGTGGAACGGTCGTCGGATTGTTCATTCCAGTGGGAGAGGAGAGCGCATGAGTTCGATGGACTACGCCGGCCCGGAGCGGCGCCGGCCAGGGCCGGGCGGCCGGAGCGGTGAGAAAACCTCAATCCTGCTGGTCGACGACCACGCCCTTTTCCGCGTCGGGGTGCGCAACATCCTGGAGCGGGAGCCGGACTTCGATATCGTCGGCGAGGCGGACGACACGCGCGGTGCCTTCGACCTCTCCGTCCAGCTCTCCCCGGATATCGTCCTTATGGACCTGTCGTTGCCTGCGCCGGGTGGCATCGAGACCACTCAGCGGATCAAGCGGGAGCTGCCGTCGGCGGGGATCATCGTCCTTGCGGTCAGCGAGGATGAGGACGCCCTTTTCGAGGCCATCAAGGCGGGCGCCGCCGCGTTCATCCTCAAGGACGTCGCCCCGGATGACCTCGTGGCGATCATTCGCCGCGTCGCCGCCGGCGAGTACCTGATCAACGACAAGGTCTTTGCCAAGCCAGCGGTTGCCAGCCGCGTGCTCAAGGAGTTCCGCGAGCTGGCCATCTACGGGCAGGAAGCGGCTCCCATCTTCGCGCCCCTGTCACCGCGCGAGGTCGAGATCCTCGACAACATCGCCCAGGGCATGACCAACAAGCAGGTCGCGTACGCGCTGTCGATCAGCGAGCAGACCGTCAAGAACCACATGTCCAGCATCCTTCGCAAGTTGAGCGTCAACGACCGGACCCAGGCCGTGGTCTACGCCATGCGCCAGGGCTGGATTCGCATGCCCGAGGACTGAGCAGCCCGTGGCCATCGATCCAGAGCCGCTCCCGCTGCACGAGATCGCGGAGCGGGTCAGGCGCGAAGTCGACCTCCTGACGACGGAGATCGGCGAGATCGAGCTGCTCGCCAACCAGGCCCGGGCCGAGGCCGCGCGGCACGAGCAGAAACGCGCCCAGGCGGCTGAGAAGCTCAAACCGGCCGGCAGCCGAACCGAGCGCGAAAGTGACCAGCCAGGGGGCCAGCTCGCGGCCCTGACCAGGCGATCCGCGATCATGGAGGCGCAGGTCGAGATCCTCGAGGGCAAGCTCAAGGTCCTTGCCCGCTTTCGCGAGAGCTTGAGCCGCTACAGCGCGGAGCTCGATCGCACCTCGATGGGCGGTACCGTTCCCCGGCGCACCGCAGACACGCTCGACACTATCACGCCGCTTCCGCCGGCCGCCTCGAGGCTCGTGCTCGCGGCCCAAGAGGACCTGCGGCGCGAGATCGCCCGGGCCATGCATGACGGTCCGGCTCAGAGCCTGACCAACATCGTCCTCCAGGCGCAGATCGTCGAACGCCTGCTGGACCGCGACCCGGCCCAGGCAAAGGCCGAGATCGGGCAGCTCGTTGGCATGGTGCAGCACACCCTCGAGGCCACAAAGGCCTTCATCTTCGACGTTCGGCCGATGGTCCTCGACGATCTCGGGTTGGTACCCACGCTGCGGCGAGTGGCTCGCGATCGCGGTCGGCGTTCGCAGGTGCCGATCGAGTTCGAGTCATTCGGCACGGACCGGCGCCTCCCGATGGATGTCGAGAGCGCCCTCTTCCGGATCATCGACGGGACGGTCACCGGGTTCTTGTCGTGCCACCCGGACCGGATCTCGATCCGCATCGACTGGGCCGCCGACAAGACCGAGGCACGGGTCGCGGCCCGGCGCGAACAAGGCGAGGCGATCGAAGAGCCTGAGATAGAGGAGGCGGTTCCGACCGACAAGCGCGGCAAGCCTGTCGAGCGTGAGCTTCCGGACGCTCTCAAGGCCATGATCGACGAAACGCGCGCCGCCAAGGTCACGCGAGCGGCCCGGGCGAACCAGCCGCTCTCCCTCCCAGCGAACAGCTGGCGCGAGATCCAGCAGCGCTCCGACACGATCGGCGTTGCCGCCGAGCTGGTCGACGAGGGCCGGGAGGTCGTGCTGGTCCTGGCGTCGAGTTGACGAGAAGCACGACCTTCGCTCGATCGAGGGTCTCGGTTGCCCGCACCAACTCACCGACCACCCGCGGCGGTCTTGGCCATCCGGCTGGCGAATCAGGTCAAGGACTCATCGAGTACGGCCTGATCCTGGCCATGATGGCCGTCGTGTGCGTCGTCTCGTTGCTCTTCTTCAGCGACCAACTCTCATCGCTGCTGAGCTTGATCGCATCGGCGGTTTGATCGTCGGCTCGGTTCCAGGGGACCGTTTTGGGGGACCGTTTTGTGCGGATCGTGCACGTGTCAACGCACGGCTTCCGATCCCGATCCTGAGGCGCTTCGGCAGCCTCGCCGGCAGTCCTATTACCTTCTTGCCAATGGCGCCCACCAGATCCGCGGACCATAATGGTGGCCTTCCTCCAATTGGAGGCGTTCTCATCAGGAGGCCATCGATGCTTATCCGGTCCGAGAAGGGCCAGGGCCTTGCCGAATACGCCCTGATCCTCGCACTCATTGCCATCGCCGCCGTTCTCGCGCTTCTCTTCCTAAGCGGCACGATCCAGAGCATCCTCAGCACCGTCGGCCACGCGCTGTAGCCGACCAGCTGCCACAAACAAGACAGGCCGCGCCGAGTGCGCGGCCTGTTTCTTGTTGCGCGTGGCGAGGGCCGGAGTAGGCTGAATACCTGCCCGGCCAACAGAATCCTTCCCAGTGCCGCTAGCCCATTGGTATAGTCGCAGTAAGGTTAACCGCAAGGCTACCGTGGTGCCACCTGTCACATGTCCTGGGGAGTGTCGTTGTGAAGCGCTCTAATCGGTTGCTGATCCTGCTCGGTATCTTCCTCGCCATTGCCGGCGGCATCGGGGCGGTCGTCGTGGCCAATGGGCCGGGAGGAGGCACGGCCGGTCCAGCCGCATCGCCGACGCCGACGCCGGAGCCCACGGTTCAGGTCGTCGTAGCCAAGGTGGACATCAACCTGGGTGACCAGATCACGGCCGCCATGGTCGGTACCAAGACTGTGACCATATCCGAGCGCGCCGCCCTGGGTCAGGGAACCTTCACGACAACTGATCAGGTGGTAGGCAAGATCGCCGGCGGCAAGATCGCCGCGGGCCAGGTCCTCGTGGGCAGCCGGGATCTCCTGACTCCTGGGTCCATGGCCGGGGGCCAGGACATCGCGGGAGCGATCACACCCGGTATGGTCGCGGTATCGATGCAGCTTGACCAGACGACCGGTGTAGGCACCCTCATCGTGCCCGGCGACCACGTCGACATCATCCTCAGCGTCTACTCGGACCAGATCGCACTGGTCGGCCAAGACGCGAACAAGACGGCGATCAGCCTCCCGGGCGGCTCGCAACCGACAACCAAGATGGTCATCCAGGACCGCAGAGTCCTCGCCACCCTGCTGGCTCCGGCGGCCCCCGCGGCCGCTGCCAGCGCCGGAGCTGCCGCGGCTGAGCCGACCACCCCGATCGTTCAGTTCGACGGGCGTCAGATGATTGCTATCGTCGAAGTCAACCCTGACGAGGCCGAGATCATCAACTGGGCCCAACGCGCCGAGGCCGCCAGCGCGCGGCAGTTCATCGATCTCTCCTTCGCGCTGCGATCACCTGGCGACAACGGCAAGCCGGCGGCCGTAACCCCTGGTATCACCTTCAAGATGCTCGTCGACAAGTACGGCGTGCTGCCGCCGGATCCGCGAGGCGTGCTGCCTTCCGACCTGGCCAAGGGCATTCAGTGGTAGACGGCTCCGCGGAAGACCGGAGGAGCCACCGGAGAGAGGCCGAGCGAGTCGGCCTCTCCGGCACTTTGGAAGCGACCTATCTCGATGTCTGACAGAATTCGCGTTCTCATCGTCGACGACATCTCTGAGACTCGCGATCACCTGACGAGACTGCTCGGGTTCGAGCCCGACATCGAGGTCATCGGGACAGCCGCATCAGGTGCGGAAGCGATTGAGCAGGCGACGAAACTGCAACCGGACGTCGTCCTGATGGACATCAACATGCCCGACATGGATGGCATCACGGCTACCGAACGCCTCTCATCCCACGTCCCGACCGCCGCCGTCGTGATGATGTCAGTCCAGGGTGAGGCGGACTACCTGCGCCGGTCGATGCTGGCCGGGGCGCGGGAGTTCCTGGTCAAGCCGTTCAGCAGCGACGAGCTGACGGCGTCGATCCGTCAGGTCTATTCCCGGGAAAAGGAGAAGGCCGGCCGCGCCGTAGCGGCGCAGGCGATCCGCACCCAGGACCCGACGACGGAAGGCCAGGTCGTGGCTGTCTTCAGCCCGAAAGGAGGCGTCGGCCGAACCACGATCGCCGTGAACCTCGCCGTGGCCGCGGCCGTGGAGCTGGGCAAGAAAGTCACCCTCGTCGACGCCTCGTTCCAGTTCGGTGACGTAGCCGTGCTGCTGAACCTCAACCCCAAAGACAAGTCCATGGCCGAGCTCGTGCCCGAACTCGAACAGGGCCGCGACCCCGACTCGGTCGAGACCTTCACCTTGACCCACTCGTCGGGCATCCACGTCCTGCTCGCGCCGCCGTCACCGGAGATGGCCGAGCTGATCACACCCGCCGGAGTGAAACACGTCATCGAGATCCTTCGCCAGCACAGCGAGCTGGTCGTGATCGATTGCGCAGCCTGGTTCAACGACACGCTCCTAGGTATCCTTGACCTTGCCGATGTAGTACTGACCGTCCTCACGCTGGAGATTACGAGCATCAAGAACATCCGGCTCTTCCTCGAGGTGGCCGAGCAGCTCGGCTACTCGCACAAGATTCGACTGGTTCTGAACCGCGCCGACACGACCCTGGGCATCCGGGTCGCGGACGTCGAGCACTCGATCGGCCGGAAAGTCGACGATATGATCGTCAGCGATGGGCGAGCGGTCGTGTATGCCCTGAACCGCGGCGTCCCGTTCGTGCTCAGCAACCGAGAGAGTCAGGTTTCACAGGACGTTCTTCGTCTTGCCACGTCTATCGTTGGAAACCGAGAATCGCGCGAGGATGATGGCCGCAAGGCGCCTCAGAAGGGCAAGTCGCTCTTCGCGTGGAGATAGTCGCTCAGCGGAGCCAGCAAGGGGTGTAGGCGATGTCCCTTCTGAAGCGAATCGAAAGCGCCCGACCGGGTCTCGCTCCCGGAGCGCCCGGAAGTGCTCCGGCTCCGGCAACGCCGCCCGGTCCTTCTGGGACGCCCGTGGCCCCGGTCGGCCAGCGCCTTCTCAGCCAGGCTCCGGTACGCGAGTCTTTGCGGGAAGTCAAGTTCCGCATCCAATCCCGCGTCATCCAGGACCTCGACCCCAAGCTCGATCTGGCCAATCAGGTCGAGGTTCGACACCAGATCGAGGAGATCTTCGGCAGGGTCATCGACGAGGAGGGCCTAGCCCTCACTCGCGCCGAGCGCGTCCGCGTGCTCGAGCAGATTACGGATGAAATCATCGGCCTCGGGCCCCTGGAGCCGTTGCTCCGCGACGAGACCGTGACAGAAATCATGGTTAACGGCCCGCGACAGGTGTACATCGAGCGCAACGGCCGCCTCGAGCTTACCAACGTCGTCTTCCAGAACGACGACCACGTCATGCGCATCATCGATCGGATCATCGCCCCGATCGGTCGCCGCATCGACGAGTCGAGCCCGATGGTCGACGCCCGCCTCACGGATGGGTCCCGCGTCAACGCGATCATCCCACCGCTGTCGCTGATCGGGCCGGTCATAACGGTCCGAAAGTTCGCTGCCTCGCCGTTCACCGTTGACGACCTGATCCGCTTCGGCACCGCCACGCCCGAGATGTTCGACTTCCTGCGAGCCTGCGTGGAAGCCCGCCTGAACATCTTCGTGTCGGGCGGTACCGGCTCGGGCAAGACCACCACTCTGAACGTGCTGTCTTCGTTCATCCCGAATGACGAGCGCATCATCACCGTCGAGGACGCCGCCGAGCTCCAGCTCCGGCAGGAGCACGTCGTCACCCTCGAATCGCGGCCTCCCAACATCGAGGGTCGCGGGGCGGTCCCGATCCGGGAGCTAGTCCGCAACTCACTCCGAATGAGACCCGACCGGATTATCGTCGGAGAGTGCCGAGGCGGCGAAGCCCTCGACATGCTTCAGGCGATGAACACCGGCCACGACGGCTCGATGTCTACCGGCCACGCGAACACTCCACGAGATATGCTTGCCCGCCTCGAGACAATGGTTCTGATGGCCGGCGTGGACCTGCCGCTGCGGGCAATCCGAGAGCAGGTCTCGTCTGCCGTCGACCTCATCGTTCACCAGTCCCGACTCAAGGACGGCTCCCGCCGGATCGAGTACATCACCGAAGTCCAGGGCATGGAAGGTGACGTCATCGTCATGCAGGATGTCTTCTTGTTCGAGCAGACAGGCGTCGTGGAAGGCAAGATCCAGGGTCGGCTCCGGCCGACCGGCATTCGGCCCAAGTTCGTCGAGAAGTTCGAGATCATGGGCATCCACCTGCCGCGCGGCCTGTTTGGCTTCGCGTAGGACGAGGCGCGGAGAGGCATCATGCTTGGGATCTTCGTCGGCATCTTCGTTTTCTCGGGGATAATGCTGGTCTTCCTCGGTCTGGCCAGCGCGGGCCGTGGGGCCGGCATCAGCGCCCGACTCGAGCGGTACGCGGCCGGCAAGACCGAGACCAAGACGTCGACCCCAGCTCAGCCGTCCGCCGGCTTCGGCGACATCCTGGGCCAGAGCGTGGCCCTCGCCCGACTCAACAAGGTGGTCGAGCAGCGCGACTTCGGTGCGAACCTCGCCCGCGACATCGCCAGGGCGGACCTCAAGCTCAAGCCCGGCGAGTTCATGGCCATCTGGGGTGGGACTGTCCTGGCCGTGCCGTTGATCTTCCTCATGCTAAGCGTCGTCTTCAGCACGCTCGCCAGCCCGATCGCCCTCTTGATCGGCGCCGCGTTTGGCTTCTTCTTTCCCCGCTGGTGGCTGGGTCGCCGTAGGGCCTCTCGCCTCAATGCGTTCAACAAGCAGCTGCCGGACACCATCACCCTGATCGCCAACTCGCTTCGGGCAGGCTCATCGTTCCTCCAGGCCATCGAGATGGTGGTCCGAGAGTCGACGCCACCGATCACTGTCGAGTTCGGACGCGTGGTGCGCGAGGTGAACCTCGGCCTGGCCTTCGAGGTGGCACTCGACAACATGGTCCGCCGCGTCCGATCGGACGACCTCGAACTGATGGCCACGGCCATCACCATCCAGCACCAGGTCGGCGGAAACCTCGCCGAGATCCTCGATTCGATCGCCTTCACGATCCGTGAGCGCGTCCGGATCAAAGGTGAGATCCGGACCCTGACCGCCCAACAGCGACTGTCCGGCTACGTCGTGGCGGGCATGCCGATCTTCCTCGTGGGCCTCTTGTTCGTGCTGGCCCCGTCGTTCATGAACCCGATGTTCGAGAACCCGCCCGGGCTGTTCGGCCTGCCCGCCGGGATCATCATTCTGTCCTTCGGCGGTTTCATGATGTTCACGGGTTTCATGGCCATCCGGCGCATCGTCGCCATCGAGGTCTGAGATGCTCGCAGTCATTCTCGCCATCCTGGTTGGGGGCGGCATCCTCCTGCTCTTCGTCGGCCTCGCTGCAAGCACGCCGCTAGATCCGGTCCAGGCCAGACTCACCCAGCTCGGCTCGGTCCAGGCCAAGAACCTCGAGGAGCTCGAGCTTCAGCAGCCGTTCGCCGAACGGACGCTGCGTCCTCTCGTCGCCCGCCTGTCGAGGATGGGCTCACGGCTCGGCAGCGCCTCCTCGGCCGAGACCGCCGAGAGGCGCCTGGCTATGGCCGGCAACCCGGGCGACCTGAGGCTGACCGACTGGCTCGGCGTGAAGGTGCTCGCCGCCATCGCAACTGGCGCGATCATGTTCCTCCTATTCGGCGTCCTGGCGGCCGGGATAGGTCCAGGCATCTTTCTCGGAGTTGTCGGGTTCGGGATCGGCTATCTGCTGCCTGAGTTTTGGCTCGGCAATCGCATCAAGGCCCGTCAGAAGGTCATTCTGCGGATGATCCCGGACACGCTCGACCTTCTCACGATCTCCGTGCGCGCCGGACTCGGCTTTGACGCCGCGCTGGCCAAGGTCGTCGAGAAGCTACCCGGCCCGCTGACGGACGAGTTCCGCCGGGCCCTGGCCGAGGTTCGCGTAGGTAAGGCGCGCCGCGACGCGCTCCGCGACATGGTTCCGCGGACCAACGTTGCACCCCTGTCGGCATTCATCGGCGCGATCATTCAGGCCGAACAGCTGGGCGTCTCGATCTCCAAGGTGCTCCAGGTACAGTCGGAGCAGCTCCGGATCGAGCGTCGCCAGCGAGCCGAAGAGATGGCCGCCAAGGCGCCGATCAAGATGCTGTTCCCGCTCGTGGGTTGCATATTCCCGTCGCTCTTCATCGTCATCCTTGGCCCGGCCATCATCCGGATCGTCCAGACCATGTCGTCAGGCGTCGTTCCTTGAGCAGGCGCCGGCTGGTCGCGCGCAATGTCAGCCGCGGAACCCTGCTGGCGGAACGACTCGAAGACGGTGCTTCCTTCTGGGCTAAGTTCAAGGGCTTGATGGGCCGCTCAGCGCTGCCACCCGGGGACGGACTGTGGCTCCCCGGCGAGAACGGCATCCATATGCTGTTCATGAGGTTTCCAATTGACGTCGTGTTCGTGTCGCGCCCGAAAGAAGGCGTTTCCAGGTCGCGGCGAGTTGTGGCTGCCCGGCGCAGCGTTCCGCCATGGCGGGGCGTGGTCTGGCGGGTCGGCGGCGCCAAGGGCATCCTGGAGCTTCCGGTGGGCACGATCGAGGCGACGGGCACCACAGTCGGAGACGAGATCGCCATCGACCTGGCATGACCGCATAAGCGCCAGGTACGTGGCAGGTGAGCGCTCCTCCGTATGGTTTGCGGATGGCTTCTCCTGCGCTCTCGGCGGTGGCGGCGTCGCTGCTCGACATGGCTCTGCCGGCGGCATGCGCCGGCTGCTCTGCCGAGGGCGTCGCATTTTGCTCCGACTGCCGGTCCGGGCTGGAGATCCGCCTCCACGTGCCCGCCGGCGTCCCGATAGGTTTGCCCGCAGCTTTGCCGATGCCACTCGCCCAGCTCGAGTGGTGTGCGCCGTTCTCCGGCCCGGTGAGAGGGGCTCTGCATCAGCTCAAGTACGCGGGCGAGCGGCGGCTGGCCGGACCCCTTGCGACGGCTCTGGCGGCGCGGTGGAAGGCGGCAGGGGTGGGCGGGGAGCTGCTGGTCCCGGTGCCCGTCCACGCCGACCGAGCGCGGCGGCGTGGCTACGATCAGGCGGTTCTGCTTGCGGCGGAGGCCTCTCGACAGCTGCGTATCCCGTGGCTGGCGGCGCTGGAACGGACGCGCAACACGTCTCCCCAATTCGACCTGGGACGGCGGGCTCGCCGCACGAACGTCGCAGGCGCCTTTGATCTACGGGGGCCACTGCAGGCCGGATCGGTCAGGGGCCGATGGATAGTCCTGGTGGACGATGTCGTGACTACCGGCTCAACGCTCGTCGCGTGCGCCGAGGCGTTGTACTCCGCCGGGGCCGTGGCGGTGTCGGCGGTGACGGTGGCTCGCGAACGCTGAGAGCCGCAGTCTGGGCCGCCCGGCCGGTCCGTGGGGCGGAGTTCGCTGGGATCGCGGTTCGCCACCGGAAACGGGGCGAGGCCATCCGCCGGACCGACTCCTATACTGGCTGCGTGGCAGCGGCTCATCCTGAAGTGCGCGCGCTTCGGCTGGCTCCCGGCCCACTGAGCGTGCGCGATGTGCGTTGCGGAGGTCAGCCTTGAGGACCATCGTCAAGGGCAAGAACATCGATGTCCCGGAATCCGTGCGGCAGTACGCCGAGCGCAAGATGCGCCGGCTGGAGAGGTTGCTGGATGACAAATCGGACGCGGTGGTCGAGCTCTCCAGCGAGCAGCACCGCAGCACCTCAGACTCACAGATCGCCGAGGTGACCCTCGTCGTGGACGGACAGGTCTTGCGCAGTCATGCCGCCGGCCCCACGTACCAGGCCAGCCTTGATGCCGTCATCGACCGGATCGAGCGCCAGGCGGTGGATGCGCGTGAGAAGCCGCGTGGCAAGGTAAGGCCGCAAGAGGCCAGGGCTCGACGACCGGAGGGCGAGGCAACTGAGACGGCGGGCGAGCCGGAGACGCCAAAGTCGCGCATAGTCAAGACGAAGCGGTTCGCGATCGAGCCGATGTTCGAAGAGGACGCTCTCGAGCGGATGGAAGAGCTCGGTCACCTCTTCTTCGTCTTCGTCAACGCCGAATCGGAGAAGCTGTGCGTGCTGTACAAGCGCCACAGCGGCGACTACGGGTTGATCGAGCCGGTGATCGGAGGCCTGTACACGCCCGGCCGAAACGGCCATCGGGCCGACTGATCGCCAACAACAGGCAACGGCGTCCTGGAGGGGTGGTAGCCGCTTGGAGAGCGACCTGATGCGAGGCGCCGGCGAGGGCGGCCGTGCCAAAGCCACGACCCGACCCGGCCGAGTCCGGCTTCCGGGGGGACGGCGCGCCGGGATACACCTGCCCATGAGGCTGGGTCTCGTCGGCGTCGCCGAGCGCGCCGCCGAGATCGGCGCGTCGGCAGTGCAGATATTCAGCGACAACCCCACGGCCTGGCGGCGACGATCGGAGGTGCCGCCCGAAGCCGCGGCGTTTCGCGCAAGGCTGGCCGAGTTGGACCTCGGACCGGTTGCCATCCACGCCGCCTATCTGGTCAACCTGGCAGGTCCGGACGACGATCTCTTCGGGCGATCGGTGGAGATGATGCGTCATGAGCTCGAGCACGCTCCCGAGTTCGGCGCCCGGTTCGTGAACGTACACGTCGGTTCGCATCGCGGAGCCGGCCTGGATGCTGGCGTGCGGCGGCTGGTCGACGGGCTCGAGCGAGTCACCGACGGCCTGCCAGCGGGCCGCGTCGATCGCGACGCCCAGATCGTGCTCGAGAACTCATCCGGCGGAGGCTTCGCCATAGGCGCCACCATCGAGGAGCTGGCAATGGTCCTCGATGCGGCAGGCGACCGGGGCCTCGACGGGCAGATAGCCATCTGCCTCGATGCCGCCCATCTGTGGGGCGCGAACTACGACATTTCGAGTCCGGCCGCGATCGATGAGCTGCTCGACGACTTCGACCGGCTGATCGGCCTGCGGCGTCTGGTGATGGTCCACCTCAACGACTCCACTTCAGACAGGGGCTCGCGCCACGATCGCCACGCGCACCTGGGTGATGGCCAGATCGGCAGGGAAGGGCTCGCCCATCTGCTGTGCCACCCGAGCCTGGATCACGTCGCGTTCTACCTCGAGACCCCCGGGATGGAGGACGGCTTCGACGCGGTAAACGTGGCCAGGTTGGGCGATCTCGCGGCGGGCCGGCCGCTGACCCCGGGGCCGGCGGGCGATCCGGGCGGAACGGTCGGGCGCGGGCGGCATCCCCATGCCCGTCGCGTGGGCGCAGACGAGACGCTGTCGTGACCCGCACCCGCGATACCGGGGCTGGAAACGGCCGCCATGGCCGGCGTGAACCGAATGGGTCCCGTGGCCCTGCCGGCGCCGTCCATACGCCTGTGGCGGCCCTGAGGCGAACGTGGGCGAAAGCCTGCGTTCGGCTCGGAGCAAGCCAGCTCGAGATGTCCTCACTCGTCGCCATCGTCCTGGCGGCCGCCGCGCTGCGGTTCGTCGACCTGCCTGCCCGCGGTGGCTGGGATTCCGATCAGGCGACTTCCATGTTCGACCTGGCTCGCGCGGTGTCGACCGGCCGGCTTCCGGAGCTGGGGCCGCTGTCGAGCCTGATGACCTTTCATCACGGCGCCCTGTACTACGACCTGTTGCTGCCCGCGGCCTGGCTGGGCAACGGCGATCCAACCTGGCTTGTCGCCGAGATCGCGCTGCTGAGCCTTCTCGTCGTGCCGATAGCCTGGTGGATCGCCAGGTCCATCGGCGGGCCCGTTGCTGGGTTGACGGCTGCTCTGCTGGCGGCGACCTCGGCCAGCTTGATCAGCTACGCGACGTTCATCTGGAACCCGACGCTGGTCGAGCCCGGTGCAGCCGTCGCGTTCCTTGGCGCGTGGCAGGCCCTGCGGACCGAGCGCGCCCGCTGGTGGATCGTGGCGGCGGCCGGCGCGGCAGTAGCAGCCCAATCCCACGTCGCCGGTGGCTTCATCATCCTGCCGCTCGGGGTCGCGTTCCTGTTCGACCTGTGGCGCGGACCCTCCTCGCGCCGCCCTCGGATCGCCACGTGGGGCCTTGCAGGCGTCGCCTTGTTCGCGGCGACCTTCGTGCCGTTGATCGTCTACGAGCTAGGCCACAACTTCAGCGAGACCCGGGGCATAGTGGCCTATTTCACCAACCCGAGCTCGGCTACATCGACAGCGCCGCCCTTGAGGGTTCTCTTTGCCGGAATTCGGATCTTCGCCTGGCCGCTGACTCGGTGGCCGATCGCAGACTTCAAGCCAGCCTTCCCGCTGGCATTCATCGCCGCCTCGGCCATGTTCATGGGATTGATCTGGCGTCTTGGGGCAACCGCCAGACACCGGGAGTCGGCACTATCTGGTTTCGGGGCATCTGAGGCGCGAGCCGAGAGATCCGCAGCCGGCCCGATGGCAGAGACCGAGGCCCGTTCCAACTCTCCGGCCGCTCCGCGCACCGTCCCATCGGCGGATGACGAGCATTTCGGCGTGCGAGTGATCGCCGGTTGGCTGTTGCTCCTCATCGTGGTCCTGGGCATCGGGCTGCACTCCGTCTCCGAGGTCCAGGAGCTGCCAACGGAGCAGTACCACGTCATCGCCGACCCGCTCGTAATCGTGGCCGCGGCTCTCATCGCCGGCGGGCTATGGCAGGCCGGGCGCGTGCCGTGGCTGACCGTGGCTCGGCGCCTGACCGCCGTCGTGGCCCTCGGGGCAGTGCTGGCCTGGAACGTAGGCCACTGGCCTCCCCTCGTCTCGCCGGACGGAGGCTGGCCCGCGGCACAGGCAGCCGCCGCGAGGCTCGAACGCGACGCGGGCGGCTCGAGTCTCGCGCTGGTGCCTCTGTTCGAGCCAAAGGGAATCGATGCGTACTACTACCCGCTGTCGCGCGACGGGTTCACGCTCTCAGCGCCGGAGACCGCCACAACGGTGGCACTGCTGTGCGACACGTTCTGGTTGCAGGACTGCGAAGGCGCGGCCGAGACAGGCTGGCTGGCCACGAGCCAGGCGGGACGAGGGCTGACGCTGATCGACCGATACGCGGCCGCACCGGACCGCATCCTGTCTGTCTACCGCCGCGAGCCCTGACTACGAGAGCGCGCGAAAGATCGGCAGCAGGGGCTGGTCAGCTCGCTTCGCGACTGGTTCGCGCGCGCGGCGGCATCTGCTGAGAGATCGGGCGGACCACTCGGCTGGCCATGGCGGCGGTGATCAACGGCTGGTCCCGACGCTCGTCGAGGAGGCGCCGAGGGTCCAGTGGCCTATCTTCCGCACGCATGCCCGCATAACCACGTCCAAAGCGGCGCATGCGGACGGCCAGGTAGTACTCCATGACCTGACGCACCTGCGGCTCCGAGAGGATCTCGTCAGCACGAAGGGCGTATTCCACGCGAGCCGTCGGATTGGCGGTCCCGATGGCCACAGTACCCAAGTATTGCGGCGCATCAGCGTCGTCGCGAATCTCGCGCAAGCCGCGGGCAAGCTTCGTGGCAGTCCCGAGCGACGGCATGCGGTCGCCGCGAACCAGCCGCGATATGGTCGAATGGTCGACCCCAGACTGCTGCGCCAGCTGGCGCTGCGACATCTTCTTGGCTTTGAGCTGGGCCCTCAACCACTCGTTGAAGGCTCGGCCGTTTTGTCCGGTCATACGCCACCAGACTCCCGGTGCGGTGCGTTCTGCCCCGATACTGGAACTATCGGAGCCGATCGCCAAAGCGTGAATGACCTGTTGGTACCGCATGGGCGACGCCAACCGGCCAACCCGGCAAGGTAGCGGCAATGTGGACGGGCCGATCTCGAAGACTGCCCGCGGATCGCGGTCGCTTGGAGCGGGCGGCGCTCGAGCCACTTCCGGCCGCTCGAGCCAACACCAGCCGAGTTGTCGCGCGTCCGGAGCGACCTCGCCTCATCCAGCCCTGGCGACCGCCGGGCCTATCTCCTCGACCTCCATGCCTCCGGCCCGAGGCTTCGATGAGATCACGTAGGCGATCGAGCCGAGAACCACGATCGAGAAGACGCTGATCGTCCTGTCGACCAGGATGATCGCGAGGGCGTGACTGGGGTTGGCGTTGAACACTTTCACCAGCACCAGGCCCATGCCACCCTCGACGAGACCGAGCCCGCCCGGGGTGAATGGCACAGCGGTCAGGAGCGAGCCGATGAGGGCCACGAACATGGCACCTGAGAAGCCGAGGTCCACATCGCTGAAACCCAATGCCCGGACGACGAAGTAGAGCCGCAGCGCCTCAGTCGACCAGATGATGATGGTCAGCACGCCGAGCAGCGGCAGGCCGCGCAGTCCCACGGAGCCGAAGACACCTTCCTCGAAGCGCTCGTACAGGTCCACAACGCGATGAGGCAGCGGCAGAACGGAGATGACGCGCCGGCCAAAGCTCCGCATCGCAAACAGGGCCACTATCAGGACCACTACGACGATGACGCCGAGGGCGAACACCACTTGAGCCGTCTGGGGCAGGGTGTTCAGGTTTCCGCGGAACCTCCAGTAACCAGCGAGAACGCCCAGCGAGGCGATCCCGATCAAGTCCAGGATCCGCTCCATGAACACGGTGCCCAGCGTCCTGGTCGCCGAGACCGGACTGTTGAGCTTGAGGAGATAGGCGCGGTACAGATCGCCGAGCTTGGCCGGGACGATGCAGTTGACGAGCCAGGAGAGAAACAGAATCTCCGTGCCGTCCCTCACTCGGACGCGATAGCCGGCCCCCCGCAAGAGCCTCGTCCACCGCAGGCCGCGCACCGGGAAACCGAGGTAGTAGGCCACGAAGGCGAGGATGACGAGCCACGGGTTCGCGCGGCTGATGTCGGTCGGCACTTCGCTCAGGTAATCCCGGTTGAGCACGATCGCGATGACGATGATCGCCAGCGGGACGGCGATCGAAAGAATCGTCTTGGGCTGTCGCAATCGTCGCGTGAGCGACATCTGGTCCGGGGGCGGAACCTCGACCGCGGCGTCGGGGTTGATGAGCGCGTCCGCCTCCTGACCGAGTGGCTCGCCGATCGGGTGGTGATGGTGTTCTTCGGCTTCGGTCACGTTCGTGCCCCCGGGCTCGAGTAGGACCGACCACGGCCGTTCCCACGCATGGATTGGATGAGCTTGGCCAGCGGCGTCCATGCCCGGACGTAGTAGCTGGCGCGGCCGGTGTGCATGTCGACACCTGCGAGCGACGCGAGCAGGCCGGCGGGTGTGCTCGGATCCCCATCGACCACGTTGTACGAGACGCCCACTTCCATGACTGTGTGCGAATCGGAGGCAGACACGCCGGGTATCTTGTGCTCCACGGCGAAGATGGCGGCCCGCTCGTTTGCCCCGCCGCCGATGACTCGGGCGTTGTAAGCCTCGATCCAGTCGACCCTGCCAGCGATCTCGCCGAGCTCGGCGCCGCTCTTTCGACCGTAGCCTCTCAGGCGATCGAACGGATGAGGGACGCCGACCAGGCCGCCCTGCTCGCGGATGGCGTCGATCGTCTCCGAGGCGGAGAGCCCGGCCGGGACGGCGTTCTCGATGAAGACCGCGACGAGGTCCCCGTCGGTCGTCTTCACTTCCTCCCCGATCAGGACGGTCAAGCCGTCCCGGGCAGCGTCGCGCGCCCGCAGCGCCCCGTCGATGCGATCGTGGTCCGTGACCGCCAGGTGGGTGAGGCCGCGAGAAGCGGCCGCGCGTACAACGGCGGCGGGAGCCGCCAGAGAGTCGAAGCTGGCGCTGGTATGGCAGTGCAAGTCGATGAACGCCCGGCCGGCGTCCACGCCAGGTCCCTCCTGCGCCGAGGTCATCAGACCTGCGGGCCCAGGTACTTCTTGAAGAAGTCGAAGTGCTCGAGGGCGATGCCGGTCCCGAGAGCCACGCAATGCATCGCGTTGTCGGCGACGTGGCACGGCACGCCCGTAACCTGGGTGAGGAGCTTGTCGATATTGCGGAGCAACGATCCACCGCCGGACATGACCATGCCCTTGTCGATGATGTCGCTGGACAGCTCCGGCGGAGTCTGTTCGAGAACGAGTCGCACGGCGCCGATGATCTGCTGGAGCGGCGGCTCCATCGCCTCCATTACCTCGGCGCTGCCGATCGGAATCGTGCGCGGCAGGCCCGCGATCAGGTCGCGGCCACGGATATCCATGGTCAGCTCGCGCTCGAGCGGCAATGCCGTCCCGATCTGGATCTTGATGTCCTCGGCAGTTCGGTCGCCGATCATGAGGTTGTACTTCTTGCGGACGTAGGTCGCGATCGCCTCGTCGAGCTTGTTGCCGCCAACGCGAAGGCTCGTCGAAACGACAATCGCGCCGAGAGAGATGACGGCAATCTCGCTGGTTCCGCCGCCGATGTCGATGATCATCGACCCTGACGGACCGCTGATCGGAACGTTGGCGCCGATCGCGGCGGCCAGAGGCTCCTCGATCAGATAGGCGTCGGCAGCCCCGGCCTTGAGGGCCGCGTCGCGGACGGCCCGCTTCTCGACGCTCGTAACTCCGGCGGGCACGCTGATCATGACCTCCGGCTTGCCCCAGCCGAAGCGGCGACCGACCTGGACCCGATGGATGAAGTGATCCAGGAGCGCTTCGGTGATGACGTAGTCCGCGATGACTCCGTCGCGCATCGGCCGAATGGCCTGGATGTTGCCGGGCGTGCGGCCGATCATCTCGCGAGCTTCTTCGCCGACCGCCACGATGTGGTTCTGGTCGTCGACGGCGACTACGGAGGGCTCCATCATGACGATGCCATGGCCCTTGACGTAGACGATGATGTTGGCCGTGCCCAGGTCGATACCGATCTTCATGCCTGTGGCTAAGTCCCTTCCGCGAGCCGCTCGATCCTGGCCCCGAGTTCCAGGAATTTCGCGTCGATCTTCTCATAGCCGCGATGGACGTGGTGCGCACCTTCGATCGTGGTCACACCGTCGGCGGCGAGGGCAGCAAGGATAAGCGACGCGCCGGCCCTCAGGTCGCCGATTTCGACCTCGGCACCGTGGAGTTGCGTGGGGCCCTCGATCAACGCATGGTGCTGATCGAGGATCTCCACATTGGCGCCCATCCGGCGCAACTCGCCGAGCCACTCGAGACGATCCTCGAAGACCGACTCGTGGACGTGACTGAGGCCTGTCGCCTGCGAAAGCAGAACGCACGTCGGCGGCTGGAGGTCGGTGGCGAGGCCCGGGTATGGCTGCGTCTCGATGTCGCGGCTTCGGAGCGGGCTCAGGTCCGTGGAGGTCGCGTCCACTTCGATGGTGTCTTCGCCACAGCTGACCGAGACGCCCATGTCGGCCAAGACGCTCAGGAAGGCGCCGAGATGGTTGCAGGGCGCGGCCTCGAGCGTGATGCGGCCGTGCGTGACGCCGGCGGCGACGATGAAAGTGCCGGCCTCGATCCTGTCGGGCACGACTGAGTGATCGGCTCCGCGGAGCCTGCGGCTGCCTTCGATCTCGATTCGATTGGGCGCGGTGCGCTCGACCTGAGCCCCCATCTTCTGCAGAAATGCGATCAGGTCGTCGACTTCGGGCTCGCGCGCCGCAGGCTCGATCACCGTGTGGCCGTCCGCAAGCGTCGCCGCCAGCATGGCGTTCTCGGTGCCCATGACCGTTATCTGCGGGAAGTCGACATGACCGCCGCGCAACCTGCCGGGAGCTTTGGCGAAGTAGTAGCCGTTGCGGTATTCGATCTCGGCGCCGAGTGCCCGCATGGCGTCGACGTGGAGGTTCACCGGCCGGCGGCCGATCCGGTCGCCGCCCGGGTTGCTGATGATTACCCGACCGAAACGGCTTAAGAGCGGACCCAGCAGAATGAAGCTGGCGCGCATCTTAGCAGCAGCCTCGAGCGGTACGAAGAGCCATTCGGCGTCGCCCGACGCAATTTCGTAGACGTTCGGGGCTGGATGGTCGACGGTCACGCCGATGTCTCGGAGAACATCGGTGAGGACGCGGACGTCTTCGATCTCGGGGACGTTGCTGAAGCGGCAGCGCTCGCCGGTGAGCGTGGCGGCCGCCATCAGCTTCAGGGCCGCGTTCTTCGCGCCGCTGATGCGGACCGAGCCTTCGAGACGGCGCCCGCCCTCGATCCGGAGGATTTCGCGTGTCACCGGCTCGGGCTTGAACTCCCAGTGGAACGGTCGAGCGTCAGCCATCCCTACTCGCCCGGCGGTTCTTCCGGCGGCGGCGGCACGGGGCGGTGAATGCCCTCGTGCTCGGCCCTCGGAGTTCGTGATCCCCGCTCGGCCACGCGGATCCGAATCAGGGCTCGCTGCAGTGCCGCTCGAGCCGAGGCGAGGTCCGCCGGCTCTACGAACCCGCCCTCGAGCGCGCGCTCGGCCTCGGTCCGAGCCCGCTCGGCTCGCGCGAGGTCGATCTCCGATGCCAGGTCGGCGGTCTCCGCGAGGACGACGACACGATCGGGGCGGACCTGCAGGAAGCCGCCGAAGATCGCGAACTGTTCCTCCTGTCCGCCCCGGCGCAGCCTCAGCACGCCGTGGCCGAGAAGCGAGATCAGCGGTGCGTGGTGCGGCAGGATGCCGAGCTCACCTTCGCTTCCGGGCACGATGACCTCGTCGACGTCGCCTTCGTAGGCTCGCCGTTCCGGGGTCACGATCTGCAGGTGGAGCGGCATCTCTAGTCCCTATCCGCGGCGTCTTGTCGCTGTCCGCCGTCGCTCCTCGCTAAAGCGGTGGCGGAGCGCAGGCTGGCGGCGGTCGGCGAGATGACTTCCGTCATTTCGCCAGCTTGGCCGCATTGGCCCGGACGTCGTCGAGGGTGCCGGCCAGGAAGAAGGCCTGCTCCGGCAGGTCGTCGACCTTGCCTTCGAGGATTCCCTTGAACGAGGCGACCGTGTCGCGGATCGGCACGTATGCGCCGGGGCGCCCCGTGAAGACCTCGGCGACGTGGAACGGCTGGCTGTTGAAAATCTGGAGGCGCCGCGCGCGGGCGACGGTAGCCTTGTCTTCCTCGGACAGCTCGTCGATACCAAGGATCGAGATGATGTCCTGCAGGTCGCGATACCGCTGCAGGACGCGCTGGACCTCGCGGGCCGTGTCGTAGTGCTCCTGGCCGACGATGAGCGGGTCGAGGACGCGCGATGTCGAGGTCAGCGGGTCCACCGCGGGATAGATGCCCAGCTCCGCGATGGCGCGCTCGAGCCGGATCGTCGAGTCGAGGTGGCCGAAGGTCGTCGCCGGAGCCGGGTCGGTGTAGTCGTCCGCAGGCACGTAGACCGCCTGCAGCGATGTGATCGAGCCCTTCTTCGTCGACGTGATGCGCTCCTGCAGGGCTGCCATCTCCGTGGCCAGGTTGGGCTGGTAGCCCACCGCGGAAGGCATTCGACCGAGGAGCGCGGATACCTCGGAGCCGGCCTGGGTGAAACGGAAGATGTTGTCGACGAAGAGAAGGATGTCCCGGCCTTCCTCGTCCCGGAAGTACTCGGCCATGGTCAGGGCGGTCAACCCTACGCGCTGGCGGGCGCCGGGCGGTTCGTTCATCTGGCCGAAGACGAAGGCCGTCTTGGCGATGACGCCCGATTCGGTCATCTCGTGGATGAGGTCGTTGCCCTCGCGAGACCGCTCCCCGACGCCGGCAAAGACGGAGTAGCCGGCGTGCTCTGAGGCAACGTTGCGGATCAGCTCTTGGATGATGACCGTCTTGCCGACGCCGGCGCCGCCGAACACGCCGATCTTTCCGCCTTTCGCGAACGGGCAGACCAGATCGATGACCTTGATGCCGGTCTCGAAGATCTCGGTCTCGGTCGTCTGTTGGTCGAACGCCGGAGCGGCGCGGTGGATAGGCAGATGCACGCTCGCCACAACGGGGCCCTTGTCGTCGATCGGCTCGCCGAGCACGTTGAAGACGCGGCCAAGCGTTACCTCGCCGACCGGAACCGTGATCGGCTGGCCGGTGTCCTCGGCCTCCGTGCCGCGGGCCAGACCGTCTGTCGTGGTCATGGCCACACTGCGGACCCAGTTGTTGCCGAGGTGCTGCTGGACTTCGCAGACGATCTTGGCGCCGTCGCCCCGGAGGACCTCGACGGCGTTGTAGATGGCCGGCAGCTCCCCGGCAGGGAACTCGATGTCGACGACCGCGCCGGTGATCTGGATCACGCGGCCGGTCGAGGTGGTGGCGGCGGTCGCCATCGTCTTGTCGGTGCCTCCTGGGTTCGTCGCCTGCCGTCCTAGCGCGCCTGAGCGCCGGACGCGATCTCGATCAGCTCTCTGGTGATGTTGGCCTGGCGGGCCTTGTTGTAGCTGAGGGTGTAGTCCTCGATGAGCTCGTCGGCGTTCTCCGTGGCGTTCTTCATCGCCACCATCTGGCTGGAGAAGAAGCTGGCCGTGCTCTCGAGCGCCGTCTGGTAGAGCCGGGTGCCGAGGTAGCGAGGTAGAAGCTCGTCGAGGACGAGCTCAGGGATCGGCTCGAAGATGAACTGCGAGCCGGGGATGCCCCGTGTGTCCGTGGTGGGCTGAATCGGCAGCAGTTGCACCATCTCGGGCCGCTGGGCGAGAGTCGAGACGAAGCGCGTGAAGATGACGTCGACCTGGTTGTAGGTGCAGGCCTCGTACTCGTCGGAGACCAAGCGGGCCAGCGGCAGGACGTCGTCGAACGTCGGCCTGTCGCCGAACCCGGAGAAGTGGGCCACGATCGGCACCCGGGCGCGGCGCATCGCATCGCGACCCTTGCGCCCGATCGTGACCATCTCCAGGTCACCGCCGTGCTCGACGATCTCCTTGGACGCGAAGCGCACGACGTTGGCGTTGAGCGGCCCGGCCATGCCCCGATCGCTGGTGACCAGGACGATCAGCCGCTTGCCTTCCTCGCGCCGGCTCAGGAGCGGGTGCTCGTCGCCGCTAAGGACGGCGGCCAGGTCGGCCAGGATCTCGTCCAGCAGGTCCGAATAAGGTCGCGCGGCCAGCGTCGATTCCTGGGCTCGCTTCAGCTTGGAGGCGGCCACGAATTGCATTGCCCGGGTGATCTGCCGGATGTTCTTCGACGCCGTGATGCGTCTTCGAAGATCTCGCTGGCTTGGCACGCTGCTACTTAGGCCTCTCTACACGAGGAAGGTCTGGCGGAACTCGACTGCCGCCGCTTCGAGGGCCGCGGCGGTGTCGTCATCGAGGGTCTTGGTCGCGGCGAGGTTCTTCATCACGCCGGACCGCTGCGTGTCGAGGAAGTGCGTGAACTGCGCTTCGAAGTCGCGCACTCGGGTGGTCGGAATGTCGTCGAGCAGACCCTTGGTGGCGACGTAAAGGATCGCCACCTGGCGCTCCACTGGGACGGGCTGGTATTGCGGCTGCTTGATGACCTCGGAGAGCTTTTCGCCGCGGGTCAGCTGGTCGCGCGTGGCCTTGTCCAGGTCCGACGCGAACTGCGCGAACGCAGCGAGAGATCGGTACTGGGCCAGGTCCAGCTTGAGCGGCGCGGCGACCTTCTTCATCGCCTTGGTCTGGGCGGCGGATCCGACGCGCGAAACCGAGATACCGATGTTGAGTGCCGGGCGCTGACCCGAGTTGAAGAGGTCCGTCTCCAGGAAGATCTGGCCGTCGGTGATCGAGATCACGTTGGTCGGGATGTAGGCCGAGATGTCGCCGGCCTGGGTCTCGATGAGCGGCAGGGCCGTCAGCGAGCCCCCGCCGTTCTCATCGCTCATGCGCGCGGCGCGCTCGAGGAGACGGCTGTGGAGGTAGAAGACGTCGCCCGGGTAAGCCTCGCGACCCGGCGGGCGGCGGAGAAGGAGCGACATCTCGCGGTAGGCCCAGGCGTGCTTGGAGAGATCGTCGTAGACGCACAGCGCGTCCTTGACCAGCTGCCCGCCGATTCTCACGCCGTTCTCCATGATCTCCTCGCCCATCGCACACCCGGCGTATGGGGCGAGGAACTGCAGGGCGGCGGATTCCGCGGCGCCGGCCACGACGACGATGGTGTGCTCCATCGCGCCGTGCTGCTCGAGCACGGCCACGACCTTGGCCACGGTTGACAGCTTCTGGCCGATGGCCACATAGATGCAGACCAGGCCCTCGCCCTTCTGGTTGATGATCGTGTCGACGGCGAGAGCGCTTTTGCCCGTCTGACGATCGCCGATGATCAGCTCGCGCTGGCCGCGGCCGATCGGGATGAGGGCATCGATGGCCTTGATCCCGGTCTGGACCGGCGTGTCCACCGCCTGGCGAGTGAGGACTCCGGGGGCGATGCGCTCGACAGGACGCGTGGAGGTCGCGGCGATCGGGCCCTTGTCGTCCAGCGGCCGGCCGAGCGGGTCCACCACGCGACCGAGCAGGGCGGCGCCGACCGGCACTTCGACGACGCGACCGGTCGTCTTGACTGTATCGCCTTCCTTGATGTGGGTCGGGTCGCCGAGGATGACGGCTCCGACCGTCTCCTCTTCGAGGTTGAGGGCCATGCCCATCACGCCGCCAGGGAACTCGAGCAACTCCGACGAGAGCGCACCTGCCAGGCCGTAGATCTGGGCGATTCCGTCGCCGACCTGGACCACCGTGCCGATGCTGCTCGACTCCGCGCCAGCGTCGAAGTTCTCGATGGTGTTCTTGATGATGCTGACGATCTCGTCTGAGCGAATGGCCATGCCTTCTCCGTTCGGCCGTGGGAGCCGGGTGTTGCGCCGGTTGTGTACTCCGGCCCTGCGTCTAGCTCGTGCCCTGGACCAGCCGCCCGCGGAGCCGCGCGAGGCGGCCGCGAACGCTGGCATCGATGAATCGGTCGCCGATCCTGATTGTCAGCCCTCCCACGAGCGACGGATCGGTGGTCGTTTGGAGCTCAACTTCTGCGCCGGCGAGCTCTTCGACACGGGACCTGATCTTGGCCAGTTCCGCGTCGGACAGTGCTTTGGGCGTTGTCACCGTCGCGGCGACGATGCTGCGGGACCGCCGGACCAGGGCATCGTACTCGGCGCTGACTCCGGGCAGGATCGCAAAGCGGCCCCGTTGAGTGAGCAACAGGGCCAGATTGAGCGCCCCCGGCGAAACTGCGGACCCGAGCAGCCGCTCGACGGCGGCCCGCCGCTGCGCAAAGGGCACAGCCGGATTGTCGACGACCCGGCTGACGCGCTCATCCCGTGACAGGTCTGCGGCCGAGGCCAGGTCACGGCCCCAGGCGTCTACCGTCCCGTCGCGCTCGGCCAGCTGGAAAGCCGCCTCCGCGTAGCGCCGCCCCGCCCCGATGCGTTGCATCAGTTCTGCCGTCCCTCAGCGGTGCCGCCATGAGCAAGGAACTCATCGACCAGCCGCCGCTGGCGGGCGTCGGTCATCGATTCGCCAACGACCGCACCGGCGGCTGCCAGGGCGAGGTCGGCGACCTGCGCCCGGAGGTCCGCCAGGGCGCGGTCCCGTTCGGCGGCTATGTCGGCGGTGGCCTTGTCCCGCAGCCTCGCCAGCTCCTCGCGAGTGGAGGCTATGTCCGCGTCGCGCATCTCCTGGGCCGACTTCTGAGCGGTGGCGATCAGCGCCTGAGCCTTGTTCCTGGCGTCGGCGAGGACGCGATTGTGCTCGGCCGTGGCGGCGTCCAGGTCCTTGCGGGCCTTGTCGGCGTCGGCCAGTCCCTGCTCGATACGGGCCTTGCGCTGGGCAAGGATGTTCGCGATCGGGCGGAATGCGAACGCCCACATCAATGCCAGGAAGAAGATGAAGTTCAGGGCGGCGACGATGACCCAAAAGAAGTTGATCGAGAGACCCGACGCATTGGCTGCCGGGGTCGTCGCTGCTGCGGCCGCGAGGAGGTTCACGGTTCGCGCTCCGTCGAATCCAGCCTACTTGAACAGGGCGACAAGGCCGATAACGATGGCCAGAACGCCAAGGCCTTCGGCGAAACCGGCAAGGATGATCGCCAGACCGCGGATCTGCCCGGCCGCGTCCGGGTTGCGACCGATCGCGTTGCTGGACATGCCCGCCAGGATCCCGATACCGATGCCGGGCCCGATGACGCCCAGGGCCGCGAGACCGGCTCCGATGTGCTCAGGTGTCATTTGCGAAAACCTCCTGCAATCCGACCGCGCGGCCGGCTATTGGCGTACTGGGCGGTCACGCCGCCACGGCCTGGGTGTCGTCGGCGCCCTCGGATACCGAGTTCGTTCGTGTGGCATCCAATGCCGGCTTATGATCCTCGGACTCGTGGCCCTCGATGGCAATCAGGATGAACATCAGGGTCAGGACCGAGAAGATCAAGGCCTGGATCAGGTTCAGCAGCGCCTCCAACCCAAGAAGTGCCACGGGAACCACGGCTAACGTCAGCGCGGAGATTACGGCCAAAGCCACCTCTCCGCCGTATATGTTGCCGAATAGTCGCATCGACAGTGTTACCGGCTTCACGAATTCCAGGAAGAGCTCGATGATCCCCACGTACATCGCGAGAATGCCGGCTCCGATGCCGTGGCGGAATTCGCCCACCGGGAAGAACTTGCCCAGGTAACCGCGGACGCCGAGTTGGTGAAATCCTTCGCCCTGGAAAAGAACGAACGAGGTCAAGGCGAGCCCCAGGGTGATGTTGACATCGCTGGTGGGGGCTCTGAGCTGGTCGATCTTGCCTATTGGCGGTACCAGCCCGCTCCAGTTCGAGATCAGGATGAATATGAAGAACCCAGCGAATATCGGGTAGTAGCGTCTGGCCTTCTCGCCGCCAATCCCGACGGCGAAGTCCGAGCCGAATTCGTAGGCCCACTCGACCGCATTCTGGAGACGCCCCGGAACGACCTTCATCCGCCTCGTGGCAAGGATGCCCAGGAACAGGATGAAGGCAATCACGATCCACATCGTCAGGATCGTTGAGCTAATGCTCGGGTGGAAGTAGACCATCGGCAGCGGGTTGGGAGCCGTGCTCGGCTGCAGGTCGATGACCACGGCCGGCGGCGGGAACTCGATCACGGAATTGATGAAGCAGGACGGGAAGTCGCAGGCGTCGCCGGGCTTGCCGTCCTTGGGGAACGGGGGGATGAACCGCACGGCGAGGATGTCGAGGACGACTACGGCCAGGGCAAGCAGCAGCAGAACCCGGCCGGCCGACAATCGGCGGCGCTGGTTGACTGCCTGATCCTGTGGTGCCGATCCGTGTTCAGTTTCGATCTTCTCGGGCGCCACGCCCGGGTTGGTCGTCACACTCGCTCCGTTTGACGGCAACTAGCGGTCGCCGCGCGATCGTCGATCTTCGTCGTCCAGCTTCCTCAGGAACCTGGCCATCAACCGCCAGCAGCCGATCGCGCCGCTTGTGCCGCCGATCGCGAACCCGACCAGGACGAAGATCGGGGTCGTCCCCAGGCGCTGATCGAGCCAGTACCCGGCGAGCGTGCCCGCCAGGACGGTAAAGAGCAGGACGAAACCGAACTCCGAGAAGAGGGCGAGGTACCCAGACGCCTTCCCTAGACCGTTCATCCGTCTCCCTGGCAGGGCGCCGTGAGTGTACCAGCCGACCTCCGGCTACGCTCAACCTCGAGAGAGCAGACGTGCACGCCTCTGGCGTCCTTCCGCCGGGTCGCGCCGCGGCTCGGCCGAGAAGTCGACCTACTGCGGACCGGACACGTCTTCTGGAGGCTCGCCACTCCCGTTCGACGCCGCGTACGAGCTGGCGTCCAGGCTCTCCTGAATGGCGGTCGCCCCACCGCCCACTCGCTCAATAAAGAACAGCGCGAGGCCGAACAGCACGATCAACCCCAGGAAGGCGTACATCTGCCCCGTCCCCGAGAGGATCAGCGACAGGGCCGCTAGCAGGATGCAGACGCCGTAGATGACCAGCACCGTTCCGCGGTGGGAGAGGCCAAGGTCGAGCAGGCGGTGGTGGATATGGCCGCGGTCGGGAGCGAACGGCGACTTACGGGCCGATAGGCGGCGGACGATGATCCAGAACGTATCCATGATCGGGACGCCCAGGACGAGCAGGGCCACCGCTATCTTTCCCGCTCCCAGGATCGACAGCACGGCCAGCGTGTAGCCGACAAACATGATGCCGCTCGTCCCGCTGAAGATCGCTGCGGGATGGAAGTTCCACCGCAGGAAACCGGCCAACGCTCCTGCCAGGATGAAGCAGAAGAGGGCGATGAAGGGCTCCGGTTCGTCGGTGCCGACGCCAAGGCTGATCGTGCCGAGCGTGATCGCGGCGATGAGAGCGATGCCCGTCGAAAGCCCATCCAAGCCATCGATGAAGTTGATGCTGTTGACCATGCCGACGATCCAGAGAACCGTGGCTCCGGCCACGATCGGGCCGCCCAGATTCGCCAGGTTGAGCGTGCCGCCCGAGACGAGCGGGAAATTCACCGTGACGACGGTGACGCCCAGCGCCACGGCCACACCGGCCAGGACGAGCTGGCCAAGCAGCTGCCACCGGGCGCGGAGTTGCAGGAAGTCGTCCACGAGTCCGATCCCTGCGGCCAGAATGCCGCCGCCGATGAGGGCCGCCATCTGGCCCGTTCCCACGCCGGCGGGCTCGTCCACGAAGTTCCAACCGGCCAAGGAATTGAGCGCGAGTATCACCAGCGACACGGACACGAATCCCGCGGCGATGGCTACGCCGCCACCTCTCGCGACTGCCCGCTTGTTTACTCGGCGAGCCTCCGGTCTGTCGACCATCCCTCGCCGCCGGGCATAGGCTCGCACCAGCGGTGTGGTCGCCAGCGTGACGAGGCATGCGGCCAGGAACCCGATGACCAGGGCCGGCAGCGCCTCCGTAACGCTTGTCGACAGGGTCACACCCGGACCTCTCGCAACGCACCTACTGGACTCGGCCCGGCGGGTCGGGTCCCTGCGCCGGTTGCCTGCTCGGGGCTTTCGGCTGGGCGCGGAGCTGATGGCGTGGTTAGTCCTCCCGTAGTCCGGGAACCGGGAAGCGGGCGCACATGTCGTGGACCAGGGCCGAGAGCTTGGCCTGCTCGGAAGGATCCTCGCGCGTGGAGATGGCCGACACGATGGCCTCGCCGATCTGGCGCATCTCGGGCTCGCGGAAGCCCCGGCTCGTGGTCGCGGGAGTCCCGACCCTGATGCCGGACGCGATGTTTGGCGGGTTCTTGTCGAACGGGATGGCGTTCTTGTTGACGGTGATCCCGATCTCGTCGAGGAGGTGCTCGGCCTCACGGCCGGTGACTCCGAGCGGCGTCACGTCGACCAGCATAAGGTGATTGTCGGTGCCGCCCGAGACAACGCGCGCACCCTTCTCCATCAGCGTCGCTGCCAGAAGCTTGGCGTTGGCGATCGTCTGGCGCTGGTCGGCGCGGTATTCGTCCGTTGCGGCGAGCTTGAGGGCCACGGCCTTGGCGGCGATGACGTGCATCAGCGGACCGCCCTGGGTGCCCGGAAAGACGCTCTTGTCGACGGCCTTGCCAAGGTCCGCACGACAGAAGATCAGGCCGCCGCGCGGCCCGCGCAGGGTCTTGTGAGTGGTGGTCGTCACGATGTCGGCGTGGCCGAATGGGGTCGGATGAAGCCCGGCCGCAACCAGACCGGCGATGTGGGCCATATCGACCATCAGCAACGCATCGTTGGCGTGGGCGATCCTGCCGAAGCGTTCGAAGTCGATCGTTCGCGGGTAGGCGCTCGCGCCGGCGACGATCAGCGCCGGCCGGACCTCGGCCGCCAGCTTCTCAAGCGCGTCGTAGTCGACCTGCTCGCTCTCCGGGTCGACGCCGTAGGCGTGAACCTCAAACCACTTGCCGCTGAAGTTGACCGGCGAGCCGTGGGTGAGGTGGCCGCCGTGGGCCAGGTTCATACCGAGGATCTTGTCGCCGATCTGGAGGACGCTCAGGTACGCCGCCATGTTCGCCTGGGCGCCCGAGTGGGGCTGGACGTTGACGTGCTCGGCGCCGGGGAAGAGAGCGAGGGCGCGATCCTGGGCGAGGCGCTCGGCGACGTCCACGTACTCGCAGCCGCCGTAGTAGCGCTTGCCGGGCAGACCCTCGGCGTACTTGTTGGTGAGCGGCGAGCCCTGGGCCTCCATGACGGCCGCGAAGGTGTAGTTCTCGCTGGCGATCATCTCGATCTTCCAGCGCTGGCGATCTGTTTCGCCGCGAATGGCCGCCCATAGCTCGGGGTCCACATCGGCCAGCCGCGCCCAGGCGATCCCCTCTCGACGCGCGATCGTCATGCTCGCTCCTTACTGCGCCGGGTTGGGGCGGCTCATTGCCGCGGCCGGCCAGTCGGCGCCGCCGCGGGACTCGGCCTGAACGCCTCTGCGCTTCCGCGCCCGGTTCTCTCCTATTGTGGCCGATGGCGGGTCGCTCCGTCGCCCTTCGTCAAGAAGAAGAGTGTCGCCCGCCAGGCGCATTTCCGCGTGGGCCGTGTGAGGGCTACATGGAGCGGGGATGCCGGGACCTATGCCACCGCCGGCAGGGGGAAGCCGGACTCCGCGAGCGCAACCGCGATCAGGGAGGTGGGGATCACGCCGGCGCGGAGGATCCGCGCCGTCTTGCCGGAGCAATCGACGATCGTCGATGGGACCCCGCCGGGGACGGTCCCGCCGTCCAGGATCAGGTCGATGCGGTCGCCGAGCTGGGCCAGAACCTCGGCCGCGTTTCGCGCGTCTGGACGTCCCGAAACATTCGCCGACGTGACCGGCAACGGCCCGAGCTCGCGCGCCAGAGCCTGGGGAGTGGCGTGGTTCGGCAGCCGGACCCCGATCGTGCCGGCCCCGGCGGTCAACACGGCCGGAAGCGCCGCGCCCGAGGCCTGGGTCAAGACCAGGGTGAGCCCGCCCGGCCAGAACCGCTCCGCCAGGGCCCGCGCCGCGGGCGACAGGACGCCAACCGTGGCCGCCCCGTCGACGTCGGCGACGAGCAGAACGATGGCCCGATCCAGCGGCCGGTCCTTCGCCGCGAAGAGTCTCGCCAGCCCGTCAGTGGCGTCGAGGGCCACGCCGACGCCGTAGACGGTGTCGGTCGGCATGGCCACCAGGCCGCCCGATCGCAGGGCCGCAACCGCCGCAGCGCGCCCGGTGGCGTCGTCGGGAAGCAGCCGGGCGGTCATCGCCGCTCGACCCGGATTCCGCGCCGGGGGGCGTCCTGAGCGGCGCCGTCGCCCGGGGCGTCCTGCGTCGCGTCGTCGCCCGGCGTGGTGCCCGGCTCGGCACCCGGAGCGGCGTCGGTTGTGGCTCCGTCGCGGTCGGAAGGCCCTCGGCCCTCGCCGGCCGGATGCCAGCCATCGAGCGCGATGCGCTCGATCATCTGGGCCGCACCATCGTCGCCGACGGGAGGGGCGACGTATCGCGCGACGGCCTGGACCGCGGCCGGCGCGCTGGGCATGGCCACGCCGTGGCCAACCTCGGTGATCATTTCGAGGTCGTTGTACTGGTCGCCGATCGCGAGGCACTGCCCGAGTGGAACGCCCAGCCGGCGGGCCAGCCACCGGACCGCCACGCCCTTGGAGACGCCGGGGGCGAGGAACTCCATGAAGCGGGGGTGGCTGAGAGTCACCTCGGCGCGGCCGGAGAAATGGGCCCTGGCCTCATCGAGGACGTCGAGCGAATGGTTCCCATCGCCGATGGCCACGACCTTGGTGACTGGTTTCGCCGCACGAGCGACGACGTCGGGCACGAGGCGCAGCCGGTTCCCCACGAACAGCCTGTACTCCTCGAGCCGCTCTTCGGTCGCCGCGACGACCATCCACTCCAGGTAGTTGAAGTGAGGCGTCAGATCCCGCGCCAGGCACCAGTGGACGATTTCCACCGTGACCTCGGGCGCGAGCGGCCGGTGGTAGAGGAGCCGGCCCGGGCGCTTGGAGCCGGGCTGCGGCATCGAACGGATCAACGCCCCCTGCTGCGCCACTATCGGACCGGTCAGGCCGAGCGCCTCGGCAAACGGAACCGCGCTGGTGGCCATCCGCCCGGTCACGAGAGATACGGAAATCCCGCGTCGCGTCGCTTCGGCGATTGAGGCCACGGTTCGATCGCCGATTACGAGGTCCTCGCCGACGAGAGTCCCGTCGATGTCGAGGGCGATCATACGAATCGGCAGCTGGGGATCGACCATCAGCGGCCGCCGAAACGCTCGAGCGCCTGCCGTTCCACGTGCGCCAGACGGGGATTGCCCGACAAGTCGACCTGGATCCGGGACCGCCACTCGCCCGGAAGCGCGGCGACCGCCGACTCGACCGCCGGACCCTGGTTGAAGCCGATCTCGAGCAGCGCTGTGCCGTCGGCGGCAAGGGCGGTCGGGAGCTCCTCCAGGAGCCGCCGCACGATCGTCAGGCCATCCGCGCCGCCATCGAGCGCCATCCGCGGCTCGAACGACGCAGCGATCGGCAGCCCGTCGATGTCGGCCGACGGAATGTAGGGCAGATTGGCGAGGATCAGATCGACCGGCGGTTCCGCATCCGGCAACAAGTCGGCCTGGGCGAACCTGACGACGTCGGCGACGGCGTGGCCGACAGCGTTTTCGCGGGCCAGCGCTACAGCTTCGGTCGAGCTATCGAAGGCCAGGATGGCGACCTCGTCGAGCATCCACCGCTTTCGGAGCACCGCGGCGAGCGCGATCGCAATCGCCCCGGAGCCGGTGCCCACGTCCGCTATCCGGAGCTTCGGCGTCCCGAGCGGTCGGGGCGCGGAAGTCAGACGCCATGACACCTCGCGCTCCGCCTCTCCGACCAGGAGCTCCGTCTCCGGCCGTGGGATCAGCGCCCTCGCGTCGACCCCGAAGGCCAGCCCGTAGAACTCCTTGATGCCTCGGATGTAGGCCACCGGCTCGCCGGCCTCGTGCCGCACCAGCGCCTTCTCGAACTCGGCCGCCGCATCCGCACCGACCGGGGCCCCGGGGTGGGCAATGACCGCCGTTCGCTCAGCTCCGATTGCCATCCCGAGCAGAAGCTCGGTGTCCAGTCGCGGGCTCTCCGATCCGGACGCGCGAAGGCGCGCCGTCCCGGCCGTCAGAAGCTCGCCGATCGTCGCCACGCGAACCCCGCTACCCCGCACTTCCGAGCGTCTGGAACCTCGTTCGCGTCATTGGCTAGCACCTTCGGCGCCCAGCGACCGAAGCCGCTCGGCCTGATACGTGGTGCTGAGAGCGTCGATCAGCTTGTCGATGTCTCCGTCCATGACCCCCGGCAGGTTGTGAAGGTCGAGCCCGACACGATGGTCTGTCACCCGATCCTGGGGGAAGTTGTAGGTCCGGACCTTCTCGGACCGCGCACCGGAGCCCACCATGCTGAGCCTCAGCGCCGACTCCGCCTCCGCGGCCTTCGCGCGCTCGCGATCGAGCAGGCGGCTCCGCAGCACGGCCATCGCCTTGGCCTTGTTCTTGATCTGGCTCTTCTCGTCCTGGATGGCCACCACGATCCCCGACGGCATGTGAGTGATGCGAACAGCGGAGTCGGTCGTGTTGACGGATTGCCCGCCGTGTCCGGTGGAGCGGTAGACGTCGACGCGGATGTCCTTCTCGTCGATCTCTACGTCGACCTCTTCGGCTTCCGGCATGACCGCCACCGTCGCGGTCGAGGTGTGGATACGGCCGCTCGACTCGGTGACCGGGATGCGCTGGACCCGATGGACGCCGGCTTCGAACTTGAGCCGGCTGAAGGCTCCCCGCGCCGAGATCTCGACGATCGCCTCGCTGATCCCGCCGATGCCGTTCTCGTCGGCGTTTAGGACCTCGGCCGGCATTCGATGCCGCTCGGCGTAGCGGAGATACATCCGCAGCAGCTCCGCGGCGAACAGCTTGGCCTCCTCTCCACCAGTCCCGGCCCGGATCTCCAGGATGACGCTCTTCTCGTCGTTGGGGTCGCGTGGGAGGAGGAGGAGGCGCAGCCCCTCGATCAGCTCTACTTCGCGCCCCTCGAGGCGGCGGACCTCTTCCTGAGCGAGGTCGTGCATCTCCTCGTCGCCGGAGTCGCGCATCTCGCGTGCCTCGGCGAGCTCCTTGCGGGCAGCCTGGAGCTCACGCCACGCGCTCACCACCGGCTCGAGCTGAGACAGCTCCTTGCCGAGCCGCTTGAGCGCGGCGGGGTTCGAGCTGGTCTCCGGTCGCGACAGCTCGGCGTTGAGGGCGTCGTACTGGCCCGCGATCTCGAGGAGCTTGGCATCGATCACGGCTCGGTGCCCTTTGGCGCGCCTGCCGGGCTCGAGGCGCCCAGATCGCCCTCCGGCTCCGGGTTCAGTGGCCGGCAGGCAAGGATCGCGCTGCCTTCGGGCAGCGCGTTGCCGTCGGCCACGAGAGCCTTCTCGAGCGAGACGATGGCTACCTCGATCATGTCGTCGCTCGGCTGGCGGGTGGTGATCGCCTGAACCCAGATACCCGGCGACCACAGCCACCGGACCAGGGCGTGACGGCGATGCCGCGCCCCCAGCTGAAGGAGCTCATAGCTGATCGCGGCAATGACGGGGATGAGGATCACGCGCGAGACGATCAGCCAGATGAGCGGCAGCTTGCCCACGACCGCGAAGGCCAGGATCGAGACGATCAGGACGACGACGAGGAACTCGGTGCCGCAGCGCGGATGCGCCGTGGGGTATTTGCGCGCGGCCTCCGTCGTCAGCGGATCGCCGCTCTCCAGGGTGTGGATCGACATGTGCTCGGCGCCGTGGTACTGGAAGGTCCGTCGGACGTCCGACGCCTGGGCCACGACCACCAGGTAGCCGATGAAGATCACGACCCGAATGATGCCCTCGGACAGTTGCAGCCCGAAGCCCTGGTCCACTCGCCCGACGGTGGCCTGGGCCAGCAGAAGCGGCAGCAGGAAGAAGATGCCGATGGCGACGGCCAGGGTCACCACGAGCATGCCGCCCACCGCCACCGTGTACCCGGTGCCAAGCCCCTGCTCGGCCGGAGGCGTCGGTGAGGAGGGGCCGTCGGGATCGGAGTAGGAGGTGGACGGCCCCGACCCGGAGCTCTTCAGCCCGGCGGGCTCGTTCGCGGACCGACCGTCTTCGCCCGCGCCGCTCCCGCCATGACCGGCGGCGGCACACGTCGCCGGGCCCATCACGACCAGCGCGAGTACCCGGAACAGCCCCAGGACGGCAGTCGACGCACCGCCACCTCTTGCGGTCCCCGACGAGTCACCGTTCTCGTTCAGAATGGCCACGGCCTGGAGCGTAGCCGACCGGACCAGCCAGCGGGTGCCCGTAACGAGCGTGTCGTAGAGGACGACGAGCCCCCGCAGAAAGGGCAGCCTCAGCGCGCGCCGGGCCCGCAGTCCCATGTCCAGCCATTCTGTGGCCCAGACGATCGACCCGTCGGGGTGTCGGAGGGCGATGGCGAGCGCGTCGCGACCTCGCATCAGGACGCCCTCGATGAGAGCCTGCCCGCCGTAGTGATAACTAGCCATGGCGGGATTCTAGCCTCCGGAGGACGGGGAGCCGCGACGGTGGCCCGCGACCGCAGCGAGAAAGGATGCCGGCCTGCGTGAACGTGCCTGCCCGAAGCTCGGGACCGCGGCGACTAGGAGGAGCGCTGCGTCCGCTCGAGGCGCCGCTGGAAGCGTTCGACCTGACCAGCGGTGTCGAGAATCATCTGCTTGCCCGTGAAGAACGGGTGACAGCTGTTGCACACGTCGACGCGAAGCTCGGTCCGGGTGGAGCCGACCTCGAAGGTGGTGCCGCACGAGGCGCACTTCACCGTGGCCTGCTGGTACTTGGGATGGATCTTCGGCTTCATGTGCAACTCCCGGGCGCCTTCCGAACGGTTCCCCGCCGGTGGTCGTCGGTGGCGCGGGCGGCGCTCCTGCGCCGGACCGCTGCTTATGGCTGGTGGGCTACTCGCCCGCCAGGCCCTCGATGCGGATTCGCTTCTTGTCGCGGGTTTCGTGCTCGAAGTGCACAGTGCCGTCGATCGTGGCGAAGACGCTGTAGTCGTGGGCGAGACCGGCGCCGGGGCCGGCCTTGAAGGTCATGCCGCGCTGCCGGACGATGATCGAACCTGCAGTCACGAACTGGCCGTCACCGGCCTTGCAGCCAAGGCGCTGGCCGACGCTATCGCGGCCGTTCTTGGAGCTCGAGCCTGCCTTCTTGTGAGCCATCTCTTATTCGTCCTTCTTGGTCCGAGCAGGTCGCTTGGGCGCAGCCTTCTCGGCCGGTGCATCGGCTTTGGCGGCCTTGGGTTCGGGCTTGGCCGGCTTGGCAGCGGCCTTTGGAGCCGCCTTGGCCGGTGCTTCGGTCTTTGCGGTTGCCTTGCCGGCGTTCGCGCTCACGTCCTTGGCCGGAGCGGCCTTGACCTTGGCCTTCGGCTTTGCCTTTGGCTCGGCGGCGGCAGCGGCCGCGGCGTTGCGGGCCTTGAGCTTCTCGGCGAGAGCGGCATCCTCGGCGGCCTGACGGGCAGCCACCTTGGCGACCTTGCTGCGCTCGGCCTCGGCCGCCGATTCCGCTTCCTTGGCCTCTTCGGCCGCGCTCTTGGCACCGAGCCGCACGTCCGTGATCTTCAGGACGGTCAGTTCCTGGCGATGCCCTTTCTTGACGCGGCTACGGGCCTTGGGCCGGTACTTGAATGAAATCGTCTTCTCGCCGCGTTCCCGGCGCAGGATCCGGGCGCTGACGGCCGCATCCGCTACCAGCGGCTGGCCAATCGCGGCCTTCTCGCCGTCCACGACCAGCAGCACGCGGTCGAGGTTGATCTCCTGGCCTGGCTCGGCATCCAGCAACTCCACCTCGAACTCGGTACCGAGCTCGACTGTGTACTGCTTGCCGCCGGTCTCGATGACTGCGTACATGGGTCCTCAGGAAGTTACGGGGCCAGGCGGCCCCACGGTGCACGACACGAATACGCCCCCGGCCTGGCCGGGGCGCGAAGTGCGAGTGTACGGCTCGAACGGAGCCTCGTCAAACTCCGCGTCGAGGCTCGAAGCTCGATTCGGGAGGCCGGGTTCCTCGAGCTCAGGCGCCGCGACGGCACCCGCGGCGAACCGAATCCCGCCAGGTCGACGCCGATCGGCCAACGCCTTGAGGCCCTGGTTCCGGGGTGGTTGATCGGGCCGCCGGCTCATCTCCCCCATGCGGTATCGCCGTCTTGCCCACCAAGGGACCGGACATCCTTCGGTCGTTCTTGCGTCGGCAGCTCATCCACGAGCCAGAGCCTTTCCCGAACTGCGCGGATGGCCTCAAGGGGTGGCCGTCCGGTCAGCTCGTGGGAGCTAGCAGGCCTCGATTGCGCGTCGCGGGGACCTGACCGCGCGACCCCAATAACCCCTCCGGCGCCGGACTCTCTTGGGGCTCCCTGCGGCTGTGGAATCGCGCCCGACTCATCGATCCCGAGGTCAGTTCCTCGATGCCCTTCGCCGGCCGCCATCCTGACCGCGAGGCCCATCTCATCCGCCAGCGCCGCCACCACCTCTTCGGCGCGGCCACTGCCGCGCTCCTGTGAATGGCGGACTCGCATCCACAGGCCCGCCGCCGGCATTCCCGGATCGGACACAAGGGCGGCCGGCTCGGCCGCCCTTGCCTGCAGGTCGAGCAGGAGGGGCCGCAGATCGTAGGAAACCTTTCGAGACTCCCGATGCCGCTCGCGTGGCAGACGTTCGGCGGCAAGCAGGCGCCGGCAGGCGGCCTCCAACTCTTCCTGTTTTACGTGCAATAGGGTCATCCGGTAGTCGGCGGCGGCGAGTTGGGGAGCCAGGGCCGGAGCGCCGATCCAGACATCATGGAGGTCGACGACCCGGTAGCCGCGTGGCATTCCTCCGGAGAGCCTGGCGCGAAGATCGGGCAAGGTCAGGCGTTCCTCGAGGAAGAGGTCCGCCAGCTCGTGCTCGGCGAGCATCCCGAGCGGCAGCGGGGCGGCAAACACGATCTTGGGCCGCGGGCTGAAGCCTTCGCTCCTGGCGACCGGGATGCCACCACGACGGAACGCGCGCTCCCACAGCCTGACGGCATCGAGGTGAGACAGGAACTGGGCCTCGGCGCTACGGGCGAACACCAGGCGCCAGCGCTGCTTGATCTCACTCACGGTCGGGGTTCCGTATGAGCAGGCGACCGAGGCGGCCCATCCGCGGGACCTCGGCCGATCGCGGCACCCGGGAACGAGTCGGGCTTCCGCCGGCCCTCGCCGGGCGGTCCGACGTAACTCCAGCTGGGTCCGTCATCGCCCATCGTCACGAGGAGTGTTCGCGGACCCTGGACGCCACTGTCGCACGCGAATCCAGTCGCGGCCGGCACGCCGCAGTTGGAGCAGGGGCCCCAACGACAGTCTGGCGTCGTAAGAGCCTTCACTGCCCGCTTCCTGTCGCGCAGCAGAAACGCCGGCGAGACACCAGCTCCGAGGTGGGCCCACGGCAGGTGCTCATCGAGCGGGATGTCGCGCTGGGCATACCACGCCGGATCGAGCCCGTTCTCGGCGAACGCCTCCAGCCAGATCCCAAAGTCGAAATGCTCGTCCCAGGCGTCGAGCCGCGCCCCCTTCTGCCAGGCCAGCTTGATGACGGCTCCGAGTCGTCGGTCTCCACGCCCGAGGGCAGCCTCCAGGATCGAGCTGTCGGGGTTGTGCCAGGACATCGCCAGACCCTTGCCGTGCATCGCGCCACGCAGCGCCGCCACCTTTGCGTCGATCTCCCCCTTGGAGTCCTGGCCGTCCCATTGGAACGGGGTCATCACCTTTGGGATGAAGGTCGAGACGTTGACCTTGACCTGTGTCCGGCCGCCGTGGCGCCGCCGGCCCATCTCCAGGACACGCCGCGAGATGGCGGCGATTGCGAGCACGTCGTCCATTGTCTCGCCCGGCAGGCCGATCATGAAGTAGAGCTTCACGGCACTCCAGCCACGATCGAACGCGAGTTGAGCGCACCTGGCGATCTCTTCGTCGCTGACGCCCTTGTTGATCGTGTCGCGCAGGCGTTGGCTGCCCGCTTCCGGGGCGAAGGTAAAGCCGCCCCGACGCCCGCCCGGCGCGACCGCATCCACCAACTCGACGGTGAAGGCGTCCACACGTGTGCTCGGGATGGACAGGACGGTTTCGGGACAGCGCCGGTGGAGCTCGGTCGCAACCTCGCGAATGTGCGTGTAGTCGGCCGTCGAAAGGCTGGTCAGGCCAAGCTCTTCGTAGCCGGTCGCCCGCAGAATTTCCTCAGCCGCGTCCACAGCCAGTCCGGCCGCACGCTCCCGCAGCGGCCTCGACTGCATTCCCGCCTGGCAGAACCGGCAGCCTCGCGTGCATCCCCGCATGACCTCGAGCTGAGCGCGGTCGAAGACGATGCCGATGTTCGGCACGAGCTGGCGGATCCCCCGAACGCGGGTCTCGAAGTCGGAGGCGATGCGCCCCGTGACCGTGGCGGCCGCACAATCGTCTAGGCGGTCGAGGCCCTCGAACCGGCCATCGGGCAGGTAGCGGGGCCGGTAGAACGAGGGCACGTACACGCCCGGGATGCGCGCCAGGGCGCGCAAAGCCGTAGCCCGGTCTGCGCCCCGACTCCACTCCCCCGCCAGGCCGGCCGGGGCTCGGCGAATCCAGCCGATCGCTTCCAACGCGGCGCTGATCTCCAGGACCACCTCTTCGCCCTCCCCGAGAACCACCGCATCGACGAAGTCCGCGATCGGTTCGGGGTTCAGAACGATGGAGCCACCCGCTATGACGAGCGGATCGGATGCCGATCGCTCGGCCGTCGTCAGGCCGATCCCGGCCAGGTCGAGCATCTCGAGCAGGTTCGTGGAGACGAGCTCGTATCCCAGGCTCAGGCCGACGACGTCGAAATCGCGCAGTGGGCGGCGAGTCTCGAGACTCCACAGCGGGACGCCCGTCGACCGCAGCTCCGAGGCCAGGTCGACGTCTGCGGCAAAGCATCGCTCAGCGAGTCGGTCTGGCTCGTCGTTGACGACTTCATAGAGGATCCGCAACCCGAGGTTGCTCATCCCGATCTCGTACAGGTCGGGGTAGGCGAAGCACCACTTCAGGGCGGTCGCCGACCAGTCTTTCTGGACCGAGTTCCACTCGCCGCCCGCGTATCGGCCCGGTTTGCGGATCCGCCCGAGGATCCGCTCCACGATCGGACCGGGGATGGGTTCGGGGGCGTAGAAAGATCCGCTCCGCGACTCGGTCACGCTGGTCACCCGCCCGGCGGCCCCGGTCTGGCAGCCTTCGGCCGGGCGTATCACTCGACGCGACCGGCCGGGGCCGCTACCACTCGGGCCGTTCGCGACGCAGATTCGTGCTCTGCAGTGTGCCGAGTCCGGCCGCGAGACTGACCAGCGACGCGCCACCGTACGTGATGAAGGGGAGTGGGATGCCTGTCACCGGCAGCAGGCCGATGACCATGCCGACGTTCACGAGCACCTGGAAGAAGATCATCGTGGCTATGCCAGTACCGATCAGCATCGCGAACTGGTCGGTCGAACGCCAGGCGCATACCAGCAGGCGCCATATCAGCAAGACGAAGAGGATCAAGACGACCATCGAGCCGATGAATCCGAACTCCTCCGCCAGAACCCCCCAGACGAAGTCGGTAGTCGAGACTGGCAAAGCAACGCTGCCGTTGGTCAGCCCTTTGCCGCCAAGACCTCCGGCGTTGACCGCCGTTTGAGCCTGGATTATCTGGTAGCCGGCGCCCTTCGGGTCGGCCCAGGGATTGAGCAGAGTGAGGAGCCGGGCCTGCTGGTAGTCCGCCATGTGGGTCCACACGAACGGGATCGCCGCGACCACGCCGCCGGCCAGCATCCCCAGCCAGAACAGGCTCGCCCCGGACATGAACAGGAGGCCCGTGAGCGTGGCCACGAGGACGAGCGACGTGCCGAGGTCGGGCTGAAGCATCACCAGGATCCACGGCGGGACCAGGATGACCAGGGCTCCGATGATCGTCCACGGCGACTTGATCTGCGACTGGCGACTGGCCAGATACGCGGCGAAGACCACGACCATGATGATCTTGGCCAGCTCACTGAACTGGAACTGGAAGCCGAAGATCACGACCCAGCGCGACGCCGTGCCTGCCTCGCCCGTGCCGGTTCCCAGTCGCAGCGTCAGGATCAGCAGGCCCAGGTTCACGAAGTAGAGCGGCCATGCAAACGAGCGCAGCCACTGGTAGTCGAAGATCGTGGTCAGGCCCAGCACGACGGCCGCGATCACGGACCACATGATCGTTCGCACGAAGGGCGAGCTCAGGGTCAAGGGGGTGTTATTGGCGCCGACGCTGTTGCTGTAGGCCATCGCCAGCCCGAAGAGCGTGAGCAGGATCGCGTAAGTGGTGAGCTGGAAGTCGTAGTTGCGCCAGGCCAGCCAACCGGCCTTGGGGGCCCAGCCCCTCAGCCTCAGCGTCTCGCCACGCAGGATGCTCATGGATCAGTCGCTCGTCAGTCTCGGTTCGGGCTGCCGTAGAAGTTGGTGGTTCTGGTGGTCCAGGTCAAGACGTAGCCGGCGGTGCGGGAATTGAAGGCCTCGGCGGTACGCTTGATGAGGCCGTAGTGAAGCATCAGGTAGTACTTGACTACTTCAGTGGCCACATTGCCCCACGTGTCGGCGCCGTAGATGAAGGCTACGACCGCGAGCTGGGAGTCTGGCTTCGAGAAGTCATCGACTCGGGGGTTGCCCGGGACGTAGCCCACGAACCACTCGTGGTAGGGCAGGCGACCGTAGCGATCGGGAACACCGAACTCGGCGGTGCCCGTCTTGCCGGCGACCACGATCGGCAGGTCGACCAGATTGTAGGTGTGTCGGGTCGTGACCACGGCGCGGGTAGCGACACGCATCTCCTCGAGCACCTGCTGCGAGATGGGCGTGCCATCGGCCGACTGCAGGTGATTGAGGGCTTGCGGCTGGACCTGCGCTGTGTGGCCGGAGGCATCCTTGATCGACCCGACGATCTGCGGCTGCCAGACCGTGCCGCCGTTCGCGAGGGCGCAGTAGGCGTCGAGCAGCTGAAGCGGCGTCGCCGCGTCGTAGCCCTGCCCGATGCCGGCCTGGAGGATCTCGCCGGTGTACATAGGCATGCCGAAGTTGGCCTGCTTCCAGGCGGCCGTCGGGACGATGCCCGTGGCGGTCTCGGGCAGGTCGACCTTGGTCGGCTTGCCGAAGCCGTACTGGTCGGCCCAGTAGGTCAGCTTGTTGAGGCCAACCAGTTCTGCGAGCTGGTAGAAGAAGGTGTCGCTCGAGTACGCGACGCCACCGGTGATGTTCAGCGGGCCCCAACCCTGCTTGTTCCATTCCCAGAACTTGAACTCGCCGATCTGGATATACGGCTGCGAGAGAAGCGTCGACGATATGTCGATCGAGGGAGTGTTGCTGCCCTCAGTCCCGGGCGCTAGCGGGGCCGCCACGGGCGGTCCGGCGACCAGTCCGGCGGTCCCGGTAACGAGCTTGAAGGTCGATCCGGGCGCGTATTGGGCCCCGATGGCCTTGTTCAAGAGAGGTTGGCTCGGGTCGGCTAGCAGCTTCTGGAAGTCAGTGTCGCTGATGCCGTCCGCGAACAGCTGATCGTTGTAGCTGGGCAGGCTGACCATCGCCAGGATCTTCCCGTTCTGCGGGTTCTCGACGATGATCACGCCTCTCTTCACGCCTGAGGCGCTGAGACCCCACTGGAGCGCCTGCTGCGCGATCTGCTGCTCGTGAGTGTCGATATTGAGCGTGAGGGAATCACCCGCAATCGACGCGGTGCCGCCCGTCACCAGGCCCGGGATGGCCTTGCCCGACGAGTCGACTGCGACCGTCTGCTGGCCCGGGGTGCCGCGAAGTTGCTGCTCGTAATAGTTCTCGAGACCGGCCTGTCCCACGATGTCCTGAGACGAATAGCCGTAGGCCTTCAATTGAGCGTACTGCGCGGCTGTGATCTGGCCCTCATACCCGATGAGCTCGGCGAACAGATCCTTCGTCAAGTACTCGCGCTTCTGGGTGACGACTACCTTGACGCCGGGTAGCTGGTCTGAGTTCTCCTCGATGAACTGCGCCACCTTGACGTCGACACCGTCGGCGATCTTGACCGGAACGAAGAGGGATCCCGTGGTGCTATCGATCTGCGTTTCGATGTATATGGGATCCATGTTGAGGATAGAGCCCAAACGCCCGGCAACCGTCGGCTCGTCGGCGAGCGGCAAGTCGCTCGGCGTGATGGTGATGGAGTAGTCCACCACGTTCTTCACGAGCGGGTTTCCGGAGGCATCGAAGATCAGACCGCGAGTCGCGGGGACGGATTGGGTCGCGGTGTTCTGGGTAGTGTCGGTGCCCTGGTACTGCTGCTGACCCTGCACGACCTGCAGATAGAACATCCGCGCGGAGAGCGCGGTGACGCCCACGACTACGGCCAGGGCGAACGCCCCGAAGCGGTACAGGTTCTTCGGTTCGCCTCGATGGTCGTCCATGGCTACGGTCACTGGATCACCTCCACCAGAGCACGCGTTCGCGCTGCTCTCCACGTCGCTTGAGCGCGATCACCAGTGGAGCGACGAGCGCGGCGACGACAGCGTTCACCACGGCCGCAGCGATGAGATGAGTGAAGGGAAGCGGCGGCGCGGGCGGACTTAGAAGCCCGGTGGTCACATCTGAGAGCACCAGGAAGATCGGGGTCAACACGAGGACGGCAACGACGCACCCAGGATAGCGGGACCGCCGCAGAAGCGGCTCGGCCAGAGCCGTCAGCGCCACGACAACCAGGAGTTCGAAGACGCTGGACCCAAGCGGTCTCACCGCGAATAGGTCGAGGCATAGACCTCCCACGAAGGCCCAGGCCATCCCTTCCTCGAACCCATACACGAGGGTCACGACGACCGCGAATACGAGAGAGACCTGGAGTTGAGCGTCGGCGATCTGGTATCGCGACGTTACCGTTGTTTCGAGGAGCGCCGCGATGCCGGCGCCGACCGCAGCGAATGCGGGACCCATGGCGGCCAGCCCTCATGTGCGGGGTTGGAGTGGCGCCCCGGTACGTGGAGCGCGACCGACGAGCGGCGTTAACGGGGGGAGTATAGGACCGCGGACAAGTTCGGGACAAACGCTGGCCGGGCTGTGCCAAGGAGTCCGGCGGGAGGTCACGCATCGTGTGGCACGCATGCGGACCGGAACTGGCGGGCTCGAGGACGGCCGGCTCGGGTCGGCGGCAGGAGGCCGCGAGGTGCCCGGCCACGACCAGTTCGACGCGATCGCCATTGTCAATTCCATACGTCCGCATCGTTCCTGCGGCGCATGACGGCTACCCGGCGATGGTCGGAACTGCCTCGCCAACCTGCGGCCGTCCCTAACAACTTCGATCGTCTTCCTGCGAATTGCCGCCTCTCCCTTTCGCCACTGCTAGCCGCCTCGGCTGCGGGCCAGCTGCGACCTGGCACCGGGGCAGATTCCCGAGGCCCTCGCAACGGTTCCCAGGTCGGTCGTGCCGCTCTCCCAACAGCCAAACGCTGGTCGCCCAGCGCGTAGTAGCTCCGGACTGGACAGGCGGTCTCCCGATCCGTTGCACGTGAAACCTTGCGCCGCCTGGTCCTGGGCGGCTGCAGGCAATTCGAAAGCCGGCATCGCCGGGCCGACGGCCGGCAAGCGAGATTCAGGCGATGTTGCACGTGAAACCTGAAGAACGGGCCGTTCCGTACTCGTCGGCGCCGCGCCGCGGCCGAGAGCGTCCTCGGTGCGGGCTCGCAGTCAATTGGCGCGCCCAAGCCGGCAGCGCGGTCTGCAGTCTCCGAGAGGAACCGCCCAACGCGAGGCGTCGCGGTCGCCAGCGTGCCCCGGTTGCGGTCGCCAGCGTGCCCCGGTTGCGGTCGCCAGCGTGCCCCGGTTGCGGTCGCCAGCGTGGCCGCTCTTCCGCCGCCGGCTTGATCGCCCGAGCAGGGGAATGCCCGGCAGGACCGACAGTCCGGCACCGAGCCCGAATTCGAGCCGGCATGCGGCCAGCCCCACGCAAATCGAGGCCGATAAGCCGCAGGGAAGCGGTTTGGGGTAGGTTTCCCGCGCCGTCGCAGAGGATCCAAGGGCTCGCGGCTCATGCCCGCGCGGCCCCAACCAGGAGCGCGTCGGAACCGGGCAACGGCCTTGAATGGTAGAATTTGACCGCTTCCAACGACCGAAATGGGGACCTGAGTGGGTCAAATCATCGCCTGCGCCAACCAAAAGGGTGGCGTGGGCAAGACCACGACCGTAGTAAACCTTTCGACCTACCTGGCCCTCGCCGGCGACGCCGTCCTCGTTATCGACCTCGATCCGCAGGGAAACACCACCAGCGGCTTCGGTCTCGATCGCGCCGAGATCCACCGTTCTGTATACGAAGCCATCATCGAGGACGCATCTGTCTCTGAGCTGATCGAACCGACCACGATTCCGGGCCTATCGATCGTTCCTTCCTCGATATCTCTGGCCGGGGCCGAGGTCGAGCTCGCTCCGCTTCCCCAGCGCGAACGCAGACTGGCTCGCATCCTGACCGACCTCGTGGCCTCGTTCGACTACATCCTGCTCGATTGCCCGCCGTCGCTGGGTCTGCTGACAGTGAACGCTCTCACCGCTGCCAACGCGGTGGTGATACCCATCCAGTGTGAGTACTACGCTCTCGAAGGCCTCTCTCAGTTGATCGCAACCATCAACCTTGTTCGGAATCACCTCAATCCAGATCTGGCGATCAAGGGAGTCGTCCTGACGATGTATGACCCGCGGACGAACCTCTCCGCCGAGGTCGATGCTGAGGTTCGCAGGCATCTCGGGTCGGCCGTATTCGACACCGTCATCCCACGCAGCGTCCGCCTCTCCGAAGCGCCCAGCTACGGGCTGCCGATTGCCTTGTACCGGCCCGATTCTAGGGGTGCCGAGGCCTACGCCGCGCTCGCTGCCGAGCTGCGCGAACGCGACGGGAGGCCTGAGGCTATCGCCGGCGCTGGCGACAAGCAGGCATCCACGGCTCGAGGCGCCGTCGATGCGCTAGACGGGAGTTCGCGTTGACGCCATCGCATATCGAGAGGCACACGGCTCTGGGCCGCGGGCTCGAAGCGCTCATACCTCAAACCAGTCCGGCTGGGTCTGCCGCCGTAGATATCCCAATCTCGCGGATCCGCGGCAATCCTTACCAGCCTCGCCAGCGAGTCGAACAGCGCACCCTGGAATCGCTCGCCGCGAGCATCACCGTCCACGGCGTTCTCCAGCCGGTGCTGGTGACCGAGGTGCTGGACGGCTACCAGCTCGTCGCGGGCGAGCGGCGCGTCCGCGCCGCACAGATGGCCGGCCTCGACCATGTGCCGGCGATCGTCCGACAGATGGCACAGCGCGACCAGCTGGCGATTGCGCTCGTCGAGAACGTTCAGCGAGCCGACCTCAACGCCCTGGAAGAAGCACATGCATACCGCCAACTGGCCGACGAGTTTGGGCTGACGCAGGACGAGATCGCCGGTCGGGTCGGACGTGCCCGCTCCACCGTCACGAACACGTTGCGACTGCTCGACCTCGAGCCTTCAGTCCAGGAGGCACTCGGCGAAGGCAACATTGCCGAAGGCCACGCCCGCGCCATGGTGGGAGCGGACCCGGCCGCTCAGCGGCAGCTCGTCCAGGCCGTGATGAGCCGCGGGCTGTCCGTGCGGCAGACCGAGGAGCTGGTGCGCCGATTACGCGACAAGCCGGCGCCCACGGCCAGCACCAAAGCCGAAACCAGCACCCAGATGGAGAGCCTGGAGGAGGACCTACGTCGGGCCTTGGGCACGAAGGTTCTTCTCGCCCGATCGAGGAAAGGTGGACGCATCGTCATCGAGTACTACAGCGACGAGGAGTTTTCGCGCCTCTTCGACCGTCTGACCGGAGGAATCTCTTGACCCAGGATCTCCCGCGCGCCATCAGCGGATCTGCGAACGCAAACCCGAGCGCCTCGAGCGCCGGCACGACCTCGCCGCCGGCTCGCCGTTCGCGCAAGTCGGCCACGAGCGACTACAACGCGGAAAGCATTCAGGTTCTCGAGGGCCTCGATCCGGTCCGCCGGCGACCGGGCATGTACATCGGCTCGACGGATGGGCGTGGGCTTCATCACCTGGTCTGGGAGGTCGTCGACAACTCGATCGACGAAGCGATGGCCGGTCACGCGACCATCGTCGAGGTCCGGGTCCTCGAGGATGGCGCCGTGCGTGTAACGGACGATGGCCGCGGGGTCCCGGTCGGTCGACACCCGAGCGGCAAGGACGCGCTCGAGATCGTCCACACCGTCCTGCATGCCGGCTCGAAGTTCGGCGGCGGCGGCTACAAGGTTTCGGGCGGTCTGCACGGCGTCGGCGTGAGCGTCGTCAACGCTCTGTCGGAATGGCTCCGCGTGGAATCTGCCAGAGACGGGTCGGTCTGGTCACAGGAGTATTCGCGCGGCGTGCCGACTACGCCGGTCCGAAGGATCGGGCCGCAGGGCGACCGGAAGGGCACGACCACCATCTTCAAGGCCGATTCGCAGGTATTCGAGACGGTGGAGTTCTCGTTCGACACGATCGCCCAGCGACTACGCGAGTCGGCGTACCTCAACAAGGGTCTATGGATTCGCCTGCTGGACGACCGGGCGGACCGTGAACGTTCGTTCTATTTCGAGGGCGGCCTGGTCTCCTTCGTGCGTCACCTGAACAAGAACAAAGAGACGCTCAACAACCGCCCGATCTACGTCGAACGACGAGAGGGCTCCACGGCGATCGAAGTGGCTCTCCAATACAACGACTCGTACGCGGAGAATGTCTTCAGCTTCGCCAACAACATCAACACCGTCGACGGCGGCTCCCACTTGACCGGCTTCCGCGCGGCCCTGACCCGCTCGCTCAACGACTACGCCCGTCGGGCCAGCATCCTCAAGGACGCCGACGCCAACCTATCTGGCGAGGACGTTCGCGAAGGTCTCACCGCGGTTGTCAGCGTCAAGCTGGTCGACCCGCAGTTCGAAGGCCAGACCAAGGCCAAGCTCGGCAACGCGGATGTCAAGGGCGCGGTCGAGGCGGCAGTCGCCGAGGGCATCGGCCAGTACCTCGACGAGAACCCCGCCGACGGTCGGCGCATGATCGAGAAGTCGCTCACGGCGGCGCGCGCCCGTGAAGCCGCCCGCAAGGCACGCGACCTCGTGATCCGCAAGGGGGCCCTCGAGGGCATGTCGCTCCCGGGCAAGCTGGCCGACTGCCAGGAACGGGATCCTGCCAAGAGCGAGCTGTACATCGTCGAGGGCGACTCGGCCGGCGGCTCGGCCAAGCAGGGTCGCGATCGACGTTTTCAGGCGATCCTGCCGCTCCGCGGCAAGCTCCTCAACGTCGAGAAGGCCCGCCTGGACAAGATCGTCTCGAGCGAGAACATCCGCCCGCTGGTCATCGCCCTGGGCGCGGGCATCGGCGACTCGCTGGACCTGGCGAAGCTCCGCTACCAGCGGATCATCATCATGACCGACGCCGACGTAGACGGTGCCCACATCCGGACCCTGCTGCTCACGTTCTTCTTCCGGCACATGCCCCAGGTCCTCGAGAACGGCTTCCTCTTCATCGCCCAGCCGCCCCTGTTTCGGGTCAGCACCGGCAAGGTGACTCACTACGCCGCGTCCGAATCCGAGCGCGACGCCATCGTCAAGAAGCTGGCCGCCAGAAACGTGACGGTCCAGCGCTTCAAGGGCCTCGGCGAGATGAACGCCGATCAGCTCTGGGAGACCACGATGAACCCGGAGACGCGGACGCTGCTGCGGGCCGAGGTCGAGGATGCCGCCGAAGCCGACGCCATCTTCACCATGCTGATGGGCGAGCGCGTCGAGCCGCGCAAGGACTTCATCAAGACCGAGGCCAGAAAGGTCCAGAACCTCGATGTCTGACGGAGTCGCCGAGGAGAAGGCGCTGGTCGGGGACTCCGTGAGCGCCGTCCAGGGGGCCACGCTGTCGTACGAGGACTTCCGCATCCGGCCGCACAACTGTTTTGCCTGCGGCGAGCTGAACGATGCCGGATTGCATCTCAAGCTCAAGCTGGAACCCGGCCGGTGCACCACCGAGCTGGCGATGCCTCGCCGCTTCGAGGGCTGGGAAGGGATCATCCACGGCGGCATCCTGTGCGCAATCCTCGACGAGGTCATGGCGTGGGCTCTGGTGGCCCAGGACAGCTGGGGGGTCACCGCGCGCATTAGCGTCGACTTCCGCCGGCCCGTCACCGTGGGTCAGTCGATCCGCGCCGAAGGCTGGATCACCAGCGAGAAGCGCCGCATTCAGGTCACTGCGGGCCGGATCGTCGATGCCGAGACCGGCGTCGAGCTGGCTGTCGCCGAAGGCACTTATGTCGCCGCGAACGAAGCCCGCAAGCGCGAGCTCAAGGAGCTGTACGGCGTCGCGGAGAAGCAGTCGTAATGAGCCCGGACGCAGCCTCGACGATCACCGCGGCCTCGAACGCGTTCGTCGAGGAACATCTTGCCGCGGCTACTGCTCTCGGCTATCGGCTCGCGGATCTCGTCGGGGACCCGGCAGCCTTCGTCGGAGAGCTCCAGGGCGGGCTGCTCCAACTTGCCGACCCGGTGGTCGTCGAAGGCATTCGGACCGTCGCGCCCGGCATCGGCCCCGTCCTGGGTGTTCGCCTGCCGCTTCTCGGCGCCGCCCACCGGGCCTTTCGCAAGGCAACCAAGCGCATCTCCACGGCGCTCGTCATGGACGCCACGGATCGCCTGCTCCGCGAGGAGACGAGCGAGCTCCGCTGGTTCGGAATGTGGAACCTGGAGCGTCTTCTGCGCACAGATCCGGAGCGGACGTGGCAGCTGATGCGGCGCGCTGCCCGTGAAGCGACGGACTGGATCGGCGTCGACACGCTCGCCCATCCGTATTCCGCGGGGATACTTGGCGACCCAAGGCGCTGGGCGGAGCTCGAGCAGCTCGTCTTCTCGCCCTCGCGCTGGGAGCGGCGGCTCGTGGGCTCCACGCTGGCGACGCTGCCCCACGGGAACCACCCCGAGCGAGTGGCCGAGCTCGTCGTCCGACGCGGCCTGGCTCTGGTCGAACAACTTATCGGCGACAACGAGCCCGATGTCCAGAAGGCGCTCTCTTGGGCCCTTCGAACCCTCGCCGGGCTCGATCCCGGGGCCGTGGCCGCCTTCGCGCAGGGCGAGGCGCAGACGGCTCGGCAGAATGCTGACGGCAACCGCGCCTGGGTAATTCGAGACTCGCTGACAAAGCTCCCCGGCGACACCGCCGCCGACCTGAGGGCCGAGCTGGAAGGGATCCGACGCCGTCCCGCCGCAAATTCGAGCTCGCGCGCCGCGGCCGCGGCGGCCGCATTCATCCACGACACCGACTACGGCGCCGCTTCGCGCCCCGTCCGCAGCCCAATGGAGGCATAGCGCACCGTGACCGACGATCTGGGCCTGGTTCGAGTCGTCCGCGTCGAGGACGAGATGAAGACGGCCTACCTCGACTACGCGATGAGCGTCATCGTGTCGCGAGCTCTGCCAGACGTCCGCGACGGCCTGAAGCCGGTCCATCGCCGCATCCTCTTCACGATGGGCGAGATGGGCCTTTCGGCGACCTCGTCTTATCGCAAGTGCGCCGCGATCGTCGGCGAGGTGATGGGCAAGTACCACCCCCACGGTGACGCCGCTCTTTACGAGGCGCTGGTCCGGCTCGCTCAGGACTTCTCGATGCGCTATCCGCTCGTCGACGGCCAGGGCAACTTCGGCTCGATCGACGGCGATAGCGCGGCCGCGATGCGCTACACCGAGGCTCGCCTGACCGGGATCTCGTCCGAGATGCTAGCCGACATCGACAAGGACACCGTCGACTTTATCGACAACTACGACGGAACCCAGAAAGAACCCACGGTCCTGCCCGCCAGGCTCCCAAACCTGCTGGTCAACGGCTCGTCGGGGATCGCCGTCGGCATGGCGACCAACATCCCGCCACATCATCTGGGCGAGGTCTGCGATGCGGCCGCGGCCCTCATCGAAGACCCGCAGCTGACCTCCGACGATCTCTGCAAGTTCATCGCCGGCCCGGACTTCCCGACCGGCGGAATCATGTTCCGCTACGAGACTCGCCGCAATCCCATAACGGGCGAGAACGAGACCGTCGACGCCATCCGGGAGATGTACGCCCACGGCCGCGGCCGGGTCGTCGTTCGCGCCCAGGTTGCCTTCGAAGAGACCCGCCACGGGCGCATGGCGATCATCGTCAGCGAGCTGCCGTACATGGTCAACAAGTCGGCGCTACTCGAAAAGATGGCGGACATGGTCGGGGCCAAGAAGATCGACGGCATCGCCGACCTGCGCGACGAATCGGACCGCGACGGCATGCGCATATACGTCGAGATCAAGCGCGACGCCGACCCCCACCGCGTCCTGAACAACCTGTTCAAGCACACGGCCATGCAGACGGCATTCAACTTGAACATGCTCGCCCTCGTCGACGGCCAGCCCCAGACACTGCCGCTCAAGGCGGTTCTTCAGCATTACATCGACTACCGGCGCGAGGTCGTCCGCCGCCGCACCGAGTTCGATCTCGAAAAGGCCCGCGCCCGGGCCCACATCTTGGAAGGCCTCAAGATCGCTCTCGACAACCTTGACGAGGTGATCCGGACCATCCGCGCCTCGGCCGACGTCGAGACCGCCCGCAACAACCTAATGAGCGGCTTCGCGCTGACCGAGATCCAGGCCCAGGCAATCCTCGACATGCGCCTGGCTCGGCTGGCGGCCCTCGAGCGCAAGAAGATCGAGGACGAATACCTCGAGATCATCAAGCTCATCGCCGAGCTCGAGGACATCCTGGCCAACCCGTCTCGCATCTCTGCGGTCATCAAGGACGAGCTGGCGGCCCTCAAGGCGAAGTACGCGGGCGCCCGCCGGACGCGGATTGCCGACGACTCCAGCCGCGAGATGACCGACGAGGACCTCATCGCGGACGAAGACGTCGTCGTCACCATCAGCAGGCGCGGTTACATCAAGCGTCAGCCGGTCGCGACCTACCGCCGCCAGGCCCGCGGAGGCAAGGGAATCATCGGCCACGTGACCCGCGAAGAGGACGCCGTCGAGCATCTTCTCGTCGCCAACACGCACGATTGGGCGCTCTTCTTCACGAACCGCGGCCGGGTCTTCTCGGCCAAGGTCCACACCATCGTCGACGCCAGCCGCCAGGCCAAAGGCATCGCCATCATCAATCTCCCCGGCGTCCAGGTCGAGCCGGGCGAGGTCCCGATGGCCACGATCACCCTGTCCGACTTCAACGCCGGCAAGTTCCTGGTCATGGCCACGCGCAACGGCGTGGTCAAGAAGTCCCCCCTCGAGCAATTCGAGAAGGTCCGGAGCAGCGGCATCATCGCCATCACGATCGCTTCCGACGACGAGCTCGCCTGGGTGGACGTCGCCACGGGCGAGGACGACGTGATCGTCGCGACCGCCCAGGGCAAGATCGCCCGCTTCCCCGAGACCGAGGTTCGCCCGATGGGCCGTCCGGCGGCCGGGGTGATCGGCATCCGGCTGGCAAGCCCGACGGACCACGTCGTGGGCATGAGCGTGGTCCAGCGCACGGCCGACCTGCTCGTCCTTACCGAGACGGGCTACGGCAAGCGCGTGCCGCTGACTGAGTTCCGGGCGATGCATCGCGGCAGCCAGGGCGTCCGGCTGATCTCGCTGGAGGGCAAGAAGACCGGCGACGTGGCCGCGGTCCAGCAGGTCACCGAGCTCGACGAGGAGCTGCTCCTCATCAGCGCCGGCGGCCAGGTCGTCCGGACCGAGACCAACACCATCAACCGCTACTCGTCGCAGGCCCGTGGCGTGATCGTCATGCGCCTCAACGCCGGCGACAAGGTGGTCGGCATAGCCGCATTCCGCGCCGGGCTGGCACAACGTGGTGGCTTGTCGGACAATGACCCGGGAGGAACGCAGCCCGCGCCCGGCGGCGCGGCCCCCAAGTGACCTTCAGCGTCAACCCGGAGGCAGTCTTGCCAGCAGCGGACCAGTTCGACGTCTACACCGGGAATGCCAACCCGGACCTGGCGGGGAACATCTGCCGCTACCTGGGGATCGATCTCGGCCACGCCGAGGTGTTCGAGTTCGCGAACGAGAACATCTTCGTTCGGATAATCGACAACGCCCGGGAGAAGGACGTCTTCCTGATCCAGCCGACCTCACGGCCGGTCAACAAGTCGATCATGGAGCTCCTGATCATGATCGACGCCTTCAAGCGGGCCAGCGCGGGTCGCATCACGGCCGTCGTGCCCTACTACGGCTATGGCCGATCGGACAAGAAGGATCAACCGCGCGTACCGATAACCGCCCGATTGATCGCCGACATGCTGACCGTCGCCGGGGCCAACCGGATCCTGACGGTGGACCTGCACCAGGGCCAGATCCAGGGCTTCTTCAACATCCCGGTCGATGAGCTCACGGCCGTGCATCTGCTGTCCGCTCATTTCCGCCAGAAGAACCTCGACAACCTCGTCGTCGTCACCGACCTGGGGTTCGCCAAGCGCGCCCGAACCTTTGCCGAGCTGCTCGACGCGCCTCTGGCCATCGTCGAGAAGCGCCGCATCGGCAACCAGGACCAGGCCGAGGTGCTCAACGTCATCGGCGACGTCCGCGGCAAGCGGGCGATCATCGTCGATGATGAGATCGACACCGCCGGCACGCTCATCCAGATCGTCGACGCGCTGGAGCGCGAGGGCGTGACCGAGATGTACGCCTGCGCCACGCATGCCGTCCTATCGCAGTCGGCCGTTGAGCGAATCGCGAACTCGAACCTGCGTGAGGTCGTGGTCACGGACTCGATCCCGATCCCACCCGAAAAGCGCGGCGGCAAGATCATCGTCCGCTCGCTCGCTCCGCTGATCGCCGAAGCGATTGTCCGAATCCATCGCGGCCAATCCGTCGGAGCCTTGTTCACGAGCGAAGTCCAATTCACGCAGGAAATGCTCCTCTGGGACACGGAGAACGTGGCCGACAGACCGGCTCCGGACGGAAACGGCCGACCGGCGGCTGGAACCGCGGCCCGAACCACAGCCCGGACCGCGGCCCGAACCACAGCCCGAACCACAGCCCGGACCACGGCCCAGACCACGGCCCAGACCACGGCGCGAGAGACCGCAGGTAAGACGGCGGCGGACGCACCGGCGACCGGGACCTCCGACGCCGGGCGGCGCTGATCGGAGCGAAGGCGGCCGCCTCGTGGCGCGCAAGGAGAACCTCAGGTCATGACACTCCAGCTCCATCGACCGGACGGGCAGGGCAGCCTCGTACCGACGCGGCCGCCCGGCAAGGACCACGGCGAGGATTGGCGCAAGGGCCTGCGTTCGAGCCGCTGGCGAGTAGCTCCGCTCCGGAACACCGAGATGAACCCGACCTCGACCGTGGCCGCTGTGGCGTTCTGGGCGGCGCTGGCTGGCGTAACGTTCGTCCTCCTGCTGTGGGGTTACGGGTCGCACTTCTGGCACTAGCCGCTCGGCCGCAAGCCGTCGCCGCCTGCTGGCCTATACTTTCGGCCCAGCCCTCGGCGATGCCGGGAGGCTGTCATCGGCCGACGCCGAGGGGCGTCGCCGCCTCGGCCGAGGTCCTGGCCATTGGCCCTCCGATGCGGGCCGCCAACGAACGTGAGCCTGAATGCTTGGCTTCCTGAGTCGCTTCGTCGACTCGAACGACCGCGAGCTCCGGCGCCTCGAGCCGCTCGTAGACCGGATGAACGAGCTCGAGCCGGAGATGCAGGCACGGTCCGATGAAGAGATACGCGCCCTGATCGACGAGATTCGTGAGGAGATCCGCGACGCGGGGGAGCCGGAAGAGCCCTCTGACGAAGAGCGCCACCACCCGGAACTCGAACGCCGCCGCGAGATCGCCAAGGAGCGCCGCGAGCGCGAGCACGGCCGCGTCCAGGCCGCCATGGACAAGGTCCTGCCCGAGGTCTTCGCGGCGACCCGCGAGGCCATGCAACGCACCTTAAAGATGCGGCACTTTGACGTCCAGATGATGGGCGCGATCGTCCTGCACCAGGGCAAGATCGCCGAGATGAAGACCGGCGAGGGCAAGACCCTCGTCGCACCGCTCGCTATAGCCCTCAACGGCCTGACCGGCCGGGGCGTCCACCTCGTCACCGTCAACGACTACCTGGCTCGCCGCGATGCCCAGTGGATGGGTCCCATCTACCACTTCCTGGGCTTGTCGGTCGGGATCATCACCCACGACACCTCGTACCTGTTCGAGCCCGGCTACCCAACCACCGACGAGCGGTTGCTCAACCTCCGGCCCTGCACTCGCCGGGAGGCCTACGAAGCGGACATCACGTACGGCACGAACAACGAGTTCGGCTTCGACTACCTGCGGGACAACATGGTCGTCGAGCTCGACCAGCGGGTTCAGCGCGGGCGCTATTTCGCCATCGTCGACGAAGTCGACAACATCCTCATCGACGAGGCTCGGACCCCGCTCATCATCAGCGGCCAGGCCGAAGAGTCGGCCGACAAGTACTTCCTGTTTGCCCGCCTCGTGCCGCGCCTCGTAGCCCGGCCGGAAGGAGACGAGGAAGGCGGCGACTACTTCGTCGATCTCAAGGAGAAGGCCGTCTCGCCGACCGAGGAAGGCATCTCCAAGATGGAGAAGCTGCTCGGCGTCCAGAACATCTACGACGCGGATCCGACACTGGCGCGCTACTTCGAGTCCGCCCTCAAGGCCCACGCCCTCTACAAACGAGACCGCGACTACATCGTCAAGGACGGCGAGATCGTCATCGTCGACGAGTTCACCGGCCGCCAGATGCCGGGGCGCCGCTGGAGCGAGGGTCTCCACCAGGCGATCGAAGCCAAGGAGGGGCTCCGGGTCCAGCGCGAGTCGGTGACCCTGGCCACGATCACCTTCCAGAACTACTTCCGCCTCTACACCAAGCTGGCCGGCATGACCGGCACCGCAATGACCGAGGCCGAGGAGCTGCACAAGATCTACAAGCTCGAGGTCGTGGCCATCCCGACCCACAGGACGATGATCCGGGAGGACGAGGCGGACCTGGTCTTCCGCAACGAGACGGGCAAGTTCACCGCCCTGATCGACGAGATCGTCGACATGCACGACCAGGGCCGGCCCGTTCTGGTCGGCACCGTCTCGGTCGAGAAGTCCGAGCGGCTGGCCGACATGCTCATGCGCCGCGGCATCAAGCACGAGGTCCTCAACGCCAAGTTCCACGAGAAGGAGGCGCCGATCGTGGCCCAGGCGGGCCGCACCGGCGCCGTGACGATCGCCACGAACATGGCCGGTCGCGGCACCGACATCCTGCTCGGCGGCAACCCGGCAGGGCTCGCCTCCGAAATGCTCCACCGCAAGGGACTCAACCCGGCCGAGGTCGAGAAGGAGACATACGACGCGGCCCTGGCTGAGGCCAAGCGGATCTGCGACGAGGAGCACGAGAAGGTTGTCGCGGCCGGGGGCCTGCACATCATCGGCACCGAGCGCCACGACTCGCGCCGGATCGACAACCAGCTGCGGGGCCGCGCCGGCCGCCAGGGCGACCCGGGGTCGTCCCGCTTCTACCTCTCGCTCGAAGACGATCTCATGAAGCGGTTCGCCTCCGACCGGGTGGCAGGGCTGATGGAGCGGCTGGGCCTTGAAGAGGACATGGCGATCGAATCGCGCCTCGTCTCCAAGACCATCGAGAGTGCCCAGAGCCGGGTCGAGGGCTACAACTTCGACATTCGCAAGCGCGTCGTCGAGTACGACGACGTCATCAACAAGCAGCGCGAGACCATCTACGAGGAGCGCGACAAGGTCCTGCGGAACGAGGACCTGTCGGACACGGTCCAGGCGTTCGTCGACCAGGAGATCGACACGATCGTCGACCAGCACCTCCACCCGTCCCTCCCGATGGAGGAGTGGAACATGCCCGGCCTGGTCGCGGCGATCGAGGCCATGGGCCTGGGCGGGCCGGACCTCAACGAAGATGCGCTCTGGGACTTCCACGGCCGCGATGCCATCGCCATACATCTGAAGGACCTGGCGGCCGAGCGGCTCGAGCAGAAGTCTGAGGAAAACCCCGAGGACTGGGCGCTCATCGAACGGCTGGTGCTGCTTCGCACGATCGACTCGATCTGGGTCGAGCATCTTACGGAGATCGATGAGCTGCGCCAGGGCATCGGCCTGCGCGGCTACGCCCAGGAAGACCCGATCAACGCCTTCAAGAAGGAGGCATTCAGCCTCTACGAGGAGATGAGCGCCCTGATCCGGCATCAGGTGGCGACGACGATCTTCCGGGTTTCGATCGTGCGTCAGCCCGCGGCGCCGGAGGGCGTCGAGGGAACGGGTCCTGCACCCGCCGGGGGCTCGCCCGACTCGGATGGCGCCGCCAAGCGCATCGCCAGCGGCATGTCCAACCTCAAGAAGCCGCTGCCGCAAGGTCGCCCCGTGGGCGGATCCAGCAGCGCGTCGAGCAATGGCGTCGACGGCGCCGTGAGGCCCGGATACTCGCCGGCGGGCGTACGCATGGGCCGAAACGACGCCTGCTGGTGCGGGTCGGGCAAGAAGTACAAGAAGTGCCACGGCCGCTAGCGGATCGGGTCGGCGAGGGGCGGGGGAAGGCATCGGCCCGATCCCCCCGGTCGCGGCCCCAACGGTCGTCAGCGTGACCCGCCCGCCGATCCGCGTCCAGCCCAACACCTCGACCCTGGCTCGGAGCGTAGCCGCACCCATCACCTGGCGGCGGCGGATTCGCGATCTGGTGCTGGTGATCGCGGCTTTCGGTCTGGGAGGCTCGGCCCTCACCGCGTACACCACGTTCCGGATCTGGCAGGTCGGCCAGCAGGACGCCAGGCCGCACGTCGACGCAATCGTCGTCCTGGGCGCGGCCCAATACAACGGCCGCCCGTCGGGCGCCCTTGCCGCACGTCTGGACCATGCCATCGAGCTCTACAAGGAGGGCGACGCCCCGTATCTGATCACTACGGGTGGCAACCTCCCGGGCGACCGCACGACCGAAGCGGACACGGGTCGTCGCTACGCCATCGCCCGCGGCGTCCCCGCTTCCGCCATCCTGGAGGAGAACACGGGCAACTCCACCCTGGAGTCGCTCGAGCACGTCCGGGCTATCTTCGACCAGCATGGGCTGCACACAGCGCTCTTCGTTTCGGACCGTAGCCACATGCTCAGGGTCCTGAGAGTGGCGCAGGATCAGGGCATCGAGGCCTGGGCATCGCCGACGGACACGAGCCCCGATGACATCGACACCCACCTCATCTACAACTCGATGGTCCACGAGCTCGGCGCGATGGGGCTGTATCTCTTCGTAAACCAGGATCCGGATTCCATAGCCGCGCCGGCGGCGACTCCGTCTGCTACGGCCAAGACGGCACAGTCCGGGCCATGAGTCGCGGCTCCCTGCTGCCAGCCACGGTCGCCCTGGCCCTAGCCATGGCCGGCTGCGGCGGGCAAGGCACGAGCCCCCTGGCGGCGCTCCAGTCCCTGCCGGAGAACACGCTCGCGTACCCCGGATCGGTGATCCTCGGCACGATTTCTCTTGAAGCCACGGTGACCATCGACGGCCCGTCTAACGCGGTTTCAGGCCACCTCTTTGGCGCGTCGGCGAGTGAGACCGACATCGTGTCGTTCTACAACGGCAAGCTCGCAAAGACCGGCTGGCTGCCCACGAGTCTGAATGCCCAACCATCCTCGATCGAGACCTCAGCGCTGGCGTGGTGGAAGGACCACATCGTCCTACGGCTCTCGTTCCTCATGCACGGCAACGATCCGCGCCTCCCTTCTGTCGCGGATCAGGCTCAGTTCAAGACTATCTTCCGCGTCCAACTCATTGACCACACTTCAGACGGACTGGGTCCATATTCAAGTTGACCGCGAGAGTTGCGGACGATGTCGCGATTGGGACGAAGGGCGGCACTCGCGGGGCGGCTCCAAGACGCCGCCCACGAGCTCACATGTGGGCAATACGCAACGGCAATCCAGCGCCAGCGGGGCTGGTCACGGCGATTTCCCGCCGGCGACCTCAACTAACCCCTTGGCTATGCCGAATTGAAACCGTATACTCACTTCATCGCCGGCCGTGGTCTGGACCCGTCATCTAGTCGCGGCCTGTCAGGAGGGGCGATTGCCGCCACACTGAGGAGAGTAGTGAAGCAGGCAGAGGAAGCGGCTTTCATCGATCTCATAGCCTGTGAGCGAGATTGCCGGAATTGCAGCTACGCAGCAGCCCTCGACTGCGATGGCAACTGCGGGGTCTGCCCCCACAACATCTACTGCCCCTGCGTGAACCCCGTCGTCGCCCGGAGCAAGAGCGCCCTGCGCTTGATGGAGCTCCGTCCGATCCTTCTCCAGGACGCCCGAGGCCGCTCTTAGTGGAGCCAGCCGAGATCCGCGACCTGGTCACACGGATCCAGGCGACATCGGGGCGTCTTTGACCTCGAGGCAAAAGATACCCGCCTAGCCGGTCTCGACGCGCTCACCGGGGAGCCGGAGTTCTGGGCCGACCAGCAGGTCGCCAAGAAGGTGCTTCGTGAGGCTGAGGGGCTTCGCGAGGAGCTAGCCCTCTGGCGCCATCTCCAATCCCGGGCTGAAACCACACTCGAGCTGCTCGACCTTGCTCAGGACGAGAGCGACGAGAGTCTCGCGGCCGACGTCGCGGTCGAGGCGGCCGAGCTGGAACGCGAGTACGGCGTCGCGCGGCGCGACCTGCTCTTTGGGGGCCAATACGACGGTCGCAACGCGCTCCTGACGATCAGCGCCGGAGCCGGCGGGACGGAGGCCACCGACTGGGCGGAGATGCTCCTTCGCATGTACCTCCGCTGGGCCGAGCGACACCGCTTCGGGACCGAGGTGCTGGATCAGACCGAGGGCGAGGAAACCGGTATCAAGAGCGTCACCGTGGCCGTGGACGGTCGGGCGGCATACGGCTTCCTCAAGGCCGAGCGCGGCGTCCATCGGCTCGTTCGGATCAGCCCGTTCGACTCGCAGAAGCGCCGGCATACGACCTTCGCCCTGGTCGAAGTGCTGCCGGAGGTCGAGAGCGACCTGGAAGTCGAACTCAACTGGGACGAGATCCGGATGGATACGTTCCGCGCGACTGGCGCCGGCGGCCAGCACGTCAACAAGACCGACTCGGCCGTGCGCCTGACCCACATTCCGACTGGCATCGTCTCGCAGAGCCAGAACGAGCGATCGCAGACGCAGAACAAGGAGACCGCGGCGAAGATCCTCCAGGCGCGGTTGCTCGAGCGGGCGGTCGAGGAGCACGAGGCCGAACTGCGCAAGCTCCGCGGCGAGCACGTCGAGGCTGGTTGGGGCAACCAGATCCGCAGCTACGTTCTCCACCCCTACCAGATGGTCAAGGACCATCGGACGGAATTGGAGACCGGGAATACCTCGGCGGTCCTGGACGGCGACCTCGACGCGTTCATGCAGGCTGAGCTCGAGCGCGAAGCCACCGCCACGGTCCCCGACGCAGGCGGATCAAAGCCCGGCGGCCGGGTAGCGTGACCGTCACCTACCGCCCGCCGCGGCATGCCGAGCTGGCCGACTGCGCCCTCGTCTGGTATTCCGCTGTCGACGAGTACATGGCCCGGCTCAACAGGCCGCTGCCGCCGCCCTATCTCGACCCGCTGCTTACGCTCCTGGAGCATCTCCTGGCCACGGACCCGGAGAGGTTCCTCGTCGCCGTGCGTCCACCCGACCCAGAAACGGGACCTGGCCGCGACCAGGTGGTGGGATTTGGGATTGCGGCCCAGCGAGAACATGTGTGGTTCCTCTCGCAGCTGTACGTGTTGCCGCACGAGCAGGGCCACGGAATCGGTCGGGCGCTCCTGACCCAGATCCTGCCTTCACTACCAGACCGAGCCGCGGACGGAGGGACGGCGTCGAGCACCCCGGGCACCTCCGGTCTCGACGATCGACGGCCCGGAATCCTGGCCGTCTGCACGGACACGGCTCAGCCCGTATCCAACGGCCTCTACGCCCGGTTCGGGATCGTGCCGCGAGCTCCGGTGTTCAATCTGGTCGGCACGCCCAATCCGTCGGCCCTGGCGCGGCTCCCCGCCGGCGTCGAGGCCGTGCCATTCGGTGGGACCGGCCCTTCGACCGAGATCGACGCGATAGACAGGGTCGTCCTCGGCTATGCCCACCCGGCCGATCATGCCCACCTGCGGGCCACCGGCCGAACCGGCTTCGTCTACAGGACGAGCGGCGGCGAGCCACTCGGCTATGGCTACAGCTCCGAGGCCGGCCGCTTCGGGCCCGTGGCCCTGCTCGACGAGACGCTGACGGCCCAGGTGCTCGGCCACCTCATGACCGTCATCAGGCCGCGTGGGGCCACCTCCGTCTGGGTTCCGGGCGCGAACGACCGTGCCGTGGTGGCGCTGCTGCGAGCGGGCCTTCGGATCGAAGGCTTCCCGGCCCTTCTCTGCTGGACGCGCCCCTTCGCCGAGTTCGAGCGGTACATCCCGGCGAGTCTGGCGCTCCTGTGACGATCAAGCTTCGAGCGGCGCGCAGCGGTTCGGTGCTAGCCTCATGCCCATCGTGAGTGCGGCGCCTTCCGGATCCACTCCCAGCCCGGTCCGCCAGACTGACTCGACCGCCGGTCGCTCGCAGGATTCCGTGCCGTCCAGGATCGTGCTCGCCATGCAGGGCGTGACCAAGTCCTACCCCAACGGCCGGGTGGCACTGCGCGGAATCGACCTGACGGTTCCCGAGGGCGACTTCGTCTTCCTCGTCGGTCCTTCCGGTGCCGGCAAGTCGACCATGATCAAGCTCCTCATCCGCGACGAGCTCCCGACGAGGGGCGAGGTCCTGCTCGACGGCCGCGATCTGGGCCGGCTCAAGCGTCGCGAGGTGCCCAAGATCCGGCGGAAGATCGGCGTCGTGTTCCAGGACTTCAAGCTCCTGCCGAACAAGACGGTCCGTGACAACGTCGGCTTCGCCCTCGAGGTCACCGGTGCGCGGCGGCGTGACATCGATCCCGCGGTCGATCGCGTCCTGCGTGTGGTCGGTCTGACCGGCCAGGCCGATCAGTTCCCCAACCAGCTCTCCGGCGGCGAACAGCAGCGGACGGCGATCGCCCGGGCGCTCGTCCACAACCCGCGGCTCTTCATCGCCGACGAGCCAACCGGCAACCTGGACCCGTTGATCAGCTGGGAGATCATCCAGCTCCTGCTCCGCATCAACGAGCTCGGAGTCACGGTCCTGATGGCGACCCACAATGCCGAGGTCGTCACGGCGGTCCGCAAACGGGTGGTCGCCCTCGAGAACGGGCGGATCGTGCGCGACGAAGTCGACGCGGCCTACCACCGCGAGGACTGAATGGTCGCCTTCATCGGCTTCAGCCTTCGACGCGCCTGGCAAGGGTTCTGGCGCAACGGTCTGATGAGCCTTGCGGCGACCGCGACGATGGTCCTGATGCTGGTGATGCTCTCGGGCTTGATCATTCTGCTGACAGGCCTGGACGCAACTCTCAACTACGTCCAGCAGGAGGTCCAGGTCGTCGCCTACCTCAAGGATTCGGCCACACCGCAGGACGTTGCGAGCCTCGAGGCGTCCCTTCAGAAAATGGCACAGGTGACTCAGGTCAACTTCGTCTCGAAGGATCAGGCCTATCGTGACTTCCTGGCCCGCCATCCCGACGAAGCCGATGTCATCAACTCCCTACCGACTAACCCGCTGCCCGCCTCGCTCCAGATCAACCTGCGTAACGCCAACGACTACCTCGACGTGGCCTCCTACCTCAACAACCAGTCCCCGATCGACCGGGTCCTCAACATCAAGGAGACGGTAGACCAGATGGTCACCGTCATCGGCATTCTCCGGGCCGGCGGAGCTGTGACGCTCGTGATCGGTGGACTGATCGTGCTGTTCATCATCGTCAACACGATCCGCCTGGCGGTCGTGTCAAGAGCGGACGAGATCGAGATCATGCGGCTCGTCGGTGCCTCGGATGCCTTCATTCGATGGCCGTTCATATTCGAAGGAGCGCTGGTGGGTTTGCTCGGCGCGGCCATCACCATCGGCCTCCTGTTCATCGGGCAGGGGCCCATCACCAGCTTCCTGTCCGACTACTTCAAGGTTCTGCCCGTCGATGCCGGCGCGGCCGTCGGCCGGAACATTGCGCTGATCGTCCTTGGAACCGGGGTCGGCATCGGCGTCCTCGGCTCGTATCTGTCCGTGCGGAGCTACCTCATCCGTTGATCGGTGGGCCGAGTCCGCGTCGTTCTGCTGCCTGAGGTTTCGATCCATGTTCCCCAACCCAAACCCAGAGAGCCCGGACCAGCTCGAGGCCACCGCCCCGCCGCCCGAGACAGACCTCGAGACGGGACAGAGTCGGAAACGGCCGGCCGCGGGCAACGAGGCTGCAGGCGCGGCCGCCGCCGAGACGTCTGAGATCGACGAGCGCGTCGAGGAGGCAAGGCAGGACGGCACGACCAGATCGCGGAAGCGCGGCTTGGCCCCGTCTCGTTTGAGCCTGATCCTCGTCGCCGTCCTGGGCGGAAGCGCCCTGTTCATGGGCGGCTACTCACTCGGGGCCCACGTGGCAACGACGCCCGGGACCCCGGCCGATCAGGAGACCCGCTTCGGTCCGTTCTGGGACGTCTACTCGCTTATCCAGAGCGACTTCGCCGGTTCTACCAAGCCGACCCCGGATCAGCTGGTCCAGGCCGCCATCAAGGGGATGATGGAGAGCCTCAACGACCAGTGGTCTTACTACCAGGGCCCCTCCGACTTCCAGAGCTCGCTGCTCAACGTAGGGGGCCAGGCCCTTGGCATCGGCGTCCAGGTCGAGCTCCAACCGATCGACCCGAACTCGGGTCTGAGTTGCACGAAGATCGGCAACGGCTGCGAGATGGCCATCGTCAAGCCGATACCCGGATCGCCTGCCGCCGCCGCCGGCGTCCTGGCGGGCGACGTGATCGTCTCGGTCGCTGGTACCTCGCTGGACGGCATGACGATCGACCAGGCGATCGCCCTGATCAAGGGCCCGGTGAATACGCCGGTCACGCTTGGCCTGCTGCGAGGGACGACCTCGATCCAGAAGACGATCGTGCGCCAGATCTACAGCCAGCCCGAGATCGACACCAAGACGCTGGCCAACGGCGCCGTCGCCTACATCCAGGTCAGCGGCATCAACCAGCCGGCCAGCTCGCAGTTCGACACGGCCCTGGCGGAGGCACTGGCGGCGGGCCAGCACAACGTGATCCTCGACCTCCGCGGCAACCCCGGCGGCTACGTGGCCGATGCGGTCAAGATCGCCAGCGAGTTCATCCCATCGGGCACCATCTGCTACCAGCAGGATGCGAGTGGCAAGACCAGTGAATTGACCGCGACCGCCGGCGGTCGCGCCACCGACCCCTCGGTACATCTAGTTGTGCTGGTCGACGGCAACACGGCCTCGGCTGCCGAAATCCTGGCCGGGGCGCTCCAGGCCCGCGGCCGAGCCAAGCTCGTCGGCGCCAAGACGTACGGCAAGGGCGTGGTCCAGGAGTGGCTGCAACTATCCAACGATTTCGGCGGCATCCACCTCACGGTCGCGCGCTGGCTCACCCCGGACAAGGTGTGGATCAACGGCAAGGGCCTGCTCCCCGATGTGGCTGTCAGCTCCGCCAACGCACGGGCCGGAACGGACCCGGTTCTCGACGCCGGGCTCCAGCAACTCGGCTTCCCACCCGAACCGGCCGCGTCCGCGAGCCCTAACGCGAGCGCGAGCGCTGCCTCCGCCCAGAGCGCGAGCCCCAGCGCCGCTCCGAGCCCCGCGGCCAGCCCGAGCTGAGTTCCCGGTCGGACGGCCCCAGCCGGCCGACCCGTGGGCCGCTCCTCGGGCAGCCGGTCGGTTGCGTCCTGGGGCGCCCTTCCGATACCATGCCCTCGAACGAAAGGAGGTGATGTGCAGTGTCGGATTTGCCGATGCGCTGCACCACCTCGCTAGGAGCCGGACTCTAGGGACCGGCCACCGAGCGGGTGGTGTCATAACGCAAACCGAATGCCGGTCCTTCGGGGCCGGCATTCGTGCGTCTGTCGCCGGGCACGAGGGCGTTGGCGCTGGCGCCGAAGTCGGGCCGCAAGTTCCACCGCCACCGGCGGCGCCGCGCCCCTGACTTTCGGCCGCCAGCCGGTAGCTACGGCGGTAGTCGGGCCGGCCGCCGCGTCGCAGGTCGGCTAACCTCGTCGAAGCCACATCGAATCCAGAGTGGGAGACACCATGGGCGAAGAGAAGACCGTCGCCCAAAACCGAAGAGCACGCCACGAATACTCGGTCGAGGATTCGTTCGAGGCGGGCATCGTCCTGACTGGGACTGAGATCAAGTCGGTGCGCGCCGGAAAGGTCAGCCTTGCCGAGGCGTACGCGCGCATCGACAACGGCGAGGCCTGGCTCATCGGGGCGAACATCTCCCCCTGGGACACCGGAAACCGGTACAACCACGAGCCCAAGAGGCCGCGCAAGCTGCTGCTCCACCGCGACCAGATCCTGGCCTTGCTGACAAAGACCAAGTCGAAGGGCCTGACCCTGGTGCCGCTCAAGATGTACATCACCGGACGCGGACGGGCCAAGCTCGAGATCGGGCTCGCACGCGGCAAACAACTCCACGATCGCCGCCGCGACATCGCGGAGCGCGACTCCCGCCGCGAGGTAGAGCGCGCCATCGCCGACGCAGACCGGGGCCGGAGCCGCTGATTCGGGCGCAGCGGACCGTCTGACGCGCCTCGGAACGAATCTCGCCTGCCCTCGCGGCAATATCGACGCGGTGCCAGCGTCACGTATTTCGCGGGCGGGCGTCCGATGGCTAGAGCGGCCGATCGGCCGAATCCATCGGTTACCATAAGCGCCGAGTTGCCGGCTTGCGTGGCGAGGGGAAAGATGACCGCGGAATCGTTCGATCCATTCGAATCAGAGGAGCCAACCACGGCGTCCGTCGACGCTGCGCCCCCGCCCGTGCCCGCGACCGAAGCGTCCGTTACGGTTCCCACCGAGCTCGAAGCGGCCGAGGCGGCATCGATCGTCGCCGGATCTGACGCTGTAATCGGGGCCCCGGTCGCCGAACCGGCCCTGGTCACCGCCGAACCGATCCCCGCCGCGACCGTCAGCCGACGGTTCTCGTTCCGCCGTTCCAGCCCGCGACTACCGTCCAGTTCGCGCCGCCACAGCCGACTCGCCGGCTTCGCCGTGGCATTCCTCGTCAGCGTGGCGGCCGTGCTCTTCATCTTTACGGCCGCCGCGGTCGTCGCGGCCAACGTGTACCGCGACCGCGTGCTACCGGGAGTCCATACCGGTTCTGTCGACCTGTCGGGCCTGACCCGCGACGAGGCGATCGCCAAGCTCCAGTCCGTATACGCCTACCTCGCACAAGGTGAGGTCACGGTGACGACCCCGGTCGGGGTGGCCTCGATCACTTACCAGCAGGCTGGTCGAGGACCCGACGTCGAGGCGATGGCCGATGCGGCGATGGCCGTGGGCCATTCAGGCAACCCGCTCGCGGATGCCGCGACGGTCGTCCACTCGGCGGCGTTCCGGCCGGACATCCCGGTAATCGTGGAAGTCGACCCCACCGCCCTGGCGGAGCGCCTCCACCAGCTCGTCGCCACGAGCTTGGTCGCGCCAAAGAACGCCCAGGTGGCTGCGGACGGTGGGAATTTCAGCGTCACCCCATCGACGAGCGGACGTGGGATGAATGAGAACGCGATGGGCTCGACGATCATCGAGCAGCTCGCCTCGACCAGCGCTCCCGCCGATCTCCAGGCCGGTGGGGCCTTCGTGACGATCCCGCCGCAGATCAGCGATGCCGATGCTCAGAGCGCCATCGCCCGCGCCCAGAAGATGATGATCGACGTGAAACTCACCTGGGATACCCCTCCCGAGGGGGCGTCGGCAACGTGGAAGGCCCAGAGCTGGACGATCACCGCCGATCAGATCCGCAGCTGGATCGTTTTCGGGACGCGCCCGGACGGCACGTACGCGCCGGCGGTCGATCCGGCCCAGGTCCAGGCTTATGTGGCGAGCGTGACGGCGAACGACATCATCCGCCCGACCGAGCCGACGGTAGTTTTCGATTCTTCCGGCAAGCCGAGCAGCCTGACCGCGGGCAAGGACGGGGTCGGGGTCGACGCTGCCGCGACCACTACCGCTATATCCGCCTACCTCGACTCCCTGGCCTCCGGTAGCGCCGCCAGCGGCACCGTGGAGATCGTGACGGGCCCAATCCATCCACAGATCTCAAACATCGAGACCGTCGCCGGCATGGTGGTAGTCGGCAAGTGGACGACCACGTTCTACCCGGACATCAGCAACGGCATGGGTAAGAACATCCGCCAGCCGGCGACAAACCTGAACGGTCAGGTAATCGGTCCCGGCCAGCATTTCAGCTTCCTCGCCGGCGTCGGTCCGATCGACAAGGCTCACGGCTTCACGATGGGCGGGGTAATCGTCGGCGGCAAGAGCGACCACACCGGCGCCATGGGTGGCGGCATCTGCTCCGCCTCCACCACCATGTTCAACGCCGCCGCCACGGCCGGACTGCAGATCGATGAGCGCCACGCCCACTACTACTACATCAACCGCTACCCGATCGGCCGAGACGCCACAGTGCTCTCAGACGGCCGCACCACCTGGGACCTGCGCTGGACCAACGACACGCCGTACCCGATCGTGATCCGAGCCTGGACCACCTACGGTTCCAAGAGCACGATCACGATCCAACTCTGGAGCGTGGAACAAACCCGGACCGTAACCTGGACCGGCGGCGGGAAGGCCAACATCGTGGTCGCCCACAACAACCCGCCCGAGTACGTCAGCACCCTGAAGCCGGGCCAGCAGAACATCGCCGAATACGCGACCAACGGGTTCGACACCGGCGTTACTCGCGTCGTCACGGACGCCTCGGGCGCGGTCATCCACAAGGATGTGTGGTACTCCCACTACACCGCGGTCAACGGCCAGGTGCAGATCGGCGGCGCACCACCTGCCCCGGCCCCGACCCCAGTTCCCAGCGAACCGGCTCCAACGCCGGTTCCGTCGTCTGCGTTTCTCGTTCTGATCCCCTTGGCGCGTCGCCGCAAGGCTGCCAAGTAGGTCTCGCCAACCTCGTCCGATCCGGCCCCGGCCGCACCGGCCCGGCGTCGGGGTTCCGTGGGTCGCCTCCCGGCTGGCAGCGCGCGTTGAGCGGCGTTGGCCCTTTCTTCCGCGCGCTGTACAATCCGCAGGCGCCGGTGCGCTGGTTCCGTGGGGATGCGTGGTTTCGACAGGGGCCGGTTACCGGAGAACGCGAGCCGAGGTGCCGTCAGGCCTCGTTAAACAGGCGGCACAAGAAGTAACTGGCAACAACCAGTCTGCTCTCGCCCTCGCTGCTTAGGCAGTAAGGTGAGCGTGGAAGCAGCCTCGCCTCCGTGGGCTGTGGAAGCGTCATTGAGCGGAGGTGCGATCCCGGGTAGCGTCGCGTAGCCGGAGTCAAAGCCCGAAAGGGGACGTGACTGGAGCGCTCGGTAGGCTGCCGACGGCCGACCGGGCGATCGACGACAAATCATCGGACACGCTCGTAGTGGTCTCCGGCGAAGGTTTCTGGACGGGGAGTTCAACTCTCCCCCATCTCCACCATTTCTTTGTCCTGCGCTCGGCAGCTGGTGGACACCCTGACTTTGCGCCGCCACCGCGAGAGGAAGGGACTCGTGGCCACGACTCCGGTCCGCGTGCTCTCCGTGCCCGTGACCTCTCGGCGTCTCGCACTGCTTGGGCTCGCATCCGTGGCCACCATCCTCGTCGGCATGGTCGTGACGGCCATTCCATATCGGGGTTACGCAGGCGAGGCCTATTCGCCCCTCAACCACTTCGTCTCAGAGCTGGGTGAGATCGCGGCCTCCAGGCTGGCGTGGGCATTCAACCTGAGCATCGTGCTCGGCGGGATCGGGCTGGGCGCCTTCCTGCTCCTGTTGGCGGACCGCCTGAGCGGTCGCTTCCGAACCGCACTCGTCGCTGCGGCTGTTGCCGCCGGCATATCGGGGACGCTCGTTGGCGTCTTTCCGATGGACTACCTGTCGACCCACCGCGTGGTGTCGGACGTCTTCTTCCTGACCGGCTGGCTCGTCGCCGGCATCTTCAGCCTGTGGCTCCTGGCCTCGCCCAGGCCCGGCTTCTCGCGCTGGCTCCTGGTGCCGGGCGCGGAAGTCGTGGTCGTATTCCTGGCGTTCATCGGCATCTACTCGACCTACCACCCTGCGGACCCAAACGCCCGGATCCTGAACCGGCCCGAGGGCATCTGGAGCGTGACGGCCCTCGAATGGGCATCGCTGCTGAGCCTCCTGCTGTGGTTCGTCTGTGTTTCAGTGGCATTGCTCAGGCAGGAGACCGACTGAGAGCCGAGGCCGGCTGGGCACGGTGCCCTGTGGTGTAAGCCGCAGCAAACGCCTGTCGTCCAGCGGCGTGTCGACAAACCGGACGTCGCCTATCCTTCCGGCCATGCCACGCGCTTCCTCGACCTTCCGCGCCCGGCTGCGCGGCCTTGTGGTCGACCTCGAGCCGGTCAAGCGCGACCGCGACTTCAGGATGATCTGGCTCGGACAGATCGTCAGCGGTCTGGGCCGCCAGGTCACGGTCACAGCCTTGCCGTTCGAGATGTGGCAGCTGACGCACAGCTCACTCTCGATCGGGCTCCTGGCCCTCGTCCAGCTGGTCCCGATCCTCATCTTCTCGTTGGGCGGCGGAGCCGTGGCCGACGCCGTTGACAGGCGGCGCCTCCTGATCGCGACCCAAGTGCTGCTGGCGACATCGAGCCTGTGCCTGGCGCTGCTGGCCGTCCAGCCGAGCCCGCCGGTGTGGGCGCTATACGTCGTCGCGTTCGTCGCCGCCGGGGTTGGCGCCGTGGATCAGCCCGCCCGGGCATCAGCCATTCCACGCCTGGTGCCGCGTGAACGCCTGCCCGCCGCCATCGCCGTCAACTGGCTCAGCGGTCAGACCGTGTCCATCGCCGGATCTCTGCTCGCGGGCGTCTTGATCTTCCTATGGGGGGTCCCGGCGGCCTTCACCTTCGACGTGGCCACGTTCGCGGCGAGTCTGGTGGCCCTGTTGCTCATCGCTCCTATACCGCCACATCCCGACGCGCCACGACCGGGTCTGCGATCGATCGGCCAGGGCCTGCGCTTCGCCCGCGATCGGAGGATCGTCCTGGCGACCCTGGTCACCGACTTCAACGCCATGGTCTTCGGCATGCCCAGCTCGCTCTTCCCGCAGCTCGCCCTCACCGTCTTCAACGCCGGCCCAGCCGGCTACGGGCTCCTGAGCGCCGCGCCTGCCCTCGGGGCGTTCCTGGGCGCCACCCTTAGCGGATGGGTGACGCGCATCCGCCGTCCGGGCCGCGGAGTAGTGGCCGCGGTGGCCGGTTGGGGCGCCGCGATCGCCGCCTTCGGCTTGATGACTGCCAGCTTCCCGCTCGCCCTCGCTTTACTGGCCGTGGCCGGCGGCGCCGACGTGGTAAGCGCGGTGCTGCGCAACTCGATCGTACAGCTCGCGACGCCAGACCACCTTCGCGGCCGCCTATCGTCGATCCACACCCTGGTGGTCACGAGCGGGCCACGGTTCGGCGATGCGGAGGCCGCCGCGGTGGCTGCAATCGCAGGGCCCCAGTTCTCGGTGGTCTCCGGCGGAGTCCTGTGCCTCGCGGGCCTGTTCGTGGTCGTACGACTCTTCCCGGAGTTGATGCGCTACGAACACAGCCCGGTGGAACCACCCGGTGCTGGGCCTGCGCCGGTGGTGGCCGGGTCGGGCCTGCTGGACGCTTAGTCGATCAGCGACCCGCATCAGCAGGTTGAGCCGCGCCAACCGCATGTCGGAGAGCGGCGCAGGAGCCAGCGACCTCGGGCAGAAACGACAGAGCCGGCGTGAAGCCGGTTCTGTCGATTGCGACGGTGGTGGCCTGATCTAGGCGACGACCTTGCGGCGACGGGTCGGGGTCGGGGTCGGAGCGGGCGTCGGCGGTAACGCGCTCGGAGCGGGCGTCGGCGTCGGGGCACCCGGCGTCGGCGTCGGGGTCTGCGACGGAGGCGGCGAGCCACCGATCTGCACCTGGCCGTTGACGACCGTGTAGTGCGACGCCCAGGTGTTCTTGTGGAGGACGGCGCCAGTGGCGTCCGTCACGACCCGAGTCACGCTGGTGTCGAACCCGTTGGTCGCGTACTCGGCGATGTTGGTCTGGCCCGGCTTGAGGGTGCTGACGTACTCGGGCTTGTTGTTTGTGGCCGTGACCTTGTTCACGGGGGTGCCGCCCGACCAGGTAACGGTCCGGTTGAGCGGCAGCGTCCAGAGCTGGAAGGTGATCGTGCTCCTGGAACCGTACGTCGTCCAGGCTCGGATCACGATCGGGTACGGCGTGTCGTTGGTCCAGCGCAGGTCCCAGGTGGTCTGGCCGTTGGAGTAGACCGTCGCGTCTCGGCCGATCGGGTAGCGGTTGATGTAGTAGAAGTGGGCGTGGCGCTCATCGATCTGCAGTCCGGCCGTGGCGGCGGCGTTGAACATGGTGGTGGAGGCGGAGCAGATGCCGCCACCCATGGCGCCCGTGTGGTTGCTCTTGCCATCCACGATCACGCCGCCCATCGTGAAGCCGTGGGCCGGATCGATCGGACCGACGCCGGCGAGGAAGCTGAACTGCTGGCCGGGACCGATTACCTGACCGTTCAGGTTGGCCGCGGGCTGGCGGATGTTCTTACCCATGCCGTTGCTGATGTCCGGGTAGAACGTGGTCGTCCACTTGCCGACTACGACCATGCCGGCGACGTTGGTGAGGTCGGCGATCTGCGGGTGAATCGCCCCCGTGACGACCTCAATGCTCGAGGTGGTGGCATTGCCGGCGGCAAGAGCGTCCAGGTAGGCCGAGACGGCTGAGGCGGTTGCCACGGGGTCTATGCCGACCCCGTCCTTGCCCTGGGTCAGGCTGATCGGCTTGCCGGAAGAGTCCCAGCCCACCTTTGGCTCCGTGGGAGCGATGCTCACCTTGGCGGAGATGGTTGCAAGGTAGGTCCCGACCTGGGCGGGATCGACCGCCGGCCCGTAGGTGCCGTCCGGGCGCGTCCCGAAAACGATCCAGCTGCGGATCTGAGCCGCGGTGATCGTCCAGCTCTGCGCCTTCCACGTTGCCGGCGCCCCGGCCGGAGGCGTACTCCACGTGAGCTTCACGTCGGCGATCATCTTCTGGGCGAGGGCGATGGCGCTCTGGGCGTCGGCGTCGCTGATCTGCGGAGAGAGGGTGACGAACGTGCCGCCGGCCTGGAGATCGGCCGGGGCGCTGGTCGACGTCAGCTGGTCGATGATCGTCGAGCCGATCGTCTTCTCATCGATGCCGCGGCCGCTCGCCGATGGGGTGAAACTGAAGTTGCCGCCCTTGGCCGTCGCCTGGGCGTCCTGCGGCTCGAGCGAGCTCGTGCCGACGAGCTGGTGGATGCGCTGCGCCAGCGCGGTTGGGTCGACCTCGATGATTACGGGGATGTTCGCCCCGAAGGCCGCCGAGTGGACCACGCTGGCGGCATCCGCGAGCGGGTTCCCGGAGTGGCCCACGGCCATCGCCGCATCGGCCATGGCTTCGACGTCTGGTTTGCGACCGGCTTGCTGGTAGGTGATCGAGGCCACTCCAACCGGGGTCGTGACCGTGACTTCACCCTGCGAGAGATAGGCGTATTCGGACTGCAACCTGGCAATCGCCTCGTCGCGGGTCAGGCCCGAAAGGTCGACAGCGCCGGTATGGACGCCCGGAAGAACTCGATCCTGGTACGAGCTCGAGAAGCTGAAGGCCACTGCGGAGAGTAGGAAGAGCGCAGCCGCCGCACCCACTACGAAGGCCGCCGCGAAGCCCAGGACGCGAACATCGCTTGGGCCATGGAAGCTGACACGAGGGAACTGCAGGCGAGTTCGCGGCTCGAGCGGCTGCCCGGATGGCTCGGCGAAATCCTCGACCGGCTCGGGCGAGACGTAATGCGCAGGCGTGTTGACCGGCGACGGCAGCGGCGTAGAAGGAGTCCGGGCTTTCCGCTGCTCCTTGGGCTCGAACTTCTCGAGCGGGTCCGTGGTCATCTCATTCCTTTACTACCGCGCCGGTCGGCAAGCCGGCGCTGCGGCAACTAACGGCATGGGCAAACCGACCGGGCGTGGGCTCCGATCCCGCGGTAGACGCGTCATCGTTGCCCGCCGTTACGCCGTGGCCCAATCGTTGAGCGCATCGCGACACTCTGTCACCACCCCTAAGAGTCGGGGCGGAAACAGGGACCTCCTGCGTCGGCGTGCCACCCGCCGACAGCCTACTCAGCTCGGATTTCGCGCGGGAGCACTACCACGCGGCGGTTCGGCTCTTCGCCGATCGACTGCGTGACGACGCGCTCGTGATCGCGCAATGCCAGATGGATCCAGCGCCGCTCGAGAGCCGGCATCGGCTCGAGCTGGAGCATCTTCCCCGTCTCGACGACGCGTTCAGCAGCGCGGTTCGCGATGTCTCGAAGCTGACGCTCGCGACGCCCGCGGTAGTCCTCGACGTCGACAAGGATCCGTGTCCACTCGCCGACGCGCTTGGAGAGAACCAGATTGACCAGGTGCTGGAGTGCCGAAAGGCGCTCGCCCTTGCGTCCGATCAGTGCACCGAGGGCTTCCTTCTCGTCGCCCTCGCCGACCACGTTCAACCGGTTGGTCTCGCCTGCCTTGATTTCAACGCGGACGTTGAACTCGAGCTGGGTCATGATCTGCTCGAGGATCTCCTTGGCGGCCGCGAGAGCCTCCGGAGTGACCTCGGCGGACTCAGGGCGTTCGGCGCGCGGCGCTACGCGAGCGGCGGCGACTTCCGCCAGCTCCTTCGGCGTGAGGCCGGTCTGAGGACGCGGACCGCCATCGAATCGGGGGCCACGATCCGGTCGACCGCCGGCAGGGCGAGGGCCACGGTCTCGATCGAAACGGCCGCGGTCTCCCGCGGGACGCGGGCCACGATCGCCAGCCGGTCGCGGGCCACGGTCCATCGCGGGACCTCGGTCGGAGGCCGGTCGCGGGCCACGGTCCATAGCGGGTCGCGGGCCACGATCGCCAGCGGGACGAGGGCCACGGTCCATCGCGGGACCTCGGTCGGAGGCCGGACCGTGTTCTTCGCGCCATGCCGGTCGAGGACTGCGATCATGGCCGAACTCGCGATCCCGAGGCCGCTCCTCTCGATCGTGAGCGGGAGCGGGTAGCGGAACCTGCGCGGCCGCTTCCCGCTTCGGGGCGGCGCCGCCCAGCGCCGATCGGGGGGCGGCGAGGACGCGTGCGGGTTCGGCGCCCATACCCAATACACCGCGGCTACCCGGCGTCAGGATTTCGAAATCAAGCTCGTCGAGGCCGACTCCGAACTCGTCTCGGGCTCCGCGAAGAGCCTCCTCGACGGTCTTGCCGGTGAACTCGCGGTACGCGTCGCGATAGGCAGTCATGTCAGCGTCGTCTCCCTCGTCGGCCCGTGCGCCTGTGCGTGTTGGGCCGTACCGTTGAGGCCGCCGATGCCCATCTCTCCTCCGGCTTGTGCCGGGTTTCCGCCAGCGACTTGCCTGGATTCGGTGGCTCGGGCATGGTGACCGGGAACCTTGGGTTGTGGGACTGGGCGAAGCCGGGGCTCCAGCCGAAGAGCGGGAACATCGAGCCCCACCCAACAATTAGGAACTGCTGAACGATCGAGAAGACCGAGGTAGTGATCCAGTACAGGAAGAGCCCGGCGGGAAGGAAGCCGCCGTACAGGACCGAGAAGAACGGGAAGATCACCATCATCGTGCGCTGAGTGCTCGCCGACGGATCGTTCTCGGCGGCTGGCGGCATCAGCATCCGGCTCTGGACGAACTGCAGGGCGCCGGCCGCCAGGGCCAGGGCGCTCACCCCGAGAGTGAAGAAGCCCAGCGGCAGATTGAACAGGACCTGCGGCTGGCCGACGTTTATGCCGAAGACGACCGTGTTGATACATGGCAGGGCCTTGTCCACGACACCGTTCACGACGTGCGGACATTGGAGCGACGGCACCAGGTCGAAGCCGGCGACGCGCAGCATGGCGCTCGGGTCCCAGTTGGTAAGCCCGTCCCTGATCACCCAGTACATCGGGAAGAGGAGGCCCATCTGCAGCAGCGATGGGAGGCATCCCGCCGTCGGGCTGACGCCGCGCTCCTTGTAGAACGCCTGCGTCGCCTGCGAGACCGCCACCCGGTCGCCCTTGTACCGGTGGTTGAGCTCCTTTGTCAGATCACGCAGCTCCGGTGCCAGCATCTGCATTCGCTTCTGAGACACGATCTGGCGAGACGAGAGCCGGAGCGTGACCAACCTGATCAGGATGGTCATCAGCACGATGGCCACGATCACGTTGCCCGTCAGCGCGTAGAGCTCGGCCAGGAGCAAGAACAGGCCCTGGAAGATAGGCGTGAACAACCAGCCGAACAGGGAGACCGGATCCGCACCGGCACTCGCCGGTTTGATGGGCTGAGGCTCAGCGGTGGGACTTGCCGATGGCGAAGCCAACGTTGTAGGCCCGGCCGAAGCCGTGGCCACAGCGGCCTGTGGTGTCGCGGTGGGATTCGCGGCAGCGGCGGTCCCGCATGCCACGACAGCCAGGGCCAAGAGCGCGATGAACAACCCGACTGCGGCCCAGCGAACTCGGGCCCGGGTAGCGATGGTCGGCTTCCGCCAGAGGGAGGCCATGCTAGCGGACAGGATCGTAGCCACCGCGACTCCACGGGTGGCAGCGAGCGATTCGACGCATTCCCATCCAGCTCCCTCGAAGCAGACCGTACTTGGCGATGGCCTGCTCGGTGTAGACCGAACAGGTGGGCTCGTAGCGACAGACCGACGGGCGCCAGGCGAACAGCTTGCGATAGAGCCTGATTAGCCCGATGCCGACCGTTTTCACGTGACGGTCCGCCCTCCGAGAACTCCTCCCCGGCGGAGAAGGCTTTGAAGTGCGCCCGTCAGCGTCTGGAAATCCGCGCCGATGACAGGCGGCCGGGCGATGATCAGAACGTCCCAGCCAGGCTGGAACGAGGGCGCCATCACCCTTAGCGCCTCACGAAGTCGCCTGCGCACTCTGTTCCGAACCACCGCTCCGCCGAGCTTACGTCCGGTCGACAGGCCGAAGCGCGTCTCCTCGAGGCCGGTCCTCCGGATCCGAACCACCAGCAGGGAATGGGACCTGACGGTTCCCTCTCCCTGTAGTGCCGCGAAATCCTCGGGCCTGGAGAGCATCACCACCCGCGGCGAATTGTGGCCGCGGTCCGTCGTCAGACCGTTAGCTTCTTGCGACCGTGAACGCGGCGGGCGGCCAACACCCGGCGTCCCCCGGTTGTCTTCATCCGGGCGCGGAAGCCGTGTTCCTTGGCGCGATGCCGCTTCTTGGGCTGATAGGTCTGCTTCATGGGAAGGTGTGTTTCTCTCCATTAGGCCTCGGGGCCAGGATACCCCGAAAGGCACGCGAACGCGCCGGGCGCACGAAAGCGCTTTGGCGCGTCTGCCGGCGGATTATATGTACGCGTGCGTCGGAGTGTCAAACGAGCCACGACTCGGAGTTGGCCGCTATGGCCGATTCCTGGTGTGCCCTGCGGATACTCCCAGGGAGTATGCGAATCGGAACGTTCGTGAGCCTTGCCCCGGCCACCGGGGCGGTGCTATTCTTCGTCGGCCCGCGGTGCCAGACAACCCTGGGCGTTGGCCCAGAGGAACCGTGAGGACCGTCAGAGCGCTCCGGAGGAGAGCCTGAGGGCCGGAGACTCACGGCGCCACAAAGGCGATATCAGGACCAGTTGTCCGTCACGAATCTGGCTATCCACCTCAGTCTTCTTTCAGGACGAAGCCTTTTCGATGGACGCGAAGCAAGTCTGGCGCGCGGCTCTGGGAGAACTCCAGGTCTCCCTTTCACCCGCCAATTTCGAGACCTGGCTACGCGATACCGTGCTTGTTGATGTCGACGAGAACCGGTTCAAGATCGCGGTGCCCAACGGTTTCGCCAAGGATTGGCTCGAGACCCGCTATCGCTCGTTGATCTCGCAGACGCTGGCACGCATCGTCGGCTACAGCGTCCAGGTCGAGTTCATGGTTCGTCCGGCATCCGAGACCGGCGCCTCTGTCGGGGCTTCCGCGCCGGCAGCTCCGCCGCCGGTCCGAGTCGAGGCGACGCGGGTCGGAGCGCCCGAGGGCGCCGCCACCAACCTGAACCCGCGCTACACCTTCGCGAACTTCATCGTGGGATCCGCGAACCGGCTGGCCCACGCCGCGAGCCTCTCCGTGGCCGAACGGCCCGGCCACGCTTACAACCCGCTCTTCCTGTACGGCGGGGTTGGCTTGGGCAAGACCCACCTGATGCACGCCGTCGGCAACGCGGTCATTGGCCGCTTCCCGCGCAAGCGCGTCGTCTACGCCACCAGCGAGAAGTTCACCAACGAGTTCATCACGAGCATCCAGCAAGGCAAGATCGACGACTTCCGCGCCCGCTATCGCCGGATCGACCTGCTCTTGATCGACGACATCCAGTTCATCGCCGACAAGGAGCGGACGCAGGAGGAGTTCTTTCACACCTTCAATGCCATTCATGAGGACGGCAAGCAGATCGTGCTCTCGTCCGATCGGCCGCCGAAGGCGATCCTGACCCTCGAGGAGCGGCTTCGCAGCCGGTTCGAATGGGGCCTGATCGCCGATCTGACCGCCCCGGACCTCGAGACGCGCATCGCCATCCTTCGAGCCAAGGCGGAGGAGCAGGCCGTCCCTGTCAGCTCGGACGTCCTCGAGTTCATCGCCCGCAAGGTCGTCAGCAACATCCGCGAGCTAGAAGGCGCGCTCAATCGAATCGTTGCCTACGCCAGCATGGGCGCAGTTCCTATCACGATCGAGCTCGCGCAGGCCGTTCTGTCGAACGTGCTCTACAACCCGAAGAAGCGGCAGGTCACGCCCGAGCGCATCACGCGCGCGGTCGCCGACTACTACGGCGTTCAGATCGACGCCCTCAAGGGCCAGAAACGAGACAAGGCCATCGTGGTGCCGCGCCAGATCGCGATGTTTCTCATGCGCGAGGAGACGGACGTCTCGCTGCTCCGTATCGGGGCCGAGCTGGGCGGCCGGGACCATTCCACGGTCCTCCACGCCTGCGACAAGATCAACCGTGAGATGGGCATCAACGATGAGCTGAGGCGGGAGCTGGCGGCGGTCCGCGAGCTCATCTACGCCGACTGAGGCTGGCCGGCTGGCGCCAGGGATGGCGGTTGAAAGCGGCTGGTGCCGGCGAGGCTGTCAGCGCGCCTTGGCTCCTCACTCGGATACCTCGATACCGGCTGATTCGGCCGCGGATCGTGGATAAGCGGCCTGAATCAGTGGAAAACCCCGGGCCAGTGTGGAGAAACTCGGCCATTGGGCGAGGGATATTTGCCCGTGCTCGGGCCGGCGACAGACCTGGAGAAACGCGTGGCTGATGGCCGTCCACCCGGTGACCCCGGCGCATCCCCAATCCGCCGCAGTTCATCCACGGATAGCGGCCCCTCGTCCACTCGAAACTCGTGAGGGGCCGTGCAGCCAACCCACAGTCTCCACACCATTATTACGGTGATGACGAGATGAGAAGATAGATAGACAATCCACTACGAGTAAGGACCGCCCTCCGTCAAGGTTCCAGACTCGCTGCCCGCCTTTCCCGGACTCAGGGGAGTGAACTCAACGTGAAACTCTCGGTCATGCAGGAGAACCTGGCCCGCGGTCTCCAGGTCGTTAGTCGCGCCGTCTCGACCCGAAGCACGCTTCCAGTTCTGAACAACGTCCTCCTCCGCACGGAAGACGGCGGCCTCAAGCTGACTGCTACCAATCTCGAGATCGGGATCACGTACTGGGTACCCGGCAAGATCGACACCGGTGGTGCGACGACTGTGCCCGCTCGGCTGCTGACCGACATCGTCGCCGGACTGCCGGCCAACGAGCGGGTCGACCTCGAGCTCCAGGCCCAGGAGACGCTGCGCATACAGGCCGGCCGGTTCGAGACGCGGGTCAAAGGGATCGATGCCGAGGAGTTCCCGGCGATACCGACTGCCGGCGAAAGGCCGACCACTCGCGTGCCGCAGAACGTCCTCCGCCAGGCACTCGGTGAGGTGACGTTCGCCGCGGCAACGGACGAGACGCGGCCAATACTGACCGGTGTCCTTGCCAAGTTCGAAGGCGACAGGCTGACTCTGGCCGCGGCAGACAACTACCGCATCGCGGTCAAGACCATCACTGTTCTCGATCCGGTCGAGGAGACGAGCGTCGTTGTTCCCGCCCGGTCCCTCCACGAGCTTTCGCGCGTTCTGTCGGACACCGACGAAACCGTCGACGTGGTCCTTTCGCCCAGCCGCAACCAGATCCTGTTCCACCTCGAGGGCATCGACCTGGTGAGCAGGCTGATCGACGGCCAGTTCCCGAACTACCAGCAAGTTCTGCCCAAGGGCTTCACGACGAAGGCTACGGTCGACCGTGACCAGCTCCTCGCGGCCGTGCGTCTGGCTAGCTTGATCGCCAGCTCTTCGGCAAATATCGTCAAGCTCCAGGTGGGCAAGGACGCCGACCTTGGCGTCACGGTCAGCGCCGCGGCGGACGTAGGCGACAACAAGAGCGAGGTCGAAGCCAAGGTGGAAGGCGACGGCACTACGATCGCCTTCAACGCCCGGTATCTGATGGACGTTCTGGTGAACGTCGATGCGGACCAGTTCTCGATCGAGCTGAACGGGCCGCTTTCGCCCGGCGTCTTCCGGCCGGTCAGCGACGGGCAGTACGTCCACGTGGTCATGCCCGTCAAGACGACCTCCTAGGAGCAGCAGATCTCCGATGCTCGTGTCGTCGCTTCTCGAACGAGACCGCCGACACTCCTCCGCTCCCTGACGATCCGGAATCTCCGGGGCTACGCCGCTCTGGACATCGAGTTCGGGCCGGGGCCTCAACTCATATGGGGACCAAACGCCGCCGGCAAGACGACCCTGCTCGAAGCGATCGTCCTGCTGGCCCAGGGGCGATCCCACCGAACCACGACGGACTCCGAGCTGATCCGGTGGGGCGCCAATTTCCTGCGGATCGACGGCGTGATCGGGCGGTCGGAGGACCCTGCGCCCGATCCCAGTGGGGACTCCGGCGCCGATCCCGCGACTCAGGTCGTGAAGTCGCCCGTCGATGTCCGCCCGGGCGAATCGCAGGAGGCCGGCGAGGGCCTCGGGCCCAGGCGCGCGGTGCCGGCGGGCGTAACCCTGGAGGTGACGCTGCAGTCGGGCGGGCGCAAGAAGATCCAGGTCAACGGCGTTCCGAGGAGGCCGGCCGCGCTGGCGGAGCACCTGCGCACTGTGTTGTTCGCGCCGGAGGAGATGCTGCTGGTCATCGGGCCGCCGACCCTGCGCCGGACCGCCCTCGACGGTTTGACGGCGCCGCACGACCCGAGCTATGAGGCAAACATGGCCACCTACGGCCGCGCGCTGCTGCAGCGCAACAGCCTGCTGCGGGCCATCCGCGAGGGCGAGGCGGACCGTGACCAGCTGCGGCTCTGGGACGAGCCATTCCTGACGTCCGGGGCCGCCATCGTGGCCGCCCGACTCCGCCTGCTCGGGCTGGTCGCCGAGCCGCTCGCCGCGGCACATCGAGAGATCGCGCCCACTGAGGATCGGCTGACGGTCAGCTACGCGTCGAATGCCGCGCCGCTCCACGGCGAATCGCCGCGCGCGGCCCTCGCCCGACGGCTGCGCGAGACGGCCGAGAAGGAGGCCTGGAATGGCTCGACGCTGGTTGGGCCGCATCGCGACGACCTCGTGTTCAACCTGGGCGGCCGGGACCTCGCCACGTTCTCGTCCCGCGGCCAGCAGCGAACGGCCATCCTCGCCCTCAAACTGGCCGAGCTTGACCTGCTGACGGAGCTCGATGGTCGCCCGCCGCTGCTGCTGCTCGACGACGTCTTCAGCGAGTTGGATCCGGCCCGGCGCGGGCATCTGGTGCGGCGCATCGCCGAGCTGCCGCAGGCCATGATCACGACCACGCACCCCGAGGACATAGATGCCGATCTCCGTCGCCGGGCATGCCCCTGGCGAGTGGTTCCCGACGGCAATGGCGGCGCGCAGATCGAGGGGGGTGAATCGTGACCGACCCGACCGAGAGGCGAGGCCGAGGGCGGCCGGGCGAGCCACGAGCCGCCGATCCCGACGAGAAGCCCCGCGGCATGGAACGTCTCGGCGATCTGCTGTCCCATACGGCCCGGCAGTTCGGCCTCGAGGAGCAGCTGGAACAGGCCAGAGCGGCATCGGCCTGGTTGGACGTCGTGGCTGAGCGCGTCCCCGCGGCCGCCGGTTCCTGCCGTCTGACGGAGCTCAGCCACGGCGTGGCGACCATCGAAGCGGATGCCCCGATCGTGGCGCAGGAGATCCGCTTGCGCTCCCCGGAGCTCCTGGCCGCCCTCCGCGCATCGACCAGGGCGCCGATCCTTCAGCTCCGTATCACGACGCGACACGTATAATCCCCACCTGCGAACGCCGGTTCGGCCGCCTGGGATGCGGCCATACCAACGAGCGTCACCAGTCCCGCCGCTAGCAGCCGCCAATGGCAGTCCGCCTGCACATGAACCTCGGCGTACTTGCCGAGTCACAACGACTACCAGACTCAGCCGACACAGTCGTCATCGTCGAACCGAACATCGGCTCGACGTCGCGCACCAAAGGGAGCCTCTACCTCCTCGTCACGGGGGATGGGGGACGCAAGCTGCGCGAGGCGACCAAGCTCGTTGCCGAGCATATCCGCGATGACTACTACTACGACCTGTCGGCCGGCATCTCCGTGTGCCTGCGAAAGGCAGTCCGCGCCGCCAACAAGGTGTTGCTCCACTCGCCCGACCGGCCGGTCGTGGGCCCGGGCGAAACGAGCCCGATCGGTCTGGCCCTGGCCGTCGTTCGGGGCAACGAGCTGTACGTAGCGACGATCGGCCCGGCCGAGGCCTACATGGTCCGGCAGGCGCGGCTCCTGACTCTCCCGGACACCAGCCCCGAGGGCGGCCTTCCTGCCGAGGAGGTCGACGGGCCCGAGGTCTGGCACGGCGAGATCGCCGCGGGCGACTGCCTGATCCTAATGTCGCCCAACGTGACGCGACGCATCGGCCTGGGGCCCATCCAGGACGCTGTGCTGCAGCTTCATCCTCAGGCCGCCGTCGAGCAGATCCATCGCCAGTTCGGGTCCGGCAGCCTTGGCAGCACCGGCGGGGACGGCGTGCTGTTCATCGAGGCGACCGAGGTGGCGTCGACGCACAAAGCCGCTCCGCTCAAGCCGGTCTGGCCGGCGGACTCGCTCGCCGGAGCGCCGGACCGCTCGCCGATCCCGCTGGCCGACACGGTCTCCGGGGGCGTGGCCGCGATGCAGACGACGGCACACCACGCGCAGATCGCAGCCGACGGCTGGTTGAGACGCGGCGTCTACGGACTCTTCGACCGCATGCCGCAGCGACCTATGTCACGCGGCCGCGTCACGCCGATGACGGTCCGGCGGGAACGCCAGCAGCGCGCCGCGATCGCCATCGTCGGGTTGCTCGCGGTCATCGCGATCATCGGGACCAGCATGTGGTTCCTCTCGGGCGCCAACAAGAGCCAGAACATCGACGCCAAACAGAAGGCAATGCAGGCCTACACGCAGGTTCAAGCGGATCTGACTGCCGTCTACGGCAAAGTCCCAGACCTCCTGACCAGCGATCCCGACACCGCCGCAGGATTTCTGACCGACGCATACAAACAGATCCAGATAGCCGAGCAGAACGGCTACACGCCGTCGCTGCTGGCCACGCCGCTCTCCCAGGTGGTGTCCGGTCTCAACCGCTACTACCACGTCACGATCGTGCAGCCGCACATCGTTCTGTCGTTCGCGACCGACGACCTGGAAGGCCTGGTGCTCGGCCCCGACGGCGCGGCCTACGTCCTCGACAACACCGTCAACACCGTGTACTGGGTCAACCTGCAGACCGCCGCAAAGGTGCCCGTGCTCAAAGTCAACCAGGAAGCGGTAGGCGGCGGGGTTGTCGGCAACCCCCGGCTGATGACGACCGGTGGACAGGACGTGCTCATCCTCGACACCTTCAACTCGCTGTGGCGGTGGCGTCCTGCCGCGGGCGACAAGACCGGCCGAGGCATTCTCATCAAGGTGAACATCCCCGATAACACGACCTGGGGCCTCGGCGCCCGAGCGATGGGCACGTTCATCATCAACCCGCAGATCGGTCAGTACAACTTCTACATCGTCGTCCCGGCCGCCCAGCAGATCCTCAAGTACCCGCCCGCGGCGGACAGCGGCAGCTTCCCCCAGGTCGGTCGGGCCAACTATCTGAGCGTCGCCCAGGACCTCTCCAAGGTCGATGACATGTATATCGACGGCAAGGTCTACCTCGTCGACGGAGGCAAGATCACGCAGTACGAGGCCGGTCAGGCCGTTCACACTTGGTCCGCCGACCCGCCGGGCGACAAGCTGCTTCGACCGAATGGGCCGGTATATACCCGCCTCGTTGCCGACAACCCCAACAAGGACCAGGGCACCTTCTACGCCTACGACGGGCTGAACCGGCGCATCGTCGCCTTCAAGAAGCTCGACGGCACCGTCGTCGGGCAGTACATGGTTCCGTCCAGTACGCCGTGGTTCACGGCGCTCACTGGCATGTTCGTCACAACCGGAGCGGGCGGCACCAATCCGACGCTCTACTGGACGGAGAGCGGCAACCTGATGTGCGCGTCACTGAGCTCCTCCGGCAACTCTGGCGCCGGGGCGTCCACCTGCGGGCTCCCATCGCCCGGAGCTTCCGGATCCGCGACCTCCAGCCCGGGGGCCAAGGCATCGCCCAGCAAGAAGCCCTGAGCCTTCGCTCCGGCCCCGCGGCGGAGTGGGATAATCGGTCCATGGCTGAGTCGCTCGCCGAAGTCGTCGTCGAGAGCGTTCGAGTGCACATGCTGTCGAGTCAGCATGTCGTCCTGCTCAAGGAAACCGAGCGCGAGCGCTATCTGCCGATCTGGATCGGGCCCTGGGAGGCCAACGCCATCGCCACGCGCCTGCAGGGCGTGACGCCCGAGCGGCCGCTGACCCACGATCTGTTCGTCGCGACCCTGGCCGACCTCGGCGTCAAGGTAACTCGCGTGATCATCTCGAGCCTTGCCGAGGAGACGTTCCACGCCACCCTCGAGCTCGAGCGGGACGGTCGCGGCTACGCCATCGATGCCAGACCGTCGGATGCCCTGGCGCTCGCCGTTCGGACGGGCGTCCGCATATATGCCTCGACCGAAGTCCTGGATCGGGCCGGCGTCGAGCCCGAGGCGCAGGTGGACGAGAAGCTCGAGGTCTTCCGCGAGTTCGTCAACTCCCTGGACGTGGATCTCGACGCCGAGCATCGAGAAGGTCCCAACTCCGAGGGGCCCCCGCGCGAATAGCGATCGCCGGTTGGACGGTCGATCCCTTCGTTGCCTTCTGCGCGCCTCGCTCACGGACGTCGGAGTCCGCTCGCTTCGGTGCTCGGGCGGCGCCTCGGCCTCGACGCGTCGGCCCGGCGATCTGGGACACCGGCAGATTGGGCGGACGGCTCGAGGCGTTCGCCGGGTCCGTCGTGGCGCCTGGACGCCGACGACCGTCGCTCCGCGCCAAAGCGGTGGCTGAGCGTTCTGCGAGCGGTGTCGACGCCCGTCGCAGGCTCGGTCGTAGCGCTCGCCGGGTCGGTCGTGCTGTCGCTGCTCAGCACGACATACAAGTTCGACCAGAGTGCGTGGCCGCTAGCCGAGGATCGGCTCGCCCCGTCGCATGGCCCCGCTGCGGGTGAACCAGAGCCTGAGGCGCAGTGACCAGAAGTCGCGCACGGCGCGGAAGACGACGCTGGGCTTGGCGCCCGTCGGCGAGCCGGCGGTCCTGGCGTAGTGCGGCACTCCGACCTCGGCGACCCGCCGGCCCTCGAAGCGAAGCTTGATCAGCAGCTCGGCGGTGAAGAACGCGCCCCCTGAGGACACGCGGATCGGCGTCAGGGCGTCGCGCCTGAAGAGCTTGCAGGCACAGTCGATGTCGCGGACGCGGACGCCGAAGAAGACCCGGTTGGCCAGGCGGTAGACGCGGGCATACCAGCGCCGAATCGGCGGATCGGCCCGCTTGAGGCGAAAGCCGACCACGACATCCGGGTGATCGGACGCCGCCAGCCGCTCTGTGAGGCGGCCGACATCCGCCACCTTGAACTGGCGATCGCCGTCGATGAAGGAGACTAGCTCGAACCGCGCGGCCTGGAACCCGGACCGGAGGGCCGCCCCGTAGCCGAGGTTCGTGGGGTGGTGGACCACGCGGAATGTGGCCGGGTACTTGGCGGCGAGCGCGTCGGCGATGGCCGGCGTGCGATCGCGCGAGCCGTCGTCCACGGCGATGATCTCGAACTTCTCGGCCAGGGCCGGAAGGGCTCCGAGCGCCTCTTCGACGAGGGCTTCCAGGTTCGCCTCTTCGTTGTGGGCAGGGAAGAAGAACGACAGCTCCTTGACGCGCCTGGCCGACGTCGCCGTCGCTTCGCTTGCCATGACCGGACTCGCGGCTGAGCTCACTGGCTTCCCTTTCGGTCTATCACCTGAGCGATCGTGACGCCGTTGTTCAACGCGAAGGATTTGATGTCGTACTCCTGGCCCAGGGCGGTCATGCCGTCGACGCCATCGGGCAGGCGGATCGTGAACACGGGTCTATTACCCAGGAAACTGTTGAAGACATCCTGAACCGTGCCCAGGTTGTCGTCCACCCGTGTGCTGTCGTCGATGATCGCTATGTCGGGCCGCAGACCCAGCACCCGTTGGCCGTACCAGAGCGTCGTCGATGCGCTCCACCAGCTCATGATCACTGAGTTCGCCGGCAACCCGCCCTTGTCCACCGGCGCCAGGACCGCCTCCATCCAGGCTGGGTCCGCCGTATCGTTCGCCAGGCTCACGCCACCGGGGTAGCCGGCGCTCTGCGGCTGGCGGCGCTCCGGAACGACGCCGACGCTCGAGAAGAGGATCGCCGCGGCCACGGCGATCTCGCCGAACAGGACGACCCACCCGGCCCTGCCGGCCCATTCGGCCCCGAATGTGCTCGCGCCGCCCCGGGTTGGAGTGGCCGGTCCCTCGGGCGGCTCGGACTCCGGCAGCGCCGGCTCCGCTGTCGAGGGCGCCGCCGTCGCTGCAGCAGCGGCGGTCTCCGCGGACGCCGGGCTTAGCCGCCCCGCGAACTGTGTTGCGACCCAAGCGAGCATGAAGACCACGTCGGCCGCGCCCAGGCCGATCCACGTGATCGCCACGAACAACGGAACCAGGTAGTAGCGCTCGATGTCGGCGTTGGCGTAGGAAGCCGCGAACACGCACGCGGCAACCGCCGCCAGACCGCTCAAGACGACGTACCGCGGTCGTCGAACCAGGCTGGTCCCAAGACCGACGAGCGCCAGGACGCCAAGGGGACCGAGCCAGCCGGTCAGCAGATCCACGACCTGGCCCGCTTTGGTCGGCAGGTTGCCGAATGGATCCGAGAGGCTGCCCCGGAATTGTTCCGCCAGGACCACGTACTGGAAGCCGCTCCAGGTGTCGGGGTGGCCGTACACCAGGGGGGCGTTCATTGCGGCCCGGATCGGCAACTCAAGGAAGAGCACGACGATCGTTCCCGCCAGGACGCCGACGCAGGCGGCGACGGTCCGCCACCGCAAGACCACCCGCCAGTCGGCCGCCAGCACGAAGAGCCCGATGGCCGGCGGCAGAAGCAGTGCCAGGGAGTGGTTGGCCACCGCCACCCCGAAGATGAATGCGGCGAACACGAGCCACCGGTCGGCGTGGCCAAGGATCTCCGGGTCATTGCTGTGCCGCCTCAGATCCCAGGTGAGCAGCACGACGAAGAGGGCGCCGACCAGCGCGAGGTGGAACATGTGTGGGTCGGCGTGGGTGGAGAGCCGCCAGAAGAGCTGGCTGCAGGCCAACACGAGCCCTGTGGCGAGGGCGATCAGCCGACGACCCGTAAGCACCTGGACGATGCCGGCGGCTCCCGCAACGGCCGCGGCGGCCAGGACCGCCTGGAGCAGGTTCATCCGGTAGGCGGGGTCGCCGAACGGCTGGAGGACGATCGAGGCCAGCCAGCCCAGGATGATGTAGCTCGGATAGCCGGTGGGATGAGCGGTGCCGAGGACCGGGCCGACGGTCTGGAACTCGGCCGTGTCCCAAGTCATCACGCCCGGGGCAAGCGTCGGAACGACGAAGAAGAAAGTGAGCGCCGCGGCGGCGGCAGGCGCGGCGATGGCCGCCAGGAAAGCCGGCTCGGTCAGGCGGACGAGTGCCGATCTCGGTCCGCTCACGCGCTCACCAGCCAAGCATGACTCCCCACATCGTTCCCCAGAAGTTGACCAGGATCGAGATCGCGATCAGGACCACGAACGGCCACAGCCGTCCGAGTCGGCTGGCGCCCAGAGCCACGAGCACCAGAGCGAACGGGACGAAGTCGTTGCTGAAACGGTACCCGAACTGGACCCAACCCTGGCTGAAGTGCATCAGGTTCACGGCGGCAATGGCCAGCACGGCGATCGTGGCGCCGGCCGTCGCCCGGTCGACCTTCAGGTCGCGGAGGGGTCGCCAGGCGATCGGCGCGAGCAGGTAGGCCGGGCTCGTGAGCAGGAGGCCCGTTCCGAGTGCGTCCGGCAAGGCCAGCGGGCAGGTCTGATCGAAGATGCCTCGACTGGCGCCGGCCACACACATAGCCGTGCCGTTAATGCCGTTGGGGTAGATGCCGGCCCAATCTGGAAATAGGCGCGGCAGGTTGAACAGCATTATCCCGAGGTTCTGGGGGATATAGCGGATGTCGGTGATTGACCAGTCGGCATGGTAGTTGAAGACGCCGCCGTACTCGACGAGCTCGATGTGGTACAGGTAGTCGTAGGCCGGGTTGAAGAGGTGCCCGCTCGTGGCGTAGGTAACCACGAGAAGCGTCACCAGCGGTACGGCGGCGCCGGCTGCAGCGAGCATCGCCCGACGCAGCCAGGTCCCGCCCCCTCCGACGAGGATGAGGAACGGGAAGCCGAAGAGGATGGTCAACCGCGCGGTGACCGCCAGCCCGAACAGCAAGCCGGCCGCGACCTGCAGCGACTCCGGGCTGGAGAGCGCGGCCGACAGCGAACCGAACGCCCCTTCGACCCGGCCGCCTCGGCGGCGCGTACCCAGCCACAGGGCGATGACGACCACGAACAGGACGCCGTCGACTATCTCGGCTGCTATCTGGGATTTGGCCCCGACGAAGAACAGGCTTGGGATTACGCCGACGATCGCAACGATGGCCACGAGCGGCGCCAGAACGCCGGGTCGTCCGGCAACGGCAACGGCGAAGACCGCCGCGACCAGGCTGAGGAGCACGCCGACTACCGCCAGCAATGCGGCGGAAGCACCCGCGCCGGCCAGCAGGAACAGCATCTCGGTCAACGCGCCGAGCGCCATGAGCAGCGCCACCGATGACCAGCCACCCGGCCAGGTGAACCACCGCACCGCCGCCACGGTGCCACCGAGCGGCTGCGGTTCGGTGGCGTCCCGATCGGCGGCAAGCGCCGCGCCGACGGACAGCAGGAGACAACCGACGGCCACGACGTGAGCCCAGAACCAGGTCGAGCCGATCGCCGCGGTGTACCAGAGGACGGTTCCCAGCCCGAGGAAGAGCGAGGTCAGAACGCGAATCTCGTGTCGGACCGGCAGATATCCGAGCATCCAGTAGGCGATGCCGACGTCGATCGCGGAGAAGACCACCGCCAGGAGCTGCTGGTTAGTGGCCTCGTGCCAGACGGATACGAACGGCAACAGCACCCATGCCGGCAGGGGCGGGAACGGGATGATGCTCAGGCCCGTGCCGACGCCGTTCGCGTCGTACAGCGGCATCGTGTCCTGGTATGCCGGCGTCGGGATCGCCGTCTTCCCTTCGAGCCAGGCCTGGGCCTGCAGAACGAAATGGAGGTATGGGTTCACGCGGTCTGGCTGGATGAAGTAGTACACGGCGAGGCACAGCAAGACGAGCCCGACGCCCCACAAAAGGTGGCTCCACCCCGCCGGTCCGTACTCCTCGGCCTGACTTGCCACAGGGTCCCCGGTGGCTTCTGCCGCGCCCGGCCGGAGATGCGCCTTCAGGTCCCCCGCGCCGTCCGCGCCGTCTCCCTGGGTTATACTCCGCTCCACCTCAGCGCTCGCCCAGGAGGCCGTGTCGGTTGGCAGGACCGAGCTTGCGAGGAGACAGCCCACGGGGGCGCGCGCCGGCGGGAACGGGTGGTGCCGTCACAGGAATTCCCGCCATCGTCGTTCTCCTGGTCCTGGGTCTGTTCCTCCGCTTCATCATCGCATACGTGCTGTTGCCGGGATCTGGGTTCCCAAATGACCTGGGCGCGTTCCAGGCCTGGGGCAACGACATCGCCCAGCACGGCCCCATCGGCTTTTACGAGCGGCAGAGCTTTATCGACTACCCGCCCGTCTACCTTCTGCTGCTCGGCGCGGTCAGCCTGCTGACCGGGGGCAACATCGGTGAGGGTGTGAAGCTGGTGCCCATATTGGCCGACCTGGGCCTGGCGGCGGTCGTGTGGCTGATGGCGACGGAGCTCGGCGTCAACCGCAAGCGCGCATTGATCGCGGCGTTGATCGTCCTGATCAATCCGATTACGTGGTTCAACAGCGCCATCTGGGGTCAGGCCGACTCCGTCGGTTCGATCCTGCTGTTACTTGGCCTGCGCGAGCTCCAGAAAGACCGGCGTGAATCGGCCTCGGCCCTGGCCGTCCTGGCCGTGCTGACGAAGATGCAACTCGGCATCCTCGGCTTCGTCGTCGCCTTCGTCGTATTGCGGCGCTCGATTGCGCCGAAGACGGGAAATCCCGAGCCCGAGCGGATCCTGACCTCGATCGGCGCCGGGCTGCTCACGGCCGCTCTCGTATGCCTGCCGTTCACAGGCCTCTCCCTCGTCGGCAACACCAGCCGCATCGGTACGGGGCCGGGGCTGGCGACGATCGGCGCCGGGCTCCTCGCCGGCCTCGGCGTCTTCTTCCTCAGCCGGCGGTACCTCCCGGTCGTCGACGCTGCGCGCCGCCTCCAGGCCTCGTTCGTCCTCGGCGTCGTGACTGCCGGCGTGTTCGCCAGCATGGTCTTCGACTCGATCGTGACCCACCTGATCAACACCTTCGGCGAGTATCCGTACCTGACGCTGAATGCCTACAACCCATGGGCGCTGGTCGGCGACGGTGGCAGCGCGATGGACCGGACGCTTGCGTGGCTCCATGACTCCCCGTGGGTCGACACCAATTCGGGGGCGAGCGGCACCGGTTATGTGATCGGACCGTTCCCGGGCGCGGTCGTCGTCTGGGCCCTGGGTCTGGCCGTGCTGCTCGTCGTCGCCGCGGCGTTTGCCTGGCGCGTCGGTCGCCGCGTCGAGACCCCGAACGAAACCCCGAACGATGCCTTGACGGATGCTCCGGCGGGCGCAGACGCCGAGGCCGGTTCGGGCCACGGCGCCCGTTCGGTTGCCGTGCGGTGGCTTCAGGCCGAGTTTGCCGGCTTGAGCGGCGCATTCCTGGTGACGGCCGCGGTCATAGCCGGCATCGTCATCGTGGCCGCGTCGGGCCAGCTGTACGCCGTCACCCTCGGCGACGGACTGCTCGTCGCGACGTTGATCGGAGTCGGCATCTGGGCGGCCTGGCGCGATGACGCACAGTCGTTACTGGTGGCCCTGACGATCCTGGCGATCGCCTTCTTCGTCGTGCCGACCAGGGCCCACGAGCGCTATCTATTCCCGTTCTTCGGGCTCGGCGCAGTCCTCCTGGCCGTCTCCTGGCGGTGGAGCCTGACGTACCTGATCCTCTCGGTGGTCAACGGCGCCAACCTGCTGGCCGTGCTCGTCCAGTACAGCGGCATCCCCGCCTCCGACGGCTGGCTGGCCGGGACCCTCAACGACTGGGGCCACGGCCTGCTGACGGCCACATGGTTCGACGGGATCATCTGGCCGATCGCGTTGTGCGCCGTGGTAACGACCCTGGCCATGGTCTGGGCGCTGCTTCAGCTGCGAGGTCGCGCCGTGGGAGCCCTGGCCCGGGAGGTGGCGAGGGCGGAGGACGAGCCGGAATCGGCGGCCTGGTGGTCGACGATCGGACCGGCCTATTGGGGCCCCGAACCCGAGCTGCCCGCTCCCGAGCTGCCCGCTCCGGTGCCGCGAGGGACGTCGGGAGAGGCGCCCATCGCCGCAGCCGCCGTCGCCGCCGTCGCCGCCGCCGCCCTGGTTCCGGACGCGTCCGGAGCCAGCTATGCCTCCCGCAGCGATGACGAATACCAGTACGACGACCTCGAGCTTTCCCCGGACGACGAGTACTGGACCGAAGACGACGAATACCTCGAGCGGCCCGATCAGCCGCTGTACGTGCCCAGCTGGGTGATGCGGTTGTGGCATCGTCTGGCACGCCCGTCGCGGCACCCCGACAGGTCGCCGTCGCTCGACTCCGAGCCTCGCGGCCGCATCGACAAGCTCGACCTGTGGGTGGTGGTCGCTCTGGTCGCGGTCATCCTGTCGATGCGGATCTACCGCCTCGACGAACCGCTGCAGATGCATTTCGATGAGGTCTACCACGCCCGTTCCGCGACGGAGTTCCTGCAGGACTGGCGCTACGACATCCCCCACGACATCTACGAGTGGACCCACCCGATGCTGGCCAAGTACGCTATCGCGGGCGGGATCACGCTCTTCTCCGACGACAAGGTCACGGCCACCGGCGACCTCAACGTCGCCGTGAAGGCGATCCTCGTCCAGCCGCGGACGGCGACCTCGCCGATCGCCGATCCCAACAACCCGGACGCCAACTCAGGCGGCCGATACGGCGATCGCTTCTTCCTGGCGACCGGCTCCGATGTCCGCGTCTACGATCTGCAGACGCGGGCCCAGGTCGAGACCTATGCCATTCCGGGCGCCACGGCCTTCTCGGAGGTCGGGCCGACGGGGCTGGTCTATGTGGGAACGTCGAGCGGGCGCATCTACAGCATCGACACCAATTCGCTCGACGACGTGCAAAACGGCCTGGCGTCGTCGGCCAAGTCGCCCGTCGAGCTGAGCGTCGGCACGGGTCTCGCCATCGCCCACGTCTACTCGGGCACGCCGCCTTTCATCCTCGCGTCCGACAGCAGCGGCAACGTGGTGTCGATCGATCTCGGCAAGAACGGCGGAACGATCGTCGCCCGCGGGAACGTGCCCGGCGCCGCAGACTTCGCCGATCTTGGCACCGGCCCGGCGGTTCTGGTCAAGAGTCCCACCTCTTCATCGACACCTTCGACGTCGTCTGAGGCCCAGGCGCTGGCCTCGGCGCTGGGATTGGACCCCGCCTCGGTTCAGGCCGCTCTCGACGTCCCGTTGACGTCGGGCCTGCCGGAAGCACTAAACGTGGGCCCGCTTAGCTCCGTCCAGGTGACTGCCGTACAGAACCTGGTCTCCGCCGGGGCGCTGCCGGACATCACGGTCGAGCAGTCGAACCCCCAGGTCATCGTCGCCTACAAAGATGGGATCGGGCTCCTGGACGCCCGCCGGCTTCTGCTGACCCCGTCCATCCAGACGGACGCACCGGCGACCTCGATCGCCATCAACCGGAATTCCGACGGTACCGTCAACCACGACCAGGATTCCTACGTGGCCGCCGGGAACTCGATCGTGCTCATCAAGATGGACGTCACGGGTCCCTCGGGCACGGTGACGAAGGATGGGAACCAGCCGCTGGCGAAGATGCCCGGACCGATCACGCAGGTCGTCTTCGACAGCGCGACTAAGGTAGCCCAGGCGCTCGGGCTCACGCCCGACGGCAAAGACTGGACTGTCTACGCGATCGAGACGAACGGCAACGCCGTCTTCTCGGACGCGGCCGTCTTCTCGGACGCGCGGCTGCCGGGCCAGCCGGCTGCGATCGGCCTCGACTCGACCCCGCAATTGCCGGACACAGACCGCGAGCAGGTCCTGGCGATCACCACAGACGGCTCGATGGCTACGGTCGACGTGGGCCAGTTCGCGTTCTCCTGGCGCATCGTCGGGGTCCTCTTCGGAGCCTTGATGGCGGCCTGCCTGTACCTGCTGACTCGGATCCTGTTCCGTCGCCGGTCGATCGGATTGCTCGTCGCCCTCTTCTCGATGACCGACGGGATGCTGTTCGTCCAGTCGCGCATCGCCATGAACGACACGTATGTCGGCGGTTTCCTGTTACTCGCCTACCTCATCTTCGCCATCCTCTGGTTCGAGGTGTGGAAGCACCGCGCCGCCTTCTGGGTGCTCATGCCGATCCTGGGCGTCGTCCTGGGCCTGGCGCTCGCCTCCAAGTGGGTGGGGCTCTACGCCATGGCCAGCATCGGCATGCTGATCCTCATCCGATCAGCGCTGGGCCGGCTGATGACGATCCTCGGGCTCGCGGCCGGGACGGGCATCCTGGGTTGGATGGCCATCGCGGAGATGTCCACGGCGCCGAACACCGGCAATCCGACGGCGGTCGTCGTGCTGGTTGGTATGGCAGTGGCCGTCGTCATCGGTGGGTTCGTATGGGCCTTTGGAACCCGAACCACGCCGGACAAGGTGTTCATCGCGGCGGTGACGGCCGTCATCGCGGCGGGCCTATTTCTGGCCGCCCTGATGGCGTCCCCCGGCACGATCCAGAACGGCGCGCCGAACTACACGTTCTTCATCATCATGCTGGCGGTCACCGCGATCGCCGCAGCCGCCAACGCGTACCACCCGGTCGCCTGGACCATCGAGGAGATGCGGTTCGCCATCGGGGCGCCGCTCGTCATTGGCGGCCTTGCGCTGGCTGCAGGGCTGCTACGCGGCAGCGGTCTCCTGCTCGAGGTCGGGGGCGCGGGGCTGATCACCGGGGCCGTGGCGGCCGTCGGCTTCCAGTACGCCGGGAGGCTCGGGTTCGGGCCGCTCGCGCTGCCACCCGGTCCAAACGATCCATCGTCCTACGCCGCGCCGCCGTCGCCTGCCCCGACCGGCTGGCTGCGGTTGGGGACAGGCCTCGGGCTCCCGGCGGCATTCACCGCCTTCTGCGTGCTCATCCTGCCGATCGTCATCTACGTCGCCCTGTACATACCGTGGTCCATGCCGTGGCAACCGCAGACCGACGCGACCGGCGCGCTTCCGGCGATTGCCTGCTGGCACACGGATACGACCACCGGCACCTGCGACAACGCGTGGCCAGCCGGGCACACGGGCCAGAACCTCTGGGAACTGACCATCTCGATGTACAACTACCACAACGATCTGCGTGCCGCGCACGCAGCCTCGTCGCCGTGGTGGGCCTGGCCGCTCGATCTCAAGCCGGTCTGGTTCGAGAGCATCGGCTACGGTCCGGACCTCGGGTCGTGGATCCACGACGGCGGCAATCCCGCGCTGTGGTGGATGGCGATCTTCGCCATGGGGTTCATCGCCTGGCAGGCATTCAAACGGCGAAGCCTGGCCCTGACCCTCGTAACAGTCGCCTTCTTCTGGCAATGGTTGTCGTGGTCGCGCATAGACCGGGCTTCGTTCCAGTACCACTTCTACACTGCCTTGCCCTTCTTCCTGTTAGCCCTTGCCTACTTCCTGGCAGAGCTGTGGCACGGGCCGTCACGCCGGACCTGGCTGCTGGCCCGTGTCGCCGCGGCTTCGGCGCTGCTCTTCCCGGCGGCCCTGTGGCTTCTCAAGGACCCGCTGTGCACCATCGCGCGGGTGAGCACGAGCGACACCTACGGCAACAGCATCTGCGGCTCGGGGACTGGTGACGTCACCATCGAGACGCGCATGTTCCTGATTGGGGCCGTGCTCGTCGTGGCTCTGGCTGCCCTGGCGTTCATCCTGTGGCGGCTCGAGCGCCGTCAGAGCGCGGGTATCGAGGATCGGTTCTGGATCGTCCAGCTTCTCGTGCCCGTCGGCATCGCCGGGCTTCTGCTCGGTTGGTTCGGCCAGAACGGATCGCACGCCAGCCTGTTCCACCTAGCCCTGCCGCCGGACATGATGGCCATCGTCATGCTCGCCCTGGGCATCTGCCTGGCGATCGTCTGTCTCCTGGCCACCAACCCGCGCCGGTTCGTTCTGGGCGCGTGCGTCTTTGCGATCGCGGCCTTCCTGGCCCTCTACCCGGACCTGTCCGCGCTGCCGTTGCCCAATGCGATCCTGGGTATCTACGACGGGATCCTGCCGACCTGGTTCTACGGCTTCCAGTTCTCGGTCAATCTGCAGCCCGGCAACCCGGTCAGCCTGACCTCCGGGTTGCCGCTCGCGCTCGCGGCCCTGCTCGTGGCCGGGTTCGCGGCCTGGGCGGCGTGGGAGCGCCGCGTGGTCATCGGCTACCGGCTGTCCCATCGGCTATCCATCTCGACCGAGGTTTCGGCCTCGGACGCGACGGCCTCGGACGCGACGGCCTCGGACGCGACGGGCCGCGACGCGACGCCCGCGGATGATGCCGGGGAGCCGGCCGGACCTGAGGCGCCGGATGCGGCCGGATCTGAGGCGCCGCCGGCGGGCAGGCCGTGGAAGATCTCACGCAAAGACAAGCAGCCAAACGACCGAGGGTAGGTCGGGCGGACCCAGCCGCCGCTCGGTGGCGGCCTGCTGCGCAGTCGGTCGGTGGTCCCTGCCAGGCCGCGCCCACTGGCGACCGCGCCGGGCGCCACAGGCAGCCGCCCTGGACAGGCCCAGTGAGGGGATCAGGCGTCGCGCTGGGTCAGCAAGGCATGCGGCGGAGGTGGGACCGCGGCCGAGAACCCGGGCGGCAGCGCGCCCTGGGCCGCGAGCCGGCGGATCACGAAGCCGTAGTACTCCTCGACCTTCGCCGTGACGCTCTCCCAGCTGAATTGCGCCGCCCGCTCCAGACCGGCGGCGCCCATCCGCGCCCGTAGTTCAGGGCTGGCGAGCAACTCGGAGATGCCGGCCGCCAGCGCCTTTGCGTCGCGCGGCGGGACCAGGATCGCCTGGCGGCCGCGCTGGACCACGCCCTTGTAGCCGTGGATGTCGCTGCAGACGATCGGGGCGCCGGCCGCCATCGCCTCGAGCAGTACGATCCCGAACGACTCGCGTCCGGTCGCTGGAGATACGAATATGTCGGCCGTCCGGAAGAGTTGGGCCTTCTCCGCGTCGGTGACGCGGCCGAGGAACTCGACGGCCTGAAGGCCGCGGGTCATGACGTATCGACGGGCCTCTCGTTCTTGAGGCCCCGAGCCTACGATCAGGAGCCGGCACTCGACGCCGCTCTTGCGCACCAGGCGGAAGGCCTTGAGCAGGTGAGGCAGGCCCTTTCGGTCTTCGAGTCGACCCACGAAGAGGATGTTGGGGCAGCCGTCCTGCCAGCGGGCGAGCGGAACGGCGCGCTGGAATCGGCCGACATTCACCCCGTTGGGAATGACCTTGTAGTCGCCGGGGAAGAACCGGTCGACGAAATGGCGGGCCGCGGCGCTGACCGCGATGCGGCCATGCAGCCGGCGGGCGTATGGCTGCAGCGTTCGCTTGCCCAGCTCCATCGCTGGTGAGAAGCCGGCGTAGGCGTGGAACGTGGCGATGTTCACGCTGTTCGACTGGCGAAGAACCACAAGCGACAGAAACGGCACGAACGGCTCGTGAAAATGGAGCAGATCGAAGCGTTCCTCGTCGAGGACCCGCTGTACCTGCGAGACGTATCGCGGCGACAGAGTGATCGTGCCCATCGAGCCGTTGCTTGGCATGCTGAAGCCCTTGCCGATGCGGATCACGTCGCCCTCGGACGAACGCTGCAGTCCGTGGCTGCTGGTCAGTATCCGGACGTCGTGGCCTCGGAGCCGGAGGTTCTCGTACAGGAATCGCACGTGCTCATTTACGCCCCCCGGCAGGGGGTAGACGTAGGGCGTGACCAGGCCGATCTTCACGCCGACGGCTCTCCCGCTTCCCGCCGATCCGCAGGTTCGGGAGCGCCCGATCTCGCGCGCGCAGACAGGTATTCGAGCTCGCGCCGGCGCTGCCGGGCCAGCTGATCGGTCGGCACGCCGAGATCGCGCGGGGCGTCGTCGCGAAGCAGGTTGCGCCGGCCCCATCTGGCCACGTCGCGAGCTTGCTTGCGGACCTGGCGACCGTAGATGCGGGCCTCTCGGACGAAGCCCCAGTCGACGCAGCTGCCGCTGACCGTCCTCTCCAAGATCGCGCGACGGTAATCCTCGGCCGTGGTTCCTGGGAAGTGGGTCCGGCCGTCGCCCAGAGTGTCGAGCGTGTGGGCATCGCTGTTCCCGACGATCGGGAGCCCGAGCTCGGCGGCGAGCCGCTGCGTTGCGATCCGGCCGTACCGGCCGGCGGTCGACGGGTTGAAGCCCTCAAGGGCGTCCCAGTAGACCAGTGGATCGGTCGAGCGGTGGACGCGGACGATGGCGTGCTTTCGCATCCCCATGGTGAAAGCCGAGAACGGATGAGGCACGATGGCCAAGCCGCCCTGCTCGTGGATCTCGGCGACCGTGGTCTCGAGTCGTTGGTTGCGGTCGAGCCGAGCCTCCAGGAAGAGCCCGAGCAGGTGCCCGCTCCGCGTGGTCACCTCTTCGGCTACGACCACGTCGAGCCGGCTGCCGCGCTCACGCGCCAGGCGGTGGCACTCGACCGCCGCCTCGATGCGTTCGTGGTCGGCGATGGCTATGACGTCGAGGTCGGTCCGGCGCTCGGCGTATTCGAGGATCTCGGCCGCCGTCGCCGTTCCATCCGACGCGATCGAATGGATGTGCATGTCCGCCTGGCCGAGCCGGATCGTTCCGTCGGGGGTCATGCGTCCGCTCCGTTTTCGCGCATCTTCGGCGTCTCCAGGTCGGGCCAGATCGGGTGGAAGAGGGACAGCCATTGCTCGGGTGCGTCGACCACGATTCGTTCGAAAAGACGGGCCTCTTCTCGAGCCATGGCCCGGCTGCGCTCCCGCCTACTCGCCCCCTCCGGCGGCCGAAGCTGGCGCAGGTTGCCAAGATAGCGGCCCGGGCCGACCCTCCGCACGCCCGAAACGTACATCGGGGCTCCGGTCTCGGCCGCGAGCAGGACTGGACCGGCCGGGATCCTGGTCTTGCCCCCGAACATCTCGACTTCGATGCCGCCGCCGGTGATGTCGCGGTCGGCGATCAGCCCGACCGGCTCGTTACGGCGCAGCGCGGCGAGCAACTCCGTGCCGGCCGTTTCCAGCGACACGATCCGCACGCCGATCGTGGCCCGGGTCGAGAAGATGTAGCGCTGGACCCGGTCGTTGGCGACAGTCTCCATGGGGGCCACGATCATGCCGAGGCGGTGGACTGCGAAGAAGCCCGGCAGCTCGATGGCCCCGAAGTGCATCCCGATGAGGATCAGCGCCCGGCGCTCGGTCATCCAGGCCGCGATCTCGGCTGGAGTCTCGATCGACAGTCTGTCGATGACCCACGGCGCGGTGAACTTGGGCGCCCGTGCCATCTCGACGTAGTAGCGGGCGTGGTTCTTGAAGGCCGACTTGACGAGGTCCTCGAACGCCTCTGGGTCCCTTGCCGCGGCACGGTAAGCCTCGGCCCCCTGGCCGTTGGCTGCCATCCACTCCAACACTCGTCGCAGGTTTCGGCGAGCTCGTCTGCGGCGCGCGGCGGCGACCCGGTAGGCGATCCCGCCGGCGAAATCGGCGAGCGGCCAGATCAGCCGCTCGGGCAGATGCAGGATCACTTTGAGCGCCGCGATCACGACCAGCGCGGTCAGCTCATCGGTGATCCGGCGTCGGAACCCGTGCCGCACGGCGGTGAGATGGCCGGCCGCTGGCGACGGAGTGGGCGTCATCTCTCTGGGAGTTTTGGGGTGTCGCCGCCGTTCGGGGCGGCGCCTTTCGCGTCGTTTGCCATGGCCGCCCGGTTCCGAGCCTCCAGCTTCGACGTTTCCTCTGCGGTCGCGGGCCAGATCGGCTTGAAGTTGTACCACTGCTCGGGTGCCGGGGCGATGTGACCCTCCAGGGCGGTGGCGATCTTCTGGGTGGCTATCGCGATGTCGGCGGGGGAGCTGGAGGGCACGTGGATCGGGTCATCCGCGGCCGCCTGGAACCTCCCGTCGGGCAACCGGTTGACCGAGAACGGGACGATGGCCGAACCGTGCTTGGCGGCAAGGATCGCCGGACCGGCGGGCAGCGTCGTCCACGCCCCGAACATCTTCACTGGGATGCCGTCGGCCCTATATCCCCAATCGACCAGCAGGACGAGCCCCTCCTCGCGCCGGAGCGCGCCGTAGACGCCGCGCAGGTTCCGCCAGGAGATCATCTTGACGCCCCAGCTCACGCGCTGGCGCTCGAACAGCTCGTACAGCTCGCGGTAGGAGCTGTCGTCGCCGACGACGTTGATGAGCAAGCCGTGCTGGGCGAAACCGGCCGCGACCGCCTCGTTGTTGCCGAGATGCCCGGCGACCAGGACCACGCCCTTGGACTCGTGATAGATCTCCAGAAATTTGTCGAGACCGTGGACCTCGAGGAGCGCCTCGGCCTTCTCCTTGTCGAGCCAGGGGAGCCGCATCAGCTCCAGGATGTAGCGCGAGTAGTTGAGATACGCGGCTCGGGCCATCCGACCCGCGGCCTTGTCATGGGGAGAGACGCCCAGAACGTGGCCGAAGTTGGCTCTCAGCCAGCGGCGCCGCTGCGGGCTGAGAGCGTAGCCGATCGTCGCTATCCAGCTTCCGACGCGGTAAACCGGGCCTGCCGGAAGGTGTCCGACGATCCAGGACGAGGTCCGCCAGAAGCTGACCGCGGTCAGGCCGGCCAGATGGGTGAGGAAGGTCTCCTCCTCCATCCGGTGCGGCGCCTCGAACTTCTTGGTCGGCGCGGGTTGGGTCTCGCCGTTCTTCTTGAGCCGACCGAGGCGACGCCCGTTGGACGCCGCCTCGTTGGCCTCGCGTCCGGAGGTCGCGGCGACGCCCTCGCCAACCCCCTCCGGACCGATGCTCAGTTCTTCCTGACTCACTTGGCCTCGACGGCCGCTCTGCCGCCGCTCACCGGGGCTGCCTTCTTCACCTTCTTGGGTAGCGTCTCGGTGCCCACGAGGGTTTCGTTGTCCTCACCGCGGATGAAGGCCTCGACGCGATTGAAGGCGATGTCGTCGTGGATCTGTATCGGCGGGCTCTTCATGAAGTAGCTGGACGGCGCGACGAGAGTCCCCTTGAGCCCGCGATCGAGGCCGAGGCGCAGGCATCGGACCGCGTCGATGACGACGCCGGCGCTGTTCGGGCTGTCCCAGACTTCGAGCTTGAGCTCCGCGTTGAGCGGCACGTCGCCGAAGGTCGTGCCCTCCATGCGGATGTAGCACCACTTGCGGTCCAGCAGCCACGGCACGTGGTCGGAAGGGCCGACGTGGACGTTGTCCGGGTCCATCTCATAGTCGAGCATCGAGGTGACGGCGTTCGTCTTCGAGATCTTCTTGGACTCGAGGCGCTCGCGCTCGAGCATGTTGAGGAAGTCGGTGTTGCCGCCGAAGTTGAGCTGGTAGGTGCGGTCAAGTCGGACGCCGCGATCCATGAATAGGCGGGTCATGACGCGGTGGCTGATCGTGGCGCCGACCTGGCTCTTGATGTCGTCGCCGATGATCGGCAGGCCCTTCTCGGCGAAACGGCGCTGCCAGTATGGCTCGCGCCCGATGAACACCGGAATGCAGTTGACGAAGGCGACGCCGGCCTGGAGCGCCTGCTCGACGTACCACTTGGTCGCCTCTTCGGAGCCGACCGGCAGGTAGCTGATGACGACGTCGACCTTGCGCTCCCGCAGGATCCCAACCACGTCGGCGGTGGGCCCGGGCGCCTTCTCGATGATCTGTGACAGGTACTTGCCCAGACCGTCGTGGGTCATACCGCGCTCGACCTTGACGCCGAGGTTCGGGACCTTGTGGAAAACGTAGGTGTTGTTCGGCTTCGTGTAGATCGCTTCGGCGAGGTCCTTGCCGACCTTGTTCTTGTCGATGTCGAAGGCGGCCACGAACTCGATGTCGCGGATGTGATAGCCGCCCAGGTTGACGTGCATCAGCCCTGGGACGAAGTCATCCTCGGCCGCGTTCTCGTAGTAGTAGCGGCCCTGTACGAGCGAGCTCGCGCAGTTGCCGACGCCCACGATCGCGACGCGGATCTTCTTGCCCCGTGCGGGCTTGCTGCCGTTGCCGCTTACCGGCGCCGTAGCGTTCGCGGCGTCGCTGCTCAACTTGTCGCTCACTGTGCTCCTTGCTCCTTATTGCGAAGCTGCGTACGAACGTGCCAGGTTCTCTGGACGGCGGTGATGCTGGCCGTGGCGAAGATGATGCCAAGGGCGCCGGCGAGCCAGAGCTGGCCGCGAGCGCCCGACACGAGACCTCCGTCGAGGCCCGCCAGGGCGAGGCCGATGGTCAGGAGGACGAGACGCTCGGCTCGGGGCGCGATGCCCACTTCGCCGTGCAGGCTCAGGCTCTCGGCCTTGGCCCGGGTGTAGCTGACCTGGAAGCTGGATACAGCCGCGGCGGCGGCCAGGACCGCTCCCGCGACAAAGCCGGCAGCCGAGGCGCCGGCGACGATCCCGATGTAGACGACGCCCTCGCCCCACCGATCGAGCGTAGAGTCGAGGAAGGCCCCGAACCGGGTGACGCGGTTCTGGGCGCGGGCGAGCCCGCCGTCGAGCATGTCGAACGAGCCGCCGAAGATGACGAGCACTGCTGCCGCGACCCAGAGCTGGGCGGCTGCGGCCCCGGCTGCGACCCCAGCGATCAAGAAGCCGATGACGGTCAGCGCGTTGGGCGTGAGACCGAGCTTGCCGGCGCCGATGGCGATCGGCGTCACGGCGGCTCGGACGCGGTCGCGAGTCCTCTGAGACACGAACGACTGGTCGCCCATGGTCAGTGCGCCTCGAACTGGCGGCCGGCCGCACCTGGGATCGCGCCCGTGGTTGGGACTGCAGCCGAAGCCGGGACGGCGGCCGAGGTGGCGATTGCGGCCGGCGCGGGGAAGCCGAGCAGGATTCGTTCGCGCTCGGCGACCTCGCCGAAGACGTTGGGTCGGAGCTGGCAGAACACCTCGCGGCCGGTCCGCCAGGTTTCCACGACGCCTGCGGCCTTGAGGCGGCTGACGTGCCAGGAGACCAGCGGCTGGCTCAGGCCGACGGTGTCGATGAGATCGCCCACGGTGGCCGGGCCCTCGGCGAGCCGCCGGACGATACGCAGTCTGTTCACGTCCGCGAGCGCCCTGTGGAAGACCCGCAATTCGCGCAGATCGTCGGGCTGATCGACGATCGCCGCGACGGTGCTCCTGATGTGCGCCGGTGATGGCAAGATGCGAGGCCTCTCGGTGCCCTGGGGAGGTGCGCCTTCGATGCTCAGGCGCCCCGCACAAACGAGCCTTTATATAAAGGCTGGTTGATGCTAGGGCGCCGGCGAGGGGCTGTCAAGCCTGCCACGCGGGAGAGCGCCCTCGATCGCCTCCCAACCCCCAGGCCGATTCTCAGCCGCAGTTGAACGTACCCTTGACCAGGCCGCTGCCGTCTAGGTCCGTGCCCGAGAAGGAGCCCGTGCCGTCGGCGCCGAGCGACACCACCGTGTCTGTGCCGAGCACGAAGGGGCTGCCGTTGACGCTGCCGCTGACGTTCGGTGACGGATGGCCGGTGGCGGTGGGACCGGCGGACGGGGTAGGGGCGGGAGTCGGAGTCGGGCCTCCCGTGCGGTAGGCGATCAGAGTCAGGTAATCGCCGGTGCCGGTCGGACCCCAATCCCCGAAACGGGCATCGACGCCTGCTGATCCGCCGTCGTAGCAGCCGCCGCCGGAGATCGAGGTCGTGGTGCTGCCGATCGTCACCGTCGCGGATCCGTTGCCGCACCAGTGGTCACAGCCCGAGTCGCCGGGACCGACGCTCGCGGCCGACCCGGAGTCGCAGCCGGCGGCCATGACCGCCAGCGCCGCCACCAGGGCAAGGGCCAGCGAGACTCGACGGGTGCGACCTGCCACGGACGACCTCCACGTACGCCCCGATCGACGGCCGGGGTGTTGTCGGAATAGTAGGACCCGTTGATCGCGCGCGACGCGGGTGAGGGCTGTGTGGCCCGAGGAGTGGCGTTGGGGCCGCGGAAGCGCCGCGCCCAAGACCGCGGAGTTGCCGTAGGGCCAGGCGGAGTCGCCACCGCGGCCCGGGTGGTGGCGAGCACCTCCACTCGGTCAGCGGGTTCCCGACCGCCGCACCCGCACCCTCTCGCCCGTACACTGGCCGACATGCGGCGACGCGACTCCTACCTGCTCCTGGGCGTGCTCGGTGTCGGCGTCTTCCTGGCGGGCCTGGAGCTGATGGTCACGGCCGTCGCCCTGCCGCAGATCCTGGCTACGCTTGCGCACTGGACCGATCTGCGCAAGGCGTCGTGGATCATCAACGGCTACTTGCTGGTCTACGTTGTCACAATGCCGCTCGCCGGCCGCCTGACCGACCTCTGGGGTTCGCGCCGGCTCTTCCTTGCAGCACTCGGCGTCTTCACGGTTGGCTCGTTGCTCGCGGGACTCGCCCAGAGCCTGGACCAGCTCATCGCCGCCCGCCTCGTTCAGGCTGTCGGCGGAGGCGCGATCATCCCGGTCGCGACGGCGGCCGCCTCGCACCTGTTCGAGGGCCACGCTCGACCGCGGGCTCTCGGCATCATCGGCGCGCTTACCTTCCTCGGCATGGCCGCCGGGCCGTTCGTCGGAGCGGCGGTCCTCGAGACCGTCCACCCCGAAACGGCCCTCGCCAACCTCGGCATCTCGAGCGGCCCGCTGGTCGACACCATCTCCCCGGCGTGGCGCTGGGTCTTCTACGTCAACGTCCCGATCGGGATTTGTGCCCTGTTCATCGCCTGGGCGGCGGGCGCCGGTTGGGATACGCGTCGCCAGCCAGCCAGGCTGGACTGGCTTGGCGCGACCCTCTTCAGCGTTTCCCTGGGCGGGATCCTGGCCGGGACCACACTGATCGGAAACGCGGAGGAAGTCTTCGGTGTGCCGACTGAGGTTGCCGTCGCCGGGCTGATAGGTGGCGGCACCTTGACCGGGCTGCTGGCGATCCGGCACGGTCTTCGCCGCTCGCAACCGTTCCTTGACCCGCGGCTCTTCGCCGATCGGGTCTTCTCCTCCGCAGCGCTGATTTCGCTCCTGACCGGTTACGGCATGGCGACGGCGATCGTCGGCGGGGCCGTATTCGTCGATCGCGTGCTGTACGGCGGCCCCGAGGAGCAGCGCGTGGTCCTTGGCGCAATCGCGGGGGCGATGGCGCTGGGGGCGCTCGCCTCAGGTCTCCTCGCCAGACGGATCTCGCTCCGGCTACTGACAGTCGTCGGGCTGGCCGCCAGTGCCGGCGGTCTGGCCTGGATGTCGACCTGGAGCCCTGACGCTCCCCCGAACGCCTTTGCCGCGTCGGGGGCGGTGTTCGGCATCGGTTTCGGGCTGACCGTCACGCCCCGATCCACGGCCGCCGTCGAGGCCGCGGGGCGGGCCGCGTTCGGCGCGGCCTCGGCCACTGTTACGGTGGCCAGGATGATCGGCATGGCCATCGGCATGGCCGCGCTCACGGCCTACGGGTCGACGACCATCACCCGCATCTCGAACGAGATCTACGGCTCGGGGGATGCTTACAAGCAATACATACCCGAGTATCTGCGCAATCGCCCGATCAACGACGGCCTGGTGGCCCAGGCTTTGGAGCAATGGGCAGCGACAAAGGGGGCGACCATCATGGTCGGCATCTTCCTGGTCGCTGCCGCAGTGACTCTCATCGCGCTGGTGCCGGCCCTGGCGCTCCGCGTCCGGCCAGGTATGAGCATCAACGAGGGTGGCGAAGCCGAGGAGGTCGAGCATGGTGAAATCGCCTTCTGACGCGCCGGTCGCCGGCGGTCCATCATCCAGGTCCGGCGATCCGGCCTCGGCTTCGGTGCCTTCTTCAGCGCCCGCTCCGGCGCCGTCGGCGCCGGAGGGAGGCCTCGTCAGACTGGCGACTCTCGATGCCGGCGTCTGCCGTGAGTGGCAGGGCGAGGACGCGCTCGCCGAGCTCGCGAAGGCGGTCACCCGGCGTTCGGCGCGGCTCTGGATCGACGTCTGCAGAGCGGGGCCGGAGCTCAAGGGCCGCGTGTCGGCGATCCTCAAGCTGCATCCGTTGCTGGTCGAGGATCTCGCAGAACGCGATCAGCGCGCAAAGTTCGAGCAGATCGGCGAACTCCTCCACCTCGTGATGTTCTCGCTCGGCTTCGACGACGGTGACATCTACGAGCGCGAGCTGGATTTCGTTTTGAACGAGCGCTACTTGCTCACGACTCACAGCGTCTGGTGGGATCCCCGCACCACCCGGCACCTTCGAGCCGGAGTCGCCGAGGTGCTGGCGAAGGGCACGGACTACCTCTTGTGGGCCCTCACGGACGACGTCATCGACGCCTACTTCCCGATCCTAGACCGGCTGGGCGACGAGGTCGACGACCTCGAGGACCAGGTGGTGGCCCGAGCGGATCGGTCGTTGCTCGAGCGACTGTTCGACCTCAAGCGCCAGCTGATCCAGATCAGGCGAGTGACCTCACCCCAGCGCGAGATGTTCAACGCCCTGTCCAGCCGCGAGGACAGATTCATCACCGCGGAGACCCGACTTTACTTTCGCGACGCCTACGACCATCTGATCCGACTGACGGACGAGCTGGACACCTACCGTGAGCTGGCCTCGGCGACGCTGGAGGCCTACCTGTCCACGGTTAACAACAACCTCTCGTTGATCATGAAGCGCCTGACCGGCGTTACGGTCGTCGTTGCCGGTATCGGGGCGGTGGCCGGCATCTTCGGCATGAGCGAGGCCCAGAGCGCATTCCGACTCGAGGAAGGACCGGGTTTCTGGCTCGTGACGACCGGCAGCCTGATCATGGCCGGAGCGGCGGTCACCCTGCTGCGAAAGATCGACTGGATCTAGGAAGGCTCCCCGCCGAACCTAGCGCCGGCAGCCAGACGACGTGCTGGTGTTGCAGATCGGGGCGTCCGGGCAGACGTTGCCCTTTCCGGTCGGATGAGAGTCAGCGGCGGTGGCCCCGAGGACGCCGATTGGCTCGGCAACGACCTGGAGCTTGGTGGACGACTCGTACGGACCTTCGGAGGTCTGCAGCCACAGCTGGTCGGTCGTGTCGGCGGCCGGTGCAGCGAGTGCCGCCGAACCGGAGACGTGGCGCATTATCTTGATGATCTCGTAGATGTGGCGCCTGTCGTTGTCGGTGTAGACCTCGACCCACATCCCGATCATCGCGGCACCGTTGTTGGTCATCGACTGGGTCAGGAGGGGCAGGAACATGTTCGTCCGGGCGTGCGCGTAAAGGTAGGTGGCCTGCGGCAGGCCCGGGTAGCCGAGTGGCTTGTCCAGCACCAGGTATTCGGCAGCGTTGCAGAGCGGGAACTGCTCGTTGTGCGGGGACGTGACGACGGGCAGGTCGATGCCCAGGGCCGGGACGACGACCCGAGTGGCAAGGGCGGCGACGGGCGACGTGCTGCCCGATGGCGCCGTCGATGTCAGCGGCGGCAGGCTGTACAAGGCCACCGATTCCGACGGCCCCGGCGTGGCAGAGGGGACCGGTGCCGCCGCGGTGGGCTGCAGGTAGTAGAAGAGACCGGCCACGACGAGGAAGACGCCGCCGCCGGCGAGCAGCGCCGGCACCAGGCCGACCAGCCGGCGCAGGCCCAGCCCGAGAGGCCGGATCAACCAGCGATGAAGGTTCCGCGGAAGCGATCGGAGGCGTCGCATGGACTGGCATGCTAGCAGGCAGTCGACCGATCCGCCTCGGGCCGAACCCCGATTCGACGCGTTAAGGTGCCGCGTAGCTCGGGGGCACGCCACGGGTCCGAAGCCGTGCCGGCAGCACCGATTCCGCGTCTCGCGGTGCGCCGGTACAACCAGGCGCGGTGGCTTCCCGCGGCGAAGCGTGACGAATAAGCGCGATCCTTGGTAATCTCATTGCATGTTTGGCCGTATACATCTCTTCTTCGGGGTCCTCGCCGGAGCGGCCGCGGCCGTCTTGGTCGCCGTCGCCGTCGTCGTCGCCTGGCCCGGCTCCACCACGGCGGTCCCGCCAAGGCCGACGGCGGTGGTTCTGCCCACGGAAACGCCGACCCCTCTGCCGGTCGTGACTCCGACGCCCTACAACACGAACCCGCTCGCGCTGCCCTCGCAGACGATCGCGCCGTTCGGCGACGGGTAGGAGCCGCGGGCCGATCGGGCCCGGCGGCTAGCGTCTCCCTGTGAGGGCTGCCTGCCCCCGCGCGCGGCTATTGCGAACTCGCCCCGGACCGAGTCGCCACCACGGCGTGTAGGTCTTGCCCCGCCCTCAGACGTGGAATACGTTCGCGGCGTTGCTGGCTGCCGTCACCAGGGCCGGGAATAGGCCGAAGATCAGGGTCCCGATGCCGGTGGCCGCCAGGCCGACTCGGAAGAGCAGACCCGGGGAGACCGGAGCCGTCTCTTCGGCCGGCTCGCGCATATACATGTAGACGACGACGCGGAGGTAGTAGAAGGCCGCCGCGGCCGCGTTGATCATGGCCAACACCGCCAGGGCTGTGAGCCATCCACCGGCCTGGATCGCGGCGAGAATCACGTAGGCCTTTGCCCAGAAGCCTGCCAGCGGCGGAATTCCGGTCAGCGACAGCAGGAAGAGCGCCATCAAGGCCCCGAGCCATGGGTCGCGCCGTCCCAACCCGGCGAAAGTGGCAATCTGGCTGCTCACACCCGGCCGTCGCTGCAGCGCCGTCACGATCGCGAAGGCGCCCATGTTCATGAACGTGTAGGCCGCCCCGTAGAACAGGATCGCCGAGAGGCCGCTGACCTGGCCGCCGGCATAGGCCGCCAGCCCGACCAGGATGTAGCCGGTGTGCGCGATCGACGAATAGGCCAGCATCCGCTTGACGTTGTCCTGGGTGATGGCCACCAGGTTTCCGAGGGTCATCGTGGCCGCCGCGAGGACGATCACGACCGGCAGCCAGTCTGCCTTGAGCGGTCCCAGGGCGCCAACGAAGAGCCGCAGTGCGATGGCGAAGGCGCCGACCTTCGGACCGACCGAGAGGTAGGCGGTCACCGGCGTGGGAGAGCCCTGGTAGGCGTCGGGTGTCCAGTAGTGGAACGGTACCGCGGCCATCTTGAAGGCCACGCCGGTCGACATGAAGGCGAGACCCATGGCCAACCCGGGCTGGATCGATCCATGCGATATCGCGGTTGCGAGAGCCGAGGCCACGCCGTCCACGCGCGTTGTGCCGGTCATGCCCCAGACGTAGGCCAGGCCGAAGAGCAGGATCGCGCTCGAGAACGAGCCGAGCAGGAAGTACTTGATCGCGCCCTCTGTCGAGTACGGGTCGTTCCGGGCGAAGCCCGCCAGCATGTAGCCGGGCAGGACCATCAGCTCGAGGGCCACGAAGAGGAGCAGCAGGTCGGTGGAGCCGGCCACGAGCATCGCGCCCGTCACCGCGAAGACGAGGACCGCCGCGAACTCGGCCATCGGCAGGCCGCGCGGCTCGAGATAGTCGACCGCGAAAAGGATCGTCAACGCCGCAATGATCACGAAGAGCATGTCGAGGAAGACCGTCAGGTTGTCGAGCGAGTAGGAGCCCCCGAACGCACTGCCCGAATGACCGGCCTGGATCAGGATTGCCACGGCAACGAGACCGAGGCCGCCAAGCGCGGTGACGATGACCGCGTCGCGCCGGCCGGGAACCGCCAGGTCCACGATCAGGATCGCCGCCGCGACCAGCACGGCAAGGACGACCGGGGAGATCGTTCCGAGATCGGACCAGCTCATCGTTCTTCCCTCATCCGCCGACCGTGACTCCGGCCGCCGCCAGGAAGGCCTGGGCAGGGGCGCGGAGGAGGTCGAGCACCAGACTCGGGAAGAGCCCGAGCACGACGATCATTACCCCGAGCGGCAGGAGCGTGACGAGCTCGGTCCTGTCCATGTCGGTCAGGTGGCCGCCGAGGCCCTTCAGGAAGTCCGACACCGTGCCGAATGCCACCCGCTGGAACATCCAGAGCAGGTACATGGCCGCGAGGACCATGACGATGATCGACGCCACGGCCATGACCGGTGCGACCCCGAACGACCCGACGAAGACGAGGAACTCGCCGACGAAGCCGGAGAGGCCCGGCAACCCGGCCGAGGCCAGGATGAAGAAGCCGAACACGGTGGCCCAGAGCGGCATCGCCGCCGCAAGGCCGCCCATCTTAGCGATCGTCCGGTCGTGGGTCCGCTCGTAGACCACGCCCACGAGGAGGAAGAGTCCGCCGGTGATCAGGCCGTGGTTGATCATCTGCAGGATCGCTCCCTGGAGGGCCGTGGCGCTGAACGCGAAGATGCCCAGGGTGACGAAGCCCATGTGGCTGACCGAGCTGTACGCCACCAGGCGTTTGAGATCTGGCTGGACTATCGACACGATCGCGCCATACACGATGGCGATGATGCTCAGGACGATGATCGGGCCGGCGAAGGTGTGCGCGGCGTGCGGATAGAGCGGGACGGCAAACCGGATGAGGCCGTAGGCGCCGAGCTTGAGCAGAACGCCGGCAAGGATGACCGAACCGGCCGTCGGAGCCTCGGTGTGGGCGTCCGGCAGCCAGGTGTGGAACGGGAACATCGGGACCTTGATCGCGAAGGCAAGGAACAGCGCAAGGAACGCCAGGTTCTGGAATGCGTCGCCGAACTGGCCCGCCGCCGCGAACGCCTGCAGGTGTTCGAAATCAAAGGCGCCTACCCATGAGCTGCCGTGTGCGACCTGGTAGGCAAAGGCCGTCGCGAGGATGGCGACGAGCATCAGCAGCGACCCGACGAGGGTGTACAGCACGAACTTCATCGTGGCGTAGACGCGGTTGGCGCCGCCCCAGATGCCGATGATCAGGTACATCGGGACAAGGACGATCTCCCAGAAGATGTAGAACAGGAAGAGGTCCAGGGCGATGAAGACGCCGATCATGCCGACCTCGAGGATGAGGAAGGAGATCATGTAGCCCTTCACTCGGTCCTTGATCGGCCCGAAGCTGGCCAGGATGCTGATCCAGGTCAGGGTCGTGGTCAGAACGACCATCAGGATGCTCAGGCCGTCGATGCCGACCTTGTACTGGATGCCGAAGTTGGGGATCCAGTCGAGCGCTTCCTTGAACTGGAAATTCGTGGGGACGAAGGCGCCCACGCCGGGGGTGAGGACGGTAGGGACCAAAATCGGCGTCGGACCCAGTTGCGGTGTGTTGCCGAAGGCGAAGGCAGCCAGCAGGACGAGCGACATGACCCACGCCAGCAGCGAGAAGGCGAGTGAGGTGCGCCGGATCAGGCCGGGGTGCGTCGACGGCAGGGCCGCAACCACGAGCGCCCCAACGAGCGGTGTGAATGTGATCGCGCTCAGGATCGGCAGGTTCATGTCGTCCTCCTACCGAACCGCAATCAGAAGGTAGGCCGCCGCCATCGCGATCAGGCCCAGGGCGATGCCGAGCGCGTAGTTCTGGACGCGCCCCGTCTGGACGCGGCGGAGCCTGATGCCGGCCCCCGTGGTCACGACGCCGATGCCGTTGACCGTGCCGTCGACGATCGTCCGATCGAACCAGAAGGCAGCGGCCGCGAGCCTGCCACCCCAGACCACGAAGATCTGGTGGTTCAGGTCGTCGAACCACCACTTGTTCGACGAGCCGCGGTAGAGCTCGGCCAGCCCGGGCCGGGCGCTCAACTCGCGTACCCGATCCGGCCGCGGCTGCGCCCGTAGTCCGATGGACGGCATCTCGACGCCGAAGAGGCGCCAGGCTACGACGATGGCGATCGCCACGAGACCCGTGGTTACGATCGCGAGGACGCCGTCGATGCCGAAGAAGTTGTATGCGGCTTCCGTTCGCCCGCTGGCCGCGATCGTGGCCTCGAAGACGGGCGCGAGCCACTGGTGGAGCAGCCCCGACTCCGGCGGGAAGCCGATCACCAGCCCCAGGAAAACCGCCGGGATCGCCAGCAGGATCAGCGGTCGCGTCATCGTCGGCGGCGACTCGTGGATGTGGTGCTCCTTCTCCGGGTCGACGTGGCTGGGGCCCCAGAAGGTCATCCCCATCAGCCGGAACATGTAGAAGGCGGTCATCCCGGCGACGGCAAAGCCCAGCGCCCAGACCCACAGGAAGCCGTTCTTGAAGGCCCCGCCCAGGATCTCATCCTTCGAGAAGAAGCCTGCCAGCGGTGGGACGCCGGAGATGGCCACCGAGCCGATGAGCATGGTCGCGTAGGTGATCGGGATCTTGCGAGACAGCCCGCCCATCTTGCGCATGTCCTGCTCGCCGTCGACGGCGTGGATCACCGAGCCCGAGTCCAGGAAGAGCAGGCCTTTGAAGAAGCCGTGGCTCATGAGGTGGAAGATCGCGGCCGTCCACGCCCCCACCCCCAGCGAGGCGAACATGTAGCCGAGCTGCGAGAGCGTCGAGTAGGCCAGGACTCGCTTGATGTCGGTCTGAGTGAAGGCGATCGACGCGGCCAGGATGGCGGTGAAGATACCGACCGCGGCAACGACCACCATGACTTCGGGCGCGGCGCCGAAGATCGGGTTGCAGCGGGCCACGAGGTAGACGCCGGCGTTGACCATGGTGGCGGCGTGGATCAGGGCGGAGACCGGGGTGGGACCCTCCATCGCGTCCGGCAGCCAGACGTGCAGCGGGAACTGGGCGCTCTTGCCGACCGCGCCGCAGAAGATGAGCAGGGCGATGGCGATCTGCCACTCGTGGGGGATGCTGCCGAACTTGTGGAAGACGTCCTGCATGTTGAGCGTGCCGAGCTGGGTCCAGACGGCCATGATCCCGAGCGCGAAGCCCATGTCGCCGACGCGGTTGACGAGGAAGGCCTTCTTGGCGGCTTCCGCCGCGGACCGTCGCGGATACCAGAACCCGATCAGCAGGTAGCTGCACAGGCCTACGAGCTCCCAGCCGGCGAAGACCAGCAGGAAGTTATCGGCCAGGACCAGCATGAGCATCGAGAACATGAAGAGGTTGAGGTAGGCGAAGAAACGCCACTTGCCCGGGTCGTGGGCCATATAGCCGATCGAGTAGATGTGGACGAGCATGCCGATCGTCGTGACCACGATCAGCAGGCAGGCGGTCAGCGCATCGACGAAGAAGCCCATGTCTGCCTGGAAGCCGGTCGCCGGGATCCAAGTCCAGAGCTTGATGCCGGCCCCGGCCTCGCCGAACCCCAGGGTGTGGGTCAGGGCCCCGAAGGCGACGACCATCGCCACGACCCACGAGGCAACCACCGCCCAGACCGCGATCCGGTGTGAATCGCGGCCCATCGCACGCCCGAACAAGCCGGTGAACGCGAAGCCGGCCAGCGGCAGCAGCGGAATGAACGGGACGAGGAAGGTCATGACCTGGCGCTCATTCCCGCATCGCGTCGTACTCGTCGACGAGCGGCGTCTTGCGGTTGCGGTAGATGGCCATGACGATCGCCAGTCCGACCGTGGCCTCGGCCGCGGCAACGGCAATGACGAGCAGGGCGATGACGGCGGCGTGCGTGTTGAGCGGAGGCACGAATGCGCCGAACGCGAGGACGCTCAGGTTGACGGCATTGAGCATCAGCTCGATCGCCATCAGCATGCTGATGGCGTTGCGGCGGCCCAGGAAGCCGAAGGTGCCGATGGCGAACAGCAAGCCCGACAACACCAGGTAGGAATCGAGCGAGTTGCTCACGACCGATCCTCCTCGGGTCGCTTGACCTCGCGCCGGGCAAGGAAGACCCCACCGACGACAGCCGCGGTGAGCAGCACGCTCACGACCTCGAACGGCAGGACGTACTCGTGGAAGAGCAGGTGGGCGACGTCGGCGGTCACCGTCCAGATCCGCCGACCGCCGGACGGCCAGGTCGTGGCCAGGACCGTCGCCGCGATCACGACCGCGATCACGACCGCCGCCAGCGCGGCAAACCAGGCCTGGGTCTGGAATGCCAGCCGGACAGGGGCGTTCTTGGTCTGCGTCAGCATCACCGCGAAGAGGATCAGGACGCTGATCGCGCCGATGTAGACGAGGACCTGTGTCGCGGCGATCAACGGGTTGCCGAGCAGGACGTAGATCCCCGCCAGAGATGCGAACGAGGCTGTCAGGGCCAGGCCGCAACGGATGATGTCGCGCAGCGTGACGACAAGCAGGGCGGATCCGAGGAGCGCGGCGGACAGGACGACGAAGAGGACGTCGTCCCACCGGATCCCGACCAACGGGATCGAGTCGCCTATCGGCATGCCTCGTTTCCCTCCTCCTGGCGGGCCGGCTCCTCGGCCCGGAACGCTGTGACGGTCACTTTCCGCTGGCTCCTCGGCGATCGCTCGTGGCGCCGGCCAGGGACGGTGGCAGCGCCGGGAGCATCGCGGCCGGGTCTTCGATTCTTCCTTCGGCGACGGCGTGCGCCACCCAGTCGCGCTCGCGCCGGATATAGGTCACCTCGGTCTCGCGGTCGACCGCCGCAAGCCCGATGAGATCGATCTCCGGATTGCCACGACCTGTATGGGCCAGTTCGTTGTCCTGGCCGCCACGGAGAGCATCGTAAGGGCAGGCGTCGACGCAGATACCGCACAGGATGCAGCGGCTCTCGTCCACGTCGTACTTCTCGAGGACGCGCGGCTTGGGCATGAGCGCACCCGTCGGGCACGTCTCCGCGCACCGGCCGCACGAGACGCACGGCGTGTCGTTGAGGCTCATGTCGAGCGGCGTCGTAACCAGGGTATCGAAGCCGGTCCGCATGAAGTCGTAGCAGGCGGCACCGACGACGTCGGCGCAGACCGCAGCGCAGCGCCCGCAGTCGATGCAGCGTGACGGCTCGCGCAGGATGAAGGCGTGGCTGTCGTCACGGACGTAGTCGTGGTTGGCGCCCGTGAAGCGGTTCTCGGTGACGCTGCGGAAGCCGGCCCCGGCATCGTGACCGGGCTCGAGAGTCTGGAGCGTGGTTCCGTACTCGATCCCGAGGCGGCGCAGGTCGCAGTTGCCCAGCGCCTCACACGTGCACTGCAGGCAGCGCGTGGATTCGGCCATTACCTCGGCCGCGGTGTACGGGATCTCGTACTCGACGTAGGACTTGGAACGCTCCTTTGCCGGCATCGACTTGAGCCGGTGGCGCGCTTCCTTGGGCTCGTCGGTGAAGGGCACGATCGAGAGGAAGGTCGGCTCCACCTCGGCCAGCGTCTGGCGGTTCCGCAGCTCGGACAGGTCCATGCCCTTGAGGTACGCGTCCACGGCGTAGGCGCATCGCCGGCCTTCGGCGATCGCCTGGACCACGGTCGCGGCCCCGATTCGGACGTCGCCGGTGCCGAAGACGCCGGGCCGCCCCGTCTCGTAAGTGACGGCATCGGCGGTCAGCTTCGAGCGGTTCGCGGTCAGGCCCTCGTTGCCGGAGCCGATCCACGTCAGGTCCGGTCCCTGGCCGATCGCCAGCAGGACTCGGTCGCAATCGATGACGAATTCCGTGCCGGCAGCGGGCTCGGGCCGGCGGCGGCCGCTGGCGTCGGGCGCGCCGGGGCGCATGCGGATGAACTCCACGCCGGTGACCTTGTTGTTCGCGTCGACGATGACGCGCGTCGGGCCGGCCTGGAAGATGGCGGCGCCGCCCTCTTCGAGGGCCTCGTGGACCTCGCTCGCGGCCGGCATGTCCTTCATGTCGCGGCGGTAGACGAGAGTCACCTCTTTGGCGCCCTGCCGGATCGATGTTCGCCAGCAGTCCATCGCCGTGAAGCCGCCGCCGATGACGACCACGCGGCTCTGGCGGTGGCCGGGGTAGGGCAGGCCGAGGGAGGCGGTCCGCAGGTACTCAAGGCCGTCGATCACGCCGTCGGCATTCTCGTTGGGGATGCCGAGCTTGTTGGTGTCGTAGCAGCCGATGGCGACGACGGTCGAGTCGAAGCCCTGCTCGCGCAGGTCATCGAGCGTGAAGTCCCGTCCCAGCGCCTTGTTGCACTCGATGCGGCCGCCGAGACGCCACACCGCCTCGTACTCGGGCTCGAGGACCTCCTTCTTGGGCAGCCGATACTCCGGGATGCCGTAGCGGAGCATGCCGCCCGGCTCCGGGTCGCGCTCGAAGACGGTCACCTCGTGGCCGGAGAGGAGCAGGTAGTAGGCAGCGGCCATACCCGCCGGGCCGGAGCCGATGACGGCGACGCTCTTGCCGCTCTTCGGCTCGGTCTCGAACGGCAGCGGCGGCTCGATGCCCTGCTTCTGCGCCGCCAGGACCATGTCGCCGGCATAGCGGTGGCTGTCGCGGATGGCGATGGCCTCGTCCACCTCGTCGCGCCGGCAGTGGTCCTCGCACGGCGCCGGGCACACGCGCCCGAGGATCGAAGGGAACGGGATCGTCCGCTTGAAGATGCGCGCGGACTCACGGAACTGGCCCTCGGCGTTGGCTTTGAGGAACCCCGGGATGTCGATGTGGCTGGGGCACTTGTTCTGGCAGGGCGGCAGACAGTAGGCGTTGTGGTCGCTGAAGATCAGCTCGAGATTCGTCCGGCGCAGGCGGCGGACCTCCTCGGTCTGGGTCCGGACGACCATGCCCGGTTCGGCGACCCGCGAGCACGAGATCGGCGGGTGGTCCTCGCCTTCGACCTCGACCACGCACATGCGGCATGCGCCGAAGCCCGGCAGCTTGGGTTCGTAGCACAGGGTGGGGATCTCGATGCCGTTGGCGCGGCAGACTTCGAGGATCGTCTGCCCTTCGGTACCCTCGACGACCCGCCCGTCGACCTCGATCCGGAAGACCGGCGTGGAGAGCGGGCGCTGGGGCGCCTGGGCGGTGATGAGGCGCTCCGCGAGAGATTCGTCGAACGGGACGACGGTGTCGAAAGGCGTCTTCGAGTCCGGCCGGCTGTCCGGGCGCCCGGCATGCTCGTTCCACACGGCCTTCTGGTTTGGCAGCGGCCGAAGGTTGTGTGGCAGCTCCACGATTTCCCGCTCGTAGCCCTCGAGGCCCGCGGATGCCGGCGCGGTCGGGTTGATCGACAGCGCAGTCGAGGCCGGCTGGACTGGCGCCTGCTGGACCGTCTTGCCCGATTTGCCCCTGCCCGTCTTGCCCGATTTGCCCGACCTGGAGGTGGGGGTCGATGGCGGCGAGCCTGGGCTGGGGCGAAGGGTCGGTTCACGCATGGGACGCCTCGGGAGAAGGCCTCGGCTCGGGCTTCGCCACGGGCTGGCAGATCCCGGCGGGACAGCTATTGCGGAGGATGTGAGCGTCGAGATCGTCGCGGAAGTACCGGATTACGCTCAGGAGGGCAAGCGTCGCGCGACGTTCGTGGTCGCACAGAGCGCTGCCGGCGATGTCGGCGGAGAGGTCGGTCAGGCGCGTGATCTCGTCGGCACGCGGCTGGCCTTCGCAGATACGGGCACCGCTCTCGGCCAGCCGGCGCAGGCCGATCCGGCACGGGATCGTCTTGCCGCAGGCCTGGTCGGCGCAGAAGCGGGTGAGGACGGAAGCCAGGTCGACGACGCAGCTGTGCTGGTCGAGCACGACGATCGAGCCGGAGCCGACGTGCGCGCCGGCCTTCTCGAGCGAGTCGTGGTCGAAGCCCACCCCGAGCGCCTCCGGCGGCAGGATGCCCCCGGAGGGGCCGCCCACGAGCACCGCCTTGATCCGGCGCGGGGCAGGAACGCTGCCGGCGACGTCGAGGACCTCGCGCAGCGTGACCCCGAACGGGACCTCGGCGATGCCGGGATGGGCTACCGCGCCGGAGATCTGGACGAGCATCGTGCCCGCGAACGATCGGGTGTCGGTCTCGGGAAAGCCCTCGATGCCTCCGTTCAGGATCGTCGGAACGGCCGCAAAGGTCTGGGGACCGTGGATCAGAGTCGGCGACCCAAAGAGCCCGCGGGTCGTGGTGTACGGCGGTTGCTGCTCGGGCTGACCGCGCCTTCCCTCCAGGCCCTTGAGCAGGACCGTCTCCTCGCCGAGCATGTACGAGCCCTGCAGCGGCCTGATCGAGAAGTGGATCTCCGCTCCGCTGCCGAGGATGTCGGCACCGATGTAACCCGCGGTCTCGGCCGCGGCCAGCGCCGTCTCGCATGCCCGGATCGTGTCGGCGGCCTCGACCCGGATCGCTACCAGGACCTCGCTCGCCCCGACGGCGAAGGCTGCGATCGCCGCGCCTTCGATGACCGCGTACGGGTTCCGCTCGAGCAGGACGCGGTCGGTCAGGACGGCCGGATCGGATTGATAAGCGTTGACGACGACGTAGCGGCCGTCGGCCGCGGCGTCCGCGCAGGCCCGCCATTTCTCGCCGATCGGCAGCCCGCCGGTGCCGCGACCGCGCATGCCGGACTCGGTGAGGGCGGTAATGACGCCGTCGGCCTTGAGCTGCTCGACCGCGGATCGGAGTGCCTTGAAGGCTCCCGCCGCGACCGCGGCATCGAGATCGAGGGGATCTTGCGGCGGGGTTGCCGGCAGGAGGAACCGCGGGAACCGGGCCGAGGTAGAGAGGATGCTGACAGCCGTCATGCGACGCTCCCGACGAGGGCTCGGGCCCAGGCCGCGGCTCCGGAAGCGGTCACTTTCTCGGGCCTGCCGTCCAGGGTCACGAGCGGTGCATGTACGCCGGGGACGTGGGCAGGGACCGGCTCGAGAGCGACGCCACCCGGCGCCGGCCGCCGCCCGATCTCGGTCCGAAGCTCCTTGGAGAAAGTGGCGAGGATCCGGTTCGAGCCCGCGATGAGGCACGCCGTACACAGGCAGACCGCCACGGTGTGGCCGGGCTTCTCAAAGCGGAGGTGGCCGTAGTAGGTGGCGGTGCCGTAGATCAGCGCGTAGGGTGCGCCCGAAACCTGGCTCATGCGCTTCAGGGCCGCCACCGGGAGATACCCGTAGACCTGCTGGATCGCTTCCAGGATCGCGAGCGTTTGGGCCCGATCGTAGTCGTACTTCTCCAGGATGGCGTCGACCGGGGCGGTGTCGATGGTTTCGAAATGGGTGTACGCCGGGTCTGGTACGGGCCGGCCCGACCTGCGCAGCGCCGACTCCTCGCGCCGCTCGGCATACATCTCGGCCGCGCCCCAGTGGACGTGGAAGCGGCCCTTCGTGTCGAACCCGCCCATGTCGATGCATTCCACCGGGCACGCCTGGGCGCACTGGAAGCACGTCTCGCACTTTATGTTGCCGAGCTCGTCGTAGAGCAGCTGCAGCCGGCCCCGGAAGCGGACGGCGATGTCGGGTGCAGTCTCCGGATACTGGATCGTGGCCTTTGGCGCGAAGAAGCGGCGCATTGTCAGCGCCATGCCCTTTGCGATGCCGAGACCCGGGACGAAGCTCATCGTGCGCTCACTTGGTCAGGAGGACGACGGCGGTTGCCGTCACGAACAGGTTGAGGAGCGACGCGGGCAGCAGCCACTTCCAGGCGAAACCCATCAGCTGATCGACCCGGACGCGAGGCAGCGTGGCCCGCATCCATACGAATGTGATGACGAAGAAGTAGGTCTTCCCGAAGAACCAGACGAGGCCCCGGACGGGCTCGAAGGCGATGAACGCGGCCAGGACGACGACGCCGCCGACGAGCACGAGGTTGAGCAGGAGGCCAAGGCCCATCGCGTTCCAGGTGCTCCAGGACCGGCCACCGATCAGTCTGACGAAGACGGCCAGGATCTCGGTCCCGATGACGAAAACGGTCAGGACGATGGCGGCCCAGCCGCCGAAGCCGAGCGACCAAGGGTTGAACCAGTTGAGGTTGTAGTTCCAGGGCCAGTTGAACGGGGCCGTCCAGCCGCCGAAGAAGATGGTCGCGGCCAGCGCCGAGACGATGAAGACGTTCACGTACTCGGCGAAAAAGAAGAAGCCGAAGCGCATGCCCGAATACTCGGTCGCGAAGCCGGCCACTATCTCCGAGTCCGCCTCGGTCATGTCGAAGGGGGTCCGGTTCGCCTCGGCCGTGGCGGCGATGAAGAAGATGAGCGCCGCGAGGGGCTGCTTGAAGACGAACCAGTCGAGGGCCGACCCGGACTGCTTGAGGACCAGCGTGTTGAGGCTCATCGTCCCGGCCAGGAGGATGACGCCCACGACCGACAGAGTGAGCGGGATCTCGTAGCTGACGATCTGCGCCGCCGAGCGGAGGCCGCCCAGGAGCGAGTACTTGTTGAAGCTCGACCAGCCGGCCATCAGCAACCCGACGACCGTCAGCCCGCCCATCGAGAAGAAGTAGAGCAGCCCGATGTTGAGGTCGAGGCCAAATATGCCTGGCGCAAACGGCACGACCAGCAGGGTCATGACGCTGCCCAGGAAAGTGACGACCGGAGCAAGGGTGAATACCGTCGTGTCGGCGCCGGTCGGTGCGAAGTCCTCCTTGGTGAGGACCTTGAGCCCGTGGATCACGCTCATCGCAATGCCCCACGGCCCAACCCTGTTCGGGCCGACGCGCAGATTCATACGAGCGATGACCTTGAGCTCGAGGTAGATCAACACGAAGGCCGTCGGGATGGTCAGCACGATGATGCCCGTGGCCGCGCCGGCGAAGCGGACGAGCGGCAGGTTTGCCCCAAGGAAGTCCAGGACGGGCGGTCCGAGCCAGACGAGGGCGATCACGCTCGCGAATGCTCCGCCCACCGCGACCAACACGAAGATGATTGCGAGCCGCTCCCCGATCGAGAGGCGGGCCAGCACACCGGCCGGCAGGCCTCTCACGAAGGCCGTCACAGAGGTCATCGAGGCCCGCATCGTCGCCCTCACTTGTCGATGCCGCCCATGACCGGGTCGAGCGAGGAGACGATCGCCATCGTGTCGGCGAGCAGGTTGCCGGGTAGAAGCGTCGGCACCGTCTCGAGGTTGACGAAGCTGGGGTCGTGGATGCGAAAGCGGAATGGCTGATCGGAGCCGTCGCTGATCGTGTACACGCCGAGCATCCCACGCGGACCCTCGACCGCTCCCCAGGCGCGCCCCGGCCGCGGCCGAAGCAGTCGCGGCAGCTTGGCCATCACCGGGCCGTCGGGCATGTTGTGGAGGCACTGGTCGATGATCTTGATCGACTCGCGGACCTCGTCGACGCGGATGAGGTAGCGCGCCAGCGAGTCGCCCTCCTCGCGCGTCGGGATGTTGAACTCGAGCTCGGGGTAGACGCTGTAGGGATGGGCTCGCCTTATGTCGAACGGGACGCCCGACGCCCGCAGGTTCCCGCCCGTGACTCCGTAGCGGATGGCCGTGGCGCGGTCCATGACGCCGACCCCGCGTGTCCGGCGGACGAAGATCTCGTTCTCGTTGAGCAGCCCGGTGTTGGCCTCGGTCTGCTTCGCGGCGCGGCTCATCCAGTCGCCGAGGCGGCTCATGAACTCGTGGTTGAGGTCGCCGTTGACGCCGCCGATGCGGAAGTAGTTGAAGAGCATCCGCGCCCCGGTCAGGGCCGCGAGCATCTCCACAATCTCGTCGCGCTCGATGAAGCTGTACAGGATCGGCGTCAGTCCGCCGAGGTCCAGGGCGAAGAAGCCCATGTAGAGGGTGTGGCTGGCGATCCGGAGCAGCTCGCCGGAGAGGACCCGGATGTACTCCGCGCGGCGCGGTACTCGAACGTCCATGAGCTTCTCGAACGAGGCGACCGCGGCCCATTCCTGGAAGAGCGAGCTGACGTATTCGAGTGGGTCGACCTGGTCGATGACGTGGTAGTAATCCGAGTTCTCGCAGATCTTCTCGACGCCGCGGTGGAGATAGCCAAGGACCGGGTCGACATCCACGACCTGCTCGCCCGACAGCTTGAGAACGAGGCGCAGGACACCGTGCGTGGCCGGGTGGTGCGGACCGAGGTTGAGGAACATCTCCCCATCGCCCAGCGTGTAGAACTCGCCTTCGCGCTCGGTCCGGGTGGGGTAGGGCGGGACCGCATCGAAGAGGCCGGCGCCGACCTGGCGGTCGAGCATGATGCGCGGGTCATCTGCGGACGGCTGCTGCTGAGGCTGAGGCCCCTTCTGGGCGGCGCCGCTGCGGGCCGCGCCGCCGCGGGAGGCCGCGCGGGCGCGAGCCGACGATTGGCGAGGTGCGTTCGGGCGGGTTGGCACCGTGCTCCTCAACTCACCGGAGCGCGGCGGATGCCGGCCGCCGGATCGCCGGCGATGTCGGCCGGGACGTGGGTCTGCTCGACGTGGCGGACGCCGCCACCGGGCGATCGTGAGGCGTCGTCGGGCAGGAGGAAGTCCTTGCGGAGCGGGAAGCTCGTGTAATCGGGCGGCATGAAGATGCGGCGCAAGTCGCGGTTGCCCTCGAAGACGATGCCAAACATGTCGTAGGCCTCGCGCTCGAGCCACTCGGCGCCGGTCCAGAGGAACGTGACCGAGGGCGCGCGCGGGTCTTCGCGGGAGATGCCATCCGCGATGACTCGCAGCCAGTCCGAGGTCATCGGACTCCACAGGTGGTAGACGACCTGCATCTTCTCGCCCGTGTCGACCCCGGCCAGGTCGGCCAGGATCTCGAACCGCAGATCGACGGCGTCGTGGAGGATGCCCAGGACCTCCGGCACCTTGCCGGGCTCGATGCGGATCTCCGTCTCGTCATTCCGCTGGTAGATCGGCACCGTCAGGTAGCCGTTCAGGCGGGCTTCGAGCCGGGCCCTGAGGTTTCGATCCATCGCTCAGATATCGTCCGGCACGGTGGGGCCGATCTCGCGCTCCGTCCAGTGACCGCGGCGGTCCTTGACGAGCTGGCCGAGCTGGAGCATGCCGTAGATCAGGCCTTCGGGGCGCGGCGGGCAGCCGGGGATGTAGATGTCGACCGGCATGACGCGGTCGATGCCCTGGACCACTGAATAGCTCCGCTTGTACCGACCGCCCGAGACGGTGCAGTCGCCCAGAGCGACGCACCACTTTGGCTCGGGCATCTGTTCCCACAAGCGGACGAGCGGGCCCGACATCTTGGTCGTCAGAGTCCCGGCCACGATCAGAACGTCCGACTGGCGGGGTGAGGCGCGGAACGGGAACATGCCCCAGCGGTCCATGTCGTTCTTGCTGGTCGCGCCCGACATCATCTCGAAGGCGCAGCAGGCCAGGCCCGAAAGCAACGGCCACAGGCTGTTGGCGCGGATCAGGTCGAGGATGTAGTCCGCGTTGGTCGGGATGACCTGCAGTGCCCCCCAGCGCGCGGCATCGTTCCGGCCGGCGTCGGTTGCGCCGAACTCGCGAAGATGGGTTACCTCGGTCGCGCGGCCGCCGTCGTAGGCGAGCGGGTTTGCCGATTGCCACATCGTGTTGGGGACCACGATCGGCGCGGTCAACTCGCCCGGCGCCTTCGTCGTGAGCCCGCGGCCGGGAGCCTTGCCGCCCCGTGACACTCGATCGCCTACCGCCACGTCAGCACTCCCTTCCGCCATGCATAAGCCAGGCCGAGCATCAGCACGAGGACGAACGTGCCCATGCTGACAAGGCCGCCCACGAGCAGATCGCGGAAGGCGATCGCCCACAGGTAGAGGAAGACGACCTCGACGTCGAAGGCGACGAAGAGCAGTGCGTACACATAGAAGGAGATGCCGAATCGGCCCCAGGTGTCGCCGACGGTATCGATGCCGCTCTCGTAGGGCACGCCCTTGTGGCGGTCACCACGGTTGCGGTGCGAAATGAGCCAGGCCAGGCCGATCGTGAGGAACACGAACGAGACCCCCGCGAAGGCCAAGCCGACTACATACCAGATGCCGGTCATCGTTCTCCAGCCGGCCCGCTACCGCGGCGCGGCGTCCGGGTCGTCGAGGTCCATTCAGGCGGTCGCGGGGCCGGGTTCTATGCCCGCTCCCACGCAATCCATCGGAGAGTCTACCAGTCGAGCCCTTCGTCGGCCGCCGGTGCCAGGGTTCCGGAGATGGTGCAAGGCGTCGAAAAGGCCTCGAGAGGCCCGTGGGCCGGAAAATAGCAGCCTTCCACTCCACATAAGGGTGGGCTGGCGCCGCGCACGGCCCGAGTGGCAGACGTTGCGCCGGCCACTAGAGCAGGATGTTGGCGCCTCTGCTCAGGGCCCGGCGCCTCTGCGATGGGTGCGCAGCGCTGCGGCTGCGCGGCGCCTGCGCGGCGCCTGCGACTGCGTGATGGGAAGGGTCGGGAGCCGGGTGCGGGCGGCTTGGGATCGCGCCGCCCGCTCCTCCGGCCTTACCGCCAGCGGGGTAGCGACTGGCGGCTGCACACGAAAAGTCTCATCGGTGGAACGGCGCGTCCGGGGGCCGGACTATCGCCTCGGACGGACCGACCCCGTAGCCGCGTTCCCCGCTCCAGGTTCAGAGTGGCAGTCAAGACGGAGCCACGGCAATAAGGGAGGTGCCCTATCGAGTAGCCGGCCGGGCGTGGGCCAGCGCCACGGATCCGCGCGGGCTGGGTGACACCGGCGATCTTTGCGCAACAGCATTACCAGCAATCCAATGTGAGCCGGCCGGGAGGCCGCCCCCGGGAGTCCGACGGTTGGCAGCGTGGAGCGGCTATCAGGCGCCAGGTTCGGGCACTTTGGGTTCTTTGTCCGCGGTTCCAGGCGGTCGCCGATCCACTCCAATCGCATTGCATTTCCCGGGTTGCTGTCGCGCAAGATCGTGACCGTGGCCGGTGCGGACGGCGATGGAAAGGGCGGTGCGGACGGCGATGGAAAGGGCGGTGCGGACGGCGATGGATTGGAACTAGGTTCCGCGGGCGAGGGTAAGGACCCGGAACCGGCCCATGTGGCGGGGGTCGAGCAAGCGGACGATGCCCGATCGGGCCCGAAGGTAGTCGCCGAGCTCCAGAGCGGGCGCGGCCTGGAGCGCTCGCAACTCTTCCTCGAGACCGGCGGCGACGAGGAACTCCGACTGTGTGGTCAATGAGACGGTTCGGAAGCCATGGCCCGCCGCCAACCGCTGAACGGCGGTGAAGTCGACATGGGCGGTGAGATCGACCTCGCCCGGCGCCGCGAACGGATCCTCCGCTACTTCATGGCCGCGATAGCCGAGCAGCGTGCCGGCAAGGCGGCGAGGGCCGTAGAGTTCGGCGGCCTCATAGCCGTAGTCGATCGCGAGGACGTATCCGCGGTCGAGGCGCGCAGCGGCATCTGCCAGCCACGGTTCGAGGCCAAGGCAGATCTCGGCCACCTGGCCTTCCGCCAGCTCGACGCGATCGTCGGCCAGTCGCGCGGCTAGGTCCGGAGTCGAAGGCGGCGCGGCGTCTTCGGCGAAAGCGCCGGCGCCGTCACCATCGCGTTCCCCGAGTCGCTGGTCCGGCCCGACGACGAAGAGCTCGAGGAGCATCCCGTCACGGACGACGACGCGGTGGACGGGTAGCGCGTCGAGGAACTCGTTGGCAAGAAGGACGCCGGCGACGGGCACAGCCCCGGTCGAGGCCGTTGGCTGGGCAGAGGTTGTGGAGCTCGAGGTTGCCGGCGGAATCGAGACGGCCGACGATTCGACGAGTCGGTCGACCCATCCGGCTTCCTCGAATCGCCGTCGAAGGTCGGCGACGCGGTTTGGGTTCGACTCGATCGCCTCGTAGCGAATGGCGTCGAGCAGGTCGGCCGAGCCGTGGCGGCGGAGCCCGTCGAGGATCGAGAGCGCAAGCGTCCCGGATCCCGCGCCGTACTCGATGAGCGCGAATCGGTGCGGCCGATCGAGTTCGTGCCACAGCGCCTCGATCCGGCGAGCGATCGTCCGGCCGAAGACGGCGTGTGTCTCGGGGGCGGTCAGGAAGTCGCCGGCCTCAGTGGGCCGGTCGGCGGTCACGCTGTAGTAGCCGAGCCCGGGCTCGTAGAGCGCGCGCTCCATGTACCGCGCGAAGGTGATCCGGCGCTGCGGGCTCGACTCGATCTCGGCGCGGATACGGGAGCGGAGTCCTGCCGAACGCGCGGCCGGGTTGACGGGTGAGGTCACGGATGCGGGGGCGTCCGGATCGGTTGAAGGATCGGATGGAGGACGTTGGCCGGGCGTCATCGAGAGCCCTGGCGACGGAGGCCGGCCGTCGGTCGTCATCGGGCCACCGCACGAGCTCGCTCCGCGAGCAGGTGGAGACCGCCGTTGACCAGCGTGTGGCCGCCGAGAAGGATCGGGTGGTCGTCCGGGTCGGTCAGGGCCGAGACGGTGAGCGCGCGGAGCCACGGATCGGCGATGGGTTCGGGCAGGAGCAGGTCCGAGGCAAACCGCTCCTCTGCGATGGGCCAGTCGCGTTCGTCGGCTCCGGCCCGATGGGCGAGCAGCACGCGCGTGTCTATGACCGCGGCGTCGGCCAGCTTCGCGACGACAGCCGCCAGCGACTCGGGACCGTCGCGGTCGAGCAACTCGCCAAGGATGGATCGGGGCGGCCGCGAGGCGGCGGCTCCGGGAGGCGCCCCGAGGGCAAGCCGCGAAGACGCTTTGAGGCCGCGCTCCTCGACCAGGGCCCTGACACGGCAGGCGACGCCTCTCTCCAGCCAGCGGAGAGTGGTCGCTGATACCCGGCCTGCGACCAGCAGCTCGGCGTGGCTATTGGCCATCACGCCGGCCAGGGCCGCCAGCCGCTCGCCGATGAGTGGCGCCGTCGCTCGGAGATCGCGCGCCGCCGGATCGCCAACGAGGATGAGATCGAGCGGCGTGTCGACGTCGACGCCCAGCCGCCAGCGCGATCGGAGGTCCGTGACGGCCACTCCGGCCCGCTCTTCGAGCCATCGGGGAAGGGCGTTGTCGGCGGGGAGTGGCGGCAAACCCGCCAGATCCGCCGCCCGTGAGATCGCCACTACGTCGGCGGAATAGCGGTTGTTCGCGATTGCGTGCCCGCCGGGCCCAGCGGCGACCTCCACGAAGCGCCGCAGATCCGCGGCCCGCGCCAGGGGGATGCTCCCGGACCCCAGCACGACGAGACCGCCCGTGTTCGCGGCTCCAGAGTCAAGGACGACGTACCCGCCGACCCCGCTCAATCCCGTGCCTGATAGGCCGCCTGCGCCGCCGCGAACTCGCATCTCCGCCGCGAGCCGCTCGCCGAACGAAAGCACGTCCGGTGGTCCCGAGATAATCTCCGCTGCGTCGGCGCCGACGGCAATGAACGCGTTCCGCTGCCGTTCCGCAAGCGCGCCGCGTGCCTCTGCGAGCGCGCGGACCAGCGGCCCCGCGTCCGGCGAGGCCGTGGCGTGGAAGATCAGCACGAGAACGGGCCGCACGAGCGGAGTCTAGCCGCGGCCCGGCCGCACAGGGTGGCCCCGTCCCGTGGCTCGGAGTCCTGCCAGGCCGGGCTGTAGAGTGGCAGCCATGGCAATCGTTCGAACCTACATCGGACTCGGGGCCAACGTCGGCGACACCCGGACCACGTTGACCGCCGCCGTCCACGCCCTTGCCGAGCTCGCCGGAGCCAGCCTGGCCGGGGTGTCGCGCCTCTACCGGACCGCCCCGGTCGAGGTGACCGACCAGCCCGACTTCGACAACGCGGTCGTGGCCCTGGACGTTCCGACCCGGCCCGGCAGCCAAACCGGTGCCATCGCGATGCTGCTCACGCTCAAGTCCATCGAACGGGCGTTGGGGCGGCAGGACCGATTTCGCTACGGACCGCGCGAGCTCGACCTGGACCTCCTGATCTTCGGCGACGAGCACATGGCCGTCGAGCGGCCGGAGGCGGGCCGATCTCCCGATCCGGCAAAGGCCACTCGATTCCTCGAAGTTCCGCATCCCGAAGCGCGCCGCCGCCTGTTCGTCCTGGCCCCGCTCGCGGACCTTGCGCCGGACCTCGTCCCGCCAGGCTGGCCCGAGTCGGTCGAGCAGGCACGCGCCCGCCAGGAATCGATCGAGGGCGCTTCGGCTGTCCGTGCGGTGGCCGTGTGGGACTCGGAGCTCGGCCGTTGGGTCGACGAGGCAGGCTCGGGTCGTTAGCCGCCTAGTGGAGCGCCGTGCGAGGTGAGTGGCCGGCCCACTCGCCGGCCGAAGCTCTTCGCCTTCAGCGCGAGGATGCCCATTTGACGATGGCGACCTGCCCGGTTGCGGCATCGACACTGAGGACGCCGTCGTTGAATCCAACCCACCAGCTCAAGAGCGGCTCCCCCGACGTGCCGGGCACGACCTGGAAGTCCGGCGGGGACCCGGTCGCCTGGCCGACGGCATAGATCGAGGCCTGAGCTAACGCCAACGCAGCGGCCGAGCTCAGCACCGGTGGGGCGAGCTTCACTTTGGGCGCGAAACCGAGATCGTCGTACGCAAACACGGACCCGGTGGTCGCATTGACCAGAACCTCAGGCGTCACGTAGTCGGCGGCTTCTGGCCACGTCACGTCATAGAACGCGGTGGAGGCTCGATGCTGCAGCGCGACAGAGGCCGTCAAGCCAACCGTGCCGACCCCGGCCTCTCGCAGGTAGGCGGTGGCAGCCGCCTGGGCGCTCGCGGCTGTGATCGTGATCGCGTCGGCGGCCGGCAGCTGATCCACGTCGAAGACCTCGAGCACGCGGCCTGTCTCAGCGTCGACGAATGCGTACTTGTTGCCGCCGGTCAGCTCGTAGATCGGCTCGCCCGCGGCCGCGCCCCAGTAGGACGCCGTCATCGTGACGCCGGTGAAGGGTCGGGTTGCGGCGGCGGCATGACTATCGGAGATAGGGAGGGGTGTCGGTGTCGGGCCGCCGGCGTATGGGCTCGGCGTTGAAGTGCACGCGCAGCCGCCCGGGGCGAGACCTGCGATCAGGGCCACCGTTGCCACGCCGGCGAGAAGCATCAAGCAAGCGATCGCCGCCGCTATCGCTGCGATCCGGGGCCCGGTCCGGCTCCGTCCGACCCTGGACGGCCCGCTCTGCGCCATGGCTCCCTCCGGACAGCAGAAACGGGCGACAGGCCCCGCGCGCTCGTCTGGGCTTCGAACCTGTCGCCCGCCCCGTCCCCTCACCCGGAAGACCGGGTTCCCTATCCTCCGACCGACCGATCGGTCCGTCAGCTCCGATCGGCTGTCACCTACTTCTTCGCAGGGGCAGGCCGGTCGGATCACCGGACGGTGGATAAGTCGGGCGAGACGCGCCGCAGGTCAGTGGCGGAAGTGGCGCCGTCCCGTGAAGACCATCGCCATGTGGTGGCGGTCGGCGACCTCGATCGCCATCTCGTCGCGGATCGAGCCGCCGGGCTGGATGATCGCCGTGACGCCGGCCTGGGCCGCGACCTGGATGCCATCGGGGAAGGGGAAGTAGGCGTCGCTGGCCATCACCGCGAACTTTGCCCGATCGCCGGCTCGCCGCAGTGCGATCTCGACCGCCGTCTGCCGGCTCGCCTGAGCCGCCCCGATCCCGACCGTTGCCCCGCCGCGCGCCAGGATGATGGCGTTGGAGCGGACGTGGCGCACCGCCCGCCAGCCGAACAGCAGGTCGGTGAGTTCCTCGAGCGTGGGCCGACGCTTGGTGACGACCTGGAGCTGGGTCTTGTCGAGCCCGAGCTCGTCCTTGGTCTCGACCAGCAGCCCGCCGGCGATGCGCTTGAAGTCGAGATTGGCGATGCCGTAGTCGCGCGGACCCTCGATCGGGTTCGGTGGGACGGCGAGAAGCGCGATCTGCGGTTTCTGGGCCAGGATGCCCACGGCCGACTGGCTGAACGAAGGAGCGACGACCGCCTCGTACGAGTTGGACGCGATCTCGCGCGCCGTCGCCCCATCGAGCTCGCGGTTGACGCCGACGATGCCACCGAAGCACGAAACCGAGTCCGTTTCGAGGGCCTTGCGACAGGCCTCGACCAGCTCTTCGGCCGACGCGAGCCCCACCGGATCCGTGTGCTTGACGATCGTGACCGTCGGGGCCGTGAAGTCGGCGGCGATGGCGTAGGCCGCGTCGAGGTCGAGCAGGTCGTTGAACGACGGCCGCGAGCCCTGCAGCTGAGTGGCGTCGGCGAGGGTCCCGGCGCGGTGGGTAGTCTCACGGTAGAAGGCGGCGCGCTGGGGCGGGTTCTCCCCGTATCGGAGGTCGTCGACCTTCTCGAGGACCAAAGCCAGACGGCCGGGGAACATGTCGCCGGCCGCGTTCGACAGGTACGCGGCGATCTCGGCGTGGTACGCGGCGACGAGCCCGTACGCCTCGGCCGCGAGCCGTTGCCGCAGCTCAGCAGATACCGCACCGCGCTGCCGCAACTCGGCGACAACCTGGAGGTAGCGGGCCGGATTTGCCACGGCCGCGACGCCGGCGTAGTTGCGGGCGGCCGCGGCCAGCAAGGCAGCTCCGCCGATATCGATCATCTCGATGGCTTCATCGATCGGGATCAGGCGCGCGCCGACCTGCGGTGCAAAGTGGCTGACGTTGACGGCCACGATGTCGATCAGCCCGATCTTCTCGGCTTCCAGCTCTGCGAGCTGCTCGGGCTTGTCTCGTCTGGCCAGGATCCCGGCGTAGATGGCGGGATGGAGCGTCTTGACCTGACCCCCGGCGATCGGCTCCGACCCGGTCAGCTCGGAGACGGAGCGGACCTCGACGCCCTCCGCGGCCAGGGCTTCGCGCGTGCCGTCCGTGGCGAAGACCTCGACACCCAGAGCGAGCAGGTCGCGTGCGAAGGGAACGATGCCCTCCCGGCTCGCGACCGAGAGCAAGGCTCGCACCAGGCCTACCTCCCAACTGCCCGAGGTCTGGATCCGCACCCTGCGAAGCCGCGCCTTGCGCGTTCGCCCGGTCCGCTAGCCGTGCTCCATGCTCCGTTCGGTGCGGGTTGCCGGATTGCGCCGAGTATAACGCCCGGTCATGGCATACTCCGTAGACGCAAATCGCAGGCACAAAGGACGCATGCCACGATCGCCGTGTCCCGGCCTCCGCGCCGAACTCGGTCAGGCGTCGCCTCCAAAGCGCCCATCCAGGTCACCCGACCGCTAACGACTGAACACTCGGAGGGTCCGCGTGAACGGCCCGTGGAATCAGCTCAGCACGCTGCTCGTAGGCTTCAACAGCACCAACTTTCCGGCGCTCTTCCAGCCCACGTGGCAGCTTGCGCTGCCGCTGCTCGTCATCAGCATCATCTTCTACAACTTCCAGGGTCGGCGCCTGCGCGCGTATACGGTCTTCCTCGACCTCAACGAATGGTTGATGTGGACGTCCGTGGGCGTCTTCTCGCTTCTGTTGATGTTCTCCATCTTCGGCTTCGACTTCATCTTCGTTCTGCCGACGATGATCGGTGGCGCCGCCCTCTTCATCTGGATCCGCTTCATCCACTTCCCGCCTCTTATCCAGGCCTACGAAGAGCGCCTCGCTCGCCAGCGCTATTTCCAGCGCTCTAAGACCGCGCACCCGGAGGCGACCATCCGCTCCAAGGCCGCTGCCAAGCCCAAGCGCCGGCGGCGCTGACCGCAGCGGTGGCGACTGCGGTGCGTCCCGGCCCTCGGCTTGCGTCTGTAGAGCATTCGGCAGCCGGATAGGAGCGGCGAGGTCGTGGAGATCCGACGCTTCGGTATCGGCCATCGCCGCCACGACGGCCCCCCGGGCACCCACGGGGTGGAAGCGACGCCCGTCCACGTCGACGACCGAGGCGTCGTCGCGGAGCTGGCCCTAAAACCGAACGCGGCGATCGCGCCCCACTCGAACCCTAACCTGGCTTACTTCCTGGTCATCGAGGGCGGCGGCTTCGTCCAGGTCGGCGACGAGCGCGCTCGAGTGGCCGCCGGTGAGGCCGTCGTCTGGCCACCCGACGTGGTCCACTCGGCCTGGACGGAGTTGACGCCGATGCGGGCGATAGTCGTGGAGTTCGCCGCGACGGGCGCTACCGCGACCTTGCTCCTCGAAGGTGGAAGCACCGAGCCGTCGCCCGGCGATGGGCCCGGGCATCGCGAGCGCGGTCCCGCCGATCCGGGGCACGGTTCCGCGGACGGCGAGCTTGCGCCAGAACCGGAGGTCCCCCCGCCGATCGCCTGTCGACCGAGGATGAGCCCTGGTAGTCGCGCCGCGAGAAACGACCCGCGCCCCGTAGGCGCCCCGGAGGCGCCCGCTGCCGGGCCGACCTACGCCGCGTTCAGGCGATGGGCGACTTGTCCCAGTCGATCGCTACCTCCTGGCCCGGGTTCGAAGGGTCGACCGCGACCGCTAGCTTGACGCCGGGAGCCACCATGGCCACTTTGGGGAGCGGCACGCGATGGCCGAAGACGGCTGGGAACGGCGCCTGACCGGCCAGGCTGACCTCGACGGTGAAGAGCCAGACCGGGTCGTTCAGGCAGGCTGCCGGACTGGGTCTGGGCCGGGGGCGGAAGCCTATTGGCGCGCCGTCGGGCCCCGGCGACGGCCGATCCCCGGCGACGGCCGATCGGGCCCCGGCGACGGCCGATCGGGCCCCGGCGACGGCCGATCAGTCGATGCTGCGACTCAGCAGCAGGCGATCCTCGCCGCGGGCCTGGATGCGACGATCGACGGCCAGGTCGGCGAAACCGTTGGCGCGGAAGAAGGCCCTGGCGGCTACTGACGATGGGTGGATGGCCGCGTCGGCGAGGGTCCAGGCCAGCAGGCGAGTGCTGCTTCCAGCCCCGGCGGCGCCTGCCACCGCTGCCGTCAAGCCACGGCCGATGCCACGGCCGCGGAGGTTGGGGGCGACGGCCAGGAGCGTGAGTTCGGCCGGCCGGTCGCCATCGGCGAGCGTCAGCCCGTCGAAGCCGCGCGGGTCGTCGGCTGCGCGAGGCCGGTCCCACGGCGCCCAGCTGGCCAGGCCTGCGATCCGGCCGGAGATATCCGCCAGGAGCAGCTCGGACGCGGGTAGAAGCGCGCGAGCGAGATCCGGCGCCAGCGCCTCGAGAAAGGCATCGATTTCGGCCCTGTCGGCGGCGGTCGCCGTTCGGACATTCGGCGGCGCGGAGTCCAAATCTGTCGGGGTCGGGTCTGCCGGGGCAGGTTCGGCCGCCAGAAGCGCCCCGAGCTGGCCGAGGATTCGGGCGGTGGCGCCCCAGACTCGCTCACCCTCCACGGGGTACACGCCGTAACGGATCAACCGCCTGCGGATGGTCCGTTCCTCCAGCTCGACCGGCGCGTCGGGCAGGAACGCTTCTGCGGGCGCCTCGACGATCCGGGCCACTTCTTCGGGCGCGGGTCGGCATTCGGGACGCCGCTCCGCCAGGGCGACCACGGGCGTTATGCGGAACCCGGAGACGGTCAGGGCGAAGACCTCCAGGCCGCCGGTAACACGCAGCCCGCAAGCAGTCGGGTCGAGCCCGACCTCCTCGACTGTCTCACGCACGGCGGTGGCGATCGGATCGACGTCGTCCGCCTCGGCCGAACCGCCCGGGAAGCTGATCTCGCCCGCGTGCCCGATGCCGTGAGGGGCGCGGACCGTTAGCAGGACTCGAGCCTGACCCTCGGCGTCGGGGAAGAGCAGGACCAGCACGGCGGCCGGGCGGCCACGGCGGGCCGGGTTCGGCGGGAAAAGCGCCTCGGGCGAGTCGAGCCTTATGGGCGTCAGGATGGCCGGAGCCTCGGGCATCTCCCGCGGCAGCGCCTCGAGCCTCTCCCGGACCAGCTCGAACCTCAATCTGGCGCGCCAGCCACGATGCAGCGCAGCGCTGCTGCGCGTTGAGCGGTGCCCATCTGGTGAGCATATGCGACAAATCGCTCGAAATCGATCGGAGAGCTCGGCCGAGGCGATTCCAGGGGCCGGGAATTCCGGTTCACCGATAGGGGCGGTATAACTCGAACCGCGGACCGATCGGCGGCCGCGAGGCCCTTGAGTCACCCGCTCGAGACGGTCAAGGCGTCGCGATCGAGCACTTGTGGAGCGCGAAACAAGGCACGCCGGCCGGCGATGGCGTTCACCAGCCAGGGACCTCCGCATAGCACCGCCCCCATCGGTATCTCGGGGAATCATCGATGACGGCGCCCGGCCTCGGCGCCGCCGGGCGGTAGCACGGTCCCAGCAGTGGCATGATCGCCCCATGACACCAAGCCCACGGACCGGACGGGAGCGCAAGGCCGACGTCATCGCGAAGCTCGAGGCGGGAAACGCGGATGCCTGGGTCGCCACAGCGTCTCCGACGGGCGTGGCCCATCTGGTTCCGCTGTCCTATGCGTGGGATGGGCGGCACATCATCCTCGCCACTGAGCCCAGACTGCTCACCGCCCGCAACATCGAGGTGTCTGGCCAGGCGCGTCTCGCATTCGGCCCTACTCGGGACGTCGTCATCGTTGACGCCCAGCTCGACGGGCGGATGGACGTGGGCGACGCGCCCGAGGCGCTCGCGGACGCCTACGCCCGCCAGTCCGGCTGGGACCCGCGGCACGAGAAAGACTCGTTCATCTTCCTGCTCCTCAACCCGCGCCGCGTTCAGGCCTGGCGAGAAGCCAACGAACTCGCCGGCCGCACTCTCATGCGGGACGGCACCTGGCTGTTCTGACTCCGCATCGGGCGACGAGAGGACGTTTCAGCGCGCAATGCGCTGCCTCTAGTTGACCCGCTTGGGCCCCTCGTCCACCTTGTCGGGTGTCCAGATGCGGTCCCTGGCTGAAGCGCCGGCCACGGCCCCGGCCGGCTCCTTGCCACGCGAACGGGCATCGCGGCGCACACCCGCGTCGGCGACGACCGTGGAACCGCCGGAGGTGAACACGAGCACACCGCCGATAGCGTCGGCATCGGCCAGGACTGTCGTGCCCGGCTTGAACTCACCCTGGAGCAGCGCTCGGGCGAGTGGGTTTTCGACGAGGCGCTGGATCGTCCGCTTGAGCGGCCGTGCCCCATAGGCCGGATCCGTTCCTTCGCGAACTATCAGCGACTTCGCCGCCGGCGTGAGCTCGAGAACGATCTCCTGAGCGGTCAGCCGCCGCTGGAGATCGGCCAGCAGCAGGTCGACGATGGCTGCCAGGTCGGCGTCGTTGAGGGCGTGGAAGACGATCACCTCGTCGACCCGGTTCAGGAACTCGGGCCGGAACGTGACCCTCAGCGCCTCGATGATCTGCTGCTTCATCTGGTCGTAGGCCTTGACGTCGCCGGCGTCGCCGCGCTCCGTGAAGCCTGAGATGAACTGCGATCCCACGTTGCTCGTCATGATCAAAACGGTGTTGCGGAAGTCGACCGTCCGACCCTGGCCGTCTGTCAGGCGCCCGTCGTCGAGCACCTGCAGCAGGATGTTGAAGACGTCGGAGTGCGCCTTCTCGATCTCATCGAGCAGTACGACCTGGTACGGCCGGCGCCGAACCGCCTCGGTCAGCTGTCCGCCCTCCTCATAGCCGACGTAGCCCGGAGGCGCACCGACCAGCCGCGATACCGAGAACTTCTCCATGTACTCGCTCATGTCGATGCGGACCATGGCCGAGTCGTCGTCGAACAGGAACTCCGCCAGCGCGCGTGCCAGCTCGGTTTTGCCGACGCCCGTTGGGCCGAGGAATAGAAACGAACCGATCGGGCGGCGCGGGTCCTTGAGACCGGCGCGAGCTCGCCGCACTGCATCGGACACTGCCTGGATCGCTTCGTCCTGGCCGACCACGCGGCGGTGCAGCCGCTCTTCCATCTGGACCAGCTTGGCGGTCTCGCCTTCGAGCAGCTTGGTCACCGGCACGCCCGTCCACGCCGCGACGATCTCGGCGATGTCGTCGGCCGTGACCTCTTCCTTGAGGAGCCGACCCGGACCCGACAGGGCAGCGATGGCCGCCTCCTGCTCCTTCTGGCGAGCCTGGAGCTCGGGCAGCCGGCCGTACTTGAGCTGGGCGGCGGTGCCGTAGTCGGTCTCGCGCTCGGCCTGCTCGATTCGGACCTGCAGCGCTTCGATCTCGGCCTTGGTGGCCCGGACTGCGGCGATGGCCTCCTTCTCGGCCCCCCAGCGACCCTTCATGCTGGCGGCCTGTTCGCCGGTATCGGCCAGTTCGCGTTCGAGGATCTCGAGTCGCGCCTTCGAGGCCTCGTCGGTTTCCTTGCGCAGTGCCTCGCGCTCTATCTCGAGCTGGATGCGCCGGCGTTCGAGCTCGTCGAGCTCGACGGGCATCGAATCTATCTCCATGCGAAGCCGGCTGGCCGCCTCGTCGACGAGGTCGATCGCCTTGTCGGGCAGGAAGCGGTCGCTGATGTAACGGCTTGACAGTGTCGCCGCCGCCACCAGGGCGGAGTCCGTGATCCTGACCCCGTGGTGGACTTCGTACTTCTCACGCAGCCCACGCAGGATCGAGATCGTCTCCTCGACCGTGGGCTGGTCGACCAACACCGGCTGGAAGCGCCGCTCCAGGGCGGCGTCCTTCTCGATGTGCTTGCGGTATTCGCCGAGCGTGGTCGCGCCGATCGTGTGCAACTCGCCGCGGGCAAGCATCGGCTTGAGCAGGTTGGAGGCGTCCATCGCGCCTTCGGCCGCGCCCGCGCCGACCACCGTGTGGAGCTCGTCGATGAAGAGGATGATCCGGCCCTCGGCGTCCTTGATCTCCTTGAGGACCGCCTTCAGCCGCTCCTCGAACTCGCCGCGGTATTTGGCCCCGGCGATGATCGACCCAAGGTCGAGTGCGACGACCTTCTTGTCCTTGAGCGTCTCGGGCACGTCCCCTCGGACGATCCGCTGGGCCAGGCCCTCGACCACGGCCGTCTTGCCGACGCCAGGCTCGCCGATGAGAACGGGGTTGTTCTTGGTGCGGCGCGACAGGACCTGGATGACGCGGCGGATCTCCTCGTCGCGGCCGATGACCGGGTCGAGCTTGCCGGCCCGAGCCTCGGCGGTCAGGTCGCGGCCGTACTTGTCGAGCGCCGCGTACGTGGCCTCCGGATTGGGGCTGGTCACGCGCTGGCCGCCGCGAACGCTCGACAGCGCCGCGAGGATCGCTTCCCTGTTCGCCCCGTTGCCGTCCAGCAGGGCCTGGGCTTCGCCGCCGCCCTCGGCCACGGCAAGGAGCAGGTGATCCGTGGAGACGTAGTCGTCCTTGAGCCGGCGCGCCTCCTCCGACGCGCGCTCTACCGCCCGCCGGAAGCGCGGGTCGGCGGAGAGCGATCCGCCCTGGATCTTCGCCCGCTTGTTGAGCGCGGCCGCCACTTCGCCCCGGAACGCGGTCAGATCCACGCCGATGCGGCGCAGGGTCTCGGCGGGGATGCCGTCGTCGGGCTCGACGAGCGCCGCGAGCAGGTGCTCCGAATCGAGCACGGGGCTCTGCAGCTCTTCGGCGAGACGCTGAGCCGCCACGATCGATTCCTGGGCTTTCTGGGTGAAGTGGTCGATGTTCATTGCTTCTCTCAAAAGGCCCGTGACGGGCCATGTCGGTCACCGCTTGCCAGCCTGGCGACCGGTGGGCGACTCCCGACTCGTGTCGAAGTCTGACCGGTGAGGGTCACCGCTGTTGGGCCTTGTTTCGCGGGTTCGGTTGATCGATATGGCCGAAGAACTCCTCGGCCGCCCTGCGCTGCCGGCCCTCCAGCTTGCCCGGCATCACGACCCTGACTCGAGCGAACAGGTCTCCGGTGCCGTCGCCCTTGAGGCGGGGCATTCCCTGTCCGGCGAGCCGGAAGGTCTGGCCCTGCTGCGTGCCGGCTGGCACCTTGAGCAGAACTCGGCCGCGCAGAGTCTCGACCTCCACCTCACTCCCGAGCACTGCCTCGGCGAGTGTCACCGGCACTTCGCGCGTCAGGTCCGCACCGGTTCGGGTGAAGACGGGGTGAGGTCGGATCTTGGCGATCAGGTAGAGATCACCGGCGTCGGCTCCGGTGCCTGCCTTGCCGCTCAGCCGGATCTTGCTGCCGGTCTCCACACCGGGGGGGACCTTGACCTCGAGGCGCCGATCCCCGACCTGGACGAGCCGGGCGGAACCGTGAAAGGCCTCCTCCAGGCTCAGGTCCACTTCGACCTCGATGTCGCCGCCGTGCCGCGAGCCGTGGTTGCGTGGCGTTGGCCCGCTCGCGCGGGCGCCTGGTCCGGCTGCTGTTGCCGTCGCGGTCGCCGCTCCGCCCCCGTCGCTTCGCAGTCGCGAGAGGAGGTCGTCCAGAGGATTGCCCGATCGGTGACCAGCACGGGCACTGCCGCCTTTGCGGACCGAGGTCGCCGGCCTCGCCGCATCGGGCGTGGCTGCGCCGCCGAAGAACATGCGGAAGAAGTCGGAGAAATCCTCCGTACCGGTCGAGCGGAACTCGTAGCGGACGTTGCCGCCCTGACCTGCCGCGCCGAAGCCGGCAAAAGGCCCGCCCGGCCCGAACGGATCGCCCGCGTACTGGCCGGCCCCGGCGGAACCGGCCCCGGCTCGCGCGAACTGGTCCCAGTTGGAGCCGAGCATGTCGTATTGCCCGCGCTTGGTCGAGTCGGCCAGGACCTCGTGGGCCTCGTTCACTTCCTTGAACCGCGCCTCGGCGATCTTGTCACCGGGGTTGCGGTCGGGGTGAAGCTCGCGGGCCAGCCGCCGATACGCCTTCTTGATCTCCACTGGGGTCGCCGTTCTAGGGACCCCGAGCGTCTTGTAGTAGTCCTTGTATTCCATGGTGACGGCCCTCCTCCGATCGGCTGCTCGCCGATGGATCCCGTCTGCTATGCGATGGCGGCCGGCTTGCGCCGGCCGCCTGGTCGCTCTGACGGCCGCTGCCTTCGTTGCCGCCTCTGCTCCTCGCTCACGCACCTTCGGGTGCGCTCGCTCCGGTGCTCAGCGGCGCCTCGGCATCGGCTCGTCGGACCGGCGACCGATTGCTAGATCGTTACTGATCCATCCACGTCGCCAGCCGCGGTTCGGCCGACGCCATCGCCGGCGGCTGATCGACGGGGGGCGGGAACCGCCGGTGGACCGGGCTCTCCGGCTCGGTCTCCGGCTCGGGCTCTTTTCCGCCGCCGGTGGCCTTGCCCGGCTCGGCGACGAGCGGCGTCGGCTTGCGCCGGAGGGCCGCGTCGAGGACCTGGTCCATGTTGTCCACGAGGACGAGCTTGATCTGCTTGCGGATCTCCTCGGGGATGTCCCGCAGATCCTTCTCGTTCTTGTGGGGCAGGATGATCATCTTGGCGCCCGACAGGTGCGCCGCCAGGATCTTGCTCTTGAGCCCGCCGATCGGCAGAACTCTGCCGCGGAGGGTGATCTCGCCGGTCATCGCCGCGTCCTTGCGGACCGGGATGCCGGTGAAGGCGCTGACCATGGCCAGGGTCATCGTGATGCCGGCCGACGGACCGTCCTTGGGGATGCCGCCCGCCGGTACGTGGATGTGCAGGGTGTTCTTCTCGAAGACCTCGCGCTTGATGCCGAGCTGTGAGGCGTGGGCGCGGATCCATGACAGACCGGCCCTGGCCGACTCCCGCATGACCTCGCCGAGCTGGCCGGTCAAGATGAAGTCTTCCTTGCCTTCCATGAGCGTGACTTCGATGGCGATCACGTCGCCGCCGACTTCCGTCACGACAAGGCCCGTGGCTGCGCCGGTCTGATCCTCGGACTCCAGCTCGCCGTACTCGAAGCGCTGCGGACCCAGGTAGGCGAAGAGCCTCTTGACGTCCACGACGGTCTTGCGCTTGCGACCCTCGGCGACTGCCCGGGCCACCTTGCGCATGACGTTGGCGATCTCACGCTCGAGATTGCGGACGCCGGCCTCGTGGGTATAGGAACGGACAAGTTCGACCATCGCCTCGTCCGTGATAGCGATCGTCTTCTCTGTCAGGCCGTGGTTCTTCATCTGCTTTGGGATCAGGAACCGCTTGCCGATCTCGATCTTCTCGGTCTCGGTGTAGCCCGGCAGCTGGATGACCTCCATGCGGTCGCGCAGCGGGGCCGGGATGGGGTCCAGCAGGTTTGCAGTGGTGATGAAGAGCACCTTCGTGAGGTCGAACGGCACCTCGAGATAGTTGTCCTGGAAGGTGTTGTTCTGCTCCGGATCGAGGACCTCGAGAAGCGCCGAGCTCGGATCGCCACGGAAGTCCATGCCGATCTTGTCGACCTCGTCGAGCATGAAGACCGGGTTGTTCGAGCCGCCTGTCTTGATGTTCTGGACGATCCTGCCGGGCAGGGCACCGATGTAGGTGCGGCGGTGACCGCGGATCTCGGCCTCATCGTGGATGCCGCCGAGGCTCATCCGCACGAACTTGCGGCCCATGGCGCGGGCGATCGACTTGCCGAGCGAGGTCTTGCCAACGCCGGGTGGTCCGACGAAGGCGAGGATGGGACTGCGCAGCGTCTGGGCCAGGCTCCGCACGGCCAGGTATTCGAGGATCCGCTCCTTGATCTTCTCGAGGCCGTAGTGGTCCTCGTCGAGGATCTTGGCGGCGGCCTTGATGTCCAGGTTGTCCGTTGTCGAGACATTCCAGGGCAGGGCGATCAGCCAGTCGACATAGGTCCGGATGACGCCGACCTCGGGTGAGGCCGACGGGATCCGGCTCATGCGGTCGATCTCCTTGAGCGCCCGGGTCTTGACCTCCTCCGGCATGCCGGCGGCTTCGACCTTTTCGCGCAACTCGTTGATCTCAGCCTGCTGCGGGTCGTCCTCGCCGAGCTCGCGCTGGATCGCCTTGAGCTGCTCGCGCAGGATGTACTCGCGCTGGGTCTTGTCCATCTCGGACTTGACCTCGGACTGGATCTTGCCCTTGAGCTCGAGGATCTCGATCTGGCGACCGAGGAAGGTCGACACGAGCTTCAGCCGCTCGAGCACGTCCGTAGTCTCGAGCAGCTCCATCCGCTGCTCGGTAGAGAGGTCCGGGCTGTACGCGACCATGTCGGCCAGCAAGCCCGGCTCGCTGATGTTGCGCGCTGCGACGGCCGCCTCCGGCGGAACCGGGGCGCCGTTCGCGACGTACTGCTCGATCTGGGCCTGGACCGTCCGCATCAGGGCCTGGACCTCGATGCTGTCGGGCGTAACGTCCGCTATCTCCTCCGCCCGAACGATGATGTACGGGCTGGTCTGGGCGAAGCCGATCACGCGCAGGCGGGTCTGGCCCTGGACGATCGCCCGCACGGTGCCGTCCTGGAGCTGGACGACCTGGGCGATCTTGGCCAGCGTGCCGACGGCGTAGAGCTCGGAGGGATCTTCGATCTCCTCGCGCTCCGCCTGCCGCTGGGTCACCAGCGCGATCGGGCCGCTTGCCGCGGTTGCGGCGTTGAGGGCGGCGACGCTCTTGTCCCGCCCAACCTGGAGCGGCACGATCATCTCGGGGAAGATGACCGTCTCGCGCAGGGCGACGAGCGGAAGCTCACGGACGCCCGGCACCCGGACGCGCTGCTCGTCTTTCTTGACTTGCTGCTCGTCGTCCTTTTCGGCCGGTCGGTCAGTCATTGGAATCTCCTGATCGAGTCGTGGTCACGCGGGTGGCCACTATACGTGTGATGGGTCGAGCGGTTGTCGCGGCTGGCCATCCAGCCTGGCTCGCGGTCCGGCCGCCTTCCGAGTCGTGGCGTTCGTCCTCATCGGAAGAGGTTTCGGCCGTCTGACCCGCTTGCGTGTCCGTGGGTTCACCCGTTTGCGGCGCGAGTGCGGCAGCTGCCGCACCGGCCTCGCGGGCCTTGGCTTCGTCGAAGAGGGCCTCCAGGATTCGCGTCCCGAGTCTCTCCTCGAGCTCGAACAGAAGGCGCACCCCTGCGAGATTGACGCCCCGTTCTTGAGTGAGGCGTCTGATCCACAGGATGCGCCGGATGTCGTTCTCGGAATAGAGGCGGATATTCGTCGGTGTCCGAGCGGGGGCCAGCAGACCCTCGTCCTCGTAGATTCGGAGCGTTCGCGGATGGGCCTGGACCAGGCTTGCCGCGACGCTGATCACGAAGCAAGGGCGACCGGGATCGCGCTGGAACCTTCGATCGGACACCGGCGGCCTACTTCTTCGTGACCGCGACCGGCTCGACGTGTCCATCGCCGGTCGTGATCTTGATCTGCCGCGGCTTCACCTGCTCGGCCTTCGGGATACGAAGGGTCAGGATCCCGTCCTCGAACGTGGCAGTGGCCTTGTCGGCCTCCAGCCCCGCCGGCAGGGTCAGCGTCCGAATGAAGCGCCCGCGCCGGATCTCCTGGAGCAGGAGGCCCTCACGAGCCGGGATCATCGAGCTGGTGTCGCCGGAGATGCTGAGGGTGCTGCCCTCGACTGTGATGTCGACCTCTTCCGGCTTCACTCCGGGCAGGATCGCCTGGACCACGACGTCGTGGTTGGTCGTGTAGACGTCCACCGGGACGAGCTGGCCCTCGCCGAACTGCCACGTGCCCGGATTCACGAAGCTCTCCTCGAAGAGCCTGTCCATGGCCTGGCGCAGAGAGAGGATGTCCCCAAAGCCGGCTCTGCGAATGAGTGTCATCTCGAACCTCCAAGCGGTCGGGTTCTGATCATCCTGGAGCCCCCAACGGGCTCGACCGACCGTCCGAATGTCACGGCCAGACCATAGAACCTTGACAATGTCATTGTCAAGAGTGCTATCCCAGCATGGGTCAGATTATTCGCTGGTTCATGTCCATGGGGCTGGGGTGTCCACCAAGCAGGCACGGGCTGTGTGGGCCGGTCCAAGTCGACCGGGTACGGGTGTGCCTGGCGGCGATAGATCAGGCCGCCTTTGGGATGCGGATCCGGAGGACACCGTCCTCGAAGGTCGCGGACCAGCGGTCGACCTGGAGGTCGCGCGGCAGCTCGAGGGTCTGACTGAACTTGCCGCGGTGCAGGTCGCGGCACACCTGCCATAGCGGGTCGCTGCCGCGATCGTCTTCGCCGGCGACCGCCTCGCTGCAGATCGTGAGCAGGCCGCGGTCCACGGCGAAGAAGACCTCGGACGCCTTCACGCCGGGAAGCTCGGCGACGACGACGACCTGCCGGCCGATGGTTTGAATGCGATACATGTCGAGCGGGACGACGCGTGATTGAGCAAGACGCGCCTGCAGGCTGAGGTAGTGGGACGGCCTGCCGCTAGTGGCGGATGCCCACTCCGGTGCCTCGCCCGAGTAAAGGTCACGTATCGACGGCGGCTGCTTCGACAGCAGGTGATCGAGCAGAGAGTGGCCTTCGGTGCTCATGACAGATACCACACTGAGACGTCGCCACAGACCATGCCACAACCGTCCCGGCCGCCGACGGGCGGTTCCAAACGCCGCCAGTTTGTCACTCGAAAGCGTTGCGCGCCAGACCCGGGACGTTGCGCGCCAGACCCGGAGTCGGATCTTGTGGCCAGCCCCTGGTGTGGTCTGAGGGTTGCACGCCCGCGCCACCCGGTCCAGATCCGCTACCGACTGCCGCCAGACGACAGGGCCGGAGTCGCGCGTCTGGTGTACGACAACCGCCGATTGGACTACGCTGGGCCGCGGACGTGCTGTGGACCTGCACGAGAGGGAGGGGGCGCCGTGATCAACGGAAATGAGACCGCCACGTCGAGGCGCGTCTGGCTGATGCCGATGCTGGCGATCGCGGCGTTTTCGATCGTCTTGACGGTTGCGTCGACGGCGGCCGTCATCTGGCTGGGTGGGCCGAGCCGGGCGTCGTACCCGGCGGGCTCCCCCGAGGCGGCGTTCCAGGAATTCGTGACTGCCGCCCAGAACGGCGACTGGGCCACTGCGGACACGCTCATGTCATCGAATATGCGCGCCCAAGGGCAGTCTTCGCAGCCCATGGTGGCGGGGATGCTTAGTGGCGGAACGACCGTGTCGATCAACTCGTCGACGCGCACGGGCAACACGGCGACGTTAAGCGTGAGCTACACGTACAACTCGGGCTCGCTCTTCGGTTCCTCCACGTACACCACCGTCGGAAACGTTTCGATGATCCTCGGGGCGGACGGCTGGAAACTAGATAGCTCGCTGTACGGCGGGAAGTAGAGTCGGGAGGGGAAACCGCATATGGCTACCGCGAAGCGGCTCTACCTGTACGCCGTATCGGGCGTGAGCCTGGGCCTGCTCTTGTATGCAGCTTGGATCCTCACGGGCCTGCTGCTGGATCGGCTTGGGTCCGGCTCGGCGCCGCTCTCTGTCGTGTCGACCGATGGTTCGAACCGCGAGTCGCTCGCCCTCGCGATCGGCTTCGTCGTGGTGGGGCTGCCACTCTGGCTCTTCCACTGGGCGGTCGTCGAGCGGATGGTGACCGGCGATGGTCACGCTGCCCCTGCCGAGAGGCAATCCATCGTCCGCGGCGTCTACTTCGGGGTCGTGCTGCTCGGGCTGTCCTACTTGATTGCCACATCGGGCGTCGACGCCCTGCGCGAAGCCATCACTCGTCCGCTCGGAGCCACGGATCCATACTCCATCACCAGCGTGACTGGCTCGCTGTCGTGGTTGATCGTTGGCCTTGCGGCGTTCTCCTACCACGGCTGGATAAGAGCCCGAGACCTCAGACTCGGGCCGGCGATCGAGGGTGCCGCCGCCTGGGTATCGCGGCTGTTCTTCTACGGGGTCGCTTGGGGCGCCATGACGACCACGCTCATCGGCGTCGCGACGATGATCACGACGGTAGGCGAGGCCCTCTCGGGCTACGCGGTCGGCCCGGACTCCTACTCGCCGTACGGCTACGGGTTCGGCTATCTAGTCCTGGCGCCGACCGCGGCCTGGTGGGTCAGGCCACTTGTCGGCGCCGCCGCCACCGCGCTCGTCTTCGGCGGCATGTGGCTGGCTTACTGGTGGTATGCGGGTCGCCTGACGGCTCGCGCCGATCGGCAGGGGCTGGCTGAGCGTCTCTCCCGCGTCCGACTGACCTACTTCGTCGTGGTAGTCAGCGTGGCCGTGGCGTACGCGCTTACCGGTTTCGCGGAATCGCTGGGAGTGGCCTTGCGCTCCGTGGTCGGGTCCTGGCATTCGACCGCGGGCCAGTCGCTATGGGGCGAGATCCTGGTGCCCTCTGCCGCGACCGTGCCCCTGATCGCGGGCTGGTGGTGGCATCGGCGCGCCGCCGTGCACGAGTGGGTCGCCGAGTCGGGAGGGGCGCTGCCGGCCGTGCGGCCCATCGACTACATGACCGCGCTCGTCGGCCTGGCGGTTTTCGGAGGCGCGCTGGTGAGTTTCCTGGCGCTCCTGCTCGAGAAGTTCACAGGCTCGGATCTCGGCATCGCGACGTCCGTCGACGACTGGCGGACATCGGCCGCCGGTGCTATCGGGTTCCTGGGCGTCGCCGTTCCCTTCTGGCTGGTGGCGTGGTTTAGTGGCCAGGGTCGTCTCAACGCGGACCGTCTTGGTGAGGTGCGGTCGACGGCGAGAAGGGCGTATCTGTATGCGGTCGGCGGCGTGACCGTAGTCGCGGGCGCGCTGTCGCTGGCCCTCATCGTCTACCGAGCGACAAGGATCGCCGTCGGTCTGGACCCGTCCACCTTCGGTTCGGACGTGCGAGTGCCGTTCTGCATCCTGGTCGTTACCTTGCCATTGGCGGCGTATCACGCGCACTCGATCAGGGCCGACCAGGCTTCGCAGCCGGCCGGTGAGGTCGGGGTGGCCGGGGCGGGAGCGGTCGAGCCCGAGCCCGCATCCCGAGCAGTCTCAATCCCAATACCCAGGCCCGAACTGGTGATCGTGGGACCAACCGGCGCCGACTACGAACCGCTACGGGCTTCTGTTGCCGCGATGCTACCGGACGGATTCTCGATCGCCGTGCGCTTGGGCGAGGGTCCGACCCGGACCTGAGGCCGTCTCAGGCCGAGGCTTCGGTCTCGCCCAGGAACAGCTTGTGGAGCTCGCTCTCGCATTCGGTGCGGCCGATGCCGATGACCTTGTCGCCCTCGCGCAGCTCGGTGTCGGAACGGACTGAGAGCGCTCGCTCGTCGCGGATGACGGCGAAGATCGAGCAGCCGTCGGGGAGCTCGAGCGTGCCCGCCAGCCGGCCGATCACGGGCGAACCCTCGCGTAGCTGCGCTTCGACGAGCTCGAGCTCTCCGCCGCCCAGGACCGCCAGGTGGAGAAGTTCGTGGACCGGGATGTCGGCCTCGATCGAGCCCAGGATCATGCGCGTCGGCGAGACGATCTCGTCGACCCCGAGGTGCTTGAAGAGCCCTTCGTTGTTGGGGTTGTTGACGCGGGCGATCGTGCGCGGCACGTCGAAATGATGCTTTGCCATCTGGCATATGACGAGGTTGTCCTCGTCGTCGCCGGTGACCGCGGCCACGATGTCGGCGCGGTTGGCGCCCGCCTGGCCGAGGTACTTGCCCTCACAGCCGTCGTGCGGGATGACGATTGAGCCGATCTCTTCGGTGATCTGCGCTGCCCGGGCGCGGTCGCGCTCCATCAGGGCGACCTCGTGGCCGGATCCGATCAGCTCGCGCGCGAGGAAGTACCCGACCTTACCCCCGCCAACGACAATTACGAACACGTCGACCTCCTACCGCGCTCAGCCACGCCAGCGCCGAAAGCCGAGCCGCTGGGCCCGGGCCGCGTCCGCCACGTTCGTTGTCGCTTTCCGGGAATCCCCGGGGACCGAGCCGGATGAGCCCGCGGTGCCGGCAGCGCCGCGTGCCTTTGGGGCGTCGGGAGCGCGGGCAGGGACCTGGATGGTTTCCGCCGAAGGGTGCGGATGCTCGTGACCAGGTGTCTCGGGGATGTCGATGCCGGGGCCCGTTTGCATCGGCAGGTCCAGGAATTGAGCCACCGAATCGACCATGAGGTTGGTCCGGCACAGAGTGACGACGCCGAGCTCCGAGTAGGCGGCGGCTCGAACGGGATCGTTGATCTTGGCGATCACCTGCGGAATCCCGAACGACTCGGTGGCCACCTGCGCGGCCATGATGTTGCGGTTGTCGCCCTCGGTCAGCGACAGGAAGATGTCGGCCCCCTGGGCGCCGGCCTGCCGGAGGACCGCTTCGTCGGTTCCGTCGCCGCGGACCGCGGCACCCTTGAAAGTTTCGGGCAGCCGGTCGAATGCCGCGGTCTTGATGTCAAAGATGATCACCTCGTGGCCGTCCGCGTCGAGGTTCTCGGCCAACGACGCCCCGACGCGACCGCAACCAACGATCACGATCTTCATTGCGACTCCTCGCCCATCGGCTCTCGCACCACCCACACCGCGCAGGGGGCGTTCTTCAATGCGTAGGGGATCGCCCGCCCGATGGCGAAGTCGCCGCCGAAGCGGGTTCGATACGACAGGCCCATGATCAGCACATCCGCGTCTCGCGCCGCCGCTTCGTCCACGATGGCAGCGCCTACGTCGCGAGCCTGCACCAGCACCGACTCGAGCTTGCCGTGCAGCGACTCGGCTATGCCCTCGGCGGCGTCCAGCACACGCTGGGCCTCCTCCGAGCGCTCGGCCACGTCGGCGTCGAGCGGCTGGGTCCAGTCGAGCTCAACAACGTGGACGGCGATCAGCTCGGCGTGAATGTGGCGACCGAGTTCCAGAGCCAGTCGAACGATGGCGCCGTCCGTGGGGCCGCCACTTAGCGCGATGACGGCGCGATGGAAAACGGGCGCGCTCGCCTCGGGCACCGGACCTCCCATCTCATCGCAAAGTCAACGAATCTGCCGCGTACGAGCGGGAACGATACCACCGGCGTGCTTGGGCGTACGGGCCGAAGGTCAGCAGACGGCCGACCACGGGCCTCGATACCCGGCCGTTCGACCTCGCGGTTGAGTTACGCGGACCTCGGGAAATGGTTAGTGGCCCCGGCCGTTATCCGCAGCGACGAGGGTGCCGGCCGGCTCCGTCTCGGCGGCAACTGCCGCGGCCCGTGCATCGTCGCGGCGGTACGGAACGTTGATCACCACCGTGTGCGCGCGACCCAGCAACGTGGCGCGGAGCTGTTTGGCGGCCTGGTTGTAGAGCAGCCGCTCCCACCAGCTGCGCGCGACGTACTCCGGGATCAGGACGAAGGTTATCGGTGCCTCCTGCTCGGAGGGCCAAGATCGATCCAGAACGTCCAGATATGCGACCAGCGGCCCAATGAGGGCCCGATAGGGCGACTCGACGACCACGAGCGGAACGTCGGGGACGGCCACTGCCCAGTGCTCTCGGACTTCGTCGCTCTTTTGTGGATCGTCCGAGATGTAGACGGCCCGGATGTCCGTGGTGAGTGAACGGGCCACGTTAAGGGCCTGAACTACAGCCCGGTTCACGCCCGAGATCGGGATGACGACGCGGTTGTGACGATGTGGCTGCGGCACCGCCGAGCCGGGTCTCATCTCCAGCTGTCGGGCCGACGAGGCGTACTGATGCCGGATGAACACCATCATGGCGATCAGCGTCGGGATGAAGATCAAGACCATCCAGGCGCCATTCGGGAACTTCTCGTAGGCCACGACCAGGAAGACGATCCCAGTCAGGATGGCTCCGAAGCCGTTCACGAGGCTGCGCCAGGCCCACCCGGCGCTTCGTTCCTTGCGCCAGTGAACCACCATGCCGGCCTGCGACAGCGTGAAGCAGATGAACACGCCGACCGAGTAGAGCGGGATCAGCGCATCGACCGACGCGTTGAAGGCGTAGAGCATGGCGATGGCGACCGCGGCCAGAAGCACGATGCCCCATGAGAATGCGAGGCGGTCTCCCCGGAAGGCGAACTGGCGCGGCATGCAGTCATCCTGGGCCAGGATGGCCGCCAGACGCGGGAATGCGTTGAAGCTGGTGTTGCAGGCCAGGAACAGGATCAACGCGGCGCTGATCTGAAGCAGGATGAAGAGGAGGCCGCCGCCGAAGACGGCGGTGCCGACCTGGCCGAGAACGGTCGGGCCCTGGGCGGTGGTGGCCTGGACGCCGTACTGCAGGCCTACGAACGTCAGCCCGATGAAGATCGTGCCCAGAAGAACGGCCATGATCACAAGGGTGTTGGCGGCGTTCTTCGCCTCAGGCGGTTTGAAGGAGGGCACGCCGTTGGCGATCGCCTCGACGCCGGTCAGGGCCACTGAACCGCCGGCGAAGGCCTTGAGCAGCAAGAGCAGCGTGAATGCCTGGGTGCCCGCCGCCTCGGCGTAGGCCGGCGCTGGTAGATGATGCGCTGCGCCGGTGGCGGTGTTCACCAGGCCCACGACGATGGCCAGCAGCGCCATGCTGACGAAGAGGTACGTGGGGATGGCGAAGATGTTGCCGGACTCGCGGATGCCCCTCAGGTTGGCCGCGGTCACGAGAACGATGATGAGTGCGCCCAACTCGACTTTGTATGGCTGGATTGCGGTGAAGGCAGTGGCGAGGTTGGCCAGTGCGGAGGCGCTGGACACGGCAACAGTCATGACGTAGTCCACCATGAGCGCCGCCGCGGCGATCAACCCGAAGTTCGGCCCCAGGTTTTCTCGGGCGACAACGTAGGCTCCGCCGCCGGACGGGTAGCCACGGCAGACCTGGCGGTAGCTGAAGGCGACGATAGTCAACATCAGAGCGATTGCGGCTGCCACCCAGATAGACCAGGTCATCCAGGCGAGGCCGGCCAGGATCAGGACACGCAAGATCTCGTCGGTGGCGTAGGCGGAAGATGAAATGGCGTCCGAGCTGAAGATCGGCAGGGCCAGCTTCTTAGACAGGCGCTCCCCGATCTCCTGGGCATTCGAGAGCGGCTTGCCGAAGACCAAGGCCCTGACCCTGGCGGCCCGGCGGCCGAAAGACGTCGTCGGTGCGCTCGCGGCGGCCTTGGCGATCATCGTCCCGGGGCCCGCGTAGCGGAAGAAGGCCGAGTGCGGTCGATCCACTACCACGCGGCGGTCGCCGAGTTTGCGACCGTGGAGAGGCGGACGTGGGGCGGTCATCGAGCGCAGGTTCCTCTATAGCATCGTGCGGCACCGGCGTCCGGCGTCTGGCGTCCGAGGCAGGCGGGCTGTGGCTACCCTCACCGAGCCCCGAACCCAACCCGACGCGATCGTTCGGTGGAACCGGGTTAGGCTAGCACGCCGTTCGGCTCCCCGAGGCCGTACCTCGGACCCAATAATCGGGGATACGCGACGCTTCTTCGGGCCACGCCGATAGGTGGTCCGGCGGCGGCTCGGGCCGTCGGGTTGCTCCGCCCATCGTTGCCGACTCGCCAGCCTCATTGCCCGAAGCTCAGCCGCCGCGCCAGGCGGGCCGGCAAGCCGGCGGCCAGCATGGACGCCTGAGTGGATCCGATGTCGTAGGCCACACGCTGCCACGTAGCGTGGCCGGCGGTCGTGTCGAGGATCATGTAGCTCGCGGTTGGGTCGCCATCGCGTGGTTGGCCGACGCTGCCCGGATTGAGCACCACTCGCCGTTCGTCCAGCGTGAGCCGGCTCTCAGGTTCGACCACCGTCCCCTGGATGTGGCCGTGCTGGTCCCGGAAGACCAGGGGGACGTGAGTGTGGCCAACCAGGCAGTTACGCGTCTTCAGGACAGCGAGGTTCTCACGCGCGGCGAGCGTCGAATCCAGGTACTCCCAGATGGGATCGCGCGGGCTGCCGTGTACCAGGGTGAAGTCCGTCCCGGCCGGCGTGAGCTCCACCGGCAAGTGCGACAGATACTCGATCGTCGTCCCGACGACGTGGGCGCGAGTCCATTCAGCTGCGGCTCGAGCGTCCGGATTGAAGCCCTCGATGGACCCTCCGCCGCAGACCGCGTCATCGTGGTTGCCCTTCACCCCGATCGCCCGGACCTCGCCCAGCCTCTCTACCACGCCATCCGGCTCCGGGCCGTAGCCGACGACGTCGCCGAGCTGCCAGACGGCATCCACTGTCCCCAGCGAGCCGAGCACTGCATCGAGCGCCCGGAGGTTGGAGTGGATGTCGGAGAGCACCGCGACGAGCATCGCCGCGCCTACAACGGGTTACGGCGTCGCGCCGCCGGGTCACGGGGGTACTCGCGCGGCGTCTCGGCGACCTTCTCGATGACCGCCAGAGCGTGGTCCTCCAGGCCGGGCACGGCCACGGCTTCTACTGCTGCGATCCGGCCACCCAGGACTCGCAGCGCCCCCTGCGCATGATCCAGCTCTTCATCGACGGGCCACCGTTTCCAGGCGATCAGGAGTCCGCCTTTCCGCAGCAACGGCAGCGAGAGCTCGGCGAGATCTGTCAGGTCGGCGACGGCCCGGGCCACGACGCCAGACCAGCGGCCGCGGTGAGAGGCGTCGGCTGCGATGACCTCGGCCCGGGTCGCCGCCACCGTTACGCGATCTCCGATCCCGATCGCCTCCACGGTCACCGCCAGGAATCGAGCCTTCTTGGCGATCGACTCGACGAGCAGTGCCCGGCGCGCCGGCAGCGCCACGGCCAGCGGTATGCCCGGGTAGCCGCCGCCGCTGCCGAGGTCCACGAACTCGTCGAGGGCGGCGCGCCTCAGGATCGGGATCGCGGTCAGGCTGTCGAGTACGTGTTCGCGGGCGATCGCCACGGACGTCCTGATCCCGCTCAGATTGATCGCCTCGTTCCAAACCATGAGGAGGCGGACATGGTCGCCGATTGCCTCGAGCTGCGCCTCAGTCAGGACCGCCGGCGATTCAACGTGGCGCTCGGCCGCCGGCGCAGCCGCCGAGGCGGTGCTCCCGTCGGCTGCCCGGATCGACCCCGCCCCTGCCACTTCGGCGCCGAGGAGGGCCGCCCGAAGCCCGTCTCGGATCGTTGCCGAGTAGCCGTCGGGAAGCCGATCCAGGCCCTTGACGCACGTCGGGAGCGGATCGCGATCGGGAAGCGGGGTCATCGTGGACGCCCGTTCCTCACGGTCGCGCCGCTCCCGGCGTTGGCTCTTCTCGCACCCGGCGTCCCTCGGTCTTCCCGCGCTGGTCCAGTGTTCGGCCGGGTTTCCCCAGGCCCCTCGCTAACGCGGTTACCCATTGACGGTCCGCAGCTGCGGTGCGGATGTCGGAGACTAGGCGCCATCCGCTACACCGTCAACGAGGTTTTCCACCAATTTCGGCCAGTCATCCACGATCGTGGATAACTGCTTGCGCCGTGCGAGATAGGTGGACGATTCGGTCGCCCGCCGTTTGGGGCGGGGGCTCAGACGCGCGGGTTCCGTACCGGCTTTCCCAGCGTGCGCCGGACCACGTCCAGGACCTCCTCGATGTAGCGATCGGGGTCGCCTTTCTCGGCGGCCGTTCGGACACAGCCCTGGACGTGATCTTCGAGGATGAGTAGCGCGACCGAGTCGATCGCGGCCCGAAGCGCGGCCGTCTGCTGCAGGATGTCAATGCAGTATTCCCGCCGCTCGATCATCCGCTCGATCCCCCGAACCTGACCCTCGATCCTGCGCAAGCGCCGGATCAGAATCGCCTGGTCTCGACTGTACGAGTGGCGGAAGGTCGGATCCAGCTCGGCCGCGTCGGCGCCCAGGTCGAGCCCCTCGACGGTCGCGCCTGGGGTGCCAGACACGAGATCGACGTTCGCCCGCGCGGCTTCTTCCTGAACTGCCAACTGGTCCTCTCTGATCTGTGCGACCGGGCCCATAAAGCCGTTCCGGCGTTGCCCGGCGGTCCGTTGGATGATACCCCCAGGGAGTATGCAAGGCAACGCCCTCGCGCCCCTGGACGCGTCTCGGAACGCGACAAGCGGATAGACTTGGAGCGTGGAACCGCGAGAGCAGCTGAGCACGGGCCGGGCCGCATGAGCGACGCGGAAGAACCCCGCGAGCCACGGACCGAATCCGGCTTCGCCCACGCCAGCGAAGCGGAATTCGCCCGCATCCTGGACTTCTACCAGGTCGCGTGGGCCTATGAGCCCCACGTCTTCCCGATCCTGTGGGACCTCGACGGCAACGTACTGGAGAGCTTCGCCCCGGATTTCTACCTGCCGGACCTCGATATCTTCGTGGAGCTCACGACGCTCCAGCAACGTCTCGTCCGCAAGAAGAACCGCAAGGTGCGCAGGCTACGGGAGCTGTACCCGGGTCTCAAGATCAAGCTCTTCTACGCCCGAGACTTCCGGGCCCTCATGCTCAAGTACGGTCGATCCGGGCTGCTATCGGAGCTCAGCGGCACTCTTGGGCAGGTCATGCCGCATCACGATGCCGACCATCCGGTGGCGTCCGAGGACCGTCTCGATGCCCTGGATCGTTCTGGGGGCCGTGGTGTAGCCGATCCCGCTGCGGCGAGCCCGGGCGCAGAGCCGCGACCTCACGCCGAACGCCGTTCCCGTTCCGCCAGGCGTCGTGCCGGAAAACGGGCTGCGGCGGCCGCCACCCACGCACCAGCCACGTGACGTAAGAGGTAGCGCATGAAAGTCTCCAAGGACCTGGTCTCAGACGTGGGCGAAGTGCTGCTGACCGAAGAGCAGATCGCAGCCAAGGTGGCCGAGCTGGGGCAGCGGATCAGCGCCGACTTCGCCGGCCGCGAGCTGACGCTCGTCAGCGTGCTCAAGGGCTCGCTGCCGTTCATGGCGGACTTGATGCGCAGCATCAGCCTGCCTCTGCGGATCGACCTGATGGAGGTCTCGAGCTACGGCGGCACGTCCACGGAGTCGTCGGGGCTGGTTCGGATCCTGAAGGACCTGAGCGCGCCGATCGACGGCCGAGACGTTCTCATCGTCGAGGACATAATCGACACGGGCCTGACGCTGAATTACCTGCTCCGCTACCTCAAGGGGAAGAACCCGAGTTCGATCAAGGTGTGCGCACTTCTCGACAAGCCGGCCAGACGTCTCGTAGAGATCCCGCTCGACTACGTGGGATTCGAGATCCCGGACGAATTCGTGGTGGGGTATGGTCTCGACTTCGGGGAGGTGTACCGAAACCTCCGCTTCGTTGGCGTGCTCCGTCCCGAAGCCTACGAGTCTTGAGGAACCCGACGATGCACTACACCTCGGCCAGCCGCGGTCACTGGCTCGTTGCGATCGGCGCGATCGTGATCGTGGGCTCGAGCATGCTCCAGTGGTGGCAGATCGGCGGCGGTCCGGGCGAGCTCCCCCAGACCGCCGGCATCGGCATATCGGACGGCCGGGTCTTCCTGATGTTCCTGCTTTCGGTGGGCAGCCTCCTGCTGGTGACGCTGCCGTTCGCCTCCGAAAAGCCGATCGCCATCGACCACCCGCTGGTCTACCTTGCCATCTTCGCGACGCTTGTAGTCGGCTACATCTGGCGGCTGGTGGACCTCGCCCAGGTCTCGATCGCCCCGTGCTGCTCGATCGCGCCGACGCTAATGCCGTGGCCGCCACAGCGGGGCTTCGGCTTCTGGCTTGCGGCAGTCGGCCTGCTCGTGTTCTCGCGCGGGGTATTCGAGGTGTTCGAAGAGCGGCGTCGCCGGCTCTACTAAGGCGCCCGGCAGGACGCGGGCGCCGGGCGGCTCCCTTCGGCGCGCACCCGCCCGGTTACGCTCCGAGATACGCCTTCTTCACCTGTTCGTTCGCGACGAGAGCCGCGGACGTGTCGGCCAGAACGATCTTCCCGGTCTGCAGGATGTAGCCGCGGCTGGCAACCTGTAACGCCATCTGTGCGTTCTGCTCGACCAACAGAATGGTCGTTCCCTGCGAGTTGATGTCCTGGATGATTGCGAAGATCTGCTCGACGAGGTTGGGGGCCAGGCCCATCGACGGCTCGTCGAGGAGGAGCAGCTTGGGGCGGCCCATCAAGGCGCGGGCGATGGCCAGCATCTGCTGCTCGCCGCCGGAGAGTGTGCCGCCCGCCTGACCGCTGCGTTCCCGGAGACGCGGGAAGAGGCCGAAGACACGGTCGAAATCCGCCGCTATCTCACCCTTGTCACTGCGTGTGTAGGCGCCCATCTGCAGGTTCTCGAGTACCGTCATCCGGCCGAAGATCCGGCGCCCTTCCGGTGCCTGGCCGATGCCCAGCCGGACCAGGCGGTGGGCCGGAACGGTGGTCACGTCGTTGCCCTCGAGAAGGATCCGGCCTGAGCGGGGATGCATGAGACCGCTGATTGTCTTGAGGGTCGTCGACTTACCCGCGCCGTTGCCGCCGAGCATGGCCACTATCTCGCCGTGACGGACCTCCAGCGAGACGCCCTGTAGGGCTTCGATCCTGCCATACGCGGCGTGGACGTCCCGGAGAGAGAGCAGGGGCGCGTCCGCGGCGATCAGAGCCGGCACCCCGGATGCGGAATGGGTCCCGTTCGGCATCACGCCGCACCCTTCCCGAGATAGGCTTCGATGACGCGACTGTCCGCCCTCACCTGGGCCGGCGTCCCCTCGGAGATCTTCTCCCCGTGGTCGAGGACCGTGACCCGGTCGCTGATGCCCATGACCACCCGCATGTCGTGCTCGATGAGCAGGATCGGCAGACTCAGCTCGGTCTTGATCCGGCCGAAGAGAGTCATCATGGCAGCCGTCTCAGAAGGGTTCATGCCGGCGGTTGGCTCGTCGAGAAGGAGCAGCTTGGGCTTCGTCGCGAGGGCTCGCGCGATCTCGAGACGGCGCTGATCGCCGTAGGGAAGGTTTCGAGCGAGCTCGTCCTCGCGACCCACGAGTCCGACGTAGTTCAGGAGGCGCCTGGCCTCATCGGTCGAATGCCGCTCCTCCTTGACCTGGCTTGGCGTGCGCAGGATGGCGTCGAGCGGGCTCGCCTTGAGCTTGCCGTGCATGCCGACGAGCACGTTCTCGATGGCAGTCATGTTGGCGAAAAGGCGGATGTTCTGGAACGTCCGACCGATGCCGGCCGTGACCATGTCGTTGGGTCGGGCGGACTTGAAGATGCCGACGCGGACAAGCATGCGGTCGTACCAGGCGGGCCGGATCACGGCCGTGATCAGCGAGGCGATGAGGATTCCCAGACCCACCAGGACCATGACCTGGACAAGGTTGGTGGGGGCGCCGGCGCCCGCCGCGAGGTATGTAAGGGCCCACATCAGGGCGGCGGGGAGGATCCAGAAGACCGGCTCGAGCCAGCTGCGTTCGTTTGCGGCGATCATGCGCCGACCTAGGAACTCGACATGCCCTGAGGTTGGCTCATACAGCCCGGCCACGACGTTGAACAGCGTCGTCTTGCCGGCCCCGTTGGGCCCGATGAGGCTGGTGATCGAGCCGGGGGCGACGTCGAAGTCGACGCTCTTGACGGCGACGAGACCGCCGAAGGCCTTCGTCAGGCCGACGGTCCGAAGGACGGGCTGGCCGGTCTGGTCGCTCATGGCTCCACCAGCTCTTCATTGGCCGCGGCCGAATCGTCAACGTCGTGCAACTCCGCTCTACGCCGGCGACTTGGGAACAAGCCCTCGGGCCTGAGCAGCATCATGCCGACGAGGGCGAGGCCGTACAGCAGGTACTGGTAATTGAGGAACTCGACGTGCCCGACGACCGGCAGGCCATTCGGGAACCACGAACCGACGAAGCCGTCGAGCTGTTTGAGCCCCTGGCTCTGGATCTCGTAGATGACGAACGCACCCGCGGCCACGCCCCAGATGTTGCCCATGCCTCCGAGGACGACCATGGCCAGGACCGTGAAGCTGACGGTGAAGCCGAATTGCGTCGGCGAGACGATGGCGAGCTTGGAGCTCAGGTAGACGCCAGCGAGGCCGGAGGTTGACGCCCCGATGGCGAACGCAAGCAGCTTGGTGGTGACCGTGTTGATGCCCATGCTGGCGGCAGCCAGCTCGTCCTCGCGGACGGCCATCCATGCTCTACCGAGCCGGGAGTCCTGTAACCGATACAGCAAGGCCATGGCGATCGCGATGATCGCCGCGACGGTTAAGTAATAGGGCACGGGATTGCCGAAACCGAAGCTGGTACTGGTGAAGGGAATGATGGGCTGGTAGAGCGCGGTGATGCCGTTGGTGCCGTTCGTGTACTGATCCGAGTTGTTGAACACGACCGGCACGATCTCGCCGAAGCCGAGCGTCACGATGGCCAGATAGTCGCCACGCAACCGGAGCGTAGGGGCACCGAGCAGCAGGCCGAACATGGCCGCCACCGCTGCCCCAACCAGGAGCATCGGCCAGAACGGTATGTGATTGCCGGAAAAGGGAGACGCGCCGTAGGCGTACGTGTAGGCCCCGATGGCGAAGAACGCGGCGTAGCCGAGATCCAGCAGGCCGGCCAATCCGACGACGACGTTGAGTCCGATCGCCAGCAGGACCCAGACGCCTGCCTGGGCGAAGCCATCCACGAAGTCTGTTTGGTTGCCGAATCCCGAGAACGGGGGCAGCAGGACGATGAACGGCAGGATCGCAGTTGCGATCGACATGCCCACGATGACAGACAGCGACTGGTGATTGCCGAAGAACTGCCCGGTCCGCGACGAGGGGAGTCCGGCGAACCATTGCCGCGCGGCCGAGTCCGAGCGGAGGACTGGAAGCCTGGGCGCGTTCATGCTCGCTCCGCCAGCTGCTGGCCCATGATGCCGGTCGGTTTGAACACCAGCACCAGGATGAGGATGCTGAACACGATCGCTTCACTCCAGCGGGCGTAGCCCAGCTGCGAGCTGAAGACCTCGACGAAGGCGATCAAGAACCCCCCGATGGCGGCACCGGTGGTGTTGCCGATCCCGCCCAGGACGGCAGCTGTGAACGACTTGAGACCGGCCTGGAAGCCGATGTCGAATTTGGTGTGGCCGTAGTTGAGGGCCCAAGCGACACCGGCGGCGCCCGCGAGCGCCGAACCGATGAAGAACGTCAGCGCGATCGTCGTATTGATGTCGACGCCCATGAGCTGGGCGGCTTCACGGTCGATCGCCGTCGACCTCATGGCTCGCCCGAGCCTCGTTCGGCGAACGAAGAGCTGCAGCGCAACCATCATCGCGACGGCCAGAACGACGATGAAGAGGTGCACCCATGAGGCGGTCACCGCCGACGACGTCACTGCGAAGCCGCCCACGTTGAAGGTGGGCATCGTGAACGAGACGCCGGCCTGGGGGTCGATCACCTGCGGGATGTTGAAGTCGGCGGTGCTGTACGTTGCCTGGATCAGGTTCTGCAGGATGAAGCTCACGCCGATGGCCGTGATCAGTGGTGCCAGGCGCGGTGCTCTGCGCAGGGGACGGTACGCGAAGCGTTCGATGACCACGCCGACCAGGCCCATGGTGACCATGGCGAAGGCGAACATGGCAATCAGCACGATGACGAGCCGCGCCGGGTCGTTGATCGTGCCCTCGACGCCGAAGGTGGCCAGCAACCAGAGGGTCGCGAAGGAGCCGACCATGAAGACGTCGCCGTGGGCGAAGTTGATGAGTTCGATAATGCCGTAGACCATCGTGTAGCCAAGGGCGATAAGCGCGTACATGGCCCCGATGGTCAAGGCGTTGATCGTCTGCTGCGTCAGGATCCCGGCGTCCACAGAGTCTCCAGGGTCAGGCTTGGGGCGGGCAGCTTGAGGTGATCATGGAGGGGGCCGGAGATGACTCCGGCCCCCTGGATCGCATCGAGAACCGCGGCCTTACGGAGCGGCTGTGGTGGTCACGCCGGACGTGAAGTCCTTCTGTTCGAAGTACTTCCAATCCTTCGTGGTGGGGTCGAACTTGTAGTCGCTGATGACGTGCTGGCTCGTGTCGCCGTTCGCATCGAACGTGATGTTGCCGAGCACGGTGGTGAAAGTGCTGCTGGTGTTGGTCACGTAGGCGCGGACCGCCTCGCGATCGCTGCCCTTGGCCGCGAGGGCCTGGAGGAAGATCTGGGCGCAGGCGTAGCCGGAGGCGCTGTAGGCGCCCGGCTCGGACCCGTACTTGGCCTTGTAGCTGGCCGCGAACTTGGCTGCGTCCGGAATGTCGTGGACCGCGGCGACGGTCATGTAGGTGTTCGCGTCGCCGTCGGCGCCGGCAACGTTCAGGAACGAGCTCGCGGTAGCCGCCGAGCCGTCGCTGATGCCGTCACCACCGCCGAATGGAATGCTGCCCATGCCGGCCTGGACCATCTGCTTGCGCAGCAGCCCGCCGCCTGTGGCGGTCACGCCGCCAAAGTAGACGAAGGCTGGGTTCTTGGCCTTCGCGGCCGTGAGCAGGGCGGTGTAGTCGGCCTGCCCGCTGGCGCCGACGCCGTCATGACCGACGACGGTGCCGCCGAGCTTGGTGAAGGTCGTTTCGAACTGATCCGCGAGACCCTTACCGTAGGTCTCGGTGTCGTCGACGATGTAGGCCGTCTTGGCGCCCGCCACGTTGTAGGCGATGTCTGCGCCGGCCTGGCCCTGGATGTCATCGGTGGTGGCAACTCGCACATAGGCGATCTTGTCCGGGTGCGACCCCCGAAGGGCCAGCCCTGCCGCGCCCTTGGTGAGGCCTGGGTTGGTGTTGGCCGGGCTGCACTGGATCAAGCCGGCATCGTTCGACTTCGGGATCTCAGCCTGGGCAACGTTCGAGTTGAACGGACCGACGACCGCGAAGACCGAGGAGTCGGTGATCAGCTGGCCGACGTTGGTGGCGCCGGTTTGCGGGTCGTGTTTGCCGTTGAGAGCGTCGTCCTTGGCAACGACCTTGACCGTATACCCGGCGACCGGGTTCTCGTCGACGGCGAGCTGAACGCCGTCGAGCGTCGGCTGGCCGTTAGGGGTCTCGGCGCCGGACAGCGGGAGATCCACGCCGAGCGTGACTACTTTGGGTCCGGCCGTGGCCGCCGACGAGCTACAAGCGGACGCCACAAGCGCAACGAGAGCAACGATTGCTAGCGGTTTGGGCTTCATGTGCCCCAATCCTCCACTCCACTCCGACATGGGCTGGGACCGACCCCGCGTCTCCACCGTCCAGAAAACGATCGCTGGCGCCCGGAGCGGCATCGGCCGGCAGACTCGGATTTGGGAGCCCAGCGCCGAGCCTTGGGACGTAGAGTACTCAACCATTAGCTTCGCGCAAGGGGTTTCCTGCGCAGAACGACGCTTCCTACGCTTGACACGGTTGCCGTATAGTTACAAGTAGGCGCACCGGATGCACATGCACGGTCGCCCACCCACCGAGGTGTGGCTGTCGAGCGGGAAGCCGTTCGCCACCCCGAGAGCACCGGCACTACGGCAAGCGACCCATCAGCCACGCGGCTGTCGCGGCAGTGCGATCGCCCTCTCGTCTTGAGGTTCGTCTGTTCGAGTGGAGTACCTGGTCAGACAGGCCCGCATAACCGACGTTGATCGGTTCTACGCGCTTTGCGCGGAGAAAGGGGCTGTGCCTGGCGGCGACTCTCCGATCGACGCGATCGGCCTGCTCCGCCAGCTCGTCTACCTGCCAAACGCGAGCGTCGCACTCGTAGAAGGGAATCGCCAGCTAGCAGGCGGTGCAGTCCTCGGCCTCAGGCCATCGGTCAAGTCCGGCGGGTTCGTCGGGACGGTCGATGTGCTGGTAGTCGCGAGCGGTCACGACGGCGAGAAGGTCGCCGATCTGCTGATCGAAGAGATGCTGCATTCAGCACGAAGAAAGGGCTGCACATCGGTCGAAGTCATGCTGACCCAGGACACCGAGTTCTACTCGAACTGGCAAGGTCACGGCTTCGCGAAAGCAGCCACCAACGTCTATCGAGCGGTGGTCTCCGTCAGGACGCCGACCAGCCGCTGAATTTCCCGGGGGCAGCCGAGCAGCCAAGGAGCGCCGGCGCCTCAGGTCACATGGCTCGACGACAGCGTCGTCGACCAGGCAATCAAGGAGTCAATTTGTGAGCAAGAACGTCGCCGTCTTCGTGGACGTGGCGAACATCTTCTACGCGGCGAAGGCGGCGGGCGCGGACATCGACTACGTCACGCTTCTGAAGGCCGCAGTGGCCGGGCGCGACTTCGTCCGTGCCTATGCCTACACCGGGTTGGACCCGGAGAACGAGAACCAGCGGAACTTCCATTCGTTCCTGGCCCGCCACGGCTACAAGGTCGTGAGCAAGGACATCCGCAAGTACGGAGACGGCAAGGTCAAGGCCAACCTCGACATCGAGCTCGTGGTCGACATGATGAAGACGGCCCGAAACCTCGACGTGGCGATCGTGGTCAGCGGTGACGGGGACTTCGCGCCGGCCATCCGTGCCGTCCAGGAAATGGGCGTGCGCGTCGAAGTCATCAGCTTCCGAGGCAACACCAGCTCGGACCTGATCGAAGTCGCCGATGTCTTCTACGACATCACCCAGCTCGCCAGGGTCGATCGCGAATCGTCTCGATCAGGCCGTCGAGTGGCGGGCGACGATGAGGATCTCTCGATGACGGAGGTTCCGGACAAGCAGACCGAGGGTCGAGGCGGCCGCCGCGGTCGCGGCCGCGGTCGCGGCGGCCGTGTCGAGGGCGCCGAGGAAGCGGTACCGGTCGAGACTGCCGGCGGTCGGCCGGCGAGCCGGGGCCTGACCAGCCGCACGGCGCCGCCCTCCGGCGGCCAGCTCGTTGCCCTCCCGGGCGAGAAGCTGTCGCGCGCCGCGGGCGCTCCGGTCGAGGCCGGAGCCGAGGCAGAGCCGATCGATGAGACGGCAGCCGAGCTCGTGGAAGGCCCTGAGGCAGAGGGCGCCGAGGGCGCCGAAGGGACCGGCCGCCGCCGCCGTCGTCGTGGCGGTCGCGGACGTGGCCATGGCCGAACCGGCGTCGCCGCCGAGGGCGGCGAAGGCGAGGCGATCGAACCTGAGGAAGGCGAGGCAGCCGCATCGCCGGCAGCCCGACCCAACCAGTTCGGGTCCGTGTGGGACTCGCAGATTGGCATGTCCGGCCGGCCCGAACGGCTGGCTCCGATCACACCCGACGAGGAGGATTACGCGGAACCGGAGATCCCCGAGTACCTCCTGGCCGAGCGGCGCCGCAGTGGCGGTCGCGGCGGTCGAGGTGGTCAGGGCGGCGGACGAGGAGTCAGGAGCGCCTACGCCTCGGCCGTGGACCGCGAACGGTACGGTCGCGGCGCGACGTCGTCGCGCTATCCGGAGCCGGCTCGCCAGCCCCAGCCCCAGCCACAGCCACAGCAACAGCCGCAGCGACGCCGCGACGAGAGGCCGCAGCGCGTCCCCCAGCCGCAGCAGCATCGCGGCGGTGGGCAACCCCGCGGTGGAGTCCGCGACTCGGCCGAGCCGTGGAGCGAGGTTCCGCCCGAGCTCGAAGAGCTCCTGCGCGCCCAGCTCGCCACCAAGCTGAGCCGGCCGAGCGGCGGTGAGGCGGGACCGGGCCAGGCGGCCACTCCGGCCGAGCCGGTCGAGGCCGAAAAGCCCAAGCCGGCGAGCCGCGGCCGTCGCAAGCCGGCTGAGGCCGTCGCGGCAGAAGCACCCGCCCAAGTCGCCCCCGAAGCCGTCCCGGTCGAGGCAGTTGCCGAGAAGCCCAAGGCGGCAAGCCGAAGCCGCCGCAAGCCCGCCGATGCTGGTGCAGCCGCGGCGAGCGCCGAACCGGCCGTTGCCGCCCCCGAACCGGCCGCGCCCAAGAAGCGGGCCCCGGCTCGTCGACGGACCGCGGCTGCCGCGGAGGCCGCAGGCGAGGCTCTCGCCGAGGGCAGTGAGCCGGCTGGCGAGTAGCCGCCCGGCTCGATTGCCCCAGCGTCCGCCACCGCGGCGCCTGCCATGAAGAACGCCGCGACGCGCGGCCAACTGCGCGCCCTGGCCGAGATCGACATCATGATCCTCGGCCGGACGCCGCACGCCGTCCTGCTGGTCGGCCCGGGGTCGGTCGGCAAGACGACGCTCGCCATGGACCTGGCCGCGGGGCTCCTGTGCCGCGACCCGGATCCGAGCGCTCGACCCTGCCGCTCATGTCGGGGCTGCCGCCAGGTGGCCTCGGGCAACCACCCGGATCTCCACCGGCTCGCGCCCGGAGGCCCCGGAGGCCAGGTGCGGATCGGCCGTGCCTCCGACCCCGAGCCCGGGACCGTCCGGCGCCTGATCTCGGAACTCGCCCTTCTGCCAGTAGAGGGCGGCGCCCGCGTGGCCATCGTAGAGGCCGCCCACCGGCTGAACGACGACGCCCAGAACGCGCTCCTCAAACTGCTCGAGGAGCCGCCCGCGGGAGTCACCATCGTTCTCTGCGCCGACGACGAGGAATGCCTGTTGCCGACGGTTCGATCGCGCTGCGTTCGGATCCGTCTGGGGGCGGTCGGTGGGCGTGAGATCGAGCGCTGGCTTGGGGAGCTGGGCGCCGCGGATGCGCCTCGAGCGGCCCGCCTGGCGCGCCTCGCCAACGGCCGGCCCGGGCTGGCGCTGGCGTACGCTCGATCTGCCGATGCGGAACGGCTGCGCGGCGAGATCGCCCGTGGCATCCTCGACATGCTTGGTGCCGGACGTGCGAAGCGTCTGAGCGCGGTCCGCGATCTCATCAAGACCGCCTCCGCGCTCGATGCCGCTCTCGACGGGTCGCGACGCGACGCCGCCGGCCCTGATGGGGCCGTCGCGGCCCTCTCGGGCGAGGTCACGGCGCTGGCCGGCGCACGTCGGGGCCGCAAGGCGCAGGCCGCAAAGGCCGGCGACACCGAAGCCCCGGACGGCGCCACGACCGACGACGGCGCCGCTCCGAAGCTCGCGGCAGCGGATCGGCGTTCGGCGGCCGCGACGCTCGTCGACGTCTGGGCCTCGGTCGGGCGCGACCTCGCCGTGGCCCAGGCGGGGGGGTCGAGGCAGCTCCGCGAGCTGGAGCTGGTGGACGAACTTGGGGCGCTCGGACCGGCTATGTCCGCGAGTGCCCTGGCGTCCTTCCTCGCGCAACTCGCGGCGACGGCGACGCAGCTCGACGAGAACGTCTACCCCGAGCTCGCGTTGGACGTCCTGGCACTCAGCTGGCCACGGATCGATTCGGCCGCCTCCACGGCCGCTCCGGCCGGCGTCTCCGGCGCCGGTGCCCCGTCACCCGGCGACCAGCCTCGATGAGCAGGGGCGAGCTCGTCCGCCTGGAAGCCAGCGTTCGAGGCCGCGTCCAGGGCGTGGGCTTTCGGTATTTCGTTGCCGCGCGTGCGACTCAGATGGGCCTCACCGGCTTCGTCGCCAACGATCAGGACGGCGCCGTTCACGTCGTCGTTGAAGGCCCTCGTGGCGACCTCGAGGATCTCCTCGAGACCCTCCGCGAGGGCCCGGCTTCATCGATCGTCGAGCGAGTCGACGAGGATTGGCTGCCTTACACCGGCCACTGGGGAGCGTTCAGCATCGAATCCCGCGGCCACCGCGGCGACTGACAAACGGAGGTTCGGCCGATCGGTCGTCGCCGCCGAACCTGCGGCCGCGGCTGGCCGCGCCGCGGCGTATTACGGCAGCGATCGGATCATGCCGCCGTCGATCGGGACGAAGGTGCCCGTTTGATAGCGGGCCGGCTCCGAGCAAAGCCAGGCCACGTAGGCCGCCAGCTCGTCCGGCCGACCGTATCGGCCGGCTGGAATCGACTTCTCTATCTGCGCCTTGACCTCTGCCGGCGTAGAGCCCGTCTTCTCGGCGCGAGCCTTGTCCAGAGCCGCGGTCCGGGCAGTATCGATTCGACCGGGTACGACGCCGTTGACCGTGACGCCGTCGGCGATCACCTCGGTGGCGATCGTCTTGAGCCAGGCCTGGAGGGCGCTGCGGCAGGCGTTCGAGTAGGCGAGCTCCGGGATCGGCTGGCGGATGCCGGACGACATGATCGAGACGAGCCGGCCCCAGCCGCGCTTGCGCATGCTCGGCAGCAGAGCCGTGGCCAGCTCGATCGGCGTCAGCGCGAGAAGCTGGAATGAGCGCCGCCACTCGGCCGGATCGGTCTTGGTCGCCTCCGCTGCCTTCGGCCCGCCCGCGTTGAGGACCGCGATGTCGATCGGGCCGAGGTTCCTCTCGGCCTGCCAGGCCACCTTGGCAGCCGTCACCGGATCGGTTGCGTCCCCGGCGATGGTCACGACCACGACCGAATGGAGGTGCCGGATCTCGTCGGCGGCCTTCTCCAGCGCTTCGCCGCCGCGGGACCAAAGAGCCAGCTTGCAGCCCTCGGCGGCCAACCGCTCGGCGGTCGCACGGCCCAGGCCGGCGGACGCTCCTCCTACCAGGGCGGTTCGACCGCGCAGCCCGAGGTCCATGTCTTCTCGCCTCCGCTTGGATGGGGTCTCCCATGGTGCCATGCCGGCGGTCGGGCCGCTACGCTAGCGGAATGAACGAGCGTCTTCGGGTCGTAGAGCGGGCCGCCGTCTCGTATCGCGCCCTCGCCGATCTGGCGGAGACGGTCGAGGACGAATGGCAGTACGTGACCGACCTCACCGAAGCCTACCTGCCCGCCATCTCGGCGCTGGCGGAATCTGACTCGGGCCGGCCGTTGAGAGCTGAACAGATCGCGGCCGTGGACGAGGCGATCGCCGAGGTCGGTCTTATCACCGATCCGCACAAGGCGATCGACTGGCTCTCCACATTTCCACACGTCGTGGCGCTGGCTCTCGGCGGTGATGTCGGCGAACCGGCTGCGGGCTCGGGGCCTGGATCCGATCTCGACACGGACGCACCGGACGACGACTCGCCGTTCCGGGTCCTCCTGGGCGGCGAGCGATGAGGTTTCAGGACGCGGCTCGAGACGCCAGAACGGTCGTCTACGCGGGGATCCAGGCGGACCCTCTTGTCGCCCGACTGGCTGGCTTGCTCGAGTCGGCAAGCTATGCCGAAAGGCTGCTCGCTCGGGCGGCGATGAACGGGGAAAGTACTGGCGCGGAAACGTGGCGGCGGATCTTCCCCACTCTATTCGAGGGCGACGTCGACGAGGGGCTGCGCGCCCACGCCGAGCAACTCCTGGCGGCCTCGCTCGAGGTGGCCGACCGCGGCGACGCGGCCCGAAACCAGTACCGGGGGGCCGTCGTCGAGGAGCTGACGGCGCAGCTGCTGGCTCGGCGAGCGGCCGGTGACGCGCCGGTCAGGCGCGAGCGGCGCGTGCTCTTCGACGGCGTGAGGGCCGAGATACACCCGTACGACGTGACAGTGGAATACGAGACGAGGCCCGAGGTCTACGACTGCAAGTGGGGCGCCCGCGGCATAAACGCCGACGTCCTCAACCAGCTCGACGATGCCCGGGCGCACGCTGCCGACGAGGAGGTCGATCTTCGGGTGGCGATCGTCGTCTTCGACGCGCGCCGGTCGTGCGAGATCCGCCTCGCCCGATCGACCGCCAACCGCGAAGGAACGCGGCTGATCGCCCTCGAGACTCTCGATGACCTCGGTGAGGTCCGGCCTTGATCGACCCGAAGTCCGAGACCGCCCCTCTTCGTGCGGAGAGCCTTCCCGCGGACGCAGGCCTCGAAGTCCTCGCGGATCGGCTGCCGTATCGGATCGTGCGGAAATACCGCATCCGGTTCGAGGAAGCGACCGCGAGAGAGACGATGCGAACGGCCATCTACCTGGCCTGGGTCGCCGATATCGCGTGGCAGCATTCGACACTGCTGGGCTTTAGTCGGGAGTGGTATTCGGCGCGCGGCCTTTTCTGGCTGGTTCGGGCGATACAGCTCGACATCCTGGAGCCGGCCTGCAGTTACGACGACGTCTACGTCTCCACCCAGGTGACCGGCTATCGCCGCATCGCCGCGCGCCGCCACAGCGAGGTGCGCGACGCAGCAGGAGAGCTGCTCGCCCACCTGGAGATCGACTGGGTCATGACCAACGATAAGGGGGTGCCGACGCGCGTTCCGACCGAGATGATGGCGTTCATCGAGGAAACGGCTTCGACGTTCGAGATGCTCAAGGTGGCGCTGCCGGTGACCCCTCCCGAAGCAGTCGAGCGGCGGTTCCATGTGAGACGGCGGGACCTGGACCCGCTCGACCACGTCAACAACAGCGTCTACGTCGACTATCTCGAGGAGGCGCTCGACGCTGCGGGGCAGAGCGATATGCTCGCGGCCACTCCCCGCCGGTACGAGATCGACTTCGTGGCCCCGGCCGAACGAAACGACGCCCTTGTCGGCGCGGCGTGGCCGCTCGACGGCGGCTGGGCCTATCGGCTCCGCCGCGAAGACGGCACAGAAGTACTCCGTGCGAAGGTGGCTCGGGGCTAGCGGCTACGCCTCGGGCGCGTCGTCCGACTTTGGCTCCTCGCCTGCGTCTTCGGTGCCGGCCGCACCCTGGGCTCGTGCCGCCTCGGCCGCCCGCCGCAGGTCGGCGGCCAGATCCTTGCTCCGTGCCGCCAGCCGATCGCCGACATGCTCGGTCACGTCCGCGGCCTTGTGGGCCACCGGGCCGGCGTTCTCGGCGGCGACGGCCGCGAGCTCCGCAGCCTTGGCGGCCACGTCCCTGAGGATCGGCCCCGCCGTCTTGCCCGCCCCTTCGATCATCTCCTGGAGCTGCCCGAGCCAGCGCTCGCCCAGCTCACGGGCTTTTTCCACCTGCTCGCGTCGCGGGCTGCCGCCGCCGGTCGGCTCGCCCGTCGGCTCTTCGCCCTGCCCGGTCTGATCGTTCATGCTCATCTCGACACCTCGAGCTCGGCGAGGATTCGCTGCCCCTCGACATCTGGCATGGGCAATCGTACGCCCTCCCGGCCACCGGTGGCCGATGCCTTCAAATAGGGTGCAGGGTCGTTGCGTGTCGGTGCCGCGGCCGCCATCCGGCCGCCGAGCCCACGCCGGAAGCGCGTGCCGAAACCGAGTCGTCTCGTCAGGACGCCGGCTCGGTCACGACCCCAGAGAACCACGTCCGGCAGGCGAGGATCAAGTCGCCGAGCGGGTCATCCCGAGACATCCGTATGCCCCGCCGAAGGGTTACTCGGGCTGCTTCGGATCCTCGGCCGCGTCTTCCCACCTGGTCACTCGCTTCTCCAGCTCGGGATCCTCCCACGCAGCCGCGAGATCGCCCAGATCGGTTTCGCCTGCGGGACCTGTCGTGTCGAGCAGGCCCGCCTCGTAGGCGGCGATGGCCTGCTCGGACGGAGCGCCGACGTCGAGCGACTCGTCTCCGGTCGGGTTCATCACCTCGGAGCCGGCGTTCTCGATCTGGGCCTCGAGCTCGATCTTGCGCATCTCGAGGCGGACAGCGTCGCTCGGCGGCAGGATTGCCTCGGGGTCGATGGGAGCGTCATCGGGTCGGGCTTCGAGCCCGGGTATTTCTTGGGCTACTGCACCTTCGACCAGAGCGCCGCATTTCGGACAGGCAGTGGCGCTTGCCGGGATGGGTGTCGAGCACCAGGGGCAGATGCGGTTCGTCTCGTCCATGGGACCACCGTAGTCCACCGCGGCCGTAGCGACCATCCGGCGTCCGGGCCATGGAACGACCGTGGCGCCGGAGCTGGCCGCGGGTTCAGCGCAACGATAGGCGAGCAGAGCCGCGAGTGCGCAGTTCGTGGGCGCATGTCGAACCGGCGGCGCGACTGTGCGCCCTGCAGGTCTCGGCCGGCGCGCCTCAGCAGGTGACCGCTCCTGCGAGGGCTGGGCACAGCCTCGCTCCGGCCTAACTCGTGCCTGCCAGTCCGCCGGGTTATCATTGCCGCCCGATCGCGGTTCAGGCCGCGGTTGCGACGCGCGCCCGTAGCTCAGCGGATAGAGCGTCGGCCTCCGGAGCCGAAGGTCGCAGGTTCGAATCCTGTCGGGCGCGCTTTAGCAACAATTTCGGGCAGCGCCAGCGCAAGGCCGTGGGCGTAGGCGGCAGGGGTGAGCCGAGCCGACACGAATTCCCGCCCCGCGACGACGATCCGCTCGTAGATCGCATGGAGCAGATCGCTCCGGGCCTCAGGAACGTCGGCGTTCTGCCAGGTCTCAGCCAGGGCTCGCAGCCATTCCACGGCTCGATCCGCTGGCACTCCGACTTGAGCGGTCTCTTCGATCTCCGCCAGGGACTCCCGCAGGTGCTTCAGTCGCGCGAGGTAGGTCTCGTCGCTGATCCCGCCTCCTACGTGGTCCATGGCAAGTTCGCGCATCTGACGCTCGATCCGGGAACGGTCGATTGCGACCGGTCGGACCGTCGAACCGAGAGCTGCCACGACACGAGCGATCACGCTGTCGTCGAGTTCAATGCTTCCCAACTGGGCGAGGATGGGCTCTTCCCAAGCCTGGGCAGGAATTCGAGCCTTGTGGCCCCAGCGCTCACACGGCTTGGTATGGAGCTTGCGGTAGCGTCTATCGGCGGCCCAGCCGTCGCTCCTGATCCGTCGGCCGCAGACGCAGTAGAGCAAGCCACCAAGAAGATCGACTCGATCATTGCGGCGCGGACCACTGCCTCTGCACTTGGTCTGCCGCACATCCTCGACCTGGGCCCATAGCTCGTCTGAGACGGGAGGGTTGGCACGCCAGGGAGCCGGCTTTCGCGTCTCGTTGGGACCGCGGTGTCTCCTGATCCAGCCGTTGTACACCGGGTTCATCAGGATGCAGCGGATGCGCGTCGGCTCAAGACCGGTCTCGACAGCGAGTTGCTGGGCGCTCACGGTTCCCAAGGCGTAGCGCTCGAACAGCCCCACGGCGATGCCGATGGTGGCCGGGTCGATCTGGAGAGTGTTGGGAGGCTCGGGAGATCGGCGGAACCCCAAGGGGGCGTGGCCTCCGGGGTCGTTCTCCTGGGCGAACTTGGCGGCATAGCCTTCGGTGATCCGTTCTGAGAGTCGCCGGCTGTACTTCTCGGCTCCGGCCGACTCCGCCACCAACTCGTCCCAGTCGTGCGGATCGGAGCTGATGATCCGCCGGTCGCACATCACCAGAGCAACCCCCGCCGTGTGGAGGTGGTCCTCTAGGAGTTCGAGCGTCCTGCGCAGGTTGCGCTGCCAGCGGTCGGAGTACCCCGCCAGCAAGAGGTCGAAGCCTCCGGCCCTGGCCTCATCGAGCATCTGGGTCATCGTTGGGGAGCGCCAGACGGTGGTGCCGCTGTGAGCGACCTGGAAGACACGCCCGGTGTCAACTAAGCCGTAGCGCTCGATGAAGCGGTCCTGCTGCTCGCGCTGACTCGCCGGCCCGAAGCGATCGTATTGCCCCGCGGTGGACTCGCGGATCCAGCGGGCCGCCCGTAGACCCCGGATGTCGTCGAGAGAGCGAGGCAGCCGCTTCACGCCGCTCGACCTGGTCCGCTCTTGCACATCCGAGGCATGTTCCCTCTGGCGTCAAGGTTCTCCTTGCGCATCTGGTCGGGGCCGTCTGGGTAGCGGGCGTGGAGGGCCTCGACGTAGCGCGCTATGGCGGCGATGAGCGGATCTCGGCTCACGGGCAGTTGGACCGAGCCGTTCACAGGTGACCGCCGCCGAGCGCGCGGACAGAATTGGCCACGGCACCCATGGGGCCTTCGGGGTGAGCAGGGTGAGCAACGACGCTGTTTCTCGGTCTCTTTCCAATACACGCGAAGAAGGAACTTGAGAATCGGCGAAATGCTCCCCCTGCTCCCCCTGGCCTGCTCATTGGGACGGCCTCCCCACGGTGAATCCCTCGTAGACGGGACTGCCGTGGACCTTGCGGCGACGCACGGGGAAGCCGAGCCGATCGTGGCGCTCGGTGAACGCCCGACCGAAGACAGGGGCCGTCATGGCCTTGGACCCGATGGACTCCGCCCAGGCAACGTACTGCTCGTACACCTTGGGACCGGGCGTCGAGGCGTCTGCCTGTGGTGTGACCCATTCGCGCACGAACCCACCAAGGGGATCCTCGTCCTCCCGATAGGCAGCCGTCTCGCGGGCGACGGCCGTGGGGAACGGATGGAGCGTCCCGGCGGTGGTATAGGCCACGGCACCTCGGACCGCCCAAGCGAGAATGCCGCGCGCCTCCCCTGCGAGGATGGCCGCGAGCCGCGGGTCCTCGGCCGGGCCGTCGCCCGGCTCGCCCCGTTTAGCGAACCGGACGGCCCACGGGATTAGGGCGATCCGACGCCAGAATCCTTCGGATGCATCGTCGGCGGCGGGCAGATGGTTGGTCGCGAGATGGAGGGTATGGGTCGGCGGCCACTCCTCCTGGCGCCCGTGGAGCTCACGGCCGGTCATCAGATCAATCGACGCGAGGCGCTTGAGAGTCCCACCCTTGAACTTCGAGCCCTGTTCGGGTTCGCTCGTGAAGGCGAGGCGGGCCCCACGAAGGCGCATGAGATCAGATGTGGGGGCGCCGGCCGTTCGGTTGGCGTTCAGAAGCGTCTCGACCGCGACCTCGACGCTGTACTCGCCCGCAACCTCCCGGCCCAGGGTCCGGAAGGCCACGGACTTGCCGTTATTGCCCGAACCATAGTGGACGGCGAGCAGCTCCTTGGACGTCGCGACGAGTGATGCGCCGATGAGGCGTGCGAACCAGCCCATGAGGTCCTCGTCGGCGGTGAAGACCTCCTCGAGGAAGCGATCCCATCGCGGACACGTTGCCCGAGGGTCGTAGTCGAGTCGGGTAGATCGACTGACCATGTCGGCGGGTCGACCTATCCGCAGGGCACCGGTCCGAAGGTCGACGAGCCCGTTCTCGCAGCCAAGGGTCCAGGGGTCGGGATCCCAGGCGTCACCACTCGTGGCCACAGGCTTCATCGAGGCCGCGATTCGAAGGCCCGCTGCGATCGCGTCGTCCGTCGCGCCCGCGGCCATGATCGCGGAGAGCGTCCGCTCACGCATCTCGCTATCGGTTATCCGGAGCGCTTCAAGGTACCGCTCGCCGAGGACCTTGAGCCACAGCCTGCGGATCTCCTGGTCTCGATCTGGTCGCCAACGATGGCCGTGCCAGATGAGCCAGATCCGTCGGCCATGGTCGAACCGGACCTCGGTGCCTCTCCGGTCAGCGAAGTGGTAAGCCGCGAGCGACTGGCGGCTGAGATGATCGATCTGATCGGCCGTCTCTTCCAACGGTTCCTCTGTAGCACGAGGCGTCGCGTCGGCCTCGTCGGGGGGCTGGCGCCCCCCGGTCCAGCCCTCGCCTGATGGTCGGCGCCCGATCGAGGCCGCGATCGTCCGCACCTCGCCCTCGTCCAACGGTGGTCGGCACTGCAGGCGGTTGGCCTCGAGGAGCGCGGCGAGGATGACCGGCGCTGACGCCCCACGGCGGCGCATCGAGCCCGCGAGCGAGGCAAGGGTGGCGTTCCGCTGGCCCTCCACGATCACGTCGGGTATCGGAGGCGCGGGGCCGTCGACTCCAACGCGGCTCTCCACAAGCTCGTGGATCCAGGCAGGCGCCTCGGCGATGCCTTCCTCCAGCCGACGAAGCCAGCGGTACCGGCGCCCAGTGGAGTGCAGCGACGGGGGTGCGACGAGGTAGCTGCCCTGGCCGCGAATGTCGACCTTGGGGAGGATGGCGGTCTTGGGCCCAATCGGCGCGACCGTCCGGTACAGGTAGTGGTGGCCACGACCGGTTTCGACGGTGGCGGTATCGGGTAGGGCATAACCACCGGCCTGCAGGGCGGCCACGCCTTCCGGTCCGTCGATGTCGACGGCGACCATGCTCGACGGGATGGCAATCCCGATGTTCGCTCCGGGCCACATGGCCCACCAGCGACGGATCTGGTCAGGATCGGTGGTCGCGTCATGGAGGCCGTTCCTGGTCCGGGGGTGTTTGCCCGGGGATGAGCAATCGGGCATTCGGCAATCACAGGCGTCATCGATCGGCGTGTGCAGCGGGACCACTCGCCAGCCGGCTGCAAGCGCCAGCGCGCTCTCGAGGAGATCGCTCACCGAAGATTGCCGTCCGTTCCCCGACGGCACCCTCGATCTCCAAGACCCAGGCGCCGATCGGCGCCGTCGCGCTCGGCGAGTCGTTCGAGGTGTTGAGCCGAAGAGCGGTTAGTCACTCTTGACTGCCTGAAGCGCGGCCGTCAGCTCACGAACGGCCAGCTCCACCAGTTCGTCGGCGGGGTCTGGTAGGTCAAGGGCGGCCAGGTAGCGCGCGGCAAACCTGGGCGTGACACGAACCGAGTTCTCGACGTGTGAGAGGCGCGGCGGCGTCACTCCGAGGCGGGCTGCTAGCGCTGCCTGCGTCGTGCCTCGCCGTAGACGCTCGTTTCGGAGATCGGGGCCGGTTGTCGCGTGGTTCATGAACCGACATATAAACCGCGGAGCCCTGTTTCTCTCAAGCAAACAGCCGGGTTCTAGGGCCCAGAACATGCGCCCGAATCTGCGCGCAAATCAGAACGGCGAATCAGCCGGAAATGGCTCGCCGAGCCTCGCGGAAGTAACGCTCAAGCGTCGCCATTTCTGGGTGCGGAGCTTCGGGACCAGCGCCCTCGCCCGACCATCCGTCCCATCGTTTTGCGGGTGGGTCTACCTCCCTAGCGTACTTGTCGAACCGCTGCCAGAGTTCCGCGCCCGGTCGGCCGCGTTTGAGCCGATCGACAGGCACTTTGCCTCCCCACACTCGATGTAGATCGACAGCACGCAGGTCGGGCTCTTGTTGCAGCAGCGCCTCGATCGCCACGCGGGCGCGTCGCTGCCACTCCACACGCCTGCGCGCCCTGCCGCCCCCGTAGGGCTTCCTCAGTTGCCGTTGGCTCTGTTGGCGACGCCATGCCGTACGCATTGAGTAGAGGCCCCTGACGTCCCGCTCGTGCGCATGGTCGCTGATGTGCAGGACGTCTCCCGCTCGCTCGAAGCTCCCGGTTGGTAGGGCGGGGAGATCGGCCGCGATCTCAGCCCCGGACCGTCCCTCGAGCGGGACGTCGCGCCAGAGCAGGTACAGAAGGAAGAAGTGGTCGGCCGAGAAGAGGAGCCCATCGGGCCTATCGGGCTCGGGTGCCACATGTCGGACCGGATCGAGGCCTACCTCGTCCTTGCGCAACTGTTCGGCAAGCTCGGCGATGCCCAGACGCAGTGGGGCGGCGATGAGCTGAGCCGGCAGGCGACGCTCCTCCGGCAATTCGAGGAACGGGTTGGACTCTTCGACCAATCGGTCGCCTTGGGCTGTGGCCGTCGAGCCACCCATGATGCGCAGAGCGCCGGCCGCGATCTGCCCCTCGGATAGCCCGAGCTGGTCCACGGCGCTTTGAAAGTCGGGCCGTAGCGCGATGATTGCGGCCTTGACGCGAGCGTCTCCGACCCACCCCGCCGCCGCTTTCCGCCCTGAATCCTCCAGGTCTTTTGCCTGCCGCTCTAAGGATGTGAGAGACGGCCCGGCAGGGGCGCTCATAATTAGTCTCCAGGGCTGAGCTGCATAGCGGCCGCGATGCCGCGCTCGGTTGCCGTAGTTGGATCGTAGCGCTGGGGCGTGACCCACGAGCACCAGTCCGCACAAGCAGGGGGGCCTTCTTTCCGGATGGACCCTCGCTGTTCACACCCCTATCGCCGTCGCCACCTCGCGCCATGCCCGATCCTCCTGACCCTCGAGCCTGCGCAGGTACACCGTGGTGACGGCCAAGCTCGAGTGGTCGAGGAAAGCGGACACGTTCTCGATCGACTCGCCAGCGTCTCGGCGAAGCTTCGCGGCGGTGTGCCGTAGGACGTGGATGCCTGTAGGCGCCAGCCCAGCCGTCTTCAAATAGCGGCGGAACCGAGCGTAGAAAGTGCCGCTCGTTACCCCTTCCGGTCGAGCGCCAGCCTGCCAGAGCGACTCCTCCGGGCCCATCAAGGGCAGCTCCTTGCCGGCGTCGGCCAAGGTCACGCAGATCGCCTCGTATGCAGGTCGGGGGAGTTCTCGCCGGCCTCGCTTGCCGCCCTTACCGCGGTAGGAGTAGAAGCAGGTCTCGCCTTCGAGGCTCAGATCGCCGGCCCTCAGACCGATCACCTCGGCCCGCCGGCGCCCGGTCAATACCAGTGTCAGCAGGATCGCCCGGTCGCGCCGGCCCGCCACGCTGTCCGGGACAACGGCGATCAGCCGGCGCACCTCGTCTGGGCCGTATCCGCGGGCAACAGACTGGACGCTCCTTGGCCGCTCGACGGCGTCGCACGGGTTGGAGACAGCCAGGCCCATCCTGATCAGGAAGCGGTAGAAGGAGGAAAGGCAGGCGATCCTAGCGCCGACGGTCGTCGAGGAGGGAGTCCGTCCCGACTTGCCGATGCCGTGGACCCAGGCCAGGACATCGGCTGGCTTGACTCGGTCCGGCGTCTTGGCGAGGTCGGCGAAGAACGGCCAGAGCATCCGGCCGTATGACTCGACGGTTCTCCTCGAGCCCGAGCGGTTGCCTTTCTCGACGAGGAAGGCGTAGAGGGCCTGGTCCCAGGCGGACGGGTCTCCGCTGGTCAGGGCGGGGAGGGGTTGAGCGGTCATGGCGGGCGTCCTCGGGTGCGAGATGGTCGTCCACATCGATCACTCAGGCGCGAAACGAAAGCAACACCATCACCAAATGGTGGTTCGTCGGCCTTCGAACAGTGCCGGTTGGTGGGCGTCCCTGCGCCAAAGGCGCGCGCCCGTTCACAATGTGGCCATGGGTCGACCACGCTCCCGATGGTGGCTCCTGGCCGGCTACGCCGGGCTCGGTGGCTTCTTCGCCATAGAGGCTGCGATCCGCCAACACGGCCGCGCCTCGAGCCTCGCCGCCTCCGAGGACGATCGGGACTCGACGAGGTCGATAGTCCGAGCCTACGTGTTGGCGGCGAGCCTGCCTCTGGTTCTGCGAGGTCTTCCCGCCAGACCACTGCCCAGGGCATCTGAGCCGGTCGGGCTCGCACTCCAGGGTGGCGGACTGGCCTTGCGGATCTGGTCGATGCGAACGCTTGGCGCGTTCTACTCGCGCACGCTCCGAACCCAGCAACCACAGACAGTAGTCGACAAGGGCCCTTATCGCCTTGTCCGCCACCCGGGCTACCTCGGCTCGCTCCTGATCTGGACTGGCTTTGCCCTCAGTTCAGGCAGCCTGCCGGTCGCAGCAGGCGTCCTAGGCGTTATCGCTCACGCCTATGGGCGCCGCATCGATGCCGAGGAGCGACTTCTGGGTCGCGACCTGCCCGGTTACGGTGACTACGCTCGGCGCACCAGGAAGCTCATCCCGCTGATCTGGTAGGGAGGCCGCCGGGGGTCTGCCGCGCACCATCGCGGCATGGTGCCTGGCTGTCGAAGCATGTCGTCCACATATCTAGACTACGAGCATGAGGACCGGCCGTCTCAGATACCCGAGGCTCCGTCGCTCACGAGCCTCGGCATTGCGTCAGATCGAAAGGCTGCTCGATGAGGGTCGGGCACTTGCATCTAGCTCACCGCGCGACTCACAGGGGTTGGCGCGCTGGTCGGACGAGGTTCGCGAGTGGCGTCAGAGAGCACGAAGAGTCGTGGACGCCATGGTCGGGCTTCCAGAGCTGCCGGTCGATCTGGCCCCGCCCGCCGATGCGGAATTACCACCTAAGAAAGGGCCGCTCAACGCCCGGAGCGCTGCCGTCCGGGCCATCATCGATGAAGATGTCGCCTGGATCGAGGCCCTCAGACGGATGCTCCCCGACTTCCGCCGCGGGTGGAAGGAGACCCTTCGGGTGCCCAGATGGAACCGTGACGCGATAGGAAACCAGGCCGTGGCCGGCGTTTTCGCGGCCCTCGTTGTCATGGCGCTCGTAGGTGGGATAGGTTTCATCGTGGTCGATCGGCCGCATCAGGAGAGCGGACCTTCACTCGGCAGCCAGGAGTTAACGTCAGCGTCAACGGCTTCTCCTTGGCCAACTGCGAGTGAGACCCCAACCGCCGGCCTTCCTGCAATGGAAGCTGGGTCGACGACGCTCGTGGTTCCCGGCGGAGCTAATCCGCAGTTATCCGCAGATGGCCAGGTCCTCGTGTACAACGATGCCGGCGATGGGCACGGTACATACACAATCTGGTTGATGATCATCGCGAGCGGGGCACAGATTCCTATGACGTCGGGGTTCCTCGTGAACGCCGTCCTAGCGCCTGACGGGACGACGGTCGCAGCGGCCTACCTTGGTGAGGGCACAGTCCTTGGAAAGAACCCACCTATCGGCGTCTACTTCGGCCAGCTTGCACCCGGCGTAGCTGGGGCGTTGGATATGCTCTCTCCGGACGGGCGATCGGGCCGGGCCGGAGAGATCGGGGTGAGTCGCGGCTCGTTGACAGAGCAGGGCTGGCTCGTCTTCAGCTGGGGCTCCGATTCGGACGGTGGGTCAATCTACTTGTACAGACAGTTCGCGCCGAACGGTGGCTACGAGCGCTTGATCAGCCTCAAGAACGGTTCAGACCGGGTATCAGTGAGCCAGAGCGGCGAGTGGGTCGTCTTCGACACGACAGACGACCTGCTCGGCAAGTCCGGTAACGGCGGCTTCAGGAACGTCTATCGCATGGATGTTGCCACCAGGGCCATCTCCCTCGTGAGCCGCGGCGTTGAAGGTAGCCCGGCCAACGGCAATTCATACGACGCTGTCGTGGCCGACGACGGAACGGTCGCCTTTGTGTCAGACGCCTCCAATCTGGTGGAGCAAGACACGAACGCGCAGACCGACGTGTTCTGCGCACGCGCTGACGGCACCATGTCTCTTCTTTCGCACGGGATCAACGGCCGCCAAAGCGACGGAGACAGCACCTCGCCCGAGATCAGCGCTGATGGGCGGTTCGTCGTGTTCGACTCGGCGGCGACTGACCTCGTGCCCAACGACAGGAATGGCGAACGAGATGTCTTTCGGGCTCGGCTTGCGGACGGCTCGATCCAACTGCTGAGCGCGGCGGCGGATGGGTCGAGTGCCAACGGGTATTCCTGGGGGGCATCAGTGAATGGAGATGGCAGCGTTGTCGCCTTCTCGTCGCGTGCTCAGGACATCGGGACGGCCGCTTCGGATCATCATCCCGGCGTCTTCGTCACGCGCTTCCCGTGAGCCGATCGCGAGCGAGATCCAGCTGGAGCGAGGGGGGCATGGGGCCCAATGCCTGCTGGGCTGCTCCTGGTCGCGTGATAAGGTGCCGCGGATGGAGCGGAATCGAAACCGCGGGCATCGTGGCCTTCGTAAATGCTACCGGGCCGATCTCCACACACCATCGCCCGATCGTGACCAAGAGGCCCAAGGGTGTACTCCCGAAAGAATGGCCGGCAAAGGCCCGGTCCGGCGGCGAGAGCCCTGTTTCAAGCTCAAGTCAGGGAACAAGGTTGAGTCAATGACAGGTCCTGCACGTGACCGCCGTCAATGCGGCGCGTCTGGCCACACGCGCCGTTCACAGCCCGTCCGCAGTCTCTTCTGGATGGATCCGGTCTTTCTCCCACAAACAAGTGCATGCGCTTCGCCACAGTCTGGATCGCTGCTGTCGGGGGCCCACGCGAGGGTAAGGCCGCATTCGCGCGCCAGGCTCGCCTTGAACGCAACAAGCCCGTACCCCGCGTACCTGGCGACCACATCCCCCGCCTCTCGCCCTAGTTCGCGTAGCTTCTCCTCGACGTACACGGACATCGCCGCCCCATCTCCGGATGAGTCCTGAAACGTGTTGCTCGCCGGCATCGTTCCGCCGGCTCCGTCATCGACGATCCACTTCGGATGGACTCTCCGAAGCAACGTTGCTTGGCTCGGAATACTGGGATCGTCAGGAGCGGCGCCCGTCATGCCACGGGCCGATCAACTGGCGCGATCCATCAATCGGGCGAGAGCCTCCTCGATGTACGGCTGGGCATCCATGAGGCTCCGCTCCCACTCCTCGCCCTGGACATCGTCCGAGAAGAAGGCGGTGGCGGTCTGATCAATCTGGAGACCTGGAGGCATGTGAATGACGAGTTCGACCGAGCGTCGGTGCCACTCCAGGGCAAGCCCGCCGGTGGACATAGGGACGAAGGAGGGCGCGGCGACGCCCTGAACAAGCAATGGGGCCAGCAGGCTTTCGGCCCATTCAGCCACGCGAGGCTCCAGAGGCTGCCCGCCATACGAATCCCAATTGGCTCGCAGTTCGAGCAGCGGTACCAACGCTTCACGTATCCACTCGGCCGCCCTCTCGGTTGAGGGATCCCCCGCCGGAGCTTCGGTCGCAGCGGACCCGAAGGGCCGAATGTCTCGCTGGGTAAGTGCTGAGTCGGGTCTGGCCCAGGACGGCCATCGCAGCCAAGGCGGGATCCTGATGTCGCGGTCGGAGAGCCCGCGACTCGCTAGAGTCGATGCATTATCCATTGACCTTCCGCCCCCAGATCCTGTGCATCTTCGAAGTTGTAACTGAATCAAAGGCTCGAACAATCCATTCATGGCCGAGATCGAGGAAGGCTAACACTCCGTCCAGGCCGACGCCGAGCGGACGGCCTCTCGCCGTCAAAGTCAGAACCACTATCGGCGAGCTGTCGCTCCGTCTAAATGCCGGCTCGGCAGCGATGTGCAACCGGCCCACGGGCTCTTCCTGGAGCCTCACCACATACTGTGATGCGACCCTGATGCTCTCGGCGATAGGCAGGAAGCCGCCTGGCTTAGGCGTGGCCACGATTGAAAGAATGTCGGCAAGTTGCTCGGCTTGGCCCGGCATGACCGGAATGTGGTTGATGTACGTCAGCTCGCACTGAGTTGGCAGGATCTCGCCGAGGTCGTTTCGGCGCAGGAACTCCGCGAGCTTGCCGAAATCCACGCTGAACGGTTCCTTCAGGTTTGGGTAGCGTGGGTAGTCTGCGACGGGTGCCATCTTCCGCCAGTTCCGGGCGAACCAGTCGTTCTGCACCTGTACGAGCTGGGTGCCGGTCTCGCTGAGCAGCCAGAGCCGAGGGAGAGGTGGGGTTTGCATCAAGTCGAACCGCAAGGAGGGGCCCTCGCGCTGATCGTCCAGACGCTCCATCTGCACTGCAACGGGTGGCTGCTCTTCGACCGTCGGGAAAGACGACCTGAATTCCGACTCCCAGAGCTGAGCCAGTTGGATGAGTCTCAGGCCTGGGAGAGGCCGAAAGCCAACAGCCAGGACCACCTCAACCACCGGCGGCGACTCGTAGTCAGGAAGAGGATCCACGCCGGTCTGCGCGCTGCTTGCTCCATCGATCATAGATGCGTGCTCCCGCGGCAGGCCAAACTACAAGGAATAGTAGCGACGGCCGTCGGCACACGCGAGCCTCCTCGATCGCGCGACCAACAGCCGGCTCACCCACGGCCCGCACAGGCACGGGGAGTTGATGCCGAGCAGACTGTTGGGCTAGGCGAGCGCCATGGAGTCGGCCAACGCCGCGTTGAACGGCTTGCGATCCTTTGAGGGTATCACCGACGCCACCGTCCAGACCTCGAGCAAGGTCAGGAGTCGGCCGATCGAGCGGCAGCGTGACTGACCAAACTCACGTGGGCACTCGTAGCAGCTGACCGGCTTCTGGCGCCTACTTACCCTGGCGATCGTCGTTCTGACCATCGCACTCGTTGCTGGAGGCCGCTGAGATTCGCGATCAACTCCCAGGCACGATGACCACGTCGTGACGAACCTGATCGGCCAGCGCAAGGGGAAAGGATCTTCAAGGCGGTGGCGGCGAAAGCGGGGATGGCTCCGGCTTCCGCTGCCCGGTCAAAGGCTAATGGCCCACTGACGTATACGAACCCAAGGGGAGGCTGATAACCGGCTTTCCTCGGATGAGGGCCTCTTGACTTAGAGCGCACTCCAAGTTCTATCGTAACCTGCGATGGACGACACGAGCCTTCCCATCCGGGACTTTGCGAAGCGGACGGGGCTGAGCCCACACACCCTCCGCTACTACGAGCGCATCGGACTGCTCGATCCCGTAGAACGAGCCGCCAGCGGTCACCGTCGCTACTCGGCCCAGGACGCCACTTGGATCGAGTTCTTGACGCGACTGCGAGCAACGGGCATGTCCATCCGCCAGATGCAGCGGTTCGCGGCCCTGCGACGTGAAGGCGCCGCCACGGTCCGAGAGCGTCGAGAACTCCTCGAAGCGCATCAGTCCAGTGTCGAGACGCGCCTGGGTTCGCTTGAAGCCAATCTAGCCGCGATCACCGAGAAGATCCACCACTATCGAGCCCTGGAGACGACCGATGGCACACGATCCAAACGACCTCCGATTCACACGCGGGCTGGCGAAGCTCGCTGAAGTCGACGGCGCGGCCGGCGCAGACATTGTCGCGCCCCTGGGCGACCTGGGGCGATACATCGTTGAGTTCGCGTTCGGCGACATATACAGCCGTGAAGGCTTGAGTCTGCGCGACCGCGAACTGGTTACGGTCGCGGCGCTCACGGCGATGGGTGGACGGGAGCCGCAACTGCGGGTCCACCTCGGCGCTGGCCTCAACGTCGGACTCACCGCACTAGAGCTGGAAGAGGTCATCATCCAAACCGTCCCGTATGCTGGGTTTCCGACCGCGATCAACGCCCTCAACCTGCTGCGCGAGGTCGTTGGCTAGAGAACGGTCAGCTGGCGTCCGTGGCTGACACGACGCGCGGATCGTGCGCACGACACGTTGCCGCGGTCCTCGCTATTGCCTATGCGGTGTCTCAGTTGCCCGGGCCAGGCCCAACTAGGCAAATAACCAGCGCCCAACCCGAACGCGCAATGTAGTGCTAGGGGGACGGGCGTCTCGTGCCCGGTCGGCGTGCTGAAGGACCGCACCTAGTCGAGGCGCACCCCAGATCACCTCGACCTTCACTCACGCGTCGCGCCGACGTTCCAGGACGAGGCCGCGTCTCGGATCGGCGCCGCGATCGACGACTGAATGGCACCGGCGAGTTCTCGTCCGGGACCCAATATCGACCGGCGCGTCTGGTAGGCTCCTCGGTGTGGATGATCCGTCCGCCCCTCGACAGCTAGCACTCCCGATAGGCGAGGTCGCGCCGTCGGCGGGCGACGTCGCGCCCCCGGAGGAAGACCCGGAGCGGATCGTCGTGGCGCCCAAGGTGCTCATCTGGGCCCGCAAGACCGCCCGACTGGACGAGGAGACAGCGAGGAGGCGACTCGGCGTCAGCGTCGAGAACTTCGCCAGGATGGAGGCCGGCGAGGTGCCGCCTACCCTCCGCCAACTTCGACTCGCGGCGACCGCTTACGGGCGGCCGCTCGCGGTTCTGCTCCTACCCGAGCCGCCCGAGGACTTCGACGCCCTTCGGGACTTCCGCGCCGGCCACGAAGCCCGCAAGGGCGAGACGTCGCACGAGTTGACGATCGAGTACCGCCGGGCGCTCATGCAGCGCGAGGTGATCCTGGAACTCGCGGACTTCGGCGTGGTACCGAGCGCTCCGGCGACTCCTACGTTCGCGATCGGGCTCGACCATCCGGCCGAGGATGCGGGCCGGCTTGTCCGCGCATGGGTAGGCGTCGACCGTACGACCTGGCCAGAGCCACGAGACGCCCTGACCGGTTGGATCGCGGCTACCGAGGCTCAAGGCGTTCTCGTTATGCAGACTCACCGCGTCAAACCCGAGGAGGTGCGCGGGTTCTCGGTATCGCAGTGGCCCCACCCGGTCGTGGCGTTGAACGGCTCGGAGTTTCCGCGGGGACGGCTGTTTACGCTCGCTCACGAACTGGCACACCTGGGTCTGAACGCCGGCGGACTCTGCGACCTCCACGAGGAGCGCAGAAGCGACGACCTCGACGACCACATCGAGATGTACTGCAACGCCGTTGCGGCCGCCGCGCTGATGCCGAGGGACGCGGTCCTGGGCGTTACCGCGATCGCGCGCGCCGCGGCGGACCGCGCCTGGTCGACCGACGACCTGGACTCGCTGGCGCGCCCGTTTGGAACCAGCGCCGAGTCTCTGCTCCTGCGTCTGGTCGGGCTCGGTAGGGCGACGTGGGACCTATACAGGGCCCTCAAACCCGATTTCCAACGTCTCTACGGCGAGGCCAAGGACCGGCAGCGCGAGTCGGAGGGCGGACCGTCCTACTACGTCGTCAAGGCCCGAGACCTCGGACCCGGGTACGTCCGGACCGTCCTCGAAGCCTACCGCGGTCGCACGATCACTTCCTTCGACGTGGCCGACTACCTAGACGTCCGATACGAGCAGATACCCCGACTTGAGGCCGCGGCGGGATGAGCAACGGGCCGTTGTACTCGGTGGACACCAGCGCCCTCATCGACGGTCTGGAGCGCTACTACTGGGAGTCGACGTTCCCCGGCATATGGGAGAACATCGCCGGGCTCGTCGGGGCGGGACGTTTCTTCATTTCGGATGAGGTCTGGGAGGATGCCAAGAAGCGCGACCTCGTGGTCAAGGCCTGGTGCGAGCGCGACACGACCGGACGACTCATCGTGCCGACGACGCCGGTGATCGCTTCCGAGGTCACGCGCATCCTCACAGGAAACCCACGGCTGGTCATGAACATGAAGGGGCGCAACCGGTCGGACCCCTTCGTCATCGCCGTCGCGTGCCTCAAGGCAGCCACGGTCGTCACCGGGGAGGGTTCGGACGGCACGGAGAACCGCCCGAAGATCCCGTATATCTGCAACATGCTCAAGGTTCCGTGCCTCCGGCTGGGCGAACTGATCCGGCAGGAAGGGTGGGTATTCAAGTAACCCGTGGCCCAACTCCATGGACTGATCCCCAACTGAGCGACCTACCTGCGGGGTCGGCGACCCCGGAATGGTCGCAGTGGTGCCCGCTGGAGTCACCCGCAGGGTAGTCATGTCGATCCGTGGCTGTCAGCCGACGGCGGACTATGTTCGCATCGTCTCGGCCGCACTACCGTTCCGACAGACCGCTATTCTCGGACGCATGATCATTGCCGGCCAGCAGCACGCATGAACCCCTCCGAGTTCGCCAAGAAATGGCGTGGGGTGACGACCGGCGAGCGGGCGTCCGCTCAGTCCCACTTCATGGACCTCTGTCACATGCTGGGCGAGCTGACTCCGACAGACGCGGACCCGACCGGCGACTGGTACGCGTTCGAGAAGGGAGCCGGCAAGGCCGAGGGCGGCGAGGGCTTCGCCGATGTCTGGATGCGCGACCACTTCGCCTGGGAGTACAAGGGCAAGCGCAAGGACCTAGCCGCAGCGTACTCGCAGCTCAATGGCTACCGCGAGGCCCTGGGCAATCCGCCGCTGCTGGTCGTGTGCGATCTCGCCCGCTTCGAGATCCACACCAACTTCACCAACACCGTGCCACGGGTCCACCGCTTCACACTCGACGATCTTGCCGCCGACCCGGGCGAGCCGCTACGCATCCTGCGCGCCGTGTTCACCGACCCCGAGAGTCTCCGTCCGACGCGGCTGCGTGAGGAGCTGACCGAGCGTGCGGCCAAGGACTTCGCCGATCTAGCGACGGCACTCCGCGCCAGAGGCCACCACCCGCACGCGGTCGCTCATTTCCTCGACCGGCTTCTCTTCGCCATGTTCGCCGAGGACGCTGGCATCCTGCCGAAGAACCTGATCGATCGTCTGTCGAGCGCTACCAAAGGCGACGCCGCCGGCTTCTCTGCCGCGCTACACGATCTCTTCGGCAAGATGGCCAAGGGTGGCGGCCTCTTCGGCGTAGAGCGCATCGAGTGGTTCAACGGCGGCCTCTTCGACGACGCCGAGGTGATCGAACTCGCGCCCACTGAGATGGAGACGATCGGCCGGGTGTCGAAGCTCGATTGGAGCCAGATCGAGCCCGCCATCTTCGGGACGCTTTTCGAGCGAGGTCTCGACCCCGACCAGCGGGCCCAGCTGGGTGCCCACTACACCGACCGAGCGTCCATCCTTCGGCTCGTTGAGCCGGTCCTTATGGCGCCCCTGCGCCGCGACTGGGCCGAGACTCAGGCCAAGATCACGCCCCTGGTCTTGGCCGGCCGCAAGTCGACAGCCCGAACGCCGGCCGACCAGAACCCTGAGCGCATCTTCGCCGGCTTCCTCGAACGCCTGCGTGCCATCCGCGTGCTCGACCCGGCGTGCGGCAGCGGCAACTTCCTCTACATCTCCCTTCAGCTTCTCAAGGACCTCGAGTACGAAGCGATCGGGTGGGGCTCGCTGGTGTTGCGCATCCCCCAGGAGTTCCCCCAGGTTGGACCGCAGAACCTGCTCGGCATCGAGATCAACCCCTTCGCGGCCGAGCTGGCTCGGGTCACCATCTGGATCGGTCAGATCCAGTGGATGCTCGCCCATGGTCTGGGCCACCCACGCGACCCGGTCCTCCAGCCGCTCGACAACATCCGCGAGCAGGACGCTCTGCTCGACCTGTCGGACCCGAGTCACCCGCGCGAGGCTCAGGGCCTGTGAATGAAAGTTCGCGCTCGGCGTGCCCCGCCCGTGCCATAGAACTTGTCACGGCGGGCTGGCAGCCTGCGCCCATGACCGCCGTGATCGCCCTCGACAACGCGCAGTGGGCGC
>JBEKPB010000003.1:0-213422 GCA_049521175.1 Candidatus Limnocylindrales bacterium
ATGCTCCCGGGCATGAACGGCCGCGAGCTCTCCGAGCGACTCACGGCCCTGCGGCCGTCGCTGCGCACGCTGTTCATCTCGGGCTACACAGAGGATTCGATCGTTCACCGGGGCGAGCTGGGCCCGGACGTCGCGTTCCTGAGCAAGCCCTTCACGCCCGACGCACTTGGCCGCGCCGTCCGGGAGGTGTTCAGAGCCCAGAAGGTCGTCAGTGGCGGCCCGGATCGCTGATCTGCGATCCGTGTGTCACGCCGCGACCACCTTGTTGCGACCGGCCCGCTTGGCCATGAACAGCGCGCCGTCCGCCCGGCTCAGCAGCGCCTCCTTCGTGGGGTCGGCGGGATCGATGACCGCGCATCCGGCGCTGACGGTAGCCCGCACCGCTCTGCCATCGGCGTCGGGCACCGTGCGCGCCTCGAGCCCCCGGCGGACTTCATCCGCCACCCGGACGACCTCCGGAAGGGCGCTGTCCTCGAGTATCACCACGAATTCCTCGCCACCGTATCGCGCGACGAGATCGGCGGAGCGCAGGCGCTCGTCCAGCACGCCCGCAAAGAGGCGCAGCATCGCATCGCCGACCAGGTGACCGTGGCGGCGGTTGAAGTCGCCGAAATGGTCGAGGTCGAACATGATCGCGGCCAGGTTTCCGGTTGGTGTGCGGCGCCTGAATCGGGCGATCGCGTGATCGAGCTCCGCGTCGAAGTGCCTGCGGTTGTAGAGGCCGGTGAGCCCGTCGTGGATCGCGAGCGCGGAGACTTCTTCGACGAGCTTGGCGTTGGCGAGCGCGAGCGCAGCGTGTGAGCCGAGAAGGGCTATCACCTCGCGCTCGGCCTGCGTGAAAGCCGCGAAACGGCCGAGGGAGATCACACCCAGCACCGAACCCTCGTTGATGAGTGGCACCGCTACCGCCCAGCGAGTGGCGCGCTGGCGGTAATCCCGCAGCGCCGCGCTGGACGGCGCGCCCGGCGCGTGTTCGGTCAGGATCAGGGCGCGCTCGCTGATGGCACGTCCCACCGTCCCGTCGCCAGGTTCGATGATCGCCCCCATGGCGCCCGGCGCGAATCCGCGCAAGGCGCTGACGAGGTATCGGCCATCGCTGCGATCCAGAGTGGCGATTACGACCGTGTCCGAGGGAACGACAGCGTTCACTGCGTCGACCAGCGCGTCGGCCAGGCGCCCGGGCTCTCGGATCGCGTTCATGGCGGCCGCGAACTCCGCGAGCGCTGCGAAGAGGCGAACTCGATCGCTCAGGGCCTGTTGCGCGTGGTTGTGCAGCAGGGCGCCGGAGAGGCGATCCGCGATGGCCCGCGCCAGGCGCAGGTCGTCGGGCGTCATGCGTTCGGGCCGGCGTGCCTCGATGTTGAGGACGCCGAGAACGGTGCCGTCTCCCAGTATCGGCGCGGCGATCTCGCTGACTACCCCATCTTCCCCGGACACGTAGTCGGGGTCGCTGTTGACGTTGCGCACGAGCTCCGCGACGCCGCTCCGGTAGACGCGGCCGATGACACCTCTGCCGACGTCCAGCCTCTCCGGCGCGGCCGTGTACCCACGCTGTGCGCCCAGCCTCAGGCTGGCTCCGTCCACCAGGTATAGCGACAGAAGGCGGTAGCCCATCCGCGTCTCCAGCTCGCTCAGCACCGCGTCGAGCGCCGAAGCGACCGGCCCCTGCTCCGCAAGAAGGCGTCCAACGACCTCGATCCCCTGCAAGGCGTCGTCCCCTCGGCGGGCCTCGGTAATGTCGATCCCGGTCGCGATGACGTGAGTGACAGCGCCCCGGTCGTCGGTGAGGCACGCGTTCTCCCAGCGAATGAGCCGCAATTCGCCCGTGACCGTCATCCAATGGCTTTCGTGAGTGTTGGGGAACGCTGCCGCCTGGAGGTCGGACAACTCCGCCCGCACTTGCTCGACCTCGTCCGACGGGAACAACACGTCCCAGAACGGGCGTCCGAGGACCTCGGCAGGGGGGTAGCCGCTCATGCGCTCGCAGGCACGGTTGAGGCGAACCACCTGACCTGTTGAGTCGAGGACTACAACGAGCGCTTCGGTCGCTCCGAGAACCGCTTCGACGAACCGTTCCTCGTCGGCCAGCTTCCGCTGCGCCTCGACCGTCGCGGTGACGTCGCGAGCCACCGAGACGCTGCCGACAAGCCGGCCGCCCGAGATGATCGGCTCGACCGTCGACTCGATCCAGATCTCGTGGCCGTCGCGAACCCGAACCGTCCCTTGTCCACGCCACGTCTGACCGGCCTCCAGCGTGGCAAGGAATTCGCCCTCGTCGCCCGGCTGCGCCATTCGGTACGGCAGCAGCTCTTCGAAGGGGCGGCCAAGCGCCTCGGCCGCCGAGTAGCCGAACATGCGCTCTGCCGATTCGGTCCATTGCGTTACGCGATTGGCCGCATCGGTCGCGAACACGGCGTCGGCGATGTGATCGAGCAGCAGATGCAGGTTGCCGCCATCGAGAGCGGCGTCGATCGGCGGCATTTCGCTGCGGGGAGCGTCGGCGCCTGATGCTCGCGTGGCTCCGGGTCGCCTCTCGCCACTGCTGGACAGAGTCGCGCCCGCGTCGTCTGGTGAACTAGATCGCGATCGTGGGCTGCCCATCGCGAGTCACCCTTGCAGAAGATGCCCGCCGAGCCGCGGAACCGTAGAGCCCGCGCGGAGGATCGACCCATCTAGCCGCATCATTGTTCGTCGCTACGGACAATACAACCGTCTGCCATGGCCTGGTTTGGGGCCAGCCGCAGCCGCGCGGCGTGCCGGTCACCAACCGCACGAGTCGCAGCTCCCTCTAAGCCGCGCCTTGGACACTGAGATACAGCTGGACGCCCCCTGTCGAAGCAGACGGCTGGGCAGGAAGACCGGGCCACATGCCTGACCTGCACCAGGTGCGGCCGGCTCCTGGCGTTCCCCGGTCCGGTGTGGTTCAGCTCGCTTGTAGAGCGAACGAAACGTTCGCGCTCGTGTCGCCCGCCTCGCGTGGCGTGGCCGGTGGTGTGCTACCTGATCGGTCGACCAGGGCCGCTTCCTGACTGACCGCGGGCGCCACCTTCGACACGCGAAGGTGGCGATGACCGTCCCCGGAGAATGCTCGACAAGGAGGCCCTCCCCGCGCAGGTCAGAGCGCTGCGGAGAACCTGACTCATCTGCCTGGTCCGTCCGATCCTGGGCGACGGTGTCCGAGCGATGCTCGGTCGATCTCGTCCGGCGCCGGTTGGTCCGAGCCAAACTCCGCCTGGCACCGCAACACTTCCAGCTTCGCAACGAAGCTGGATGGCGCGTCAAGCGATCGGCACGCCGCCAGCCGGATCGAACCGGACCAGCATCTTCTTCGCCGCGGCTGATCGGAGCTCGTCCGGCGTCGGGTCGCGGTCCGAGGGAAGGCCCGCCTGCAGGCGCCCGGCGGCCTTGGGGCCGAAGCGTCGGACGAACTCGGCGAAGAGCTCAGCCCGTGAGTCGGCCGACTCGATGACCGTCGGGACGGCGGCGTGTCGAACGCCCCGGACGAGCAGTGACACGGGCCGCCCGTCGCGGAGGTTCTTCCACCACCGCGAGCCGCTGACCGACAGGACGCTACCACCGTCCCAGGCGAAGTAGCCGATCGGTATCGCGTACGACCGCCCGCTCACCCGGCCTGTGTACTCAAGTAGCATCAGCTGGCCGCTCAGCAGTCGGTGTATAGGCGACTGCAGCAGCCGGCGCATCAGCGGGTTGACAAACCGATATAGAGCCGGCGCTCGGCGCCCCAGGTCGCTCGCCGAGGGCTTGCCGCCTGGTATCCCGGTCGCGTTCGTCATCCCCGCCGCCGCTCATCCGGCCAGCCGGAAAGACTGGTCGCCGAAGCCGCAGATCCTCACGATCGCCATCCCCAATCTCGCGAGTCCAGGGACGGCCCTTACCGCGGGGCTAGCCCAGGGCCTCCGTCGCGGCCCTCGTGCGGCGTTCACGCCGGTCCCGTTCGACTGTCAATCTAGCGCTTCGCGAGCAACCCTTCCCAAGCCTCGCCGCGCGCCCATCGCATGGATTGCCAGCACCGTCAGCCCGGTCCGGCGACAGGTTGTCGCCGGACCCTCCGCCGTCAGGATGTCCGGTAGTAGCGCCTCCAGATGAGGCGATGAATTGGGACCCAGCGCGGGATGTCGCGCAGGATCGGGATGAACGGGACAAGCGCCAGAAGCGTCGTCAGCACGATCATCAGGATGATCACGACCAGGTCGGTGTTCGAGGCCGTGTTGAAGGGCGGGATCTGGTACCAGAACGAGAAGAGCCACAGCCATGTCTGGCCCGGGTACATGCCGGTTTCGTTCATCATCCCCCACTGGTCGCCCGTGAGGTGCTGATCGGCGGCCAGGTTGGGTAGGTAGTTGCCGTCGCCCATGAAGAGCAGCGGCCTAGTGAAGTCGGTCTGGAAGAGGTTCCCGTTGCTCAGAAGCAGGCCGTCGAGCGCGCCAGTCCGGGCGAGCCCAAGCAGCCCGGTCATCAGATCGGGCACAGGTCCGTAATCGCCTGACGCCACGCTGACTTCGTCGTTCACGACGGTCGCGTCCGCGAGAGCGGTCGAGTAGTCCGTGAGCCACGACTGCTGCTGGGTTGCGCTGGCTGCCCCGTAGGCCTGGAGCGCTGTCGTGAGGGTGGGATTGCCGATTGCGGCAAAGCCGAGTGGTCGAAGCACGAAGTCCTGTGCTGTGTCAATCGGGGTGCTCACGCCTGCCCACGCCTGCGGAGCGATCGGTCCGACTGCCTGGGCCGCGTCGGCGGTGCTGTTGTAGGGCGGCCCGTACCCGGCCGTGCCACTCGTCCCGGCCAGCTCGGACGCCGCGGTGGTGACGAAGTCGACCGGATCCTTCGTTGCCCAGGTCTGGATCGTTACCGCCGGGTCATCAGGCGACGAAAGAGCCCCAGCTAGACCGATGACGACGATAGAGACCACGAAGAGCGCGAGCACAAGCTCCTTGACAAGGTCGAAGTGGACCATCTTTATGCCGACGTAGTACTCCGCCTGGCGATCGGCCGAGGTCATGACGGACGCTCCTCATCAGACGGCGGTGCCGCGTGCTTGTAGCCGATCGGCCGAACGACACCACGCATCCGCACCAGAACGATGTGGACGACGAGCAGGGTCACAACCAGCATCGGCAGAAGAACCACGTGGATGCCGTACATCTGGCCGAAGTTGAGGACGTTGAAGAACGACCCGATCCCAGCGGCATTCGTGGCGTCCTTGGCGTTGACCGCGATCCATTGGCCGTCGAAGTTCTGCTGAGAGACGAAGCCAGTGAAGGCAGTCACGATGCTGAAGGCGAAGATCACGACTCCGACCATCCAGGTAGGCGCCCGCCCATCACGCCAGCCCGCCATGAAGTACTGGCCCCACAGGTGCAGAACCATGAAGACGAAGAACACCTGAACGGACCAGAGGTGCAGGCTGTTCACGAAGCGGCCGACGCCGGATTCGTGCCACCACTGCGGCCCGAAGAAGGCCAGGACGACTCCGCTCGCGACGATCCAGACGAGGCCGGCGATCGCGACGACGCCGAAGATGTAGACCCAGGAGCCCACGTAGACGGGCTGGCGATCTGGCAGCAGATTCTTGAGCGGCAGATGTCGTGTCAGCAGGCGCCGGATCGAAAGCGTCCAGCTCGAGGGCTCGGCCTGCGGCTTGGGGCTGGCCTCACGCATCGTGGCCGTCCTCCGGCTCGGCGGCTTCGCCGTGGCTCGGGAAGGGTGCGAGCAGGGCGACAACGAAGACCACGACCATCCCCACGATCATCAACAGGTTCGGGAGCGATATCAGAATGAAGTTCCAGTTCAAGTACGTCGCTGGGGTATCCAAGCGGGACGCCTCCTTCCACTTCCGCCCAGCGGCGCGCCGCACGCCGGCAAGGGCACCCGGAGCCTTGGGCTCTCCCGCCTGGCCACGAGCATCTCCAACTTTCGGGTAGCAGAGGGGTTCCGGACTAGTGGCCGATGTCACCGTCTGACCTACCCTAAGCAGTGGCCCAAGCATTTCTGATTGGGTAGGTCCGCCTAGTCAGTCCAGACGGCCCAGGTACGTGAATCGAAGGCCACGCGGCGGCTGGCGGCGGCGCAGGCCTGCCTCACCGAACCTCGCGCGGGCGTCCCTCGGCGTCTACTGCCACGAGGACGAAGCGTCCGGTCGTGGTGATCGTCCGAGCGGCCGTTCGCCGATCCTCGGCCTCGAGGACCACCTCCACGGCCATCGAGGTGCGACCCACGGCTACGACCCGGGCGATCGCTTCGAGAAAGACGCCGATTGGGACCGGGTTCCGGAAGTCGATTGCGTCGACGTGGGCGGTGAGCACCAGACCGCGGGCGTAGCGGATTGCGGCAACGGCCGCGGCCTCGTCCATGAACCGCATGGCCTCTCCGCCGAAGAGAGTGCCGTGCTCGTTGGCGTCTGACGGCTGGACGAGGCGGCCGAGACGGGTGACCGGTCCGGGGGTGGGCAAGGGCTGCGGGGGCATAGCGCCACCCTGAGCCATCCCCCAGGCTGGCGTCAAGTACGTCTCGGGCCTGCTCGTGACGAAGGCCTCTGTCGTGCGCATCGGCGGGTACTCACCTTGAGGAGGCAGGGGCCACGAGTCGTCGAGCGGGGTCAGCGTTGGCGGGCGCCGCTGATTTGCCCTGGCTCTCCGAGCGGTGATAGGCTGGCGGCGAGTCGTCAACTCGGGAGTGCTCCCGCCGCCACAGGAGACAACCGCTTGCGGAAGATCCTGGCCGCCGTGGTGGCCGTCCCCTTCATCGCCGTCTTCTACCTCTCGTCGGTGATCCGACGGATATCCCCGGTGAAGATGGCGATGGCCGGACCCGCCCAGCTCGTCGTGGTAGGAGCGGCGGTTGGTCTTCTGGTCAGTGGTCTGCTGCTGGGTTTGCCGGCAAGACAAGTGGCGGGAGGCGCGCCGCCGACCTTCGCGGCCCTGGCACCCCAAGGCGATGGCCAACGCACCGGAACGAACCTGCCATTCGATGCGCCGTTCCAGGTGAAGTTCACCAAGCCGATGAACGAGGCGACGGTCCAGAACGCACTGACCCTCACGCCCCAGGCCAACGTAACGTTCCAGTGGGACGCCACGGCCCAGGTCGTCTCTCTGGCGCCGAATCCCCACTGGCAGCCGAACACGACTTATCTCGTCGACATCGGGGGCGGGGCAACCGACCAGCAGGGACTGCGTCTCGCGAACGAGGTCCACACTTCGTTTGATTCGGGAGCACCCACGTCGGGCACGATTACCGCGACACAAAAAGGCGCCGGTCTCGTCTCGCCCATGACCACTTTCCAGATCACCTTCACGCGACCCGTGAAGCTATCGACGGTCCTGACTCACATCGGGATCGTGCCCCAGGTGGCGTTCGATCTCGTCGGCGACGACCCGACGGACGCGGCCTCGCAGGTCTTCACTCTGACGCCCAGGGCCCAGCTGGCGTCCAACACTTCATACCAGGTTAGCCTCACCGACGGCGGGACGGACTCGGCGGGAGCCGCCCTGCAGCCAGTGCCGACGCTCGTGGCTCACACCATGACCGCGCCCGCCGTGGTTCGCTTCAGACCGCAGGACGGCACCGCCTCGTACGACACCAACCAGCCCGTATCCGTGCGGTTCACGATGGCCATGGATGAGAAGTCCACGGCCGCGGCCTTCTCAGTTACGGTCAACGGCGCCAAGGTCGCCGGCAGCACGTATTGGGCCGAGAACGACACCGTTCTGGTTCTCACGCCTCGCTCCTCGTTCAAGGTGGGCAACACGGTTGTCGCCAGGGTGAGCACGGCCGCGCGATCGGCCGAGGGCATGCACCTCGCGTCCGCGGCAAGCGCCACGTTCAAGGTCTCCGCGCCGCGGTCCACGGTCCTCTCGTACGGTGCGGGCAAGGCCTCGGCGAGCGCGCCGTATTACGCGTCCGAGATCTATTACATGAGCCTCATGAACTGCACCCGGACCGGGAAGTGGGTCACGAGCAGCGGCGCATGCAGCACCGAGACTCATCACACGCTGCCGGCCCAGAGCCCGCTCACCTACAGCGCCCGCATCTCGAACCTGGTCTCCCGCCCGTACGCCAAATACATGGCCGACCACAGGCTCTTCATCCACGAGGGCTACCACGACGCGCACTGGCGTCTGTGCAACTGGGGCGGCTACTGCGGGAATTCCTTCGGTGAAAACATCGCCTGGCCCACGTCGTCTGGTCGCAGCGGGATGATCGCCGTCGAGATCTACTACCAGAACGAGTACTGGTGCCGCTGCGAGCACTACTACAACATCATGGCGTCGTGGCTACACCAGGCTGGCGTCGGCGTCTGGGTCTCTGGCGGCAACGTACGGGTGTCGATCGACTTCTACGGCTGACGCCTGGCGGTCCGCCCCGCGGGCAGCGTTCTGGCGGTGGTCGGCTTGACTGTCGCGCGCGGGCGGATCCGCGCGATCGACATCGTGGCCGACCCGGCGAAGCTCCGGCGAATCGAGCCCGCGTAGACATCCGAGTCACGCGTCCGGAAGCGTGGTTCACGGCTGAGACTCTGATGTGTCTCGAACAAAGTACCCTTGGGCTCCGCACCGTCCTGGCGCGGCGAGCGTCCAGCTGGAGGTCTCCGTCATGGCCGGCCCACCCTTCGAAGTCGAACTCTTGCTCGGGGGAGGGGTCACTGTGCCAATCAAACTCTCCGAGGACGTAGTCACGGCGTCTCGAGATGCGACCGTGCGAGCCGCGATGGGCCCTGGCGACAGGAAGGGCCTCAGACGGGCGGGGCTGGAGATCGTGTACGGCGCGATCACCAAGAACGAGGACCAGCCGCTGATGGTGGAGGACGGAGAGACCGCGTGGCTCATCCCGATCCGAGCTATCCAGGCGGTTCGTTTCCGCGACCCGACCGTTGCCGCCGGCGAGCAACGCATCGGCTTCAGACCCGACCGATACGCGGCGTCGGACGAGCTCCGCTGAGGTCAGTCCTCGACCCCGACGCTCGGTTATCGACCAGCGGTCAACTGCAAGACAGCAGGCCGTATGCCCCTTTCGCTCGGAGAACGTACAGGGCGGCGGCATCGACCTTGGCCGCGAAGCCCGAATCCGAGCGGGCGCGAGCCAGGACGGCTGCGGCCATCTGACTAGCCGGGTCGACGCCCAAGACGATCATGAAGTCCCCGCCCGCGGCGATGAACGCCGTGGCCCGATCGCCCGGCGCCAGCGAGGCCGCCGAGGCGGCCGCCCCAAGATCGTCGGACATGACCACACCCTGAAACCCGAGCCGGCCGCGCAGCAGAGTTCCGATGATCGTCGGCGAGAAGACCGCCTGGTGCGCGGGATCGATGGCCGCATATGTGGCCAGCGAAACCATCACGAACGGCGCACCGGCATCTATCCCCGTCTGGAAAGACCCGAGATAAGGGTCGTCCGCGGTGGTCTTGGAGTCGACGACGCCGGCGACCGTGTCGGTGTTGCCGACGACTCGGCCCAGGCCGGGAAAGTGCTTGAGAGTGGTCGGGATGCCGGCTTGAGCCATGCCGCGTACGACCGCCGCGCCGTGGCCCCCGACCGTCACCGGGTCGTGCCCATACTCACGCTGCAGGGCCCCGATCGGTTCATTAGTCGCGTCCGCGCCAGACGGCACGACGTCCATCACCGGGGCGAAGTCGAGATCGACCCCGGCAGCTGAGAGCTCGCGACCCCACGTGGCGGCGTCTGCCTGGAGAGCCGCGATCGACAGTTGGCCCTGCTGCAGCGCGGAGGGAATCGTCGAGAATCCCGGCCCCGACAGGCGCTGCACAAGCCCGCCCTCCTGGTCGGCGCCGATGAAGAACCGAACCCCGTGGGTGTTGGCGTCCGTCGCGAGCGCCTGGATCTCGGCCGCGAGAGGCCGCACTCCAGCGACCCCGCCGGTCCGGGAGTTGACCAGCCAGGTCGACCCGAGGTGGTAGGTCTCTACGGCGGCAGTCTCGGCCGACGAGAGATGGTCCCCCTCGATACCGAGCAAGAACAGCTGGCCGACGCGTTGCCCCTCCGTCATCGCGGCGAGCGTCCGAGATGCGCAAGCCGACGATCCATCGAGCGTCGCTGAGGGGCCGGTTGAGCCGCCTGAGCCGCCCGCGTCGGCCGCCGTGGGCGCAACGACCGGTGGTGCAGCGGTTGCGCTCGTACCGGTCGACTGGGGCGGCGCCGTGCCGCAGGAGCCGACCGCTACCGCCGCAAGGCAGAACAGCAGCGTTCGGAGTCGCGCCTCGGCCGTTCGCAGTGGCATGGCCGGGGCCTAGTCCGCGTCGAGGAGCGTGCGTACCCGGCGAGCAAGGTCATCGCCGCTGAACGGCTTGGCGAGGAACGCCTCATCCGGGCCGACGAAGCCGCTCTGAACCATCGCATTGCCGGCGTAGCCGCTGACGTAGAGAACGCGGATACCGGGGCGCTTGCGTCTGAGCCTCGCGGCAAGCGCCGGGCCGTCGGCCCCCGGGAGCCGGATGTCGGTCACCAGGAGCGGGAGCGGCCCGACTTCGGTTGCGGCTTGGGCAAGAGCCTCCTCTGCGTCAGAACTGGCCAGCACGCGATAGCCAAGTCGTTCGAGGGCCTGTCGGATGATCGCCTTGACGGCCGGGTCGTCCTCGACGACAAGGACCGTCTCGCTACCCCCGGGCGGCGGTTCGGCCATCGCGGCCGGCGGGCGTTCGACGACCGTGCCGGCGTGTTGCGGAAGGTACATGGTGAAGGTCGTGCCCCGGCCGAGCTCGCTCTCCACGAAGAGGTAGCCGCCGGATTGCTTGACGATGCCGTACGAGGTGGCAAGGCCGAGACCTGTTCCCTGGCCAGCCTGCTTGGTGGTGAAGAACGGCTCGAACACTCGCGCGCGAGTTGCCTCGTCCATGCCGATACCCGAGTCCGTCGCCGCAAGGACGACGTAATGCCCGGGCTTCACCGTGTCTGATCGATCTTCGCCGGACGCGACCTCGGCGTTGAACATCGAGAGACGGAACGACCCGCCCGTTGGCATGGCATCGCGGGCGTTGAGGGCCAGGTTGACTAGGATCTCCTCGAGCTGGCCCGCATCGGCGAAGACCGGCTTGAGCGAACCGACGCTTCGTACCTCGAGCGTGATCCGAGGCCCAAGGAGGCCGCCGAGCATCGGCCGGAGCTGCTCGACGAGGAAGTCGAGCGCAAGGCCCTGCGGTTCGAGCACCTGCCGACGGCCAAAGGCAAGGAGTTGCCGGACCAGGCCTGCCGCGCTGCGCGACGCGCGGAGTATTTCATCCACGTCCGCCTGGACCTCCGGATCGGCCCCGACCTCTCGGCGGAGGAGCTCGGCGTAACCCGTGATCGCCGTGAGCAGGTTGTTGAAGTCGTGGGCGATGCCGCCCGCCAGCTGGCCGACCACCTCCATTCGACCGGCCTCGGCAAGCTCACGCTCGAGGGCACGCTCACGGCTGACGTCGCGCTGGACGCCGACGAAGCTCACCACGGCGCCGGCGGAGTCGCGGATCGGGCTGATGACAGCGTCCTCTTCGTACACGACGCCGTCCTTGCGACGGTTGAGAAACGAGCCGTGCCAGGTCTCGCCGGCTCGGAGCGTGGACCACATCGAGGTGTAGAAGTCACGTCCCTGCCGGCCGCTCTGCAGGAGGCGTGGGTTGGCGCCGATGAGCTCCGCCTCGTCGTACCCGGAGACCCGCTCGAAGGCAGGGTTGACGTACAGGATCCGAGCCTCACGATCGGTTATTACGATCGCTTCCGCGGCCTGCTCGACTGCGGTCGCGAGCCGCATCCGCTGCTCGTCGGCCGCGACCCGGGCGGACTCCGCAGCCCGGATAGATCTGGCGCGCCGAACAAGGAGGACGTACAGCGCGACCGCGGTCACGCCGATGAAACCCGCGCCCTTGCCAATCTCGATGGCCTGCGAGGACGAGCCGTTCGTCAGCGCTTGCACGACCAAGCCGCTACCGAATATCCAGGCGCCGCCGACGAGGCCATACAGGATCGCGATCCGACCCGGGTGCAGGTCTGCTCGTCCGTCCCTGCGAGGGAGCAGTGAGCCCATCTGTCGTCCTCTTTGCGATCTCGCGCCGCGCCCCTCGAGGCGCCTCATTGTATGTGGGGTACGGATCAGGTTTCGGCGTCTTGCTGGCTGAGGCCCGACCAGGCACGATGACATCGCAACAAGTCCAACGAAGCGAGGGATGAAATGGCCAGCGACACCTTGCGCGAACAACTGCTCGCGCTGATCGACGGACACGGCGCTCATATGCCGTTCGACGCCGCCGTGGCGGACTTCCCGGATGACGCCATCAACAGGTTTCCGCCCAACGTCGCGTACACGCCGTGGCACCTGCTCGAGCACATCCGGATCGCCCAGAGAGACATCCTCGACTACATCCGCGACCGGGCCTATCTCGCGCCAACGTGGCCGGAGGAGTACTGGCCGGAGCGCGACGCCACCGCGACGCCGGAGCAATTCGCGCGGACGGTCGAGGGCTTCAAGGCCGACCGGACGGCACTGCACGATCTGGTGGTCGATCCGACCACCGACCTCCTGGCGACGATCCCGAACACCCCCGGCCACACCATCCTGCGCGAGGTGCGTCTGGTCGGCGACCACAACGCCTACCACATCGGCGAGTTCGCGATCCTCCGTCAGGTCATGGGGACCTGGCCGGCGGGCCGAAAGGAGTAGCGGCTCGAGGCGTGGGTGGGCGCCCATCTCGAAGCATGAGCGATGGCGCCCGTTTGCCGCGTGAGGGATCGTCCCGACCTGAACACCGACCTTGCCTGCGGGGTACGATCTCGAGGCGAGGAGGTTTCGTCATGTCGATCGCCCTGCTCCTGGTTGCATGTGTGCTGATCGGCGTGTCCGCCTATCTGGTGACGCGTGTCGCCGCGTTCAGTGTGGTCGCGCCGGTGTCGGTTCAGCTCCCACACAGCGGACCCGATGATCCCGGACGGATTGAAGCCACCTCGGGCATCCTCGGCTTTTCGCCGGTCGGGGAGCTGATGATCCCGACCCCTGGCGCGACGAAGGGCCCGAGATTGCTGTCAACGCTCGTGGACACCGATCGCGTCTCGGTAGTCCTCGCGACATCCCCAAACGGGGGATGGCTGCTGACCGCGTGGCCGGATGGCTCGTACGTCAAGACCAGATGCCCGAGACCGTACATCTTCCCGTCGGCACGCCTCTCCGAAGCCGTCCTTCTCTCGGGAGCGACGTTGCCGGAGGCCTACTCACGCCACCGGAAGGCGGTCGCGGAGATCAGCGTCCAGCGTGGCGAGCCGGTCCGCGTCGCAGATCCCGACGGCGTTCTCGAGTGCTTCAAGACCGCGAACCAGACCGCGAAGCGGCTACTCATGCGAACGTTGTTCGTGGTCATGCCCCTGGGGGTCGCTTCCTGGGTGGTTCTGGTCGTCGCGTACCTGATTCAGTAGGCTCGGTCAGTCTCACTCAACCACGGACGTGCCCAGCGCGTTATGCGGCATCCGCCTAACAGGTGACGTGGAGGATCGCGTACACGTCGTCCGGCTCGATGTCGGAGAGCAGGCGGCATGCTTCGCTGGTGGGAAGTGCCTCGATGGCGATCCCCCGTCGCGCTGCTTCCTCGCCCAATTCGGGAGCGATGGGCAGTTGCCCACGGGCGCCCGTGCCGATGATCAGCCGCTTGCCTCCCCATGGGATCTCCTCGGCGGCGGTTAGCGGTGTGTGCCCAAACCGGCCGGCAAGTGCCTTCGAAGGGCCCTTGTCCCGTTTGCGGATCCGTCCGCCTTCGATGACCACATCGCGGTGATAGTGCTCGCCCTCGATCTTCAGTTCTCCGAACGAGACCAGCTTAGCTTTCACAGCCGCATCTTCTCACGGGCGTATCGAGGCGGAGCGCGGAGACTTGTTCCATGGGCGGGCGGCACGTCGGTCCGCGAGGCACACCTGAACGAGTCGTTCGGCGCACCGTCGGCAGATGAGGGCTACGATTCGACCGAAGCACGTCGTTCAGCGCCCTGGGGCAGGCGCGCGCTGGCTGCGTGGCCGGCGGATCGAGCGAGGAGCAGAGCCATGAAGACGGTCACTTCGAAGGACGGCACAACCATTGCGCTCGACCAGTGGGGGTCGGGGCCGGCGCTCATCTTGGTGGGCGGTGCACTCGCCACTCGATCGGCGTCTCCGCCGGTGGCCGCATTGCTGGCGCCCCATTTGACCGTGTTCGGGTATGACCGGCGCGGCCGTGGCGACAGCGGCGACACGATGCCGTACGCCGTCGAGCGCGAGGTCGACGACATACAGGCGCTCATCACCGCGGCGGGCGGCCGGGCCTCCCTCTTCGGCCACTCGTCCGGCGCCGCGCTCGCCCTCGAGGCCGTCTCCCGTGGCCTCGCGGTGCAGAAGCTGGCGTTGTACGAGCCTCCATTCATCGTCGACGGCGGCCGGGCTCCGCTGCCAGAGGATTTCGTGGCGCACCTTACCGATCTGGCGGCTTCAGGACGTCGACGGGAAGCCCTCGAGTACTTCATGACGACGGCGATGGGTATGCCGCCTGCAGCCGTAAGCGGCATGCAGAGGGATCCAGGCTGGTCTGGTTTCGAGGCGATTGCACAGACGCTGGCGTACGACGGAGCAATCCTTGGCAACCACATGTCCGGCGCGCCGCTCGAGGCCGGGGAGTTCGCCGCGGTTACGGTGCCAACGCTGGTGATGGACGGCAGTAACAGCCCGGGCTGGCAGCACACCTCTGTGCGCGCACTCGTGGCGGCCTTGCCCAACGCAAGGCACATGACCCTCGAGGGTCAAGCGCACGGCGCGGCGCCGGAGGTCCTCGCTCCCGTGTTGGTCGAGTTCTTCACCAGCTGAAGAGGGCTGATCTGGCCGGCTCCGCGTCGCGGCGCGACGTGGCGGATACGTTGGATCAGGTCTCTGCGCGGCGCGCACGCCGGCGCATACTGGACTCGATGTCCATCGGATCGCGGCTGCCGGCGTTCTCGTTGCTCGGACTGGTGCTCATCGCCGCCGCACTGCTCATCGCCGGGTGGGGCGTGGCTGTGGGAGTGGGCATCATCGCCGGCTCCCTGCTTGGACTGGCCAACTTCCTCGCCTTCCTGGGTTTGAGCTCGCGTTCGCGGGGCGGCAGTTCGGTCAGCTGGCTGTCTCGCGGCGGCCCGTCATCCGGGCCCGACCATGAGCTCCTGCAGCGCTTCGGTCGCAACTCGATGCGCGTTGCAGGAGTGGATGCGGGCACCTTGCGCCGAGTCATCGCGGTCGGTAGCAGTGTGGAGGCAGGCAGCGCGCGCGTCGAAATCGTCGCCGTGGAGATCCGCGATGACGGCGGGATCGCCACCCTAGTCGCACACACGCGACCGCCAGTTGGTCACGTCGGGCATTTCGTCGAGGTCACGGTCTCCGACGACGCGGGGACCGCATACGTCGCCTCGGGCCAGGGTTCCGGCGGATCCAGCACGAATGCCAGCCGCCACGAGATCCGGTTCGCGCCCCGGCCGCCTGACGGCGCCCACACGCTCATTGTCCATGTCGCCTCGTTCGCCGATCCGTTCCCGGGTGTCGCAGCCCGGCTCGACGGCCCCTGGGAGTTCCGCGTGCCGCTCTGATCGGCCGACCGCCCGCGCCCAGATGATTCGGTTCGTTGGCTCGGTGGTCTCAGACGACGCGACGTGGTCCATAGGCCGTCGGAGGGCGCAGCCGACGAGCCCGAACCCTGCGAAGATCCACCTGTGCAGGCGCTGACGTTGCCGGGGATTCCGACGCGAGTGCCCCCGGTGCCGGCGTGACGCGGCGGGGGCTGGTCCTCTTCGGCCTGATGTCGCTGATCTGGGGCATCCCGTACCTGTTCATTCGGGTTGCAGTCGCCGAGATCTCACCGGCCACCCTGGTCTTCGCTCGGACCGCGATCGCCGCCCTGATCCTGCTTCCGATTGCTCTCCTTCGGACCGATTTCCGGTCCGTGCTCGCGCGCTGGCGCTGGATTGTCGCTTTCGCGGTCGTCGAGATCGGAGTGCCGTGGGTGCTTCTCGGGTCGGCGGAACAGCACATCACGAGCTCACTCGCGGGCCTTCTCGTGGCCGGGGTGCCGCTGGTCGCCACGGTCATCGCAGTGGGCACGGGCGGTCGGGATCGGATCGGCGCCACCGGCGTTCTCGGGCTGCTCGTGGGACTCGTCGGGGTCGCGGCGATCGTCGGGCTGAACCTGGGCGCGTCGAATGGCCCGGCGATCCTCGAGGTCGGGGTCGTCGTCATCGGCTACGCGCTCGGGCCTGCCATCCTGGCCCGCCGGCTCGCCGGTTTGCCGGCCGTCGCCGTCATGGCGCTCTCGCTCTCGATGTGCGCCCTGGTGTACGCGCCGATCGCCGTCCTTCAGCGACCCACGACGATGCCCAGCGCGGCCGCCCTCGGCGCGGTCGCGGTCCTCGGATTGGCCTGCACCGCGGCGGCGTTCCTCCTCTTCTCCGCACTGATCGACGAGATCGGCCCGGTTCGCGCAACCGTGATCACCTACCTCAACCCGGCGGTCGCGGCGCTGCTCGGTGTGGCGGTGCTGAACGAGTCGTTCACAGTCGGGATGGCCGCGGGCTTTGGGCTGGTGATCCTGGGCTCCGTGCTCGCCACGCGGCCGGCCGGCGCACGGATCCCGCGACTCTCGGGTCGTTCCGGCAATCGATCCGACGCCGATCGCACCGAGATCCCCGTCTGACGTCTCCCGGCGGTCATGATTCGGCGCTGTCGGCCCGGTTTGGCTCGGGGGCGTAGAAGGCCGTCGTTCGTTGGCTATTGGCCCATCTCGAAGCGTTGACCTCGCTGCATTACGACTCGGACCCGCCCGTCAGACCCCGACGGGCTCGCGCACGAGCACGACCGTGGTTCGGCCGGGCTGCCATTCGCCGTACATCACGAGAACCTTCTCGAGCACTGTGTCGACACCGAGCCGCTCGCGAACCTGGGCGTTCTCATACGGGAACACGACGTCTTTGATGCGAAGCATGGCGGCCGCGAGGTCGGCAACGATCTTCTGGCTGCCCACGACGAGGATCAGCCGGCCGGCCCCCGCGGCGTACGCGCCGAGCTGGCTTCCGGTGGCCGACGCGGCAACCAGGGTGCCATCCTCGGTCACCGCCGCCACGCTGCCGAGCATGTAGTCGGGCGCCGCGATGAGCTTGCGGATCTCGCGAGCCTGGGTCTTGCGATCCATCGCGAAGTAGCGCGGCCGCAACGCATCGTAGCGACCCGAATCGATGAGCTCGGCGAAGAGGCCGACATCCTCGAGAGTCTTCGACTTGCCCGAATGGACCTCGGCGCCGACCGGGATCATCTCGAGCACGACCTTCCGGGCCTCATCGGCCGAGTCCACGACGATCGTGTCGATGTTGTGCGAGCGGAGGGCTGCGGCCACTCGTTCGATCCGGTCGTCTGGACTGCTGGCCTGGCTGGTCATTGCATGCTCCTGGTTTGGGTGGTTGGCCTGGCGAGTCGTCGCATCGCGATCATCATCTGGCGAGGGCCCGGGGGCGGTGGCAGTCGGCTCGCGCCTTCACTCCGGAAACCGTCGAGCATCAACCCGACGAAACGCTTCCATGCACCCGGCGCGGCCGGCCCGGCAGCCCCGACGACACCGGCGTTCGCCATGAGGAGCACCACCAGGTCCTCCGGGACGAAGTCGGCTCGCAAAGTCCCCTCTTCCTGGGCGCGCCCGATCAGTCGCACCGACAGTTCGTACCCGCGGGCGCGATGCTCTTCCAGTCTCTTGGAGTTCGAGAAAACCCTCGTCAGGACGTCATTCAAGCCTCGGTCGGCGGCTTGCATCGAGCAGATGCGTTCGGCATAGGCGCAGAAGCCCGACCATCCGTCCGAGGCCTCGAGCGCCTTCTCGGCAGCCTCGGCGTACTCCTCCAGTCTCCGCTCGAAACAGGCCGCGATCAGGTCCTCGCGTGTCGGAAACCGGCGGTAGAGGGTGGCGATCCCCACGCCCGCATGCTGTGCGACATCCTCGAGCGGAACGTCCAAGCCGCGCTCGGCGAAGTCCGCTTGAGCGGCTTCCACGATCCGCAACCTGTTCCGCTCCGCGTCGACCCTGAGCCGCGCCGTCTCTTCGTTGTCCCGTTGCATGGTGCCACTCTACGCGCAACCGGAGGTCACCCTCCATTTGCAGTACGCTCGGCCCGTTGTCTGAAACCACTCCTTCGCATTTGAGGTACCCGATGAAGGCTTTTGCACTCGAAAGCTCCGACCGACCGGCCAGGATCATGGACATCCCGAAGCCGGAAGTCGGCGAAGCGGATGCGCTCGTCGCAGTCAAGGCCGCGAGCGTGAACGGCATCGATGTCTACCAGGCAATGGGCGCCTTGACCGGGATGATGGAGCACGCATTCCCCACCGTCGTCGGGCGCGACTTCGCGGGCACGGTTGAGTCGGCCGGACCGGGCTTCCGCGGCTTCGCCGTTGGCGACGCCGTCTTTGGGTTCATCCCGGCGATGCCGCCCCTCAAGAGCGGTGCGTTCGCGGAGTTCGTTCCAGGTGGACCGTCGGCCGTCCTTGCCCCGAAGCCGGCCGGCCTCGGCTTCAGTGAGGCTGCGGCGCTCCCGCTGGCGGGTTCGGCGGCGCTCGACCTGCTCGAGGCCATCGACGCGAGGAAGGGTGACATCGTGCTGATCGTCGGGGCCACCGGTGGCGTCGGCAGCTTCGCGGTTCAGTTGGCGGCGCAGCGTGGCCTCAAGGTCATCGCCACCGCGCTTCCGGACCAGGTCGAATACGTCCGCAGCCTTGGAGCCGCCGACACGATCGACTACTCGGCCGGCAACGTTGCGGCCGCCGTTCGCAGTCGCTATCCCGACGGCATCGCGGCGCTCATCGATGTGGTGAATCGGAAGGAGACCCTGCCAGAGCTGACGTCGCTCGTCCGCCAGGACGGCCACGTCGCAACCCTGATGGGAGCGGCCGACGTCGAGCAGCTCGCGGCCAGTGGGATCAGCGGCACCAACGTGATGGCCGCTCCCACAGCCGAGAAGCTGCGGCTTCTCGCCGGCATGGCGGCCTCGGGAGAGCTGCGGGTTCAGATTCACGCCACCTTCCCGATCGATCGAGCGGACGAGGCGCTCCAGGCGTTCCAGGCTGGCACTCGCGGCAAGGTGATCCTGGCCTTCTGACCCGGCCGGACGCGTAAGCCCGACCTCCACGACAGACGCCGCCCCCTGATCGCGACCCCAAGCATTGCAATGATCGAAGAGGTGCTGCAGAGGGTGGCCCGAGTTCGGGCCAGCTGATCTCAAAGACGAGGGCCCACGGGAAGTCCGCGCGACGCCGCCGAAGGATCGGCAAGAATGGCGCATGCAGTTTGCGATCTTCGCGCTCAGCGCCGCCACCAGCCTCGCCGCGAGCATGCTGCTCGTGACGCGTTTGGAGCGGGTCGGCGAGCGGATCGGAGTGTCCGAGGCGCTCCTCGGGTTGATGGCGGCACTCGCCGCAGATGGTCCCGAGATCACATCGGCGGTCACCGCCATCGCCAGCGGCCACAGCACGGTCGGCATCGGCGTGACCCTCGGCTCGAACGTCTTCAACCTGGCCGCGCTGCTTGGGTTGAGCGCCCTCATCGCCGGCCGCCTCGCCTTCCATCGGCGGGAGATCCTGCTCGAAGGCGCCGTCGGATTGTGGATGGCTCTTCTCAGCCTGGCGGTCGTGGCCGGATTGGTCGCGCCGGCGATCGGGCTCGTGCTCGCCCTGGTCGTCTTCGTCCCTTATCTCGTCGTCAGCGCGGAACCGCCGGCCGCCCGCGTTCGACTGCGCCTGCCGGCGCGGTGGGCCCTATGGCTGGCCCGCGCCCTGGCCGAGGAGGAGGCGGAGCTCGCCGTGGCAATCCGCCCGCAGCGCGGAGATTGGCGGGATGCGGGTCTGGCACTCCTCGCACTGGTCGTCGTGGTGGTGGCCAGTATCGTCATGGAGGAGGGCGCGACAAACATGGGGGCAGCAGCCGGTCTGCCGCAGATCGTCGTGGGCGGTCTGATCCTCGCCGCCGTGACCAGCCTGCCCAACGCTGTCGCGGCGGTCTACCTGGCCTCGCGAGGACGTGGCTCGGCGACTCTGAGTGAGGCCTTCAACAGCAACGTCTTCAACGTGATCATCGGCTTGCTCGCCCCCGCCGCCATCCTGGGCCTGGCCAGCTCGGCCGGCGATGGGATCTTCGTGGCTGGGTCGTACCTCGCTATGACGTGTCTGGCCATCGCCCTTGCACTGTGGAGCAGAGGGCTGGATCGCCGCGGAGGCTCCGTCATCATCGTCGGCTATCTGGCCTTCGTGATCGGGGTCGCGGTCAGATAGCAGGCAGGAGGTCCCGCTCAGGCGCGGAGCGGCGTGGAGATCCACCTCCGCCGACGCCTCTCCAGGCCGTCGATGGAGCCCTCCCGACCACGACGACTATGGAACCAAAGGATCTCCGCCGGCCCGCCGCGAAGCATTGCCATCGCGAGCGCCTACGGCTGCCGTGGGTTGAGACTCAGCGAAGGCGGGCGATTCTGCCGGTCGCGAACTCGGACGAACAGGCGGGTTCTCATCCTCGCGGCCGGGCCGGAACCAGCCTAGCCTCGAGACAGGCGTGGAGACTCAGGACTGACGCCGGCGCCACGGCTACGGAGAACCGAGATGACGGACGAGCACACCAAAGGCTCCATCAATAGAGCCCGGGGCAACCTGGTAGAAGGGTTCGGCAGGTTAACCGGCAGCAGGCGGATGCAAGTCAAAGGCAAAGCAAGGCAGGCCCTGGGAGATGCACAGCACGGCCTCGGCAAGATCCAGAACGCCATCCGACGGCCCTGATCCATTGACCTTGCCGCTGGCTCGCAATCGCAGGCGGCACCACTAGTCTGGCGTGCGATTGCGGGGATGCGTGCACGGCAATGGCGAGAACGTGGCCTATGAAGTTCTCGAGGCTCCCGGTCGAGGGGCAAGACACTTTGGGATAACTCGACTGAGTCCCGCTCGGTACGCGGAGAGCACAGAAAGCTAGGAATCAACCGATGACCACCTGGAATCTGGATCCTGCCCATTCACAGATCGAGTTCGCCGTCAGGCACATGATGGTCACGACGGTGCGCGGCCAGTTCCACAAGTTCGCGGTCGCGGTGGACTTCGACGAGGCGAACCCGGAGCGCTCGACGGTCGAGGCGCATATCGACGCATCGAGCATCGAAACGGGGGTGGAGGCCCGCGATGCGCACCTTCGGAGTCCGGACTTCCTCGACACTGCCACGTACCCGGAACTCGCCTTCCGCAGCACGCACATCGAGCGGGGCGACGACGGCTACAAGATAGACGGCGATCTGACGATGCACGGAGAGACGCGGCAAGTGACGCTGGACGCCGAGATCGGCGGCGTCGTACCGAATATGCAGGGCGGGCGCCGCGCCGGCTTCTCCGCGTCCACGAAGATCAGCCGCAAGGCATGGGGGCTCACCTGGAACGGCGCGCTCGAGACCGGCGGCGTCCTCGTCGGCGACGACGTCAAGATCACGATGGACCTGGCCGTCCTGCAGGCAGAAGCGGCTGCTCCGAAAGCGGCGGCCGGCGCCGCCTGAGGCACGAAGGGCAGGAAATCTGCCGCGATGCCGTCTCCCACGAACTTCGCCCTGCCGCTCGCGGGTGGCGCGGCTGCGGATTGAGTCGAAGCCGACGGGTCGATGAGCATCGTGGCGACCGATGGCGCGGAGACATCCCCAGCCAGGCGTCGACGGGCCAGGTCACGTCGACCCATCTGATCGGCGAGCCCAAGCAGGCGAACGCGGCCTGAGGAGACGAAACCGTCGGGCTAGCGATCCCCTTCGATCCAGCCCTGTTTTTGGGCGACGCGCACGAGCGAGGTCCGGCTCGTCACGTCGTAGCGGTCGAACATCCGCCGGAGCTGGCTTTCGATGGTCTTCACTCGCAGCGACAGCTGTTCGCCGACCTCGGCGTTGCTGAGGCCCTCCGCCACGAGGGCCAGGATCTGGGCCTCGCGAGGCGTCGGCGGGCGGAGCGCCGTGCGCGCCGAACGGCGGACGACGTCGGGAAAGGCGCTGCCGCCGGCAGCGACCTTGCGCACGGCCGTGAGAATCTCCTGGATGGCCGCCATCTTCGAGAGGTAGCCCTTCGCTCCGTGCTCCATCGCGGCCGCGTAGAAGCTCGGGTACGAGTACGCGCTCAGCATGATGAATGCGGGGCCAGGCGTGTGCCGCGCGAGGATCTCCAGCCCGTCCACGGTCTCGCCCAGGCGGATGTCGCACAGAACGACGTCCGGGTGCCGGGTCTCGATCAGACGATCGGCCTCGACTGCATCCCGGGCCGTCCCCACGACGGTAACGTCGAGCTCGCCGCGCATCAAGGCGGTGAGACCCTCGGCGATGGCGGGATGATCCTCGACGATCCCCAGCCGGATCACGCTTCAAGCTCCCCTTCGGGCCGGGGACTTCGGGCAAGCCGCTTGCCGATCGGGAGCCGGACCACGATCACAGTGCCCTCACCGAGACTCGACGCGGCGTCGATCGACCCGCCATGCGCAGTCACGATCTCGCGCGCCAGGTAGAGACCCAGACCGAGACCCGCGGAGGCTTTCTGCCCGAGCCGTGCGTATGGCTGGAAAAGCTGTGGCAGCACGTTGCTCGCGATCCCGGGGCCATGGTCGCGGACTTCGACGACGGCGACCGAGCCGGATCGACGCACGATCACGTCGATTGCCGACGTCGCCGCATGCTCGACAGCATTTGCGAGCAGGTTGACGAAAACCTGCTCGATCCGACCGGCATCCGCGCGAACCCAGATCGGTCCGCGAGTCCGGGCCAAGCGGATCGGCGGGGCCTTCGGCAACGTCTCGGCAACGTCGATGGCGTCGCACACGACCGCAACCAGATCGATGGTAGTGGCGACCAGCTCCAACCGTCCGGCCTGGATGCGACTCACATCGAAGAGACGCTCGACGAGATCCCCGATCTTCCTCGTTTGCGCAAGTGCGCGGGCCGTGTAAGCACGGGCCTCCGTGGTGCCATGCGGGTCGAGATACCGCTCCACGAGCTGGAGGTACCCATGCAGGGCGGCCACCGGGGTCTTGAGCTCGTGGCCCGCCGCGGCCATCAACCGCTCCAGGCTCAGCCGCATTGTGCGCTCTGACAGATCGCGGATCGCCAGCACCCCGCCCCAGGTTCGGTCGCCGGCGGTGAGCGGTTCGGCCACGGCCTCGAACCAGCGCCGGGTCCCGCCGGCTTGGGACACCGCGAACTCCATGCGAAACCGTTCGCCACGAGCCGCCCGTTGCTGCGGCCGGTCGGCGGGCGGAATGGGCAGCCCGGCAACATCCTCAGGCTCGACCTCGGCCCCACCGAAGAGTCGATCGTAGGCGTCGTTTGTCACCACGATCTGGCCGTCGTGGTCGACTGCGACGACGGCGTCGCCGAGGCTCGCGAGGATCGACCGCAGACGATCGTGCTCCTCCTGCAGGCTCAACTTCTGCTGCTCGAGCGCGACCGTCTGGAGACTGAGCTCGTCGGTGCGCGTGGCCAGATCCTCGTTCGCAACCCGGAGCTCCTCGACGCTCGCGGTCAGCTCCTCGTTGAGCGTTTCGAGTTCCTCGTTGGTGGCCTGGAACTCCTCGTTGACTGTTTCCACTTCCTCGCGCGTGGCCTGTGCGTCCTCACTGGCCAGGAGCATCGCTTCGTTCGCTATCCGCAGTTCTGCGACCAGGGCGGTCAACTCCTCATTCGCCCGAAGGACCCGTCCGTTCGTGGCGACGGCTTTCTCGAGTCGCTCCCGTGTCCGGACGCCGGCGCGACGCTCGTGCTCGAGCCTGGTCGCGTCCGTCAGCTCGATGACGGCGCCATCGATCCCGCGTGTCTCGGCGCGGTATGGGCGGACGGTAGCTTCGACGAAATGGGTCGTCTCGCTCGCCGCGTCCGCTGGCTCCACCTCGAATACGCCCGAGGTCGTCTTGCCGGTCAGCGCGGAGTCGATTGCCGCGCGGATCGCGCTGGGTGGAAGAACTTCCGCAAGATGGATGAAGTCCTGATCGTAGGCCGTGCCGTGAATCCCGAGCATCTGGCGTGCGGCGGAATTGATGCGCGTGATGTAGTAGCGAGGGTCGACGACCACGACGCCGACGGTCAGGTTCAGGAGCAGGCTGTCCGCCGACGCCGACGATTCCGCCACTTGCCGGACGTCGCGGCGCGTGACTCGGATGGCCTCGTCCAGATTCGACCCCTCGCCCCGTCGCGGACGGAGCACGGCCGGTCGCATTGGTGGGATCGCGTAGCTCCCGGGCAGCCGGCGATAGATACGCAGCCGCGCTTGATCCTCTTCGAATGGGTCGGGCAGGGCCATGACGGTCTCAGACGTGCCAAGGACCAGCCGACCGCCGGGCCGCAACGAGAACGCGAAGGTCTCGAGGGCGACCCGCTGCATGAGCGCGGTGAAGTAGATCAGCACGTTTCGGCAGAGAAGCAGATCGATCCGCGGGAAGGGCACTCGCTCGCCGAGATCGTGCTCGCCGAAGACCATCAACGCGCGCAGTCGCTTGGCGACCTCGTAGCCACCATCCGACTTGACGAAATAGCGGTCCAGAGCGCCTGCGGGCAGGCCCTTGAGGGCGGTGGGTGGATAGATCCCCCTTCGGGCAAACGCGATGGCCTCGCCGTCGATATCCGTAGCGAAGATCCGCACGTCCGGCCAGGCCTGCTCCTCTCCGAGAGCTTCGGCAACGATGATGGCCAGCGAGTAGGCCTCTTCGCCGGTGGAACAGCCGGCCGACCAAATGCGGAGCTCCCGCCCATCACGCCTCGCCTCCGCAATGAGCTCGGGGAGGACATGCTCGCGCAGGTACTCGAAGAGCTTCGGGTCCCGGAAGAACTCCGTGACCTTGATCAAGAGACTGTTGACCAGCCGCGCGTACTCCTCCGGGTTGGTCTCGAGATATGCCGCGTACCCTGCGAGCGTTGGACGGGACGTGGCTTTCATCCGGCCATGCAACCGCCGAAGGATGGTGGCCGGCTTGTAGCTGCCGAAGTGGATGCCGCTTCGCTCGTGTATCCGTTTGAGCAGCTCGCGGAGCTCATCGTCGTCGCGCCCCGCTGCGGCAGAGGAGCCGGCCGCGAGCAAATCGCAAACGATCGACCCGATCGAGTCGAGATCGGCCGTCGCGTCGACCAGCGACGAGGGTATAGAACTTGGCATGGACGGGAACATCGCCGTCGCGGGATTCTCGATGACGACGGCTCCGCCCGCTTGCTTCACGTGCCACGCTCCCGCGGATCCGTCCGACCCGCTGCCGGTCAGGATCACGGCGATGAGGCCGGGACCGAAGATGCCGGCCGCGCTCTCGAGCAAGACGTCTATCGAGGGTGCAACCGCACCGGGCCTTGCCGCATGGAGGCGCAGGTCGCCCTGGCTGATGTCCACGAGCCGGTTCGAAGGAACGACGAAGATCACGCCATTCTCGAGAACCTCGCGCTCCTCGACCACTCGAACGGGCAGCGTCGCATGACGGGCGAGAATCTCGTGAAGATGACTGGGGCGGCGGGGATCGAGATGCTGAGCGATCACGATGGGCGCCGGGAAGTCGGCCGGCAGGCTGGCTACGACGCGCGACAGCGCCTCGATTCCGCCCGCCGATGAACCGATCACGACGAGCTGGGATTCCGCTGGTACCGCTTGTGTCGCCACGATGTCCGCATTCTAGGGTCGGCGACCAAGTCGCGCGATCGCCCGACTTGATTGCCCTCGGGGTTTTCATCCTCGCGGAAGGATCGAAGCAGAGGCACCATCTGGTCCGTGTTCCGGGCGCATCAGAAGCCATAACCGATGAGACGACCACCAGGCCGTCACGCAGAGGCTAACGGTGACCCCGGGCGGTAGACCCAACGGACGGACGGTCGTGGCACCACCGCGACGACGCTCGACCCAACAGCAGGTGGCTTCATGCATCGATCCTTGACCTTCCTCTTGCGGGGCGTGTTCGCGTTCGCGTTGCTGGCACCCGCAGCGATGATCACCACCACGCCTGTGGCTGCCGCGACGATCGCCGCGACCACGTCGTGCAGCAACGGTGTCGACAACACCGGCGGCCTGGGCCTGATCTGTCAGGTCACCGTCGTGAACACGATCACGGGAACCGGCGGATCCGCGACGGTAACGGTCCACGAGTGTCACGGCGCCGCAGGCGATCCGACGGCGGCCTGCACGGACACGACCACCTCCCTCACCTCGCCGGTCACCGCAGTCACGCAGTGCAACGACTCGATCAACGGCGGTGGCGGCACGCTCCGGTGCAGCGTCCTGATCACGAACAACTTCGTCGGCGTCAGTCCCGGTTCGACGGCCGCTACGGTCAACCAGTGCGTCGGTTCGGGCGGTGGCATCACGACCGGCTGCGATCCCTTCCCGGCCACCACGACGGGCGCGGCCATCACGCAATGCAATGGCTCCGCCAACGGCGGGACGCTCGTGGGCCTGACATGCACAGCGACCGGCACGATGGCCTCAGCCGCGAGTGTCACGATCAACCAGTGCAACGGCTCCGCCAACGGCGGTGGCGCCCTTGTCATCTGCTCCGCCAGCCTAGTCAACAACGCGGTCGCGGGCCCGACGGCCTCGCCCGGAGCGTCCGTGACATCGGCGCCGGGAGCGTCCGCGACACCGGCGCCGGGAGCGTCCGTGACACCGGCGCCAACCAGCACCGTCAGCGATGGTTCGAGCAGCCCGACACCTTTGTTCGGGCTGATGATCCTCCTCGCGTTGAGCGCGTTCGGTCTGGTGGCAGTCGTGACGCAGCGACGGAGCATCCGCCGCTAGCCAATCCGAGGTCGCCTCAAGCGACCGCTACAGCCCCTGACCGCGATCGACGGGCCGCTCCCTCGGCCCGTCGATCCATTTGCGCGGGGTCCGGTCGGCCGCCGCACCGATCGGGTTTTCATCCTCGCGGCGCGCGGAGACCATGGCGCAGTATCTGATCGCGACCACGGATCAACGGCTCCATCGGCTGTACAGCCGGGTGCAGGTCCATCGTCCGTCGCCGGGAAGAAGACCACCGTGACAGTTCAGGAACAGCGGAGCGTCACCACGGACGCGCCGACCACCACCGAGTCCGGTGGCTTGACCAACCGGACCGTAACCAGCCGCCAGCTCGACGTTAGGCCCAGCAACAACGAGACAGCCCGCCGCATCGTCGTCCTCGTCTTCGGTCTGATCCAGATCGTGATCGGCCTGAGGATCGTCCTGCTGCTTCTCGACGCCCGAGAAGGCAACCTTCTCGTCTCAATCATCAACAACGTGGGCGGGGTCTTGGCCGCGCCGTTCCAGGGGATCCTGCGCATCAGCGCCGTTTCGGCCGGAGGCTCGGTGCTCGATGTCGCCGCAGTCGTGGCTCTTGTCGGGTGGACGCTCATCGAGCTCATCGCGATCTGGAGCCTGGGCATCTTCCGGCGCGAGCACTCCGTCGCCTAGTTCAAAAGCAAGCATGCGGGCCCGATGAACGAACCTCGGCGTCGGGCCTGCCCAGAAAGAAGGACTTCAATGGACATTCCCCAAATGACACTCGTCGCCTGGGTCGTGGTCGGCGCTATCGCCGGCTTCCTCGCCAGTCGCATCATGGGGGCCCGCGAGGGCCTATTGATGATGGTCGTGCTCGGCATCGTGGGCGCTGTCGTCGGCGGATGGATCGCGAGCGATGTGCTCAAGGTCGCCAACGTGACCGGCATCAACGTCACGAGCATCGTCGTCGCGGTAGTCGGAGCGATGATCGTCATCTTCGCCGTCGGGCTTCTCGGCGGCCGGAAGAGAACTCGTTTCGGCTGGCACTGATCCCAACGGCGCTCTTTTGGGCGCTCACCTCGTTCTGAAACCATCCAGCAGGAACGACCCCGGACGGCGGGCCGTTCCTGCTCTTGTTAACGCCCAGGTCCAACGCATAGCGGGATCCGGCACGTGATCGACCTCTCGCATCCAGCAATTCAACGGGTGGTCGAGGTAGCCTCCCGCAAGGGAGTCGTGCTCGATGTCAGGCCGATGTCTCACTCCACCCACACCCCCGAGGAGGCGGACACGGCCGTCGATGCCGAACTCGGACAGATCGTGAAGTCGGTCGTATTCGTTGCCCCACGCCCGCACGGCGGCCCCTGTCCGAGAGGTGCCGGAGCTCTCGGCAGTCAGCCAGGTAGAACGCAGAAGCTGGGCCGGTCGCTCGCCGGCCAAGGTCGGTGACAATCGCCGGCAGACGCAAGTGTGCGGATTGTCCGGGGGACGTGTGACCAACAAGGTGACGTTTCTGGGCCATTCGACCGTCGTGGTGGACATCGACGGCGCACGCGTGCTCACCGACCCGCTACTCGGCCACCTGGCAGTGGCCATCAGGCGTCAAGTGCCTGCCGTCGCCCCTGATACGCTCGTTGATGTTTCGGCGGTCTTCATCAGTCACGGCCACTTCGACCATCTGGATATCGAATCCTTGCGGGCGCTTCCGGGCACGCCGGTGTTCATCGTCCCGGTCGGCCTCGGGCGCGTCGTGGCAAAAGCGGTGCGCGGAGTCGTCCACGAGGTTCGAGCCGGCGACCGCCTGCAAGTCGGCAATCTGACGCTCGAGGCCGTCCACGCAGAACATGGCGGCCGCCGTTCGCCCTTCACGCCTGCGGTGAGCCCACTGGGCATCCTCATCGCCGGGTCGACGAGCGTCTATTTCGCCGGCGACACGAGCCTCTTTCCGGGTATGTGGGACCTGGCCGGGCGTGTCGACGTGGCGCTCTTGCCGGTGAGCGGCTGGGGTCTCACCCTCGGGCGCGGCCATATGGATCCGCGGGACGCAGCCGAGGCTGCGGTGCGGATATGCCCTGCGATTGCCACGCCTATCCACTGGGGCACGCTCTACCCTCTGGGGCTGCGGCGGTTGGCGGGCCGCCGATTCGAGGGGCCGGGCGAGGCCTTTCGGGAAGCGGTCGCGGACCGTGCCGCTCGGATCGAAGTCCAGGTCTTGCGGCCGGGGCAATCGATGCCCCTAGACGGGCGGGCCGGACGTTGAGTCCCGCGGTCGGCGCGGCGCCTTCGCCGGCAAGTGGTTGGCTCGCGTTCTACCGCCTCCAAGCTCGCCTCATGTGGACGTGGCGACCCACCCGAATGGCGATCCTGCGCCGCACGATCCTGTCTTACCTGGGAGCCTGCCTGGCGCTGGCCATCACCGCCTCTGTGCTCTCGGGGCTGAGGATCGACGGGCCCGCGGCGCTATCGCTGGCAGCGCTGTTGCTGTTGACCCTCGACAGTTCCTCCGACGTCTTCCTGCAGTGGCTGTTCGTGGCGAGGCCGATCTTCGTTGCCCAGACCGTCGGCCTCCTCGTGCAGGGCCTGGCCATAGTCGCGGTCGGGCAGGTGGTCCCAGGCGTGTCGGTGGACGGGACCGCGACCGCGGTCTGGGGTGCGGTGCTTCTGACGATCCTCAACAGCTTGTTCGCCGAGCTCGTAGCAGTGAGCGACGACGATTCGTATTACGGCGTGCTAGTCAGGCGATTGATCGCGCGCAACTTCAAGCGCGTCGCTGAATCGACGCCGGGGTTGCTCGTGGTCCAAATAGATGGGCTGAGCCTTCCCGTTCTCCGCCACGCAATGAGGGCCGGACGGGTTCCCGTGCTCGGCGGACTGGTGCGAGACGGTGCGGCCACGCTCCATCCCTGGACCGCATTGCTGCCGCCGACGACTCCCGCCAGTCAGGCCGGCATCCTCCACGGCCGCAACGACCGTATCGCCGGCTTTCGATGGTACGAAAAGGCAACCGCCCGGCTGCTGGTGGCCAACCATCCAGACGATGCGGCCGAGATCGTACGTCGCGTCAGCGATGGCACGGGCTTGCTGGCCGACGATGGAGCGAGCATCGGCAACCTCCTGACCGGAGACGCACCACGCAGTTACCTGACAATGGCCACCATCGGCGAAGGCGCACCTTCCGACGACGGGAGACGCCTGCGTGGCTTCCTGGCCACGTCCGTCAACTACCTCCGCCTGCTGGTTTTGATGGCCGGCGAGATGGCCAAGGAGCTGTATCAGGCGGAGCGCCAGCGCGCCCGGTCGGTCGAGCCCCGCATGCACCGCGACCTGCATTACGCCGTCGAACGAGCCGTCACCAATATCGCCCTGCGGACGACATCCACGGCTTTCGTCATCGAGGAGATGTACGGCGGGGCGCCCACCATCTACGTGGACTACACCGGATACGACGCCATAGCACACCACTGCGGCCCCGAGCGCGATGAGGCGATCGACGCGCTCGACGGCATCGACCGGGCGATTGGGTCGTTGCTGAAAGCCAGTGAGTACACCTGCCGGGCTTATCGGCTGGTCGTGCTCTCGGACCATGGCCAGTGCCTTGGCGCGACGTTCAGCCAGCGGTACGGGCAGCCACTCGAGGCAATCATCGCCGCGCTGCTGCCGCCCAACATGAGCGTCGTCGGCACCACCGACTCGGTCGAATCGGCCGGAATGGGCCGACACATCGTGGCCGAGCTCGGCCGAGGCCACGGCGTCGGATCGATGCTGACACGCCGGCTGCCCAGCGCCCTGAGACATCTACGGCGCCAAGCCGGGCGCGCCGCCGCAGTTCCTCCGGACGTCGTCGTGGCCTCCTCAGGAAACCTGGCCCACGTCTACATCACGAGCCAGCCCGAGCGGATGACCAGTGAGACGATCGAGACGCGCTGCCCTGGCCTTATCGAGGCACTGGCGCGTCATCCGGGGATCGGAGCGGTCCTGGTGAGATCCGCCGCCGGCCACGCGTTAGTGCTTGGGCGAGACGGTCGGCTCGACCTGACGGCTGGTCGGCTCGATGGCGGCGATCCCCTGGCCGACTATGGTCCACGCGCGGCCGAGAACCTGCTGCACCTCGAGGCCTTCGCGACCGCCGGCGACCTGATCCTCCTGGGTGCCGTCGACCGCATCTCCGGTGAGGTCACCGGCTTTGAGCAGCTCATTGGCTCCCATGGTGGCCTCGGCGGCTGGCAGACTGAGCCGTTCATCATGTGCCCTGCGACCCTGACCCTGGACGGGAACCCGCCCGTAGGAGCGCCGGCAATCTATCGCCAGCTCGTGGCGTGGCGCACGCAACTACGAACCGAAAGTGGTGGTTGACGCCAACCAGCCGCGCGTCTCACGGGTTTGTTGGGATGCCGAGCTGAGCACGCAGCCGGACCGGATGCCGTCACGACCGCAGCGCGCCTCAGTCGCTCGGTCCGTTGTGGCGGTCGGCCTTCAGCGGCGGCTGAATCGCAGTCCGCCGAACAGGAACAGAACGATGAGGACGATGACCACGAGTTCCAACATGGGAGACCCCTTTCATCGTCAGACTGCTCGTCCTTGGCCCGCGGGGTGAGGATGGAAACTCTCCTCCGGGATCCCCGTAGGCCACACGCTCCGGTCAATGGACCGGGAAGGGGGCGCGGAACCGAAACAGCGTGCAGCTGAGCACCGGACTCTCCGGGTCGGCTGCGTGACCTTTGATCAGCCGGCAAGGACAGGGGCCATACTCTACCTTCGTAATAGATCTGGACAAAGGCTCAAAGCGCCCGAAGCGCCGGGCGGAGCAGGCGTCAACCCGGTGGAGGTGGCTACTTGAGCATGCGGTCGGAGCTCGGGGAGGCGCCCGAGGTCGTTCGGTCGCTGATCGAGACGCAGTGGACGGTCATCGATTCCGTAGCCGAGGCCGTCCATTCGCACGCGGTGGACATGGTCTTGATCGCGGCCCGAGGCACCTCCGACCATGCCGCCACCTACGCTCAGTACCTGTTCGGGGTCCACAACAAACTCCCCGTCGCCCTCGCCGCGCCGTCGATCCAGTCGCTATACGGCGTCGTGCCGCGGCTCCACAACGCGCTCGTCATCGGCGTGTCGCAGTCGGGCCAGTCGCCCGACGTGGTCGGGGTCGTGGAAGAGGCTCGCCGCCAGAACGCCCCGACGATCGCCGTTACCAACGACCCAGGCTCGCCTTTGGGCCGCGCGGCCGAGTTCCGCATCGACATTCATGCCGGTGCCGAGCGAGCCGTGGCCGCGACCAAGACCTACGTCGCCGAGCTGGCCGCGCTGGCGATGCTGTCGACCGCTCTGGACGGAAACGCCCTGGCCCGCCGGCAGCTCGCGGCGGTCCCGGACGCAATCGCCGAGGCGCTCGGCCTGGAGGAGGCCGTCGAGTCGGCCGCCCGCGAACAGGCCGGCATCCAGCGCGCCGTCGTCCTCGGGCGTGGCTTCAACTACTCGACCGCGCTGGAATGGTCTCTCAAGCTCAAGGAAACGACCTACGTCCTTGCCGACGCCTACTCGACCGCGGACTTCGAGCACGGACCGATCGCCATGATCGACCCCGGCTTCGTGGTCCACGCGATCGCCCCCGATGGCCCGACCCTCCCCGAAATGGAGGTCGTGCTGGGAAGGCTCCGCGATGCCGGGGCCCGGCTGGTCGTCGCCTCGAATTCCGCCGGCGCCCTCCGATACGCGGACGTCCCGCTCCGTCTGCCGGAGTCGCCGGAGTGGCTCTCGCCGCTCTCGGCGATCATCCCGGGCCAGCTGTTCGCCTGCCACCTGGCCCTCGCCAAACACCTCGACACCGACCACCCCCGCAACATCCAGAAGGTGACCCGGACGACGTGACGCCAAGCGGCGACGTCGGCTGGCTACGTCGCGGCAGCGTCAGCGGGCCACGTCGCGACGCCGAATTCCCCAACCGCCGAGCGCCAACCCAACTGCGGCGAGCACAAGGCACGCCACGATGCCCGCGGGATCCCAGTGCCCGACCATCGGCTGGCCCAGGTGCGACGTCAGGGCGAGCTGGTGGAACCAGTCGGGCAGGCTGAGAGCGGGCGCCAGCAGGTCGATCAAGTACGTCGCCACGACGACGAGGGCCACGACCTCCGCGGCGATGGATGTCCTCCACCCGCCGACGGCGAACCCGACCCCGGCCAGCGCGGCCGCATACACACCCAGGACGATCGTGCCGGCCATCGGGGTCAGCGCATCGCTCCCGGCCGCAGCTGCGCCGAGGCCGACGCAGACGGCCATGATCGCCGCCATCACGACGATCCCGGCATACACTCCCAGCCCGCTGAGGATCGCCCAGCGCGGCCGGGCGAGCGGCGTGGATAGGAGCATCTCGAGCCGGCCCGAGGTCTCGTCCGAGGCCCAGCCGGAGACCAGCGTCGCGGCCGCGAAGCCGACCACTATGTACTCGAGCTGGATCATCAGCTGCAGGAAGCCGCCCGCGGTCGTGATGCTGATGCCGGGGAAGATCTGGCTGAACGTCTTGACCAGATCGGGCGACTTCGCGACGTCGTCGGCAAGCGCCTTGCTGATAGCCGCCATGGCCAGAGTGAAGATGCCCAGTCCGAGGCTCCAGGCCAGCGTCATCGGCAGCCGCTCACCGATCGAGCGTCCGATCGGGCCGCGTAGGCCGCGGAGCGGCTGCGGCAGCCGCGGCGTTCGAACGGCCTGCTGAGCCCCGACGTCCCGTCGCGCGAACGCCTCCACGCCGATCATGAGCGTCGCGGCGGCGACGATGGCGGTCGGAACCAGCGATGGCCAGTTGTACTGGCCTGCCAGCGGAAGATGGTCGGCAGTCCACGCACATGGCGTCAGGACAGCGAGCGGCGTGAATGCAGGCACCGTCGCGGCGTAGCCCTGGAGGATCCAGCCCGCGAACAGTGCGAAACCGGCGACGCCGGCTCCCACCGCTCGCCCGAAGAACTGGGCCAGGGCGAACGCCAGCCCTCCGAAGGCGAGACCCGCGAGCCCGACCCACAGGGCGAATCCCGCTGCCGCCTGCACGGGAATGGCATCGCCCGGCAGGGTCGCAAATGCGGCGCCGGCGAGCCAGGCGGCGAACCCCAGGATCGCCGCGGTCAAGGTCATAACCGTGAGGTGGGCCGCGACCTTCTCCACCGCGATGCGGCGTTTGCCAAACGGCGACGCTGCGACAAACTCGAGGCTGCCGCCGCGCGCCTCCTGCGCCAGGGTGCCGGAAAGGGCCATCATCGACCAGATGGCCGCGATCCACAGGAAGATCGGGCCGTACTTCCACTGGACGTAGCCGCCCATGGTCCCGACGTTGACCGCCTTGCCGGCGATCCCCTGCGCCACGCCGCCAACGCTGGTGGCCAGGCTCGCCAGCTCGACCCGGGACTCCGCGTTCGGATAGGCCTTCGTGATCGCCGCACTGACGACGAGCATGATCCCGCCCATCAGCCCGGCGCCGACGATGAGCGCAAGCCGCGAGTCGCGCATCGTCTTGGCATAGATGCTGCCCAGACCGTATATACGGCTCCGCAGTGAGATGTGGTAAGGCGCCGCCAGTGGCGCTCGACCTGCCTCAGTGGCCATGATTGGCGACCTCCACGGCCGACTGGCCGTACTGCGCCAGGAACGTCTCTTCGAGGCTCGGCTCGCGGCTCACGAAGTCGGCGAGCTCGAAGCGAGCCGCGACCTTGACCACCGGGTCGATCGGCCCCGTGACGTGCATCCGGAGGACGTGATCCTCGGCGATGACGTTGGAGACCCCGGCGATCCGCTCGAACGCGGCGGCGGGCACTGGTCCGGTGAAGCGAAGCTCGACCTGGTGCGCGGCGAGGTCGCGCAGGGCATCGACCCGGTCGACCATCACTATCCGCCCGTCGCGGATGATGCCGACGCGGTCGCATGCCTTCTCGGCCTCGGAGAGCACGTGACTGGACAGAAAGACCGTTCGGCCGTCGGCCACGGCTTCCCGCACAACCGAGAAGAAGGTCTGCTGAACGAGTGGATCGAGTCCGGCCGTCGGCTCGTCCAGGACGAGCAGCTCGGGTTTGTGCTGGAGGGCGGCGACCAGTCCGACCTTCTGCTTGTTGCCTTTCGAGTATTCCTTGAACTTGCGAGAGGGATCGAGGTCGAAGCGCTCGATGAGCGACGCCTGGTAGGCCCGATCGAGGCCGCCGCGCAGGTTGGCAAAGTATTCCAGCGTCTCGCCGCCGGTGAGCTTCTCGTAGAGGGTGAACTCGCCGGGCAGGTAGCCGACCCGCTTGTGGATCGAGACCGGATCGACCGTCGTGTCGATCCCGAAGACGTACGCCTTTCCGGCGGTCGGCCGTATGAGGTCGAGCAGGACGCGAATCGTAGTCGTCTTGCCGGCGCCATTCGGACCGAGAAAGCCGAAGACCTCGCCCGGCTGGACCTCGAGGTCGACGTCGACGATCCCTCTATGGGAGCCGTACGACTTCGTCAGCTTCTCGGTCTTGATGATGGCTGCCATTGATGCTCCTTTGTGAACGAGCTCGGCGTCAGCCGAACCAGAAGTGCATGGTTTGGCTGTCGAGTTTCGGCCAGGACCCGGGCGGAAGGCCTAGGACCCGCTCGAATGCCTCGGCATATGCAGCGAAGGTGCATTCGACGTCGTCGAAAGAGATCGCTCCCGCCTGACGGGCAAGGAATAGCCGGCTGGCCGTCTCGTTGGTGCCCAAGAGGAGCGCCACGAGAACGCCCGCCGTGTGCTCAGGCGAGCTGATAGTGAAGGTCCCCTCAGCCTTGCCCTGCCGGATGATCGTCGCCAGCAGCGGAGTCAGCCGGGTGGTCGTTCCGCGCCGAAGCTGTTCGCGCACGACGGTGTTGGCGTCGGAGAACCAGACCCGCAGGAGCTCGATCATCAGATCGGTTCGTTCGCCCTTCCATTGAGCGAGCGTGGAGAACAGGCCCGTGAGCTTCTCGACTGCCGGCAGATCCGGATCCATCGCCACCGGTGTCATCGCCGCGGTCGCTGCCTCGACCATGCGATCCACGACGGCCGCCAGCAGGGCCTCTTTCGAGTCGAAGTAGTGGTAGAAGGCGCCCTTGGATACGTCGAGCTCGTCGAGCAAGTCCTGGACGCTCATCTGGTCCAACCCCTTGGACTGGATCAGACGCAGCGCGACGTCCAGGAACGCGTCGCGCCGCACCGCGTGAGCCGTTGGATTGAGCGTGCGTCCCATTCGGGTCTCAATAACAAACCGACCGTCGGTCTAAGAATACGCCAACCGGGCCCGGCGGTCAAGGCGTCGTCTCGTCAGGCAGGCGCCGCGGCGGCATCGGCCGCGATGACGCCGATATCGGCAGGCGGCACAGAGGTCTGCACGCCGGGGACCGAGGCTCAGACGATGCCAGAATCCCTTCCTCGTATCCGATCCGCCCTTGACGATCGATGAGGGCGGCCCCGCGCCAAAGGAGGCCACAGATGGCAGATGGCGTCACCGCGGTAGTCAACAGGCCGGTATGGGTGGATCTCTCGAGCTCCGACCCCGAGGCCTCCCGCGCCTTCTACTCCAAGCTGCTCGGCTGGCAGGTTGAGGTCAACCCGGACCCGCAGTACGGCGGGTACGCGCTGGCCAGGATCGGCGCCCAGGACGTCGCCGGGATCGGGCCGAAGATGATGCCGGATGCCCCGACGGCCTGGACCGTGTACATCGGAACAGACGATGCCAATGCGCTCGCAGCTAAGGTCCAGGCCGCCGGAGGCAAGGTCATCGCCCCGCCTATGGCCGTCGGCGATCAAGGCACCATGGCGGTCTTCCAGGATCCGGCCGGGGCGTTCATCGCCGCCTGGCAACCGAAGGCAATGCGGGGATTCGGTCAGGACATACCGGGTAGTTTCGGCTGGGCCGAGCTGAGTGCCCGTGGCATCGACAAGGTCCTGCCGTTCTACACCTCGATCTTCGGCTGGCGATCGAAGCAGAGCGAGATGGGTGAGGGGCAGCCGCCCTACACCGAGTTCTTGCTCGGCGACGACAGCATCGCCGGCGGGATGGAGATGAACCCGATGGTACCCGTCGAGGTCCCCAGTTACTGGCTGGTGTACTTCAACGTGAGTGACGTGGACGGTTCGTTCAAGAAAGCCATCGATGCCGGTGCCACGGAGATGCTCGCACCGCAGGACTTCGCGGGCGGCCGTTTCGCGATCCTGGCCGACCCGCAGGGCGCGGCCTTCGGGCTCCTGAGGATGCTTCCGCGGTAGGGGGACGCCGGCGGTGTCTACGGGACCGGGCGGGCCGGAGCCTCGGCATCCAACGCCATCCGGACGCGGCTTAGCAGCAGGTTTGGGCTGAACGGTTTCTCCAGTAGAATCACGCCGTCCGCCAGGGCGCCGTGGTGGGCAATCACTTCATGAGCGTGCCCGGACATCAACAGCACCCTTATCCCGGGCCGCACCGAAGCGACCTGGCCCGCCAGGTAGACGCCGTTGCCGTCGGGCATTACGACGTCCGTGAGGAGCAACTCGATCGGGCCTGAGAACCTCTTCACGATCTCGGTTGCCATCGCCGGCCCACTGGCGGCCATGACCGCATAACCGTGGTGCTCGAGCACCGAGACGGTCAGTTTCCGCACGGACGGCTCGTCCTCGACCACCAGGATCGTCTCGTGGCCTTTGGGCAGCGCCTCGGCAAGCAGCTGGTCGGCCGGCGTGTGCTGGCGACCCGGCGCCCGGGGCAGACAGATTTCGAACGTAGAGCCCTGCCCCGGCTCGCTGCGCACGTCGATGCTCCCCTCCGACTGCCTGACGATGCCGTAGACCGTGGCCAGCCCAAGGCCGGTGCCCTTGCCAACCTCCTTGGTCGTGAAGAAGGGCTCGAAGAGATGGGCCAACGTATCCGCACCCATACCCGAGCCGGTGTCCGTGACCCTGAGCATCACGTGCGGCCCGGCCCGAACCCCTTCGTGGGCCCGGGCAAAGGCGGCGTCGAGCGTCACGTTGTGAGTCTCGAGCGTCAGGATGCCGCCCCGGGGCATCGCGTCCTTGGCGTTGACCGCGAGGTTCAGGAGCACCTGCGTCAGCTGGCCCGGATCTGCGCGAACGAGGCCAAGATCCGGGTCGAGGACGGCGTTGAGGAGTATGTCCTCGCTGATCAGGCGGGTAATCATGCTGCGCAGTTCTTGGATCGACTCGTTGAGGTTGATGTCCTGCGGCTGGAGAACCTGCCGCCGGCTGAACGCCAGCAGCTGGCGGGTGAGCGTGGCCGCCCTCTCTCCGGCCAGGATGATCTCGTCCACCTCAGCCACCCTTGAGTCTCCCGGCTCCAGCTCGCTGCGGAGAATGTGCGCATAACCGGAGATGGCCATCAGCAGGTTGTTGAAGTCGTGGGCCACGCCGCCGGCAAGCCGCCCGACGGCCTCCATCTTCTGGGCCTGCCTGAGCCGCTCCTCGAGCTTCGAACGCTGGGTCACGTCGATGGCGAGAGCCACGCGGGCCGGCCGTCCATCCCAGGTCAGGTCATGCGACGTGACTTCCACGTCGATGATCGAGCCATCGGCGCGGAGATGGCGGACCACCCTGGCCGTGGAAAGCAACGCCTCCCCGTCGTTCAGAACGCCGAGGCGGGCAGGCGCCTCCTCGAGGGGAAGGACGTCGGCGATCGTCATTGCCCGGAATTCGTCGGCCGACCAGCCGTACTGCTCGACCGCCGTGTCGTTGACGGCCAGGAACCGCAGCGTCTCGCAGTCGTAGATCCACATCGGGTGGGGGTTGCTCTCAAACAGGTCGCGGTAGCGGCGCTCCGAGGCGCGCAGCGATTCCTCGGCTGCCTTCCGCGCGGAGATGTCGAGAATGAAGCCGATCGTCGCGGGCCCATCGGGCAGGACGATGTCCTGGGCCCGCACGTCGAGCTGGAACTGCGATCCGTCGCTCCGCAGCCCGACGGTCTCGAAGCCTGCGGGCAGACGCGCACCCCCAGCCCTGGACTCGATGCGGTCGATCAGCTCCTGCCGGTTGCCGGCGGCAACGAAGTCAGTCAGGCGTCTGGCCCGAACGTCCGCCCCGCCCGCGCCGAACATCTTGCGGACGGTGTCACTGACGAGGAGCAGCGAGCCTCGGCGTGCGATCACCATTCCGGCGGGCGAGTCCTCGAAGATGATCCGGAAACGCTCCTCGCTCTGGCGGGCCACGGTGAGAGCCGCGTCCATGCGGAATATCACGAGCCCAACGATCAGCGCCCACGCCACGAGAGTCACAGGGGTAAGCGCGGAACCCCCGGATGCGGTCTCCACCGCGGCGGTGGCCGGCACCAGCAGCAGGGCAACGGCGACCAACACGCCGCGCGCCGTGCGCTGCCGCATCCAGTCGGCCCCATCGGCCACCAGACCAGTCCGGGCGGCCGGATGCATGACCGCTGCGGCCCAGACCATCATGGACATGAGCCAGGCGGCGTCGATCGGCGATCTAGTGACATCGAAATCCGGGTTCACCTGGCTGATCCACAGATACAAGACGTCGGCGATGAACGTGACCGTCAGCCCTACCAGGAGCAGTGCGAGTACGGGCGAGCGAAGGTTGCCTGTGAGTGCGGACCTCACTGCCACCGCCAACAGGGCGACGTCCCCGATCGGATAGGCGACGACTACGGCGAGGTCCAGCGGCGAACCCGTATAGCCGTTCAGGGAGGGCCGCACGACGAACTCGATGATCACAACGGACATCGCCGCCGTGATCATCAGCGTGTCCAGGACGACGGCCCGGTCCGGGCGCGCTCGAACGAGGAGCATTACACCGGCAATGAGCAGCGGGTACTCCCCGAGGTAGAAGAGGTCGGCGACCGACGTTGCCGGCGAGACGTTCTCGACCAGAGTCAGCCAGTACCACACCGCGTCGCCGATCGTCAGCGACAGCATGCCGGCACCGAAAAGTGCCCACGCGAGAGGCCTCGCCGGGCGATTGAGGCGCAGGCTGGCAAACACGACGGCGACGGCTACCGCATCGATCGCGACATACTCGACCGCCTGGCCGTCCGGTCCCAGGAACGGAGCGTAGTACAGGGCAACCGCGACAGTACCGAAGAGCAGCACCGCGAGCCAGATGCGTAAGTGGCCGCCTTCGGCGTTCGCCTCCGAAGTGTCGCCCCCACGCCCGCTCGTGCCGGTTTCCGATCGTGCTGACCCGTCGCTCATAGCTCCGTTTACCAACTCGCCGTCTATCCTCAGCCCCGGGAATATCGTCTGGCCCGTCCACCTTGGGCCGACGCGGGCTGAACGTGGAGACTTGCTCCAGCTGCCTCAGTTGTCGATGGGCACCTGTCCGACCGCAATGGCTCGCGAGTACTCAGCGAGTTGGCCGTTCGGATAGCAGCGTCGAAGGTTACACCGTCGCGGCCCGTCCGCCGAATGACCTCCGGGTCCGCCCGGCAGGGCGCGAGAAGGGAGAACGGCCCCCAACAGTCGGGAGGAGCGGCCCACTGAGGCGCCCGTCCGGCTCCCTATCATCAAGGCGACCGGTCCGGGCGTCCCGTCAGATCGTGTGCGAACCGCGCCGACCGGCTTCAGATCGGTTCATCCCTGCCGGTCACACTGGAAAGATGGCAATGCCAGTTCTGCACGCCAAGCCACTCGCGCCGACCGACGACAAGCGCTGGAAGATCGTTGAGACCCGCATGCGCCGGATGGGCGACCGCCCGGCCGCACTGATCGAGGCCCTCCACGCCGCCCAGGAGGCGTTCGGGTATCTCGACACCGACGCCCTCCACTTCGTCGGCGACACGCTTGGCGTTCCTCAATCGCGCGTATACGGCGTGGCAACCTTCTACTCGTTCTTCATACTCAAGCCGCAGGGCGAGCACACCTGCGTGGTTTGCACAGGGACCGCCTGCTACATCAACGGCGCGAAGGAGATACTGGCCGGTCTCGATCGGTCACTCCACGTCAAACCCAAGGAGACCACTGCGGACGGCAAGATTTCGATCCTGACGGCGCGCTGCCTCGGTGCCTGCAGCCTCGCGCCCGCCGTCATCGTCGACGGCGACGTCAAGGGCAAAGTCACCGCCGGCGAGCTCGTTGCCCAACTGGAGGCGATGTGAGCGAGATGCCCGCCGTGGCGCGACCCAATCGCCGCCGAGCCGCGGACGGAACTACCGAGGGTCGGCCGCGCGCGTCTGCGTACGTGTGCGAGGCCGCCAGCTGCATGTCGGCACAGGCCCACGACATAACCCTCCGTCTCGGCGAGCGTTGCGCCGAGGCCGGCCTGACCGATGTGTCAATCAAGCGAGTCGGCTGCCTCGGTCTTTGCGCCGCGGGCCCGCTCGTCGAGATCGCCGAGACGGGCAAGCTCTTCGACCGTGTCACGCCAGACAACGTGGACGGCATCGTCAGGGCCCTCAAGCACGTCAAGCCCGGCGACACGCGCCAGCCGCAGGGCCCCTTCTTCGAGAAGCAGCTCAGGGTCGCAACCGAGAACCTCGGCCGGATCGACCCCGAAAGCCTCGACGACTACATCGCTCGGGGCGGATACGAGGCCCTCCAGCGAGTGCTGTCCGAGCTGACCTCGACCGAGGTCCGCGACGAGCTCACGAAGAGCGGTCTACGGGGACGCGGCGGCGCCGGCTACCCCGTCGGGCTCAAGTGGACGACCGTGGCCAAGGCGCAGGGAACCCAGAAGTACGTCGTGTGCAACGCCGACGAGGGCGACCCGGGCGCGTTCATGGACCGCAGCGTCCTCGAGAGCGACCCGTTCCGAGTCCTCGAAGGCATGACCATCGCCGCCTTCGCGGTCCACGCCACCGAGGGCTACATCTACTGCCGCGCCGAGTACCCGCTGGCGGTGTCCCGGCTCCGCACGGCCATTCGGCTGGCACAGCGCGCCGGATATCTCGGGACTGGCATCGCCGACACCTCGTTCAACTTCGACATCCAGATCAGGCTCGGCGCCGGCGCCTTCGTATGCGGCGAGGAGACCGCGCTGATCGCATCGATCGAAGGCCGCCGCGGCACGCCTCGCCCGCGCCCGCCCTATCCGGCGGTCCAGGGGCTGTGGGACTGCCCCACCTTGATCAACAACGTCGAGTCCTTCGCCAACGTGCCCACGATCCTCCGCAAGGGTTCGGAGTGGTACTCCAGCATCGGCATAGGGAAGAGCAAAGGCACCAAGGTCTTCGCTCTTGCCGGCCGCATCGTGAACACCGGGCTGGTCGAGGTCCCGATGGGAACGACTCTGCGGGAGATCGTCTACGACATCGGCGGCGGCATCATCGACGGCCGGCCGTTCAAGGCGGTCCAGACCGGGGGCCCATCGGGCGGCTGCATCCCGGCCGAGTTCCTCGACACGCCCGTCAGCTACGAATCCCTGATCGAGCTCGGCTCCTTCATGGGTTCCGGCGGCCTGATCATCATGGACGACACCTCGTGCATGGTCGACGTCGCCAAGTACTTCATGGATTTCTGTCGCGAGGAGTCGTGCGGAAAGTGCGTCCCTTGCCGCGTCGGCACCACGCAGTTGTACATGCTCCTCGACCAGATCACCCGCGGCGAGGCCACCCTCGACGACCTGGCTCAGCTCGAACGCCTGGCCGGAATCATCCAGAAGACCTCGCTCTGCGGCCTCGGCCAGGGGGCGCCCAATCCGATCTTCAGCACGCTGCGCTACTTCCGGGATGAATACCTCGCTCACATCGTCCACAAGGTCTGTCCCGCCGGCGTCTGCACGATCACACGCCCGGAGGTGACGGCATGACCACCGTCTTCACCTTCCAGATCGACGGCAAGGACGTTGCCGGCATGGAAGGCCAGACAGTCATGGAGGTGGCCGAGGAGAACGGGATCGACATCCCCGGCCTGTGCCACCTGACTGGGATCCACGATCGCGGCGCATGCCGCCTGTGCATGGTCGAGATCGGCGGCTCATCCAAGCTGACCGCCGCCTGCACGACCAAGATCGTCGAGGGGATGGAGGTCACGGCCCATTCCGAGCGGCTCCAGGAATACCGGCGGGCAATCACTGAGATGCTGTTCGTCGAGCGCAACCACGTCTGCGCCGTCTGCGTCGCCAACAACCACTGCGAGCTCCAGGAGACGGCCGCCGAGCTGGAGCTGACCCATTTCGACCTGCCGAGGATCAACCCTAAGCTCGACATCGACGCCAGCCACCGGCTATTCGCCATCGACCACAACCGCTGCATCCTGTGCCTGCGCTGCGTTCGCGTGTGCGACGAGATCGAGGGCGCTCACACCTGGGACGTAATGCACCGCGGACTCGAGACCCGCGTCCAGACGGACATGGGCATCCCGTGGGGCGAGTCGACGACCTGCACCAGTTGCGGGAAGTGCGTCCAGGTCTGCCCGACCGGTGCCCTCTTCGAGAAGGGACGCGCGGTTGCTTCCGGCAGCAAGCATGAGCGACCCTTCCTGCCGTGGCTCAAGGTCGTGCAAGAGGAGCGTGGGCTGTGACCAAGCCGCGCGTCGCTACGGTTTGGCTCGATGGCTGCTCGGGCTGCCACATGTCGCTGCTCGACCTGGACGAGCGCCTGCTGGACATCTTCGAACGGGCAGACCTCGTGTACAGCCCGCTGGTCGACTTCAAGGACTATCCCGAGGACGTTGACGTCTGCCTCGTCGAGGGCGCCGTCTCTAGCGACGAGGACCTGCACAAGATCAAGATGGTCCGCGAGCGGACGAAGACGATCATCGCCTTCGGCGACTGCGCGGTGACGTCCAACGTCCCCGGGATGCGCAACCCGATCGGCGTCGGGCCCCTGCTGGACCGCTCATACATCGAAAACGTGACCATGAACCCGCAGATCCCGTCGCGGGTCGTGCCCAAGCTCCTGCCGACCGCGCAGCCGGTCCATCGCGTCGTAAAGGTCGACGTCTTCCTGCCCGGCTGCCCGCCCGATGCCGACCTCATCTACACCATGCTCGATGACCTGCTGGCCGGTCGCGTCCCCGACGTCGCCGGATCCAGGTTCGGTCGCTGACGGGAGCCCCATGAGCCGCGAGATCGTGATCGATCCCGTCACCAGGATCGAAGGCCACTCCAAGATCACCATCCAGCTCGACGACCGGGGCGAGGTCGCCGACGCCCACTTCCACGTAGCGCAGTTCCGCGGGTTCGAGCGCATCACGCAGGGTCGCCCGGTCCACGAGATGCCCGCCATCATGTCCCGCATCTGCGGCATCTGCCCGGTCAGCCATCTCGTGGCCTCGGCCAAGGCGGTCGACGACATCCTCGCCGTCGAGCCGCCGCCGACCGGTGCGGACCTGCGGCGGGTCATCAACCTCGGCCAGATCGTCCAGTCGAACGCGCTGTCCTTCTTCCATCTCTCGGCGCCGGACCTCCTCTTCGGCTTCGATGCCGATCCGGCGAAGCGGAACATCATCGGGCTCGCCCGGGAGAATCCGGGCCTGGCCAGGGATGGAATCGCGCTCCGCAAGTGGGGCCAGCAGATCATCGAGTGGCTCGGCGGCAAGCGGATCCACCCGACCTGGATCGTGCCGGGCGGCGTCTCTCAACCGCTCACCGCCGAGGTCCGCGACCGGATCCTGGCCGGCGTCCCCGAAGCGATCGCGGCTGTGGAGCGGGCCATCGCCTGGTACAAGACGGACATGGTGCGCTGGGAGGAAGAGGCCGCAACCTTTGGCAACTTCCGCTCGGCCTTCATGGGTTTGGTCGACCGCAACGGCAACGTCGACCACTACGACGGTTGGCTGCGAGTCATCGACGCCGACGGCAAGTTCCTGGCCGACCGCGTCGATCCGCACGGCTTCAACGATTTCATCGGCGAGGCCGTCGAGCCGTGGTCGTATCTCAAGTCGACCTACTGGAAGGCGATGGGCTATCCGGACGGCATGTATCGCGTCGGTCCGCTCGCCCGGGTGAACGTCTCCGAGCGCATGGGCACCCCACGCGCCGACGAGGAGCTCGACAAGTTCCGCTGGAGGGTAGGCCGTGTAGCCGGCTCCTCGTTCCACTACCACTATGCGCGACTCATCGACACGCTCCATTGCATCGAGAAGATCGACCAGCTCCTGCGCGGCCCAGACATCCTGTCGACCCACGTCCGTTCGCGCGCCGAGGTCAACCGCCTCGAGGGCATCGGCGTCTCGGAGGCGCCGCGCGGGACGCTGATGCACCACTACAAGGTGGACGACGACGGAATCGTGCAGTGGGCCAACCTGATCATCGCCACGGGCCACAACAACATGGCGATGAACCGGGCCGTGCTCCAGGTTGCACGGAACCACGTCAAGGGCGACAGGCTCGAGGAACCGATGCTCAACCGCGTTGAGGCAGTGATCCGCTGCTACGACCCGTGCCTCAGCTGCTCCACCCATGCCCTGGGCGAGATGGCCCTGCGGATCCAGCTCCTCGCGCCAGACGGGGCGGTCCTGGACGACCTTGCCCGTTGATGAAAGCCGGTTAGGCGGCCCGGCGGAGGCGAGTGGCGGCGCGATGAATGGCGGCCCCGAGGGAACGCTCATCGTCGGCTACGGGAATGCCCTTCGGGGCGACGACGGCATGGGCTGGCATGCGGTTCAGCGCCTGTCCGAAGATCGGCGACTGAGTGGTGCTCAGGTGCTCTGGCGGCACCAGCTCACGCCGGAGCTCGCCGACGACCTCAGCAGAGCGTCGCTGGCAGTTCTGATAGACATCGATGTCGAGCTCGAGGCCGGCGCCGTCTCCGTCCGCCGCCTGGACTCTGCCCCGGATACCGGATCGGCGTGGTCCCACCACATCGAGCCGGCGTCGTTGGTTTCGCTCGCGCACGAGCTTTACGGTGCCACGCCGGCCGTATTCGTGGTGAGCGTCGGGGCGGGCTCGCTGGAGGTCGGCGATCGCCTGTCGCCGGCGGTCGAGCGGGCGCTCCCGGAAGTGGTGGACGCCGTCGTCGCCATCGTCGCCGGGCACGGGGCCCGCGCCAGCGACCTCTAGGAGGCGGCCGACGCTCGCCAAACCGCGCTGTATCGGCTAACCCTGTCGGAGACCGAGGAAGTTGCCGTCGGGGTCGCGGAACCAGGCGCCTCGGGCGGGACCCATCTGGGCGATGTGGCCGGTTGTCTGGAGGGGGCCTTCGGTGTAGTCGACGAACGCCACGCCCTTGGCTTGGAGGTCGCGCACCGCGGCCTCGATGTCGGCGACTTCGAAATGGGCCAGGGTGTGCTCGGTGGTCAGGCCCGGGCGCCTGAAGATCGAGGGCTCGCTCCCGCCGCCGCAGCGGAAGCGGCATGAGGCAGGGTTCTTCCAGAGAAACGTCAATCCGAGCGTCTCACCGTAGTAGGCCTTGGACCGTTCGAGGTCGCTTACTGGCACTGTGGCCACGGCCATGGTTGCGCCGATCATCGCGTTCGCTCCCGTAGATCTCTCCATTCGGCGGATCGCTCACACCATCGTCTGCCGAACGCGGCCGAGTCTGTGGGCAGCGTCCCGATCGCCCCACGGCAACTGGTCGAGCATGCCTCGGTCGCGCTCCACGGCCCTGACCCGAGCATGGGAGGACCACCAGGCGGGCGAGCACCCGCCGCCTGCCACGTGCCGTCCGATAGGAGCCGCCGGCGTCCCGGACCGCGCACTCCGACGATCGCATCGACCGCTTTCAGGCAATCCTCAGCACGATTGCCGAACCTGTGCCCGGAGGATTCTCCGTCCAGGCGGCGAGCCCGGAGTTCCACTGCTCGATGACTCAGTTGCAGGACCAGCCACGCCCGCCCGTTCGCAGGTCATGGTCGAGGCCGCTTTCCCGGATTCGGAACCGGATACGCTGGGCCGCGCCGTTCGCCCTGGGCGTGCTGGCCACTTTCATCGCGCTCAACCTGTACGGCGCGGCGAGGCCCGCGACGCAGTCCTTGACCCAGCAGGACGTGAACCAGGCCATTTCACAGGCGCTCGCGTCGCAGACGCCCGGGCCGGCACTCTCTCAGGAGGCGTATGCGGCCATCGCACCTTCGCTCGTCCTAATCCAGACTCAGCAGCCGCGCAGCGGCGCCTCGCCCGGCGGTAGCGCGTCGCCGGGGACAAGCGTCTTGCCCGGCGCAAGCGCGCAACCGAGCCTGGGCACCAGCACCGCAACCGCCGCTCCAGACGGCGTGCTGGGGAGTGGTGTCGTCATCGACGCAAACGGCGACATCATGACTTGCCTCCACATCGTCGCCAACGCGACGTCGATCCAGGTGACCTTCGCCGACGGCACGAAGTCGGCGGCCACGATCTCTTCGACGCTCCCCGAAAGCGACATCGCGGTTCTGCAGGCCACGCAACGTCCGGCCAAGATCGTCCCCGCCGTGCTCGGCAACCCCAGGAGCGTCCAGGTTGGCAGCGAGGCCTTCGTGGCCGGCAATCCGTTCGGGCTGTCCGGGTCGTTCACGTCGGGAGTCGTCTCCGGGCTCGACCGCTCGTTCCAGCTCCCCAACAACGGCCCGCTGCTCCAAGGCCTGATCCAGGTCGATGCGGCGGTAAACCCCGGTAGCTCGGGCGGGCCTCTCGTCAACCGCGCCGGCCAGGTCATCGGGATCGTCACCGCCCTGATCAATCCCACCAACGAAGGCGTCTTCATCGGCATCGGGCTGGCAGTGCCAATAGACGTAGCCGGCGGAGCCGCCGGGCTGCCACCGGACTAGACCGCCGGCGGACCGATCGGTCCGCCGAAATGAGGCCTCAGGAGGTCGATTCAGATGGTTGAACAGGCCGAGACCACGGCATCGCCCGAGGCGCCGATGGAGCGCCTCCTCTACGAGGTCAAGAAGGTGATCGTCGGCCAGGACCACCTCCTGGAGCGACTCGCGGTCGCCCTCCTTGCTCGCGGGCACCTGCTCGTCGAAGGCGTGCCGGGGCTGGCCAAGACCATGGCCATCAAGACCCTCGCGCAGTCGATCGGCGGCGACTTCAAGCGCATCCAGTTCACGCCCGACCTGGTCCCTGCGGATCTGATCGGGACGCGCATCTACAACCAGAAGACCGGCGAGTTCAACACCTCGCTCGGGCCGGTGTTCACCAACCTGCTGCTGGCCGACGAGATCAACCGCGCCCCGGCCAAGGTCCAGAGCGCGCTGCTCGAGGTCATGCAGGAGCGCCAGGTCACGATCGGTCACGAGTCTCACAAGGTGCCGGATCCGTTCCTGGTCCTCGCCACCCAGAACCCGATCGAAACCGAAGGCACGTACGCCCTTCCGGAAGCCCAGGTCGACCGCTTCATGCTCAAGGTGCTCGTCGGCTATCCGACGGCCAACGAGGAGTTCGTCATCGTCGAGCGGATGACCGGCCCGCTCGACCAGGTCCAGGCGGTTCTTTCGACCGCAAGCCTGCTGGAGCTGCAGAAGCAAGCCGATCGCGTGTACGTCGACCCCGCGCTTATGGAATACGCCGTTCGGCTCGCTACCGCGACGCGAGCTCCGAAGGCCCACGGAATGCCCGAGCTGGAGCGGTACATCACCTATGGCGCCAGCCCTCGCGCCTCGATCAACCTGATCCTGACGGCCCGGGCGCTGGCATTCGTGCGAGGCCGCGACTATGCGCTCCCACAGGACGTGGTCGACATGGCCCGCGACGTCATGCGCCATAGGCTTGTGCTGTCGTTCGAGGCTCTATCGGACAACATGACCCCCGACGACGTGCTGACGACGGTACTCAAGCGGATCCCGGCACCGGTGGTGCCGCTCAGGGAGCGTTCCAACGTTCGCGCCGGCGCCTGACGGCCCGGTCTGGACACCTTCGCCCGGCCCGGACGAGGAGGCTCGCCCGGGGCCGGGCGGCCATGCCCCAGTGCGCCCACTTTTCGCACCGGCGCCGCCCGGCCCGACGCCGTCTGATCCGGCCGTACCCCGGCCCGCACCCGGCGCGCCCGGCACCACCCAGGTGCGGCCTCCCTCTGCCCCGCCCGGAGTCACCCCGGCCCGGTCGCTCTCCGCCCCGGAACGAATCCTCCAGCGCCTCGACTGGAAGGTCATCCGCCGTCTCGACGGCGTTCTCCAGGGCGACTACCACAGCCTCTTCCGTGGCAACGGCATCGATCTGGTGGACCTGCGCGAATACCAGCCCGGCGACGACGTGCGGGCCATCGACTGGAACGTAACGGCGCGGATGGACACGCCGTACGTCCGCGAATACGTCGAGGACCGGGAGATCACGGCCTGGTTCCTGCTCGACCTGAGTCCCTCAATCGATTTCGGCAGCGTGGAATCGGAGCGCGTCAAGCGATCAGTCCTGATCGATTTCGTCGCCACTCTGGCGCGCCTTCTGACCCGGCGCGGCAACCGGGTAGGCGCGATGTTCTACGGCAGCGCCCTCGAGCGGATCGTTCCGGCGCGAGGCGGACGCGACCAGGTCCTGCGCCTGATCGACGACCTGATGGACCAACCGCGCCTCTCGAGCGCCCCATTCACGGACCTGGCCCCGCTGCTCGAGGCCGGACATAACACGATCAAGCGCCGCTCGCTCGTGTTCGTCATCTCCGACTTCATCAGCGTGCCGGGTTGGGAGCGGCCGATGAGCCTGCTCAACCGCCGCCACGAGGTCGTCGCCGTGCGTCTCTCGGACCCGCGCGAGGTCGCGCTCCCGGACGTCGGGCCGATGATCATGGAAGATGCCGAGACCGGCGAACAGCTGTATGTGGACACCCACGACGCCGCGTTCCGGCGCCGGTTCGAGGAGGCGGCGCGCCGGCGCGAGGCCGAGGTATCCGGGGCGTTCAAGCGATCAGGCGTCGAGGCTCTCGCGCTTTCGACCGAGGATGACCTCGTGCGCGCCATCGTGCGCATGGCAACCCTCCGCCGCCGGGGCCGGAGGTAGCCGATGTCGTTCATCTGGCCGTTCATGCTGCTCACCCTCGCGCTGATCCCGCTCGGCGTCGCGCTCTACTACCTGATCGAGCGTGGGCGGCGCCGTCGCCTCGCGGCCTACGGCGGGTCACTAGTCGCCCAGGAAACCACTCACCGCACGACGGGGCTGCGCGGCCGCGTCCCGCCGGCGCTGCTGGTCTGCGGGTTGATCGTCATGTCCGTGGCGATGGCCCGGCCGCAGGCCGTGATAAGCCTGCCGCGGCAGGAGGGCACGGTCATCCTTGCCTTCGACGTCTCCGGCAGCATGGCCGCCACCGATCTCAAGCCGACGCGAATGGATGCCGCCAAGGCGGCCGCGAAGGACTTCGTGTCGAAGCAGCCATCGAGCGTCACGATCGGGGTGGTGGCGTTCAGCGACGGGGGCATCTCGGTCCAGACGCCTACCAACGACCAGGCCACCGTGCTGGCGGCGATCGATCGCCTGGCGCCGCAACACGGAACGTCGCTCGGCCAGGGCATCCTCGCCTCGCTCGACGCCATAGCCGTCGCAGAGGCCGGCCCCTACGCCAACAACTACTACTCCAACGTCTCGCCCGCGCCGACCGCGGCACCGACGCCAACGCCTGTGCCGTCCGGGACCCACGCTCCAGCAGTCATAGTCCTACTCAGCGACGGCGAGAACAACGAGAACCCGGACCCGCAGGCGGCTGCCCAGACGGCGGCAGATCGGGGTGTGCGGATCTACACGGTGGGCATCGGCAGCCCGTCGGGCACCACGGTGACCATCGATGGCTTCCAGCTCCACACCCAGCTCGACCAGGCCACCCTGCAAGGGATCTCGCAGACGACCGGCGGCACCTACTACGCCGCCGCGGACGAGCAGCAGCTCTTTTCGGTCTACGACAACCTCGACACACAGCTGGTCGTCCAGCCCCAGTTGACCGAGATCACATCGGTGCTGGCGGGCCTGAGCCTGGTGTTGCTCATCGGCGGCGCCCTGACCTCTCTCCTCTGGCTCGGTCGGCTGCTATGAGGAGGCTTCGCTGATGGACTTCCTCTGGTCGGATCTCCTCATCCTTCTGCTTATGCTGCCGCTCATGGTGGCCGTATACATCCTGGGTTTGCGCCGGCGGCGCCCGGAGGGCGTCCGCTATTCGAGCTTGTCCCTGGTCCGCGTCGCGGCGCCGGGCGCGTCGCGGCTGCGGCGGCATCTGCCGTTTGCACTGTTCATCGCCGCGCTCGGTGCCGCGGTCGTCGCGCTCGCGCGCCCGGTGGCGGTCGTTGCCGTGCCCACGAACCAGACGACGATCATCCTGACGATCGACGTCTCGGGCAGCATGTGTTCGTCCGACGTCCCGCCCAGCCGTCTCGAGGCCGCCGAAGCCGCCGCGGCCAAATTCATCGACCACCAGGCGTCCTCGACGCGCATCGGGATAGTCGCCTTCAGCACCTTCGCCGAGCTGGTCCAGGCGCCGACGAACGACAAGCCGACGCTTCTGGCCGCGCTGCAAACCCTCGCCACAGGGCGGCGGACCGCAATCGGCGACGGCATCCTGGCCTCGATCGACGCCATCGCCGGGGTCGACCCGCTCGTGGCCATGAGCCAGACCGACACGTCGACAGGCACCGCGCCGACGCCGGTGCCCAAGGGCGATTACGCTCCCGACATCGTCGTCCTGCTCACGGACGGGGCGAGCAACACCGGCACGCCACCGCTCGACGCGGCCCAGCAGGCAGCCGACCGCGGCGTCCGGATCTACACGATCGGCTTCGGTACCGCGAACGGCGGCAGCCTGAGCCCGACTTGCGCGCCGCAATTCCAGGGTCGCGAACCGGGCGGTGGGTTTGGCGGAGGCGGGTTCGGCGGTGGTGGTGGTGGCGCCGGCGCCGGCGGAGGTGGGAACTTCCCGCGCGGGATCGACGAGGCCACACTAAAGCAGATCGCGGCCATGACGGGCGGGACGTACCACCCGGCCACTACCGCAGACGAGCTCCAGAGTGTCTTCGACAACCTCCCGATCAATCTGATCGTCGAGCATCAGACGATGGAGGTCAGCGCCGTGTTCGTCGGCTTCGGAGGGTTGCTCGCCGGTCTCGCGATCCTCCTGAGCAAAGCCTGGCGTCCGCTGCCGTAAGGTCGGGCCGCCAAATCGCGGGCCGGCTGCCGCCGTCGTAACCGAGTCGAAAGGAACGGTGGCTAATCCTGTAGCTCGGAACTTAACAATGCGTCCCCGCAGAACCCGCTACAGGAGACACTCATGCGAAACCCCAGGCTCACCGTGGCGATCGCCGGAACGATCGTCGCCGGCGGAGCGCTCCTCATCCTGGCGTTCGGCGCCGCGTCGGCCTTCGCCGCGTCGGCCTTCGCCGCGTCGCCGTCCCCGTCCGTAGCCCCGGCTGCCACGGCCGCCGCAACGCCGGCCGCATCGACCGGCACGAGCAAGGTCGTGACCGGGGATCCCTCAACCAGCACGAGACCGTCAGCGACGAGTCCGTGGTGGCCGGCGTCATCGGCATCTCCGTGACCGAGCTCGACGCCGACCTGGCGAAGGGCCAGACGATCGCCGCGATCGCCACGGCTCACAACGTCGCTCCCCAGAAGGTCATCGACGCCCTGGTCACCGACGGGCTCAACGAGCTCTCCGCCCAGGTCAAGGCCGGAACGATCACCCAGGCACAGGCCGACGCCCAGAAGGCGGCGGTCACGCAGCGGGCGACCGATCAGGTCAACGGCACGTTCACCGGCGGACGCGGCGGGCCGGGCGGCGCTGGCTGCCCCGGCGGCTCCAACCACTAACTCCCCTCCGTGAACCGAAGGCGGCGGGCTCGAGCCCGCCGCCTTTCGCGTTCTGTGGCAGGCCGGTCGACAAGCTCAGGCTGAGGTCGCGGTCCGCTGCTGCCGTTGCTCCCACCGGGCACGGGCACGCTGGTACTCCACTCCCCGATCGTGAGGCGCGGCCGTGGCAACCAGCGAGTCGAGCAGCGCCTGAGTCGAGGATTCGATGGCCTCGACCGCCCGATCGAAGGCTTCCTGGTTGACTCTCGAAGGCTTTGCCATGCCGCTGACCTTTCGGACGTACTGGAGCGCTGCGGCTCGCACCTCGTCAGCGGTGGTGGGCGGCTCGAAGTTGTGAAGGGTGTGGATCGATCGGCACATCGTTGTGGCCTCGTCGCGGTCAACTGCGGTTCACGATAGCGCCGCGACCTGTGGACGCGGTATCAGACCGCCCAGGCGACGTGCCAGACGCGCCATAGCGCGGTGGGGTCCGAGAGCGGGTCGCCGTGGACGAGGCTGAAGTCGGCCGGGCCACCCTCGTGGATGACCCCGGCCTCCGGTTCGGAGAGCAGCTCTCCGCCTCGCCACGTGGCCGCGCCGAGCGCCTCCCAGGGTTCGAGCCCGACGACCACCAGGCACTCCACTTCCCAGGCCAGCTGGTTTGCCCGGGTCGACCCGCCGCCGAAGTCGGTACCGGTGGCGATCGCCACGCCAGCCGCGTGCGCCAGCCTGACGCTCTCCTCGGCCCGCTCCTGTCGGGCAAGTATCCGAGCTCGTCCCTCGGCCGAGGCGAAGCGCGGGATCGACGTCGTCTCGCCGAAGCCCTGCCACGACCGGAATATCGCCAGCGTGGAGACGAGCGTCGTACCTTGCCGGGCCATCGCCGCCACCACTTCTGCGTCGAGCTCCATTCCATGCTCGAGAGAGTCGACTCCGGCCGCGACGCCTTCCCGTGCACCGGCCAGGGTGCCGGAGTGGGCCGTCACCTTGACACCGCGGGCATGGGCGGCGGCGATCACCGGAGCGATCTCGTCGCGAGTCCAGGGCGAGACGCCCGGCTCGGGCCCGTCCAAGTAGAGCTTGAGGAAATCCGCCCCTTCATCGAGCTGGCCGATCGCGAGTGTCAGCAGCTCGTCCGGAGTTTCAGCCTCGACGGCGCGCGGTCCAGGCATCGTTCCGGCACGATCCAGCCAGGTGCCCGCGGCCCTGACATACGGGAAGCCGGAGCGGCCGCGCCATCGGTCCCGAACTCCGAGGCTCAGCGCGCGGAGCTGCCCGTCGACTGGGTCCGCTACCCTGGGCGCTCCTACGTCACGCGCCCAGCGGACGCCGGCCTGAGTCATGAGCCGCCCGTTGTGCTCGGCCACCGCCAGCAGCCGCTCGGCCGCGTCGTCGATCCGGGCGATCCAATGCGTGCCACCGGGTAGCGTCAAGTGGCTATGGCAGTCCACCATCCCTGGCACGAACGTCGAGCCGCTCGCGTCGATGATCTCGACGTCCATCGCTCCGCCGGCGTCGGGCTGCGGGCCTTCGTCGTCGCTCGGCCGGATCCACTCGATGACGCCGTCGACCACGAGGATGCTGACGCCCAACCGCAGCCGGTCGGATCGGCCATCCGCCAGTGCCCCATCGCGATACAGGGTCGCGGTCATGCATCGATGCTAGCGCTGATCGGTCAGTTCGGCCGCGGGTTCCCGATTCAACCGCCTAGATTGCTCGCCGGAATCGAGGCCCCGACCACCTCGCGACGGCACGCCATGGAACGCTGGCGCGCCGTGGCATCGGGTCGGGGCGAGAGGATTAGAGGCCGAGATAACAAGCTAACCGCCAGAGCCGATGCGCTCTCAGCTTGCGGAGGATGCTGGGCAAGTCGCGCATGACGAGATCTGCGCCGTCGTCGCCAGCGGTCCGCCAGGCGACGAGGCACGTCGGCTGGTCTGGATTCGCCGAAGACAGCGTCTAGGCAAGGGGGCTTGAGGCCTCAACCACCCCAGCGGGCCTATGCCTCGGCGATCACCCCGATCGAGATCCGGAAACCGGCCCGCCGTTGCAGCGGCGGCATCAGCGTCCCTTGACCAACCGGCGCGTCACCCGGGAACCAGCGCACCCATTCTTCGTTGAACTCGTCGAACTCTGCCGGGTCGCGCAATGACCAGGCTGCCCAGACGACCTTGTCCAGCGAGCTTCCCTCAGCCTCAAGTCTCGCCTTGATGTTGCGCAGGCATTGGCTCGTCTGCGGCTTGATCCCTCCGTCGACGACGTGACCAGTGTCAGGATCGACGGGTCCCATCGACGATACGTAAACCATGCCTCCGGCCTTGACCGCCCGGCCGTAGCCGATGGAGGGTCGGGATGCATCTGGCGGCTGAAACGTCTCCCGGGCGGCACGCCTCCGCTTGTCGTGGCGCGCCGGGCCCGGTCGCGTGGGGTCTTCGGCAGGAATCCCGAATTCCCCGGGCGGCAGTGTGACCCCGGCTTCCTTGAACCTTGTCATGAAGGTCGGCCGGATCCCGGTCGGCTTGAGCATCCCTTCGATGCGTCCGTCTCGAACGCCGGTCTGCTCGAATACGAAGATGTCCTGGGTGAGGATGTTGTCTTCTTCGATCCCGTAGACCTCGGTGATGTTGACGATCTTGCGAGAGCCATCCCTGAGACGGGCCGTATGGACGATCAGGTCGACGGCCGAGCTGATCTGCTCGCGGATCGATCGTAGCGGCAGCCGATAGCCAGCCATGAGGATCATCGTCTCCAGCCGGCGGAGCATGTCCGGCGGGCTGTTCGAATGCCCTGTGGACAGCGAGCCGTCCTGGCCCACCGTCATGGCCTGGATCATGTCCAGAGCCTCGCCAGAGCGGCACTCTCCGACGATGATCCGGTCGGGCCTCATATGCAGGGCGTTGCGCAACAGATCGCGGATTGTGATCTCGCCCTCGCCCTCGAGATTTGAAGGCCGGGCCTCCAGCGTGACCAGATGCTCCTGGTGGAGCTGCAGTTCGGCTGCGTCCTCGATGGTGATGATCCGCTGATCCTCGGGGATGAATGATGAGAGGACATTGAGAGTGGTTGTCTTGCCGGAACCGGTGCCGCCCGACACGAAGATGTTCAGGCGGGCTTCCACGCAGGCTCGCAGGAAGTCGAACATCTCGGGCGTGGCGGTGCCGAAGCGGATCAGGTCGTCGACGGTGAACGGCTTGGCGGAGAACTTCCGGATGGTGATGACCGGTCCGACGACAGATAGCGGCTCGATGATCGCATTGACCCGCGAGCCGTCGGGCAGGCGGGCGTCAACCCGCGGGCTCGACTCGTCGATACGCCGACCGATCGGGGCGATGATCCGATCGATGATGCGCATGACGTGGTCGTCGTTCCGGAAGACGACGTTGGTGAGCTCGAGGCGGCCGTTGCGCTCGATGTACACCTGGTGCGGGCCGTTGACCATGATCTCCGTGATCGTGTCGTCGCGGAGGAGCTCCTCGAGCGGTCCGAGGCCCCTCGCTTCCGCGATCACGTCCTCGATCAGGCGCAGACGTTCATCCCGCGTCATAGCGAACCCGTCCACGGCGATGATGCGGTCGACGATCGCCTCGACCTTGCCGTTGACGTCAGTCGCATCGGCGTCTAGTAGCGTGTCGTAGGCTCTGACGACTTCGTCCTGGAGGCGAGCCCTGATGTTGGTCAGCGAATCCGACCGAGCTGCACGAACGAGTCCGACTGCGCCGGGACTCGGGGTGTCGGCCCCCTGCTGCACCCGCTCAATTCGCCGAAGCAGGGACATGACCCACGCCTCCCGCAAGCTCGTGACATACGGCAAGACGCTGGTGATTCTAGCCCTGGCAAGAGCATGACGCGGCTCAGCCGCGTCGTATCCGCCCGTTGCGCAGAATGCCTCCGGCCGCCACCGCACAAGCAGACTCTGGCGATGGCCGACGAGATGCTCGGATGGCTGCACGAACTCAAGGTGAAGCTCCACCCGAGCGCGTCAGTGAGGGCTCAAGGGTGGGCGGAAGCCTGGACTGGTGCTCGATTAGTTGTTGTGGTCGGGCGAGAGGACTAGGACCGAGATAACGAGCTATGCGTCGAGGTCGCGAGCAACGGCGCTCTGACGCGTTCCTGGCCTCACGACCTGAGGTAGATCGCCCTTCGCTCGCACTCATCGGCGAGGACGCCGAGACGGCCGACGAGCTCTGCTTCGGCCGCAACCGCGTCCCCTCGGTGCTCCGTTGCCAACGCCCCTCGGGAGGCCGAGATGCTCCCGACCTCAGTCTGAGCTCTGCTCGCGAAGCCCAAGTCCTCGCGCGCATCGTCCAACTTCCGTTCGGGGTAGTACCTCGTCCACCGCGAAAGCTCCGCGAAGTCCACCTCATCTCGCGCGTCTCGCCACCGGATCGAGTGCCGTTTTATGACGTCGGCAGCAGCGGCAGCAAGGTCTGCGGCGGCAAGGCGCGCCCGTTCCTCCGCAGCATCGAAGTCCTGAGTCATTGTCTCCACCTCATCGCCCAGTCGACTCTCCTGGCGGCGTCAACGTTCGCTTGAGGTCGGCCGCCCGTCAAGGGGAGCAGCTCCCACGCCCACTCCGGCCGTCCCCAGCCACGAAGGTCTGTAGCGGCTCACTCTCGGGCCCCGCCACGCCGAGCCGACCCGGCTAGCGCGGTTTAGCTCGCTCCGCATTGAGCCGCAACTCGTGCGCCGGTGGTAGGGACCGGAAGGCGCGGTAGAGCAACAGGTCGTAGCCGATCTTGAGGCCGCCCGCCAGCAGGAACGGCAGTGCGGCGAGACTGGCCGCGCCGAACAAAGGCGCCGCGATTAGCGGCGATGCCGACGCGCCAAGGGTTCGAGCGATGCCGGTGACGCCGGCCGCAGCCGAGCGCTCGTCGGGGTCGACGACCGCCATCGTGTAGGCCTGGCGAGTCGGCACGTCCATCTGACTGATCGAGAAGCGGACCAGGAGGACGGCGATCGCGAGCGGCAGCGTGGGCATCAGCGGGATCGCCGCGAGCAGCACGTTGGACGGGAGGTGTGTGAAGACCATCGTCCGGACAAGGCCGATCCGGTCGGCGATCCGGGCGGCGGCAAGCGCGGAAAGGCCCGCGAGCAGGTTGGCGCCGAAGAGCGCGCCGCCGACCACGGCCACGTCTGCGCCGAACCGCAGGTGGAACCAGTAGGCGACCAGACTCTGCACGACCAGGCCCCCGGCGAAGGCATCGATCACGAAGAGCGCCGAAAGCCGGGCCACGATGCCACGCGATCGATGCAGCCCGAGCCGCCGCGCGATCGAGACGTCGGCCGGCGCCGCGACCTCGACGAGCGGCGAGACCCGCCCGAACAACGCCGCCAGCAGAAGGCCGAGGCATGCATAGATGACGATGACGAACCGATAGGCGTCGATCGTTGACCAACCGGCGGCCATCAGCCCCCCGGCGACGCCGCCCCCGACCAGGGCGCCCGCCGCGGTCGCGAACGAGCCGGTCAGGTTGAACCAGGCAAAGACCCGCGTTCGGGCCCGATCGCCGACCGTCTGCGACAGCGACGCCTGCTCGACCGCCAGAAATGGCCCGACCTCGTTGCCGCTCGGGCTTATGACGCCGATCGTCGCGGCGAGCACCAGCACCGGCAAGAAGCTCGTCGAGGCGAACCCGACTCCCGCCAGGCACATGAGCACCGACCCGACCAGCAGGACGCGGCGCCGACCAACCCGGTCTGCGTGCGTGGTCAGCCACAGCGAGATCGCCGCGTCGCCGAGAAGCGTCAGCGACAGGAGAAGTCCGATCGCCCAATCCGGCAACCCGAGGGCGGCCAGGTACAGCACGAGCACCACCGACGCCAGGCCGTAGCCGAACATCCGCACGCCTCGGGTCGCGAAGAGGAGCCGTCCGTCGCGACCCAGCCCTCCACTCGACTCTGCGATGGTCGTCACCGACTCGCAGTGACCTCGCGCTCGCACCAGGCGTAGAGAGCGTCGTAGATCGGGAGCTCTCGAGAGAGGATCTGCTGATCAGGCAGGCCGAGAAGCGCGAAGCCGTCGGCTATCGCGAGCAGCCCGCGCGATTCCGGAGTGGCCTCACGATCCTCGGAGACGTCCGCACCGTGGACGATTCGCCCCATCAACGCTAGAGCCGGGTCCCCGCCCAGACCGTATTCCTCGATCAGGACCTCGAAGGAGCACAGCCCGTCGCGATGGGTGTATCGGGCGCCCTTCGCGTCGAAGCTGATCGCGCCGGTCAGCTCGGCGTATGGCAGCACGTCGGCCGCCGGGACGTAGACGATCTCGGCGTCGATATCGATGAACTTCCGGATCAGCCACGGGCAGGCCACCCGGTCCGTGTGTGGATGCTCGCGCGTGACCCATTCCATTTGCGGCCTCCCCTTTTCGTGCGCGATCTCACGCCCAGCGTAAGGGCTGGCTCGGTTCGCTGCCTACTCGTCTTTCGAGCGGCGCCCGGCCGGGCGCGGGACAATCAGCCGGCGGGAAGGCTGGCCGAATGGGACAAGAGACGGTCGACCGGACTACCTGGCCAGGCGGTCGAGGCAGGGACCGAACCGTTATCGGAGATCGCCGGTCATCACCGTCGGAACGATCGGAGTCAGGTCCGGACCGACCGTCACGGCAACGAGCCGTGCGTTGAAGACAACGAGATTCGAGATCACGAAGATCGGGGATGGGCTGCTCGATGGCGTCGTCCAGTTGCGCCCATCAGTAGAGGCCCAGAACGCAACGCCGGAGGAAGCATCCGTGCTCGAACCTGGACTTGCCGCGGTCCCTGCAGTCGCGGAGAGGGCGCTCAGGACAATCGTCCCTGACAGTTCCGCGCCTGCGCGGATCTCGGTGAAGGAAGAGGTGTAGCCAAGTACGGGCACCGTGGCTCGAGCGCAGGTCAGGTCATTGCCGCAGGTCAGAATCGCGCTCCCGGGCACACCGTGGCCGAGGACGGCGAGGGTGTTGCGCAGTGGGATCAATTGGCTGGGGTAGAAGGACGGATCCGACGGCGACTGCGCGAGGCTCCAGACGGCGCCGTCGGGAGAGGTCCATAGCAGGAGGTCGTTGGCGTCCTGCGAGCGACCGATCGCAACGAAGCGATCTCCCCAGACGGTCACGTCCACCGCATCTCGGCCAGCTCCCGGCAAAGAGACGCTCCTCCAGCTCGATCCACCGTCGGTCGAACGCCACCCGGCCGCATTGCCAGAGAAGTCGACCCCGACCGCGACGAGGACGTCGGGCCGGCTTGCGACGCTGAGCATCCGACCGGCCGGCCCTTCGACGCTCGCACTCACCCATGTCTTGCCATCGGACGTCCACCAGGCAGCAGTCCGATCGACCCCATCACCCGTCTGCTCGCTGCCCACCAGGACCGCGCTGCCGCGCCCGTTGGAGGAGGCGTCGGCGAAGGTCGAGCTTTCCGTCCCGGGTGATTTGACTGCGTCGATCCCGGCCTGCCTGTTCCACTTGAGGCCGTCCGTGCTCGCCCAGATGCCCTCGGAAGCGCTCATGGTCCCGTCGCCCACCCCGTTGGCCGAGGCGATCAGGTAGAGCTGGTCCCCGATCGACACGAGCCGCTCGAACGCCACGGCCGTCGGCGGTGAAATGTCGCCCGACTGCCACGAGATCGCCGTTGCCAGGCCGGAGTTCGTGGGACCCTGGCTTCCGCCCCGAGTCGCGACGACCACCAATCCGACCAGAACCGTTAGGGCGGCCGCCAGCCCAACCACGGAGAGCGACGCACCCCGCAGCGAAACCCGATGTGCCACTGGTGCGGCCAATTGAGCCTCCTCTGCCTCAATCGACATTCGTCCGTCCGCAGACATCGACTATAGAAGCGGTGGGGCTCGGAGGGGCTCTCAGTTTCGACCGAGTCGGAGGAGTCTTGCGGCCCACGCCGGCCAGTGGCCTGCGCGGCTAGACGCCCTGGGTGAGACCGGCCAGCTGGCGCATCTCCGCCAGAGGTGGAACGGACGGGTCCTCGGCGACGAAGTTGAGCACGACATGGTCCGCACCGGCTTCGAAGCGCTCGCCGACCGCCGCCCGGATTCGATCGAGATCGCCCCAGGCGACGATTGCTTCAAACACCGCGTCCGAGCCTGGCGGCTCGAGATCGGCCTCGGACCAGCCGAGGCGAAGCAGGTTGTTCCGGTAGTTGGCGGAGCCCAGGTACCCGCTCATGTGTCGGTTGCCGATAGCCCGTGCCGAGGACAAGTCCGCAGCGAGGACGACGGGCAGGTCTGCGGCCAGGAACGGTTCCGCTCCGAGGATCCTCCGGACCTCCCGCACGTGCTCCTTCGTCGAGAAGTACGGGTACGCGCCGGCGGTGCGCTCGCCGGCCAGGCCAACCATCTTCGGCCCCAGCGCTGCCAGGACGATCGGAGGAAGACCGGCTTCAGGACCGCGCCACGGCGCGGCCTCCAGTGCCACCAGGTACTCGATCATCGCGGAGTAGGGCTTGTCGTACGAGTGGCCTCGTACACGCACGAGCGGAGCATGACTGACACCCAATCCCATGATGAAGCGGCCGGGCCATGCCTCGGCCAGCGCGCGTCCGCCGTTCGCCATGGCAGCCGCGTCGCGCGCCCAGATGTTGGCGATGCCGCTGGCGACGATGAGCCTCTCAGTGGCGGCGAGATAGATCGCTCCTTGTGCGAAGGCCTCGCGCGCCAGGGCCTCCCCGTACCAGAGCGTGCCGTACCCGAGCCGCTCGATCTCTCGGGCCGTGTCGCGCTGGACGGAAGCGGGTTGCCCGGCGAGCGGTCCGGCAAATACGCCGATACGGCCGGGGTCGATACCGTGCAGCCTGGTCAGTGCCATTGCGTCTCCCGTCTCATGATCTGGCCGACGAAGGCCGCGCCGCGGAAGTGGCAGATTCGGCGGCCCCGACGGCCGGCACCGTCTGACCGGGCCGATGCGATCCGCGCACCAGGCTGGCCACGATGCCGATGCAGCAGATGATTGCCGCAACCGCGAACGCGTCGTGGATGGCGCCGGCCAGCGCCTCGTTCCGGATTGCGGTCGTTGGCGCACCGTGCCCCAACTCGGCGAGATGGACCGGCAGTCGCGTGGCAACGATCGCCGCGCTCAGCGCGATGCCCAACGCCTGGCCGTTGACTCGCATCTGGGCGAGAGTACCTGAGGCGGTGCCGACGCGCGGTCGCGGCACCGAACCCAGTACGGCGCTGCTGTTGGGGCTCATGAAGAGGCCCTGGCCGATCCCCAGCAGGACGAGCCTCCAGATGAGGTCCGGCAGGGCGAAGTTGACCGAAAGCTGGGTAAGGCTGAGCAGGCCGAGAACCATGATCGCCATGCCCGCGCTTGCAAGAACCCGCGGCCCGAACCGGTCGGAGGCCGCCCCGCTGAACGGCGCCACCACGGCCATCGCGATCGGCAGGGGCGTGAGAAGCAGGCCCGCCTCGACCGGCGAGAAGCCACGCGCCTGCTGGAGCAGGAACGGCAGCAGGAAGGTCGCCGTGAAGAGGCCCAGGAAGGCGACCACGACGCTCGCCAGACCGGCCGTGAACGGTCTGATGCGGAAGAGCGCGAGGTCGATCATCGGCTGGAGACTGCGCCGCTCCACGAAGACGAACGCCGCGCCAAGGCCAACGAAGGCAACCAGGAGGCCGAGGATCGCCGGGCTCGTCCAGCCCCATTGCTGACCGTCGCTCAGGGCCAGGAGCAAGGCAAACAGGGCGGCACCCGAAAGAACCGCGCCTTCGACGTCGAACGATTGGCCTCTGCCGGGCTCCTCCTGGGGAAGGATCCGCGCCGCCCACAGGATCGCGATCACTCCAATCGGGGCGTTGATGAGGAAGATCGCGCGCCACGTTGCAGCCTGCGTGAGCAACCCGCCCAACGCCGGGCCGAGGCTCAGCCCGATCGAAACGCTGACGCCATTGAGACCAAGCGCCCGCCCACGCTCATGCGCTGGGAAGGTCCTGGCAACGATCGCCGGACCCATGGCCATGATCATCGCCGCGCCGATTGCCTGGACCACTCGAAAACTGACCAGAGCCTCTGCGGTCGGAGAGGCTCCGCAGCAGACGCTGGCCACGGTGAAGACCGCGAACCCGACCAGGTATACGCGCTTGAACGTCAGCACTTCGCCGAGCCGGCCGACCGGCAGGAGAAGGCTGCCGACGACCAGCAGGTAGGCGACGACGACCCATTCGACGGTGGTCAGGTCTATCCGGAAGTCGGTCTGGATCGCCGGCAGGGCGATGTTGACGATGCTGCCGTCGAGCGTCGCCATCAGCGAGCCGAGCGAGACGCTGGTGAGGATCAGCCACTTCCGTTCCATTTCGGGAACCCTACTAGAAGGCTTCGATTCGCGGTCCCGATGAGCCGGACTCCGAGGAATCGTTGCGCTCGCCCATCGGCCGACCGGGCAGCCGACCTGAGGCACGCCGCGGACGGGCAGAACGGTCGCGCGGCTACCCGACCGCCGCGCCGTCGAGGCCTGCGATCGTGACTTCGATCAGCGGACTGTAGGCAACCATGTTGTCGAGGTCGGTTCGTTTCCAGGCCCGGGCGACATGCTCGAGAACCGCTCGACGCTCAGACTCGTCCGTGATCTCGCGAGCCGTGGCGGGCAGATCGGCCTTCACGCCGCTCTTCAGATGCAAGATGAAGTGTGGGTCCGCCTCGAGGTTGGACAGCCAGGCTCGCTTGCGGTCTGCCCGCGGCTGGCCGCTGATGTAGATGCGCCCGCCGATCACGTGATAGACGATCTCGATGCGACGCGGCTGCCCGCTGCGCCTGCCCGTGGTGGTGATGTCAACTACGCCGCTCTGCGCCAGGGCGCGGCGGATCGAATAGTCCATGTGATCCCGGTCGCTCCGCGATGGTTGAACCTGCGCCGAGTCTACGACCGTCGCGGTCATCGATCAGGTGGCGGCGCGGGCCGGCCCACGACGCGAGAGCCTCGCGCCCGATCAGCGCGCGGCGCCGCCGGCAAGCTCCGCATGCCCACCGATGCCCACTTCCCCCAGAACCGCGGCAACCGCGCGGCGATGCTCCGGCGTACCGAAATCCTGGAGCGGATGACCCGGCAGGACGTGCTCGTCGACGTGACCGTCACGGCGCGCATACAGAACCGGATACACCGCTCCCTCGGCATTGGCCTCGATCGTGGCCGCGACCGCATCCGGCCCGCCGGAGTCGAGAAAATGGGCCAGCGGGAGGAGCCCGTCGTCGGTGATGCCGCCGTCCGAATTGAGGGTCACGATGGTCGCCAGATAGGCACGTTGATGCCACAGCTCGGGCGCCCGGCAGATCTCGTCGAGCAGGAACGGCAGAACCTCCGCGGAGGCCAGCCGGCGCCGGGGTCGTGGCACACCGAAGTGCTTCTCGGAGAGGTAGCCCGCCAGCAGGCGGGCGTTGTATCGGGCCCCGTGGACCGCGCCTGAGTTCGACGGCATGCCGTGCTTCTTCAGGCCCGCGGCACCCTGGCTGATCGTGCCGGCGAAGTAGATGCCCGGGACGGTTGCGCTCTCCCAGAAGGGCGTCTGGGCGGGCAGCCGGCTCGAGCCGAAAGTGGCCACGCCCAGCGTCGGAAGGTCACGCAAAGGGGCTACGAAGCCGGTCGCAGCTATCGCCTCGTCCACCTCGAAGTCGACCGCGTCACCACCGGCGGACGGTCTGACGGTGACTCGCAGCGTCTCTCCGGTCCGGACGATCCGGTCGATCGAGGCCTCGAGCACGCCGACGCCGCCGGCCAGCACATGGTCTTCGTACGGCTGAAGATAGCGGGCCCTGACGCCCACCAGCGAACGCGTGACGACCGACAACTTGGCCGGACTCGGGGAGGCTAGGACGATCGACCGCGCCCACGGCAGCAGCCCAGTGGCCAGCTCGAAACCCGAGTTCTGCTTGCCGACGATGAAGATCCGCTTGCCCGCATAGGTTTCCGGCGGACGTGTGTCGGCGTAATGAGGGGCCAGGTCGAGACCGGGGGTGGGCGGCGTGTACGGCTCCGCGATCCCGACTGCGAAGACCACGACCCGGCAGCGGTACTCGCCGTCCGACGTCGCGAGTACGAATCGCTCGCCCGCGGCCGTCTCCTCGTGCCTCGTCGCCTCCCACCGGCAGCCGTAGCGAACCTCGATCCCGGTCCGCTCGGCGAAGGAGACCAGGTTGCGCTCCATCTCCGGCCGAGACGGGAAATAAGACGTGCCGTCCATCAAGCCCGCCTGCAGGGCGCGGTTCTCGAGTTCGACCGCGAGCAAGCTGTTCCAGTCGTAGCGTTCGTAGGCGCGGCTGCCGCGTTCCGCCGGTGCATACGGTTTCGTCCAGCTCAGCAGCCGTTGGAAGAAGGGCCAGCGCCGGAACATGCCACCCGGCGCCGGGTCGTCCGAGATGACAGCGTGCTTGATCCCGAGGCGCCGCAGCGAGTAGCTGAGCTGGAGTCCGCCGGGTCCGCTACCGACGACCACGAGCGGGTATTCGCCCGGCGGGAAGGGTCGCGCAGCGGCATCCGGACTGGCCGTCGCCCGCGAGGTCGATCGTGGGGCCGTCGCGCGATGGGCCGATCGTGGCTCCACCGGTCAGCCACGGGCCCGGGTCGTAGTCCGGAGCCGACGCGTCTGGTCTGTCAGCATCCGGTACATGACCGCGGGATGGGCGAGCAGGAAGTCGCGAAGCGCCGGCGCGGCCAGGTGCAGGCAACGCATCGGATGCAGCGCCACCACGTCCGCCGACGGAGGCTCGCCGAGCAGCGCCGAAACCTCGCCAAAGAAATCACCGCGTCCAAGGATTGCGGCGTTGCGACCGCCGGTCCGAACGGCAACCTCTCCGTCGAGGATCACGTAGAAGCCCGAGCCGGTGAGCCCCTCGCGCAGGATTCGCTCTCCTTCGCCGAACCACACTTCCTCGAACGAATGGGCGGCGGCGTCCAGCTGCGGGCGGGTGAGGTCGGCGAAGAGGGCGAGCGACCCAAGCTCGTCCGGGAGTTCCAAGAGCTGGGCCATGAACCCTCCTCGAAGCGGGGCGGTCTTGGCGAAACCCTATGTGTGTAGCGCAGGTACCCCTTCAACACAAGGCGCCGACCGCGCTGCGCCGCGATCGTTCCCGTGCGTGCGACCTGGCGCGCCCCAGGCGCGACGTTCGTTGACTATCCCCGAGGGCGCGGTCAGCATGCGGCCACCCGGGAGCCAGGACGCGACGACAAAGAGGAGATGCCATATGACGCTCACCCCGGACCAGCGCGCCCGTCTGCTGGCCGGCGTTGGGCTCTTCTCCGCGGTGGGCGACGCCGGCCGATCGGCCATCGCCGAGCGTGCTGTCGAAGTCGACTTCCCGAATGGCCGGCGGATCGCCCGCCAGGGCGAGATCGAGACCGGCTTCTACATGGTCGTCACCGGCTCCGCAAGCGTGGTTCGAGACGGAGAGGTCCTAGCTCGGTTGGGTCCGGGCGACTTCTTCGGCGAGCTTTCGCTGCTCGACCGGCAGCCTCGGGTGGCGTCCGTCACCGCCGACGAGCCGACCACGTGCCTGGCCCTGGCGTCGTGGGACTTCCAGAAGCTGCTCGAATCCGAGCCCGGCGTCGCGCTGGCGGTCCTTCGGGAGGTCGCCCGCCGGCTGCGGGCAGTAACCGTGGACCACCACGTCTGACCCGATGCAGCGAACAGTCGACCTCCCGACCGGAACCGTCACCTTTCTTTTCACCGACATCGAGGGCTCGACCCGGCTGCTGCAGGCGCTGGGTGCCGCATACCCGGACCTGCTGAGCCAGCATCACCACCTGCTGCGGGGCGCGGTCGAGGAAGCAGGCGGGGTTCCTGTGGGGACCGAGGGCGACTCGCTCTTCGCCGCATTCGACAGCCCGGTTGCCGCGGTCTCGGCCGCTGTGGCGGCGCAACGCGCGATGGCGGGTGCCAGCTGGCCGGGCGGGACGGCAGTCAGGGTGAGGATGGGACTACACACCGGCGAGGGTCTGGTTCGCGATGGCACGTACGTCGGCCTCGACGTCCATCGGGCAGCCCGAATCGCGGCGGTAGGCCATGGCGGTCAGATCCTCATGTCGGATTCGACCCGTGCCCTGGCCGAGCAGAGCCTCCCGGCCGGGGTCGCGCTGCGGGACCTCGGCCGTCACCGCCTCAAGGACCTGGCCCAGCCCGAGCGCATCTACGAGACCGTGATCGAGGGCCTCGCTTCTGAATTCCCGGCTCTGCGTTCGCTCGAAGCCGCGCCCAACAACCTTCCGACTCAGCTCACCAGCTTCGTCGGGCGCGGCCGAGAGGTGGCCGAGGCCAAACGCCTCCTCGGCACGACCAGGCTGTTGACCCTGACCGGCCCCGGCGGAACCGGCAAGACGCGCCTCGGCCTGCAGCTCGCAGCCGATTCGATTTCCGACTTCGCCGACGGGGTCTTCTTCGTCCCACTCAGTCCGATCGAGGACTCCGACCTGGTGGCTCCCGCGATCCTGGTGGCGCTCGGCTTGCGCGAGTCGCCGAACGATCCGCCGGCGAACAAGCTCATCGAGTACCTGCGCGACCGCCACCTGCTTCTCATCGTGGACAACTTTGAACAAGTCATGCCGGCCGCGCGGTTGATCGGCGACCTCCTCAAGGCCAGCCCCCGCCTGAACGTCGTCGTCACCAGCAGGGCCACTCTCCACATATATGGCGAGCGCGAATACGCTGTCCCGCCCCTGACCCTGCCACAGCCTGGCGCAGCTATCGACCCTGCCTCCGTCTCGCAGTACGAGGCTGTCGCACTCTTCATCCAGCGCGCCGCGGCGGTCCGACCGGACTTTCAGATCACGGCCGCCAACGCCCCTGCCGTGGCCGAGATCTGCAGCCGCCTCGACGGCCTGCCGCTGGCCATCGAGCTGGCTGCCGCCCGGGTCAAGCTCCTCCCGCCCCAGGCCCTCCTTGCCCGCCTTGGCCAGCGCCTCGAGGCGCTCGAGGCCGGCTCACGTGACTTGCCGGCTCGGCAACGAACCCTGCGCGGAGCCATTGCCTGGAGCCACGACCTGCTCGACGAGCCGGCCCGAAGGCTGTTCGCTCGCTTCTCGGTCTTCGTCGATGGGGCGAGTCTGGCGGCCGCGGAGGCGGTGTGCAGCGATGTTGGTCTCGACGTGCTGTCGGGTCTCTCCGGTCTGGTCGATCAGAGCCTGATACGCCAGGAGGAGACCGACGGAGAGCCGCGCTTCACCATGCTCGCCACGATCCGTGAGTTCGCCCTCGAGCGGCTTGCCTGGAACGGCGAGGTCGAGGCGATGGCCGGGCGCCATGCCGCCTTCTTCGTTGCGATGGCGGAGGCTTCGGCTCCCGGACTGACCGGCCCGAACCAGAAGCGGCTTCTGGACGACCTCGTCCGCGAGAACGGCAACCTCCGGGCGGCGGTCAACTGGTCGATCGAAAGCAACTCAGTCGAGACGGCGCTGAGGCTGGGCTCTGCTCTGTGGCGGTTCTGGCAGATGCGGGGCATGTTGCGTGAGGGGGCGGCCGTCCTCGAGCGGACCCTGGCGGTGCCTGATCAGGACGGCCACCCGCTGGAACGATCGAAGGCCCTGGAAGCCGCCGGCGGTGTGGCGTACTGGCGGGCAGAGATGACCAGCGCAATGGCGTACTACGAGGCTTGTCTGGAGCTGTGCCGAAAGATCGGCGACCGCCGGGCCATCGCCAACGCGCTCTACAATCTCGGGTTTCCGACGCTGATAAACCGGGAGGACATCCCCAAATCGCGCGCGGCCTTCGAGGAGAGCCTGGCTATGTACCGCGACCTCGGGGATACGGAGATGATCGCTCGCGTGCTGTGGGGGCTTGGGAACGCCTACTACTTCGGCGACGACAACGAGGCCGCCCGAGACACGCTGGTCGAGGATGTCGAGATGCTCCGGCGCATGTCGGACCCTTTCAGCCTGGCCTGGGCGTTCCACACCCTCGGGCTCGCCTACGACAAGCTGGGCCAGACGGTGGCCCAGTCCGGACCGCTGTGGCGCGAAGCCCTCGAGCACTTCGCCGGCGTGGGAGACATTTCGGGCATGACCATCCTGCTTGGAGACTTCGGAATCCTCGCAGCGGCTGAGGGCGACCTGCTGCGGGCGGTCCGCCTGAGCGCCGCGGCCGATCGGCTCGCCCGTACCGGCGGGACGGAGCTCGGGTCGCTGACCGAGCGCACCACCGCCGTTCATCCGGACACGAGCTCGCTCGACCCGGCGGACGTCGAGGCGGCGCTGAGCGAGGGCGGACGCATGACCGTCGACGCAGCCGTGGCCTATGCATTGGGGCGAGAGAGTCGTCCATGAACCGCCGCACCGGCACGCTGCTCGCGGCGATCCTGGGCTCGGCGATCGTCTTCCTGGACTCGACCGTGGTGAACGTCGCGCTGCAGCGGATCGGTCAGGATCTGCCGAGCGCCAACCTCGGGGCCCTCGAGGGTGAGTCCTACGTCTATAACGCCTACCTGCTCAGCCTCAGCGCGCTGCTGATCCTCGCCGGCGCCCTCGCCGACGCGTACGGTCGGCGCCGCCTCTTCGTCATCGGCCTCGTCGGTTTCGGCGGCTCGTCGATCCTGTGCGGGGTCGCCCCCAGCATGGAGACGCTGATCGTCTTCCGCATCGTCCAGGGCGGAGCCGGAGCGTTGCTGGTGCCCGGATCGCTGGCCTTGCTGACGCACACCTTCGAAGGCGCCGAGCGTGGCCGCGCCATCGGATTGTGGGCTGCCGCATCGGCCGCAACCGTCATCCTCGGTCCGGTGATCGGTGGCGTTCTGGTCGAGACGATCTCGTGGCGAGCGGTCTTCTTCATGAACGTGCCGCTGATCGCGATCGCGCTATTCGCCGCATGGCGGTACGTGGAGGAGAGCAGCGATCCGAACGCAGGCCGCTCGTTCGATTGGCTGGGCGCCGCGGTAGTCGCAGTGGCAGTGGGCGGTCTCACGTTCGGGGCCATCTACGGGCAGCAGCATCAGTGGGATAGCCCGGTTGGTCCCGCGTTCATCGTCGTGGGGGCGGCGGCAACCGTCCTGTTCGTGATTCTGATGGCCCGCGGCCGCAATCCACTGGTACCGCTCGGTCTCTTCCGCTCGCGCAACTTCGCGGTGACGAACCTCTCGACGTTCCTCATCTACGGCGCCCTGTACGTGACCGGGTATCAGCAGTCGATCTTCAGCCAGGGCACGCTCGGCTACTCCGCCGCTGCGGCGGGCTTCATCGGCGTGCCGGGCGCGCTGATCCTGGTCCTGCTGTCGTCGCGGTTCGGCGTCCTGTGCGTCCGTTACGGGCCGAGGCTGTTCATGACCGTCGGCCCAGTGTTGATGGCGGTCGGCATCCTTTGGCTGACGCGAATGCCGGCGAGCAGCCCCGCCTGGAACCTCCAACCCGGCGATCCGTCCACGTGGCTCCCGTCGACCGGGTACCTGGCGGACTTCCTGCCGGAGACGATCCTCTTCGGGCTTGGTCTCGCGACGACCGTGGCTCCGCTGACGACCGCGCTGATGTCCTCCGTGCCTGAGAATCGCGCCGGGCTCGGTTCGGCCGTCAACAACGCCATCTCGAGGGTCGGCCCGCAGCTCGCCGGGGCTCTGATCTTCGTGGCGATCACAGGTGCCTTCTACGCCGATCTCTCGTCCAAGGTACCGGGGATCGACACCTCCTCGGCCCAGGTTCGGCAGGAGGTCTCGCCCCTCAACCGCCCGGACCCTGCGGCGAGTCCGGCCCTGGCGAACGGCGCCCGGGAGGCGTCCACCGATTCGTTCCGACTGGCGATGGGGATCGCCGCAGGGCTGCTCCTGGCCGGAGCGATCACGAACGGCATCGGGATACGAAACCCCAGGGTCACCGGCGCTAGCGATTCCGAAGCGCCCGAGACGGCTACGGCTGGCGTCGCCGCGGCCTAGCAGTCGGCGGCAGAGTCTCGCTCGAGCTGGGTGGAGAAGGCGCCTTCGGCCGAGTAGCCGCACGACCACTACCATGAAGAACGGCCTGCCCGTTTCCCGGGCAGGCCGTTCATTCTGACTCGATAAGCGACTAGAAAGGTCCGTTGGCGGTCAGCCACTCCTTGGCGATCGTGGGGATGTCCTTCTTGTCGAAGACATATTCGGAGTTCAGCTTGAGGAGCGCATCGGTCGTCATCTTGGCCGAGACGCCGTTCAGAATGGCTTCGAAGCCGGCCTTGTCCACCTTGGCCAGCAGATCGTTGCGCACCAGTGGCGCCAGGTTGTCGGCCGGCTGCGTGTGCTTGTCGTCGGTCAGGACGACCCAACCGTTCTTGAGGATGTCGGGCTGCGTCGAGCACAGCTCACCCACGGTGATCGTACCCGCCGTCAGCGCGTCGACCATGGGCTGGTCGCACGCCGAAAGCGGCAACGCGCTGGAGAGATCCAGGCCGTAGGCGGTCTTGAGCGCGGCGGCGCACACCGGGTTGGTCTGGCAGTCGGTTGCAACGCCGAACTTGAGCTGGGCTTGAACCGCTGTGGTGTCGCTGAGCGAGGCCAGATGGAATTGGTCGGCGGTGGCCTTGGTCACGACGAAGGCGTTCTGGTCGGCCGCGGGTGAGTATTTGAGAACGGTGATGCCGCCGCCCTTGCCGTTCAGGATCGTCTGCAGGGCTGCTGCGTTCGTCGCCGGGTCACCCGTGGTCTTCGTGGCATCGTAGTAGGCCAGACCGCTGCCGATGTACTCCGGCTTGACGTCGATCTGGCCGCCCTCGAGGGCAGCAGCGGTGACCTTGCGGGTTCCGAGCCCAAGGCCGGTCCGGTCGACCTTGTAACCCTTGGCCTCGAGAGCCTGCGAGTAGATCTCGGCCATGAGCTTCGATTCGTAGAAGCCGTCCGAACCCATCTTTATGGTCGGGCTGGCTGCGCTTGGACTGCTTGCCCCACCCGTCGAGCAGGCGCTCGCAAGCACCAGCACCGACGCCCCGAGGACGAGCATGCGGGGTATCCGCATCTGGGTATCCTCCCGATTGCATCGGTCGCGCGATCCCATGGTTGAGTCGCCACGAACGCACCGACTATAGGTTGCGCAGACGCACCAATCGATAGGGCAATTGCTCGCGCCCGTCCAACGCGACAGGCGACGACCCTTGGCTCAGTTCGCGGTACGCGTCCTCAGGCCGGACGAGACCACGCGCCGCTCGAGGAGCGTGAACAGGGCCAGCGTGGTCAGGGCCAGCGCCGCAACGAGCACCACGCCGCCGAACAGCTCGCCGTTGTCCTGGTTCGCCTCTCCCAAGACGAGGTATCTCCCCAGACCGCCAAAGCCGAACTCGGCTCCGAGTGTGGCCGTCGCGATGACCTGGACCGCCGCGGAACGGACGCCGGTCGCCAGAACCGGCAAGGCGATCGGCATCTCGACGCCGAACAGGACCTGACGTTCCCGCATCCCCATTCCCCGCGCCGCCTCCACCAGGTCGCGGTCCACTCCGGCCACGCCTTGATATGAGTTGACGAGGATCGGCGGTCCGGCGAGGACGATCATCGCGATCACCGTCGGATACAAGGTGAAGCCGAGGTTCCGATCGATCGACGTAGTAAACGGCACCAGCAACCCGATGACCGCGAACGAGGGCAGCGCCCGCCAGGCGTTAGCCGAGCTCACGACCAGCCACGAGAAACGGCCGGTATGGCCGATCCACAGGCCCAGCGGCATGGCTACACAGCCCGACAGGATCAGCGAGACGCCGCTCAGGGCGACATGCTCTAGCAGCCGCCAGGGGATTCCGTTGGTCCCCTGCCAATGCGCAGGGTCGGTCAGCCACTGCGCGGTGGCCGTGAGGATGTCCATCACCGAGCCACGTTGCGTGCCGCGGCCCACGGGGTCAGCAGCCGCTGCAACAGGACGCAGCCGAAGTCTGCCAGCGCCGCCAGAGCAATCGACAGCAATCCGCCGACGAGAATCTCCGTCGTAAAGGTGCGATGGTAGCCGTCGAGGATGTAGTAGCCGAGCCCGCCGAAGCTGTCGCCGAGGATCGCCGAGACGGTCACGAGGCCGATGGTCGAGACGGTCGCAAGACGCAGCCCCGCCACCACCAGTGGGACGGCGAGGGGTAGCTCGACCTGCCACCAGCGTTGCGACGACGTGTAGCCGAGACCATCGGCGGCCTCGAGAACGTCGGCCGGCACGGCGTCGAACCCGGCGACGATGTTCGGCACGAAGAGGACGAGGGTGTACAGAACGAGCGGGATCTCAACGGATAGCGTTGATAGACCGGTGACCACGACCAGCACGGGGAACACGGCGAAGCTCGGGATCGTATAGACCCCGGTTGCGAGGACGGAGATGGCCGGGAAGAGCCTGCGCCGCCTGATCGAAATCGCGGCCAGCACGAACGAGATGGCGAACCCGATCCCGACGGCCAGTCCGGCGAGATAGATGTGCTGGCCAACGCGGTCGGCTATGGGTCCGAGATGGGCAAACAGCCAGTCCCACCGGACGAGCGGCTCGCCGCTCATGTCAGAGCCGCGCCCGCCAGATCGGCAGCGAGCGCGCTTGCGATGGCATCGACAGTTACGAGGCCGCGAGGCCGGCCCGCCTCATCGACCGCGAGCCCGCCGCGCGTATCCGCCGCGAGCAGGATCGAGAGGGCGTCACGCAACGTCGTCGCGGGCGGAAGCACTGGCAGGTCGCCCGGCTGCGCCAGAGGCTCGACCCCGAGATCCGCCACGGTCCGGAGCGAGAGGCGCTTGAGGCCGCGATCCTGGCCGACGAACTGGGCCACGAACGGCGACGCGGGGTGGGCCAGGATCTCGTCCGGCGGCCCGAACTGGGCCAGCCGCCCGCCCTCGGTCATGACCACGATCAGGTCGCCCATCTTGATCGCCTCGTCGATATCGTGAGTGACGAAGACGATCGTCTTGGCCAGCTCGCGCTGCAGCCGCAGGAACTCGTCCTGGAGCCGTGCACGAACGATCGGGTCGACTGCGGCGAAGGGCTCATCCATGAGCATTAGCAACGGATCCGCGGCCAGGGCCCGCGCCACGCCAACGCGCTGCCGCTCCCCGCCGGAGAGTTGCGAAGGGTAGCGGTCGCCATATCGGTCGGGGTCGAGCCCGACCATCGACAGCAGCTCGTCCGTTCGGGCCCGCTGGCGTTGGTTCGACCAGCCCACCAGCGACGGCACGACGGCCACGTTGCGACCGATGGTCAGGTGCGGGAAGAGGCCAACCTGCTGGATCACGTAGCCGATGCGCCGTCTCAGAGCCGTGACATCTTCGGTCTGGACGTCGACGCCGTCCAGCAGGATCTGACCGCTGCTCGGCTCGATCAGGCGATTGACCATCTTGAGGCTGGTCGTCTTGCCGCAGCCGGATGGGCCGACCAGTACGCAAATCGAGCCGGCGGGCACCTCGAACGATAGGTCGTTCACGGCCCCCGGAGTCCCGGGCCCGGCCGAATACCGTTTGGTCACGTCGCGGAACTCGAGCGACGCGGCGCGTGTTCCGGCCTGCGCGGGAGCCGTCATCCCTTCCTCCCGTTCACATCCCGAGTCTACACACGGCCGCCCCAGACTCCCACAGGTTTGAAGCTCATCGGCACGTCGACGAGGATCAGCTCGCTCGGCTCGCGAGCCGTGATCTGGAGAGAAGGCTGGTTCGTCACCTTCGCGGCGTCGCCCGTCGAGACGTCCTGGCCGTCGAACGTCGCCGCTCCACCTATCAGATACGCGTAGACCCCGCGGCCATCGCCGATCGGGTGCGTGACCTCCGTGCCCGCATCGAGCGCGGCGACGTAGACCGACGCCTGCTGGTGGACCTTGACGGCGCCGTCTCCGTCGGGGCCAACGATCCGGAGCAACCGGTTGGCTCGGTCCTCACGGGTGAAAACGCGCTGCTCGACCGCGGGTGGCAGATCGGCGGTGTCCGGCAGGATCCAGATCTGGATGAACCGCATCGGCTCGGTCTTCGAGGCGTTCTGCTCCGAATGGAGCGCGCCCGAGCCGAGGGTCATGCGCTGTACGGACCCGGCCGGCAGGGGCCCGTAGGCGCCCCCGACGTTGTCCTCGTGCCCGAACGAACCCTCGACCACGTAGGTGATCCCCTCGACGTCGCGGTGCGGGTGGAGCGGCCAGGTGGCTCCGGCTATCAGGCGGTCGTCGTTGAAGACCCGCATGGCACCGAAGTGGTCGTTGTCGGGGTCGCGGTAGCGGTCGAACGAGAAATGCCAGCGAGCATGGAACCACTCGCCGTCCGTCTCGTATATCTCCCGGTCGCGTCGAATTCTGATCATGGCGTTCCTCCACTCCCAACCCTATGGCGTCCGACTCGACCCGCAGCGAGGCGGCCGCGCAAGGTTCAGTGGGCGGATCAGCACGCGGGCGTGCTTTCCGCCCGGCGTCGCCCGGAGGGGCACGAAGCCTAGAGCCGGCAGGCTCCGAGCAGTCTTTGGGATGGCGCTGAACAACGGGCTCGCTTGCCACGTCTGGACTTCTGCACACGCTCGAGACAACCGTGACTCTAGGAGAGCCCACCATGCGTCGCCAGGCGATCGTCCTGCTCGCCGTGATCACATCCCCTGTGATCAGCTTCACCGCGATCTGGTAGCGGAGCCAAGTCGGTGCGATCGCGGCACGTGCGACCTTCGCGCAAATTGGGACGCGAGCCGGCCGGGTGGCCAGGCTCCCGGAGCCGGTTGCGCGCCGACCTGCCGTCCAAGCCCGGTGCCTGGCTGGCCGGGATCCAGCACGGGCGACCGACGCCATCCGTGCTCCCTGGCGGTCAGATTTCGTGGCAGCGGGCGGCCGAGACCACTTGCGACTCCTCCGCGGTTGAGGGACCATGCGGCCTTCATCGCCTCGGGACCCACTCGAGATTCCTGGATTGGAGCAGCAATGTGAAGCCAGTCGCCGAGTTCAGCACCTTCGAGGAGCTCGACATGCGCGTGGGTCGCGTGATCGCCGTCGAGATCTCGCTGGCGCGAAAGCCGACCTACCGCCTCACCGTCGACTTCGGCCCGGAGATCGGCATCAAGCGCTCGGTCGGCGCGTACCGCAACTACGCGCCTGAAGAGTTGGTCGGTCACCTGGTCGTTGGCGTCGTCAATTTCCCATCCAAGAAGATGGGCCCGGAGGTCTCCGAGGTGCTCGTGCTCGGCGTCGAGAACGACCGGGGCGAGATCATCCACCTGACGACCGAATCCGAGGTTCCGCTCGGCGTGAAGGTCTTCTGAGAGCACCTGGCGCGCCGGAACGCAGACGGCCACGGCACCTGACGTCCTGGCGGCGCCGAGCCTACCGAAGGCCCCACTGCTCTTTCAGCCCGAGGACCTGCTGACCCGCCTCAGTCTGCAATGCCGCGGCCTGTGCATCTGGGACGCCATCGTGGAAAGCCAGACCCTCGGGGCTCTGTCCGAAGATCGAGGCGTAGAAGACGCACGCGGCCAGGTACGTTCCGGCCGTGCTGGGGTGGCTCCCGTCGTCTGCCCAGAGACCGATATCGGGGTGGTCGTGGCGGACGATGTACCAGGTGAACCCGACCGGGGCCACCGGCACCCCGAGCTCCTGGGCGACGTCGAGATAGCCGGCGTCGATCTGCTGCTGCATGCTCTCGTAGGTAGGCAGCCCCAACGACGCCAGGCCGTCTCTGTGGGCCCACGTCATGAATAGGATCGGGGTCGCGCCGGCAGATTCGACCGCGCTCGCCAGAGTCCGCGCCGCGGGGTACGTGTAGTAGTCGCGACCGGCCGGGGTGGCGGGCGTCTCGCTCTGCTCCTGCAGTACTACGTATGTCCAACCGCCCGCCGCGATCTTGCCCAGAGAGTCGGAGGAGGCGGAGTGGTCGGCCAGGGTCTCTCCGCCGTTAGCAACCATCGCGACCGCCACGGGCCGCCCGCCGGATTGAGCGAGCTGGTCGAATGTCGAGGGCAGATCGTTCACGTACGTGTAGCTGTTGCCGAGGAAGAGCACGCGTGTGCAGCCGCCGGCTCCGGCGCCGGCTCCGCACGTGGGCCCGGCCGCGCCGCCACAGCCCGCGACGAAGAGCAGCCCGAGGCAGACCAGCAGACCCAATGCGGGTCTGAGCGCGGCGCCGACCCGGGACCAGCTCTCGACAGCCATGGCCCGAAGTATCGGTCCGCGCCCGGTCCTCGGTGAGCTGGAGCACGCAGCACGCGGCTGGCGACTACGGGGTCCACGTCTCCGCACCGACGGTGGTCACCGTGCTGGGGGAGTAGCAGATCGGATGTTTCGGGTCGGGGCTGATGGGCTTGGCGACGATCCTACCCAGACCGAACGGCATGACTGCGGCGACCACCATGGGCTGTGACGGGTCGGCCTTGCACCAGTTCCCCCAGTCGACGATGGTGTTGACCGCCCCGTTTGGAGCCAGTGGGTAGACGGGGTCGCCGGTCGAAATCTCCGAGCCCGCCGTTCCGGAGTCGGCGATCACCTTGCCCGTGCCGTCGACGATCTGCGTCCGGGGCGTGCCGCGCATGTTGCAGCTCGCCGACGAGACGTTGGTGGCCGTTATGTGGCCGTAGGTGTCGGCGCTGCCGTCACCCTCCCACAGCGTGAGCGAGATCTGGAGCTCGGCGCCTGTGCATAGCCCGATGGCGAGTGCCGGCAGCGGCGTCGGGGTGGGCGCGGGAGTCGCCGGATGCGGAGTCGGAGTCGGCGCGGGTGTCGGGGCTGGCGTGTCGGTCGGAATGGCCGTTGGCGTTGGCGTGGGGGTATCGGCCACGGTGGGAACTGGCGTGAGCGTCGGGGTCGCCGTCGTGCCGGCGACGCTCGACATCGGGAGAGGCGTCGGGGTTGCGCCCGACGCCGTGCAGCCGGCCGCGGCAATCGCAACGGCCAGGCAGACGGCGGTGGCTAGTCGGCGCCGGGACCCGATGGCGGCAGAACCGAGCCCGGAGGGGGCCGCGGGCGTCAAGGTCGGCAATGCATCCTCCTCCGCGCCGGGGGGCTGCGGCGTTTCCGATGAGACGCGTCGGACACGACGCGGCCGAATTGTCTCAGCGGCTATCGGCGGCGGACGCAAATCCGCATCAAAGACCTGACGTGTGAGACGAGCGATCCACGGGCCGGGCCGCCTCTGGCCGGCAGCGGACAGGGTCGAAAGGGCGGCGACCGAGGCGTCTTCGCTCCTGCGCGAAATCTCCAACACGAGCACAATCTGCTCATGGCTCCGGACGACGACCACCGCTACGACGCCTTCATCGACAGTTTCGCCCACCTCATGCAGTCGCAGCGTGGAGTGCCGCTCGTCGGTGGCCGTATCTTCGCCTTCCTCCTGGTTTGCGAGCCGGCCGAGCAGACCGCCGCACAGATTTCCGCCGGAGTAGGCGCCAGTCTCGGCACCGTCAGCTCCATGACCCGGCTCCTGCTGAGCGCCCGGCTGATCGAGCGCGTCAGGCGCCGCGGCGAGCGCTCTGCCGTCTACGCCATCGCCCCCGGCGCAATGAGCAGCATCACGCGGGCCACGATCGATGCGGTCTGGACGTTCCGAGAGATGACCGACCGGGGGCTGGCGTTGATGGCCGACCGGCCGCCTGGGGCCAAGGCACGGCTCCAGGAACTCAGAGACCTCTATCTGTTCTTCGAAGAATCCATACCCGCCCTGCTGGAGGGCTGGGAGAAGGGGCGACGGGAGATCAACGCATGACATCGGTGATTCGGACCGAGAAGCTCACGAAGTCCTACGGATCACACCGTGGGATCGTCGATGTGGACCTCGACGTGCAGAAGGGCGAGGTCTTTGGCTTCCTCGGGCCGAACGGCGCCGGCAAGACGACCACGATCCGCACCCTGCTCGACCTGATCCGGCCCACCGGCGGCCACGCCTACGTGTTCGATATCGAGTCGTCGGCCAACCCCGCGGCGATCCATCGCCGCATCGGCTATCTCCCCGGTGAGTTCGCGCTCTACGACCGACTGACAGGCGGCCAGACGCTGGAGTACTTCGGCAACCTCCGCGGCGGAGTCGACAGGGCCTATCAGGCCGAGCTGATCGCGCGGTTCGACCTGGACCCGAGCCGCAGATTCCGCGAGTACTCGAAGGGCAACAAGCAGAAGGTCGGGCTCGTTGCGGCCCTGCAGCATCGCCCCGAGCTCCTTCTGCTCGATGAGCCCACGGCCGGACTCGACCCGCTCGTCCAGCAGACCTTCTTCGGCATGCTGCGCGATGCCGTCAAGGAAGGAAGCACCGTCTTCCTGTCGAGCCACATCCTCAGCGAGGTCGAGCGCAGCTGCGATCGCGTGGCCATCATCCGCGACGGTCGCATCGTCCAGACCGGTCGGGTCGATGCCCTGCGCGACCTGGCCCATCACCACGTGGAGCTACGCTTCGCCGGCGATCCGCCTGCGGCCGAATTCGCCGCCATCGACGGCGTCAGCGACATCCAGGTCGAAAACCATCTGCTGCGGCTGCGCGTCCTGGGCCCAATCACGCCCGTCGTGGAAGCCGCGGCCCGGCTCGGCGTGACGGACTTCCTCAGCCGCGAGCCCAGCCTCGAGGAGACGTTCCTGGCCCAGTACGGCCGTGAGGCCGTCGAGGTGAAGTGATGGCCGCTCGAGCAGGCAACCCGCCCGTGGCGCATGCCCCGTCGGTTTCGCTGTGGAGCCGCTTCTACGGCTTCGGCAGCGTCTATGCGAAGACGATCCGCGATTCGCGCCTGGCCTTCCTCGTCGTCGCCGGGCTGCTCGGCGGGATCATGCTGGTCGGCTGTGAGGCTTTCGGGGCTGCCTATGCCACACCGGCCTCGCGGGTCGATCTGAAGAGCGTGATTGACAACATTCCCGCTGTGCTCAAGGGCCTCTACAACAACCCAGTCAATGTAGAGACGCTCGGGGGCTCGCTTTCGTGGAAGTACGGCCCGATCTTTGCTCTGGTCGCGGGGCTGTGGTCCGTTGTGGCGCTATCGGGCACGCTCGCCTCGGAGTCGCGGCGGGGCAGCCTGGACATGGTCGCTGCCGCTCCGTTCGGCAAGAGCCGGATCGCTATCGAGAAGCTGGCCGCGCATCTGACCGGGATGGTCGGCGCGATGATCTTCCTGACCGTCGTTAGCTGGGTCGGCAGCAACGCCTTTGGTACGCTGCCCGGCGACGCACTCCCGCTCGAGGCTGCCGTAGGATTCTCGCTCTGGGTCGGGTTGATCGCCCTCGTCTCGGGCTCGGTTGCCTGGGCCCTCGCTCCGTTCCTCGGGCGTGCCAGCGCCGCGGGCGTCGCCGGCGCGCTGCTGCTCGGCGGGTACGTGGTCAGCGGTTACTCGACTTCCGTGCCGGCGCTGCGGCTTCCGGCGGACCTGACCCCGTTCCACTGGACCGCGTCGCACCTGCCTCTCGCCGGCCAGTACGACTGGGTCTCGCTTGTTCCGGTAGCGTTCCTCGCCGCGGTCCTCTTCGCGGTCGGCGTCGTCGCCTTCGAACGGCGCGACCTCGGTTCTTCGAGCGCGATCCCAACGCCGAGCATGCCCGGCGCCCTGCTGGGCGTCCGCGGTCCGACCGGTCGAGCCTTCGGCGAGCGCCTGCCCCTCGGGCTCGCCTGGGGCATTGGCCTGGCGATCTACGCGCTCCTCGTCGCCGCCTCCAGCCGGTCATTCGCAGTGGAACTGCAGAAGTCGCCCGACACGTACAAGCTCTTCGCTACGCTCTTCAAGGGCTATGACATCAGCACCGGAGGCGGGTTCTTACAGCTGATCTTCGTGTACCTAGGGTTCGTCGTGGCCGGTTTGGGCGCCTCGACGCTCGTGGCGGGTTGGGCTTCCGACGAGAACGGCCGCAGGCTCGAGATGCTGCTAGCCAGCCCGCTCGGTCGGGCCCGGTGGGCCATCTCTGGCGGCATCGGCGTCTTCGGGGCGATCGCGGTGATGACCGGGCTCTCCATGCTCGGGATCGCGATCGGCGTCGCCTCGGCCGGCACAGACGTAGTGACCCCGACGGCGGGCGCGCTGGTCATCGGCTTGTACGCGGCCGCGGTAGCGGGGATCGGCTTCGCGATCGGCGGCCTCTTCCGGAACACCTTCGCTGGTGAGGCCGTGGCGGTTGTGGTCATCGCGACCTTCCTGATCGACTTCCTGGCGCCCGCCCTGAACTTGCCCGATTGGGTCCATCAGCTGGCGCTGACGGCACACCTGGGTCAGCCGATGGTCGGCAACTGGGCCCCGGCCGGGATGGTCGCCTGCCTGGCGATCGCGGTTGGCGGTCTGGCGATCGGCGGGATCGGGATCCGCCGTCGCGACATCGGCTGAACGGCCGGCCCAGCCGCCGCGACCACCGCCCCTTCTCTCCGGCTGCGGCCTCCGTTAGCCACGCCGCCGCCCACGTCTGACGGTGGCGGCGGCTTGCCGCCCCCCTCGCAGCGCCGGGCGGAGATCACGACTCCTCCGGATCGCATTCACGACTCCTTCACAGCCGATCGCCAGTCTTCGAGCCGAGGTTGGCAAATGCTCCCGGCCGACCGTGAAGACTTCGGGGCGCGAATCGTTAGGAGATCAAATGAGACACGGGGGCGGCTTCAGAGTTCTGGCCGCATTAGTCCTGGTGGGGGTGATCGCGGCCCTCACCGCCGGTGCATACGGCGCCGGCTTCGCCGCAGGTTCTACTTCGGGCGCGACGAACGTCTCGCCGTGGGTCTACGGCGGGGCATTTGGTGCGGGGCACGTCATCGGCTTCTTCGTTACCGTGCTGGTCCTCATCGTCCTGTTCCGCGTGCTGGTGTTCGCCTTCGTGGGCCATCGCCATCCGTGGTGGGGCCGTCGTGGCTACTGGCGCGGCGGCTCGGAGGGCACGATGCCCGCCGACGGCCCCGGCGGTTGGCATCGAGGCGAATGGCGCGACGCAGCCCAGGCAACCTTCGACGACTACCACAACCGCGCCCACGCCACCCCGCCGGCATCCACCGGCGGCGACCCCAACAAGCCTGCTGCAAGCTAGAACGCTGCGGAGCCGAACAGACGGCGGCAACCGCGCGGCCCGGCGAGCGGCGTAACCCGAACCCGAGGGCGAAGGCGTCAAACCTTCGCCCTCGCCGGCACCTCCGCGCCGTAGGATGAGAGCACAGTGAAAACCGTCCTGGTCGTTGACGACGAACCTCGCATCGTCGAGCTTGCTCGCGACTACCTCGAGCACGCGGGCTTCGGCGTCATCATCGCAACCGACGGACCATCCGCCCTGACCGCCGTCCACCTTCGAAAGCCGGACGTGCTGGTGCTCGATCTGGGTCTGCCGGGCATGGACGGCCTGGACGTGGCCCGGACGATCCGGCGCGACTCCACGCTCCCCATCATCATGCTCACCGCGCGCGACGACGAACTGGACCGCGTCCTCGGCCTGGAGATCGGAGCCGACGACTACGTGACCAAGCCCTTCAGCCCGCGCGAGCTGGTGGCTCGAATCAGGGCCATCCTCCGCCGGGTGGACCGCGAGACCGAGCCGAGCGATCGCATCGAGCAGGGCGACGTTTCGATCGATGTCGCTCGCATGCGCGTCGCCGTCGCCGGCCGGGTCGTCGAGCTGACGGCTACCGAGTTCCAGCTGCTGGTGACCCTGGCCCGCCAGCCCGGCCGCATCTTCACCCGATCGCAGCTGCTCGACGCCATCCACGGCGTGGCCTTCGAGTCGTACGAACGGGCCATCGACGCTCACGTCAAGAACCTGCGGCGCAAGCTCGAAGAGGACCCGGGTCGGCCGCGATACGTTCTGACCGTCTACGGCATGGGCTACCGATTTGCCGAGGAGCCCGAGTGAGCGGTCCGAGCCTTCCTCCGGACGAGCGGCCGCCCGTGGATGACTGGGCTGACCGCGGCGCCGAGCCTCCCGCTTCCCGCGGTCGCGGTCCGCGCCACCGCCACCGATTCGAGCGCTACGGCCGGGGGCCACACGGCCCTTGGGATTCTCGCTATTTCCGCCCGCGGCCCAAGTGGTGGCCCGAGGACGAGCCCTGGCCGCCGGCCGGGAATTTCCCCTGGCGCAAGGTCCGGCGCCGGTTCTTCATTCGGTTCGCGATAGCGGTCACTCTGGTCTCCGTGCTCGTGGTGGCCGTGCCCATCTTCGTGGTCGGCCAGCTGCTGTCGGCCTCCGGCCTGTCGAGCGACGCCTATTCGGCCGCTGCCGTGATCATCGTCGTGTTCGTAGCGCTCGCCGTCCTAGGCACGGCAAGAGGCGCCAGGCGTTTCGCAGTCCCGTTTGGGGATCTCATCGAAGCCGCAGGCAAGGTGGAGGCCGGTGATTACAGCGCCCGGGTGCAGATAGCTCGCCACGGCGTGCGCGAGCTACGCTGGCTGGCCGAGTCGTTCAACTCGATGGCGGCGCGTCTCGAGGCGGACGAGAGACAGCGCCGCTCGCTGCTTGCAGACGTCAGCCACGAGCTGCGCACGCCGCTGGCCGTACTCCGAGGCGAGATCGAGGCCATGATCGACGGCGTCCATCCCATGGACGAGGTGCATCTGGACGCCGCGGTGGACCAGATCGAGATGGTCACCAAGCTCGTGGAGGACCTCCGCACCCTGGCGCTAGCGGAGGGAGGTACGCTCCCGCTGCACAAGGAACCGACCGATCTGACGATCCTGGCTCAGGAAGCGGCGACGGCCTTCGAGGGTCTGGCCGCGACTGCCGGCGTGGAGCTTACGGTCCGGATGGCGGACGACCTGCCTCTCGTCGACCTGGACCCGCTGCGCATCCAGCAGGTCATCGGCAACCTGGTCGCCAATGCCCTGCGGTACGCGCCGGCCGGGAGCACCGTCACGATAGCCGGCCGGACTCGACCACAAGGGGTCGAGGTTTCCGTCGTGGACCGCGGGCCGGGCATCGACCCTGAGCTTCTGCCGAATCTCTTCGATCGATTTGCCAAGACGGACGACTCACGCGGATCGGGCCTGGGGCTCGCGATCGCGCGGCAGCTGGTGGAGGCCCACGGGGGAACGATCAGGGCCGATCGCCCGGAGGACGGCGGCACGGCCATCACCTTCGAGCTGCCGAGCGGGCTCGAGACATGAACAGAGGCGGTCGAGCGACCGCCTCTGTTGGAGGATCAGAGACCCGCCGATTCCAGGCAGGCGGAGCCGATCAACTCGGCGGCTGGCCGAGTGTGATGCTGAGCGTCGAGGTGGTCCCGTCCTGATGCTGAACCTTGAGCTTGACGACGTCGCCCGGGTGGTGGGCGGCGACCGCATCGATCAAGGTTGTGCCGTCAGGGGTCAAGGTCGAGTCGATGGAGAGGACGATATCCCCTACCACGACGCCGGCCGTGGCCGCCGGTCCGCCGGCGGTAACCGCCACGACGACCGGTCCGGCCGTTCCGTCGCGGAGCTGGACGCCCACGTAGGCGCGACCGGAGTTGGTCACTTTGCCGGCCGTGATCAGCTGATCGGCGATCGTCTTGGCACGATTGCTAGAGATGGCAAACCCGATGCCGGAAGCGGCGCCGCCGAGCTGGGGGTCGGTGGCCGCGAGGGTCGGGATGCCGACCACGTGGCCGTTGAGGTCGACTAGAGCGCCGCCGCTGTTACCGGGGTTGATAGCGGCGCTCGTCTGGATGACATCCGGGAGAGCGTAGCCGTTCGGTTCGCTGACCTGCCGTCCGAGCGCGCTGACGATGCCCTCGGTCACGCTCGACTGGAGTCCGAGCGGATTGCCCATGGCCAGCACGAAGTCGCCGACGGCGAGCTGTGAAGAATCGCCGAAAGTAGCCGGAGTCAGGCCCGTGGCGTTGATGTGGATGACGGCGATGTCATCCGGGGTGTAGCTGCCGACGAGCGTCCCGGGGTAGGTATGGCCGTTGGAAAGAGTCACGGTGAAGGTCGTTGACGTGCCCACGACATGGGCGTTGGTTACGATGTCGCCCTTGGAGTCGTAGATGACGCCGGAGCCGAGGCCTGCGTCGGTCTCGATTTCCACGACCGCCGGCGTGACCTGCTTGATCACCGCGACCATCTGATCCTGGAGGGTGAGAGCCGCCCCGCCGGCGAGATTCGAGGACGCCGGGGTGGACGTAGCGGTCGGGAGCACCGCCGGGACCGTGTTCATCTGGGTTGGCGTCGCCGTTGCGCCAAGGGCCGCGTCGAGCTTGGCCGTAGTCCCGTTCGGGACACTCGAGGCACATGCCGCCGCCACGACCGCCACCAGGGTGAGGGCCGTGATGGGGGCGGCGATGCGCTGGCTGAACCGCCGCGTGTCGGACACCATGAGTACCTCCTGCTGGCCGCTTTCCTGCACACCGCGGCACCGAAGCGAGGTTCATGGTTGGTCCGCCGGCTGAATTGGACCTGAAGCCGCCGGCCTGTGGGTCGCAGCCGATCCAAACGGTCCGCGGCTAGACGCTTTGCGCCGCGCTCGGCTCCTGCGGACGCCTGCCGCGATCGTCACGATCGTCGTCGCCAAAGCAGGTCGACTCGAAGATGAAGAGCCGCGTCGCGCCGTCACGCCAGGCATCGGCCGGCAGATTCGCCTTGCGGCAGACTGCCGCGAGCATCGCCCTCTCATCCCACCCCTGCTCGATCGCAACCTGGGGCAGCAGCAGGGCCCGGTGTGCGCCCCTCTCGACGACGATGCCGTGGCGCCCGGCCACGAAGCCGGCCGGATCGCGCAGCTCCATGGGCGGCTCGAGGACCGAGACCTCAAGTTCGAGAGCCGGCAGCTCCGACTCGTCGACGGGCAGGAAGCGCGGGTCGTCGAGCGCGGCCGCGACGGCCGCTTCGCGAACGTTGAGCCAAAGCGGAACGTCGAAGCGCATCAAGCCGATGCAACCGCGGAGCTCCCCATGCTCGTGGATGGTCACGAAAGCAGCGGCCGGGGCGGTCAGGTCTGGGGATAGCGGGGTTTCCACCTGATCGACCGGCACGGTTCGACACACTGCCGTCCCGATCGCCCGGCGGGCGACGGCCAGGAGCTGGCGCCGGTCCGACGCGTCCAGTTGCTTCACGAATGCCTCGCTGACTCCCCTGTTCGAGGCTACGCACGTGGCTGCTGCGCGCCAGAGTCGAATGGCGTGTTGTTGAGGTCACCGCGCCGTGGGAGCCGTCAGGTTCGCCTCCTCGTCTGGCCCCGAGGGATGTCCGCCCCAAGGCACCTCGAGTGCAGCAACAGGTCGGGAGGCTCGTTGGTGTCTCGAAATCGATTCCTGATGGCCGCAATGCCGGGGATGGTATGCTGTATGCGATTGCGGGGGCCGATCACATCTGCCGTCCCAGAAACCCAACCTGAGCGGGTGCGCCGCGGAGCACATCACAGTCGACCGAATCGACCGGCGTGCAATGTCAAGGCGCTGGCGCATTCGATGGCGAAGATAGAGTCGGCACGAATGGAGCAAGGCAGACAGATGCCAGCTAGACGCAGCAGGACCGCTTCCACGGCGTCGCGCCTCGATGCGACGCGAGGTGACGTCAGATCGACGCAACGAATCGGGTCGAATGGCTCCGGGCCGCCGACGGGCACGGGAGCCGCCCTTCCGCGTACGGGACGGCGCATCCCTACGATGCAAGACATTGCCGACGCGGCCGGCGTATCCCAGAGCACCGTCTCGCGCGTTCTCACCGGCGCCCCAAACGCGATCCCTATCAACCCGGCAACGCGCGAGCGAATTCTCGAAACCGCGCGACAGATGCATTACCGGCCGAATCCACTCGCCCGCGGTCTTCGCGGGGCCCGTACGATGCTTCTCGGCGTGATCGTGCGCGAGATCACGGACCCCTTCTTCGCTGGTGCGATCGACGCGGTCTCGACCGAGGCCAACCGTCGCGGCTACAACGTGGTCCTCGGCCATGCCCACAGTCGCACGGACGAGGCGATCGCCCTCCGCGCCGTTCTCGAGACGCGCCATTGCGATGCGATCATGCTGGTCGGAGACACGAGCGATCAGCCTCGTCTGATGGACGACCTCCGGGATACCAACGTCCCCATCGTCGGCCTGTGGCAAGGCACGAACCCAATGCCCGGCATTTCCATCATTGGCGTCGACAACAGGTCAGGCATTCGGGATCTGATGGATCATCTGCTCGGGCTCGGTCACCGCCGAATTGCGTTCATCGGCGGTGTGTTCCCGGAGGGGCGCCTGATCGGAGACATAGGCGAACGCCGTGCGGCGTTCCTGGAGCGAGCCGCGCTGGAGGGCTTGGAGACGCCGGACGGTTACATCCGGGACGCGCGGAACACGTTGAGCGGCGGAGCCGGCGCCCTGCGCGAGCTCTGTTCACTTTCGGAACCACCTACGGCGATCGTAGCGTCCACGGACGTGCTCGCCATCGGCGCTCTCCACGCGGCCTGCCACATGAGCATCGACGTACCGGGAGAGGTCTCCATTGTCGGGTTCGACGATCTGCCATTGGCGGCGTACATGACACCTGCTCTGACTACGGTCTGCATGCCGATTGCCGAGATGGCGGCTGCGGGCGTGAAGGCGGCCGTAGATGCGGACCAGGACGGTGAGGCGGCGCTCCAGATCCTCAGGCCGACGATGGTGATCCGTGAGTCGTCCGGACCTGCCCCGCGAGTCGCGCATGAAGCGCGCGCCACCGAGCAAAACCCGGGCTGAGCTTCGGCGTTTCCTGTCGCCGCACTCCGATCGTGCTCTAGACCGAGGCGCTCGACATCGGCCGTTCGCGCCGGTCCCGTTGAGGGTCCGCCCGGGAGGATCGCCGGGCCGGTGGTCGTGCAATGGTATGCTACATTCGAATGCTTGCACAAGGAGCAGACAGAGGTGGCGGACGCCGAACTCACAATCGGGCAGAAGCCGATTGGGCACATATCGCCTCGCCTTTATGGGCATTTTGCCGAACATCTCGGTCGGTGTTGTTACGGCGGTCTTTGGGAGGGGGTCGACGGAGACCCGGCGGTCCCGAACGTCAGCGGTTTTCGTGCCGATGTGATCGAGGCACTTCTCGACCTGCCGGTCCCAGTTCTCCGCTGGCCGGGCGGCTGCTATGCGGATCACTACCACTGGCGCAACGGGATTGGGGCACCGCAGGCCAGACCGTCGACGCTCGGCATGTCCTGTGGGCTGCGGGTCTCGGACGACAACGGCCTCGGCACTCATGAGTTCCTGCGACTCTGCGAGCTGATCGGGGCCGAACCGTACCTAGCTGGGAACGTGGGGACGGGTTCCGTCCAGGAGTTCTGCGACTGGGTCGAGTATGTGACCTCATCGGTCGACTCCGGGCTCACCAAGGAGCGAGCGGCCAACGGCCGTCCAGACCCGTGGCCAGTCAGGTTATGGGGCGTGGGCAACGAGAGCTGGGATTGCGGCGGACGGTTTGATCCGGTCACATACGCCCACGAGTTTGTTCGCTACGCCACGCTTGCTCGGCACGTTGATCCGGAGGCTGAGTTCGTCGGCGTCGGTCTCGAGGACGAGGGCCTCTTCGAGCAGGGGCTCGACCGCGATTGGAATGCCAAATTCCTCGAAGCCTTGGGCCCTTCCATCGACCTCCTGTCCCACCTGTCCATCCATCGGTACTGGAGCCACGGCGGCCCGGAGACAGGGTTTCGTGAGGATGACTACTACGCTCTCCTGGCCGAAGCGCAGGAGACCGAGACGACCATCGAGCGCACTGCACGGACGATCGCAGCCATCGCACCTACATCGCACGCGATCAGGGTAGCTCTGGACGAGTGGGGGGTCTGGCACCCGGAAGCCCGACCATGGGGGCCGGGCGACGTTCCGCGCCGCACGCCGGTGACCTATGAGCAGGCCAACACGCTCCGTGACGCGCTGGCGGCGGGAATCGCCCTTGAAGGTTTCCACCGCCAATGCAACGTCCTTTCCATGGCCAACCTCGCCCAGATCGTCAACGTCCTCCAGGCCGTTGTCATGACAGACGGCTCGTCCTGCTTCAAGACGCCCACCTACCACGTTCTGACTATGCACCGTCCGCACATGGGCGCAGAGGCCCTCGGGGTGGCGGTCGCGTCTGCCATGAAGCTCCCGTCGGGCGAGGCGGCGGTCAGCGCTACTGCTTCGCTGGCCGGCGGTCGGACAGCCGTGACCATCATCAACCGCGACTACAGGCGTCGGGCCAGCGTGAGCCTCGAGGCTCGGGCTGGAGCCGTCGCTAAAGCCCGGCTTCTAGCCGCCGACAGTGCGGACGCCGTGAACACCGCGGCGCACCCGGACCGGGTTGCTCCGCGGATGGTTGAGGTTGCCATGCGCCCCAACGGACGCTACGAAGTGGATCTGCCCGCCCATTCTTTGGCGACAATCGAGTTCGCGGAGGGGTGAAAGCTCGGTGCCTTCGGCTGGCGCCGATGGTCGGCCTGACGTTGTGTGGGCGGCTTCAGCTCTCCGCGAACGTGGCTTCGACATCGGCTTGACGTTGCCGATCTGGAGGCGCAACGCCATCAGACGGCGATAGGCACATCCGAGCCCTCCCGGACGAAGACAGGGATGCGCTCGAGGGGTGCATCGGCGTGCAGGGTCGTCCCGCCGGAGTGCCGGGTGCCCGTCCATGCGTCGATCCAAAGACCGGGCGGCAGGTACACGTCGCGAGCTCGCGCGCCTGCCTCTACGATCGGCGCCACGAGGACATCCGGCCCGAGGAGGAACTCGTCGTCTATCAGCCACGACTTCTCGTCTGTTGGGAAGTCGACAAAGAGCGGACGCATAGGCGGCAGCCCGTCCTCGTGCGCCTTCTGCATCTGCCGCATGAGATACGGCCGGATGCGTTCCCTGAGCAGGAGAACACTGCGGATGATCTCGTAGGCCTCGTCCCCGAAAGCCCAGACTTCATTGGCGCTGCCGGTCATGTTGGGTCCGAACGGGAGGCGGGGCACGCGATCGCCGTGGATTCTGAAGAGCGGGCAGAAGACGCCGTATTCGAACCACCTGACGACGAGCTCACGGTACTCGGGAGAGGTTGGGTCGCCGCCGTGGAATCCGCCGATGTCCGTGGTCCACCAGGGGATCCCCGACAAAGCGATGTTGAGGCCGGCCCGGATCTGCCGGCGCAGGGAGTCGAAGGTCGTTGGGATGTCGCCAGACCAGACCGCCGCGCCGTACTTCTGGCTTCCCGCCCAGGCGGATCGGGCGAGCGATATGACGTCTTCCTCGCCGGCCGCATGCATCCCTTCGAAGAAGGTCCGCGCATGCATCTGCGGGTATATGTTCAGGATCTCGTCGCCCTCGCCGGCATGGAACCGCAGCGCAGAAGGATGGACGGGCCTGAGCTCCGGCTCGCAGGCATCGAGCCACCACACCTTGATGCCAAGATCGAAGTAGTTCTGCTTGATCTTCGACCACAGGAAGGCGCGCGCTTCGGGGTTGGTCGCATCGTAGTGGGCGACACCGAACGGCTTGGGCATGCCCCGATCAGGGAAGGTCGAGGTGTAGGGCAGGCCCTGCTGCACGCCGACCAGAAGGCCCCGTTCGGCCATCTCGTCCCAGTTCTCGCTGAACGGGCTGACTAATGGCCAGACCGACACCATCACGCGAACGCCGAGCTCGCGCAGCTCATCGACCATGGCCTTCGGGTCTGGCCAGTCGGCAGGATCGAACTTCCAGTTGCCCACCTGGATCCAGTGGAAGAAATCGATGACGATGACCGAGAGGGGCAAGCCACGACGCTTGTACTCGCGCGCGACGGCGAGGAGTTCGTCCTGAGTCCTGTACCTCAATTTGCTCTGCCAGAATCCGCTCGCCCATTCGGGGAGAACGGGAGCGTGGCCCGTCGCGTCGGCATAGTGACTCATGATCTGGGCCGGGTTACCGGCGGTGATCCAGTAATCGATCTGGCGGCTCGCGTCGGCCACCCATCGAGTGCGGTTCTCGGCGAGCTCGACGTGACCCACCGCAGGGTTGTTCCATAAGAACCCGTATCCACGGCTTGAAACCAGGAACGGAATGCAAACCTCGGAGTTCCTTTGTAGAAGGTCGAGTGACATGCCCTTCTGGTTAAGCCTGCCGTGGGTTCGCTGGCCGAGACCGTAGATTCGCTCGTCCTGATAGGCGCGGAAATGCTGCTCGATCCTGGCGCGGCCACCTCCGAGCGGATAGACAGCCCGAGCGCCCGGCCACCAGAAATGGCCCCGCTGCTCGGCCAGCAGCTCAGCCCCTGTCGCTGCATTCTCGAAACGGACCAGGATCGCGTCGCCTCCATCGCCGACGTCATTTGCGACCACCGCAACGATCGCGCCGTTGGTCAACCGTGCGCTGGTCTCCCCGAGCTCAAAGCGCGGCTCCGAAGCCGACCCGGCCGGGCGTTCATCGAGCGCGCCTGGCAGGCCGCCGACGATGTGATCCCAGCCGGCCCGAACCCGGATGCTGTCGGTTCCCCACGGTTCGATCCGCAGGATCTCGTGCTCTGACCTCACTTCAAGGCCATCGTGGATACGCTGAACAAGCATCTGCCTAGGCTCCCGCTTGGTGGGCCTCTCCGAGTAGACACAATTGTGCTGAGCGGCGCCATGGCGCCGCTCAGCCTTCCAGGTCTTGCGCTATTCCTTGAGCGCGCCGGCGGTGATTCCCGCGGCGACGTAGCGTTGGGCGATTGCCAGCAGGAATGCTGCCGGAATGACGGCTATCACGGCCGTGGCCATAACAGACGGCCACTCCACCGAGTACGAACCGATGAACCGGTAGATGCCTACGGTTATCGGCGTGTGGTCCGGGTTGTTGTTGAGGATGAGCGCGAACAGGAAGTCACCCCAGCCGAAGAGGAACGAGAAGAGGCTGGCGGTGATCAACGCAGTTCGACTGAGCGGAACGTATATGGACCGGAAGATCCGGAGCTGGCCCGCGCCATCGACCTTTGCCGCCTCCGCCAGCTCTCGGGGGATTCCGATCATGAAGGCGCGCATGATGATTATCGCGAAGGGAACGGCGATGGTGGAGTCGGCGAGTATCACGGCCTGATACGAGTTGAGCAGCCCGAGGGTGTTGAACGCCGAGTAGAGCGAGTTGGCGACCACGAAGCCAGGGGCCATCTGGGCCAGGATCAGACCGAAGAGAAGAAGCGAGCCGATCCGAGCCCGGACGGTTGCGAGCGCATAAGCCGCAGGGGTGGCGACGAGCATCGTGACCACGACCGTGCCAAGCGCATAGATGAAACTGGATTGAATGTATCCGCCGGCGGTCGAGAGAGCATTCCGATACGCGTCCAGCGTTGGATTCGGCGGGATGAACGGTGGCGGAGTCTGGAGAATGTCCGTCTGGCTCATGAAAGAGCAGTTCACGATCCAATAGAGGGGGAAGAGCATGAACCCCGTGATCAGGATGCCCGCCGCAGTCCAGCCGACCGTCTTGAGCCGCGACTGCAACGGCCTGGCACGCCGCGAGCGCGCCGGGCTAGGTGTGCTGCCGCTCATGACGCCGTTTCCCTAAGTTCACGGTATGCGTAGCGCAAATACAGCATGCCGAACGCAAAAACGATTACCAGGAGGATGTCGCCAGCAACCGCTCCGAGACCGAAGTCGAACCCGTTGGTAAACGCAAGACTGTAGGCCCAGGTGTTCAGAGTCTGACTCGTGTCGGCCGGTCCTCCCCGCGTGATCGACATGATCACGTCGAAGACCTTCAGCGTGTACACCAGTCCGAGAAGCAGCACCACCGTCGACACGGGACGCAGGAGCGGCCACGTGATGTACCGAAACCTCTGCCATGCGGATGCACCGTCGATCGAGGCCGCTTCGTACAAGACGCGGGGGATGGCCTGGAGTCCTCCATAGAGGATGACCATGTTGAACGGGATGCCGATCCAGATGTTCGCGATCAACACGGATATGAGTGACAGGTGAGGATCAGTGAGCCAGGAGATCTGGCCCTGGTATCCCAACGAGTGGATGGCGAAGTTGATGACGCCCGTGTCCTGATCGAACAGACGAACCCAGATGGCGCCCGAAACGAGAACGGGAGCCAGCCACGGAACCAGGATCAAGGCTCGCAAGATGCTGTTGAGCGGGAACTTGTGCTGGTAGAAGAGCGCGATCAATAGGCCCAAGGTGAACTGGAAGAACAGCGACCCGACTGTGAACCAGACTGTGTTGACCACGGCGGGCCAGAATTCTGGGTTGTTCACCAAGTGCTTGAAGTTGTCCAACCCGATGAAAGGGGCCTCGCCGGTGACGAACGTCTTGAGCGTGTACTTCTCAAGACTCATCAGGACGTTGAAGGCAATCGGGTACGCGTAGAAGGCCAAGACATACACGAGCGCCGGAAGGAGAAACAGTAGACCGGCGATCCGCTCGCGTCGCCAGCGCGGCAGCCCCCGTGATTGTTTAGAGGGGGGCACGGCCGCCTTCGCAGCCGCACCCCCCTCAACGACACGCGTCATAGTCGCGTCGTCACGGTCACTCTCAGCTTCCCGCCAATGCGGCAGAGGCCGCTTGCTGGGCTGCTGTCAGGGCGTCCTGAGGTGACTTGGCGCCACTCAATGCTGCCTGGATTGCCGTCCACAGTGGTTGAGACACCTTGCTGTAGTTCGGTCCGAGGTTAGCAGGTGGGCCAGTCCGCGACCGCTCGGCAGCGGCGGCTGTAACAAAGGACGCCATGTTGGGATCGGCCGCAGCCGCTTGCGCGGCAACGGACTGGCGGGACGGAATGTACGCCTGAAGGGTCGCCCATTCCGCCATCTCCTTGTCTGACAGCAGGCAGTTGACGACCTTGCCTGCAGCCGCGGAGGCGGCCGCGTCAGGGTTGACCGGGATGGTCAGCACTTCACCGCCCATGGGGCCAGGAGCGGCGCCGCCGTTGGGCTGTGGGATGGGCACGATTCCGAAGTTGATCTTGGACTTCTCGAGGGCGGACAGGTTCCAAACGCCGTTCTGCTCCATCGCCACCTTCCCCGCCTCGAACTGGCTCTCGACGTCTCCCTGGGTCCACTGAACCACGGACTTCGACGTGTACCCGCTCTTGACGAGATCCGTCCAGAACTGCAGCGCCTGGACGGCCTGAGGCGAGTCGAGCTTCGAGAGATCTCCACCGGCGCCCCAAAGCCACGGCTCGAACTGCCAGCTTCCTTCCTCGGTCGCCGGCGCCGAGAACGCCATGCCGTAGACGCCGCTCTTGGTCAGCGCCTTGGCATCGGACGTAACCTCAGCCCATGTGGTGGGTGGCTTCAGGCCAGCCGCTGTGAACATGTCCTTGTTGTAGAACAGGGCCATGCCGTTGATGCCGGGAGCGATACCGTAGACCTTGCCCTTGTATGTGCCGGCATCGATCAAGTTCTGGTACAGCCCGCTGAGGTCGACTCCGTAGTCGGTCAGCGGTGCCAGAGCACCCGTGTCTGCGACCTGCTGGAGATCGGGGTTGTCGATCCGCAGCACGTTAGGCAGCTGCTTCTGTTGTGCGGCGAGCAGGACCTTGTTGATCAGCTCGTCACGCGGAATCGCCTGTCGCTTGATCGTGATGCCGGTCGATGCGGTGCACTCGTCGAGCACTTTCTGCCACTGCGTCATCTGTGGATCAGCGCTCTGGTAGTCCCACTCCGTGATAGTCGTCGCGGCGGCTACGGACGGCGCCGTTGTTGCCGCCGACGTTGCCCCCGGCGTTCCTGCCGCCGACGTTGCCGCTGGTGTTGGAGTCGTGGAGCTCGAGCTGCACGCAGCCACGAGCAGCACCACTGCCCCAATCGCGGTCAGTCTGTTGACCCGCATGTGCTTCCTGCCTTCCTATGCTCCATCTGGGCAACCCCTTGAACATCGAGCCTGCTTTTCGGCTGGCTACCTCCTCCATTCCCAACAAGCCGCCTGGATCGTCGTCCAGACTCGAGACGGCGCCGAGGCGCTGACTGGCGCCGCCGGGGCCCGGTCGCCGCGTGCATACCTATGTAGCATACGGTTGCACGGGCCGTCAAGGGTCTGGCGGGCTTGCGGTTGGAGGATCAGCGGCATACGATTGCTACCACTCGACCACGTGCACACCGCTGAAGGAGACCAAGGCATGGTCCAGCTCCAAAGCCAGGGAATCGACGAGAACCGTCTCCAGCCCCGCCCGGAGCACAAGTTCAGCTTCGGCCTGTGGACTGTTGGCAACACCGGACGAGACACGTTCGGCGACGCCACGCGGGCGCGCTTGGATCCCAACGAAAGCGTGCGCCGTCTGGCCGAGCTCGGCGCGTTCGGCGTATCGATGCACGACGACGACCTGGTCCCTTACGATGCCTCGCCGGCCGACCGCGACAGGATCGTGCGAGGCTTCCGGCAGACGCTCGAAGAGAACGGCCTCGTCGTCTCGATGGCAACGACCAATCTGTTCAATCACCCGGTCTTCAAGGACGGCGCGTTTACCTCGAATGATCGCGACGTCCGCCGCTACGCGATCGCAAAGACGATGCGTGCGATCGACATCGGAGCCGAGCTCGGGGCGCCAACGTACGTCTTCTGGGGGGGTCGCGAGGGGGTTGAGGCGATGGCCGCCAAGCGTCCCGCGGACGCCCTGGATCGGTATCGCGAGGCGATCGACTTCCTGTGCGGTTACGTGATCGATCGTGGCTACCCCATGCGCTTCGCGATCGAGCCCAAGCCCAATGAGCCCAGAGGCGACGCTTTTCTGCCAACGGTCGGGCACGCATTGGCCTTCATCGGCGCCCTGGCCCATCCAGAGATGGTTGGTCTCAACCCGGAGGTCGCCCACGAGACGATGTCGGGTCTGAGCTTCTACCACGCAGTGGCCCAGACGCTGTGGCATGGCAAGCTGTTCCACATCGATCTCAACGGGCAGAAGATCGGCCGCTACGACCAGGATCTGCGGTTCGGCTCGGAAGGCATCAAGGAGGCCTTCTTTCTCGTGAAACTCCTGGAGGAGTCCGGCTATGACGGACCCCGGCACTTCGACGCCCACGCGTATCGGGTTGAAGATCCTGATGGGGTGTGGGACTTCGCGGCGGGCTGCATGCGCACGTACCTGATCCTGAAGGAGAAGGCTGAGCGCTTCGCCGAGGACGATCAGGTCGCCGCGGCTCTAGCCGAAGCTTCGGCGCTAGAACTAGCTCTACCCACTGTGGGAACCTACTCGCCCGAGAGCGCCGTGGCGCTGCGCGACAATCCCGGCGATCCCAGCGCCCTCGCCATTCGCGGCTATGGCAACGAGCGGCTGGACCAGCTGGTCGTTGAGCTCCTCATGGGCACGCGGTAGCCCGAATCGGTGCTGGCTCTTCTGTCACCGAACCTGAGGAGACGCGGATGACCAATCTAATCGCCGGGGTCGACTGCTCTACTCAGTCGACCAAGGTCGTGGTCGTCGACCCGGAGACCGGCGACATCGTCGCGACGGGAAGCGCCCCTCATACCGTCAGCGGGACCGGCGGCGCTCGCGAGACTCATCCGGACGTCTGGTGGGGGGCCCTCTGCTCCGCTCTCGCGCAGACCGGGATGGCCGATCGGATCGCCGCGATCGCGGTGGCCGGGCAGCAGCATGGCCTGGTCTGCCTGGACGCCGGCGGCAGGCCGCTCAGGCCGGCGATGCTCTGGAACGACACCCGCTCCGCCCCAGATGCGGTCGGACTGCTCGAGGCATTGGGCGGGCCAGCGGTGTGGGCCGCCCGTATTGGAGTCGTGCCGGTTGCCTCGTTCACCGCGCCGAAATGGGCGTGGATCCGCCGCCTCGAGCCGGACGTGGCAGCGGCGACGGCGGCTATCCGCCTGCCCCACGACTACCTTACGGAGCGCCTGACCGGGATCGGCGTGACCGATCGCGGAGACGCCTCGGGCACGGGTTGGTGGTCCACGGAGACTGAGAGCTACGCCGACGACGTGCTCGGTCTCCCCGGCATCGAGCTCCCCGCCGAGCTCCTGCCCAGGGTTGTGCGGCCGACCGAAGCGGCGGGCGTGGTGACTGCGGGGGCGGCTGCCGCGACCGGGTTGCCGGCCGGTGCGCTCGTCGGCCCCGGCACCGGGGACAACATGGGTGCCGCGCTCGGGCTCGGCCTACGGTCGGGGACGCCGGTCATCAGCCTCGGCACGTCGGGCACCGCCTACCTCGTCTCGACCAGGAGGGCCGCCGACCCATCGGGCGACGTCGCCGGCTTCGCCGACGCATCGGGCCGGTTCCTGCCACTAGCGTGCACGCTGAACTGCACGCTGGCGGTGGATCGGATGGCAGAGTGGCTCGGGCTCGATCGCAACGACGTGGCCCCGAGCGGCGGCGTGGTCGCGCTGCCCTACTTCGATGGAGAGCGGACACCGAACTTGCCCGACGCGTCCGCCGCAATCCTTGGACTGCGCCACGAAACGGATCCACGTTCGATTCTCATGGCCACGTACGAGGGCGCCGTGGTCGGACTTCTCGATGCGCTCGAGACCCTGGACCGGTGCTCCTCGGGGATCGACCCCAAGGCGCCTCTCGTGTTGATCGGCGGCGGGGCCCGCAGCCAGACGTGGCGGCAGGTGGTCGGGCGGCTGTCGGGCCGCGCCCTTTCCATTCCGGCGGCCACCGAGCTCGTGGCTCTCGGCGCTGCAGTTCAGGCCGCGGCCACGCTCGGCGGCGAGGACCCGCAAGAGGTGGCGGCGCGGTGGCACACGAGCACCGGAACGCTGATGGAGCCCGTGAGCCGGGACGTCGAAACCATCTCGCGCCATCGGGCCGTGCGCCAGCTTGCGCTCGACGCGGTGCAAGCCCCTCGCGCCCCGCAGTGATCACCTGGATCGGTGCCGGGACCGATCTCTGCGCCATCGACGGCGAGGTCGCCGAAGGGTAGGTCTCGACGGCGCGCCCACGCCACGGCCGCAGCGCCAATGGGACGACGGCACGCCCCACGCGACGGCTGCAGCCGCCCATCCCACCTCCTCCAGGCAGGTACCTCGGGCCCTTCGGCACTTTGCCCGGAGAGGGTTCGGGGCGAGCATGGGCCGCGAGGAAACGTCCCGTGCGACAGTCCGCGCCAGCTCAGGACCAGACCCGCCGCCCTGCCACGCCCGCCGTACTGGGAGTGGTCGAGGCCGACGGCGCCGTCCGCTGCGTCGCCTGCGCCCATCGCTGCCTGATCAAACCGGGGCGGGCAGGCATCTGCCGGGTGCGCGAGAACCGCGACGGCGCGCTCGTCACGGTGGTGTTCGGACAAGCAGTGGCCGCCAACGTCGACCCGATCGAGAAGAAGCCGCTATTCCACGTATACCCGGGGAGCGTGGCTTACTCGATCGCCACGCAGGGCTGCAACTTCCACTGCCTGCACTGCCAGAACTGGGCGATCTCGCAGGCCGATCGCGACGGACTGGCAGTCAGGAGCTTCCCGCTGGCGCCGGCTCGAGTCGTGGCGGCCGCGCAGGCCGCGGGCTCGCGCAGCATCGCCTACACGTACACGGAGCCGACGGTCTTCATCGAGTACGTGCTCGAGACCGCGAGGCTCGCCCAGGAAGCCGGTCTGGCCAACCTGCTGGTGACCAACGGCTACCAGACCCCCGAAGCCCTCGACCTGCTCTCCCCGCTCGTGGCCGCCGCGAACGTCGACCTGAAGTCGTTCGACGATCGGTTCTACCGGCGGGTGTGTGGGGCCACGCTGGCACCGATCCTGGCGACGTTGGTCGGCATGCGCGAGCGTGGCATCTGGGTCGAGGTGACCACGTTGCTGATACCCGGGCTGAACGACGACCCGGCCGGGCTGCGTGCCCTCGCGGGCTGGATCGCCGCCGAGCTCGGGCCCGAAACGCCCTGGCACGTCAGCCGCTTCTTCCCGACCTACCGGCTGACCGATCTCGACCCGACGCCGGTCGCCACTATTGAGCGCGCGGTGGAGATTGGGCGCGAGGCAGGTCTGTGCCACGTGTACTCGGGCAACCTGAGCGACGGCGACGAGGACACTCGCTGTGCCGGCTGCGGCGAGACTCTCATCCGGCGCCATGGATTCTATGCCAGCCCGACAGCGTCGCTGGCAGGCGAGGCGTGCGCACGCTGCGGGCATCGGCTGGCCGGCGTGGGGATCGCCGATGGCCGGCCCGCGACAGCGGTCTCCCACCTCGGAGGAGGACTCCAGTGAACGGCAAACCCCGGCGGCCGGCCGTCGCCGGTACTTTCTATCCGGCCGAGCCGGTGCGTTTGGCGGAACTCGTAGACGAGCTGATAGCGGCGGCCGGGCGGGTGGCGCGCCCGGAAGGCCTGGCCGCGAACGAGGTGCTCGGCTTGCTGGTTCCGCATGCCGGGCTCGTCTACTCCGGCACTACCGCGGCCTTGAGCTGGCGCCTCGCCGGCGAGATCGGCCCGAAGACAATCGTCCTTGCCGGTACAGATCACCAGGCCCGAGCGGCCGGCGTCGGGGTCTGGACCGGCGGGCCGTGGCGGACGCCGCTCGGCGAGGTCCCGGTTGACAACACGCTGGCGGCCGCCATCGCGGCCCTCGGACCGCCGTTTGCCGCCGACGACGATGCTCACCACGACGAGCATTCGCTCGAGGTCCAGCTGCCCTTGCTCACCCGAACCTGCCCCGAGGCGAAGATCGTGCCGCTCGCCGTCAGCCCGAGGCTCGTAAGCCACAATTCTGCCGGCGCCGCCCTGGGCCGGCTCCTCGCTGCACGGCGAGCCGCCGGCGAGTCGATCCTTCTCGTGGCCAGCTCAGACATGGCCCACTATCCGCCGGCCCGAGTCTGCGAAGAGGTGGACGGCCAGCTGCTGGGGCCGTTGTTGCGCCTCGAGGCGGATTCGCTGTGGGCGACCGAGGCTTCGATCCTTCGGACCGGCCGGCCTGGGGTCTTGTGCGGGTTGTGCGGCATCGATCCCGTGCGGGTTACACTCGTGGCGATGAGGGAGATGGGCGCGAGACGCGGCGTCCTTCTCGGCGCCTCGACGTCGGCCGACGCCGGTGCCGATCCGCGCCGTACGGTCGGCTACGCGGCGGCGGCCTTCGTCTAGGCTGAGCGCATGGGCGCCGACACCGAGCATTGGGTCGACTATTACGCCGTCACGGTCGAGCGACCGGCGTGGCAGACGGTACGTCTGGCCATCGACAAGTTCCGAGCCGAGGACGAGGCGGCGCTCGTGCCGGCTGGGCCTGCGCCGACACCTGGGGGGCCACTTCGCCGTGGACCTGGCCTGCGGCGCCGGACGCGACACGCGCGAGCTGCTCCGTGCCGGCTGGCGGGTCCTGGCTGTCGATCGTGAGCCTGCGGCTCGGGTGGCCCTGGGGGCCGCCGTCGAGGCGGACCTTCGCGCCGGCCTCCGGATACACATCGAAGACCTGGCAACTGTCCGGATCCCACCGTGCGAGCTCGTGAACGCCAGCCTCAGCCTGCCGTTCCTGGCACCGGACGAGTTCCACACGACGTGGGGGGCGCATCGTCGCCGCCCTCTGTCCCGGTGCTCGATTCGCAGCGATGCTGTTCGGCGACCACGACGAGTCGGCGTCCGACCCGACGATGACGTGCCTTCCTCCCGACCGGGTCCGGGCGGATCTGGAGCGCTTCGAAATCGAGCATTGGTCGGTCGAGGAAGACGATCGCCCCACCGCCCTCGACGAGCCCCATCACTTCCATCTGATCGAATTCGTGGCACGCCGAACGGCCCAGCGGAAACGAGCCGCAAGTCCCCACCGGCAGATGCATCAGCCGGGGCCGACGTGCGCAGATCTGCCGGAATTCGTGTATTAATAGCCGTTCAATAGCCGTTCCTGTATCGCCCGGTGGCTCAGAACGAGGGCCCGCGGCGAACGCAGTCGCAGCGCGTCGCAAGAGCTGAACTGGGACTCACAGCATTTCCGGCGCGAGTTCACGAGTCCTTCACAAGTCCCGCTCAGGCTGCACCACGACGTTGGCCGCAGCGCTCCGGCCGGCAGCTCATCGCAGTAGCTGCGCTTCACCCAAGGAGACTCAATGACATCGGAGATCGCCAGCAGCGCTCCCGCGCACGCCGCGATCGAGGTCAACGCTCGCGCCAGGTTCGAAATCCTGGGTGCCATCATGCTCGCCCTGTTCCTCGGCGCCCTCGACCAGACGATCGTCGGGCCGGTGCTGCCGAAGATCTCGACCCAGCTCAACGGCGCCGACTTCTACACCTGGGTCGTGACCGCGTATCTCGTAACCAGCACTGCCGCCATCCCGATCTACGGCAAGCTCTCTGACTACTACGGCCGAAAACCGCTGCTGGTCGTCGGGATCTGCATATTCCTCGTCGGGTCGGCCCTGTCGGGCCTGAGCCAGACGATGGGGGAGCTGATCCTCTTCCGCGGCATCCAGGGCATAGGCGCAGGCGCCCTATTCCCGATCTCTCTTGCGGTCATCGGCGATCTGTTCACCCCGGCCGAGCGAGGCAAGTACCAGGGCCTGTTCGGCGGCGTGTTCGGCATCGCCTTCCTGATCGGACCGTTCCTCGGCGGCGTTCTGACCGACAACATCTCCTGGCATTGGATCTTCTTCGTCAACCTGCCGGTTGGCGCCATCTCGCTGTATCTGATCGCCCGGCTGCTGCCCACGCACCGCAAGGAAGGCGCCCGCTTCACGCTCGACATTCCGGGCGTGGTTACCTTCACTTGCGCGGTAGTTCCGGTATTGATCGCCCTGACGATCGCCGAAACCGGAAGCTGGACAGACCCTGCGGTCATCGGGTGGTTCGTTACTGGCTTTGTCTTCCTGCTCGCCTTCCTCTTCGCCGAGACGCGCGCGGAAGAGCCGATGATCCCGCTCAGCCTCTTCCGCAACCGAACCTTCGCGGTCTCGGCCGCGGCCACTTTCCTGGCCGTCTTCGGCTTCTCGACGCTGATCATCTTCCTGCCGTTGTGGTTCCAGATCGTTCAGGGCGCCAGCACTACGGCCTCGGGCTACGACCTCTTCCCGTTCCTCATCGGGCTCATCGTCAGCTCGATAGTCGCAGGCCAGATGGTCAGCCGAACCGGCCGCTACAAGACCCTGATCGCCCTCGCTCTGGTCACCATGACGGTGGGTCTGGCGCTCTTCGTCAACCTGCGCGCCGACACTCCGACGCCCGTTCTGTGGGTATGGATGCTCGTCGCAGGCATTGGTGTCGGCCCGTCGATGGCCATCTTCACCCTGATCGTCCAGAACGACGTTTCCTTCGACTTGCTTGGAACCGCGACCAGCGACCTGACGCTCATCCGCCAGATCGGAACGTCGGTCGGTCTGACGATCGCCTTCACCCTCTTCCGAAACAACCTCAACTGGGGCCTGCTCCACAACTCGATCGTTTCGGCGCTGCCGAACGGGGCGCCTTCTGCCCTCGTTCCGGTTGCTCCGCCTGCGGGCTTCGACGCCGGCTCGTTGACGTCGGTCGGTGGCTCACCCACCGCCTTCCTGGCCCAGGTCCCGGCCCAGTACCAGTCGTACTTCGTCACCGGCTTCCATCAGGCCTTCTCGATCGCGATTGCGAACTCGATCTGGATCGGGGTTGCCGCCGCGGGACTCTCCTTCCTCGCCGTCCTGGCTCTCAAGGAGAAGCCGCTCCGGGCCCACTTCCACGCCGAACAGGTCGCTCAATCCGCGATTCACCAGCGAGCCGGGGGACCCGCGACAGCGGAGGAATAGCCCGCCGCTGGCGTTACGGCTTCACCGTGGCCGCAGGATCAAACCTGCGGCCACTTCTCTTCGAAGACGACCTCGCTCCTCGGGAGCCTCGCTTCACCGGGTGCGCTCTTTGGCTGAAGCGCCACGTCGCTCGGATGCCCGATGGCGACGAGCGTTCGTACGAACCAAGCCTGCGGAAGACCGAGGATGCCGCGGATGGGCTCACGTTTCTCGGCCATGACCCAGGTGATGCCTGCCCCAAGGCCCAGAAACGAGGCAGCTACCAGGATCCGCTCCGCGGCCCGCCCTTCGTCATAAGCGAGCGAGACCGCCTTACCTGGCTCATCCGGCAGGACGATGGCGATGGCCGCGGTGGCGGTCTGGAGCGGGCGCGTCTGCGGCATCGCCGCATCGCCGAGGCGCCTGATCGTGACTTCGTCGCGCAACACGACGAAGCGCCAGGGCTGGGAGTTCGAGCTGCTGCCGGACCAGCGGGCTGCGTCGGCTATGGCGTCGATCTCAGCCTGGGTGACCGGCCGATCGGCGAAGTCGCGGATCTGGCGGACGCGTATCAGCGGCCGGACGAGCCCCGCAGCATGACCGGATAGATCGTTCATCGGTCTCCTCCTGTTCGGCTTTGGAAGGCAGCTCCACCGGCCAGAACCCGCTGACCATATCGCGTCGAATGCCGCACCGGAGCCGGATCTTCGGCCGCGCTCTCCCAGGAGAGACGGCGGCAGCGCGGGCCTCATGCAGGGCATGTTTGGGGGAGAATTGGACCGTGGCAGTCAAACGCAACCCGACTCGGTGGATGGGAGCACTGGCACTCGTGCTTTCCGCAGCTGTTGCAGCCTGCGGCAGCACAAACGCGACCACGTCGCCGAAGCCTACCTTCGCCCCCACCCCGAGCGCTACTCCCTCCGCGGCCACGGCCAGCCCAACCGCGATCGCCTCGCCGACTACCTCGCCGACTGCCTCGCCGTCGCCCACGCCCGGCACGGGCCTGCCGAACTTCAGCCACGTCTACCTGATCGTGATGGAGAACAAGGAGTACGGCAGCATCGTCGGGTCGAGCGCGGCGCCGTATATCAACGAGCTGATCGCCCGCTACGGATCGGCGACCAACTTGTACGCAGAGACGCACCCGTCGGAGCCCAACTACATCGCCCTGACCTCGGGCGGGCTCCAGGGGACCAGCAGTGACGGCACCTACGACCTCTCGGTCCCGAATTTGTTCGACCAGGTCGAGGGCTCGGGCCGCACCTGGCATGTATACGCCCAAGGCTACCCCGGCGAGTGCTACCGGGGTTCTTCAGCGGCAGCGGTCGTCGACGGTACGGGCGCCGCGGGGGAGTACGCCCGCAAGCACAACCCCGCCATCAGCTACACCACAATCAGCCGGAACGCGACCAGCTGCGCCAACATCACCAAGCTCGCCGGTTTCGACCCGGCCGCAGCCGACTTCGAGATGATCATCCCGAACCAGATCAACGACATGCACAGCAGTTCAGTGGCGGCTGGCGACTCCTTCCTCAAGGCGTTCGTGCCGCAGATCGTGAACAGCCCGGCCTTCGCCGGCTCGGTTCTGTTCATCACCTGGGACGAGGGTTCAAGTAGCGTGAAGGGTGGCGGCCACATTGCGACGGTGGTCGTCAGCCCGGGTATGACGCCCGGCTCGCGCTTCACCGGTGCCGCCAGCCACTACTCGATGCTGCGAACGATCGAGCTGGCCTGGGGTCTGCCGCTCCTCGGCGCTGCCGCCACGGCGACGACGATCGCACTCCCCTACTGAGCGGAAGCGGTATTCGGCCGACCCCACGGTCGGTGGCCGCGTGGGCGCCGCAACTGCGTGGGCCCGCGTGTCAGCCCGGCCTGTTCAGGTGGCCTCCGGCGCGGCATCATTCCGCGGGGCAGGATGAGCATGAAGGAGACCCATCGGCAGTGGCTGTGAGCGAGCGGGCCGGAAAACCGGCGGAGCCTTCGATGCTGGTCGACGTCGACCGGTTGATCGGCGCCTACTACGACATCCATCCGGACCCGAGCGTGGCGTCGCAAGCGGTGGCATTCGGCACATCCGGCCATCGCGGCTCCTCGCTCAACGGCTCGTTCAACGAGGACCACATCCTGGCCACGAGCCAGGCGATCGTCCGCTATCGCCGGAGCCGGGGCATCGATGGCCCGCTCTTCATCGGCAAGGACAGCCACGCCCTGTCGGATCCGGCGACGCGTTCGGCCCTTGAAGTGTTCGTCGCAAGCGGCGTCTCCGTCCTGATCGACGCCGCCGACGGGTTGACGCCGACCCCATCGGTGTCTCACGCGATCCTGACCTACAACCGCGACAGGACCGGCGGCCTGGCCGACGGCATCGTCGTCACGCCATCCCACAACCCGCCGGAGGACGGCGGCTTCAAGTACAACCCGCCCAACGGCGGCCCGGCAGACACTGACGTCACCGGCGCGATCCAGGCGGACGCCAACGATCTGCTCCGGGCCGGTCTGAAGGGCGTCGACCGCGTGCCGTATGAACGCGCGCTGGCCTCGGTCGGGCGCTACGACTTCACAGGCGTGTACGTAGCGGATCTGGCTCGTGTCGTCGACATCGACGCCATCCGGGCCTCGGGCATCAAGCTGGGCGTCGATCCACTGGGTGGCGCCAGCGTGGGCTACTGGGGAGCCATCCGCGACCGCTACCGCCTGGACCTGACCGTCACCAACGAGGTCGTCGATCCGCAGTTCGGTTTCATGACCGTGGACTGGGACGGGCGCATTCGGATGGATCCGTCGTCGCCGTATGCGATGGCTCGACTGGTCGCTCTCAGGGACCGCTTCGACGTGGCGTTTGCCAACGACACGGACGCCGACCGGCACGGCATAGTCGCCGGATCCGCCGGGCTCATGAACCCGAACCACTTCCTGTCGGCGGCCGTGGCGTACCTGTACCGCAACCGCGATTGGCGATCCGACGTCGCGGTCGGCAAGACGCTCGTGTCGACCAGCATGCTCGACTACGTGACCGCCGATCTCAATCGAAAGCTGCTGGAGGTTCCGGTGGGGTTCAAGTGGTTCGTCGACGGACTGGTCGACGGATCGCTCGGTTTCGGCGGCGAGGAGAGCGCTGGAGCTTCGTTCCTGCGCCGCGACGGCTCGGTCTGGACGACCGACAAGGACGGCCTGATTGCCTGCCTGCTGGCTGCCGAGCTGACCGCAGCGACCGGCCGTAACCCGGCTCTCGCCTACGCGGAGCTCACCGGCCGTTTCGGCGCGCCGGCATATCGCCGCATCGACGCCCCCGCGACTCGCGAGCAGAAGGCGATCCTGTCGAAGCTCTCACCGGCTCAAATACGCGCCTCGCAGCTGGCGGGCGAGCCGATCAAGTCGGTCCTGACCCGTGCGCCTGGCAACGACGCCCCGATCGGCGGGGTGAAGGTCGTCACCGAACACGGCTGGTTCGCCGCCCGCCCGTCCGGAACGGAGGACGTCTACAAGATCTACGCCGAGAGTTTCCTGGGAGAAGCGCATCTGGAACGAGTCCTGGACGAAGCTCAGGCGGTGGTTACCGAGGCCCTGGTTGCCAGGGGGTGAGTCTTCTGGTGAGGCGACGCTCTCCGCGGATCGGCAAGCGGCTTCAACCGGGTCATAGGGCGGTGCGGAACGGCACCGGGCCACTGCGGTTTCGCTGAGAGCCGGCGTCACGCCGCTGCGCACCTTGGTTGCCGCCGGGCAACATCGAGGAGAGACGGCTGGGCCACCCGCGCTCTCTCCAAAAGTACTGTCGGGGTGGGCCGTAAGGCCGGTCTTGACGGCCCGCCCGTCTCGTCTAACGTTTACCCGCACACGGCCGCAATCATGAGTTGCCACGGTGGATCAGCCCGATCGTCAGCAGAACATCTCGACCGTCCGAGCGCCTAGCCGGGCGGTTATCTCGCTCAACCGCGAGTTTCGCGCGGTCCTCGTAAACGAAGAAGTAGCGGGGATCGGCCGCGCCGTCGCCCAGATCGTGCGAGGCGACGGTTGGCACGAGGCCAACGCATCGGCAGTGCTTGTCGCTTCCATCGTTGCCTGGCTCGGCCCGGACGCGGTTCACCCGCTCGGCTTCTATGCCGACGGCACCGGTCCGGTCGAAGCCGTCGCCAAGGTAGGCAACTACTTCTTTACGGGCCACGGCATCGATAACGAGGACGACCTCACCGTGAACTGCTGCCAGCGCCATAGGGCCCGGTTCAGCCAGTCACGCTTCGAGGATCTCGACCTCACAGAGCCGAACCCACGCTTCACGATCGGCACTCAGTTGGCGCAACGGGCGGTCGATCGAATGGCCTACTTGCTCTCGGAAGAGATCGACTCGGAGATTGCCCGAGTCGTGCTCGGAACCTGACCGCGCAACACGATCAATCGCAGTTCGGCATCGAAGCCGGCGCCCGAGCGCCGGCTTCGATGGTTTAGGTGCGCCGCGCGGCTAGCAGGCCGATGGGCCAAGCAGCTTGCCCGTCGCATCGAGCCCGTAACCGTACGGGTAGACATCGCCCTGGCAGGCGGTCTTGCCGATACGTGGCGCGTCGGCCGCGGTCTTGGGCCACGTGTAGGGAGTCGTCCCGGTGAACGGCACGCTCCCCAGCAAGACGTTCGCGAGCCCTTCGCCCTCGGTGCCGGGCAGCCATGCGGCGACGACCGCGTCGGCCTGATTGCTGATCCCGTCAAGCATCACTGGTCGCCCGGACATGATGACCACCACCAGCTTGCCGACCAGCGGGCGAACCTTGCCGATCACGGCCAGGTCGTCGGCCGGAAGCGACAGTGTCGACGAGTCGCCCACGCCTTCGGCATACGGCCGCTCGGCGACGACGACCACCCCCACGGACGCGTGAGTGCCGGCCGCGAAGTCGCCCGTGGCGTTGTACGTAAGGCCACTACCGACCTGGGACTGCAGCGACGCCTTGAGCGTCGTCCCGGTCGTGACGTTGCCCGCCCCGCCCTGCCAGCTGATCGTCCAGCCGCCCGAAGCGATGCCGATGTCGTCGGCGCCGACGCCGGCCAGAAGGACCGACGAGTCCTGCGCGATGGGCAGCAGATTCGGCGAGGTCTTGAGAAGCACCACGGACTCGCTCACGGCCTTGCTCGCGACCGCGCGATCCGCGTCCGACCCGACGTTGCTCCAGTTGTTGGCGGGCGGCATCGGGTTCTCGAAGAGGCCCATCTCAAACTTGACGCGCAGGATGCGTGTGACCGCGTCGTCGATCCGCGACTGGACGACGTCCCCGCTCTGAACCAGAGCCTTGAGCGTCGACTGGAACTTCTGGTAGTTCTGCGGGACCATGATCATGTCCTCGCCGGCATTGATGGCCGCCTTGACCGAGGCCGTGTAGTCGCTCGGGTTGATCTGGTCGACGGCGCCCCAGTCCGAGACGACGAAACCGGCAAAGCCGAGCTGGGTCTTGAGGACGTCCGTGATCCAGTGCTTGTCGCCGGTCACCTTGCCGCCTTCCTGGGTGCTCGAGAAGGTGGTCATGATGATCCTGGCGCCGTTCTTGACTGCGTTCTGGTAGGGCGGCAGGAAGAGCGTGCTGATCGTTGCGTTGTCGAGCTTGTCGACGCCCTGGTCGAGCAGGTACGGTCCGGTGGGGCCGCTGGCGGGCGAGGAGCCGTAAGCCGTCCCGCCGTCCCCGATGAAGTGCTTCGGGTCGCCGACGACGGTATTCGGCTCGGTCAGGCTGTTGCCCTGCAGGCCCGTCAGGCAGGCGGTCCCCAGCTGGCTGACCAGATCGGCGTTCTCGCCGTAGCCCTCGTAGGTGCGACCCCAGCGGATGTCCTGGGGAACCGCTACGACCGGGCCGAAGGTCCAGCGCACGCCCGAATCGTTCATCTCCGCCGCCGTCACCTGGCAGACCTGCTTCACGAGCGCGGCATCGTGCGTGGCACCCAGGCCGACGTTGTGGGGAAAGATCGTCGTACCGGTCATGTGCGAATCGCCGTGGACCATGTCCGCGCCATAGAGGATCGGGATGCCGAGCCGCGTGCCGATCGCCGCGTTCTGGTAGCTCGCCACCATGGCGTACCAGTTCTGGGCAGTGTTGTCGGTGTTCTTCGGGTTGCCATCGCCACCGGACAGCACGCTGCCGAGCAGAGCCGACGCGGTCCCGGCCGGATCCACGCTGCCATTCTCGATCTGGGTCATCTGGCCGATCTTCTCGTCCAGGGTCATCTGGCCGAGGAGCAGCGCCACCCGCTGGTCGACGGTCTTGGTCGTGTCGAGCCAGGGTCGAGCGGACGATCCACTGGCCGCCGAAGACGGACTGCCGGCGCCGGCGGGGGCGGAGGCGGGAGCCGCCGGGGTGCCGGTCGCCGTCGATGTCCCGCAGGCGGCGACGAAGACCGCAATGGAGGCGAGGCCAAGGCGGATCGCCACACCGTGGTTGAGCGCGCGTGAGCGACTGGAGGCGAAGAGCATCGATCCTCCTTCAGCAAACCCGCCGGCTCGAGCCGGACCGGCGAGCCCTCGAACCCGGACAGCCACGGATGGTACCGCGGCACCGTCGGGCCATTGCGGGCCGCGCCTTTCTAGACGGGGCCTCGGTCAGTTTTGTTCATTGCGGATCCGTCGCCCGGACGGGCGCCGCACGGGCCGAGGGATCCCTACGTGAGGGTGCTCACCGGCCGACTATCCGGTTGGCAATCAGCCCTCCACCCGAGCCTGGAGTTCGAGGACGTGCTCCCACTCATGCTCCAGCAGCCGGCGGAGCATGCGCCGAGCCGAGCATGGCGGCTTTCCCTCGCCGCGTTCCACTACTCGCGTCAGCTCGGTCGGGGTCATGGTCCGGAGGCGGGCCATCAACGCTTCCCGTTCTGCCGCCAGAGCAGCCCACGGCGTCTCCGGGGAACCCTCGATCGCGGCCATGATGGCGCCGCCGCCCCGCAGCGTGCCCAGAGTGGAAGTCACGTAGGACCACTCCGAGCCAGCGACGTGCGACAGAATGGCGGCCGCCGACCTTCCGCCCGACGCCGGCTTGACGGCGAGCGGCTCCTTCTGGGCTCGGGCCGCGGCCACCAGCTCCTCGCGCGACCATTCAGCCCAGCGCAGCTGGCGCTCGGCGTCCTCCCTGGCCAGTGGCTGCCGGTCCGTGGGAAAGGTTCCCTGGCCGAAGCCCAGCCACTTGCGCTCGATCACGTGCTCGGCAACCACGAGCCCTATCGGCTCCGGGTCGGGCACGGTCTCGCCGTGGCGGTGCAGGAACTCGATGCGCTCGCGGATCGCCGACCGCGCGATCTCGATCGCTTCCGCCGTGGTCGGGCCCACAGTCGAGCAGCCTGGCAGACTCGGGACGTAGACCCAGGTCTTGCGGTGCTGCGGGCCCGACTCGAGGTAGAGGTCGAAATGCATCGGGGTTAACGGGCGAGAGCCTTCTCCGGGGCAACGAACTCCAAGCCGTGAGCCGCCGCAACCGCCTTGTGCGTGACCTTGCCGGCGATCACGTTGAGCCCGTTGCGGAGATGCGGGTCCGCCTCCAATGCGCCGCGATAGCCCTTGTCGGCGAGTGCCAGCGTGAAGGGAAGCGTGGCGTTGTTCAAGGCGAACGTTGAGGTGCGGGCCACCGCGCCCGGCATGTTGGTGACGCAGTAGTGGACTACGTCGTCGACGACGTAGGTCGGGTTGGAATGGGTAGTGGGCCGCGAGGTCTCGAAGCAGCCGCCCTGGTCGATCGACACGTCGACAACGACGGTGCCGCGCCGCATGCCGCGGATCATCTCGCGAGTCACGAGCTTGGGTGCGGTGCCGCCCGGCGTCAGCACGGCGCCGATGACGAGGTCCGCGGTCAGAACGCTCTCTTCGACTGCATCGGTGGTCGCGTAGCGGGTCTTCAGAGCTGGCGCGAACGCCAGGTCGAGCTCCTTGAGGCGCGGCAGTGACTTGTCGATGACCGTGACGTCGGCCTCGAGGCCGAGAGCCATCCGCAGAGCGTTCATTCCAACGACCCCGCCGCCCAAGACGACGACCTTGGCCGGCGGCACTCCGGGAACGCCGCCGAGCAAGACGCCTCGTCCGCCAGCCTCTCGCTCGAGAGCGTGAGCCCCGGCCTGGATGGACATCCGGCCTGCTACTTCGCTCATCGGCGCGAGCAGCGGGAGACCGCCGCGGTCGTCGGTGACGGTCTCGTAGGCGATCGCGATACAGCCGGACTTGAGCAGCCCCTGCGTCTGCGGGAGATCCGGGGCGAGATGCAGATATGTGAACAGGATCTGGCCTTCGCGAAGCATTCCGATTTCGGAGGCTTGAGGCTCCTTGACCTTGACCACGAGCTCGGCGCGACCGAAGACCGTGGCGGCATCGGGAACGATCTCCGCGCCGACATCGCGGTAGTTGGCGTCGTCGAGATCGATGGTCGCTCCCGCGCCCGTCTCGACGATTACCTTGTGCCCGTGGCCCACGAGCTCACGCACGGCGCTCGGCGTCAGGCCGACGCGATACTCGTTGTCCTTGATCTCACGAGGGACCCCGACAAGCATCTCCACCTCTCCGGGCGATCCCGGCTGACCAACCATGCGACCCCAAGCCGGCGGCATTCGCACGTCGTGTTCGGGAGCAGTGGCTTGCACGGATAGGGCGGGCGAAGGTGGACCGTGGCGACCTCCGAGTGCCGCCTTCGACCCGGGTCCGCTTCCTTCGCGACCGTCGAGATCGACCGACCGCTGCCCACCTGGGAGCCGTTTCGGCCATTCTGCCACGGCCGGCCGATCTTGCCCGCCGCCGGCTCCCCTGACGGTCGGCTCGCCGGGGCTAGCACCGCATCGTGGCGTTGACTCGCCGCAGGTGAGACCGGTTGACGAGCAGCGCGTCGCGCGGGGTGTCCCTCAGGGTCACGCCGTTGACCTGGACCGACGGGGCGAAGACGGGCAGGAAGAGCTCGCTGCCGCGTTCGGCTAGGGACATCGGATCCTGCGACGGGAGAAGGAGGAGTACGCCCGTCACCTTGAACGGCGCCGCTTCGACGGTCACGTCGTAGGCGAAACGGAACTTGCTCCAGGCGTCGCGATCGACGTCGCTGACGCACGGCTCACCGTCTTCCGCAGGCATGGCGATCGTGATGTGGTAGGGGTCGACACTCTTGACGCCAGCCGCGGGTGCGAGCGGGGCCGATCCGTCAGTCGGTCCCTTCTGCGCGAAGTTCACGTTGATCGCGGCACGCTTCTCGAGCGCAACGGCGAGCTTGATATTCTGCGCCAGCACCGCGTCGATGCGGCCATCTTCCGAGAGCGCGACGAAGTGGCCGGGCCTCTTGCGAGTCACCGCGAAGCCCGTCCCGCCGGGTACGGGATTGAACGCTCCTAAGGCCATGGCGCATTCTCCTTACCGCCCGTTGGACCACGTCACGACCGACGGGGTCGGACCACGCACGGACTTGGGCCAACAGGACCGCTCCCTCGCGCGTCCCGTGAAGGTTCGGTGCCGGCTAGGTCAAACTTGACGGAATCCGGGCCGTCCGTGCACCAACCGGAGGTCCTGGTGCTTTCGGGCAGCGGTGCGCACAGGCAACGCCCCGAACCTACTCCTGCCCTGCTGCCCGGTCAACGACCCGGGTGCGGTAGGGTCGCGGCCGATCCAGGATCGTCCCTCTACGACACGGCCCGGTACGGGAGGTATGCCGGATCCCAGATCGCTGAGTCGACGGCTCCAAGGACCTCCTCGTCGCGGTACAACCGACCCACGCCGCAGTCCCGACTCTGGCACACGACCTTGGCCGCGATCTGGCGGGAGACCTCGCGCAGCTCCGAAACGGCTGGATAGAGCGCACCGGCGGCGAGCCGCTCGTCCGAAACCATCTCAGAAAGCGTCTGGGCCGCAAGCAGGAACATCTCGTCGGTGATCTCCCGGGCCTCTGCGACGATCGCCCCCAGACCCACGCCCGGGAATATGAAGACGTTGTTCGCCTGACCGACGATGTGGCTGCTGCCGTCGATCACCACGGGGTCGAACGGACTCCCGGTTGCGATGAGAGCACGGCCCCCGGTCCAAGCCATGATGTCGTCCGGGACCGCCTCCGTCTTCACAGTCGGATTGGAAAGGGGGAAGATGACCGGCCGGTCGACGTGAGCCGCCATCTCCCGGATCGCCTTCTCAGTGAAGGCGCCCGCCGTGCCGCTTGTGCCGATCAGCACGGTTGGCTTCACGGCTGCCACGACCTCTGCCAGATCGCGGCGGTCGTCGGGATTCAGATCGCCGAAACCGTAGAAGGACAGCGCATCGGACCCGAGGGCGAATTCGCGCTTGTCGTCGTCGAGCTGATCGCGGGAGGCGAACACCAGGCCCTTAGTGTCGACCGTCGCGATTGCCCGCTTTACCGCATCCGCATCGACGCCGGCGGCAAGCATCGCGGCACGGACGGTCCGGGCGATGCCGACGCCGGCCGCTCCGGCGCCGAGGAAGACGAAACGTTGCTCGGCCAGTGGCCGGCCGATGGCCCGAACCGCAGCGAGGATGCCGGCCAGCACGACCGCGCCGGTGCCCTGGATGTCGTCGTTGAAGCTGGTAATGCGGTGGCGATACCGATCCAGGATCCGGATGGCGTTGTGCTGCTTGAAGTCCTCCCACTGCAGAACGGCCCGCGGACAGGCGTCGAGGATTGCGGATACGAAGGCCTCGATGAAGTCGTCGTATTCCGCGCCGCGAAGGCGCTTCTGGCGGTAGCCGATGTACAAGGGGTCGGCCAGCAGCTCCTCGTTGTCGGTGCCGACGTCGAGCGAGACCGGCAGGGTGTGGGCCGGGTAGATGCCCGCTCCGGCGGTGTACAGGGCAAGCTTGCCGACCGGGATGCCCATGCCACCCGCGCCCTGGTCGCCGAGTCCGAGGATTCGTTCGTTGTCCGTTGCGACAATCAGGCGCAGATCCTCGACAGATGGCCGGACGACCGTCGAATCGGGTCGTGAATTGCGCAGGAGGTCCGGGATCCTGTCGATGTCGGCTGGAGTGATCCACAGGCCCCGCGGTCGCCGCATGATGTGGCTGAAGCTCTGGCACGCGCGCCCGACCGTCGGCGTGTAGACGATCGGCATGAACTCCTCGAGGTTCTCGAGGACGACTCGATAGAAAAGTGTCTCGTTGCGATCCTGGAGAGCGGCGAGGCCGATGTACCGCTCGAGATCGTCGCCCTTGCGGCGGATGTGCTCGAGCTCGAGGCAGACCTGCTCCTCGATCGTCGACGTGCGCGGCGGGAGCAGGCCTCGCAGCCCGAACGCGTCGCGTTCGCTCTCATCGAAGCCGGTGTCCTTGTTCAGGAGCGGTCGCTCGAGGAGCTCGGCATTACGAAACGGAACGTTGAGGGTGCCGGAAGGACGCAGGTCCTTTACCGAGCGGGGAGTCTGTCTCATGAGTCCAGCATTCACGCCGCATGGAGCCGATACAACGGCCGTTCGGCCCTACGGAGAGGGCTGGTCGCCCAGACGGCGCGAGCCGCGGGCGCGGCCGCGGTCGCGAGCGGCCGGCGCGAGCGCACCGGCGTCTGGCTATGAGCAGGGGCTCGGCTCGCCGGGTACCAGCACGCGGACCTGGAGCGACATCTTCACGCCCGCCGAGTCGACGAAACGGGCCAGGGCGTTGGACGACTCCACGACGGGGAGGAGCGTCGTGAGGTCCGCGCCCGAGACCACGCCGCACCGATACGGCGTCACGCTCATCGGGGTGCCGAAGGTGGCCAGCTTGCCGGACAGAGGCCACCGGGTCTCGTTGGGGGTGATGCCTGAGGTAGCGGCCGCCGGGGGAATGATCATCACCGCCAGGTTCGCCGGAACGTATGGAGTGCTCTGACCCAGCTCGGAGCCCAGCCATCCGTTCAGGTTGCCGATCCGGTTCCAGAACGCAGAGAAGGCCGCGGCAGTACCGGGTGCATTCGATGTCTGGGTCGCGTCGGTCGGCATCGGCCCGGTCAGGTCGTGGGTCACGCCGTCCACCACCAGCTCGACGTGAGCGGTGACCGAACCGGGCGCGGCGCCGGCGCTGAAGTCGGTCGCGCTGCCCAGCAAGCCGTCCGCCGTGGCCTCGGCCACGATCTCGGCGATGCCGTGGGCGCTTACGCTCCGCGCGGAGAGGGCGATGTAGAGCGGGCCGGGGTAGATCATCGGGATCGCCACCATGCCGTCGATGAACTGCCCGTCGGCGATCGTCACGCTGGGCAGCCAGCCGAAGGTGTTCTGCGGCGCGAGGGCCTGTGTCTGCCACGCCCGAAGGTAGAAGCCGGTCGTGGACGAGGAACCGGCGGGCACGACCGTCGGCGACCCCGACGGCGCGGACGGGCCTGCAGTTGCGGCCGATCCGACGCAGCCGGCGGCGAGCAGAACGACGGCGCCGGCGGCGCTCAGAAGACGAAGGAATGATCGAGGGGACCGGTCAGATCGAGACATGTTCGGCCTTCCAGATTGGGATGTCATGCCATCCAGACGCCTCAGTGCGCGGATCGGTTCCGCCGCTTACGAGACTCTAGACACCGGAGGCGATACCCGCGCCCGTCGGCACGTGCTGACCCTACCCTGCGATGACCGCTTTCACGGCAGCGACGACGTGGGGTAGGTTGGCTGGAGTCAGCCCGGCGACGTTGACCCGACCGCGACCCACGACGTAGACCGCGAACTCGTCACGCAGTCGGGCGACCTGGTCGTTCGATAGCCCGAGGAGCGCGAACATGCCCCGTTGGCGGCTGATCGGCCCCCAGTTGCCGGGGACGCCCGCCGCCGCGAAGGCTTCGACGAGCGCCTTCCGGTTTCCGAGGATTCTGTTGCGCATACCGGCCAGGTCCCTTTCCCACTGCGCGCGCAGGGACGGGTCGGTGAGGATCGTCTCGACGATGTCGCCACCGTGAGCCGGCGGGTTCGAATAGTTGGACCGGATCGCGATCTTGAGGTGGCTCATCGCGGCGGCCGCCCGACCCGAGTCGGCAGCGACGATCGTCAGTGCGCCGACGCGTTCGTTGTACAGGGCGAAGTTCTTCGAGTAGCTGGTGCAGACCAGGAACTCGAGCCCGGGCCGCGCCAGCCCGGCCAGCCAGTCAGCGTCCTCGCGCAGCCCAAAGCCGAATCCCTGGTATGCGAAATCGACGATCGGAAGCAGCTCGCGCTCCGCCACGATCTCCGCGATGGCCGCCCACGTCTCCGGATCGGGATCGACGCCGCTCGGGTTGTGGCACGAGCCGTGGAGCAGGATCACGTCGCCCGGCACGGCGGTCCGGAGAGCTCCGAGCATCTTGCCGGCGTCCACCTGGCGCCCGGACTCGTCCAGGTATGGGTACGTCCGGAGCGAGAACCCGGCCATAGAGAACAGCTGCGGATGGTTCGGCCAGGTTGGCTCGCTAAGCCATACCGTCTTCGAAGAGCCGGTCTGGAGCAGGAAGTCGGCCGCAACGCGGAGAGCTCCCGTGCCGCCCGGCGTCTGCGCCGTGGCGGACCTGCCATTCGTGACGATCTCGTGGTCCGCCCCAAAGATGAGATCGCGGACGGCGGCCTTGAATCCCGGCCGGCCGTCGATCGGCAGGTATCCCTTCGATCCCGCCTTCTCGAGAAGCCGTCGCTCGGCCTCGAGAACAGATGGGATGACCGGCGTGACGCCCGTATCGTCGACGTAGACGCCAACGGCCAGGTTGACCTTGGTTGGACGCGGGTCGGCCCTGAAGGTTTCGGTCAGGCCGAGGATCGGGTCCGGGGGTGCAGTTGTCAGTGATCTGGTGGGTAATGCCACGGGACGTTCCTTGCTGGCGGGCGACGGCAGGTACGGCACACGATAGCGAAACGCGGCCCAAGAAGCCGGCGCCGATCGACCAGCCCGTTATCCGGGCGAATCACTCCTTCTTTCGGGCGATATTGGCGCCGCCGACGGCCTTCAGGATTCCATCAGGGACGGCTGCCAAGAATCGCACTCGGTGGGACGCGGCGTCTTCCCCCTCTGCACCGCGTCCCCCTTCCAAACCACTTGTGGGCAAGGTCTCAGGCCAACAACCCGTTCTTCGAAACAACGATATTCTCCCCGCTCCCAGACGCCCTCCCGATCTCCCTCCGGGAGGGCGTCGGCTTTGCCGAACGCAGACACATCGACCCGATGGTGGGAGGATGGCGCTGAGTGTAGAAGGAGGACTTGGATGGCCGACTTCGAGTCGCTGATCGACGAGTTCCTGCATGAGGAGTACGAGGAATCGCCGGTCAACGCCAGCGGGCTGGGGCTGACGGAGTACGACGAAAGGCTCGACGACCTCTCCGCCGCAGCTTTCGCGCGCCGGGAGTCGAGGGCGACCGAATGGCGAGGCCGATTTCGGGCAGTGCCGGATGCCGAGCTATCTGCCGATGAGCGAATAGATCGAGACCTCGCGGCGGCAATCCTGACCGGCCGGACGATCATGGCCGACTGGATCCCATGGCGCCGCGATCCCGTCGTCTACAGCGGTCCGGTCACGTCCGGCCTGTTCGGCCTCTTCCTCCATCGGCTGCGCCCGGAGCGGGAGCTCGTCGATGCCGCAATTGCCCGCCTCGGAGAAGCGCCACGGGTGCTGGAACAGGGCCGGGCCAACCTGGACCCGACGCTGGCTCATCCGCTCATCCTCGCGCGCGGCCGCGATGCCGCCCGCGGAGCCGCACGCTACGTCCGCGACCTGCTCCCCGGCGAGGCGGGCACGGAGCAGGATCGCGTCCGGCTCGCCGACGCCGGCGCCAAAGCGGCGCGTGCCCTGGACGCATGGGCCGGGTACCTCGACGAGATGGCGCGCCGCGCAACCGGCAGCTGGCAGCTCGGCGAAGACCGCTACACGAGACTGCTGCGCGAGCGCGAGGCGCTTCCGTATGACACTCGAGGCCTGCGGGATCGCGGCCGGGCCGAGTACGACCGCCTTTCGTCAGAGATGCGAGGCCTCACGAGGCGGGCCTTCGGCACCGACGATTGGAACTCGGTCCTGGAGCGGTCCAACGAGGACCACCCGAGGACCGAGGAGGAGATGCGCCGGACGTACGCCGACTGGACTGCGAGAGCGCGGTCTTTCCTCGTCGAGACCGGCCTGATCACGATCCCAGAGGGTGAGACGTGCGATGTCCAGCCGTCGCCGCCGTTCCAGCGCCCCCTGATCGGAGTGGCTTCCTACACGTCGCCGCCCGCTTTCGCCGAGTCGTTGGCGGGCCATTTCTTCGTGCCCTTCGCGCCCGACGGCGCCCCGCCGGAGGAGGTCCAGAAGCGACTCGCGGCGAACAGCTTCGGCCACATCCCGACGACATCGGTTCACGAGGCCTACCCGGGCCACCACTGGCATCTGGTCGTGCGCAAGTCGAAGTCGCGGCGGCTGCGCCGGGTCCTCGGCACCCCGTACTTCAACGAGGGCTGGGCCCTGTACGCGGAGCGGTTGATGCGCGAACGCGGCTTCTTCACGGAGCCGATCCAGGAGCTCAACCATCTGAAGGCCACGCTCTTCCGAGCGGCGCGGATCGTCGTCGACACGAGCCTGCACGTCGGCGAGATGAGCTACGAGGACGCGATCCGTTTCATGGTCGAGAAGACGGCGACGCCAGAGCCAACGGCGCGGGTCGAGGTGGGACGCTATTGCTGGTGGCCGACGCAGGCCTCTTCGTACCTGACGGGCTGTCTCGAGATCCTGCGCATTCGGGATCGATACCTGGAGTCGCGCGGGCAGCCGGCTGGTTCCGCGCCGACTGCCCCAGTAGAACTGATACGCGATTTCCACGACCGGCTCGCAGAGAGCGGCTCGTTGCCCCTCGGGCTGGCCGAGCGTGCGGTCATGGGCTCGGGAGCTTAGCCGTTGCTCGGCTGCGGCCTCGCGGGCAGCGGCAAGTGGAACAGATTGACCAGCACATCGCCCTGGAGGCTCATCTTGACGGCCTGCGGGTCGATTGCCGATTGGAAGCCAAGCCCGATCGACAACGCCTCGATGACGATGGCCATATCCCTCGCCGGGAGAGTCGGTTCCTGACCGCTGTTCCGGTAGAACGACGCGATCAGCTCGGCGCTGACCGTCCTGGCCCGCTCGTATTGCTCGGCGAGCAACGCGCGGGCCCGCTCGTCGCGCATGGCGTGGAGCCAGAACTCGATCGCCAGGATCAGCCACTGCCGGTCCCACTCTGACTCCGTCTCGCTCTCCTGCGCCAGGTACGTTGAGGCGGCCTCGGGCGACGCGCCGTCGATGCCGCTAGCGTGGCGGGCCGACTCAACCTCGATACGCCGTTCGATGAGGGCGACGAAAAGCTCGGTCTTGCTGGCGAAGTTCGAGTAGACCGCGCCCTTGGTGTAGCCGGCGGCCGCAGCCACTTCGTCTAGCGAAGCCGCCTCAAAGCCGCGCCGCGCGAACACCTGGGCGGCGGCATCGATCAGCCGCTCCCTTGTCTGAGTCTTCCGTTCCTGGCGGGTCAATCGATCCTGCATGCCGGCAGGATACCACTTGGTATTGTCATACTCAGGGGTATTGACATACTAGCCGGTATCGGCATACTGGTCGGTATCGCCACCGGATCGCACGGCGGCCCACAGAAGGACGCGAGGACGATGCTGCTCGAGGTCGACGAGATCACGAAACGTTATCGCAAGAACGCCGCCCCGGCCAACGACGGCATGAGCCTGTCCGTCGAGTCGGGGCAGGTCTACGGCCTGCTCGGCCATAACGGCGCCGGCAAGACCACCCTGGTGAACCAGATCGTCGGTTTGCTCAAGCCCGACGCCGGTTCGATCAGGATCTCGGGTCACGACGTGGTCGCGGATCCGGGCTACGCGCGAAAGGCCTGCTCGATCCAGCCCCAGGCCGAAGTGCCGATCACCGGCCTCACTCCGCGCCAGGCTATCGAGACGCTCGGCCGCCTTCGCGGCGGAGACGCCGTTCAGGTCCGCGCACGCGCCGACCGATTGATCGAGGCCCTTGCGCTGACCGAGTGGGCCGCGACGGACGGAGCGCAGCTATCCGTTGGCGTCAAGCGGCTCGTGTCCTTCTGCATGGCCGCAGTCGTCCCCGGCCGGTTGGTCATGCTCGACGAGCCGACCAACGACGTCGACCCGGTCCGACGCCGCCTGCTGTGGGCGCAGGTTCGATCGCTCGCCGACGAAGGCGCCGCCGTACTGCTCGTCACCCACAACGTCATCGAGGCCGAGCGATCGGTCGACCGGCTGGCCGTTCTCGATCATGGCCGCGTCCTCGCGGAAGGCACGCCTGCCGAGCTCAAGGCGGCGACCGCCGACGACCTGCGACTCGAGCTGGTCCTGGACCCGGATTCGCCGGTCATCGAGACGCCTCAGTTCACCGGACCCCACGTCTGCACCGGCAACCGGATCGTCGCCACAGTGCCTGAGCGGTTCGCCGGCCAGGCCGCGCTGTGGGCCCAAGACCTGCGCCGAACCGGGCGGATCGAGGAGTTCTCGCTCGCGCCCGCGACCCTGGAAGACGCCTACGTGGCCCTCGTCGAGGCCACCTCTGCCGACAGCACCTCGGAGGAGACTGATGTCCGCGCTGCGTAGCTATCGATTGCTGGTCATCTGGCAGTTCCGCCGGATGAAGATGTTCCTGCCGCTCGGGATCGTGGTTCAGGCCCTGTTCGCCCTGGGCATCGTGGCCGGATACCCGCTCCTCTTCCCCTCCATCGACCATCAGACCGTGCTCTACCTCGCCACAGGCGGGCCGGCGGTCAGCTTGATCACGATGGGCCTGGTCGTCGTCCCACAGGTGGTGACGCAGGCCAAGACCGAGGGCACGCTTGGCTACATGCGCTCGCTGCCCGTGCCGCGGGTCGTCTATCTGCTGGCGGACATGACCGTCTGGCTGGCGGTCGTAGTGCCGGGCGTGGCGTTCTCGGTCGTCGTCGCCGCGTTCCGCTTCGGGTTGGACCTGCAAGTCAGTCCATTGGTCGTGCCAGCGGTCCTGCTGGTGGTTCTGACCGCCACCTCGGTCGGCTATGCGATGGCCTCGCTACTGCCCTCGATGGTCGCCCAGATGCTGAGCCAGATCCTCGTGGTCTTCATCCTGATGTTCTCGCCGCTCAACTTCCCTGCCGACCGGCTGCCCGGCTGGCTGGCGACGATCCACAACTTCCTGCCGATCCAGGCGATGGGCGAGGTCATGCGAGGCACGATCGCCTCGAGTAGCTTCCCGCTTACGGTGGGAGCCTTCCTGATCCTCGGGGCGTGGTGCGCCGCAACCTTCGCCGCGACGGGCGTGGTGATGACCAGACGCGCCTGAACACGTAGCCGACCGGCGTCGGCGCCAAATCCCGAGAGGACGGCCGCTTCGGCGGTGCGCCCGATCGGCGATTCAGAGCGCGGTCGCGTCAGCCCCAGCGGGCGGATCAGTGGACTCCGACACGATTTCGTATCCGAGGCGGGCCCGCAACCGGCCGAGCGCCATGAGCACGGGCGTGCCGAAGGCCAGGACCGCTATCGCGTCTCCGGCCGCCCGGAAGGAATCCCAGGCGAAGGAGGTCAGGACGTAGAAGCGGGCGAACTGGGCGAGCGCATCGCCGGGCGCCAGCCCTGGGCTCCAGCCGACGTTCTCGACGCCCCGGTAGAAGGCGACCCAGCCGTATACGTCGGTCACGATGCCATACGCGAATCCGGTGACCACCGCCACGACGACGAGGACGGCCATGTCGACGCGGGATGGCAGCCACGACCGACGCGCCGGCCGAACGCGGCGCACGGCGGAGCCCGCGACGCCGGCCGCAAGCCCGACCCAGCCGACGGCGAAGGCCTCATACGGCAGCCAGGGTCCGACTCCACCGGTCACGACGGCCGAGACGAGCAGCGAGAACGACCCGACGAGGAAGCCGTACGACGGCCCGAACTCGTAGCCGGCGGCAAGCACGAGGAAGAAGATGGGGCTGAAACCGCCGACACCGTTGACCAGGGCCAGGCGCAGCGCGGCGTCGATCGCGGCGAGGGCCGCGAGCAGCGCGAGCCGCCCGGAGTCAAGCCGCCGCGCCCCGATTTCCATGATGGCCAGAGAGGCCACGGCCGCCAGAGTCACGGCAAGGGCCGGGGCCTCCGGCGTGACGCCGAATCCGAGGAACGGCCACAGGAAGAGAGCCAACCCGGCGATCGAGACGACGGCGATCATCTCGAAACACCGGCGAGTGCGGGCTCTGCGTCGGGGAGCTCGGTGGCGCAGCCGTCGCGAAGAGCGATCGTCCGATCTGCGAGCTCCGCGACGAGGTCGGAGTCGTGAGTGGCCACCACGACGGCGGCGCCGCGATCGGCAAGCGAGTGGACGGCCGCGGCGAGCGAACGCCGCGCGGCGACATCCATGCCGCGCGTCGGCTCGTCGAGCAGAACGAGCGCGGGCGAACCGGCGAGCGTGGCGGCGAGCGCGGCTCGCTGGCGCTCTCCAGAGCTCAGATCGCGCGGATACCGGTCTGCGAGAGCCGCCAGACCGAAGGCTTCGAGCATCGACTCGGGCGATTCGGTCGAGCCGGAGCGGCGGATCGTAAGCTCGACTTCCGCCCGGGCCGTCGGCAGGTGGAGCAGCGCCCCAGGGTTTTGCGGAAGGTACGCGGTGCGGCCTTCTGGGCGCCGTACCGTCCCACTCAGGGGCTGGAGCAACCCGGCCAGCGTCCGCAGCAGGGTCGTCTTGCCCGAGCCGTTCGGGCCGACCAGCGCCACGACCTCTCCGTCGCCGCCCGCCAGAGAGACGCCGTCCAGTACCGCCACGCCGGCCGGACCCGCGGCCACGTCGTGCACCTCCCACGCCGTTTCGGCGTCGGCGTAGAAGCGGCGCGGCCGAGCTGTCGTGGCTGGCGCTCGAAGGGCCTCGTCTGCCTCGCGAGTCGTCGGGCGGACCCGCCCGCCCTCGACGAGAAGCAGTCGGTCCGCAGCCGGCAGCAGCGTCTCGAGCCGGTGCTCCGCGACCACGACCGCCCGACCGCCGCCGGCCAGCGACCGGCAGGCGGCGAGAACTGCCGCGGCCCCGTCCGGGTCGAGCTGCGAGGTCGGCTCGTCAAGGGCAACGATCCTCGGCCGCAGCGCCAGCGCGGCGGCCAGCTGAACCCGCTGCCGCTCGCCGCCGGATAGCGTCGTCAGGCGTCGCCCGCGCAGATGGCCGATCGCCAGATGCGCGAGCGCCTCTTCGACTCGATCGTGCATCTGCGCCCGGGGCATCGCGGCGTTCTCGAGCCCAAAGGCGACCTCACGTTCCACTGTGCCGTAGACCGACTGTGTCTCGACGTCCTGGAAGACGAGCCCGACCTCCTGCGCCAGTCGCGGTATCGGAACGCGGAACGTATCCAAACCGGCCACCGAGCCGGACCCCGAGATACGGCCGCCCTGGAATTGCGGGACGAGCCCGTTCATCAGCCGCAGCAGGGTCGACTTGCCCCCTCCCGAACCACCTGCCACGAGCGTCAACCCCGGCTCGACATCGAGGTCGACCGACCGAAGGGACGGCACATCTCCGCCGGGATACCTGTAGGTCACGCCCCGGAAGGTTGCGATGGGGTCGGCCATCTCAGCGGCCTCGGCGGGGCGCGGCCAGCGCCGGCAGGGCGAGCGCGAGACAGCCGGCCACGAGCGCCGGCTCGATCGGCGGGAGGTAGAGCGTCGGATAGGGGTACCAATCGACCGCCGCACCGGCGACGCGCAGACCGATGAAGAGCACGGCGGCGCCAACGGCCCCTGCTACGACGGCGAGATCCAGGCGGCTCCAGCGCCCGACGGCGTAGCTCGTCCTCCGCCCGGCCCCAAAGCCGCGCGCCTCCATCGCCTCGGCCAGCAGGACCGAATCCTCGATGGCGGTCAGGACGACCGGCACGAGGACCTCGTTCCAGGAGCGGAGCCCACGTGGCCGCCAGCCGCGCATCCGCTGTGCGTCGCTGACGGCGGCGAAGGTCCGCCCGATCCCCGAGACGAGGTTGAGCGACGTGGCGACCGCGATCCCGGTCCGCTCCAGCGGATGCGGCATCGCATCCACCACGTCGTGCGGCTCGAGAACCAGCGACAACGGCGCCACGCACAGCAGGGCCGCCACGAGACCGAGCCCGAGGTCGGCGCCGAAGGCAAGCGACTCGACGGTCAGCGGGCCGCCGATCAGCGGCCACTCGGCGGGGAGACGGGCGATCACGTCGGCCCCCGTGTGTCCCGCCAGGACGTTGACCAGAGCGCCGATCGCCGCCGCAAGCACGAGGCTCAGCGCGAGCGGCCGCAGACGGCGGCCCGCCGGCAGCCACGCGAGCAGGACGTTGAGGGCGACCAGAGCCACGAGACTGCGGTAGACCGGGTTGTCGGTCGAGAGCGCGATGGTTACTGCCGCGAGCGACCAGATGAGCCAGGCGCGTGGGGCGAGAGCCGTGCGCGGCACCGAGTTGGCAGCTGGCGCCGAGTCGGCCGGCGGCGCCGAGTCGACCGGCGTCGCGCCGGCGTCAGGGACCGAGCTCACGGAGACCGGCGCGCCGCCAGAACGCGGAGCAGGGCCAGACCGGCGAGCCCACCCCCAACCAGCGCGGCCGTGGCCATGCCGAAATCCACTCCCGACCCCTGGCTCGGTAGCGGTGGAACCTCGGAGGCCGGCGCTTCCGTGCCGGACGGCGAGTCGAGCGGCGCCGCTGCCGAGCCACCGGTACCGGGAGTGGTAACCGTGGCCGCCGCAGTTGGCGGATCCGTCGCCACCGCCGGCGAGCCGGCGCTCGGGGGGGTGGCGGGATTCGCGGGCGTGGCCGCGACGATCGGCGGGCCGGCGGTCCTCGTGGCGTTCGTGGCGTTCGTGGCGTTCGTGGCCACGGGCGGTGTCGCCGACGCCGTCGCCGACGCAACAGCTGCGGCGCACACGCTGGACGGCGATGGAGGAGCGGCAGGCGTACCCACCGACGGCACGTACCGGAAGCCCTCGGCATCGCCGTCGCCAAGGGTGAGGGTCGAGATGCCGACACTCGCGAGCTGCCAGCTTCCGCCCTCGTGCGAGACGAAGACGGCCCAGTAGTAGTCCTTGCCAGGGCAGTCGGAGTAGTGGGCCGGCTCGCCGTCGAGCGCGCACACTGCATCGCCGAAGCCACCGAAGGTTTGCCCGGACCACGCTGCTCCCGACGTATTCAGCAGCCACTCCCCGGTGACGGAGGCCGTGTCAAAGGCGACACATCTACTAACGACGGAGCCGTCGCCGTGCTCCACGACCAGAGCGGCGTGATGCGTGCCAGCTCCGGCGCACGATGCGACCAGCGGCGAGCCGGGAGCAAGAGCAGCGAGAGCCGCCAGCCCCGACGCCAAAGCCACGGCCACGAAAACCGCCGGCAGCAACCGAAGCCGGCCGATCACGGTTTGCCCGCCCTTGACGTAATCAGCCAACCCCCGCCGACCACCGCCACGAGACCGGCGAGCGCCGCCAGGGCGTAGACGAGCGGCGCCGGGATTCCATTCGATCCGGACGAATCGCCCGAGGAACCGGGCCCGCTGCTCGGCATTGCCGTTTCCGCCCGGACGACCGCCGAAGCGGTATCCGTGGCGGAGGGCGCGATCGTCGGCGAGGCCGTCGGCTGTGCGGTCGGAAACGCGGTCGGCGTTTCCGTCGGGGCAAGTGTCGGGACTGCCACCGGCTCGACGGTCGATCGAATTGTCGGCCGGACGGTCGGCCGGACGGTCGGTCGCGGAGTCGGCGCCCGCGTTGGCGTCGAAGCCGGCGTGGGGCTCACAGTCGGGCTAGCCGTCGGGTTCGGGCTGTTGGTCGGGATCGCAGTCGAGCTGGCCGTCGGGCTCGGGCTCGGGCTGGGGCAGGCGGTCGTCGGCAGGGCGTTGCCCGCCTTCGGGTGGACTGCGGCGCCGTACGGAACCCGCATCAACGCGGCCGGCACCTGGCTCGTGGTGAAGGCGTCCTCGCCACTCCCTGGGTAGGCGAAACCGCCGTCGCTGCCTTGTGCCGCGCGCAGGTTCGTCACGGCGTCGTTCCCGCCTTGCGACCAGCTCGCCGATTCGGGGTCCTGACCGGCCGCGATCAAGGCCTGAAGAACGATCGAATCGGAATCCGGATCGCTGGCAGGCGGCCCATAGGTCGATGAGTTCTGGTACGGAAAGCCACCGTCGGCGAGCTGCTGGGTCTGCAGATACGCAAGTCCGGCCGTATCGGTTGAGTGGACGCCGGCGGCGTCGAGGGCCATCAGCGCAATCGCAGTCGAGTTGGTGTCTCCCTGCCCGGCGGTGACCCTCGCCGTGCCGTAGCTCCAGCTGCCGTCGGAGTCTTGGAGTGCAGCGAGCTCGTCTGTGGCGGCCACCGGCACGGAGCCACCGGACGCCACCTCGCCGAGGATCGCGAAGGATTGACTGAACGTGGCGCCGTCGCCGTAGGCCCCCGGGGTCGAGTCGTAGACGGCCGCAAGCCGAGCGACGAGGTCTCGGCCGTCGAAACTGGTCGGGTCGCCCCCTGAGGCGACGACCGCCAGGATCGCCTTGCCCGTCTTCGCGGCGTCGGTCGTTGCCTTGTCGGAGGCCGTTGCAATGAAGCTGAGCGCGCTCGCACCGGCGGCGCAACCCTGCAGCGTCGCCGGATCGTAGCGCGCGGCCGCGGCCCCGATCACGAAGTCGGCGGTTTCTCCGAGCGAGCCGTCGATGGAGCCGTCCGAACGCTGCGCCACGAGCAGGTATTCGAGCGCCGCTGTCGCTCGATCGGAATCGGTTTGGGTGGCCGGCACCGCGGGAGAAGCCACCGCTGCGGCACTGAGCGGGCCGGTGAGGAGGATCGCCAGTATCGCGCTGGCGACGACCAGTCTTCGCATGTTTCCTCCGGCGGCATTGCCCGCCTGCCGGAGGGGACCTCGCCGCCGGAGGCCTCCCATCCGATCCGCGCAGGTGGGTGACGTGCGCCGTCCGGTCAGGTCTCCTGGCTTGCGGATCGTCACTGCTGGCCGCCTTCCCGGGCTTGCGCCCAGTGGCATATGGCCAGCCGCTCCTCGCTCACAGTTGCGCGACAGCGCCGGTTTCGCACCGGCTTCCCTGAAACGAGCGGCCTATTCGATTTGGCTTGTGGAGGTTACAGCGGCTCAGCCTCGCCCGCCAGGCCTTTCCCGCCGCCGGAGACGCGCCCGACGGCCTAAGCCACCTGCGCCGGGCCGCCCACGCCTCCCACCACGCGCCGCCGCCCAGGCCACCGCCGAGGAGGGCCTTTCCGGCTGCCGACTGCCGACCGCGCTAGAGTTGCCTTTCCCGCATCACCGTGGAGGGACACCATGGCGCCGGTTCGGTTCGGTGTGTTCGTTCCCCAGGGCTGGATCATGGATCTCGTCGACATCGAGGATCCGGTCGAGAAGTACGAGGCGATGAGCCGCGTCGCCAGGTCGGCGGAGCGATTGGGCTTCGACTCCATCTGGCTCTTCGACCATTTCCATACCTACTACAAGCCGGTCCTCGAGACGACGTTCGAATGCTGGACCTCGACGGCCGCGCTCGCCCGCGACACCAGCCGCATCCGGCTCGGCCAGATGGTCACCTGCAACGGCTACAGGAACCCGGCGCTGATGGCGAAGATGGCATCTACCGTCGACGTGCTCAGCCACGGCCGGCTTGACTTCGGCATCGGGGCCGGCTGGTACGAGCACGAGTACCTGGCCTACGGCTACGAGTACCCGCCCACGCCAGGCGAGCGGCTGCGACGCCTGGGCGAGGCGCTGCAGGTCATCAAGGCGATGTGGACCGAGCCGTACGCATCGTTCGACGGCCAGTTCTACAAGGTCGCCGGCGCGATAAACGAGCCGAAGGGCGTCCAGAAGCCGCACCCGCCGATCTGGGTCGGTGGCAGCGGCGAGAAGGTGACGCTCAAGCTCGCCGCCATGTACGGCGACGCGATCAATCTCGGCGGCAACCTCGACGACATGGGCTACTACCACCACAAGCTCGATGTCGTGCGGTCCCACTGCGAGACTGTCGGCCGCGACCCAGCGACACTCATCCGATCCGCCAACGTCGAAACCACGCTCGTGCGGCCCGGCGACGACCCGGACGAACTTACGAAGGTCTACCGTCGCGACGAGTCGCTGGAGGAATACAAGACCCATGCCGTCGTCGGTGGCACGCAGGAGATCATCGACACATATGGTCGCCTGATCGACGCCGGCATCGACTACATCATCGTCTCCGACCTGCCGCGGATCGCCACGACGGACGTCCTCGACTACATCGGCTCGGAGGTCCTGCCGGCCTTCCGGTAGCGCCGCGGCGCGGGCGGCGCGGGGCCGAGCGGCTGGGCGGCGGGGCAAGCGCGGGGCGGCGCCGGGCGGTGGGGCGGCGCAGGGCGACGCGGGCGGTGGGGGTGCAGCTTCAGTCGCCCGTGACTCAACGAGCGCCCGGTACCTGACTGGTCAGCAGCAGCGGCACCCTCCGTGTCCGCCTCAGTCGGCAGTGACTCAACTGCCTATTGGGCGTGCCTTGCGAGCCTGCCATGGCCGCTTCATTGGCTCGCTGAGTCACCCTTGACTCAAGTTGCTGGTCGGGCGTGGCCAGCTGTGCGTCGGGCGTGGCCAGTTGTGCGTCGCGCGTGGCCGGCGCGCCTGCAACGGCCGAACCGCGGGCTCCAGCGCCGGCGCCCGGAGCTACAGCGACTCGCGCAGGATCGTCGCGATCTCGTCGTCGGTCAGGGCGATGGGATTGGTCTTCATGCTGCTGCCACGCGAGTCGGCCGCGATGGCCGGAATATCGGCCTCGGTGATGCCGAACGCCGACAGCCTCGGGACGCCGAGACGGGCGGTCAACGATTCGAGCGCCGGAACCAACGACGAGCGCGCCGCGCGGTCGTCGTTGCCCGAGCCGGCGTTGCCGGCGAAAAGCCGCGCGGCTGTAGCGTAGCGCGACAGGGCCACGCTTCCCGGGTCGCGTGACTCGAGCGCGGCGATGTTGACGCGGGTCGTCGCCACGAGAGTCGCGCCGCAGGCGGCGCCATGCGGTATCGGGAACTGTGCGCCGAGGGGCGAGGCGAGGCCATGGACGGCGCCCAACCCGGCCTGGGCCAGGCAGATCCCCGAGCATAACGCCGCGTACGCCATTCGCTCGCGAGCCGCCGCCGCCACGGTTCCAGGACCTGCCGCTCCCCGACCGGCGGCCGCCTCATCGAACCAGGCCGGCAACCCGTCGCGAACGCAGGCCAGTCCCGATAGTGCGAGAGCGTCGGTGAACGGGTTGGACCGCGTCGACACGTACGACTCGAGCAGCTGGGTCAGCGCGTCCATGCCGTTGCCGGAGATGACCTCCGGCGGGCAACTCCCGAGCAGGTCCGGGTCGACGATCGCCACTTGCGCCACGAGGGCCTCGTCGCGGAACGACTTCTTGAAGCCGCCGGGGCCGCGAACGCTCAGGACGGCGTTCTTAGTCGCCTCGCTGCCGGTGCCGGCGGTGGTCGGGAGTGCGACGAACGGGACCGACGGCCCCCGATACGGGAGCTGCGGCCCGACGCCTTCGAGGTGATCCATCACGGAGTTGCCCGGTATCAGGAGGCCGGCGACGGCCTTGGCGGTATCGAGCACGCTGCCGCCGCCGATGCCGACGACGACGTCGACCGGGGCGGAGCCACTGCCGGGGCCCGTAGCCCGGCGGCGCGCCACGATCCCATCGACGATCGCCGGCGATGGCTCGCCCGAGACCACCTCGACCGCGACCTCCACTCCTGCCGAATCTAGCCCGCGCCGCAGCCGAGCCCAGTCCGGCGAGTCGGTGAAGCTTGGGCCGCGGACGACGACCAGCGCCTTCGAGCCGAATTCACGAACGACGCTCGGCAGCTCCCCGGATCTGCCACCTCCGAACAGAATCCGCGGCAAGCGTGCGATCGAGAACCCCGGCCAGGCAGCCGGCACCGTCGGCCCGGCTCCCGCGTCCTGGGCTCCCACGGCCTCTGCCGGTCCTTTCGATGCCATCGTCGTCGCCTTCCGGCTCAGGCGTTCGCCGGAAAGAGCCCGTCGTAGCGGATGCCCTGGCGGGGCTCGACCATCCAGTCGGCCACACGATCGCGCCAGGCCATGTAGTGGGCGGTCTCCTTGTGGGCTTTCGCTGAGGCCTCGTCGCGGTAGGCCTCGTAGGCGATGAACCGCGTCGGGTCGTCGACCGACTGCAGGATGTCGAAGCGCAGGTTGCCCGGCTCCTTGATCGAGTTTTCGTGGTTCACGCGGATCGAGTCGATGAACTCGGCCAGGTGCTCGGGTTTGACGTGGACGTTGACGATCGTGACGTACATGACGCCTCCCGGCTGAACAGCGCCGCGGGGAGCGACGCCGGAACGGCACCATGATCGGCCATACGTACAGGATCGGTGCGGGCGGCCGCCGCTCGTTACGTGCCCGAATGCATCGGCGACGCAGAAGGCGCCGGCAGCGCGGACGGGGGCGGGAGCAAGGGCGTGGGGAGCCCGCTATTAGCCGGCTGCGACTCCGCCTCGCCCTGGCTCGCTGAGGCCGGGTTCACCGGGCTCGTCGCGACCGGACTCGGACCCGGGCTCGACGATGGTGACGGGCCGCCTGTCCAGTCGACCTCCTCGACAACGACTGCGGCCCTGCACTGGTCGAGTACCGCGGCGGGGCACGCGGCTGCCTCAGGATCGTTGATGTGGACCCGCGCCACTACGATGCGGCCTCGAAGGTTCGCCAGGGCATCGACTTTGGGAGCGACGCGGATGCCGTCGATCGCCTCCCAGTAGCAATACGGGATCAGGTCATTCTCGGCCGTTGTGTGATCGATCGGCATGGGGCATGGCGGCAGCACATCCGGCATCGTCACTTCGCCGCCCAGAAGGAAGCTGCCCGAAGTCGGGAACGAAGCCTGATCGGCGGCGCGATAGACGCGCTCACCGGCTATCTGCGCCGGCAGTGCGGGCCAAACGACCGCCTCGATTACCACCGCTCCCTCGCAGTCAGCCTTATTGTCGGCGGCGCAGCGGGCGGCCTCGGAGTCGTGTGTATGGACGCGCATGACGATCGCGGGTCCGTCGAGCCAGGCGCTCAGGAGGACCAGCCCTCGAGGCGCCAGCCTGAAGAAGTACTCGGTGTTGCCGGTCTCGTGTGGCGTGAGCTCGACCACGCCGCATTGGGGGATCAGATCAGCCTCAGCCGACGACTGAGGCTCAGTGCTGGGCAACGGTGGCGCGCACGGGATGGGTGCGTCGACCGCGTAAGCGCCCAACAGGAAGCTGCCGCTCTGGCTGCGCCAGTCATCATCGATGCGGTATACGCGCTCGCCGTCGATCAACGCAGGGATGCCGTCTGACCCGAGGACGACGCCCGAGCCCGGGCCGGCCGGTACTGCCGGCGCAGTGAGATAGCCCGAGGACAGTGGGACGAGGATCGCTATGCCGGCAACGATTGCCAGCAGCGCGGCCAACCTCGGCCATCTGCCCCTCGGTTGGTTGGGCCGAGCAAGGGCAGCCCTACCACCGGGACCGAAAGTCGGGTAATCCTGCTCCGCACGATCCAGGTCCACAGCAAACTGGCGTGCCAGCCGCGCTTCCAGGTTGTCCCCGGCGGCAGGACCGCCGGTCTTGTCAGTCTTCATCGAGCCACTCCCGGAGTCGCGCCAGGCCCGTCGCCAGGCGTGCCTTCGCCGTGTTCTCCGTGACGCCAAGCGCTTGCGCGGTTTCACGCACGGAGAGTCCGACCATGTGGTGAAGGACGACCGCGGCTCGAATCGGCCGCGACAGGCGTCCGAGCGCCTCGCCGAGCTCCAGCGATTCGGACGTCTCGGGGCCGCCGACCGGCAACTCGTGGACCGTCGGGTCGAGCCGGAGCGTCCGGCGCAGCCGCCTTACAACTCTCAGCGCCTCGCGCGTTTGGACGGTCAGCAGCCAGGCACGAATGGCCAGGGGCTCGCGGATCGCCGGTCCGGCTCGGAGCGCCCGCTCGAACGTGGTCTGGACCAGATCCTCCGCCTCGGCCTCGTCGCGGGCAATCGCCCGAGCCGCGGCCAGGAGCAGGGGACCATGCTCGTTCAGCGTGGCCACCCATTCCGGAGCGGCCGCTCTGACCGACGGCCGGGCAGCCTCGCCCAATTCGTCCCCGTCGAGTGTCGCCGTGATGTCCCTCACATCACTTAAGAGGCGCTGACCACCGCGAATGGGTAACTGGTCGGTCGAGTGTAGCGATCGGCACGCAGCCCCACGCCGGTCCGTTGAGTCAGGGGCGACTCAACCGGCCAACGGGAGCGCCCCGGCGCCGCGAAGGAGCCTCCCGATCGTCGGTTGAGTACAGGGTGACTCAACCGGTCAACGAGAGGCGCCGGAAGCGGCCCGAGGCGGCCCCAATGGTCCGTTGAGTCAGGGGCGACTCAACCGGCCAACGAGATTGGGCCGGACGTGGCGTAGGAGCCTCCCAATGGTCCGTTGAGTCAGGGGTGACTGGGACCCCGGCGGCTCCGCCGCTCCGACGCCACTCGGCGCGCCGACGCGGCTCCGACGCCACTCGGCCGCCTACCGCCGAGCGCGGTCCCCCGCAAGGGTGAGCTCGAACCAGATCGCCCGCTCCGGGTCGAGCAGGTTTTCGACGATTCGCCGGATCGACTCGCGATAGGCTGGCCAGACGGCGAGATCGAGTGCCTCGTCCGGTGACACCCAGCGCAGGCCGTCGTGCTCGTGCGAGAGGGTCGGTTCGGCGCCGGCTACGAGGCGCACGGCAAAGACGGCAGCGCTGACGATGCCGCGAACCGAGGGCTCGTGGAACTGGTTGACCTGGTCGAGGTCGTAGAAGCCGACGATCTGGCCCGGATCGAACCCGGTCTCCTCCCGAAGTTCGCGGAGGGCGCCGGCCGTGACCGTCTCGTCGGCCTCCAGGCTGCCGGAGACGCACTGCCAGAGTCCGGGCAGGATTCGACCGGGCGAACGCCGCATGAGCAGGATCTCCGGGTCAGTGACTGCGCCGGCCGAACCGGCCGCCCCGGCCACGCCCGCCACGCCGGCCACGCCGGCCGCCGCGGCCGCCCCGGCCGAACGGGTGCACGGTCTGAACATCCAGACGTCGACGAGATCCGGGCGAAACGGGCTCAAGCGGCAACCCCAGCCGACCGCATCAGATCCGCTCGAAGCGCTCGATCGGCAGGACGAAGATCACGGCGCCACCCACTTCGACCTCGAGCGGGTACGGCATGAAGAACTCGCCCGGTTCCATGATCGGCGGGATGGGACTGACCGTTTGCGTCCTGGCGTGGCAGTTCTCGCGGATCAGGGCCACCACGTCGTCGACCTTGGCGTCGTCGGCGCCGACCAGGATCGTCGCGTTCGACTGCTTGAGGAACCCGCCGGAGCTGTGCAACCACGTCGCCCGATATTCGTGGGCAAGCAACGCGTCGATGAGGACCCGGGCGTCCTCGTTGTGCACGACGGCGACGATGAGTTTCACGGCGCGAGTATAGGCGGACCACCGTGCTCTTCGGGACGCCAGTCTTTATTGCGCTGACCGGCCCGCGGGGTCGCGGTAGCATCTGCTGGGCCGTACAATCCACGCGGGGATAACCGTCGCACGCGCGCGGGGAGGAATTGTGTCGGGCGAACGACCGCTTCACGAACGAACCGATGGTCAACTCTTCGCCGCTGCTGCGGCCGCAGTTGCCCGTGGCGATGATCTCGACGATTCGCTGGCGGAGCTACTCGGGCTTGCAGCCGAGCATCTCGGCGCCACTTCCGGCGCGGCTTACATCCTCGATCGAGATCGGGACGAGCTCGAGCTGGCAGTGACCTTCGGCGTGGACGCCGAGGCGGCTGCGGCCGCCGTGACGGTCAGGCCGGCCTCGGACAGCCATGACCCCCTGGCGGACGTCACCCGCTCGCGGCAACCGCTAGAGATAGACGACGCCGCTCACGTGACGATTCTCCGTGGCGCGAAGACCGCTCTGCTTGTGCCTCTGGTGGTTCGTCGCGAAGGCATCGAGCTGTCAATGGGCGTGATGGGACTCGGCTTCCCAGGACCGCTACCCGCGCACGAAGTCCTCGCCGAAGCCGAGCCACTCGCCGATCTGGCGGCTGTGGCCGTGGAACGGGCCCTGGCGCTGTCGTTGGGCTCCGAGCGGTCGGAGTGGTTCGACCGCCTGGCTCACACGGACCCGCTGACCGGGCTCGCAAACCGCCGGACGCTGGATCGCGTCCTGGAGCTGGAGGTCGCTCGGGCCGGACGTCAGGGCGTGCCGCTGAGCATCGCGATCCTCGAGATCGACCGGTTCGGCGAGATCCTCAAGCGCGGCGGGAACGCCGCCGGGGACGAAGCGCTGCGCCTCGTGGCCCAGATTCTGTCCGAGTCGGTGCGGCTGATGGACACGGTTGCACGCTACGCCAACGAGCAGTTCATCCTCGTGGCGCCGGGACCGGACGGCCTGGTGGTCGCCGAGCGGCTGGTGCGTGGCATCGCCGGGCTGGCTCCGGTCGACGGTCACGCCATCTCCGTTTCGGCGGGGATCGCCGGCTTCCCGCTCGACGGCCGAACCCCCGGAGAGTTGCTGGCGGTCGCGGAGAAGGCGATGCACGCCGCTCGTCGGGCGGGCGGCGACAGGGTGGTCACGCAGGCAGCGCCTGCAGAGTAGCGGCCGCTACAGCGTCACGTGATCTGGCTGCGGCGCATCTCGCCGATGCGACGCAACGGGGTTAAGCGCCTACCTGCGAGCGGTCAGAGCGAAACCGTGCCGCTCACGATCATCGGGCCGGTCGGCTTCGTCACGTTCGCGTTGGGCTCCCTGCAGACGAAGATCCACAGGCTCGCTGAGGTGGGCACGTTGTCCACGGCCAGGTAACCCTCGCCCGAATCGTCCACGGTGAACGAGCCCACCTTCGCAGGAACACCGTTGTCTCGACTGAGCCAGACGATGTAGACCTGATCGCCCTGCGTCGCAGACAGACCGTGGAGCAGAACCTGAATGTTCCCAGTCGGCCGGAGCGCGGCAATACCGCCGGCCTTGGATCCGTCCATGGCCGTCATCACGGCCTTCATGGTCCCCGTTTGAGTCAACACGTTGAGTACCTGGGTCTCGTGGTCATGGCTCGTCCGGATCTTGCTGAGGTCTCCCTGGAGCACGAGGGCGTAGCCGGCAAGGACGACCACCGCCACTGCCGCTGCCACTCTCGTGGTCCAGGTGACGATCCGGTGCTGTCGCGAGAACCGGGCGCGGGCGAGCGGGATGACGTCGGTCTCGGGCTGCCAACCCTGTCCCGCGACCACGGAGAGCGCGGTAGGACGGACCGCGACGGCCGCGACGGGTGCCGCGACAGCCGCGACGGGCTCGGCGGGGACTTCTGAGACGCGGGCCGCGCGCCGGCGGGAAACCAGGTCCGCCCTGGCGGCGGCGAGAACGGACTGGCGCAACCAGGCCGGCGGCTCGACAGGCTCGAGCGACTCGCCGAGATAGGGCAGGACTCCGCCCAGGTCATCGATCTCCGGGTGCGGCTTCGTGCAGGCCGCCAGATGATCGTTGACGGCGATCATGTCGTCCGTGTCGAGGGCGCCGAGCACGTAGCCCGGAGCGTATTCGCGAACTCGATCGCAGGTCATGGCCATGTCAGGCCACACCTTTCTTGCCGTTCGAGGACGGCACGGCGGCCCTATCGGTCGCGTAGTCGCCTGCGACGAGTTGCTCGCGCAGCGCTACGAGGCCGAGCCGCATTCGGCTCTTCACTGTACCCAAGGGTGCGTGGGTCTGGTCCGCAATCTCGCGCTGAGTCAGCCCGTCGAAGTAGGCGAGCTCGATGACTTCGCGCTGCGCCGGCGGCAGGACGGTAAGGGCGACGCGCACCTGCTCGGCGTCTAGACGGCCGGCGACTTCCGGCCAGATGTCAGGAAGGGTCAAAGAAGCAGGGAGAGTCTCATCCGCATCTTCGCCAAGCACGATGCCGGCTCGCTGCCGGCGCATGGCGTCGATGGCGCGGTGGCGGACGATCGCGAGCAGCCAGCCCCGCACGCTGCCCTTGGCTTCGGCATAGCGGCCGGCATTGCGCCAAAGGCCCAGGAACGAGTCCTGGACCACGTCTTCAGCCAACCCTGTCTCCGCGGTGATTCGAAGGGCCAGGGCATACGCCATCGTGTGATAGCGGTCGTATATGGTTTCCAGTCCGCCGATCTCCCCGGCGGCAACCTGCCGCATTAGTTCGGCCTCCGATTCTCCCTCCGGCGGCACGCCGGGAGCGACCAGAGGCGGGGGCGCTGCCACTGAGTCCCTCATTGGTTCATTCGCAGCGACTGGCGTTCCGGTTCACTAAACGCATCGCTCGATTCTCCGCCCGACCGCCAGACGGTGCCGACCGAGGACATACGCGCTGCTCCCCACCGAAATGGGCGTTCGGCCGGGAGGCCGCGGCCGCCGCTGCAGCAGGAACCGAAGTGCATTCGCCGAGTCTAGCCGAGCCGCGGCGCGCTGCGAGTCCCGCCGGGCCAGGTTGCGCCGCGAGAGGGGCCTGGAAGGCTAGGGATAGAGGCGGACGCGTCGGTATGGCTCGCGGCCGCGGGAGCGCGAGACCAGATTCGCCCGCTCGGCCATCTGATGCTGGAGCCGCCGGATGTAGGCGTTCTGCGGCGAAAGCTCGACCGGTTCGGCGCCTCGGATGACGAGCCCGATCGCTTCCTCGGCTTCGCGCAGCGCGGCCTCGCGCGGATCTACTTCGAGCGAGAAGATCGAGGTCAGGCTCGCCTCCATCTGGACGATCGTGTTGCTCTTGAGGACGTAGATCGGAAGACCCCGATCCTCCGCGTCGCGAAGGCCCGCCGTCTTCTGGCGGTATTCGCTCTTGAGCGTCATGACCACGTCGGCCTCGTCCGGGTCGCGGGCGATGATCACCGGCAGCTGCAGCTCCTTGATCGCCTGCTCGAGGCGTTTGCGGCTGATTCCGTGCGGCAGCACCCGCAACGTCGGCAGGATCGTCTCGGTCTGCCGGACGCGAAGAACCGGAGTGCCGTCGTCCCCGACGGCATCTGCGGCGCGCAGGCGAACGACATCGGCCAGTGCCTCGTCGTCCTCGTCGAGCTCGTCCTCGATGTCCTCGCGCTCGACTTCCGGCATCCCGGCGGCCTCGCCGGCCGCCACCGGCCGCGCGACCGGACCGAGCGTACGAACCGGGCTAACCGGCACACCGCTCCCATTAGGCGCGGGCTCTTCCGCCTCGTCCTCCTCCTCGACTTCATCGGCACGGTAGGCGTTCAGAGCCCGCGTGGCGCTCTGGGCCCACGCTCGCTGCCGCTCCAGCTCCCTCAGCTCGCGGGCACGCGGCTCGGGGACCGGCGCCGCCCCGCGCTCGATCGGCCCGCGATCGGCCAGCTCGTCGACCCGAAACGCGCCACCCGCCTCGCCTGTGCCCCAGCCAACGGCGGTTCCGCGGTCCGGTTCCACGGTCCTGCCCGGTGCAGACGGCGGCATCGCGAACCGCTCGCCCGGGATCATCCCCGATGCGGCACCCGGCAACCCTCCGGGCCCGCCGGGGCCAGGCGCTCCTGACCCGCCACCCGCGGAGCCACTTCCTCCGGGCCCGCCACTGCCGAGGTCGCCGCGGCTGCGGCGGGCACCCTCACGCACCTCTCGCGCGCCGCGAGCCGGCGTCCGCCAGCCCCCGCCGGCGCCCGGCCGATAGCCGGAGCGCATGCCGCGGTCCGGCTCGCGCCAGTCGGAGGGGGCGTGGTACGAGCCCGAGCCGCGCCAGCCGGGCTCCGTCCGCCAGCCCGGACCTGCTCCCACCAGTCCGGCGAAGCGGTCGCTGCCGAATCGGTCGCCACCACTGAGCGCCTCGCGTGGCGATGGCTTGGGGCGGGATTGAGAGCGATGGACGCCGCCCTCGTCGCGCCAGCGCAGCTCGGCCGAGATCGGGTCGCCCCGCAGCAAGGCGTCGATGGTCTCGGCCACGTCGGCATGGACGGTGACCTTCTCGCGGTCGAGGATTTCGACGATGACATCGAAGGTGGGCGGCGCTTTGCGCTCGAGAACGCTCTTTTGCGAGCGGCGGCGCCGCGCTTCCTCGTCGCCGAGCGTGACTGTCTGGATGCCGCCGATCAGGTCTGTCAGAGTGGGGTTGAGCATCAGGTTGTCGAGGTTGTTGCCGTGGGCCGTGCCGATCAGCTGGACGCCACGCTCGGCGATGGTTCGGGCGGCCTGCGCCTCCAGCTCGGTCCCGATCTCGTCGATGACGATCACCTCGGGCATGTGGTTCTCGACGGCCTCGATCATCACCTCGTGCTGGAGCGAAGGTGTCCGGACTTGCATCCGGCGCGCCCGTCCGATGGCCGGATGGGGGATGTCGCCGTCGCCTGCGATCTCGTTCGAGGTGTCGACCACGACCACCCGTTTGCCCTGGTCGTCGGCCAGGACGCGAGCGGCCTCGCGCAGCATCGTCGTCTTGCCGATGCCCGGCCGGCCCATGATCAGGATCGACTTTCCGGACTCGACGAAGTCGTTGATGATCTCGATCGTGCCGTAGACGGCGCGCCCGATGCGGCATGTCAGCCCCACGATCTTGCCGGTCCTGTTGCGAATGGCGCTTATGCGGTGGAGGGTGCGCTCGATGCCGGCCCTGTTGTCGTCGCCGAACGTCCCGATGTTGTCGACGACGTAGCTGAGGTCCGCCTCGCTGATCTCGCGATCGAGGAGGGTCACCTCGCCTTCGATGAACCGGGCTTCCGGGCGGCGACCGAGGTCCATCACGATCTCGATCAGCTGCGTCGGATCGGTCAGCCTGTGAACTGCCTCGAGAAGATCGGGCGGCAGAGCGTTGAGGAGCAAACCCAGGTCGTCGATCGACTCGCGCCGGCGGGGTGCCGCGCCCTGATCAGTCACATCGCCTCCTGCATCTTCAACTAGCGTACCGCCGGGACGAGAGCCGGTTCGGCCACTCGGACGACGGCTTCCTTCATGAGCAGGGTCACCGTGTCGAGAGTCGTGAAACCGGCCTCTTCGAGCCGCCGATCGATGGGGGATTCGTAGGTTCGTACCGGGGCGAGAACCCCGTTGTCCGGACAGCTTCCGCCCCTACCGATACGCGCGGCGAGCAGGCCAAGGCCGAAGCCGACCAGCGGAGCCACGTCTGACTCCGGTCGAGCCATGATCCTGAGGTAGTGGGGCTGCTCCTCACGAGCGACGCCCAGCTGGAGCAGCGCCTGCAGCCCGCCCAGGCCACCGTCGGGTGCGACCTGGACATAGGCCTCCATCTCGGCGAAACGCAGGATGGGGGCGAGGCTCGACCGCGGCACGCGCGAGTTGGAGCCCTGACGCTCCCAGTCGTTGAGCCGATACGACTCGAGCCGCGCCACCGGCTGCGGAGTCACGGCCGAGTAGAGGCGCGCCAGCGGCAGGGCGTCGAGCGGCTGGCAGGGCCGGATCCCGGCGGCTCTGATCTCGTCCTCAGACCACGCCGGGGGGAGCGGCTTTTCCGTGCCTCGGAAGAGGAGCCGCTCCTGGCCGTATCGGGCAAAGCCTGCCTGCATGAAGAGCTCTGGATTGCCCTGGCCGTCCGAGCAGGCGACGTGGAACCTGATGGCGCCGCGCTTGGCGCCGTCGCGCAGCAGGTGTTGGACGAGCCGGAACCGCGTGTCGCCGGAGTCCCCCGAGCCGATGGCGTCGAGCTCGACGATCGTCCACTCGTCGCGCGAGGCCTCGCGCTCCACCCGTAGAAGCCCGGAGATGCGGCGCTCATCCTCGTAGACGAAGAGCAGGTCGTTGGGTCTGAACGCCCCGAGCGGCAATCGGAAGAGACTGAAGACACCGATCCGCGGCCCGCTGACGGGCAACCCAAGCGAGCGCGCGTCGACGTTGTCCTGCTGGGCAAGCCGGGACAGCTCTCCGATGGCAGCGAGGTCGGTCAGGCGCGCGAGGCGGACTCTGCCGCTCACATGGCCTCCCCCAGCGACCACGGCTCGGTCCCCTCCGTAGCGGTCCCCTCGCCGGGTTCGGCATACTCGGCGGCCATCGTTGCCACGAGCCGGTGGATGCGGGTCTCGCCTGCGAGCTCCGGGTGGAAGGAGATGGCGATGACGTTCCGCTGCCGCACCGCGACGACTCGCTGGTCGGGCAGCCTCGCCAGAACCTCTACGCCGGGTCCCACTCGTTTGATTATGGGGGCTCTGATGAAGATTGCGTGCACCGGCCGGTCGCCCAGGATCGGCACGAGCAGGTCGGTCTCGAACGAGTCCAGCTGACGACCGAACGCATTGCGCTCGACCGTTACGTCGAGCAGCGGGAATACGGGTTCCTCGCCGCCGGCAATCTCCTTCGCGACGACGATCATGCCGGCGCACGTGCCCAGGATCGGGGCTCCGGATCTGGCCAGATCCATGATCGGCCCGCGCAGATTCCAGCGGGCGACGAGCTTGCGCATGGTGGTGCTCTCGCCGCCCGGCAGGATCAGGCCGGACAGGCCCTCGAGGTCTTCGGGCAAACGGACCGCAACCGGCTCGACACCTATCGACCGCAGGGTGTGGATGTGCTCGATGACGGCGCCGTGAAGCGCCAGTACGCCAATCTTCATTTGAGCCCGGGCCCACCGGATGCGCTTGCATCTCGCTCGCTCGGCCGGCTCATACCTGTGTTGCCTCCTGTGCGCCTCGCTCACGCACCCGCTGGGTGCGCTCGCTGCGGCGCTCGACCGGTGGACCCGGGCTCTTCGCTCCGGGTTCGCATCGGTCCCGATCGACCGTGCGTCCCGCTACGCCGGGCTACCAGCCTCGGACCGCCAGCCGCTCCGCCTCGGGGATGGTGACCGCCGCGATGCCGCGCATCGGACTGCCAAGACCCTTGGAAACTTCGGCGATGATCTTTGGGTTGTCGAAGTGGAGGGTGGCCTGGACGATCGCCTCGGCCGTCCGAGCCGGGTTCTCGCTCTTGAAGATGCCGGAGCCGACAAAGACGCCTTCGGCACCGAGTTGCATGGCCAGGGCCGCGTCGGCCGGGATGGCGATGCCCCCGGCCACGAAATTGACGACCGGCAGCCTTCCTTCCGCCGCCACCTGCTTGACCAGGTCGTACGGGGCGTCGAGCTCCTTGGCGGCCACGAACAGTTCGTCCTCGCGCATCGAATGCAGCCGGCGGATCTCCGACATCAGCGTTCTGATGTGGCGGACCGCCTCGACGATGTCGCCAGTGCCGGCCTCACCTTTGGTGCGGATCATCGCCGCGCCCTCATTGATGCGGCGCAGAGCCTCGCCGAGGTCCCGGCAGCCGCACACGAAGGGCACCTTGAAGGCGTGCTTGTCGATGTGGTTCGTCTCGTCGGCCGGGGTGAGCACCTCCGACTCGTCGATGTAGTCCACGCCGAGTGCCTCGAGGACCTGGGCCTCGACGAAGTGCCCGATCCTGGCCTTGGCCATCACCGGAATGCTGACCGCCGCCATGATCTCCTCGATCATGAGCGGGTCGCTCATTCTGGCGACGCCGCCCGCAGCACGGATGTCCGACGGGACTCGCTCGAGTGCCATGACGGCACATGCCCCGGCATCTTCCGCGATCCTGGCGTGCTCGGGGGTAACGACGTCCATGATGACGCCGCCTTTGAGCATCTGGGCGAGCCCTTTCTTCGTGGCCCAGGTGGAGGTCTCGGCGATCATTGGTCGGGTCCAATCCTTAGCTGCGGCGGGGATGCGGGGCGCGCTCCGATGCGGCTGCGACTCGCCCCACGCAGTGGAATTATACGCGGGCCGCCCGGCGGTCCCGGTTCGAGCCTCTGGCGGCGCGCCGCTCGGTGCCGCCGCAGGAAGCGTTCCGCCGCCAATCGCCGGTCATCGCCCGACCGCGGGGACGTGTCGGAATGTGCATCTGCCCGCAACCGGACGATAAGGGTGCGGCCCGTCCGACGCCGCATGGCTCCCGGATCGCGTGTCATCCTGGTGGCCACCAACGATGCCGAGGGGGCTACCGATGCTGACCTTCACCGATGGCTATCTCCACTTGATACCCGGCCTCGTCGTCCTGCTGCCGGCCGCTCCGATCGCCGCGTGGATCCTGCGTCGAGGGGCCGACCGCCGCTGGACCCTCGTCGCGCTGCTCGCGCTGGCGCATGCGACGGCAGTCATGGGCATGACCATCTTCCCGATTCCGATATCGGGCCAGGAGTTCTACCGCCAGACCCGTGGCATGAGCGGCGACAACGTGGTGCCGTTCGCAACCATCGCCGGGCAGCTCCAGACCCTCAGCTTCACCTCGGTCCGGCAGCTGAGTGGCAACGTGCTGCTGCTCACACCCCTCGGCGTCTACGGCCCGGAGCTCTGGGCGCGGCTGCGAGATTGGCGCCGCTTCCTGATCGTGGCTCTGGCGATCGGCATTGGCATCGAGCTGACCCAGTACGCCGGGTCGCTGATCGAAGGCTTCAGCTACCGCATCACTGACGTCGACGACGCGATCATGAACGCCGCCGGGGCCGTGGCCGCGTGGGTAGTCTGGCGCTGGCTGGTCGAGCGCGGCTACTTTGCCACGGTTCTGGCGGCGCACGGTATAGAGTCGGCGGCATGGCGCCCGATTCGCTCGCCCAGCTCTACGCCGAGGTAGTCGCCTGCCGGCGTTGCCCCCGCCTGGTGGAGTGGCGCGAGGCTGCGGCCGCGGCGCCGCCCAGGCGCTTCGCCGGCCAGCGGTACTGGGCCCGGCCCCTGCCCGGTTTCGGGGACGAGAGGGCGCGAGTTCTGGTAGTGGGGCTCGCCCCCGCCGCCCACGGCGGAAATCGTACCGGCCGCCTCTTCACCGGCGATCGATCGGGCGACTTCCTGTTCGCGTCGCTGCATCGAACCGGGTTCGCCAACCAGGCATCTTCGATCGCGGTCGACGACGGGCTCGCGCTCCATGGCCTCTACGTCGCCGCCGCAGTGCGTTGCGCCCCGCCCGACAACAAGCCGACCCCAAGCGAGCTGGCCGGTTGCCTGCCCTATCTGGTCCGCGAGATGGCAATCCTGGCGGAGCTGCGGGTGGTCGTCGCGCTCGGAGCGTTCGCCTGGTACGCGGTCATCCGTTCCCTGGGCATGGTCAGCCACGACAACTCTCCGAAACGCGTCTTCGGCCACCTCGCGGAAGCCAGCGTCGGTCCGCATGCGCTGCTGGGCTCGTACCACCCCAGCCAGCAGAACACCTTCACCGGCCGTCTCACACCGACGATGCTCGACGCGGTCATGGTTCGAGCACGCGAACTGGCCGGCCTCGACTGAGTTCCATCCCTCTGCAATCGCTCGTTTGTGCGGCCGGCGCCGGATGAAGCGCCGTAACATTGGGCGATCGTGAGTGAAGCGCGATTGCTCCTCGTAGACGACGACCCGGCCCACCTGGACGCTCTCACCGAGAGGCTGGCCGGCGACGGTTTCGACGTCACGAAGGCCCGCAGCGGCGTCGAAGCGCTGAAGCACCTGGACGAAACCTGGCCCGACCTCATCGTCCTCGATCTGATGATGCCGGCGATGGACGGCCAGACCCTGGCTGCGCGGATCAAGAGCCGCGCCGACATCCCGATCCTGGTCCTCTCGGCGGTTGCGGCCGCTGACAGCAAGGCGGACCTGATCGCCCACTTCGCCGAGGACTACGTCACCAAGCCATACGACTACGCCGAGCTGCTGGCGCGGATCCGCCGGGTACTCCGCCGTCTGCAGGACCAGCTACCGGTCGAAGAGCTGGCGCTGGGCGACCTCAGTCTCGTGCCCCGCAAGCGCGAGGCGATCGTCCGGGGCCGCCACGTCTCACTCTCGCCGACGGAATCGCGCTTTCTGGCGACGCTCGCGGCCAGCATGCCGAAGGCGGTTTCGACCGAACAGCTGCTGCGCAAGGTCTGGGCCGATTCGGACGCCGCCGACCCCTCGTATGTCTGGGTGACCGTGCGCCGGCTCCGTCAGAAGCTCGAGCTGGACGCCGACGTGCCCCACCATCTGCTCACCGATCCGACCGGGGGCTACCGGCTGGCGGCCTGGGACCGCGGTTCCGAACCGAGGCCACGAGAGCCGTAGGGCGCCGCGTACCTGCTCGATCGGCAGCCTGAGAGCCGGACGTTCCCCAGTGACCTGGTTGGCAGTGGACGCCGACCTCAAGGCTGGGCAAGCCACGTGCTGTTCCTTGCACCGACCATAACGGAAGAGCAGGCTCGCCCGACGAGACCGGGATTCGGTGCATTCGAGCGACCCCGGTACGAATGGCTCGGCGGCCGCCTGAAGAGAGCTCGCCCGTGTCCGTTGAATCGGAGCACCAATGAGAGGTTGGTCGCAAGGTTGGCCCGCTACCATCCCAGCTCTACCGATCCGAACCCGGTCGACGAGTAGGGAGCTAGACCGTGTCCAACCCAAAGCTCGGCCCATCCGGCCGCCGCTCCACTCGCAAACGTGGGCAGGCCATGGTCGAGTTCGCCCTGGTCCTCCCGATCTTCATGCTCATCCTGTCGGGCATCCTCGACTTCGGCTTCGCGCTCTACTCGAGGATGACCGTCATCAACGCGGCCCGCGAAGGCGCTCGCGCCGCCGCCATGGTCTCCGACGTGACCACGATCCCGACGGTCATCCAGAACCGGGTGATCTCCGCGGCGGCATCCGCGGGACTCACGCTGACGGCGTCGAATGTTGTGGTCGGCTGCGTCCAGGGGAACCCGAACACCACGAGCCCATGTGACAAAACGTTCTCGCACATGCACGACGCCACCCATCTCTCGGCCGCCGAGTCCGGTGATTCCGTGTCCGTGACGGTCCACTACACGTACCACACCTTCTTCCCGCTGACGTTCGGGACGTCGTTCGACCTCAGCTCCACCGTCCAGATGGTCCTCGACAACGCCACGTCCGGGTGACCACGAACATGCCTCGCAAACACGCCGGAGACTGAAGATGCCGCATCCGCGACGAAAACTCGACCGAGAACGCGGCCAGATACTCGTCCTCTTTGAACTGGCCCTTATCGTCATCCTCGGATTCGCCGCCATCGTGATAGACCTCGGCGTCCTCAGGAACAACCGGCAGATCCTCGTGAACACGTTCGATTCGGCCGCCCTTGCCGGGGGCCACCTGTTGCCCGTCGACGGCTCGGTGGCTGGAAATGCGGCAGCCGTGAATACCCTCATCAACAAGACCATCCAGGCAAACTACCCGGGTGGCCTGCCGACCTCCAACTACACGATCACGTACAAGTGTCTGATCGGCGCGGACGCCACCACCGGGGCTCCTCTCGTCTCCCGAGATGTCCCCACAGTGTGTAATCCGACAAATGCGCTCGGGCACACACCCGTCGCTAGCGACTTCAGCTCAGCCGGCCTCACGGGAGTCTGGATCACATACTGCGATCCAACCCTCGGCGACAAGTGCAACGTCGTCGTGATCACGGGCAGCGCGACCACGCAGTACTTGCTCGCCCCGGTCCTTGGAGTGGGGAGCGGCTCGACGGGAATAGTCGTATCGGCTGCTTGCAACGGGCCTTGCGGGACATCTCCCGTTGTTCCGGTGGACCTCGTCATCATCCTCGACCGTACGCTGAGCATGGCGGGCAGCTCTGGTGGCGCCAACAAGATCACGTCGCTCCAGAATGCCGCCAAGGCGGTTCTGTCGGTCTACAACCCGGCGAAGCAGCGTGTGGCCCTCGGGGTGGTCGGCCCGAGCGCAGTCGACGCGTCGGGCAACCCTGTCTTGGGCGGGTGTGACGCGGGCGGCTCCGCCACGGTCTATGGCGCCGCGGACAATACCAGCTGGGTTCCAGAAACGACTCTGAACAGCGCCACGACCACCCTGAACAGTGCGACGACCACCCTCAGCAGCGCGACGACCACCCTCAGCAGCGCGATCACCACGACGACTGCCACAACGATCCATGTCGCGTCGGCGACCGGGTTCCCAACGAGTGGCACGTTCTACATCCAGATCGATAGCGAGCAGATGCAGGTGACTGGTGGTCAGGGCACCACGACCTGGACCGTCGTCCGCGGCCGGAACGGCACAACAGCGGCCACGCACGCCAACGGAGCCAGTGTGGCCTTCGTCGTCGGCACGGCTGACACGACGATCACGGTCGCGTCGAAGACCGGGTTCCCGACGACTTACCCCTTCTACATCCAGATCGATTCTGAGCAGCTGCAAGTTACGGCCAGCCCGGGTTCCACGACCTGGACCGTCGTCCGCGGCCGGAACGGCACAACTGCCACCACGCACATCAACGGCAGGACGGTGGCCTACGTCGTCGGCACGGCTGACACGACGATCACGGTCGCGTCGAAGGGTGGGTTTCCGATAACTTACCCCTTCTCCATTCTGGTCGATTCTGAGCAGATGCAGGTGACGGCCAGCCCGGGCTCCTCGACCTGGACCGTCGTCCGCGCCCGGAGCGGCACCACGGCCGCCACCCACACGAACGGCGCCGCGGTGGCCCTCGTCGTCGGCACGGCTGACACGACGATCAAGGTCGCGGCAGCGAATGAGTTCCCGACGAGTGGCACGTTCAACATCCTTATCAATTCTGAGCAGATGCTAGTGACGGGTGGCCAGGGCACCACAACCTGGACCGTGTCCCGCGCCCAGAACGGCACCAGCGCAGCCACGCACACGAGCGGCGCGACGGTGTTCGGAGCGGACGGCTGGACCGCCTCCGATGGCACGCCGATCAACAACGGGGTGGGCGCCAAGTCGTGGGTTCCTGTGGGTCTCAGTGGCACCGATACGAACTCGGTGTGGAGCCTTCCGAATCCCAACGGAACGGCGGGGACGTATGAGGTCGGCGGCGTCCCGAGCACGTCCAGCTACATCGTGCCGGCTATCAACTGCATCGCCGCGGCCTCGGATGGCACCAATCTGGCCACCCCGATCGCAATGGCCCAGTGGTACCTCGACCACTACGGTCGCAAGGGCGTAACGCAGGGCATCATCCTCGAGACCGACGGCCACCCGCAGTACGGTTTCGGCGGGAGCACCTACGACCAGTGGCACACCAACGCGAGCTTCACATGTCAGGCCGCAGCCGCCGCAGCTGCGGCGGCGAAGGCCGACACGACGAACACGGCCAGCGACCCGAGCATCCCGCAGGGCATCCAAATCTTCACCATCGGCTACGGCGTGGACTCCACCGTCAAGTGCCCAGTCAAGACCTCGAACATGTCGGCAAACAACGGGACCAACAATGTCTACGAGAGTCCGACCTGGTCCGGCGCCAACGCGACGACGCTGCTTAGTACGATGGCGACCGACGCCAGCCACTACTACGAGAACCCGACGTCGAGCCAGCTCGAGCACGACTTCACCGAGGCGGCGCAAAAGCTCAGCAAGGGGGGAAGCCACATCATTCAGCCGTGTCTGGCGCCGATCGTCACGAACCTTAACCCCGCGACCTGGACCGCCAAGACCGGTGGAACCGCGATCACTATCACGGGCCAGTACTTCACCGGCGCGAGCAAGGTTACGTTCGGCGGGACGCCGGCAACCTCTTTCTCGGTTTCTAACGACACGTCCATCACGGCGACCACGACGGGCGCGACCGCCGGCGTTACTGTGACTACGCCATGTGGCACGAACTGATCGAGGCGGCCGAGCAGGCCAGGCGGCTCTGACCGGCGGCTTTCCCCGCCGGACGGCGTTGGGTCGGCCCCGGGGGATGCGGGGCGCCCGCCCCAGGCGGAGATCGCGGACGCACTCGTCGAGACACGAAAGAGGCCCGCCGGAGACCGGCGGGCCTCTCGATTCGATGCCAGGCCTAGCAGCTCAATCCGCCGCCGCCGTTACCGCCGCCGCTGCCACTGGTGATCCCGGCAGGGACGCCGTCGAGACCGTGGGCGACGATGCTCTGGATGTTGGCGACGTACTTGGGCGTCAGGTAATCGTCGACCGCTCCTGTAACCTCCGGCGTCAGCTGGCAGCCCTTCAGGTTGTTCGTGCCGATGTGCTCCATCAGCGCCAGCATCGTCGGGGCATCGTTCAGCGACATGTCGGTCCAGAAAGTCTGGCCGACGGCGCTCAGGATCGAAGGAATCTGCGACACCAGCGAGCACGGGTGGATCTCGCTGCGGATCGCCTTGAGAACGAGCTGCTGGCGGACCATGCGGCCGTAGTCCGAGTCCTGATGGCGGCTTCGGGCGTACTCGAGGGCGGTCAAGCCGTCCATGTGCTGGACCCCGGGCTTGATGTCGATGGTGATGTCCTTGCCGTCCTGGGGCTCCGAATACTGGCTGTCCTTGAGCTCGGTCGGGACGTTGATCGTGACGCCGCCCAGGGCGTCGACCAGCCGGACGAAGCCCATCAGGTTGAGGACGACGGCACCGTCCACGTGGATACCGGTCATGGTGCCGACGGCGTCCTCCAACGCCTTGAAGCCGCGGACGAAGTCGCTGCCGGGGTACGGGTACGCCTTGGGTTTCGAGACGGCGTCGAGCCAGAGGGCGTTGAGCAGGTTCGGATACGGGAAGCAGTGGCACGGATAGGCGTTGGCCGCGGTCGCACCAAGCGGCACGTTCTCGAGGTTGCGCGGGATCCCGTACATAGCCGCCCTGCCCGTCGCGATGTCTACCTCCAGCAGGATCATCGTGTCCGGGCGAAGGCTCCACCGCCCAACGCCCTGGTCCGCGCCGACGAGGAGCAGGACCAGCTTCCCGTCGGCCTGCCAGTTGGTGCTGCCGCCGCTGACCGGTTCCAGTGTCGGAACCGCGTAAGCGGCGAGACTCGGCACCGGGGTCGCGGACGAACCGGCTCCCGAACCCGAAGCCGTGTCGGTGGGCGCGTCGGTGTAGACCGGGATCGTCTCGCCCGGCGCCAGGTTGCCGCCACCCGCTATGAAGCAGGGCGCGTCCGGGTTGAAGACACAGGAGATCGCGCTCTGGGCCTGCATGTCCACTGCGCCGAAGGCGGCGTGCACGCCCACCATGACGATCAGCAGGACCGCCAGCGGCACCGACACGACCGATCTGGAGGGCCCGCGGGACCTTCGCCCCTTCACCATTCCGTCACGGGCGACCAGATAGGCATCCACGATGGCCCAGACCCGGTAGACCAGGTGGATCAGCGCAAGGAAGAGGAACGTCGTCAGGGCTGACGGCTGGAGAAGTGTGTCGAATATCGCCTTGCGGTCGAAGAGGAAGAGGAGCAGGGCGGTCGCGAAAAGAGCGATCTCAGGCATGGCCGCGATCGCACCGCGCGCGGGATCGCCAGCCGCGACCTGGCCCAATCCCGGAAACACGAAAGACAGGAAGGCCGCCACGGTCGGCGAAGGCCCTGATGACCTAGAACGCATCCAGTTAGAACCTCACCCTTGCGATCTGCCGGTCCTCCCTGAGCCAATCCTAAGGCGAACCCGCGTTTCCCTACTCTGACGCACCGCGGAGTGGGATGTTCCAGCAACGCAGCCGTGGCGGGTTAAGACACGGTGAACGTTCGCTGTAGGCCCATCCACACGACCTCCGGAGGCCGCACGATCGGCCGGATGCGACTCGAGCGGCGAGCGCCGGCGCATCGAACCCGGCGCGCCCCGAGGTCAGCCAGCCTCGGCGGCCACCAACCCGATGAACCGACCCGAGCGCATCGGCGCCTCGCGGATCGGGGGGCGAGAGCCTGCTCTGGTAGGATGAGCCAATGGAGGGCGTGGTCCTGGTCCTCAATCAGAACTATGAGCCACTCAACGTGTGCAACCTGCCACGCGCCTTCCGGCTGGTGTTCGGCGAGCGAGCCGAAGTGCTCGAGTACGACCATCAGGTGATCCGGACGCCGCGGGCAGACTACCGCGCGCCTGCCGTGATCCGTCTTCAGCACCAGATCCGCCGGCCACGGCCCCGCGTCAAGCTGACGCGCCGCGAGGTCTTCATGCGCGACAGCTACACCTGCCAGTACTGCGGCCACCAGGCGAACGACCTGACCCTCGACCATGTCGTGCCTCGTCACCGTGGCGGCTCCCATTCCTGGGACAACCTGGTCACCGCGTGCAAGACGTGCAATCACCGCAAGGGCGGCAAGCTCGTCGAGGAGGCCAAGTTCAGGCTGGCCCGCCGACCGATCGAGCCCCGTTGCGACGTGTATTCGCTGTTCACTCCGTACCTGCGCAACGACCGCAACGAGAGCTGGCGAACGTATCTGTTCCTTGGCCACTGAGTCGAGGCCGAGACCGGCGAGGCGCCCCCACGCGAATGCCACCGGGGCGGCAGGACGATGAGTCGGGATAGAACGCCACGACACGTCGCGGTCGACAGCGGGACTGTCGATACCCGGCCGACGAGCCGGGCCACGGCCGACTCGCGCCCGGCCACGGCCGTCCCACGCGCTGGCGCCGATCCCGCGCCGCGGATCCCGGCCGCCGTCATGGAACTGCTCGACACGCTCTGGCGATCCGGCCACGCCGCCTATGTCGTCGGCGGCTGCCTGCGAGACGCGCTGCTGGGGCGGCGGCCGGCAGATTGGGACCTCACGACAGACGCCCCGCCCGAGCGGGTCGGGGCGCTCTTCCCACGTTCCATCTACGAGAACCGGTTCGGTACGGTGGTGGTCCGCCATCGCAGCGCCCAGTACGAGATCACGGCCTTCAGACGCGACGTCTCGTACACGGACCATCGCCACCCCGACACGGTGGAGTTCGGCGACACGATCGAGGAAGACCTGGCCCGCCGCGACTTCACGGTAAACGCCATGGCCTGGGGCGCCAGACCGGGCGAGACACCGGCCTTTGTGGACCCGCACGGAGGTCGAGGTGATCTGGACCGCCGCCTGCTCCTGGCCGTCGGCGATCCGGATGAGCGGTTCCGCGAGGATGCGCTGCGGATGGCCCGGGCGGTCAGGCTCGCCGCGACGCTGGAGTTCGAGGTCGAAGCCAGGACCCTGGCCGCGATCGGGCGCAATGCGGGACTCGCCAGCCACCTCTCGGGCGAGCGCGTCTTCGCCGAGCTCGCGAAGCTGCTTGGCGCCCGCCGGCCTTCGATCGGCCTCCGCCTGATGGCCGACTCCGGGCTGCTGGCAGTGATCGCCCCGGACCTGGCCCGGCAGCGGGGCCTCGAACAGAACAAGATCGAGGGCGAGGATCTCTGGGACCACACGCTTCGCACGGTCGACGCGGCGCGCAACCGCCAGGTCGTCCGGCTCGCGGCGCTCCTCCACGACGTGGCAAAGCCCGAGACGCTGGCAGACGGACACTTCCGGGGCCACGAGGCCGTCGGGGCGCGGATGGCGGCGGGATTCCTGGACGGACTTCACGCGCCGCGGGCCCTCCAGGAGCGAGTGGCGCATCTGGTGCTCAACCACATGTTCGCGTACGAGCCCAACTGGACCGATGCCGCCGTCCGGCGCTTCATCCGCAAGATTGGGCCGCGGGCCGTCGACGACCTGCTGGCGTTGCGCGCAGCCGACAATCTGGGGAGCGGCCAGCCGGCAGATGCTGGCCATCTGAAGGAGTTGGAGTATCGAGTTCGGGCCGAGCTGGCAGCCAACGTCGTCCTCGATCGAAACCAGCTGGCGATCGACGGCGACGACCTGATGGCCGAGCTCGGTCTGCCTCAGGGCCGGCTCCTCGGCCGGCTTCTGGACGACCTTACCGAGCGCGTGGTCGCCGAGCCGGCCCTCAACGACCGGGCGATTCTGCTCGACCTGGCGCGCCGCGAGATATCGGATCGCCGGTTGATGGAGAATCCACTCCTGTGAACACAAATGCGTGAGGCGGGCTGATGATCGAGCTGTTACTCCAGGCCGACAAGGCGTTGGCCGACGGCGCCCTCGACCAGGCCGAGCGGACCTACCGGCAGCTCGTCGACCTGGACCCGACGAACGCGATCGCGGTTGCCGGTCTGGCGCGCGTCGCCCTGGAGCGTGGCGACCGGCCGCAGGCTCGAACGCTGGCCGATCGCGCCCTGGGCATCGACCCCGACAACATTTCCGCTCTCCGGGTCCTCGCCACGATCGAGCACGGGGCAAACCCGCCCGACGAGCCCGGGCAATCAGATCTGCCGCTGCTCGGGGCTCACCGGCTCGAGGCTCTGAGCGGGCGACGCAGCATGGGCGAGCGGAACCGGCAGCCGGCCGAGCCGTCCCCTGGGGACGCGGCGGCGGCCGCTGGAGCGGCACGCGAGCCGGTCAGACCGCGCCACGAGCCGCACCACGCCATGCCGATGCGCCGGCGCCTGTTTGAACCGGAAGAGCTCAAGCCGCCGCCGGCGGACGCCTTCTTCGAGGCGGAGATGGCGGCCATCGTCGAAGCGGTTGATGCCCTGGACGACGCGACTCCGATAGCGGGCATCGAAGCCGAACTCGAGGCCGAGCGCTCCCGGGCGACGGCTCAACCCGATATGCAGCCGGACGAGACCGGAGCCGATGAATTCGAGGCGGCCGAGGCGATGGCCGTTTCGCAGTCCCGGCGGCGCGCGATCGAGCCGGCCCGCGGCACCGCGCCGGGTGAGGTTTCGCCAGCCGGTACTCCAAACCCAACGCCGTCAAAGACGGAGCCGTCCGGCAAGGAAGGCTCCGATGTCAATACCCCACGCCGCAGGCGGGGGCTGTTCCGCCTCTTCAGGGGAAAGTAGATGCGCATCCTCGTGACCGGTGGCGCCGGATACATCGGATCCGTCTCCGTCGAGAAGTTCCTGGACGCGGGCCACGAAGTCACCGTCCTGGACGACCTGTCGACCGGGCATCGCGCCGCGGTTTCTCCCGGCGCCACGTTCGAGGTCGGCACCTACGGCGACACCGCCGCCATGATCGCGCTGCTGGAACGCCACCGGATCGAGGCGATCCTCCACTGCGCGGCGAAGTCGGTCGTGAGCGAATCCATGGCGGACCCGGCCAAGTACTTCCGCGAGAACGTGACCGGCGGCATCGCCCTGCTCGAAGCCATGCGGACGATCGGGCTCAACCGCATCGTCTTCAGCTCCACCGCGGCTACATACGGAATGCCCGACCGGACGCCGATCCGCGAGACGGACCCCGCGCGACCGATCAACGCCTACGGCGAGACGAAGCGCTGCGTCGAGGCGGCGATCGACTGGTACTGCCGCGGCTACTGCTTCCGGAGCGTCATCCTGCGCTACTTCAACGCGGCCGGGGCCAGCAAGCTGCATGGCGAGGAGCACGACCCCGAGTCGCATCTCATCCCGGTAGTTCTGGCGGCGGTCGAAGCGGAACGCGAGGTCACGATCTTCGGCGACGACTACCCGACCCCCGACCGGACGTGCATCCGCGACTACATACACGTCGAGGACCTGGCGGAGGCGCACCTGGCCGCGCTCATGGCCACCGATCCGGCCGATACCCGGACCGGCCCCGCGACCGGCCCATGCCAGCCGGTCATCTGCAACCTCGGAAGCGGCACCGGCTTCAGCAACCGCCAGATAGTGGCCGCGGCCGAGAGGGTCGTCGGCCACGCCATCCCGGTGAAGATGGCGCAGCGCCGCGCCGGCGACCCACCGGTCCTTGTCGCGAGCGCCGATCGAGCGGCGACCGTCCTCGGCTGGAAGCCGCGCCAGGGAACGATCGAGGAGATCATCGGCTCGGCCTGGGAGTGGCGTCGCAGCCACCCAACCGGTTACGCGGACTGACTGCGGCCGGGTCTAGAATCCGGCCATGCCGCGCTTCCATCGGAACAGCCCTCCGGAGCCGCCGCCGCCCGACCCCGACGACTGGAGACCCCAGCGTTTCGGTGGCAGCGGCGGCCGCTACGCCCGAGACGTCATCATCGAGCCGAGCTGGGGTGGAGTCAGGGTCCTTGCCCGCTTCCGCGACGGCGCGACTCGATTCACCGACGAGGACGGGGTCGACTGCACTACCGAGTTCACCGGCGTCGCGGACGCGTTGAATGCCGCGGCCCTGGCCGAGGACTTCATTCTCGACGGCTTTCTGACCGTGGAGCCGACGCAGGCCACGGCCGGCATCCCCCTGGCCGAGATAGCCCCCCCGACCAAGGGCCAGATGATGACCGCCTGGGTCGTCGGCGGCCGCGTTGCCAAACCGACGACGACGGAACGGCTCCTCGACCCGACTATGCCAGTCGCCTTCGTCGCGGTCGACCTGCTCGAGATCGACGGCTCCCGCCTGCTGGATATTCCCTTGCTCGAGCGCAAGCGTCTGCTCGACGGGGCCCTCAGGCCGTCGGAGCTGGTTCGAATCACGCCGTTCGTCCGCCCCCCCATCGGGACCTTCCTGGCTACGTGGCGCGGTCTCGGTTTCCACGCCCTCGTTTACAAGGCCGCCAATAGTCGCTACACGCCAAACGCCCGCAACGACGACTGGTCCGTGGTCTCGATGCCCATCACCTGAAGTTCGCCGGGCCGTGACGTGCCCCCTAGGCGTCCGGCGTGGTACGGTGGCTCCGATGCCGTCGAGCGCCCTCACCCCTGCAATCAAGGACGAGATCGCCCGGCTCGGCTGTGCCGACATCATGGTCGGCATTCCGAGCTATCGGAACGCGGCGACGATCGGTCACGTCGTCCGCGCGGCTCAGGCCGGCCTGGTCCAGTACTTCCCGGATCTGCGCCCGATCCTCGTCAACGCCGACGCGGGATCCCCCGATGGAACGCAGCGGGTAGTGGTGGAGACCGAGCCGCCGGGCTACGTCGAGCAGATCCTGCTCGTCCACCCGACCAATCGTCTGGATCGCGTCAGCCTCACGTATCCCGATGTCGAAGGCGTCGGGGGAAAGGGCGCGGCACTTCGGACACTCTTCGAGATGGCCGCCGCTCTGGAGGCCGAGGCGCTGGTGGTGGTCGACTCGGACCTGCGATCGATCGTCCCCGAATGGATCGAGCTGCTGGCCGGACCGATCCTCAAGGGCGGGTACGACTTCGTCACGCCCCTCTACGCCCGGCACAAGTACGACGGCACGATCACCAACACCGTCACCTACCCCGTGACTCGGGCGCTGTACGGCCATCGCATCCGCCAGCCGATCGGCGGGGACTTCGGCGTCAGCGGTGACTTGATTCGCTACTACCTCGAGCAGGAGAGCTGGACCCCGGACGTCTCTCGCTTCGGGATCGATATCTGGATGACCACGACAGCCCTCACCGGCGGGTTTGCGGTCTGCCAGACGCGGCTCGGGGCCAAGATCCACGACCCCAAGGATCCGGGCTCTGACCTCGGGCCGATGTTCCGCCAGGTCGTAGGTACGCTGCTGACCATGGCCCGGGACAACGCCGACCGCTGGCTGCCGATCACGGGCAGCCACGAGGTCCCAGCCTACGGCTTCGAGCGGTACGCGGAACCGGCGCCGCTCGAGGTAAACACTCTGCGGCTCCTGGCCCAATTCCACTCCGGCTCGTTGACCCTCGCCGAAACGTGGGGGCGGATGCTCGCCCCGGAGAACTGCAAGCACGTTCTGGCGCTGGCCGCGGAAGCCGGAACGCTGGCCGAGGCCGCGGCCCACCGGCTTGGGCTCGGTCGCGAGTCGGGCGAGGGCACCACCGGCGTCCCGATGCCGCCCACCGACGAGCTGTCCGACGCCGTCGCCGCGTTCCACTTCCCGGACGACCTGTGGGCGAGAGTCGTCTACGACCTTCTCATCGCGGCCAGCTTCGGTGGGATGGATGTGGAGCGGCTGGTGGCTGCGTTCGTCCCGATCTACTTCGGTCGGGTCGGCAGCCTCGTCGTGGAGGATCGGCGCCTCTCCGAGGAGCAGGCCGAGGAGCACGTCGAGCGGCAGGCTCGCGAGTTCGAGCTACGGAAGCCGTATCTGGTCGAACGATGGACGGAGGCGGCGAAGGCCGCAGGCGGGACCGCCAAGGGGGCGGATGTGGCTGCGCGATCCACCACGAAGCGATCAACCACCACGCGCACGAGGGGCGCCGCTAAATGAGTCGCCCGCCGCTGCCCTGCCGGATCCTGATCCCAGTCGCGAACCCGCTCACTGCCCAGGAGCTCGTACGAATCGGCTCCGCGCTGATCGACCGGCGCACCGGGGTGCTGACCGTCCTGGGGATCGTGGAGGTCCCAGAGGGAACGCCGCTCTCGGAGGGCGCGACCAGGGCCCGCCAGGCGCGGCGCCTCTTGCAGCGCGTCCTGGACTACGCGCCGGAAGGCGTGACCATCCATCCCATCGTCCGGATCGGGCGGCGCGCCGCCGAGGGCGTCCTCGAGGCCGCCACCGAGCTCGACTCGGACCTGATCATCTTCGGCTGGGGCGGCAAGCCGTCCGTCCCGAGACCCGGAGCCGAGCCGTCAGTTTTCAGCCCGACGATAGACGAGGTAGTTCGCGAGTCGCCGTGCGAGATCGCGGTGATCAAGCAGGGCGGCACGGCGGAGATGGGCCGCATCCTCGTACCGATCCGGGGCGGCCCGCACGCCGAGCTGGCCATCCATTTCGCCGATGCCCTGGCGCGTCACGCCAACGGCAAGGTGATCGCCCTGCACGTGGTCCCACCCGGCATCACCCAGGGCATCCGCGCGCAGGCCGAACGTGCCCTTGCCCGCTTCATCCGCCAGCACGCCACCAGCCACGTCGACCAGTCCGTCGTTGAAGCGGTGAACGTCCGGAACGCGATTCTGCGCGAGGCCGAAGGAGCCGACGTCGTGGTCATGGGCGCCTCGGCGGCGCCGACGACCGGCGACGGCGAGACCTACCTCTTCGGGGCATTGCCCGAAGCGATCGCAGCGAGGTCCAAGAAGACCGTCATCGTCGTCAAGACGCGGGAACCGATCGGCGAGGCCACCTTCGACCAGCTCTCGAAACGAGCCGAGACCCTCGCCGCGGCCGAACGCGCGGCGAACGAATCGCGCGCGGTCCCGCAGCGGGTCGAGCGCTGGTTCGGCGAGTCGAACTTCCACCATCGCGAATTCGGCGACCTCGACCGCCTCGTCCGGCTCAAGGAGCAGGCCGGCCTGACCGTCAGCCTCGTGCTGCCGGCGCTCAACGAGGAGGAGACGATCGGCGCGATCGTGAGGATGGCGCGGCGCGACCTGATGGAACGGCACCATCTAGTCGATGAGCTCCTGGTCATGGACTCCGACTCCGAGGACCGCACGCGGGAGATCGCCGCCGCCGAGGGAGCCAGGGTAGCGATCCACAGCCAGGTGCTGACGCGCTACGGCAGCTACCGCGGCAAGGGCGAGGCGCTCTGGAAGAGCCTCTACGAGACGTCCGGCGACATCGTGGTCTGGGCGGACTCGGACGTCCGCAACTGGCACCCGCGGATGGTCTACGGAACGGTCGGCCCGCTCATCGCCGAGGAGCGGATCCAGTACGTCAAGGGCTACTACCGCCGGCCGATCGTGGAAGGCGGAGTCCTGAAGGAGGGCGGCGGCGGCCGGGTCACGGAGCTGGTCGCTCGGCCGCTCATCAACCTGTTCTACCCGGAGCTTTCGGGGCTCATCCAGCCACTCGCGGGCGAGTATGCCGGGCGCCGGAGCGTGCTCGAGACGATCCCCTTCTTCACGAGTTACGCCGTCGAGATCGGCCACCTGATCGACATCACCGATCGGGTCGGTCTCGAGGGCCTGGGGCAGGTGGATCTCGAGCGGCGGATCCATCGCAACCAGGAGCTGGAAGGGCTCTCGCGAATGAGCTTCGTCATCCTGCAGGCGGTGATGAAGCGGCTGGAGGAGCGGCGCAGGACGCGGCTGTTCGCCGAGCTGGGATCGACGATGAAGCTGCCGCGTTCCGGCCACGGCCAGCTGGGCCTCGAGGTCATCGAGCTTGCCGACCACGAGCGGCCGCCGATGATCCGAATTCCGGAGTACCTCGAGAAGCGTCGTGCCGATGCGGCCACAGCCACGGCCACGGCCACGGCCACGGCCACGGCCACGGCCACGGCCACGGCCACGGCCACGGCCGCGGGCGCGACCGCCGAGCGCGACCTTCCGGTTCCGTTGGGCGTGCCTTCCGGCACGAGCTCGACCGGAAGCGGATCGTGAGCGACCACCGCCGCGACCGGCTCCGCATTCTGCTCGCGCCGGATTCGTTCAAGGGGTCACTTTCGTCGGTGGAGGTGGCCCGGGCGCTGGCCGTTGGCTGGTCCCGCGCCCGTCCCGGCGACGAGATCGTCCTGGCTCCGCTCGCCGACGGCGGCGAAGGCACCCTCGACGCCATCGCTGAAACCGGCGGCTGGGAGTGGCAGGAGTGCCCGGCACATGACCCGCTGGGCCGGCCGCTGCCGGCCCGCTGGCTGCTCTCCGCGGACGGAGAGCGTGCCGCCGTGGAGCTGGCCGAGGCGTCGGGGTTGTCGCGTCTCGACGGAGGCGAGCCGCGCAGTCCGCTCAAGGCCTCCACCGAGGGCACAGGCGAGGTCCTGCTCGCGGTTCTCGATGCGGGCGTTCGCCACGTATTGATGGGCGTGGGGGGAAGCGCCACCACCGACGGCGCATCGGGGCTGCTCCACTGCCTCGGGGCCTGGTATCGGAGCGGTTCGAGCGGCCGGCTTCCGGGTCCGATTCCCGATCTGGAGGCGGTGGACCTGGCGGCACTCGATCCGCGCATCCGCGAGCTGAGGATGCGGATAGCCTGCGACGTGACCAACCCGCTGCTCGGCGAGCACGGCGCCGCCGCGACCTACGGGCCGCAGAAGGGGGCCTGGCCGGAGGATGTTGCAGCGCTCGAGACCTGGCTGACTCGATACGCGGATCTGCTCGAGAATGCCGCGGGAACCCGGGCGCGAGACATCCCAGGGTCCGGGGCGGCCGGCGGGACGAGCTTCGGCCTGCTTTGCATCGCACCGCGAATGCGGTCGTTCGAGCTGGTCCCCGGGATCGACGTCGTCATGGAGGAGACGGGGTTCGACGAACGCCTGGCCAAAGCCGATCTCGTGATCACCGGCGAGGGGCGGATCGACGATCAGACGGCGTATGGCAAGACCGCCCTCGGCGTGGCCCGGCGTGCCGCCGCGGCCGGTGTTCCGTGCCTGGCGGTGGGCGGCGGGGTCACGCCCGAGGGAGTGGCCGCACTCGCCGGCGTCGGGACGCTGGCTGTACCCGTCGTCGACCGGCCGATGAAGCTCGAGGACGCGATGAACCATGCGGCTCCGCTCGTGGCCGCGGCCGGTGAGCGGCTGGGGAGGCTGGTGGAGCTCGGGACCGCCGTTCGTGACCGGCGCTCGGTGCGTGGCGACGCCGTCCCGCTCGCCGACGACGAGCTCGTAGCACGGGAGCGGCGCCCATGACGCCGGCTCGGGTAGCGCCGGCTCGGGTAGCGCCGGCTCGGGTGGCGCCGGCCCGGGTGGCGCCGGCTCGAGCCAAGCGGCCTGATCCGGACCAAGTGGCACGCAAGTGGGCCCGCGATCTCGAGAGGAAACGGCCGGGGCTGGTCGCGTTCGTGATCGATCGCCTGTCTGAGGCCGCTGGCCGGCCGGTCTGGCAGCGGCGCCTCGACCCGACGAGCGAGCTGGTGCTGACGATCCTTTCGCAGAACAGCGCCGACACGAACGCCGAGGCGGCCTTCGCCGCGCTCCGCGACGCCTATCCGTCGGCGCCCGTGCCGGCCGATGCGTCGACCGAGCCGCGGCCGTTTGCCGGCTGGGGCGGCCGCGGGCTGCCGGATCTGCCTCCGCCCGACTGGTCGGCGGTGGAAGCTGCGCCCATCGCCGAGCTCACTGACGTCATCCGGCCGGGCGGCCTTGCGAACCAGAAGGCGCCGAGAATCCAGGCGGCGCTCCGCGCCCTGCTAGCGAACGGCGGGAGCTACTCGCTGGAGTTCCTGGCCGCGAAACCGCCACTCGAGGCCCGCGACTGGCTCGCCGCGATCCCGGGCATCGGCAAGAAGACTGCGTCTGTCGTTCTACTGTTCAGCTTCGGCACGCCGCTGATGCCGGTCGACCGGCACGTACATCGCGTCAGCTCGCGCATCGGCCTCATACCCGAGAAGGCGGATGCGGACGGGGCTCACGACTACTACCTGGCGATGCTGAAGCCCGACCAGATGTACGAGACGCACGTCTCGCTGATCAGCCACGGCCGCCGAACGTGCCACGCTCAGCGCCCCGATTGCGACCACTGCCCCGTTGCGATGCGGTGTCGATATTTCGTCCCCAAGGCCCCGTAGCCGCCCGGCCGCCTGAAACTGCCGCGCCTATACTCCGGGCGACGCCCGGGTCACTGGGGCCACGGGGAAGACGAGCCGCAAGATGATGGAGCACCGCCCGCGAAGGATTCTGCTCGTGGACGACGACCCGAGCCTGCTCGTGGTCCTGGCCGAGCAGCTCCGCGACGACGGCTACGAGGTGGCCACCGCCAGGGATGGCCAGGAGGCGCTGCGCCGACTCGAGGCGGGCTGGCCGGACCTGATCCTGCTCGACCTGATGATGCCCCGCGTCGACGGCCTTGCGTTCGCGCGCCACATAAAGGCGGAAGCCGACCTGCCGATCATCGTGCTCTCCGCCATCGATACGGCCGACAGCAAGGCCCGACTGCTCGACGAGGTTGCCGAAGACTACGTCGCCAAGCCGTTCCACTACCCAGAGCTGCGGGCCCGGATCCAGCGGGTGCTGCGGCGGCTGGGCGATCGGATCCCACGCCAGTCGGTCGTTCTCGGCCCTGATCTCACGCTCGACCTCTATCGCCGAGCGGCCACGGTGGCCGGCAAGGAAGTCCGCCTGACACCGACCGAGTCTCGGCTTCTCCAGGCTCTGGTCGCCCACCTCGGCGAGATCGTCGCCACGGAGACGCTGCTGTCGCGCGGCTGGGCCGAGACGGAGGAGGCCGAGCCCTCGTACGTCTGGGTATCCATGCGACGGCTGCGACAGAAGATCGAGGTCAGCCCGGATCGGCCGAACTACCTCCTCACGGTACGCGGCGCCGGATACCGGCTCGTCGCCAGCCGCCAAGATGTCTGACCGCCCGACGGACGCCGACGCAACGGCGGCGCGCCCGGATGCCGCGGCGCGCCCGGACGCACCGGCGGACCGCCTGGATGACTCCCGAGGTCCCGAAGCGCCCAGCAATGCTCCGTCGTTCCGCGTCCTTCTCACGGCCGGCCTCATCGTCTCGGCGACCCTGCCGATCGCCGCCTTCGGCGCGATCCTCATACTCACCCGGCTTGGAACAGACGACCAAGTCGTGGTGCCACTCGTGATCGGCGCCATCGTGGCCGCCGCGTTCTTCGGACTGCTCGTGGCGGCCGTGGCCGTGGCAGGACTGACCGCCCCGCTGCGGCGGATCACGACCGCCGTCGAGCGAGTCGCCGCCGGTGAGCCGGGCCCGCCGATCCACGTCTCCGGCGACGACGAGCTGGCCCGCCTCGCAGAGAGTCACAACCGGATCGCAGCCGAGGCCGGGCGACGGAACCGCGAGCTGGGAGCGTTGCTCGTCGCAGTCGCCCGGTACAACCCGGACCGCGGCGTCGACGCGCTCAGAGTTCAGGCCGAGTCCGACGCGTGCGCCATCTACGGTCTGATCGACTGCAGCGTCTGGCTCGGCGACCCGGAGGCGATCTCCAGAGAGGAGGCAATCCCGGGCGACCCACGACCGGTTCGTGCGGAAGTCAGATCCGGCGGCGACACCCTGGGCGTCCTGGTCGGCCACCTGCCGGCGACCCGGGCCTGGGAGCGGGCCGATCAGGATCTCCTCGACCTCTTCACGAGCGAGGTCGGAGTCGCCCTCCGCAACGCCGAGCTGTTCGGCCAGATCGAGAGCCAGAACGCCCGGCTGGTCGAACTCGACGCTGCCAAGGACGAGTTCCTGCGCGGCGTGAGCCACAACCTGCAGACGCCTCTCACCAGCATCCGGGCGTATGTCGACCAGCTTCGCGCGGCGTCCGAAGAGGCGGCCCAGGACCGGCGCCTGCTGATCGTCGCCGAGCAGGCCGACCGGCTGACGCGGCTCGTTCGGCAGCTGCTGACCGTGACCCGACTCGAGGCCGGCGTCCTGAGGCCCGAGGCCGAGGTGATCGCCATGAGCCCACGGGTCCGGCGGGCCTGGGAGGCGCTCAACGCCGGCTCGGAATTCGAGCTCCGCGACGAAGCTCGCGGCTGGCTGGCGGTGGGCGACCCGGACCAGGTCGATCAGGTTCTGTGGGCGCTGCTCGACAACGCGGTGAAGTACGGCGGCCGCAATGGCAAGGTCGAAGTCCTCATCGCGGCCGACGAGACGATCGACCGTCTTCACGTCACCATCGCCGACCACGGGCCCGGCGTATCGGAGGCCGATCGCGACCGGCTGTTCACGCGCTTCAGTCGCGGCGCGACACAGGCCAGCGGCGAAGGGACCGGGCTGGGCCTGTACGTCTCGAGGCAGCTGCTTCTGACCATGGGCGGAGAGCTCTGGCTCGAGCCCGCGCGCGACGGTCTCGGGGCCGCCTTCACGCTCTCGCTCCCTGGAGAGCCGCCCGGCGACGAAGGCTGACGGCCGCTGGTTCCGCGGTGACGGGCGCCCACACCGCTCACGGGCGCTCAGCCACCGCTTTCGCGCGGGGCGACGGACTTCCTTGACCACGGCACGGGCCGAGACCGATGGATCGCCCGGGTCGCTTCGACTCGCTGCCCGGAGCGGGCGACCCCGAACCCCGCCGAGAGCCATCGTGTCGAATCTGCTCAGGGGGGTATGCACATCCGACATTTGGGGCATTGCCGGGTCCGAGCTGCTCACCGGCTGAGCGAATGCGACCGAGGGACATGGCGGGTGGCACTCGGACGCTCGATCCTGCTCGCCCGGTGAGCATCTTCGACCGATCCGGGCTCGGGGACACCGTGGGGGTCGGAGTTGTTTCTGGATCTGGACACAAACGACGCTATCGGGCTCACTGACCCGCTCGGGCGGTCGCGAATGCTCACCCCGTGAGCATCGGGGCCGCTCAGGAGCCAGTTTGGTCAGGCTTGTATGCCGTGCTGAGCAGATACCGCACGAGCGACCGGGCAAGCGCGACGAGCGACCGGGCAAGCGCGACGAGCGTCCAGGCGCCCCGGCTCAGCGAGGCGGCTGAGTCGGCAACTGGCGGCGGACCGCCACCACTCGTTCGAGGTCGAGGTCGGCGACTACCACGCCCGGCCCGTCGGGTGCCTGGGCGATCACTATTCCCCACGGATCGATGACCATGCTTCGACCGTGCGTCGGGACCCCGCCCCCGGTGCCGCACTGGGCCGGTGCGATCACAAACGCACCGTTCTCGATGGCCCGAGCGCGCAGCAGCACTTCCCAGTGATCGCGGCCCGTGGCTTCGGTGAAGTTGGCCGGTACCGCCATGACGACGGCTCCGGCGGCCGCAAGCTCGCGGTACAGCTCGGGGAACCGCAGATCGAAGCAGATGCTCAGGCCAAGGCGAACGTCGACCTTCTCCGCGGCGCCGCCGAGTACCGCCACAACGCTCGAGTCGCCTGGTGTGATCCGCGCCGACTCGTGGTCGGAGGGTCCGCCATCGATCGAGACGTCGAAGAGGTGGCGCTTGCGGTAGATCGCCGAGATCCTGCCGGCCGGGTCGAGCAGCACGGAACTGTTGAATGGCCGCATCGGATCGGTCGAGCGTTCGGCCAGGCTGCCCAGGAGGATCCAGCAGTCGAGATTGCGAGCCAGCTCGGAGAACGGCTCAGTGACGGGCCCTGGCAACTGCGAGGCGGACTCGCGGAAGCCGGCGGCCGGCCCTCGGTAATGGAAGACCTCCGGCAGCGCGATCAACGCCGGCTTGCTCAGCCCCGCCTCCATAACCAGCGCCGCGGCACGGTCCAGATTGGCCGAGACGTCCTGATCGGCGGCCAGCTGGACCAGGGCAACCCTTAGCTTGTTCACTTGTTTCGCCCCTCCCATGCGGCTTGCCCTCTAGGATGCCCGCAACTCATGTGCCGATGGTACGCTCCCGAAGAGGAGGCTTCTCATGACGAGCCCGACGCGCGACGACGCCTGGCAACTGCTGACCGAATGGACGACCGGCGATGCGCTTCGAAAGCATGGTCAGGCGGTCGAGGCCGCCGTGCGCTGGTATGCCGAGCACAAGTTCGGGATCGTCGAGCCCGAGCTCGGCACATGGTGCGCCGCCGGCCTGCTCCACGATTTCGACTACGAGCGATACCCGGAGACCCATCCGATGCGCGGCGCCGAGGAGCTGAGGCGGCTCGGTTATCCGGCGGAGGTCGTCGAAGCGGTCCTCGGCCACGGCGACCACACAGGCGTGCCGCGGGTAAGCCTGCTGGCAAGGACCGTCTACGCGTGCGACGAGATGAGCGGCTTCGTGATCGCCGTCACGTATGTCCGCCCGAGTCGCAGCCTCGACGAGGTGGACCCTCATTCCGTCACCAAGAAGATGAAGGACAAGAGCTTCGCCCGGCAGGTGCCACGGGACCAGCTGGTCAAGGGAGCCGAGGAGCTCGGCGTGCCGTTCGAAGAGCACGTTGCCAACGTAGTCGAGGGGCTGAAGACGATCCGCGGCGTGCTCGGTCTGTAGAACGCGGTCCGGCGGCGCCGGACGCCGACACCGATCGCGTGGCGCTCAGCCACTGCTATAGCGCGGAGCGACGGTCGGCGGCGTCAAGGCGCCGTCCGCCACTGCCGGCGTACGGCTTAGCCCGATCGGTCGGTCAGGACTGTCACGCCGGGGAAGGCCAGGGCCTCGTCCTCGTTTGCGCGGACCCAGTCGAGCATGTCGCGGTTGATGATCAGCGTGCCTACGTCGCGCAGCTGGAGCCCGCCCCGGCAGGAGAAGCCGATCGTGGCGTCGGACAGCGGGATCATCGGGCCGCGAGCGTGGAGGTGCGGCAGCGGCAGCTGGCCCGGCAGCGAATGGAGCAGGCCGAGTGCGCTGTAGGGCCCGAGCTGGACCTGCAGCCGGTGGCTGATCGTATGGATGCGCCGCGGACCCTCGCCTCGACCCTCGCCCGCCGCCTCGACCGCGTACAGGATGGAGCGATCGATCTCGCCGTCACCGAGGTTCGTGACCGTGTCGTCCTCGAAGCTTTCGACGAAGGCCTCGTGGACGACGATCGAATCGGCCCGATTGAGGACGTCGCTCAGCCGGTCGCCCTCGCACTCGACATAGCCGATGAAGCGACGACTCAGGGCGTACCCGATGAACGGGATAAGCACGCAGCCTCCTGAACGGGAGTCGGGCCGGCGGGCCCTATGTGAACGTGTGGGCAGGTTACCGCGCCGCGACCCGGGAGCCACTCCAACGTAAGTACCGGTGGCTCCCGCGCAACAGGCCGGCCCTCACGAGCCGCGTCGGTTCCTCCCAATGCTAATGAACGCGTTCAACCCATGGCAGCGGGACTCGCGAGCGGTCCATCTCGGCCGTTGAGCCGTCCCCGGCTAGACTGGCACTGAGCCAGCACCAGATCGAAGAGGAGGTCCATCCGTGAGCGCGACCGGGCCCGACGCCTACCGAGCCGCGGTGGAGGACGTCGTCGAGCGTGCGATCGGCAAGCTCGATCTCGAAGCCAAGGTTTGCCTCCTGAGCGGGTTCGATTCCTGGATGACGCAGGCCGCCTCGGAGATCGGGCTGCGGCCCGTCGGCCGGAGCATCGGCGACCTGCGGCTGGCCACCGTCATCGAAGTCGAAGGCTAGGCAGACTTGGCCATCCAGACGAGCGCCGACCCGTCGGGCGAGTCGAATCGGACCCTGTCGACCTGGATCACGTTCTCGTACCTTGCGGTATGGGGCTACGTCCTGTACGGCCTCGGCACCGCGACCCCGTACCTTCGCGCGGACCTGCAGCTGACCGACTTCCAGGCCGGGCTCCACGCCTCGGCGCTCGCCGTTGGGGTTCTTGCGTCGGGCATCGGCGCCGACTGGGTCGGCCGCCTGATCGGCATCGGCTGGCTGGCGGACCTCGCCGTCGGAATCGCGGTAACGGCACTCGCGCTGTTCGTGCTTGCACCCAACCTGGCGGTGTCGCTGGCCGGCGCCCTGCTGCTGGGCCTCGGCGGGGGCACGCTGGGTACCGACGTCAACGTCCGCCTGAGCAGCTACGGGGACGGCCAAACCAGGAAGCTGATGAGCCAGGCCAATGCGCTCTCCATGATCACGGCTGCCGCGGCACCTCTGGCCATCGGCCTGGCGGCGTCTCAGCTGCACACGTGGCGGGTCGCGCTGCTCATTCCGGCCGTCGCGTTCCTGGGTCTATCGGTGATCCGCCCTCGCGGTCCCGAGTCGGGTAGCTCGGTCAGGACGCCCCAGGCGAGGCTTCCCGGCGCCTACTGGTTCGCCTGGCTCTTGATCGTGCTCGCCGTCTCGATCGAGTTCTCGTTCGTCTACTGGGGCTCGACGATCGTCGGCAAGCGGACCGGGATTTCGAGTGCCGATGCGACCCTGCTTGCGAGCCTCTTCGTAGTCGGGATGTTCGTGGGCCGGGCGGCACTCGGGCGAGGGTTCGGAGGCGCGCGCCAGCCGCACAGATTGCTCGTGGCTGGCCTGCTGATCGTGGTCGCGGGGGCCAGCCTGACCTGGATCTCGACCGTGCCGCTCCTATCCGGCATCGGGCTCTTCCTCGGAGGCCTGGGGACGGCGGGCCTGTATCCGATCGGCTTGACGGTCGCGCTGCAGACTGCGCCGAAAGCCCGCCTTCAGGCGGCCGCGCGGTCGACCTTGGGTGCAGGCATCGCGGTCCTGCTTGCGCCTTCCACACTGGGATTGGCCGCGGATGCCGTCGGCGTCGTTGCCGCCTGGCCGATCGTGCTGGCGCTTGCCGTGAGCGGGCTCATCCTTTTGGCGGTGACGCCCCGCACGGCGTGAACCTCGACCGAGAACGGCGCCCGCACGGGCGCCGTTCTCGAGATTGCCGGGTTTGTGCGTCGCGAATCTAGCGGCGGGCGAGGCCGTAGCGGCGCAGGGTCACGAACGCCGCGGCGGCCGCCGAGCAAGCGACGATGACGGCGATAGCCGCGCCGTTGTCGCCGGCGTCCCTCGCCGGGTTCGCGGTGACGGTCGGAGGAGGAGTCGCGCTCGCTGCGGCCGTCGGTGCCGCCGTGGCGGTGGGCGTCGGTGTGGGCGTGGGTGTGGGCGTGGGCGTTGGCGTGGGCGTGGGCGTGGGCGTGGGCGTCGGAGCCGGCGCCGCCGTTACGTAGGTCTGGAACGCGAAGTCAGCCTGGCAGTTCTGCGTGGAGTCGGGGTTGGCAGCCAACCATGCCTTGACCGTCTCCCACCCGCTGGTGAACACGAGAGCCTGGCCGCCAGCGTAGTTATCCGTGCAGTCGCCCGCCCAATCGAGAAGATTCGTGCTCGGCGTGTTCTCCGTGACCAGGATCGCGTACTGGGTGCCCGACACGGGTCCCCGCGTTGGCTCGATCGTCGCCAGCGGGGAAGTTGAGAGTCGAGCTCATTGCGGTAGGGCGACAGGACGCGCATGCTGGCCTCGATGCCCGATCCCCACCGACCCCTAAGGCTCCTCGTCGTCGACGACCACGAGGTCGTGCGTCAGGGGCTAATGGCGTTCCTCGATCACCACGGGCAGTTCGAGGTGGTCGCCGAGGCCGGCACGTGCGCCGAGGCCATTTCCCAAGCCCGGAAGTTCGTCCCGGATTTGGTTCTCATGGATGTCCGCCTGCCGGACGCATCGGGGATCGAGGCCTGCCGATTGGTACGTGACGAGTTACCGGCCACACAGGTCGTCTTCCTGACAAGTTCGCCCGACGAAGCCGACGTATTCGCCGCCATCGTTGCCGGAGCTCGGGGTTACGTCCTCAAGCAGACGCGATCCTCGGAGCTCGTTCGCACGCTCGAGGCGGTGGGACGCGGCGAATCGTTGCTGGATCCGAGTATCACGGGCATGCTGCTCGAGCGGGTTCGGCGGATCGCGAGCGGGGACGACACCGACGGCTCAAACGATCTGACCGTGCGCGAGCGCGAGATCCTGCCGCTCATCGCCGAGGGTCAGACCAACAAGGAGATCGGCGCGGCCCTTTTCCTCTCCGCCAAGACGGTCAAGAACTACGTCAGCTCCATCCTCGCGAAACTCGGCCTCGACAGACGGGCGCAGGTTCCCGCCTTCGTGGCCGGGCACGATACGCTTCGGCCGGAGAAGTAGCCCTTCAGAGTTGGGCGGCTGAACTAAGGTAGGCGCGAGTGACGGGCGATGAGGTCGAGAGCACATGCGCATGACAGATCTGAAGGCCGGCTGGGCGATCGTCGGCAATGATGGGCGCCGCTTTGGCACCGTCCAGACTGTGGGTCAGAACTACATACTCGCGTCGAGAGCCGGCCTCGCCGGCCGCCTCTACGTTCCCGCCTCGCACATTGCCAACGTCGAACACGAGGTCGTGTACCTCAATCTCGCGAAACGCGAGGCAGACGGGATGGGCTGGGAGCAGCCGCCGAGGGACGAGGACGTGCCGGAGACGATGCCGGAAACAGACCTGCATCGGCACGTCTGATCGAGCTGCCGGTGAGTCAACCGAGAGGTGATCTCGTCTCGATTGCCTTGGCCGCAGGTTACCGAAAGAGCTAGGCCGCCGGCTGCCGGTCGGCGGCCGAATTCACAAAGCCGGTCTGCGCGCGACCGATGAGCGCCCGGGCCGCCGGGCTGATCGGTCCTTCGGTCCGCCACGCCAACGCGAGGCGCCCCCGCATGGCGGGACGCGTTATCACGATGGCGTGAATCTCTGGATGAGCGAGGGCCACGGATTCGGGCAGGATGGCCACGCCGAGGCCCCGGCCGGCGAGCTGGGCAAGGATGCCCAGGTTGCTGGCCTCGAGGGCAATGTTCGGTTCGAAGCCCGACCTGGCACAGGCGTCGTCGAGACACGAGCGCAGGCCGGTGCCTCTCGGAAGGCTCATGAGTGCCCGACCCCCGAGGGCTTCCAGCGTGATGGTCTTGCGTGCCGCCAGGACGTCGTTGTCGCTGACCGCGGCGACGAGCGGCTCGTCTGCCACAAGCCGGATCTCGATCCCGGGGGGCGTCGTGTCTCCAAGACCGACGAACGCGAGGTCGAGACGCCCGGCATGGAGCCCTTCGATCAGATCATCGGTATTGGCCTCCGAGAGGGCGATCTCCACGGCCGGGTAGTCCCGGTGGAAGTCCGCCAGCAGGTTGGCGAGATCGAATGACGAGCAGGCGACCACCATCCCGACGGAGACGTGCCCGCGCACGAGACCGATCAACTCGTCGACCGCGAGTCGCGCTCCGGCAGCCGCCCCGAGAGCCGCTCGGGCGTAGAGAAGGACGGCCGCGCCTGCAGCGGTCAGCCGGACGGCTCGGCCCGAGCGGTCCAGTAGATCCTGGCCGAGCTCTCGCTCGAGCTGGCGTATCTGGGCGCTGACGCCCGGCTGAGCGACGTGCATCTTGGCTGCGGCTCTCGTGAAGCTTGCCTCGTCCGCCACGGCAACGAAGTACTCGAGCTGTCTCAGTTCCATAACCAGAGATGCTAGCACCAAGAAGAACCAGGTCTTTGACTTCTAGTTGCCCCTGCCGCAGGGTGGCCGTTGACAGATCGAATCCAGCGACCGACAGCGACCGACCGCCGGCGTTGGCTGACCGCGGAAAAGCGCCCGCAAGATCTCGAGCAAAGAAGAAGAGGCTGACGATGACTGGTGAACGCGAGCGAGCTACCAAGCCGGAGGACCTGACCCGTCTCTTCGTCGAGCTGGGGAATGCAGGGGACGCCGAAGGGATGGCGGCACTCTACGAGCCGGACGCGGTGGTGGCATTCCCGCCTGGACAGATGACGGTGGGGCGGGAGGCGATCCGCACCTTGTACGAGAAGATGCTCGCCACGAATCCTCACTTCAGCCTGGAACAGCCCCTGCCCACCCTGCGCATCGGCGGCCTCGCTCTGACCTCCACCCCAGCGCTCGACGAGGCGGGCGCTCGAGCCCAGGTGGTCCGGCGCCAGCCCGACGGGACCTGGCTGCGAGTTCTCGACCGGCCTGACTTCCGCGGCTAGAGCGCCGAAACGTCTACACCGGGAGTATCCGACGAACCCTTTCGACCTCCACCCCCAAGACACCGCAGGCGGGCGTCCATATCAGCAGTTCGTCGGGAGGAGCCAAGAGAAATGACGACCTGGGCCGAGTTCAGCGCTGCAAGCCCCGACGTCGCGGCCGCAGGCCGGCGCCTCCTGTACCGCGGGGAGACTGGCGAGGCACTGCTTGCCACCGTTCGAGGCGACGCGCTACCTCGCATCCACCCCATCTGGGTGGCGATCGTCGAGGGGCGGCTCTATGCGTTCATCCTGCCCTCGGTCAAGCGCACCGACCTCAAGCGCGACGGCCGGTTCGCCCTTCACACGCACATCGACCCTGCGACTCCGAGCGAGCTCTCCATTCGCGGACATGCCCGCCTCGTCGACGTGGCCGATGTCCGCTCCGCAGTCGGCGGGCAGTGGTACTTCGAGGTCGATGAGGGGTACGAGTTGTTCGAGTTCTCCATCGAGGCCGCCGTGCTTGGTGCCAGGGACACCGCCGACGAGTGGCCTCCCCGGTATTCGACCTGGAGCGCAGCGCGTCCTTGCTAACAGTTGACAGCGACTTGCCTGCTCGCCACCGGGTGCTGGGGAGGGACCCCGCGCGCAAACGCGCAGCCGGCTACCGCAGCAGACAATTCGCGAGGGGAAAGGTGGAGCCGACACTCGGATTCGAACCGAGGACCTGTTGTTTACGAAACAACTGCTCTACCGCTGAGCTATGTCGGCGCGAGCGGGATCGTATCACGAGGTCACATCTGCGGTCCCGGGCTCGCTGGCCGAAGCCGCCTGACCGGGCCGCCGGGTCCGGGCAACCGGGCTCTTCGCGTGGCGACCAGGGCACTGGGCGCGACAATCTCGGGCGACTATCCAATCGCTATCCGCGACGCCTGCGCTGCCCTACAGTGTGGGCGTCGCACCGCCGTTGGAGCGGGCACGTGGAGGGACACATGCACACGGAGTTTCTCCCCAAGCTACTCCCGACCATGATCGACGAGGGACAGGGACCGGGCGTCCAGTTCCGCACCGACGGCGAGCTGGTCCCGGCCCTCACCATGGAGCTGGACGGCTCGATGTCGGTCTACTTCGAGCACCACATCCTGCTATGGAAGACGCCGTCGATCGACATCGGGATGCACCAGATGAAGGGCGCATTCAAGCGTGCGGTAGCCGGCATGCCGATCTTCATGACCGAGACGAAGGGCGCCGGCCAGATCGCCTTCAGCCGCGACGGCGTCGGCCACGTCTTCCATCTGCAGCTCGCCCCGGGCCAGACCATCGAGGTTCGCGAGCATCAATTCCTAGCGGCGACCGCCAACATCGACTACAGCTTCCGCCGGCTGCGCGGCGTCGCGAACATGCTGTTCGGCGGCACCGGCATCTTCATCGACACCTTCACGGGCGGCCAGGGCGGCGGCACAATCTGGTTGCACGGCTTCGGCAACGTCTTCGAGAAGGTCCTCGGACCGGGCGAGGTCTTCGACGTCGAGCCGGGTGGCTGGGTCTACAAGGACCCCGGCGTCGGGATGGAGATCAAGGTCGTCGGGCTGCGGATGGGGATCCTCGGCGGGTCGGGCAACCTGGTGTTCAACCGCTTCAGCGGGCCCGGCCGGATCGGAATCCAGAGCATGTATCTCCACATGCCGACGGACGACTAGGCTCGTCGCCTCGTCAGAACGGAACGGCCGCCGGAGAACCGGCGGCCGTTCCGTTCATTGTGGAGTGGTCCCGCAGGACGCGGCCTCGGGCCCGAGTGCTCGGGTTCAGGCGACGGCGGATTCGACGCTCGCGGCAACTGCCTCGGCCTGCAGCGCGGCCAGGTCGATCGAGATCTTGATCTCGTCGCCGACGGCCCAGCCGCCCGTCTCGAGAACCTGATTCCAGGTCAATCCCCACGCCTTGCGGCTGATCTTGGTTGTCGCGTTGAAGCCCGCTCGCCGCCCGCCCTGCAGATTGGCGACCACGCCGCCGATCTCGGCATCCAGGCTGACGGCTCGGGTGATGCCGCGGATCGTCAGCTCACCGTCGATCCGGTAGCCGTCGCCCTTCGGCTCGATGGCCGTGCTGCGGAACGTCAGCTCCGGATAGACCTCGGCCTCGAAGAAGTCCGCGCTGCAGAGGTGCGCATCGCGAGCCTCCATGCCCGTTTCGATGCTCGATGCATCAATATGCGCAACGACGGAGGATCGCTCAGGGTGCGCCTCATCGAAGTCGACTTCGGCCTCGAACTTGCGGAACTGTCCGCGTACTGTCGTAACCATCATGTGCTTGACGGCGAACTCGATCTGCGAATGGGCCGGATCCAGGGTCCAGATGCTCATGCTTCATCCTGTGGTTGATGCTCTCGTGGACCCGAACGGGATCCTTTACTAAGCAACTATCTGGTATATTAGTTGCATGCGCAAGGACTTGCAAGTGGCCAACATCAACCAGCTTCAGACCGCCCCGACGCTCTCGGCCGCGTCGATTCCCAATGACGACGCGGCCCTCGATGCCACGCCGTCGGCAACGCCCGATCCGGTATCAGAGATCGACGCCCTGGAACGCCGCGCCTGGGGGGCGTTTCTGACGAGGCACGCGCGGGTCGCCCGGCAGCTCGAGGCGGATCTCATGGCGCGCACCGATCTGCCGCTGGCCGAGTTCGATGTCCTGTTCCAGCTTGGGATGGCCGATGGGCAGAGGCTCCGCATGAACGAGCTCGCGGATCGAGTCCTGCTGAGCCGCGCCGGCATCACCCGCCTCGTGGACCGGTTGGTGGCGGACGGATTGGTCGGGCGCGCCAAATGCGACTCGGACGCGAGGGGAGCTTTCGCGGTCCTCACAGACAGCGGGCGATTGCGCCTTCAGGAGGCGCGGCCGGCGCATTTCGCGGCCGTTCGTCGCTACTTCCTCAAGTCGTTCACACCAGCCGAGTTGGAGACCCTCGCCGAGCTGTTGGAGCGAACTGCCTCTATCGAGTGAGGGTCGCGGCGTGAGGCCGCCCGGTGGTGGCGGCGTGAGGCCGCCCGGTGGTCGCGGCGCTGAGGCCGCCCGGTGGCCGCGGCGCTGAGGTCGCCCGGTGGGCGCTCCGGTCGATCGCCGTGAAGGCGTCTCCCAACCGAATCGACTGTTGCGGGCCATGACCTGCGCCCACCCACACGACCCAGCCGTCCCGGTCGGTGAGCCGATCGGCGCCATCGCGCTATCGTTCGGCCATGCCAGACAAGCGCGAGCTCGTGGAGGTCGCCGGCCGGCAGGTCGCGATAACGAACCCGGACAAGGTCTTCTTCGCCGGTCCCGGCTACACCAAGCGCGACCTTGTTGGCTACTACCTGGCCGTGGCCGACGGGGCGTTGCGTGGCGCGGGCGGCCGGCCGATGGCGATGAAGCGCTTCGTCAACGGCGCCGACGGCGAGTACTTCTTCCAGAAGCGAGCTCCCGAGTCTCGTCCGGAGTGGCTCAGGACCGTGGAGCTGTCGTTTCCGTCCGGTCGGACGGCGAACGAGGTCGTGCTCGACGACGCTGCCGGACTCGCGTGGGTGGCCAACCTCGGTTGCATCGACCTCAACCCTCACCCGATCCGGGCCGACGATCTCGACCATCCCGACGAGCTTCGCGTCGACCTCGACCCGATGCCGGGCGTGCCCTGGGACGACATTCGCAAGGTCGCGATGGTGGCTCGCGAGGTGCTGGTCGATCACGGGCTCGTCGGCTGGCCCAAGACGTCGGGCTCGCGCGGGATCCACATCAACGTTCGGATCGAGCGCTGCTGGACGTTCGACCAGGTCCGGCGGGCGGCCCTAGCCATGGCGCGCGAGGTCGAGCGGCGTGCGCCGGCGATATCGACCAGCAAGTGGTGGAAGGAAGAGCGCCACGGAGTCTTCCTCGACTACAACCAGAACGCCAAGGATCGAACGGTTGCCTCGGCCTACTCCGTCCGGCCGGTGCCGGATGCGCGGGTCTCGGCACCGGTAACCTGGGACGAGCTGCCGGCGTGCGAGCTCGGCGACTTCACGCTGGCCACGGTTCCCGAGCGATTCCGGCGCGTCGGCGATCCGGGTACCGGGATCGACGAGGCGGTCGGCTCACTAGATGCGCTGCTGGAGCTGTCCGCGAAGCAGGAGCGCGAGGGCCAGGGTGACGCCCCATGGCCACCCCACTATGCCAAGGCGCCCGGCGAGCCGGCACGGGTGATGCCGTCGCGGGCGCGGAAATCCGATCCCGACGGGGGTTCTGGCGCTCGGCCGTCGCCTGCTGGCGGAAGGAACGGCGCTGCCCGGCCGTCGCGTGCCGCTGGAGGCTCGGCCGCCGGAGGCTCGACCGCCGCCCGGCCCTCGCCGACGGGGCGCCGCGTCTCTTCCAAGCCGCTGATAGAGATCGCCCGCGCCGCAACCAAGGAGGAGGCGCTCGCCGGGTTCGAACGCTGGAAGGAGCGCCATGCCGCAGTCGCCGGCCACCTCGAACCGGCCGACGTCCTGGTCGACGGCATGCGCGGCCGCTTCACGCTCTGGTACCGCATCCGCGTCAACCTCGAGCACGTGCCGGAGCCGGAGCGCCCGCCGCAGGAGCCGCTCGAAGTCGACTACGACCCCTGGGCCCAATTCCGCTCGTAGCCGAGTGGCCCGGGCTGGGCGCCCAGACCTATCGGTCGAAGATGGCCGCAAGCTCGTACGGTGCCGTCGACTCGAGCTGGTCGTACCGGCAGTCGGAGGGGCGCTTGTCGGGGCGCCAGCGCACGAATGTCGTGGCGTGCCGGAAGCGGTCGCCCTGGAGGTGGTCGTAAGCGACCTCGCAGACCCGTTCGGCCCGGAGCGGCTCCCACGAGAGGTCGCGGTCGCGGTTCCAGCGGCTGGTTGCGCCGGGCATGCGCTGGCCGGAAGCTCGCGCCGCCTCTTCCCATTCGGCCCATTCCGCCCATGGATGACCCTCGAGCGCCTTCTCGCGCAGCGGGGCCAGCTCCTCGACCAGCTCGCGGCGTTTATCCGCAGTGAAGCTGGCGGTGATTCCGACGTGGTTCAATCGCCCCGTATCGTCGAACAGCCCTAGTAGTAGGGAGCCGACCAGCGTCCCCGGTCCATTCTTGTGCCATCGAAAGCCGGCCACGACGCAATCGGCCGTGCGGGCGTGCTTGATCTTGGCCCAGCCACGCTTGCCCGGCATGTACGGGTCCGACGTCCGCTTGGCGACCACTCCGTCCAGGCCGGCGCCTTCGAACCGGTTGAACCAGTCCGTGGCAGTCGACGGATCGGCCGTTGACGGCGTCAGATGGATGGGCGGCTTTGCGGCGGAGAGGACCTGCTCCAGTAGCGCGCGCCGCTCTCCCTGGGGAGTGGCGCGGAGATCGCGATCGTCGAGCGCAAGCAAATCCCAGGCCACGTAGCTGGCGGGCGTCTGTTCCGCGAGCAGCTTGACCCGCGACGCGGCCGGGTGGATGCGCAGCAGCAGCGAGTCGAAGTCGAGGCCGCCCAGCCCGGCAATCACGACCTCGCCGTCGAGGACGCAGCGCTCTGGCAGCGCGGCCTTGAGCGCAGGCGGCAGCTCGGGGAAGTAGCGGTCGAGCGGTTTGAGGTCGCGACTCTGAATGTACGTTTCGTCGCCGTCGCGGAAGACGAGGGCCCGGAAACCGTCCCACTTTGGCTCGTACAGCCAGCCGTCGCCGGAAGGAATGGAGTCGGTCAGCTTGGCCAGCATCGGCTCGATCGGCGGCTGAAACGGCAGTTCCATGGGCCGACTATACCGCCGGTCGGGTGGGGTGCCACGAGCAGTTGCAGCTCTCAGCCCGGTGCCAGCACGTTCCATCCCGAGCGACAGGTGGAACCGCATTCCGGTCCGACGCGTCTCGGCGGTTGCACACGGTCCGCGGCACGAGAGACGAGACTAACGAGGCTGAAATGCGCACCTTCCTTGCGATCCTCGCCGTTTCCCTGCTGATGGGAGCATGCGGATCAGGGCCGAGCAAGACTTCCTCGCCTGCTCCATCGGCGGTATCCTCGGCGGCGCCTTCCGCCGCCACTTCGTCGACGCTGCCCGCCACCCCGCAGTACGTCGTCGAGACCGGCGCCGACAAGCTCGTCCTGCGGATCGCCGACGAAGGCGGCTTCATCGCACCGGGGTACCTGCTGACGACGGTTCCGCAGTTCGCAATGTACGGCGACGGACGGGTCATCGTTCCGGGGCCGCTCGTCACAGTGTTTCCCGGCCCGCTCCTGCCCGACCTGCGCCAGCTGCAGGTCACACCCACCGAGATTCAGAAGATCCTGGCCGCGGCAGATGCGGCCGGTCTGCTCGGCCCGAACGCGACCTACATTCAACCAAACGTCTCGGACGCGAGCACGACCGTGTTCACCACTAACGTCGCGGGGACCACCCACATCATCGGTGCCTATGCGCTGGGCTTGGGAGGCGGGTTCGGCAACGAGACGGACGCGCCGGCGCGTGCGAAACTCGAAGAGTTCCGGACGATGATGATGAACCTGGCCAGCTTCCTGGGCCGAACGGTCAGCGACGCCGAAGCGTACGCGCCGACCGCCATGCGAGTCTTCGTCGCAGCGGCGCAAGCCCCTGCGCCAGGCGACTCCACTCAGCGGATAGTGACCTGGCCGCTGACTGCGGATCCGTCGACCGCCCAGGCAACTGCTGTCGCTGAGGTGCGGTGCTTGGTCGTCAGCGGTGCCGACCTGGCGGCCTTCCAGTCCGTCGCCAGGAACGCCAACCAACTGACCGTTTGGGTTGCTCCGAGTGGTCGTTACGTTGCTTCGGCGCGCCCGCTTTACCCCGACGAATCCGGTTGCCCGGCGACGACCGCAGGATCACTCTTCGGTGGCTGCAGCCTCAAATTGGTATGCGGCTGGCTTGGTCCCCGCGAGACGAGCCCCTTACTGCCGCCGCTCGTAGCCGAGTAGGTGCATTCCCTGCTCGAACTCGGCCTGGCTGATCTCGCCCCGCGCGTAGCGGTAGCGCAGCTGCTCCGCGGCTGGATCGTAGCGCCGCGAGCCCCGGCCACCGTTGTTCCTGACCAAGACGACGAGGAGCCACACGATCGCGACGGGAATCGCCAGCATGATGACCACGCTCAGAAACCACATGACCACAAAGCCGGAGCCAAGGTCGTACATCAAGGTCTTCCCTCACGGTGGGCGGCTTTCACATCCGCGATTGTAAGCGTCGGCGAAGGAGTCACCCCCAACCTGTGGGGAGCGCCGCGGAACGGCCGGGACGTCCGGGACGGCAAACGGCCCATTTCAGTCAGGGGCACGTGATGGCCGGGTCTATGTGCTGGTCGGAGGTTCGCTGGGCGAGGACATCGTCCGAACAGAAGTCCCCGATGGTTCCGTTCCACCGCGACCATCGGGGAGCTAGGATTGCGTTGCTCTGGGAGGACGCTGCGCCCAGAGATTCTGGGGACGGTAGCCGGTCGACCCGCGCCTCCACATGGTCTCCTACACACGAATCAAGAGGGTGCTCGCGATGACGACGGGATTCGGGTTCTGTGCCAGCTGCGGCACGCCCAGGGCTGTGGCCGATCAGAGGTTCTGCGCAGTCTGCGGCTCGGCTCTTGCGCCAGTGGCACCGCCGGCCCCGGTCGACGCCGAGGCCCCAATCCAGGTCGTCCCTCCGCCACCACCGGCCCCAACGTTCGCCGCCCCGCCGGCGGCCGCACCCGTCACCCCTCCCGCGTGGGCCACGGCACCGGTCGCGCCGCCGGCCCCGGCATTTGCCGCACCACCGGCACCACCGGAACCACCGGCACCAGCGGCCCCGCCGGCGCCCTGGGCAGGCCAGCCCGCGCAGCAGTATCCGTCTGGATACCCGGGCGCCGCGGCGCAAGGAGTACCCGGCACCCCGGCCGCGGCGGCTTCCGGCTTCAAGATCACTCGCCCGATGCTGGTCGTCGTCGGGCTCGTGCTGGCCGTGGTCGTTGGCGCTTACCTCTATATGAACATGAGCTCCACGTCGAGCAGCATTTCCTTCAGCCCATCCACCCTGAGCTGCTCGAGCCCGGTCACTTTCACGACGACGGCGCACCTCCCCTCATCTGTGCATGTCGGAGACACGATCACGATCAAGCTGGACGGTAAGTCTGCGGGGTCATCCCAGGTCTCCTCGAGCGGGGGCGAAGTGACGCAGCAGGCCGACGGCAGCTGGCTCGTCGTCAGCACGACCACCCCGTCCTCGATGCAGTCGCTGTGCGCCGCCGGGGGCTCGGCCAGCGGCCTCAACGTACTTACGCCCGGGACTCACACGATGCAGGTCCTGGACGCGAGCGGAAAGGTGCTGGCCCAGGGCTCCTATACGGTTACCCCTTAATTCCCAGCGATCCTTGGGAGAACGAGAAGCGTTTCTGCCAGCGGATAGCCTGACCATCGAGCAATACCGGCGCGCACCGCTCGTCCTGCCGGATCGAGGTCGCGGCAGTAGACGCTGGGGCACGGTCCGGGACGACAAACGGCCCTATGCCGCGGAACGGGGAATCGGGCAGTCTCCGAGAGCCCGAGTCCAGGCAGGGATGATCGCAGCCAGGTGATGGAACGATGGCCAAGGCAGAGACGGCGACCGGGGAGCACAACTTCGAGGTCGTTGGCATCGCACGAGTCGAAGGCGAGGGCACCCTTCGGCTGCGCATCACCGACGGCGAGATCCGCGAGGCCAGGCTGTCGATCTTCGAGGCGCCGCGCTACTTCGAGAAGCTGGTAGTCGGTCGAACGCCGAACGAAGTAGTCGATATCGTCACCCGGATCTGCGGGATCTGCCCCGTCGCTTACCAGATGAGCGCGTCGATGGCGTTCGAGCACCTCTTCGAGATCGAGATCGACCCCCAGGTGCGGGCGCTGCGCAAGCTCTTCTACTGGGGCGAATGGATCGAGAGCCACGCGCTGCACGTGTACATGCTCCACGCGCCCGACTTCCTGGGCTACGAGAGCGCGATCGCGATGGCGCGCGACCACAAGCCGGTCGTCGAGCAGGCGCTCCGACTCAAGCGAACCGGCAACGAGATCATGAAGCTCATCGGTGGCCGGGCGATCCACCCGGTCGCGATGCGGGTCGGCGGGTTCTCCAAGACGCCCACGCGGGCCGAGATCGATGCCCTACGTGCGCCGCTCACCGAGGCGCTGGCGCTGTCCCAGGCCACTCTCAAGCTGGTGGCAGCGTTCAAGGCGCCCAAGTTCGAGCGCGACCCGCTCTACGTCGCGATCAAGCATCCCATCGAGTACGGCCTCAATGAAGGCCGGATCGTGTCGAGCGACGGCATCGACGTGCCGATCTGGGGCTGGCGGGAGGCCTTCCGCGAAGAGCACCACGAGGGCAGCAACGCCCTCCACGCTCGAACGATCGACGGGCGGACGTACATGCTCGGCCCGTCGGCGCGGGTCACTCTCAACGCCGACCAGCTGCATCCGCTGGCCCAGGAGGCCCTCAAGACCAGCGGCCTGGCCAGGCAGATCGCCCGCAACCCGTACTGGGCCATCGCGGCGCGATCGGTCGAGCTGATCCACGCCTCCGCCTGCGCCCTCGACATCGTCGACTCATACGAAGAGCCGGCCCGGCCGTTCACGCCATGGACGCCGCGCGCCGGCGAGACGGGCTGGGGCACCGAGGCGCCGCGAGGCATCTGCTGGCATCACTACGACGTCGACGAAAACGGACGCGTCACTGCCGCGCAGATCATCGCCCCGACGGGCCAGAACCAGGGCATGATCGAGCAGGACCTGGCCGAGTTCGCGCCACAGGTTCTGTCGCTCCCCCATGCCGAGGCAACGGTGCGGCTGGAGCAGCTGATCCGCTCCTACGACCCGTGCATCAGCTGCGCGACGCACTTCCTCAAGCTCGAGGTCGAACGCGACTGACGGCGAGCGGCGGGAAGTCAACTCCCGCGGCCTGCCGAACGGTCTTCGGGCCTTATGGACGTCCGGCGTCTACCCTGACACCGACATGATCGATCTCTTCTTCAAGATCGGACTGCCGGTGCTGATGATCGGCATCATCACGCTCGTCAGCCATCGCTACGGCCCTGCCGTCGGCGGCATCCTGGGCGCCGTCCCGGCAAAGGGCGGCCCGATCCTGCTCTTCCTCGCACTCGAGCAGAACACTTCGTTCGCAGCCACGTCCGCCGCGGCATCGCTCGGGGGCGCCGGCGGCTGCGGCGTCTTCTGCCTCGTCTACGCCCTGGTCTGCCGCCGGGTCAGCTGGCCGATCGCCGGAGCGGCTGCGTACGCTGCCTTCGTGGTGACGTGGGCGGTGATGCTCCCGATCGCGGCCTGGGGCCTCGCGCCGGCATTCGCCGCAACGGCCGGCCTCCTGCTGGTCTCGCGCCGGCTTCTGCCCAAGGCGGCGCCGATGCCACGCCGCACCACGACCGCCTCCGACCTGCCGACGCGGATGATTGCGGGAGCGGCGATGGTCGTGTTCGTCACCACGGCCGGACCGTATTTCGGGGCCACGATCAGCGGCATGCTGGCCACGATCCCCACGATCGCGGCAGTTCTGGCGCTCTTCACCCACGCCCAGGAGGGTCCCGACCGGACGATCGGCGTCATGCGTGGGATGACACACGGCCTGCTCGGTTTCGCCTCTTTCCTGACCGTTGTGGCGGCCACTCTCGTGCCGCTGGGCGTGGTCAGATCGTTCGCTCTCGCGGCGGTGGCCGTGGTGGTGGTCCAGTTCGTAGAGCTGCGATCGGCCTTGCGCGCGCCACGACCGGCGAGCGACATCGCCGCCGATGTCTCGTCCGCTCTGGAACTGCCCGAGGCGGCCGAGTGATGGCGGCTCCCGGCGCCGCCGAGACCGCACTCATCGTCCGCGTTCGACTGCCCGAAGCGCTGGAGGCGGTGCGCGTGGGCGCCGTCCCTAACGCCGCGCGAGGGCTGCCGGCTCACGTCACGCTGCTCTATCCGTTCTTGGCGCCGGCCGATCTGGAGGACGGGCTCAGATCGGCCGTCGCTCGAGTTGTCGGGCGCCACCACGCTTTCTCGTACCGGATGAGCGGACCCGCACGCTGGCCCGCAGTGCTGTTCGCGTCCGTCGACCCGGAAGGCCCGTTCCACTCGCTCCACGCAGATCTCGCGGCTGCCTTCCCCGACTTCCCGATCTATGGCGGCAACCTCGAGTTCGTGCCCCATGTGACGATTGCCGAGGGGGCTGCGGCCGGACTGGCCGAGCTCGAAGCCAGCCCAGCCTGGGCATCGCTGCCGGCGACTCTCACGGCCGGCCTGGTCGAGTTGATCGTCCTGGATGACGGGCGCTGGACGGCGAAATGGCAGTTCCCGCTCCGGGCTGCGGTTCGAGTGCTGGTTTGCGGAGAGCGGTTGCGCGGCGACGACGGAGCGGCGGCGCGGGCAATCGAGACTCTCGACGCCGAAACGCGGGCGCTCGTCGACATTGCCGAGGTTGGCCAGCTCTCGATCGAGGCTCTGCTCGACGTGCCCGAGGGCGCGGCCCTGGTCGTCGTCGATGCCGCGGTCGGACTCGCGCCGGGGGCCGTGGTTACACTGCCGCTCGATGACGTGGGGCGGGGCGGAACGCTTCCGGCGTCCTCGCACGCGCTTCCTCCCGACCAGGTCATCGGCCTGGCGGCGGAGTTGCGAGGCGAACTGCCTCGTGGTTGTTTCGTGGGGATCGGCGGCGTCGAGTTTGGATTTGGGGAGGGCCTGTCGCCACGGATCGAAGCGGGCCTGCCGGCGTTCGCGGCAACCATCGCGGCCGAGATTCGGCGGCTCGCCACAGGCTGACGCAGCGTGCCGACCGGATGCCACTGCGGAGCCACCAAGAGTCCGCCACGCCGCCCCGCAGGAGGCCACGCCGTGGCCGCGTCGAATGGCCCGTCGAGCCGCGCCACCTCGGCTCGCCGCGATACCCTGAACGCGTGGGCCTTCTCCTCCTCAAACTCAGCCTGACCCCGATCCTCGTTGGCGGCGCGAGCCTGGCTGCACGCCGCTGGGGCCATTCCATCGGCGGTTGGATCGTGGCCTTGCCGCTGACGTCGGGACCGGTCGCACTCTACCTGGCACTGGATCGCGGAACCGCCTTTGCGGCCGGCACCGCGGAGGGGTCGATCGGCGGGCTTCTCGGCGATGCCACGTTTGCCCTCGCATACGGCTGGCTGGCGACCCGATTCGGCTGGCGCCGTTCGATGCTCGGCGGTTTCGCAGCATTTGCGCTTACGGCGATCGCGGTCCAACCGCTCGTCACGGGACCGGCGATCCTGCTGTTCGCGATCGTCGCCGTGGCGATGGCCGTCTGCCTGCAGCTAGCTCCGCCCGCGACCGCCACAAAGGTAGCGGTGTCTCTTCCGGCCTGGGACATCCCGGCTCGGATGGTCGTGGGCACGCTGATCGTCCTCGCGGTCACGGAGGCCGCCGACGTTCTCGGTCCGCAGCTGAGCGGCATCCTCGCCGCCTTCCCTGTGTACGTCACCATCCTTGCCGTCTTCGCTCACCGGCTCGAGGGCCCCGCGCAGGCAATGGGCGTCGCCCGCGGACTCCAGATAGGCCTGTTCGGCACGATCGTGTTCTTCCTGGTCGTGACCGGGACGATCGACCGGTTCGGCATCCCGGTCGCGTTTGGCGCGGGTCTCCTGGCGACGGTTGCGGTTCAGATGGTCTCCCTGAGGGTAGTTCGCCGACCCGTTCCGACGATGGTGAGCGTGCCCTAACCGGAGCCCCGAATGGTAACGCGGCGCTTGACACGACATGCATACTGGTACGCATGTCTGACCCATTGCCGCCACGCGCATCGACCGTGACCCCCGCCGGAGACGCCGAACGGGCGAGCATCGCGCCCGGCGCAGACGGCGCGCCAACCCGGCCGGCCGACGCTCCGCCTGCGGCCAAGGGCGCACCGCACGAGGCCATCGCGCGACAGGCCACTCAGCGCGAGACCACGACTCGCGGGGCCACCACGCGCGAGGCCATCCTGGAAGCCGCCCGCAGCCAGATCGGCGCCGATCCGGCGGGACTGTCGATCCAGGCCATCGCCGCCGAGGCGGGAGTGTCGCGCCAGACCGTCCACCACTACTTCGGCGGCCTGAAGGGTTTGCGCGCGGCGCTCGCGGCAGAGGGCCTGGACACCGGCACAGCCGGTGACGAGCCGACGCGGGATCGCCTCGTCGACGCCGCGGTCCGGCTCTTCTCTCGTCCCGGCGCCGGGCTCATCTCGATCGAGGCGATCGCCGCCGAAGCGGGATTGACGAAGGGCGCCATCTACCACCACTTCGCCGACCGGGCGGAACTGCTCCGCGCTGTCGCCCGCCGCGTCAGCCCGGTCGAGGAGATGCGCGCCCAGATCGAGCCGTCGATCGAGCTTGGCGCCCGCGAGGGCCTCATCGTCATCGCCCGGGCCTACTACTCGGCGATGCGTTCGCGGTCCGATCTGGTCCGCAACCTCGCCGCCAACTCCTCGCAAGATCCGGAGCTCGCCCGGGTGGTCATGTCCGAGATCATCGGCCAGGGGGCTCCGCTGATGATCGCCTGGTTCGGTCGCCAGATCCAGAAAGGCAACCTCCGCCCGAGCGATCCGGCCCTGCTGATCCAGGCTCTCTTCGGGCCCGTCTTCCTGCTCATCGTCCTTGGGCCCGTCTTTGACGAGCTGGCCCGGATCGGCATCCGTCCCGCAATCGACAACGTCGAGGCGTACGTGGACCTGCTTCTCTGCGGCATCGCCCAGCCAGGCACAGAACCAGGAGGCATTTGATGGCCGTCTCGCCAACCCCGCCCGCGGCCGCCGCGCCGGCCTCCGCGCCCACGCCGGGTGCCGCCGTCGAAGCAGTCCAGCTGCGCAAGGACTTCGGGCCGATCCACGCCGTCGACGGCATCGACATGAGCCTCCCGCCCGGCAGCATCTACGGTCTGCTGGGACCGAACGGATCGGGCAAGACGACGCTCATCCGCCTCCTGACGGGGCTCGCTTCGGCGACCAGCGGCACGGCCCGCGTCCTCGGTGTGGCGATGCCATCACGCACCAACCTGGCCCGCATCGGCTACATGACCCAGTCCGACGGCATCTATCCCGAGCTGTCGGTCTGGGAGAACCTGACGTTCTTCGCCGCGCTCTACGGCCAGACGGACAAGGTCGACCTGCTCCGGACGCTGGAGCTCGTCGAGCTGGACAAGCGCACGGGCACTCCGGCTCTCCAGCTGTCCGGTGGCATGCGGCGGCGCCTCTCGATGGCCTGCGCCCTGGCCCATCACCCGCAGGTCATCTTCCTGGACGAGCCGACGGTCGGGGTGGATCCGGCACTGAGAGTGCAGTTCTGGGACCACTTCCATCGGCTCGCCGCGGGCGGGGCCACGCTCGTCGTCTCGAGCCACGTCATGGACGAGGCCGATCGCTGCGACCAGCTGCTGTTCATCCGAGACGGGCGCGTTCTGGCTCAGGGGACGCCGGCCGAGCTGCGCCAGCGGGCCGGTACCGACAACCTCGAGACCGCGTTCCTGAGCTTCGCCACCCAGATCGCCGGCTCCCCCGCCGCCTTCGCGGGCGCCGCCCCGAAGGAGACCGCTCGATGAACCCGCTTCGTGTCGCAGCGGTCGTCCGCCGCATCGTCGCCCAATTCCGTCGCGACCCGAGATCGCTGGCGCTCCTCTACATCGCCCCGATCGCGATCATCGCCCTGCTCGGCTGGGTGCTGAGCAGCTCACAAACGACCACCGCGCACGTGGCCGTGGTCAACGAATCGGCGACTCCCGCCGGCTCAGTCATCGCAACCAGGCTGCAGTCGGTGCTCGACGGCCAGCCGGATATCGTTCTCGATCGATCGGTCAGCGACGACTCGACCGCGCGGCAGATGCTCAAGGACAAGAAGCTCGACCTGGTGGTCGTTCTGCCGTCCGATTTCACCGCCCAGAACCGCAAGATCGAGCTGCTCACGCTCGGCCTCAACGCGACCGGAGAGGCCTCCGTCATACCGACGGTCCAGAAGGCCCTGCTCAGCGCGGTCGCCGATACCGCCGGAGCCGTCCTGCCCACGCTCGAAAGGTCGACCGTCTACGGCTCGCCGAACGCAACAACGCTCGACTCGCTCGCCCCGGTGGTGGTCGGCTTCTTCCTCTACTTCTTCGTCTTCATCCTGACCGGGATCAGCTTCCTTCGGGAACGAATTGGCGGAACGCTCGAGCGCCTGCTGGCGACGCCGGTCAGTCGAGCCGAGATCGTGCTCGGCTACAGCCTGGGCTTCGGCTTCTTCGCGACCATCCAGGTGGCGCTGGTTCTCGCCTTCGTCATAGGACGGCTCGACGTTCCGGCGCTGGGCCCCATACCGGCGTTCGGCATAGGCCTGGGCGTTCATACCATCGGCAACCCGCTGATCGCTTACCTGCTGGTGCTCATGCTGGGTCTCGGTGCCGTGTCACTGGGCATCTTCATCTCGACGTTCGCCCGGACCGAGTTCCAGATCCTGCAATTCATCCCGATCGTCATCGTCCCGCAGGGCCTGCTCGGCGGCTTCTTCTGGCCGATCGAGCAGCTGCCGAGCCTGCTGCAGCCCGTAGCCCGCATCCTGCCGGTCACCTACGCGATTGACGGGTTACGGCAGGTGATGATCGCCGGCGCCGACCTCACATCGCCCAACGTGCTCCTGGATCTGGGCGTCCTCGTCGGGATAGCCGCGGTCTTCGTGGCATTGGCGGCAGCCACGATCCGGCGGGAGGTGGCGTAGGGGCAGCGTCGCGGTAGGAGTGGCCCCGGACTCGGCACGCAGCGCCCAACCCGGCCCCGTGCCCGGCACGCAGCGCCCAACCAGGCCCCGTGCCCGGCACGCAGCGCCCCACCGGGCCGGGATGAGGGCTCGAGCCGGTCCGTTCTTGCGGACTAGCAGCACCAGAAATGCAATGCGGCGCTCGGGTCTTTGGGCGCTACGCGCCAGACGTTGAGACGGCCGACTCCCTCGTGGGATCGGCGGCTGGAGGCCTGACTCCGCCGCTTGGGCAGGTGCCGACGGCCTTTCGAGCCACTTACCATTGCTGGGATCGATGTCGCGCAAGATCCAATGCACGCCAGCCCAGCGCGACGTGGCAGCTCAACCATAATCGATGGCCGGCCCGCCTAGACCGGGATCCGCGACCGGGCGCTTCGGAGGCGGGAGCGAAGGCCGTGGCGACGCGGCCCCGCAACCACCAGCGCGGTCGTCCACGCGACCAGTGAGGCCATGGCGATGAAGTACACGGGCCAGTAGCTCCCGATGCGGTCGTACAGGATCCCGCCGGCATTCATGGCGATGATCCCGCCGGCCGGGTACGCCACGGCCGTGATGCCGAAGACCGCGCCGAAGTTGTGGCCGCCGAACACGTCCGAGAAGGCCGCGGACCGGATCGCGATCGTGGCTCCGATGCCGAAGCCGTAGATGGCGTTGCCGGCAACCGCCAGGCCCAGGAGAGATCCGGTGGCGGTGAAGATCCCGGTGGCGCCGATCGCGATGAGACCTGCACACAGCAACCCGACATAGCGCCGACCAAAGCGATCTGATAGCCCGCCACCGACGACCTGCCCGGCGACGTATGTGTAGCACTGCAGGGCCAGCATCGAAGCCGCGAACCCGGCATCGATGCCCTGGTTCACGGCATGGCGTGCCGACGTCTGGAAGATGCCTTCGTCGATGCAGCCGATGCCGACGGCCCCGACGAGCAGTATCAGGAACCGGCGGGTCCGAACGGTGCGGCGGAGGGCGTCGGCTCGGGAACGGCTGCCCGGCGGAAGCGGCTCCTGCGAAGCCGCGATCGCGCCCGGTGCCGACGTCTCCCGGAGACCCGCGCTCGCGGGGCCGCCGCCGGCGGCGTTTGAGCCCTGGCCACCCCCGGGCACCAGGACTTCGGAGCCGCTGGTCATCACCCACACGAACGGGATGGCCACGAGCGAGATGACCGCGAAGAAACCTGCGGTGGCGCGCCAGCCGATTTCCGGTATCGCAGTCGCCGCGATCGGCAGAGCCAGGGCAACGCCGATCCCCGGACCTGCGTATGCGATGCCCAGAGCCAGCCCCGCCACGCCCGCGTATCGGCGGGCCATGGCCGTGGTGGTACCCACGAAGACGAGCTGGACGCCGATGGCGAGCAGCGCACCGTAGGCCGCGATGAGAAACGCCACGTCAGAAGCCGCCGACGCCACGAGCCATCCAGCCGCGAGGAAGACGGCCCCGGCAAGGAGCAGGAACCGGTCAGCGATGACGTCGAAGGCGCGCCCCAGGAGCGGCGAGCAAAGCGCGGACACCAGAAGGAACATCGTCCACGGCATCTGGCCGACCTCGCGCGAGGTATGGAAGGCCGCCTCGAACTGCGGCGCCAGGAGCGGATAGCAGTAGAGCGGCGCGTATGCCACCGCACCCACCACAAACGCGCCGAAGACCGGAACGGTTCGACGCAATCCGCCGCGGGAGACCGGAAGAGTGGGCACATGACCATCGTAGGCGCTGATCGCCGGCGCGGCCGGACGAGATGCGCACCCAACGTGGATCGCGACGCCTGTGCCCGCGCTCTCCTCCCAGCGCCGGCCCTCCGCCACCCGTGCGCACTCTCGGTCACATCCCCGCCCCGCAAACCGGCATCCGATCGTGGCACGATTCCGAAGTGACGAATCCCTGCATCGACCGGTTCGATCGAACGGCGGAGGGCTACCTGCGCTGGTGGGCGCCGATGCTAGCCCCGTGTGCGAGCCGGCTCGTCGATCGAATCGAGCACCTGGACGCTGGGCTCGCCGGCGGCAAGCACCGTGACGTCATCGACGTCGGCTGCGGCACTGGCAGCGAAACCTTCGAAGCCGTCGTGCGCTGGCCTGGGGCCCGTCTGACCGGGCTCGATGGCTCGATTGGGATGCTCGACGTCGCCCGGCGCGAGGGGAACCGGCTGGCCGAGTCGGCTCGGGCTCGCATCGCATACGTTCAGTCCGACGCCGCGACGATCCCGTTTCCGGCAGCTTCATTCGACGTCGTCATGACCGCCTTCGTACTCCAGCAGGTGCCGGATCGAATTGCTGTCGTGCGTGAGTTCCACCGGATCCTGAGGCCGGGCAGCATCCTCGGCATCTACGGCTGGATCAAGGCCAGCGTTCCGTTCGCGCCCGACCTCGAGCTCGAGGAAGCGCTGGCGGAGGCCGGGATCGTCCGGCCACCCGCGGTCGAGGTTCGGGCGGGGCACTACCGGACGGTCCGGAGCGCGGCCGACGAGCTCCGGACGACCGGCTTCACGCGGGTTTCCGCCGAGCTCGATGCGCTCGATCACCGCTGGCGCGTCGAGGACTACATCGGATACCAGACGACGGCCCGGGAGCTGACCCTGTTCGAGTCATTGGACGATGCCACCAGATCGCGCGGCATTGAAGCCCTCCGTCGCCGGTTGAACGCCCTGGACAGCGACCAGCTGGTGAACCGAGCGCCGATCGTCTCGATGGTGGCTCGCAAGGCCTGAGCCCGGCGCTGGATTGTGCCGGCCCGCGCGGCCGCTTCGGCCACAGATTGCGCCGGCCGCGAGCGGCCACTCCGAGCTACTCGTCCCTGAGGTGGTGCACCGGCCTGATGAAGCCCACCCAGCGACCGGTCACCATCCGACGCAGGAACCAGACCGAGCCCAGCAGAAGTGCCAGGGCCGCGATCAGCTGCAGACTCCGGACGACCCGCTCCAGCAGCTTCGTGTTTTCGACGTTCAGTGCGCCGCTCCCCGCCCCGCCGCTGCCGGACGTCGGGGAAGCGGCGGGCAGCGGCTCGCTGGCTGCGGCAGACGGGCTCGCTGGCGACGCGGTCGCGCTACCCGGACCCGGCGACGGGCTGACAAGGTGCGCGGTTGCGTTGGTCAAGGCCTGGAGATTCGGGAGCATGAGGCAGGCGTCCGAGCCGGGGGACGCCGGCGCGTTGCAGTTAGGCGGCGGTGGGAAGGCAATGTCGTGCGTCAGTCCGATCGCGAGCCACCCGGAAACGGCGATCACCGCCACGGGGACCGCGACCCGGATGAAATCCCCCCTCGTATCTATGCCCCGGCCCGACCTGACGCGGCCGATCGTGCCTCTCTCGTCGATCGAGACCCGCTCGAGCTCCTCTCCGCCGGTCGCGGCAAGGAAGAACCACCACAGGGCGTAGACGCCTGGGAGCAACAGGAGAGTCGCCACGCCCAAAGGGCCGGCGCCGAGACCCTCGCCGACCGCAAGAGCGAGGGCCGCCATGACCACGACGACCACGAAGTGCAGGCGGTGGTTGACCGGCGTGCCACGAACCAGGAGCGCATCGAATTCGCCCTGGATTCTCACCTCGGCGCGGGCCTCCCGCGTCAGATCGAATACGGCTCGCGTGAGCAGGAGCTTGCGCCGGTCGTCGGAGAGGATTCCGCCGTCCCCTTCCGACGAAGCGGCCTCGCCCGCATCGTCGGAATCTCGAACGCCAGCCATATCCGCCCCCTGGTTTCGGGCGACCGCGGCCGAACCGTCGGCCGCAGCCGTCAGGCTTCGGGTTTGGCCTCGGCCTCCGGGGCCTCGGCCGGGGCCTCGGCCTCGGCTACCGGAGCCTCCTCGACCACGTGCGGCGCGGCCACCTTGGCCACGACCTCGTCGACTTCGGATAGAAGAGTCACGCCCGCGGGCAAAGCCACGTCCCGAAGGTGGATGGCCGCATCGAAGTCAATGAGCGGCTCGATCGAGAACTCGAGGGCGTCCGGAAGATTCTCCGGCAGGGCGCGGACCCTGACGTGGTCGATGTTGTGCAGGAGCGTGCCGCTGAGTCGAGCCACCGCGTACGACTCGCCGATGGCGTGGAGCGGGATGTCGACCGTGACTTCCTCGCCCTTCCTTACCTCGAACAGGTCTACGTGGAGCAGCTGGCGGGACCGCGGATCCACCTGGACCCCGTGCACCATGACCCGATGGACGTCCTTGCCATCGATCTTGAGCTCCAGGATTGCATTGGCATGGCCCGCCCGGCGGACCCGATCGAATTCGTGGAAGTCCAGCGAGACGGCGATCGAGTCGAGCCCGTGCCCGAATACGACGGCTGGGATGCGGCCGGCCTTGCGCAGGTGGGAAACCGACTTGCCGATTTCGGTTCGACGGCTGGCGGTGAGAACGGACGGGGCTGACACGGAACTGGGAACCTCTTTGCGCGGGTCCATCGAGCGCACTGACCGTTGCGGAGGCGCTTCGGCATAGGAGCCTACCACGGGCCGGGTGGTCACGCGCCGGGTGCGGCGCATTCGCAGGTTGGCGCGACGCGCGCGGCTGCCGCCGAGGTGCCAGCCATGGCGGCGAATATGCCCGCCAAAGGGGCGCGCGAGCACACCGACGCCGGCAGTTCAAGGGCCCCACTCGCCCGTGGCATCGGCCGGGGTGTAGGATCGCCTCGTGGCTGCCACGATCCTTATCGTCGAGGACGAATACGCCGTCGCGAGGGGCATCCAATACGCCCTCCAGCAGGAGGGATACCAGGTCGCCGTCTCGCGCTCGGGCGAGGAAGGCCTGGAGTTCGCGTTGCGCGAGGGCCCGGATCTCGTGGTGCTCGACGTCCGGCTACCCGGGATCGACGGTTTCGAAGTCCTGCGGCGCCTGCGCACCAGTGGCTCCAAGGCACCCGTTCTGATCCTGACCGCCCGCGACGAGGAGATGGACAAGGTCATCGGCCTCGAGCTGGGCGCCGACGACTACATGACCAAGCCGTTCGGGTTGCGCGAGCTGATGAGCCGCATCAAGGCCCTGCTCCGGCGCGCCTACGGCGACCTCGCCGATGCAGGCGGCGGACGCCTCCTCCGGCACGGCGACCTCCTGATCGATTTGGAGCGACGCCGGGTCCAGCGCGGCGATCGCCGCATCGCCCTCACCGCCACCGAATTCGAGATACTGCGGCACCTCGCCAGCCGGCCAGGGCGGGTCTACTCGCGCCGGGAGCTGCTCGAGCTCATCAGGGACTACGAGGCCCTCGACCAGGACGAGAAGACGATCAACGTCCACGTCAGCCACCTGCGCGAGAAGCTGGAAGACGATCCTTCCAGCCCGCGGTTCGTCTTGACGGTCCGTGGCGCGGGGTACGCCTTCGCGGAACGCTGAGATGGCGCCGGGGCGAAATCGGAAGAGGCGGGACGCAAAGGCGGGCAAGCCCGGACGTCAGACGCCGACGGCGAAGGCGAAAGCCGCGGCCGAACCGGCGGCACCGAAGCAGCCGGTCAACGTCACTCTGGGCGGCCGCGGACTCTCTGTCCCCGTGTCCCGGGCCCTGCCGAGGACCTTCCAGGGTCGCCTCTCGCTGGCGTTCGTCATGGTCTTCGCCCTGGCGGTCGGCATCGTGTCGGTGCTGACCGTCTTCGTTCTGGACAACGACCTGCGCCAGCAGGAGATGACCAACCTCGAGGCCCGAGCCAACGCCGTCGCCGCCGTCGTGAGAGTCAAAGCCGAGACGGCCGCCGACCAGGACGCGGCCAACATCACGGTCGTCTCCGCCAGCGGAGCGTTGAACGCCGACGTGATCGCCGCGATCGGCGACCGGGCCACGTTGACCGACTATGCCAACAACGTCGCCCAGGCCGACTTGAGGCTTCGGATCGGGTTCGGCTCGGAGACGTCGAGCGGGACGGAATTCATCCCCGCCGCCGGCTCGTCCACGTTCAGTGCGCCCCTAACGGCCGAGCCGGGACGAGGCCAGGCCCGCGACTCGATCAGCTACACGTCGGTCTTCACGTTCGTCGATCCCGAGGGCGTGAAGCCGACCTGGGAGCTCGAAGTCAGCCTGTCCGCCCCGTACACGACCCGCGGCAGCACGATCACCAGCATCGTTGGATTCCTGTTGATCAGCTCAATCGGCGCGCTGCTGCTGGCAATCGTCGTCTCGTCGATCCTCGCCCGCCGCTTCACGACGCCGCTGCGACGTCTGACCGACGCCGCCAGAGCACTCGCCGAGGGGGACCTGGCCCGCCGCGTTCCGGCCGACCGGGCCCGTACCGGCGGAGCGGAGATCACCGAGCTGTCGCGCCAGTTCAACGCCATGGCGGACCAGGTCGAGGAAACGATGGAAACGATCCGCCGCGACCGCGATGCGGGCCGCGAGTTCCTAGCCGACGTTTCGCACGAGCTGCGGACGCCACTCGCGGCCCTTCGCACCTTCAACGAGCTGCTTCGGGAGAAGGCCGGCGGCGACGTGGCCGCGCGCACGGAGTTCCTCGAGGCCAGCGCCCAGCAGATAGAACGGCTCGACTGGCTGGCCCAGAACCTGCTCGAGCTGTCGAAGCTCGACTCCGGGCTCATCCGCCTTGACCTGCGGCCCGACGACTTGCGGGCGACGATTCTCTCCGCCGTGGAGCAGGCGCAGGTCTCCGCCATGAGGCGCGGCCTGAACCTCAGCGCCGAGATGCCGGAGGCGCCGCTGGTCGCCAGACACGACCCGCAGCGGCTGGGACAGGTCCTGACGAACCTCATCGGCAACGCTCTCAAGTTCACGCCGCGAGGCGGATCGGTTCGGGTCACGCTCGGCCCGAAGAATCGCGGGGCGTGCATCCAGGTCATCGACACCGGCGTCGGGATCGACGCCAACGAGCTGCCACACGTCTTCGACCGCTTCTACCGCGGCTCACGGGCAAATGAAGCTCGTGGCAGCGGCAGCGGCCTCGGCCTGGCGATCGTCCGTTCCGTCGTCGAGATGCACGGCGGCCGGGTCATGGTGGAGAGCCGTGTCGGGTCCGGGACCACCTTTACGGTGACGTTGCCGCTCGACCCGCGCACCTCCGCCGACGCACTCGCCACCGGGGCAGTACGTCCCCTTGGCAGCGGCGACACGGCATCCGCGGGCCCCGGCCGGACCGCCATAGCGACGCCCCCGACCGCGGATCGAACGCCCGCGGCGGCCGCCCCGAGTGCCCGCGCCGGTGCGACCGATGTGCAGGTGAAGTCCGGGAGCCGCACCGACGCCCCTTAGCGGCCCGCATCGGTGGCGGAATCTTCACCGTCCCGCCTCTGGAACGTGAACGCGGGTCGCTGCAAGCTTCGGCAGTCGCAGCGCTCGTACCGCACACGGACCTTCAGGCGCGTTTAGGGCATTGTGCATAGCATTCGCGCTTGTTCATCTCGTAGTCCGGAAATCGCCACCGCCATGTCAGACCCAAGCTCTCCGGAGATCCAGCGGTTCGAGCCACTGCCCGCGCACCGCCGCTCCTGGAGTGCGCCCTTCGCGGCCGCGTCGGCGGGCGGCGGGGACCCCGAGACGGCTACGCCTGAACGATGGTTCGAGCCAGTCCCGGAGCCGGATGAGAAGCCGGAGGACTCTCCCGCAACTGAGCCGAGCAACGGCGGCAGTCGAGGAGTGATCGGTCTCGTGCTCGCGACATCGCTCATCGCGGCTCTCGTAGGCGCCGGCGGAACATATGCCGTCATGAGTCTGACCGGCGAGCTCGATCAGGCGTCGGCCGCGCCTGCCGCAGGACCCAGGGTGAACGTCGTGTCGGAAGAATCGACGATCATCGCGGCGGTGAATCGGGTCGGACCGGCGGTCGTGCAGATCGTGACCGGCTCAGGGACGGCCGGCACGGCGGTGGGCTCCGGGATCGTCTACGACGCCGGCGGCTGGATCCTCACGAACAGGCACGTGGTGGAGGGCGCGACGAGCGTCCGGGTCCAGCTCCAGGACGGCCGCCTGCTGACCGGCACGATCTATGGCCTCGACACGCTGACGGACCTCGCGATCGTCAAGGTCGACGCCGTGTCCGGGATGGCGGTCGCGCCCATCGGCGACTCGTCTTCACTCCAGGTCGGGCAGCTCGCGATCGCAATCGGCAGCCCGCTCGGCCAGCTGTACCCGAACAGCGCCACGACGGGCATAGTTTCGGCCCTGAGTCGAGACATCTCCGTCTCGGGCAACGCCGCGACCGCAACGACCAGCCTCCACGGACTGATCCAGACCGACGCGGCGATAAACCCCGGCGACAGCGGCGGGCCGCTGATCGACGCCAACGGGAAGGTGATCGGCATCGCGACCGCGCAAGCCCAGATCGCACAGGGGATCGGGTTCGCCATTCCAATCAACGTGGCGAAGCCGATCATGCAGCAAGCCCTTGCTGGCGAGAAGCTGTCGCGGCCGTTCATCGGCGTCAGCTACGTGGCGATCGACAAGGGCGTGCAGCAGCAATACAAGCTCCCCCTGAGCGAGGGTGCCTGGGTACACAAGGAAGACACCAGCGGCAACTCGATCGAGGCCGTCGTGGCCGGCAGTCCGGGCGCGGCCGCCGGCGTCAAGACCGGGGACATCATCACCAAGGTCGAGGGCCAGACGGTGGATCCGTCGCACGAGCTCGAAGATCTGCTCGTCCAGTACGCTCCGGGTCGAACGGTGAGCGTTGAGGTCTACCGCGGCAGCAGCTACGTGACGCTCAAGGTCACGCTGGGGACTCGGCCCGACTCGACGAGCTAGCTTCGCGGCGCCGGGGGCCGGCGGGTGATCTCGACTGCGGCTCCGTCGAGAGCGCCGGGCAGCATGACCTTCGGCTTGCGGACCCGCACCAAGACCTCGGATACGGCCGCTGCCTCGAGCTCGGCAAGCAATCGCGTGGCGATCCGCTCCGCCAGCGCCTCGATCAGCTGCACGCTCGGCCCCTCGACTACCTCACGGCAGATCTCGAAGACCTCGCGGTAGTCGACGGTCTGCGACAGGTCGTCGGCGGTGCCGGCCGGCGCGAGGTCCAGGCTCAGCTCGACGTCGACTTCGAACGGCTGGGCATTCAAGCGCTCCTCCTCCAGCACGCCATGCCGGCCCTCGAATTGCATGTTGATCAGGGCGATGCGGTCGCTCATGGCAGCTCGCCCCTGACGATCGCATCGGCGACCCGCGCGGCTCGAGCGTTGGCCCGGACGTCGTGGACGCGGACGAGGTCGACCCCAGAGGCAATGCCAAGCGCCGTCGTCGCAAGCGTCCCTTCGAGCCGCTCCTCGGGTGGCAGGCCGCCGAGCAGGCGGCCGATGGTCGACTTCCTCGAGGTGCCGAGCAGGACCGGCTGCCCGAGGCCTCGCAGCTGCGGCAGCGACCTCATGACCATGAGGTTGTGCTCCGGCGTCTTCCCAAAACCGAAGCCCGGGTCGAGGATCAGGTTCTGGCGCGGGACTCCGGCCGCGACGGCCCGTTCGATCGCCGCCCGCAGGTCGTCGATGAGCTCGGCGGTGAAGTCCTCGTACTGCGGCTGGGCGCGGTTGTGCATCACGACCATGGGCACGCCTCGTGAGGCTGCCAGGCGAGACATGGCGCCGTCCGTCGAGACGGCCCAGACGTCGTTGAGGAGCGACGCCCCGGCGTCGAGAGCGGCCTCAGCGACGGCGGGCTTGTACGTGTCGATGCTGATTGGGACCTCGGGCAGGGCGGCATGGATCGCGGCGATCACCGGGACGGCCCGCGCGGCCTCCTCCCCCTCGGCGACGACGTGGTGGCCGGGACGGGTCGATTCGCCGCCCACGTCGAGGATGTCCGCACCCTCCTCCACCATACGCCGCGCCTGGACGATGGCCGCCTCGACGACGGCGCCCTCTCGGCCGCCGGCCGGCGCCAGCAGCCCGTCGCCGGAGAACGAGTCCGGAGTCACATTCACGATGCCCATGACGTAGGTCCGGCGGCCCCACTCAAAGAGGCGTCCCCCGATCCGGATCGGCGTCGGCGGAGCGGCGCGGAGCCACGGCGGTGTGGCGCGGTCGGCTGATGTCACGGGCCCGGCTCCGAGTACGGCAATGGCGGGTCCGGCACGAGGGCCGGATCCCGGACGAGTATCGCCCGTGCGGCGCCAATCAGATAGAGGGAGCCGGCCACGAACACCGGACCGTCGCGACCCTCGAGGCCGCGCCCGCCGCCAAGTGCAGCGCCGCGCCCGCGGCCACTCCCCGCGCCACTCCCCGCGCCACTCCCCGCGGAAAGGGCCGCGTCCAGCGCCGCCGCAGGCTCCTGGATCGCCTCCGCGGCACCGCCCGTAACGACCTGCCAGCGGGCCGCCAGCTGAGCCGCGGCCAAGGCCCGACCGCCGGCCGCCGCGGTGCAGATCACCCGTGCGCCCCGCAGGATCGCGGCTCCGGCCAGCGCCCGGATCACGCCGTCGACGTCCTTGTCGGCCATGATCGCCAGGATCAGCGTCGGCCGGCCCGGGCGCAAGAACGGACCGATGTCGTCGAGCGCTTCCGCGAGCGCCGCCGCGCCGGCCGGGTTGTGGGCGCCGTCCATCAGGATCTGGCGGCCTTCCGCCTCGACGAGCTCGAGCCGACCGGGCCAGCGAACCGCCGCGTAGCCGGCCCGGCGCGCCTCCCCGGGGAGGCGGGCAATCCCCGCCAATTCGAGAGCGTCGAGTGTGGTGTCGGCGACGGCCGCGTTCGCCGCCTGGTGGCGGCCTCGAAGCCCCACCCGAACCAGACCCAGCCGCCCCAGCTCGACGTCGATGCCGTCACGATCGAGCGCGCGGAGCTGCGCCGGCGGCGTCACGACAAGTGGAGCCGCCACTCTCCGACTTCGGCGCTCGATGACTTCGAGCGCCGAACCCCATGCCCCCGTCACCGCAAGGTCGCCGCGCATGATGATCGCGGCCTTCTCCTTGGCGATCGCCTCCACCGTGGCCCCGAGCCGGTCCATGTGGTCGAGGGTCACGTTTGTCACCACCGCGACTCCACCATCCCAGGCGTGGGTCGCGTCGAGCCGACCGCCCAACCCGACCTCAACGACCGCCAGATCGATGCCCGCCTCGGCAAACCAGCGGAAAGTCAGCGCCGTGAGCAGCTCGAACTCCGTGGGTTCACCGTGGCGCCTCGCGACCCGGTCGGAGACGGCGAGGACCTCGCCGGCGATACGGGCGAACGTCTCGGGATCGACCGGCGTGCCGCCGATCTGGAGCCGCTCGCGGTAGGTGACGAGGTGCGGCTTGGGCGTCTCGCCGACACGGTACCCGGCTGCAGTAAGGGCGGACCCGACCAGCGCCAGAACGCTCCCCTTGCCGTTCGTGCCGCCGATCAACGCCCCTCGGAACGTTCGTTCGGGGTGGTCGAGGCCGGCCAGCAGCGCTCGGGTTCGGGCAAGTCCGAGGCGAATCCCAAACCTGCCACGGGATTCGAGCGCGGCGAGCGCCTCTGGATAGCCGAGCCGCGGAGGCGTCAATCCTTGGTCAGCTCGTCTTCGTAGAAGACGCACTGGTTGAAGCGAGGCGTAAGGCATACGTCGTTGACGAAGCCCTGCTCGAGGTGGACGCCTCCGCGCAGCTGGCATCGCGAGACGTTCTGCTCCTGGCGAATCAAGGCTTTGAGCAGATGCGGCGCCTGGATCGGGATCGCGCCGCGGCTTCCGGTCATGTAGAAGTGGGGGCAGACGTTGCGTCGAAGGTTAGGCAGGCCGAAGCCGCTGCGAACCCCGGGCATGGTCGGATAACGGCTCGGCTGGCCTGTTGCGTTGTGGGTGATGATCGGCATCCGGGGAACCATTCGGGTGCCGACGCGGTTGTTCGGCGGCATGCTGCCGGGCCTCGTCCCAGGCTGGACGCCGACGATGGGCGCCACCCGACTCCGAATGCCGGCCGCCGGGTTGGCTAGTCCGCGGTCGGGATATCGGGGCCGATCGGGCTTTGGGTCACGAGCCTGCACTGTCGCCTCGAACCTGAGCAAACGCACCTGAACGTTCGCTCTCTGCAGCAGAGTACATCCATCCCCTTTCGGTGCGCATGGCAGGTGCGCGTCACGGAATCGCGTCCTACTTGTCAGGGGTCGGCCGCATTTCGGCGGACCACTGCGATCCCCGCGAGGCCGGCCACCAGTGATGCGACAATAGCGAGCATGCCGATGCGAGAACGACGAGCCGCGCACGTCCGGCCGCGGCCGCCCTCGAGCGACCGGATACCGATGCGGACGATACGCGCGTCGAGTCCGCTATCGGACGTGATGCGCCGATACAGACCGGCACGAAAGGGTTCACGGGTCAACGGCCCCGCGGCGGCTGTCATTGCTGCCGCCTGCATCATGCTCGCGCTGGTGACGCTCACCGTCGGGACGGGCCTGGCGGCAAACGTCATCGGTGGCGTCGCCGGGGCCTTCGATAACGCCGTCAGCCGGTTGGCGTCCCACGCGCCCGCGACCGCTCCGCCGTCGGGAGTAGCGCTCGACACGCCGGTCCTCGACACCCCCGGCGGCAACGGCTATACGAACCAGCCATCGATACCGATCCTCGGCAGCATCCCCGGCGCGGCGGTGGGCAAGAGCGGCTACACGATCCACGTCTACCGCATCGCCAAGGACGGTTCACAGCAGGCAGTGGCCAGCGTCCCGGTGGGTGGCACGACGCGGTTCAACACGCCGCCGGTCACCCTCCTTGAGGGCCCCAACTCCTTCGTGGCCACACTGGCTACGCCGACTGGCGAAGGTCAGCCGTCGCCCGTGGTGATCTACACACTCGACACGGTTCCGCCCAAGATCGTCATCACCTCGCCCGCGTCGGGGTACAAGGCGACCTCTGGCACGGTGGCGGTGTCGGGGACATGTGACGCCGGGTCGACCGTTGCCATCCGCAACGAGCAGGCCCCGGGCGGCAGTTTCAGCAGCCAGGTGGTCGGGTCGGACGGAAAGTTCAAGCTCACCATCCCAGTGGTTGCCGGCTCCAACACCGTCGATCTGACGGCCACCGACCAGGCCGGCAACGCCTCGACGACCAGCATGACGATCAAGCGCGACTACGGGCAGCTCGCCGCGCACGTCGCGGTCTCGCCGAGCAAGTTCACGGCGTCGATGCAGGCGACTTTGAAGTTGACCCTGCACGCCACTTCGTTCAACGGCGGGCCGCTTGCCAATGCGTCGGTCACCTTCACGGTCACGATCCAGGGTCTCGGGCCGATCGTCTCGCCTGAGCTCACGACCGATGCCACCGGGACTGCCACATGGCAGGTGTCGATCTCAGGGGCTTCTCCCGGGACCGGTCAGGCGAGCGTTCTCGTGACCTCCCCGGCTGGCGACCAGGTCACCGGAACGGCCCCGATCACCACCACATAGGCGGACGCCCGCCGCCGTAAGACGGTCGTCCGGCCACTGGTCCGGCGGCCGGATCGCACCTACAATCGAGCCATGGCCAGCTGGCGCTGCCCGCACTGTGGCTCCCCGCAACTCGAAGCCGCGAGGTGCTGGGTTTGCCGTCGCTCCACGACCTCCTGCGCCTCCTGTCGCCACTTCCGGACGGCCATCGCGGGTCGGCTCGGGTACTGCGCCCTCGACAAGCACCGCGAGCCGCTCACCGGCGAAGAAGAGCGGGCTTGCTGGGAGAGACTGCCCGCCGAGGCGATTGCGGACTCGGTCGGGACGGAGGGCGTGGCCGTCGAACCCGCCGCCGCCCGGGGCGGTGGCCTGTGGGGAACGGCTCCCGCGGCGGAGGCGCCAGTAGACCGCGACGCCAGGGGGCATGGGTTATGGACCGAGCCGGCTCTGGTCAGCGAGTCGGATGACGGCCACGAACAGCACGCCGGTACGGTGAGGTCGCGGCCGTGGGGCCCGGTCCCGGGACTCCACGATGACGCGGGCTGGCACCGTGGGATCAGGACGGCGAAGCCGAAACGCTAGACGGTCGGCGTGGGTGTGGGCGTTGGGGTGGGCGGCGGCGTGGGCACTGGTGTCGGGACTGGAGTCGGCGTGGGAGTGGGCGTGGGCGTTGGCGTTGGGGTCGGCGTCGGGGTGGGCGTTGGCGTTGGGGTCGGCGTCGGGGTTGGAGCCGGGCCGGACGAGACGACGTAGTCCACCGTGGAGCCGCGCCCTACCGTGATGCCGGCGCGCGGGTTCGAGCTGACGATCTCCCCGGTCGGGATCGCCGGGTCGTTCTGGCTGGTGCGCACGCCTGTCTGTAGCCCGGCCGATGTCAGAGCCGTGAGGGCATCGCTCTCGGTCATGCCCACGATGTTCGGGACGATGACCGTGGCCTGGCCGCTCAGGATGGTCACGGTGATCGTGTCGCCCCGGTGCATCGGGCTGCCCATCACTGGGTTCTGGTCGACGACCGTGTTGTCGGGCTGGCTCGTGTCGTTTGGCCTGGTCGTAAAGGTGATGTTCAGGCCGACCGCCTGGGCGTCGGCCTGGGCCTTCGTGTAGGACTCGCTGATCAGGTTGGGCGCGTACACGGTCGGTGGCGCGCTCTTGCTGAACACGAGGATGGTGATCACTCCGGTGATGACGATGATCAGGATTCCGAGCAACCCGGCAACCCACACCCACGGGCTCGCTCCGCGCGGCTCCTCGGGCTCGGGCGGCTCCTCCTGCTGGGGGCGACGGACCTGCCGGCGCGCGAGTTCGGGCGAGTGGCCGCTAACGGTCTTCTCTTCGGTCTCGAAACCGCCGGTGCCTGGTCCGGAGGCGTAAGCATCGGGGGAGTACGTCGGGCGGCCGGCACGGACCGGGCTCGCGGCACCAGTGGCCCCGGCGGCACCGGCGGCGGAACCAGTGGCCCCGGCGGCGGCGCCAGCGGCCCCTGCGCCGCCAACGACCGGACCGGCGTCGAGCCCGGCCACGCCCGCGGCGTGGCCGGGCTGCACTGCTCCGGCAACGCCACCGAACGCGCCGGGGGCGGAAGACGCCGGAACGCCGCCGCTCTCCCCGAGGAACGAATCCAGCGCGTCCGCGATGGCCGCGGCGGATGGATACCGCTTGTCGGGCGAAGGCGAGAGCGCGCGCAGCGCGATCTCATCGAGGCCGGCGGGCACGGCCGGATTGAGCGCCGACGGCCGCGGCGGCGGACCCGTCCTTCGAGCGGCGGCCACGGCCTCGACCGTTTGCCCGTCCCACGGCGCCCTGGCGGTCAGGATCTCGTAGAGCAGGAACCCCAGGGCCTCGACGTCGGACGACTCGGACGGTACCGAGCCCATCCGCGCACCGGGGACGGCGGCCGACACGGGGGCCACGGCATCGTCGGGGTGGCGCTTTATGTTGGTGGACGCGGCATCGGTCACGGCCCACGCAGCGCGGGCGATGCCGAAGTCAGTGACCTTGATGTGGCCGTCGCGGGTGACCATGACGTTGCCGGGCCGGAGGTCGCCGTGGGGCAACCCGCGATCGTGCGCAGCCTGCAACGCCCTCGCAACTTCGGCCGCTGCACGGGCGGCACGGCGCGGTGGCACCGGCCCATTGCGTTGGAGCAGCGTCGCCAGGTCGGCGCCGTCGACGTATTCGGTGACCAGATACGTACCTTCGTCGTCCGTTCCGAAGTCGTAGACGGCGGCGACATTCGGGTGGTCAAGGCTCGCGGCAGCCCTGGACTGCCAGCGGAAGTCGGACATGAAGTCGGGGTTCGCGGCGTATTCGGTGCGCAGGAGCTTGACCGCGACGTCGCGGTTGAGCTGGAGGTCGGCCGCCCGGTACACGGTGGCGAAGCTCCCCTCGCCGAGCAGCTCCATCAACCGGTAGCGGCCCCCGACAATGCGTCCTATCTCGGCCACCAAGGTCCCCTTATGGCTGGCGCAGGAACGCCGGCCGATACATCATGCCCTGTTCTGCCCCGCCCCTGGGCTACCTGCGTCAGCTCAGATCGAGCGTCTGCAGGTATTGGCGGAACTGGTCTCCGATGTCCTGTCTCTGGAGCGCCAGCTCTACAGACGCTCTGAGCCATCCCATCGTGGTCCCGGCATCGTATCTCACGCCGTCGAAGGCGTAGCCGTAGACGTCCTGCTCCTGCATCAGCGCCTCGATACCGTCCGTCAGCTGGATCTCGCCGCCGCTGCCGCGTGACGTCTGCTCGAGCTTCTCGAAGATCTTTGGGGTCAGCACGTAGCGTCCGATAATGGCCAGATTGGACGGCGCGTCCTCCGGATCGGGCTTCTCGACAAGGCGAGAAACCTTGTACAGCCTCGGGTCGTCCCCTCCTGCGGCCTCGCCGGCGATGATGCCGTACCGGCTCGTATCGTCGTGAGGCACTTCCATCACGGCCACGACCGAGCTGTGGGTCTGCTGGTAGGCATGGATCAGCTGGCCGATGCACGGGCGTTCGCCCACGACCACATCGTCGGAGAGGATGACCGCGAACGGCTCGTGGCCCACCAGCTCCTTGGCCACGAGCACTGCGTGGCCAAGGCCCAACTGTTCCTTCTGGCGGACGTACGAGATCTGTGCCAGGTCAGATATGGCCCGAATCTGGCGCAGCATCTCGATGTCGCCGCGCGACTCGAGCAGTTGCTCGAGCTCGAGGTTCAGGTCGAAGTGGTCCTCGATAGCCCGCTTCTGACTGCTGGTGACGATGATGACCTGCTCGATCCCAGCTTCCACCGCCTCTTCCACGGCGTACTGGATGACCGGTTTGTCAACGAGCGGGAGCATCTCCTTGGGTTGGGCCTTGGTGGCGGGGAGGAAGCGAGTTCCCCAGCCCGCGGCCGGAAAGACCGCCTTGCGAACGCGCATCTGCCCTCAGCTTCGATCGGCCGCGGCGGCGGCTGGTTCGACGAACTCGTGGTCGTCGCGATGGATGCCGTCGCACAGGCCAAGGCGACGCGGCTCAGTTGGAACCCAGACCGGACGCATGATCTCGCGCACCTGCGATCGCCGACAGAAAAGCATTCCGCGTCTCGCCATCCAGGCCAGCACGTGGCTCGGATCGCCGTGGAACTCGAACGGTCCGGGGTTCAGGGGGGCGGATTCCGTCCACGAGACCGGAGCCTCGGGAGCCACCGGATCGAGAATGCTGACTCGCCAGGGCCGACCCTTGATGACCTCGCCGCAGCCAGAACAGCGGCCGGCTATGTTGTCGGTGATGATCGTGGGGATGCGGACACCGTAGAGTTCCATCGCGGCCGGATCGTAGCAGGTCGCCGGGAGAAAGGAGTGACCCTTCACTCGATGGACGGTTACGACGACGATCTGCCGCCCGCTGAGGTGGCACGAGAGAAGCGGCGCGACCGCGACGCCGACGCCGCGGCTCGGGCCGGCATGAGGACGGGCCTGGCGAAGCAGTTCAAACAGGTCCTCGACAGCCAGCGCAAGCGGGCCGAAGACGACGATCGCGCCGCGGGTGGAGATGCGAGCCGGCCGGAGCGCGGGGCCGGAAAGCCTCGGACTTCACCCCGCAAGAAGTGAGGGGTCCGGCGTGCCGGCTGGCTGCGGGCCTTTCGACGGTTCTGGCGGCCGGTCTCGCGCCGCCGGCTCAACCGCCGAAGGTGAACACGTAGAGGCGCGTGCCGGTTCCGTTGAACGTGACGATCACTGTACCCCGCGCCACGGCCGGGAGGTGGACAAGGTGGTAGAGCCGCGCCGTCCCGATCGTCATGGAGCCATCGGCAGCGACGTCCTCGGTCGGCGCCGCTCTCGTGACGCCGATCACCTTGACGGTCGCCCGCACCGGCGAGTCGGCAGCGGCGACCAGATACACGTCGCGCGCGAAGAACGAGAGCTCGAGCTGGTCGCCACCCGCCAGCGCCGTGGCGTACTGTGCCTGGAAGTCGAAGGTGCCCGAGACGGCGAAGCCGTCGTCGGGGAGCGTTGCAGGGAACGTGTAGCGGTTCGAGCCGGAGGCCGCCGACTCGGGTGAGGCGAAGCTGGCCGCCCGATCCGTTCCGATGTAGGTCTCCGGGGTCTCGTTGTTCACGAACGGCGGGGAGGGCGCCACGACGGCCGCACTCGGCAGCGCCTTCTGGCCGATCTCGGCGATCAGGCTCCGGATCTCGCGCTCGGTGGTGTTGTAGTCGCCCTCGCCGAAGTGCGTGGACCTGACATGCCCCGTGGCGTCGATCAGGTAATCAGCCGGCCAGTACTCGTTGCCGTATGCAGACCACGTGTCGTATTCGTTGTCCTGAGCCACGGGGTAGGTGATCCCGAACCGCGAGATCGCCGCCGCCACGTTGCCGGTGTCGTACTCGAAGGCGAACTCTGGCGTGTGGACCCCGACGACGACGAACCCGTCCGCCGCGTATTTCTGATACCAGCCCTCCACGAAGGGCAGGGTCCGGATGCAGTTGATGCAGGAGTAGGTCCAGAAGTCGACCAGGACTACCTTGCCGCGGAGGCCGGCCAACGTGAGCGCCGGCGAGTTCAGCCAATGGTCGATGCCGGCGAAATCCGGGGCGAGCGGACCGACCGGCAGGCCCGACGCGTCCGAGCCGCCCGACGCCACGCCTGAGCTGGAGCCCGGCGCGGCTCCGATGCCGTGGAGCGCTGACTGCACCTGCCCGGTCCTCTCGAGCGTCTGCAGCGTCCCGGTCCAGTCGGGCAGGGCGCTCGTCAGGTCGGCGGAGATGGGGGTATCCGCGCCGACGGCCATCAAGCCGGCCGTGACCAGGACCAGGACGCCGAATGCGCGCCCAGCCCAGGCCGAAGCGGAACGAAGCCGCAGCCGGGCCAGGACCGCTCGGCCGCCAAGGGCGATGGCGAGCAAGGGCAGGCCCGCGCCGATCGAGTAGGTGATCACGAGCAGCAGGGTCGATGCCGAGCCAGGGGCGGTCACGGCCAGGCTCGTGATGGCACCCAAGATCGGGCCGGCGCAAGGTGTCCAGACCAGTCCGAGCCCGACTCCGGTCACGAGACCGCCGATCACGCTCGCACGGGGTAGATCGGTGGCTGCGTCGTCGCTGCTGCGGATTGCGGTGGCGCCGATGCCGAAGCCACTACTTTGCGGTTGCCCGGACGCGGCGATCCGCGCCCCCAGCCCCGGCAGGCGAGCCGCCAATCGCTCGAAGCGGACGGTGAGAGTCGGGACGAGCAAGGTCAGCCCAAAGAGTGCGATCACTACGATCGCCGCATCGCGCAGCGCCGCGCTCGGGAGGTGAAGCGCCTCGATGATCTGGACGCTGGCCAGAGTGAAGAACGAGAAGCTCGCGACCAGGCCGGCGATGACGAAGAAGGGGCGCCGCCGATCGCCGTCGGCCCCGGTGGCCAGGACGACGGGCAGGATGGGCAGCACGCATGGCGAGACGGCCGTCACCAATCCGGCGATGAAGGCGACAACTAGTAGCAAGACCATTAACGAATGGTTGTATCGCAGGGGTCAAGGACCAGCAAACCCCACGGTCGGGCGTCGCGTCCCGCAGCCCCGCAGCCGGTGAAGCCGGACCGGCAGTCCCTGGCGAATTCGCGGTATGGTTTCGCCCAGTTCCGACAACGAGGCCGGGCATTTCATGCATCAAGAAGCCGGCATGGACGCCTCGACCGTACCCGTGCGGCGATGGCCAGCGATATCCCGAGCGGCCGTTGTGGCGATTTCGGTGTTGCTTCTGGCAGTCTCCAGTTCCGGCGCGGGCGAGTCGGTGATCGCCTCCGACTTCCACCCGGCATCCGTCGGTTTGGCCCCGAGCGGGGCCTCGCGCGTCGTCGCGCCAAACGTGGGCTCCGTCGCCAAACCCATCGCCGCCGGCTCCGGAACCGGCCAGCGTCTGCCGGGGGGAGTGATCACCGACGTTGCGTTTGTGCGGCCCCAAGGCTGCTCGGCAGCCGATTGTTCGGTCCTGCTCGATATCTACGTTCCTGCCGGTTCCGGTCCGTTCCCGACGGTTGTGCTGGTTGGCGGCGGTCCGACCGGGGCGGGCGGGCGCGGCTACCTCGACCCGTTCGCCCGCGAGCTGGCCGAATCGGGTTTGATCGTGTTCAACGCCGACATGCGGGACATGGCGTCCAAGGGTGGCGGCTACCCACAGGCGTTCGATGACGTCGCGTGCGCAGTCAGGTTCGCTCGAACCTGGGCCTTCGCCTACGGCGGCGATGGCTCGTCGGTGACCCTGGTGGGCCATTCGCTCGGTGGCTTCGTCGGCTCGGTCGTCGCCCTCGACTCCGAGCAGTTCACCGGCGACTGTCTGGCAGACGGCTCCAGTCGACCGGACGCTTTCGTGGGCCTGAGCGGCAACTACAACCTCTCCGACCCGAAGGTAGCCAACGATCTGGAGGTGTTCTTCAGCGGTTCCCCTGACGAGACGGCCGAGGCGCGAGCGGCGAGCGACCCGTTCAACTACGCAACCGGTTCGTCGATCCCGGTCGACCTCGTGGCCGGCACGGCCGATCAGACCGTCAATCCCGCCGCAGCCGTGGCGCTCAACGCGTTCCTGAGCGACCGGCAATGGAAAGTCACGCTGACGCTCATCCCCGGCGCCACACACAACTCGATCATCGTCCCATCCGGTGCCGGACCGCAGAGCCTCGCGGTGGTCCTGCGGGCGACCCAATCCGCGGGCCCCAGCTAGATCGTGTTTCAGGATTTCTTGAGTGCGATAATGCATTACTGCGCGGCGAGACGCTGGAATCCGGTTTCTTCGCCTGCGTCGCAACTTCCCGCTCGACACGCGGGCGGGATCGAGAGGTGTTCCAAATGAAAACGTCGCTTTCGCGATGGCTCCTCCTCGTCCCAATCGGGGCGCTCATACTCGCCGGCGTTACCTCCGTCGCATTTGCCCTGGGCGTCGCCTCCAAAGGCGCGCCGGCGGCTCAGGCCGCGCAGGGATCGACGATCCCGGGCCATCCAGAGCTCGGACCCGGCTGGTTTAGCCCGAGCACTCTCCGCGGTGCAGCGGGCGGAGAGGCGATCACGATCACGAAGATCGACGGCAGCAAGCTGTCCCTGCAGACGACCGACGGCTGGACCCGCACTATCGACGCCACCGGCGCCACGATCACGAAGAGCGGGAAGACGATCGCTGTCACGGACCTGAAGGTCGGCGACCAGATCAACTTCCGTGAGGGCCGCCAGGCCGACGGCACATACAAGATCACCACGATCACGGTCGTCTTGCCCACTGCATCGGGCACGGTCACTGCAGTCGGCGCCGGCTCGGTGACGATTACCCAGTTCGACGGCTCGTCCAAGGCCCTTACGCTCACCGGCTCCACGACCTACTCCGAGGCCGGGGCGGCGGTCACAAAGCGCGCGCTCGTCGTGGGCGTTCGAATCTCCGCGCAGGGCATGGTCGATTCGGCCGGCAACTTCACGGCTACCGCAGTGACGATCGCCCCGTCGTCGGTCAACGGGACCGTCGCTAGCAAGACCGCGACGACGATCGTGGTCACGACGACAGGCGGCAAGACGGTCACGGTGAACGTCTCGTCGACGACGAAGTACTCCGTGCGCGGCGTGGCCTCGCCGACGCTGGCCAACGTCGCCGTCGGCGACCGGATCTCGGCCTCCGGCACCCTCAATTCCGATGGCTCGCTCAGCGCCACGGTGGTCCAGGCCGCCCCGAACGACCAGCCCGGTTTCGGCGGGTTTGGGGGGCGCGGGTTCGGCGGTCGCGGTTTCGGCGGGCGGGGGTTCCCTGGCGTAGCGCCATCGGCAGGCCCGTCCGCTCCGAGCACATAGGCTCGACTGCCTCCGAGAAGTAGCGACACAGTCTCGAAGTCTGGTCTCGGCCGCGCTTCGGACCGATGTCGTGGTTCGTGGCACATACGCGAGGCCCAGTAGGCTCCTGTCCGATCATGCCGACGCGATCGGCCCGCCGAACGAAGTCAGGACCCAGCTTGAGGGCAACGGCGAGGACCTCGAGTACCGAGCCTCGCGTCTGGTGATGCTCACCCGGGTGCATGTGTGGCAACGGTCTGGGTACCGATCTGCATGGGGTGATTGTGGCGCCGACCGCACTCGTGCCCGAGTCGCGGGTCGACGTGCGACCAGAGGCGCAAACCAGCACCACCAGGCGGGCCGCCATGAACCGGCGGCTCGGCGCGTCGGCCGCGAAACGCCATCATCGTCCAGTCGAGCGTCCTGACGTGCTCGACAGTAGGCGATTGAGGATCGAGCCCGTGCCCGCGATCACCGTTCCAGACATCACCGTCCTGCCCCGCATCCCGGAGCCCGACCCGACCGTCGCCCGCATGCGTCCTGTGCGCAGCCTCACGACCGCGCCGCATGGGCTCGAGGGCGAGGGCTTTCCTGTCCGGCGGGCCTTCGCAGGGGTCGACCTGGGCGACCTCGACCCATTCGTCCACCTCGACCAGATGGGCGAGGTCGAGTACGCGCCGGGCGAGCCCAAGGGCACGCCGTGGCACCCGCACCGAGGCTTCGAGACGGTGACCTACATGATCGACGGCACGTTCGAGCACAGCGACTCGAACGGCGGCGGGGGTGTCATCACAAACGGCGACACGCAGTGGATGACCGCTGGCGCCGGCATTCTTCACATCGAGAAGCCGCCGGAGTCGCTCGTCGTGAGCGGTGGGCTGTTCCACGGATTCCAGCTCTGGGTGAACCTGCCGCGTGCACAAAAGTGGGCTCCCCCGCGATACCAGGACCTGCGGGCTCGGGAAGTGGCCGTCGCCTCCTCTCCCGACGGCGGCGCGCTGGTCCGGATCATCGCCGGCGAGGTCGCGGGGCACAAAGGGCCTGGCTCGACCTACACGCCAATGACGCTCGTCCATGCGACGCTTAGCCCGGGTGCGCGCCTGTCGCTCGCCTGGCGCGCCGATTACAACGCTCTCGTCTACGCCATGGCCGGACGCGGCACCGTGGGCGCGGAGGGCCGGCCGATCGGAACCGGCCAGCTCGCCGTCTTCGGACGCGGCAACGCCCTCACACTAGCCGCCCTGCAGATCCAGGAAAGCCGCAGTCCGAACCTCGATGTCCTCATTCTGGGCGGTCGACCCATCGGCGAGCCCGTGGCCTGGATGGGACCGTTCGTGATGAACACGCGACAGGAGGTCATCCAGGCCTTCGCCGACTATCAAGCCGGGCGCCTCGGCACGATCCCCGCGACAACGACCGTCCACAACACGCCGACGACCGTCGTCGAGTCAAACCGGCATGAGGGGGACGAGCCGGCCTGATCGGGCCAGCGACCACGCGATCGTCAAATCGGCGACCCGCCGGTAGACCCGGCCTGCCGCTTCTCAGCCCAACCGGGCTAGATCAAGCGCCTGACCCAGTCGCCGACCGTCGGCGGATGAATGTGGAATGCGGCGTCCTCAGCCATCTCTTCGGCCGTGCGCTCGTCGGGTGCCGTGCCACCTTCGATCTCGTGACCCAGGCAGTTCATTACCGCCCAGCGCCAGCAGCCCTCGCAAGAGCGTTCGACAATCAACTCGTGTCCGCCCAGGTGTGCCCCCATCGCGACTCCGGCCTGGACGTGTCGGTCTGGTGAAATGGCGTGCCAGTAGCCGATCATCGGCTCACCTCCCCGGCCGCTCTTGGCAGCCGGATCCAGCGGGCCCAATATCCGCCCGGCGGCTCCACGATGGCAAGAGCCGGGTCTCCCGAAATCCACCGGCGTGGATCCCGGCGGGGAAACCGCACCATGAGCGCCCGTCGGGTCCTCAGCTCACGATCACCGGCCCGGACTGTCGCCGACGCCTGTCTGAGCTTCGAGCACCTCACGAACCGCGTGGCCAAGCGCGTCCGGCGTGAAGGGCTTGCCAAGGAACGCCACACCCATGTCGAGTTCTCCCCGGTGAACGATCGAGTCCTGGGTGTAGCCCGAGATGAAGAGAGTCCGCAGCGACGGCCATAGGGCCGTGAGTCGCTCTGAGACCTCGCGGCCATTCATGCCAGGGAGCATCACGTCGGTGACGAGAAGGTCGATCGGTCGCGGCTGTTGGGCGGCGAACTCGAGCGCCTCGGCGCCGGATCCGGCGGCGGACACGGTGTACCCGAGGTCGACGAGGATTCGGTTGGTGAACGAGCGGACTGCCTCCGCGTCCTCGACGAGGAGAATTGTCTCGCTGCCGCCCCGAGGCGGTCCAGCAACGGCGGCGGCTTGCGCCTCGACCGGCGCTGGGACCCTCGGCAGGAAGACCTTGAACGTCGATCCCTTGCCCGGCTCGCTGTACGCGGCCACGTGACCGCCCGACTGCGCAACGATTCCGTAGACGGTGGCCAGGCCCAGCCCTGTTCCCTCCCCCACGGGCTTGGTCGTGAAGAACGGTTCGAACAGGTGGGCCATGGTGGCAGCGTCCATTCCGACGCCGGTGTCGCTGACCGCAAGCAGGACGTACGAACCGACGGAGACGAAGGTGTGGGTCCGTACGTACTCGTCGTCGAGCTTCGCGTTTGCCGTTTCGATGGTGAGCGTTCCGCCTCCGGGCATCGCATCCCGCGCGTTCACGGCGAGGTTGAGGAGCACCTGCTCGATCTGCGCCGGATCGGCTCGGACGTTGCCCAGATCCGGCGCCTCGACGGTCCGAAGCTCGATCTGTTCGCCCACGAGCCGCCGGAGCATCGGGGCGATGCCGTCGACGACCGCGTTCATGTCGATCACCGCAGGCTGGAGGACTGAGCGGCGACTGAAGGCGAGGAGCTGCCGCGTGAGCGTGGCTGCCCGGGTGGCAGCATTCCGGATCTCCGCAACGTCGGCGCGTCGCGCATCATCGGCGTCCATCTCTGTGGCCAGGATGTCGGCATAGCCACTGATCGCGGTCAGCAGGTTGTTGAAGTCATGTGCGACCCCGCCGGCGAGCCGCCCGATAGCCTCCATCTTCTGAGCCTGCCGGAGCTGTTCTTCGAGTCGGCGCCGATCGGTCACGTCGATGAGGTAGCCGCGGATTCTGGTGAGCTGTCCATCCTCATCGAAGTCGCCGATCGCCGTCTCCACGACCGCCAGCGGCGATCCGTCCATCCGCCGCCACGTGATCTCGTGCTGATCGATCCGCCCCCGGGCCCGTATCTCCGCGAGGACTGTCTCGCGCGCCGCGAGATCCTGGTAGAGATCGACGACGTTCGTTGCCAGCGCCTCCTCGGCCGAGGCGGACCCGATCATCCGCGCGAACGCCGGGTTGCAGGCCAACAGGCGCCCATCGGGCGTCGACACGAAGGCGCCCGCGACGTCGTCCTCGACGAATCGGCGGTAGCGTTCCTCGCTCGCCCGCAGTGCCTCCTCGGCCTGCCGCCGTTCCAGGATCTTCTCCAGTTCGGCCGCGACGAGCTGGAGTTGGACCACGTCTCCGTCCTCGTACGGCTCCATCTTGTTCCCGACCCCAAAGATGAACCTCACCTTGTCGCCTTCCAGCACGGGAACGCTCATGAATCTCGCCACCGGGAAGTGGCCCTCGGGGAGCCCTCGTTTGTTGGGAGAGGCGGCGTAGTCGTTGTACACGACGGGCCGCTTCAGACGAACGCAGTCGACCCAATTGCCGGCGTCTCCGAGCGGATAGACCGCCTCGTAGTCTGCCGTGCAGCCTTTGAGCGCCTCCGCATTCCAGGTCGTCAAGATCACCGACGACTGGTCGTCCGAGACGCGATGAAAGAAGCCGATCGAGCTGTATGTAAGGCTTACGGCCTGGTCGAGGGCGTAGTCGTATAGCTCGCGGTCTGACAACAGTTGGGCGCGATCGTAAAGCTCGAGCAGCATCCGCTCGCGATCGATCTCCCGTTGAAGATGGTGCTCCGCCCGTTTGCGCTCTGTGATATCCGAGAACGAGGTCACCACCGCGTAGGGCTTCGTGTCACCCGAGTGCAACAGCGGATAGGAATTGATCGAGATCCAGGTGAGCGTCCCGCCGGGCTTATGCAAACCCATGATCACTCCCAGGCACGGTTCACCCGTGCGCAGCGTGACCATCGCGGGATGCGATTCCCCCGGGAACGGAGATCCGTCCTCGTGGATGGCCCACCAATCCAGGTCGACCGATGTCCGACCCATCATCTGGTCCCGTGTCAGACCCATAATCGTCTCGGCGCTGGCATTGCACGCCTCGATGGCACCGTTCGTACCCTGGAACACGATCCCCTCGGACATCGCGCTCACAACCGAGCGGTACCGCTCCTCGCTCGCCCGCAGCCCCTCCTCCGTGCGCTTGTGCTGGGTGATGTCGCGGGAGATCGTCATCACGCTCACGACTAGTCCTTCGCGGTCGAACTCCGGAAAGGCGTAGATGTTGTACCAGTGGTCGACGCTGTCGGACTTTGGCCATATGACGTCGACGGCCTCGGGAATGCCGCTTTCGAGCACTCTGCGGAGCAAGTCCTGCAGCACGGCCGCGCTGTCTGCAGGTAATGGCGAACGTTGTTCTGGTGCGGTGGCGAGTAATTCCGGTTCGGGAATCTCAGCCACTTTGAGGTACATCGGATTGACGTATGTGCGCCGGAAATCGCGGTCGTAGCGGGCGATGATGTCGGGCGAGTTCTCGACCAGGGTGCGGAATACTTGCTGGGCATCGAAGAGCGCATCTTCAGCCAGCTTGCGCTCCGTGACATCGCCGGTGACCGCGATAAGTCGACAGACTGAGCCGGTGGCATCGCGCACGGGGATCAGCCTGTCTCGATGCACCGTCGAAATAGCGGAAGCGAGGTGGCGACCACCTCTGGCCGCACTACTTCTTCAAGGAGCTTGCCGGAGGCCGCCGAGTCGGAGACACCAGAGAGTTTGGTGGATGTGGCGTTGACGCCGACGAAACGGAAGCGGCCATCCTCCACGACATCGAACACGAAGATCGAATCCGTGACATTGTCGAATACCTCTCGGTACCTTTGCCCGCTTTCCCGGAGCGCTTCCTCCACTCGATCCCGTTCGACACGGGTTCGCAAGGCCATGATGCCGAACGCCAGGTTGCCTGACAGTTCTTCGAGCAGCCGGGTTTCGTTCGGGGTAAACGCGTTCGGCTCGGTTGAGCAAATTGTGAGAGAGCCGAACGTGCGGGCCTCGTTATCCTTCAGCGGCAGGGCGATCTTCGAACGGCAGCCGGCCTGCAGAGCACCCTCTCGCCAGGTAGCCGCCTGGGGGTCGGTGGTGACGTCCTGCACCCAGGTGGTCCGTCCGCTCCGTATGGCCGTTCCGGTGGGACCGTGGCCTGGCTCCGTGTCGGCCCAGGTGATGCTCGCGGTGGCGAAATACCCTTCGCCCACGCCAGCCCAAGCCGCGGGACGCACGGTCTTGGCGTCATCGTCCTCGGCATAACCCACCCAGGCCATGTGGTAGCCGGCCTGGTCGCACACGACGCGGCAGACGTCGTTGAGCAGGGTCTGCTCGTCCTCTGCCCGCATCAGGATCTCGTTGCAGCTGCTGATCGCTCGCAGTTCTCGGTTCAGCCGGTGCAGCTCCTCCTCCGCCTTCCACCGGTCGCGTATGTCGCGGACGATGGCTTGCAGCTCACCGTCCGGCAGTGTGCTCACCAGGACCTCGACTGGGATGGCGCGCCCGTCTCTGCAACGCATGAGCCGCTCGAAACGCTCCGTCCCTGCAGCGGAGCGGAGCCTGACCAGACGCTCGGAGCCCGCCGCCTGTCCTCGGGCAGATACGTCTCAAGTATGTCCAGCCCAACGATCTCGTCGTGGCCGTAGCCGAGCATGGCGCAGATGCTCGGATTGGCAAGGACCACCCGGTTCGTTGCGTCCAGCACTAGGACGCCGTCGGCCGCCCGCTCGACGGCCAACTCGAGCCGCGAGGTCTCGCGTTGCGTCCATTCACGTTTCGTCATGCTGCGCGTGATTCCGACGATCCCTCCCACATATCTGGGGGCTTCCGCACGGAAGGCGGGTCGCGCGACGGGAGGTTTTCCCTTCGAGCGCCTCAGGCCCCGCGGCATCGCTGCGCATCCGATGTTCGAGAATCGACCTCGTGGGCGGCCCACGCAAGGGCCGGACGTCGCCAGCTCTACCCACCCGAATGAGCGGTCACGGCAAACGAGATCTGTAGAGCCGCCGCTCGGCTGCGGCTTGCCGCGAAGTCTAGTACCGCCAACCGACGGCCAGTGGTGGCGTCGTCTGGAAGTCCTCGTGGCACGGTATAGGCTATTGACAGTAGCCATCAAGGCGAAGTACCGTAGCCTTGAGCGGCTGGGACAACCGACCGCCGCGAAACTGGACAAGGAGACACGGCGATGTCGGCAGGCACGGCCATTACGCAGATGACAACCGGACCAGGGGTCAGCCCAGGTGCGGTGGTGGGCGCGCCGCGGATGTGGCTTCGGGCGGAGGGCGTCGCTGTATTCGCGGCGGGAGCGGCGCTCTACCTTCATCTCGGCGGGGCGCCCATCTGGCTCGTCCCGTTGCTGCTCGCAGTCGATGTCTCGACGGTCGGGTACATCGCCGGCCCTCGCCTGGGCGCACTGGTCTACAACCTCGCCCATAACTGGGCGGCCGGCCTCGCCGTCCTGGCGCCAGCATGGTGGCTCGGATCGCCGGCGATAGCGCTCGTCGGGGCGATCCTGGTCACCCACACCGGGATCGATCGGGCCGCCGGCTACGGTCTCAAGTACTCCACGGCGTTTGCCGACACGCACCTCGGGCGGATCGGACGAGGCGGGCGATGAGCCCGGCGCGCGCCCGGACCTCAGGCGCCGCCATCGTCACGGCGGCCCGGGAGTTACTCGAGGACGGCGGCCTCGAGGCGGTTTCGATGGCTGGCGTCGCCCAGCGGGTGGGGATTAGGCCTCCCTCGCTGTACAAGCACTTCGGCGATCGGAGCGATCTCCTTGCCGCGGTCATGACGGATACGGCGCTCGACCTTGGGCGGATCCTGACGGACGTGGTCGAGCGGTCCGACGAGGATCCGACGGCGCAGTTGCACGCCCTAGCCGCGGCGTATCGCTCCTTCGCCCTGGCGACGCCGCGGGCGGCCGCTCTCCTCTTCGCCGACGTCGCCGCCGGCGCGACGCCGACCCTCGAGTCCCAGGCCGAGGCCGTGCGCCCGGTCCTGCGAGTGGCCGAGGCCATGGTAGGACCCACGAAAGCACTCGCGGCCGCCCGCGTGTTGACCGCCTTCGCCTACGGATTCACGAGCATGGAGTCGGCGGGTGCGTTCCATCTCGGGGGCGAGGTCGACGACGCGTATCAACTCGGCCTGTCGGTGCTGGCGTTCGGGTTGGAGCGGGCCGCAGCAGGGACATCGCAGGAGGCCGCAAGGTAGGTTGGCCGCGGAACCGCCGGCCGAGTCCGAAGCGGGCAGGTGCTCAGTGCACCTACGGCTGGGTTATGAGCACGTCTTTGGCGGTCAGAGTACGGCCGGTCGATGCGCTTGGGTTGGGGGATTGACTCGCCAGAGCGCTCGTATCGATCTGGACGGTCACGCTCGTACCGACCTTGACGTCGCTAGAGCTGGCGGTGGTCTCGCCGTGGTACGTGGTAGTGCCGGAGAGATCGATGGTGACCGACGTCCCGTTCGCCTCCTGGATCGTGATCGTGTTGCCGCTGATCGACTGCACGGTTCCACTGACGCCACCGACCGCGCTGCCGGCAATGCCAGCACCGGCATCGGGCGCACCGCCGAACTGGCCCGGGTTGAGAGTCTGGCCGGGAGCCAGAGACGGGACGCCGCCCTGGCCGAACCCGCCATTGCCACCAGGACCGCCGCTGGACCTCGCTGCCACCGTGGAGCCTGGGGCAGTCACGTGGCCGAGAGCAAAGCCGATTCCGCCCACTGCGACGAGAGCAGCTACCAGGAGCAAGATCGTGGTCTTGCGATCCTGTTTTGGCGGTCGGCCGGATGACTTCGGCGGCGACGAGGCCTCGGCGCTAGCCGGATCGGATTCCGTCATTCGTTCTCCCCTTTCATTCGTTGAGTCCTATTCATACCGAAGAGCAACGACGGGATCGAGACGAGCGGCCTGACTCGCGGGCCAGACGCCGAAGACGATCCCGACGACGAGGCTGAAGGCGACGGCGACGAGGACGGTCACCGGGCTAAAGACGAAGCCCCAGCCGGCATAGGTGCCGATCGCGAACGAGGCCACGAC
>JBEKPB010000004.1:0-154061 GCA_049521175.1 Candidatus Limnocylindrales bacterium
GCGGCTTACGGCTGGCCAACGGAAATTGGGCCAGATGACGTTCTGGGGCGGCTGTTGGAGCTCAACCTCGCCCGTGAGGCAGCAGAGGGGTAGGTGGTTAGCGCCGCCGACACGATGAGCAGCTCGTGTGGACTTGGGGCGGGGTGGGATGATCAGCCCAGGGCGGATCGGCCCGGCAAGGGCATCGGCCTGAGGAGTTGCAGATGTCCGTTCACGCGATCAGGCGGAAGACGCCCGAGGAGTTCCGGGACGCCGTGGATGGCTTCGACGCGAGGTACGTCACCGACTGGGACGCCTGGCTTGCTGTGAAGCCCCAGGCCAAGGCGAGACTGTTCGGGCAGATCCTGCGGAAATGGCAGGCAACCCGACCGTGGCCAATGCGTCGGATCAGGTCGGAAGCTCAGCACAAAGCGCCCTTCCTTGAGGACTTGCTCGAATTGGCGGCGGAGCCGCTGGATAGGCTGGGCGATCTGACGTTGTTGACGGTCGCCCATAGAACGGCCCAGCAGAGCCAGGCCCTGGCGGATCTTTGGGCCCTCTTCTCGGCCCTTCCCTCAGACGGAACCGCGTCCTGCGTTGGAATCACCAAAGCGGTTCTTCTGCTGACCGAAGGAAGGATCGGCCCCGCATTTGACTCGAACGTCCGCAAGCAGATCGGTGCTGGCCGAACGGCGACGTGCGCGGCCTGGGTTGAGATCATGGAGGACGTGGCTGAAGACATCGCTGCCTTTGAATTGCGGAACGGTCCGCTGGACCAGGCGGTCTCACCTCGGTTCAGGCATTTGGCCTACGGCCGTCTGTACGACATGGCACTCGGACCCCGGCCGCGCCCTAACCCGAGGGCTCCTCGCAGATCTGGAATCGTCGGTTTGGGAGGGCCTCCGGCCGACGAATCTCCCGTCGTTGCCACGGACGTTCCTGGCCGATCAGCGGAAGTCCGCAGGCGAGGTTCGGAGTACTCCTCAGCTGACGTGCCCCGGGCAATCGCGCTTCCTTCGGTCGTTCGCGCCCCGGCCTTTGAGCGTCACAGGGACGATGTTGTGGATGCCACATCCGTTGTTGACAGGATCAAGCGCCGATTTGAAGTGGCGGGGCCGACGGCCCGAATACCCCTCCTCAGGGGTGGCCGAATCTTCACTGCCGAGATTACCGCCGAGGGAATCCGGGTCGACAACCTCGACAAGCAGCCGCTGTTGCCGTGGGCAGTGTTCGAGGAGACGGTGGCTCTGCTCGGTCGCAACGGAGGCCGCGCCGATCGCGGCAACGCCATGGGGCCCCGGTTGGGCGACGATGCATTGTCTCTAGACTCTGTCGAAGGCCACATCGCGGCGGCGGTCTATGGGCAGCGACGAGGTGAGGCGGTGTTCCGGCGGATCACGCCCGTCGCCTGCATCCTCATATGGGCGGGCATATGCGGACACCGCCCAGGCGAGTTGGTGTTGCTCGGATAGGGCGAACACTCAGGTCCAGCCGAGGACGACATGGCGATGACGCGCGAGCCTGAACAGTGGTTTGAGGTGACGGATGACCTGTTGCGCTCCGCCGCTGGTCTTCCTCCAGCGCTCAAGCTCCTCGTAGACGAGAACGTTCCCGCGGGCCTCGTGACGGATCTGACGGCGGCGGGCGTCAACTGCGTGACCGCGGCTTCAGCAGGGGTAGGCGGCCACGAGGACGAAGACGTGTTTGAGCGGGCTACCATGCTTGACCGGGTCCTTCTGACAGCGGACAAGAACGAGAGGTGGATCCATCGGAGCCCGCGTGACGTGAGAAAGGCCGGGGTGATTGTCGTTCCGAGCGGCTACCGAGCCGCGCGTACCGCTCTGGGGCTTGTTCTTGGGGCCTTCGCTCTTCGGTACGGGCGGTGGAGGGGTGCGACGGTGCTTGCGGGAGAGAAGGAATTCCGGCTTGTGTCCAGAGGCAGTGACGGAGCGATAGTCAGCTACAGGTTCCGCCTCCAAGCCCGGCGGCTGATGGCCTTTGAGGTGTCGGCCAGCGAGCGCACCGGGAGCTAGCTGTCAAGACGCGGCCGCCGCCGCTCCGGCCATGAGCGCACGATCCAGCGATCGTGAACTGAACGGCCACGAGCGACCGGTCAGGTGCCAGCCAAACGTGGCATGCGACTCTCAGGCCCGCGCGGCCCTCCGGCGGCGGGCCGCTCCGTTGAGGGCCTCGCTCTGGTACCAGTGGATCAGGCCCGCGCACCAGGCGGGCCATAGCCAGGCCACCTCGGGTCGCTAGGCTGAGGGTGCCAGGGAGAGCCGACTGGATCGCCCGTCGGGCCAAGAACAAGATCGTCGGGCGGGCTCTGGCTCGGGGCGGCTTCTGGCGCGGCCTTGTCTGGCGGCCAGTCGAGCGGTGCGTCGGGGCCTGGCAACCTTCGGGTCTGATACCCGATCTAACACCCGCTCTCGTCTGGAGGCGGCTGTCGGTGACCGGACATCGCGGGACAACTGGTGATCCGCGGATGAATGGACGACATAGCCGAACCGCTGGCGCCGGTCCCGTCCACCGTCGCCGTGGAGCCCTGGCAGATCATCGCGGGTGGCGCGACCCCGAGACCAATAGGTCCGCGGCGAGGACCTTTGGAGAACTGCACGTCTCGAACCAACAGGGCCTAGACTTCCACCGGCTCGATACTCTGAAACGCCCGCCACTACCCCCCGCCGTGGCGGGCGTTTCCATGCTTAGGCCCCGCTCCGCTGGTCGGCTACGTCGTGACAGCCAGGCCGGCTGCGTCGGGGGCCGGTGCTCCGTGCCGTGGGTAGCTCTTGGCTGGTTTAGTCCGGTTTGATGTTGTTGTCCCACGATGCCGCCGTGGCTACGATTGCCCGGTGCGAGGGAGGCTCTGACGCGCGGCCCAAACAACCGGCCGCCGGGACCGCGCCGAGCCACTGGCGAGACCGACCCGCGGATCGCTCTGCGTCCCGGGGAGGTGCCAATGTTTGCCTTGAGTCGTACGGGTTCCGGCAATTCTGGCCGAGCAAGGGTGCGGCGGCTGCTCGCGAGCCAGCTGGCCGTGGCCGTCGCTGCTGCGGCGCTGCTCGCGGGAGTGACCACGTCGCCGGTCGTGGCCGCCCGACCGCTGCTCCAGAATGTCCCCCAGGTGGGCAACCTGTCCTATCCGCCAACCACTTCTCAATGCCTGGCGCTGTACGGGATCCACTGCTACCAGCCGGCGCAATTCGTCAAGGCGTATGACCTCGCCCCGCTGTTCAACGACGGCATCGACGGGCGCGGCCAGACCATCGCCATCGTCGACGCGTTCGGTTCGCCGACGATCGCCAACGACCTGCACGTCTTCGACCAGACCTTCGGACTGCAGGACCCGAGCCTGAAGATCATCGCGCCGGCCGGCCCGATCCCCGCATTCGACCCGACCAACAGCGACATGGTCGGCTGGGCCGAGGAGACGACCCTTGATGTCGAGTGGTCGCACGTCTTCGCGCCGCGCGCGAAGATCCTCCTGGTCGAGACCCCGGTCAGCGAGACCGAGGGCGTGACCGGCTTCCCGGAGATCGTCAAGGCCGAGAACTACGTCATCAACCACAACATGGCCGACGTGATCTCCCAGAGCTTCGGTGCCACCGAGAACACGTTCCCCAGCAAGGCATCGCTGCTCGACCTGCGGAGCGCCTACTTCAACGCCTACAACCACCATGTGACCGTTCTTGGCGCCTCCGGCGACGCCGGCGCAACGGACTACCAGCTCAACGTGAGCGATCTGTACACGTTCCGAGTCAACTCGTGGCCGTCGAGCGACCCGCTGGTGACGTCGATCGGCGGCACGCAGCTCACTCTCGACGATGCCGGCAACCGGCTCGCACCTGACGTTGTTTGGAACGACGGCTACGGCGCCGGCGGCGGCGGTGTCTCGTCGGTCTTCTCCCGCCCTGACTTCCAGGACGGGGTTCGGAAGGTCGTCGACGGCAAGCGCGGCACGCCCGATATCAGCATGAGCGCGGCGGTCGATGGCGGCGTCGTGGTCTACTACACGTTCCTGCCCGGCCACGTTGGCTACCACATCTTTGGGGGTACCAGCGAGTCCTCGCCCGAGTTCGCGGGCGTCGTGGCGTTGGCCGACCAGGTAGCCCACCATCGACTTGGCTTGCTCAACCCGCAGCTCTACGAGTTGCTCGGCGAGCACAAGTCGGGCATCGTGGACGTGACCAAGGGCAACAACACCTTCGGGCCGTTCACCAACAGTGATGGCAACACCTACACGGTCGTCGGCTACAACGCCGGCCGGGGCTACGACCTTGCCAGCGGCGTGGGCACGATCGACGCGGCCCGGTTCGTGCCGGCGCTTGCCGGCTACTGACCCGCAACGCAGTGATCGAAAGGGCCCCCGGGCGACCGGGGGCCCTTTCACTGCCCCGGCATGGGCGGCCTCAGTCGAGGGCCCGCCCCCGCTCCGATAGTCGCCGCCGATCCCGGCGTATTCCCGCCGCTCGAGCGGCTGCGTCGGGGGCCTCGGCGTCCCTCTCGTGAGGTGCGGTCTTGGCTAGTGTGATCCTTTGGTTCCCCTATGCAGCCATAGCGTGGGCCTGGCGCGAGCACCTACTTTGCGCCGGACCTTCTCGAGCCGCGAGTGGATCAGGATCCGTCAGCGATTCTCGACCCATCCGGCTCGGTCACGTTGGTAGCTCGCTCGGAGCCGAGGGCCCCTGGGTTGACCCGGGCAGGCAACGGCACTAGGTCAGTCCAACCCTTGTATCGGCGGACCTGGGGGCGCAGATTCATCGTCGGGCACCGGGGGCGGCTGCACGGAGCGGCCGGACGGGCTCGCTGAGGGACCGTCAATGATCGCGACTCTGGTCGTGCTGGCTGCGATCTGCTTCTTGGTCGCCGTCGCGCTCGTGGCGGTGGTATCGACCGTCCGCCACGTCGTCGGCGACGAGAGGCCTGTCGAGATCGAGCGGCCCCCTCTGTTCGACTTCATCCGTGCCGCGCTCGCCCTCGCCGCGGCAGCACTTGCGATCCTGACCGGCCTAACTGCTCTCGCGGACTACTCGATCGAGTCCAACCCATACGCAGGCTCCTTCTTCATTGTCGCGGGCGTCCTGGCTGCGGCCCTCGCGCTCTATCCGGCGCGAGGCTTGTGGGGAAGAGGCCGGCGGTTCGGGGTCAACAGCCTGGGCTGGATCTGGCTGGTCCTGGGGTTCGTGTCGCTGCCCCTATTCATCATGGCTTCGGCGTGTGGCTGTTCCGAGGCCTTTGCTCACGCGCCCGCCCCGACACCGCTCGGGGTGGATGCGCGCAGCTGGATGTTCTTGGCGGTGATCTTTGGTCCGGCGTCGCTCCTGCTCGCGGGCACCGCGCTGGCCGACCGGGCATACGCGCTCCGCCACCGCAACCTAGTTGGGTCGTGATCTGAGCTTGGCCGCGGCCAGCGAGTCGCCCTGCTCGCGGTAAGCGGGTCGCTATTCTGCCATCGTGCGGGGTTTGGGTTGGTCCCGACCGGACTCACCGCTTATGCGCGCGACCGGGCGACCGGGCCCTACTCGAGGGGGATGCTCTCCCGGCGGGGCAGCGACTCTGCCGGCTCCTTCTCGAGTCGCTCGATCCGATGGTCGAGGAACGCCCGCGCCGCGAGGAGCTGCTCCTTTCGCGCCGCCCGCATGTGCTTCCGGACCTGCGGTGGGAACAACTCTCGCCACAGCCCCACGAGCCCTGTGGGCTCGCTTTCCTCGCGTGCCTCCACGGCGGCAAGCCGCTGCTCGAGCTCCGCGAGCCGTGCTTCTAGATCGGTCATCGCTTTGACGCTCCTGCCTGACTGTGCGGCCCCGCCGCGAACCTGACCTTGAGGACGTGATCCTCGAACCCCGCGCCCGCCGTGGGTAGATCCACCAGCGTACGCGGCAGGATGAGGTTGCGCCGCCACCATCCCACCTGCACCACTAGCTCGTCGCCGTTGCGGTGGAGCCGGACCTCGTCCTTAGAGGTGAAAGGCAACTCGAGCGAGAGGACGAATGCGCCGTCCTCGCGGCGGACCTTGTACGGGTGACCACGGTAGTAGAAGGCGGTCGGGTCCTCGCCCTCGAACACGGCCGCGCCTAGCTCGCGCAGCATCGGCATTCCGACAACCTCGTGCTCGAAGAACGGGGCGCGGCGGATCGGAATGGGCTCGAAGTTCGCCTGCACCTCGGGCCAATACCGCGCCTGCGCCCGGCGCCAGGCTTCGAAGTAGGGCCCGGCGTCGTCGGGGACGATGCGGTTGCAGATGACGAGGTCGGTGGGGTAGCCATACAGGTTGAAGTACGTGAACGCGCGCTGCGCCTCCTTTATGACCATCTTCTCGAGGTTCAGCACGAGCCGGATCGATGTCAGCTCGGGGTCGGCCAGCAGGTCGTGCATGTGCTCCAGGCGCCCGAACAGCTCCTCGCCCGACGAGTAGACGGCGTTGCTCGGCATCGGCATGCCGAGCACTCTCCCGACGATCGGGCCGGTCACCTGGGCGATGCGGCGCTGGATCGGGTAGATCTTCTCAATCCACCACTTGCCGACTTCCGGAAGCGAGAGAAGGCGCAGGGTCTCGCCGGTCGGGGCCGCGTCGACCACGATAACGTCGTACGCGCCCTTGTCGTGGTGCTCGGCGATCCAGAGCAGGCTGGCCAGCTCGTCCATGCCGGGCAGCACGCTCATCTCATCGGCCATCACCTCGTCGAGACCACGCCACTGGAAGACGCTTGAGACGTACGACTGGACGGTCCCCCAGTACTTGGCGATGTTGTGCGAGACCTCGGATTCCTGGCCCCACAGGTTCGGCCCGACGAGCGTGGGCTCGGGGCCCAGCGGTACGTCAAAGGAGTCCGCGAGGCTGTGGGCTGCATCCGTCGAGAGCACGATCGTGCGGTACCCGCGTTCCGCGGCGAGGAGGCCCGTGGCAGCAGCGACGCTCGTCTTACCAACGCCGCCCTTGCCCGTGTAGACGATGATCCGCGACATGCCGCCTCCGGTCGAGCCTGCCGATCATACTGCGACTGCGGGCTCCGGCCTCCACTGGGCGGAGGGCAAGGGTGCGTGGCCTCGCCGTCCGTCTTAGGCATCGACTCGGCCTTCGCGAGCGGCTCTCCACGATGGAGTCATCGTGTCGGCAATCCGAGCCACTTCTCAGGTGAATCACGTGGGTTCGCGGCGCAGTACCATACGTGTCCCTTGAGCGTGACGGACACGAGCGTTGGTCCGTCGATCGCGGGTCCTTAACTGGTCGTCCTGGCCAATGCCGAAGCAGCGCGCGTCCCCTGCCCAAGACGTGTTTCCATGGGCCAGCCCGCCTGGACCGTCGGGTCGGAAGGTGCCCGCCCGCGAGCGGCTGGTAGGGGATCGACCGCAAACCCAGATCAAGCTCGCAGCCTATCAGGCTTACCTTCCCGAGTGGCTCCGAATCCTTGGACAGTCTCCGGGCGTTCGCGACCTGTTCGTGCTAGATCTCTTTGCCGGCCCCGGTGAGTACCGTGATGGAGTAGGCGGCTCCCCGGTCGTAGCCGCGGACGCGGCACTTGTGGTCCAGAGCTCCCTCCAGGAGCGAGGCCGCCCGGTAGTGGTTCATCTTCGATTCGTTGAGAAGGACGAACCGACCCGCGCCCTTCTGTATGCGGCCATGACCCGGTACGACGGGCTCATCGATTACCTGATCCTCGACGGCACCGCGGATGAGAGAGCGCCTGAGCTGCTCACCGAAAGTCGTGGTGCTCCAAGCCTGGCGCTGCTGGACCCAGATGGCATCGAGGTCTCGTACGAGCTGGTTCGCCAATTCGGCGACCGCCGGCGAACGGAGCTGCTGCTGAGCTTCGACGTTCAAGCCCTGCTCCGCTGCGCGCAACTCGAGAATGCGCGGGCGGTAAGCCGCTTCTTCGGCGACGAGACGTCATGGCGAGCTTGTTACGGTCCCACCGGCGACCTTGATGTCGTTGCGCTTCTTGAGCTGTATCGACTCACGTTGGCGCGCGACCACCTATTCCCGTACACGTCGGTCCAGAGAATCGTCTTCAACGCGACGCACGCGAACAGAGCGATTGCCCAGGGTTGCGGCAGCCCGAAGGGAACGGAGAAGTGGCTGCAAGCCTTCAAGGCAGCTGCAGCGAGGTTCGACGCCCGTCTGATCGAGGTCGCGTTGCGAATGGAGAGGCGGTCGGCCATCAACCGGGCGATAAACCAGCTGCGACCCTTCGCCGGCGCTCGAAATGTCAACTACTCCCAGATCTACCAGCACCTATTGGGTCTGAACCTCGGCCAGCCCGACACCCATCAGGTGCTTCTGTTTCTCAGGGAACGAGGCGTGGTCGAGTGGTCGTCACGCCTCCACGAGGACGCCCGCCCCCGCCCCAAGTTCGTCTTCGGCACCTTTCCCGACGAGATCGCATGGGACGGAATCGACCGACTCGGCGACAAGATCGAGCTCCGAGTCTTCGCTGAGGGCCGCCAGTCGGGCTAGGGGCATCTCGTCCCACGTACGCCCGTCGAGCGCCCGGCCTCGGGCTTTCGGGGTCCGGCCTCCCCACTGCTTGAAGAAGAAGGCGGTTCTGGTCACCAGCGCGTAATCCCGAAGGTCGCAGGCCCATGCGGCATCCATAGGCCGTGCGCCCGCTCCGGACTCGCCCCCGACGATCAGCCAATCGATTGCGGTTAGGTCAAGTGAGGGGAGCGGCCCGAGGATGGGCTCAGCGCTGATGAAGCGGATGGCAGCCGGCGTTGCCCTAAGGGCGTCAGCTCTTCCAGTCCAGCGGTCATTCTCGATGGAGGTGCCGAGCCAAACGTTCGGCAGCGGCTGCGTTCCGGGCCGTTGCACGTAGTAGGCGCCAACGACCGCAGCCATCCTCTCGGGCCGCTTTGTGAGGATCTGGTACGAGTGCCAACTAGCCTCGGCCATGCGATCGAACACTTCATGGACGAAAGCGTCCGGGACGAGTTCGTGGAACAAATCGCTCATGGAGTTAACGAAAACCCGCCGAGGTTGACGCCATCGCAGCGGCTGGTCCAGTCGCTCTGGATGTAGCACGACGTTCTCCGCGGCGTACTGGGGTAGCCAAGGCCTCTGGCTCCAACCGAAGCGCAGGCTCAAGGTTTCCGCATAGCAATGGGCGCACCCAGGTGAGACCTTGGAACAGCCGGTCACCGGGTTCCACGTGGCGTCGGTCCACTCGATTCGGCTCTTGTCGCTCAGGGTCGTCTCTCTTTCACGCTTGCAAGGGTAGAGGGCGAGGTCAACGGACCGCTGGTGTACGCGAGCTTGTTTCGCACCCACCCGGCAGCGATGTCTAGCGCCTGTCTTCCTTCTCCGAGCTTGTCGAGAGTCTCGGAGCGGGCGGGTTCCACGAGGTCGGCGACGAGTTCTCCTGCCCGGACCTCTACCGTATCGGGATCTTCGGGCGGCGGCGGATCGACGCCATCGATCTCGGCTGCACGCCACGCTGAGATCGCGATCTCCTGACTGGTTCTCAGCTGCGCCTCGAACGCGGCGGCAACGTCCGGGAAGAGGGTTGAGTGTCCCCCGAGGTAGCGTGCCTCGACGCTTGAGCGGGCCTCCCGCGATGCGAGCAGCTCGTTGACTCGAAGGAGAGTCAGGCGGCGGCATAGCTCGAGGCGGCGCAGGTGAGAGTCGCCCCCAACCCCCTTGTCGGGAGTCTCGCCAAGAAGCATGGCGAGCTGCGAGGCGAAGAGCGCCGCGATGAGCTCCTCTTGATCGAGAAGCTCGTGCGCCACAACGTTGATGCGGAGCACGAGCTCGTACCGAAAGACCGTCTCGCGCAGGGCGCTCCGGACCGCGGCGTCGACCATCTCTGGCCGCTTGCCGCGCATGGCTGTCCGGGCGCCGTGGACTGCCTCGCGAGCAAGACGATCAAGAGGAGCCACGGGTGGGTCCCCGGCCAGGAGCGAGTTCACGTAAGGCACGAGATCCCCGTAGCTGTGAGCCTCGGCCAGCCAGCGCAGGACGAGCTGCGTTGGGGAGAGGGCTTCATCGATCTTGTCCAGCCGTCGATCCAGGGTCATCGCTTCGCCTCGGTCGGGAACTCGGCTGGGAAGGCGGCGTCGCCTTCGTCGGAGTGCCCGTGGCCAACAGCGGCTTCGAGAGCAGCCAGACGCTCCTCGAACTCGCCGACCTTGAGAAGGTTGGTCGCAGCCACCGCGGTCGAGATGAGGGCTCTCAGGCGTGGGATGCCGTTATCCAGGCCTACTCCGTCGGTGACCACGATCTCCAGTAGCCGACGGATGCCTGCCACGGAGTCGAGTCCGGGTAGGTCGTAGGCAACCGCGATCGTGCCTTCCTTGCGCCGGCGCAGCCCACCCAGACGGCGAGCCTCGGCGGCCTCGGCGGCTCGCTCGGGGTCGTGGGCGAAGCAGTAGGGTCGGTCGTGCAATGGCGCCATCGCACAGGGTTCCCCATCGGCCTTGGCGTAGGCGCAGCGGCGTTTGATTACCATCGGATTACCAATGGTTATCAACGACCGCCGGGAAGGCGGTCGGGGACAAGGGCCCGCGGGTCACGATCTCGCCATGGTGTCGGGTTGGGGAGGGGAGTCGAAGGGGTTTCACAGCGGCTCCCAGCCTTGGGACGAGGACGCCCGCAGCTCCTTGATGGCGATGTCGATGCCGCGCGTGTAGTCGGCGTCGGAGAGATCGAGCCCTTCGAGGACGGCTCTGGTGACGCCCACTATCTGGTCGGCCTGAGTCTCGGCGAGCTTGATCTGTTCGGCCGGGCTCATCGGCGGAGGCGGTGGCTTGAACCCACGGACAGTCTCGAGATAGCGGACAGCCCAGCAGTCTGCCCCAGTGTCAATCGCACGGCCAGACAGCTCTAGGGTCGCGGCGAGAAGCTCGCGCAGGGCCGCCTTCCTGGCGCTGGAGCCCGACACGGCTCTCGTGTGCGCCGATCGGCTGCGGGTTGGCGGATTGGCCGACCTGGACGGTGTCAGCCCCACAGAAGGGCTCGTGGCCGGGACGCTTCTAGCCATTGGCGCACCGCCGTCTTCCGACTTGTAATCTGGCCGGTACCGAGCGTGTATGTGAGGGAGCACAGCCACCCAAGAGGAGACCCCGATGAACGGCGAAACCCAGAACAAGATGACCCAGGCTCTCGCGGCCAGCGGCGTGGACCCCGCCCTGGCGGGAACGCTGGTCCGCAGCCAGGAGGTCTGCGTGGTCTGCGGTAACGGAATGATCGTGCTGCCCTGGGGCGAACTCATCTCTACCAGGGATCAGGTTGTCCTTGACGCGACGCCCGCGAACGTGCGCGTTCACATCCACGGCTTCTGCCTCACGCAAGTCTCGGCCGGCGAGCTGATCGCACGGGCCCTGGGCTTCGGGGTCAGCGGCTCGTAGAGCTTCGAGGCGGGCAGAGGAGACTCCGACATGACGACCAGGATGGACACCGACACGGCCGAAGAGCTGCGCGACGAGCTCGAAGAGGTGCGCGAGGCGTGGCGCGAGTGGACCGATCGCTGGACGGAGTTCCAGCGGACCCTTCGCCACGCCGGTTACAGCACCTACCGCCTCGATGCCTACCAGGTCGGGAACGGATCTGACGAGGGTGGTGGCCAGTCGATGGAGGGCTGGCTCAGCGAGATCGAGACGGACCTCATGGCCGAGAGCGACGGGGCAGAGGCCTAGGCGATGCTCACCCTCGCTGAGGCTGCCGCCGAACTCGGGATCGCTCACGCGACCCTGCGCCACCAGGTCCAGCTCGGCCGGATGAAGGCTCAACTCTTCGGCAAGACCTACGTCGTCACCACCGAGGAGCTGGAGCGATACCGAGCCACTTCTCTTGGTCGGCCGGGTCGTCCTAGTCATCGAGCCGCTCCGCGACCGACCCGCTAAAGCGCTCCCACCGAGTCAGCACCACGTCGGCGTATCGAGGATCGAGTTCGAGGGCGGCGCAGCGCCGGCCGGTCCGCTCGCACGCGATCAGGGTCGATCCAGAGCTTGCGAAGAGATCGAGGACCAAGTCGCCAGGCTTCGAGCTGTTGGAGATCGCGCGCTCCATTAATGGAAGGGGCTTCATCGTCGGATGGAGGGGTGCGTCCGAGGGTCTGTTGATCTCCCAGACGTCGTCCTGATCCCTATCCCCGCACCAGTCGTGGCTTGATCCCTCTCGCCAGCCGAACCAGATCGGCTCGTATGCTCGCTGGTAGTCGGCGCGTCCTAGGACGAAGCGGTCCTTGCGCCAGATGATCGTGTCGGACCAATGGCCGCCTTCCTCAGCCAGGACTCGCGACAGGAGCGGCATCTCCTTGCTGCTCATGCAGCAGTAGATCGCGCCTTCAACCGAGGCGAGGAGAGTCCGAGCCCAGGCCCGGACGAAGACCTCCCAAGCGATCGGGTCCATCGAGTCATTGGCGATCCGTCTCCTCCGGGAGCCGCGCTGCTGCCCGCCGTGGTCGCCGAGGCTGACGTTATATGGCGGGTCGGTAAACGCCATTGCCGCTCTGGTTCCGCCGAGCAACCGCTCGACGTCTTCGGGCTTGGTGGCGTCGCCGCAGAGGAGCCGATGCTCGCCCAATGCCCACAGATCGCCGGGCTTGGAGCGAGGACCTCGGGCCGCGTCTTCGAGGGCTGAGTCGAGGTCGAAGTCCTCGGAGCGTTCGGCCTTTTCGCGGGTCTCAAGGGAGCGGAGCAGGTCGCGGATCTCGTCCTCGCCGAAGCCCGACAGGGATAGGTCGACGCTCGTCTGGAGGTCGGCCAGGAGTCTGGCGAGGAGTTGCTCGTCCCAGGAGCCGGAGATCTTGTTGAGCGCAAGGTTCAGCAGCCGAGCCTGCTCTATAGATAGATCGAGGTACGTGACTGGCACAGTGGTGAGGCCGAGCCTGCGAGCCGCGACCAGACGTTGGTGGCCGCCGATGACGGTGCCGTCTTCCCTGCGAGCCAGGACCGGCTGGACGAAGCCGAACTCGCGGATGCTCCGCTCCAGGGAGTCGAGTTCCTCGTCGCCGATCCGTCGCGGGTTGGCCGGGTCCGGTCGCAGCAGATCGATCGCGACTGCTTCGACGGTCAGAGAGGGCAGGGGAGTCATCGCTCAGGGCCTCCTCGGCGGTTCGAACCTGGCCGTTGCTCGGTCTTCGTGGGCGCGCGCACCCTCCGCTACGTGACGCAGAACGTCTCCTACTGATCCCCAACCGCCATTTCGAGGCGCGGCATTAACACGACCTGTGGGAGGGAGTGAGGAAGAGAACGAGGAAGGGACCGCGGGAGTGGAAGAGACGGTGGGAGCGATAGAGACGGGGGTGTGCAGTTCGCTCGCTCCCTGCTCGTCATCTGCGTGCAGTTCGATCGCATCTGGCTCGCTCTTCGCACTCACCCAGTCCGTGGTCCAGCCTGCCGGTGCGGGGTAGCGGCTGGCGTAGGAATGACGTCCCCACTTGCCCTGGAGATCGAGCCAGCGATCGACTTGGAGGAACATCCGCTCTCGTGACTCATACCGGATCAGGAACCTTGCTGCCACGAGTTCGCCGATGGCAGCGGCGACGGCGGCTTCACTTACCTTGGGCCGCATGCCAAAGCAGAGTGCTCGGACGTACTTGGGCGAACCAGGCAGCCGGCCCTGGTCGTCGGCCTGGCTGATGATCCGATACAGGGTGAGGGCGGCCAGAAGGCTGCACTCCTCGAGGAGCTCGTCGGTGCAGAACTCTGGCGGCACCCGCCTCGGTCGGGCCGAGTAGTACCGAGTGTGCTCGTGGTCAAGCCCCATGGCGGGCCTCCATGGTGCTCATGAGGCGCCCGCAACCAGGGTGTTGGCTCGGGCCTGGTTCTTCTGGCGGCCCACCGGCAACTCGATCACGCGGCGCACGGTGGTGTAGTTCACGTATGAACCCGTGCCCGTGCGGACACGCTGGGGAGGGGGACGGCCGTTGTCGGTGCCAGCCGGTCGTCGTCGAGCGATACGCAGGGCGCATTTCGGGGCCGCTGCGGGATCGCATCGACCTCTGGGTTCACATGCCGCGGGTGGAGCCCGGTGACTACGTAACCGCGGCGGCGCCCGAGGGAACCGCTACCGTTGCGGCCCGCATCCTGGAGGCTCGCCTCACGGGGCTGGAACGAGGTGGACGACCGAACGCTCGTATGAGTGGGCGGGCCCTTCGCTCGGCGTGTGCTCTGGGGCCGATCGAGCAGGCGCACGCGGTCCGCCTGGCTGAACTCGAGGGCTGGAGCGCCCGGGGCATCGAGCGGCTTCTGCGCGTCGCGCGGACCTGTGCGGACCTGGCGGGCTCGCCACGGGTCGAGCAGCCGCACCTCGACGAGGCGGCCCGGTTCCGGTCCCCGTCCGGGCGGCGCGTCGGTTTCGAGGCGGTGAGCTGAGCCATGCTGGGAGTGCAGAGCCTGGGGCCGATCGTGCCCCGTCGTGTGTCCGAGAGCGTCCCGATCCGGGCCGCCGGCATAGAGTCCGCGTCTGTATCGGGGGCAATGCAACCGGAGCCGCACGGCTCGCACCAGCCCAGCCCGGGCTTGCCCTCAGTTCCGGGTGCGGCCGCTCTCCAGAAGCAGGAGAGCGATCTCGAGCGCGACGCCTGGGTCGTGCTGCTCTCTGTGTCCGGGTTGGGACCGGTCAGTTTCGGCGCGTTGCTGCGAGCCTTCGGATCGGCTCGGGCCGTGCTCGAGGTGGCCGGCGGTCCGGGTGGTCCCGCCCGTCTGCGGGAGGCGCTGGCGGACGTGGCCGTCTTTCCCGATGGAGGCTGGGCTCCGATCGTGTTCGACGGCTGCGCGCCGGTTGGGACCGAAGCCTCGCCGGCTGGCACAACCGGAGCCCGGCACCGGCCGGTTATCGGCGAGGAGCTCTCGGCTCGGATCTGCGAGGCCGCCGGGAATGGCGCATCGGCCCTGGAGAAGGTGCGGTCGCTCGGGCTCACGGTCGTGACGCTCGACGACCCGGACTATCCGGACCGGTTGAGAGGAGTGGAATTGCCGCCACCGCTCCTATTCGTACGCGGCTCGCCGGCCGCTCTCTCCGTAGCCGATGCGGTTGCCGTGGTCGGCACACGCTGGCCCACCGACAAGGGTCGGCTGATCGCCGGTTGGATTGGCTCGGCGATCGCGAGAACCGGAGCCGTGGTCGTCTCGGGGCTGGCGGTCGGGATAGACGGCGCCGCGCACGCCGCGGTCGTTGGCGAAGGCGGTCGGACCGTGGCGGTGTTGGGCGGCGGCCATGCGCGCCTCTTTCCGAAGGCTCACGAGCGCCTGGCGGACGCGATCGTCGATGCCGGTGGCGCTATCGTCTCGGAACTGACTCCCGAAACGAGCCCCAGCCGCGGGACCTTCCCGCGACGGAACCGCCTCATTAGCGGTCTATCTGATGCAACCGTCGTGGTCGAAGCAGGCAGGCGCAGCGGGGCGCTGATCACGGCAGGCTGGGCCCTCGAGCAGGGCAGGGAGTGCTTCCTGGTGCCCGGCCCGCTGGATGCTCCTGCCAGCGCGGGATGCCTCGGCTTCCTTCGAAGCTTCCCTGGACAGGCTCGTGTGGTGTGTGGCGTCGCCGAGCTGATCGAGGACCTGCAGCTCGAGTTCGCGGCCGGGGGTGTGCCCGCACCCGACGTGCCTGCTCGTGCCGGCGTCGCGCCGACCCGTGGGAGCGCCCCATTGTCGTCCGCACGGGGCGCAGGCCGGGCTGCGGTGCTGGCCTCGCTGGGTCCCGTGGAGCGCAGTCTTGCGGAAGAGCTCGAGCGTGGCCCGGCAACAGCAGACCAGCTCTCGTTGCGAACCGCGCTGCCCGATGCCGCCATCTTGAGCGCGCTGACGCTGCTCGAGTTGAGGGGATTGGTGGTGGGCTCGTACGGCCGCTACGCGCCTCGCGGCGAGCTCGCAAGGTGGTCCGGAGCCTCGGCGGCCGTGTCCCAGGGTCGGCGGCGCTGACTCGCCGGCGAGCCCAACCGCCGCGGTTCCGGCCCTCGCCGTAGGCCTTGGGTCCGACGCCGCCCCATTTGCCCGATCCAGCCGGGGGGTGTTACGCTCGGCCAAGTCGTCGACTCGGGACCATCCTCCCACCGCCACAGGAGACAGCTGTTTGCGGAAGATTGCGGCCGCTGTGGTGGCCCTCCCCTTTATCGCCTTCATCTACGTGGCGTCGGTGATTCGGCGGACGTCGCCAGAGAGGGTAGCGAAGGCCGGGCCCATCCAGCTCCTGATGGTGGGAGCCGCGGTTGCGATCCTGGTCAGCGGTTTGTTGCTCGGTTTGCCGGCAAAGCAGGTCGCAGGTGGGGCGCCGCCGACGTTCGCGCCGCTGGCTCCGCAGGCCGTCGCCGGCCGGACCGGAACGAATCTCCCATTCGATGCGCCGTTCCAGGTGAGGTTCACCAAGCCGATGAACGAGACCTCGGTCGAGAACGCGCTGACGGTAACGCCCCAGATCAACGTGGCCTTCCAGTGGGACGCAACGGCTCAGGTCCTGTCCCTTGCGCCGAACCCATATTGGGCTCCTGACACGACCTATTCCGTGGACATCACTGGCGCCGCGAGCGACCAGGAGGGGTTGAGCCTGGCGAACGAGATCCACACCTCGTTCCAATCCGGGGCGCCGACGGCGGGCACGATCTCCGCAACGCAGAGCAGCAAAGGCCTGGTCTCCCCGTCGACGACCTTCCAGATCACCTTCACGCGTCCAGTGAAGTTGTCGACGGTTCTGCTTCGGTTCGGAATCAGCCCCCAGGTGCCGTTCACGCTGGTCGGGGATGACCCGACTGACGCGGCCTCTCAGGTCTTCACGATGACGCCCAAGACCGCGCTGGCGTCCAACATGACCTACCTGTTGAGCATGGCTGCCGGAGGGACGGACTCGTCCGGCGCGAACCTCCAGCCTGTTGCCCCGCTGCAGGTTCTCACGATGACGTCGCCGGCCGTAGTCCGGTTCAGGCCGCAGGACGGAACCGCGGCATACGACACGAACCAGCCGGTCTCCGTTCGGTTCACCGTCCCGATGGACGAGAAGTCAACGGCGGCTGCCTTCTCCGTGACGGTCAACGGCAGGGCGGTCGCGGGCAGCACCTACTGGGCCGAGGGCGACACGGTCCTGGTTCTGACGCCCCGCTACTCGTTCAAGGTCGGCAACACGGTGGTGGCGCGGGTCGGTACCGCCGCCAAATCCCAAGACGGCCTCCACCTAGGCATCGCCGCGAGCGCCACCTTCAAGATCTCGCCGCCGCGGTCCACGGTCATCGGTGGGGGCGGCGTGGCTTCGGCGAGCGCGCCTTACCACGCGTCCGAGGTCTACTACATGAACCTCATGAACTGCACTCGAACCGGCGGTTGGGTGACCACAAGCGGAACCTGCACCACCGAAACCCACCACACTCTGCCGGCCCAGGGGCGGCTAACGCTCAACACCCGCATCTCGAACCTGGTCTCCCGGCCGTACGCCAAGTTCATGGCCGATCGCCGGATCCTGGACCACTACGCCTACCACGACGCACACTGGCGGCTGTGCAACTGGGGCGGCTACTGCGGCGGGTCGTGGGGCGAGAACATCGCCTCGCCATCCTCGGCGGGACGGGGCGGGATGATCGACATCGAGATCTTCTACCAGAACGAGTACTGGTGCAGATGCGAGCACTATTACAACATCATGGACCCGTACTTCAACCAGGCCGGTGTCGGCGTCTGGGTGTCAAACGGAGTCGTGAGAGTCTCGATCGACTTCTACGGCTGATGCCCAATCTCGGCGACAAATCCAATCGATCGTGTAGCCAGCGCACCTGCCAATGATCCGCGACGTCGTCATCCACATCCACAATGAGCAGTCCATCCGGGCGGACCTGGTGGCCGAGCCCGATCCCACAGCCGTCGCCTTGATCTGCCGGAACGTACGGACGATGGCCGGGGGGAAGCCCCTCTTCGTCGATAGGGCTGATTCCACTTTCATCATCCCCCTGGCCCACATCCGTTTCATCGAGATGCCCCTTGAGTCGATGGATGCCGCTGCGGCCGAAAGGGCATCCGAAGCGCCTGATCGATCCACGGCATCCGAGCCCGTCGAGGGGCCGGTAGAAGGGTTGGCGAGGCTTGGGCGGCTGATGGGCAGAGAGGAAACCGGCGACGAAGCCGACGCGGCCGCGCGAGCTGAGCCGGCGGATGGCACGGATCTCGACGACGAGCTGCTCCGGCGCATTCGTGAGGTCTGAACGCACCCGTTGCCGGAGAGCGCGGCTGTCGCGCCCCGCGACGCGACGCCTTCCTATGCCACCGCTCGCAGGCGCCGCAATTGGTCGGGTTAGTGGCTGATGCTAGACTCCCGCGGATGAGCGGCAACCTTGTGATCGTCGAGTCGCCGGCGAAGGCGAAGACGATCGAGCGATATCTCGGACCGGGCTACACCGTGCTCGCATCCTACGGCCACGTCCGCGACCTGCCGGAGAACCCTGGCAAGAACCAGCTTGGCGTCGACGTGGACAACGACTTCGCCCCGGTGTACGAGGTGGTCGCCGATCGCAAGAGGCAGCTGTCTGCGATCCAGAAGGCCGCCGCCAAGGCAGACCTCATCTATCTGGCCACAGACCTGGATCGCGAGGGCGAGGCCATCGCCTGGCACGTGGCCGAGGCCATCGAACTCGCCCCGGAGCGCACCCGGCGGGTGACCTTCTCCGAGATCACGGAATCGGCCATCAAGCGCGCTTTCGCGGAGCCGCGCTCGATCGACCGAAACCTCGTCGATGCCCAGCAGGCGCGCCGCGTCGTCGATCGTCTGGTCGGATACACGTTGAGTCCGCTGCTGTGGCGCAAGGTTCGGGCGGGCCTGTCGGCGGGCCGCGTCCAGTCGGTCGCGGTCCGGCTCGTGGTCGACCGCGAGCGCGAGATTCGCGCCTTCACCGCACGCGAGTACTGGACGCTCAAGGCCGTGCTCGTTGCGCCCAACGGCGATACGTTCGAGGCGGACCTCGTCCGTGTCGGCGGCAAGAAGCCAGACATCGGCGACGGCGAGACCGCCGAACGCCATGCCGCTGCCATCAGGTCCAGCCGGCCGATCGTCACCGACGTCTCAGTCAAGAAGACCAACCGGACGCCTGCGCCACCCTTCACTACCTCGAGCCTGCAGCAGGAGGCGAGCCGCAAGCTCGGCTTCTCGCCGAAGCGGACGATGAGCGCCGCACAGCGACTCTACGAAGGCATGGAGACGGACGAGGGGCAGGTCGGCCTGATCACGTACATGCGCACCGACTCCGTCGCGCTGTCGAGCGGTGCCATGGCCGAGGCGGCGAGAGTCATCGAGGCGCGCTTCGGGCCGGAATACACAACTCCGAGGGGCCGCGCCTTCAAGACCAAGACTCGGAACGCCCAGGAAGCCCACGAGGCGATCCGGCCGACGTCGTTCCACCGCGATCCGGATGCTCTCGCCAAGCGCCTCAGCACCGACGAAGCGCGCCTCTACCGGTTGATCTGGCAGCGGGCTCTCGCCAGCCAGATGGCGGCGAAGGAGCAGGAGACCTCGACCGCGGATCTCGCGGCCGATGGCTACGAGCTGCGGGCAAATGCCACGAGGACGACGTTCGACGGCTTCTCGCGTGTGTACACCGAGGGTCAGGACGACCTCGAGGAGGAGGCGGAGTGTCGTCTCCCGGCGCTGGCGAAGGGCGACGCCGCGGCCGTCGAGTCGGTTGCGCCGCTGCAGCACTTCACCGAGCCGCCGCCTCGCTACACGGAAGCGAGCCTGATCAAGGCCCTCGAGGAGCACGGCATCGGCCGCCCGTCGACCTACGCGGCGACGATCTCGACGATCCTCGACCGTGGTTACGTAAAGGTCCGGGAACGTCGCCTTCAGCCCGAGGTTGTTGGCGAGGTCGTCACCGACCTGCTGGTCGATCATTTCGGCGAGTTCGTCGATCTCGAGTTCACGGCCCGGATGGAAGACGAGCTCGACGACGTGGCGGACGGCAAGCGCGCCTGGGTCCCGGTCGTGCGCGCTTTCTATACGCCCTTCCGGGCGCGCATCGAGGAGAAGACGAAGGAGCTCCGACGGGCCGACTTCACGACTCGACCCTCCAGCGAGGTCTGCTCGGAGGGCCATCCGATGGTCATCCGGCTGGGCCGCTACGGCGAGTTCCTGGCCTGTTCGAAGTACCCCGAGCACAAGGAGACGCGAGAGCTGCCTGGCGCATCAGGCAACGGCTCGAAGCCGGCGGGGGAGGGGACGCAGGACGGTGCTGGCGAGCCCTCGACCCCGGAGACCTGTCCCAAGTGCGGCGCAACCGACGGCGGCGTCCTCGTTCAGCGGCGAGGCCGGTTTGGGCCGTTCATGGGCTGCTCCCGATATCCTGAGTGCGACTACATAAAGAAGGATGGCCCGCCTCCTCCGGCTCCACTCGCCTTCGAGGTGAAGTGCCCGACCTGTCATCAGGGCCACCTCGTAACCCGGCGAGCGCGCCGGACCGGCTCTCTGTTCTGGGGTTGTTCGCGCTATCCGACGTGTCGTTTCACGACCTCGCACGAGCCGACCGGCGCGATGCACGACGCCGACGATGGGCCGGTTGGTCTGAACGGCACGTCGGCGATGTGCCTGGTATGCGGTGCCGCGGTAGTACTCGCGGGTATCGATGACCCGGTGGGCAAGCGCCTCCCCGGCGGCGAGCCAGATCCCGCGGCGTTGGCACGACCCTCGTCGAGTCGACCCCGCCGAGGCGGCCGTGGTTCGGCCGCGGGCGCTCATCGATCCGCGCCGCGCAAGACGACCGCTGCGCGTTCGGGCGGCACTCGCCGAGTGGGATGACCGGGGGCTCCGCGCCAGATTCTGCGCCGGCGGCCGCAGCGGCCGAGCGTTTCCTCCAGGCACTCGTGGCCCGCGGCTCATCGCCAAACACGATCCGTTCCTACCGGACTGGCCTTGACGCGTACCTCGAATGGGTCCGGGACGGCGGTTGCGACTGGCGCGCGCCGACTCGAGGCGAGTTGCGAGGGTACCTCGCCGTGCTGGCGGAGGGGCATGGCAGGCGGACCGTGGCCCAACGGCTGGCGGCGTTGAGATCGTTCTACCGGTTCACGACGCGTGAAGGCTTGACAGCCGGAAACCCGCTTACCGCCCTGGCGACTCCACGCCAGCCGCGGCGTCTACCGGAGGTTCTGACCATTGCGGAGACGGAGCGGCTGATCGAGGCCGCGGCCGAGGCGGGCCAGGTCTCGGAACATGGGGCCGCCGCCGCGGGCGGCGCCAGCCACGGTGGCTCACACGCGGAGCTCGCGGACGCGCTGGCATTGCGTGACGTTGCCATCGTCGAGACGGCCTACGCCGCTGGCCTGCGCATCAGCGAGCTGGCTTCGCTGACGATCGGGTCCGTGGACCTGAAACGTGGCGAAGTCCGGGTGACAGGCAAGGGCCGCAAGGAGCGGGCATCGCTCCTCGGCCGGCCGGCGCGGGCTGCGCTGGCGCGTTACCTGGAGGCCGGCCGGCCGGTCCTGGCGTCGAGGGCGGCAATGGCCGGGTCGGCGGCACAAGGCGCCGATCGGGGAGCTGTGCGCACCCCGGCCGCAGCGCTCCTCCGTCGCGGCTCGGACGATGCCGAACGAGGCGTGCTGTTTCTCAACCACGTCGGTGGCGCCCTCGGAGTCAGGGGCATCCGCTACCGGCTCGAGAGACTCCGGGTGGCGGCGGGGTTGCCGGAAGGTGTCTCACCGCACACGTTGCGACACAGCTTTGCCACGCACCTGCTCGACGGCGGTGCCGACCTTCGCGTAGTGCAGGAACTGCTCGGGCACGAGAGCCTGGCAACGACCCAGCTCTACACGCATGTCTCGCCGGCCCGCCTTCGTGCCGCCTACACTGCTTCGCACCCGCGTGCGAGCCTGCCGACCAATCCCGGACCGAGTGGATCAGCTTCTGGGGCGGCCGACTCGGGTGCAGTCCAAGGGGCCTCGGAGCCGGGAACGGAGACAGGTTCCTGACCGTACGAGCTCGAGTCGAAGCTGGCGGCCACCGCCGGCCGACTCGGGCCGCGCGGTCCCGGCTAGAATCGGAGCGAGGCGGGCTCGATCCGAGACGTCTGAACGTGGAGGCCAGCTGATGCCGGAGCAGGACACGACCGACGCGGGAGACCGCGACCCGGCCGCGACGCGAGCGTCCTTCGTGGATCTGGCGCCCGACCTGCCGGCGTGGGATGGCTTCGTCGCCCGCTCCGACCCCGGTTCATACCTCCAGACGAGCGCATGGGCGGAGGTCAAGGCCCCCAACGGCTGGTCACCGCTGCGCTTCATGGGCGCCGCGATCGGCGGCTCTGGGTCTGGGTCTGTCTCCGGCTCCGGCGAGAACCCCTCGATATCGGGCGATGAGGTCGTAACCCGTGGAGACGACGGCGAGCCCAATACCAGGACTCAGGAGACCGCATTCGGGGTCCAGATCCTGGTCCGCAAGCCTCGTCTGTTCCCGTGGGTCTTCGCCTACGCCCCCCGCGGCCCCGTCTTCGAGCGTTGGAACCCGCTCGTCCTCGAGGCGTTCACCGGAGCCCTGCGCGAGGCGGTCGCTTCGAGCCCCGTCCGCGTCTCCCATGTTCGGATCGAGCCGGAGATCGAGCTGAACGGCCCGGCGGACCTCGACGGTGAGTTCCGCCACGCGCTTCGAGGCTCGGGCTGGCGGGTCGGAGCTCCGATACAGCCGCCGCGCACCCGGCAGATCGACCTGCGGGCTGACGAAACCGCGCTCTGGGGAGACCTCCGCAAGAAGTGGCGCCAGTACGTCAACAAGGCCCGCAAGAGCGATATTCGCGTCGTGGATGCCACGATCGATCGTCTGCCGGAGTTCTATTCGATCTATCGCGAGACGGCGAAACGGGCCGGCTTCGTGATCCGGACCTACGAGTCGTACCTGGGCGTATGGCACGCCTTTGCCAGGCTGGGCATGGCTCGCTTGTTGATGGCAGAGGGCCCTGACGGCGTCGGTCTGGCGACGCTCTTCCTGCTACGCGTGGGGAATCGCGTTATCGAGCCGTACGGTGGGATGACCGAGGCCGGCGGGGAGTGCCGCGCCAATTACCTCCTGAAATGGGAGGCGATCCGGACGTCGCGCAACGCCGGCGCGACCAGCTACGACATGTGGGGCATCTCGCACGAAGGGATCGAGCACTTCAAGACCGGGTTCGGCGGGCGCGAGATCAAATACGTTGGAGCGTGGGACCTGGTGCTGGACCCAGCCGGACGCCTGGCCTACGACGGCGCCCAGGTAATGCAGGACCGGATCGGGGCCTGGCGCCACGGCATACGCAAGGTCCGCGGCCGCCCGCACCCGCCGGGCGGCGAGAGTTCGGAGTGACCAGCCCAGATCGCCGTGTCGGTCGGGATGCAGGCGGATCCGCACCTTCAGACCAGGCCGCAGATGGGCGGACCTCAGCGGAGGCGATCGCCGAGGCCCTGGCCGCCGCAGAGCCATCCGGCCCACGCCCGCTGCGTGAGCTGGTTGCCCGGCTCGAGGCGTTAGGCGGGTTGCAGAGCGTGGTACCAGCCGGGACCCTGGCGAGCGGCGAAGGCCGAGCGGCGCCGGCCGCTGGCGCGCTCCTGGTCCGTGGTTTGACCTCCGACTCGCGTCGCGTCAGCGCTGGCTCCATGTTCGTCGCCATCTCGGGCATCCATTCGGACGGACATGACTTCGTGGCTGCCGCCGCCGCGCTCGGAGCGTCGGCCGCGATAGTGGAACGCCCGGTTCCGGGCGCGGAACTGACCCAGATCGTCGTAGACGACTCGCGCATCGCGCTCGCCGCCGCGGCGGCGTGGTGGTACGGCGACCCGAGCCGCGAGCTTGGGGTCGTGGGCGTCACCGGCACGGACGGAAAGACGACGACCACGTTCCTGGCGGCGGCGGTCCTGGAGGCCGCCGGCATCTCGACCGGCTTCATCACCACGGCCGCGCTGAGGGTGGGGCCCCTTCAATCGGCCAACCCGGAGCACGTCACGACTCCCGAGGCGCCGCAGCTGCAACGGATGCTGCGAGCCATGGTCGGGTCCGGCAACAGCGCTGCCGTCGTCGAGACGACTTCGCATGGATTGGCGCTCAACCGCGTCGCGGAGATCGCCTACGACGTGGCCATCTTCACCAACTTGACGCACGAACACCTTGAGCTGCACGGCACTTTCGAGGCGTATCGAGAAGCAAAGCTGAGCCTCTTCGAGCGGCTTGGCGCCGAGCGTGAGGCCAAGCGTCTGCCCCGCGTCTGGCCACGCGCGGCGATCGTCAATGCCGACGACGCCGCAGCGCCCCTCTTCGTCGCCGCCGCGAACCGAGCCGGCGCACGGGTCGTGACATACGGAGAATCTCCAGAGGTCGACGTGCGGGCCACCGGCGCGGAGGAGGGTCGCGGCCCGCTGCGGTTCCACGCAGCCACTCCCCGCTGGAGCGGCTCGGTTGAACTCGGACTGTTCGGCAGTTTCAACGTCCACAACGCACTTGCGGCCGTCGCCCTTGGGGAAGCGCTCGAGCTCGAACCCGATCGGATTCGGGAAGGCCTGCGGCGGGTGACGGGAGTGCCCGGAAGGATGGAGCGCATCGACTGCGGTCAGCCCTTCACGGTGGTCGTGGACTACGCGCACTCGCCGGCCTCGCTGCAGAAAGTGCTCGACATCCTCGCCACCGCCGCCGTTCCGGGCGGCGGGTTGATCGCCGTCTTCGGATCGGCGGGTGAGAGAGACGTCCAGAAGCGGCCGATGATGGGTTTCGTCGCGGGGGAGCGCTGCCGGCTGGTCGTCGTCACTGACGAAGATCCGCGGGGTGAGAACAGCGCCGCAATACTCGGTGAAATCGCGGCCGGAGCCGAAGCTGCTGGTAAGCTCAGGGGCCGGGACCTGCTATGCATAGGTGACCGGCGAGCCGCCATAGAGGCCGCGTTCGAGCGTGCCGCACCGGGTGACGTGGTGCTTCTGGCCGGCAAGGGTCATGAACAAACGATAATCATGGCCGACGGGCCAATGCCCTGGGACGAGCGTTCGGAAGCGGTGGGGGCGCTCGGCCGCCTTGGCTATCGGAATGAGTAGCGGCGCGCAGGCGCTGAGGAGGCGATAGGTTTGCGGTCCTGCCTGATCCAGCTTCTGCTCACCGTTGCCGTCATCTTTGCGCTGCTCTGGTTCGGCCTGCCGTTTGGCGCCAGCTGGCTTGCCACCAACGCGCTCAATGCCGCCGGGTTTACCGGGACAGACACAAAGGTCGAGGTGTCTGCGAACCTGCCACCGCGGATCCTCCTCGGCCATGCCGACAAGGTTCGGCTCACTTCGAGCCAGGTCAGTGTCGGCGGCCTCAATGCGGCAACCCTCGACGTCACGCTCGGCGACGTCTCCCTCTTCGACCGCACCGTGGGCACCGTCACCGGGACTCTCACCGGCGTCCGCGTCCCGGCTCCAGACGGCGACCCGATAGCTATCTCGACGGCCGCCCTCACGGGAGCCGGCACCGCGGTCAAGTCGACGCTCACGATTTCAACCGCGGAGGCCCAGCGCCTCGCCCAGGCGCAGCTCAAGGCTCAGACCGGACTCGTCGGGACGGTCAAGTTCGCGTCCCCGAACGGGGTGACGATCGCCGTCAACGGCACGACCGAGCAAGCCCATCTGGTCGTCAAGCCCTCTGATCCAGGCGGCGGAGCCGCGTCCGGCGGAACTCTGGAGGTCGTGCCGGTAGACACTTCGCTTCCAACGGTGACCCTCATAGGAGCTGGCAACGGCGACCCGTTCCAGCTCTCATCGGTGGCCGTCGGAGCGAGCGGCGTCACGCTGGTCGGAACGATCGACATCCAGACGCTGCTAGGCCTCTAGCGCGGCATTCCACGAGGCGGCCGGTCGTGGATTGACTGCTAGACTCAAACCGATGTCGATCGAACCTCCCGTACCTCCTGCAACTGCGGGGGGTACGGAACCCAAACGCCGAGCTGCCCGGCTGCCTCTGGCGGACCGGTTGCGCCTCGGACTGCCCGGCTTGCCGACCCTCGAGTCGCGCTTCCGGCATGTCCGCGACGCCGTAGGCCACCATTACCCGCAAGCCGATCTGGGGCAGATGCGGGAGGCGTTCGAGCTGGCTGAGCAGGCTCACCGGACCCAGACGCGGGTGACTGGCGAGGCCTACGTAACCCACCCGCTGGCTGCGGCCCAGATCCTGGCCGACATCGGCATCGATCCGACAGCCGTCACGGCAGCCATCCTGCACGACGTTCCCGAGGACACCGACTTCACCATTGCAGACATCGAGGAGCGGTTCGGGGCCGAGGTCGCGCAGCTGGTGGACGGCGTCACGAAGCTGTCCAAGTTCAGCACCCACAGCCACGAAGAACAGCAGGCCGAGAACATCCGGAAGATGTTCCTGGCGATGGCCGACGACATCCGGGTCGTTCTGATCAAGCTGGCCGACCGGCTCCACAACATGCGGACCCTGTACGCGCTGCCGTCGGACAAGCAGACCCGGATCGCCCGCCAGACGCTCGAGATCTATGCGCCGCTCGCCGAGCGCCTCGGCATCTGGAGCGTCAAGTGGGAGCTCGAGGACCTCGCCTTCAAGACGCTCGAGCCCGACGCCTACCGGGAGCTCGCAAGAATGCTCGACACGCGTCGCAAGGGCCGCGAAGCGTTCATCCGTCGGGCCATCGACGCCCTTCGCCCGGAGCTCGCCCGGGCGGGCATCGAGGCCGAGCTATCGGGCCGCCCGAAGCACCTCTACAGCATCTGGAAGAAGATGCAACGCAAGGGCGCGGAGATCGGCGAGATCTACGACGTCTACGCCATCCGGATCCTTGTCGATGAAGTCAAGGACTGCTACGCCGCGCTGGGCGTGGTCCACTCCATGTGGCGGCCGATCCCGGGCCAGTTCGACGACTACATCGCGGTCCCCAAGCCCAACCTGTATCAGAGCCTCCACACCGCAGTGATCGCGCTCGAGGGCCAGCCGCTCGAGATACAGATTCGGACTCACTCGATGCATCAGGTCAGCGAGGCCGGCATCGCCGCCCACTGGCGCTACAAGGAGGGCTCGCGAGCCGACCGCGAGTACGACGCCAAGCTGGCCTGGCTGCGCCAGGTGATGGACTGGCAGCGCGACGTTTCGGACGCCACCGAATTCGTCGAGGGCGTGAAGCTCGACGTCTTCCAGGACCAGGTGTTCGTCTTCACGCCAAAGGGCGAGGTCAAGGACCTGCCGGCCGGCGCGACGCCGCTCGACTTTGCGTACCGTATCCATACCGACATCGGCCATCGCTGCATCGGCGCCAAGATCAACAACCGGCTCGTCCCGCTCGACTACAAGCTCCAGAACGGCGACATCGTCGAGATCGTCACGACGAAGGGCGAGCACGGACCGTCGCGCGACTGGATGAACCTGGTCAGGACGAGCCATGCCCGCGAGAAGATCCGGCAATGGTTCAAGCGCCAGGAACGCGACGAGAACATCGCCCACGGTCGCGATTCGCTCGAGCGCGAGTTGAGGCGGCTTGCTCGAACGAGTCTGGGAGCCGTGGGCGGGGATCGAATCCTCGAGATCGCGAGGCTCTATAAGTTCGACAATCTCGACGACTTCTACGCCGCGGTTGGCTACGGCGCCGTCGGCGCGCAACAGGTCGTCACCCGCCTCGGGGTTGTCGACGATGCCCAGCTCGCCCTGCCGCCGACCGCTCCACCGCCGAGCCCATCTCGACAGGGCGGCGTGCGGGTCAAAGGGGTAGGGGATCTGCTGGTGCGCTTCGGAAAGTGCTGCCATCCCATCCCGGGCGACCCGATCATCGGCTTCATCACCCGTGGCAAGGGCGTCACGGTCCATCTCAAGAACTGTCAGACCGTGCTGGGTGAGCGCGAGACGGCCCGGCTCATCGAGGCCGAATGGGAGAGCAAGGTCCAGCAGACCTACCCGATCTCGATCCGGCTCGAGGCCTACGACCGTACCGGCCTGCTGTCCGACATCAGCCAGGTCGTGGCCGAGGCCAAGGTCAACATCGTCGCCGCGAACGTCGCCGTGACCCCGGACAGGACTGCGACGGTTCGCGCCACGCTCGAAGTGGCCTCGGTTGCCCAACTCGCTCGTGTAATGAGCCGGCTCGAGCAGCTCAAGGACGTAACCTCGGTGCAGCGCGATCTCGGATGACACCTCCGGGGGTCGCGGGTCCGGTATAGTCACGTGGCCGGTCGTTTGTCCGTCCGCGCGGTTGCCGCTCCGGGAGATGCAGGCCCGGGGGAGCCCGTCACAAGGAGGTTTCCGTGTCAGACGAGTTGATCTACCCCGAGGGAATCAGCACCGACTCTCTGAAGAAGCTGCTCGAAGAGGCCTACATGGAGGTCTCCGTGGACAGGGACGGTGACCTCATCGTGCAGGACAACTACCGCTGCTATCTGCGACCAGATCCCGACGGACGCCTGATCTCCGTGTACGCGATCTTCGGCGCCAACGACGATGCCGTTATCTCCGCCAAGCTCGCGTACGTCAACCGCGTCAACGACCAGATCAAGCTGATCCGGGTTTCCGTTTCGGACAACGGGAAGTTCTTCTTCGAGTATTACGTGTCGGTCGAGGGCGGCGTCACGAAGCGGTCGATCGCCATGGCCGTGCGGCGTTTCTTCTCGTGCCTTGCGTCGGCCCTGAAGGAAGAGACCGACACGGAAAACGTAGTGGCCTGACAGGTCAATCGACGAGGGCGTCAACGCCCGGACTCCTCCCGGATCTCGTTGACTGCCCACTCCGACCGCTAGGACCAGCCAACATGCCGTCATATCGAGCGCCAAGAGGGACCCGGGATCTGCTGCCCGATGTCAGGGCGGATTTCGCCCGGCTCGAGGGGATAGCGCGATCTCTGTCCGTTCGGTACGGCTACCGGGAGATGGAGATCCCACTCTTCGAGCAGACCTCCGTCTTCGAGCGCGGCATCGGCGAGGCGACCGATGTGGTCGAAAAGGAGCTGTTCCGGCTCGCTCCCCGTACCGAGGAGTCCGAATCTTGGGCACTTCGACCGGAGGCCACGGCCGGGATCGTGCGGGCCTACGTCCAGCACGGGATGCACACCTGGCCTCAGCCGGTGAAGCTGAGTGTCGTGGGTCCGATGTTCCGGTACGACCGACCCCAGGCCGGACGGTTCCGCCAGTTCTGGCAGTGGGACGCCGAGGCCATCGGCGACGCCGGGCCGGCGGTGGATGCCGAAGTCATCGAGATGGGTCGGCGGTTCTATGGCGAGGCGGGCGTGCCCGACGTTCAGGTCCTGATCAACTCGATCGGGGACTCGGCCTGCCGGCCGCCGTATCTCGCGACGCTCAAGGCGTACTTCGCCCGCCACGAAAGTGAGCTGCCGGAGCTGGAGCGGCGCCGCCTGGAGCTCAACCCGCTGCGGTTGCTGGACTCCAAGGATCCGGCGATGACCGCGCTGGTCGCGGCCGCGCCGAAGATCTCCGAATGCCTGTGCGACGCATGCGCCGCGCACTTCGAAGCCGTCCGAGCCCATCTGGACGCAGTTGGCGTCACTTATCGTATCGAGCCGAACCTGGTGCGGGGCCTCGACTATTACGCCCGCACCGCGTTCGAGTATTACCGCCGCGGGGCAGAGGGCCAGCAGCAGGCCCTGGGCGGAGGCGGCCGATATGACGGCCTGGTCGAGCTGTTGGGCGGACGCCCGACGCCTGCGATCGGGTTCGCGCTCGGTCTGGACCGGGTCCTGCTGGCGATCGACGAGTCCGGGGCCGCGGCGATCGGCGAGACTTCGCCGCTGGCCGTCGTCGTTGGCGCTGATCCCGCCGACACGGTTTCCCGGCTTCGAGTGGCGTCGCTCCTCCGCGCCGAGGGGCTCTCGGTTCGTGTCGAGCTCGCGCCGCGCAAGCTTGGCCGCCAGCTCGAGACGGCGTCGAAAGAGCACGCCCACTTCGCAATCATCATCGGCGACGAGCTGGCCGAGGGTAACGTCCAGCTCAAGGATCTCGAGGCGGGCACTCAGCGACTGGTGCCGCTCGCCGACCTAGCCCGAGAACTTGCCCGCGCGGCCAAAAGTCACCACCACGGCTGACGACTGCTTCTCCAAAATGGTCCGAAGACGGAGCCTGCGCGTACCCTGAGCGAACGGCGCGCGCCGTGGGTGGATCGCACGGTCGGGGGCGGGTCATGTCGTACAAGAGACGAGCCGTGGGCGTGGCTGCCGTCGCGATTTGCCTTGTCCTCGCGGCCGCCTGCACCGGGTCGCAGGTGACGCCGACTGGCCCGGCGCCGAGCTTGCCTGGCACGCCCGGACACTTCAACGATGGGCAGGAGTCGTTCGACTACCCGGCGGATTGGCCGGTTCGGTCCGGCGGGTACGGCGCTCAGATCGAATACGTTCTGGCTGTCCTCGGGGATGGCACCTGGCAGGATGGCTGCAACCTCAGCAGCGGAGTCGCCTGTCCAGACACGGTCTCCGTGGCGCCCGGGCAGATTCTCGTGAAGGTCTTCCGTTGGTGGGGCGGCCCATTCGTGCCCTGTCAAGGAGACACGCGGGCCAACGCCACGTTCGGGGACCTGGCGGTCCGAAAGGTCGTCAACAACGCGGTTATCACATGGGAGATTCGCGTCCCCGGCAACGAGTTCGGTCAGAACAACAACATCTTTGTGGAGGTCCATGCGAGCGACCCGGCGCAGCTGGCGCGCGCCGAGGTGATGGTCGCGAGCTTCCGATGGGGGCCGGGTTCCATAGGCGATGGAGCTGGGTGTTCGCCGTCGCCGAGCTAGCCGCTGCCCGAGCTACCTCGTCCACTGGTGTTCCGCGTTCCGCTACGATGCGTGGCATGAGTGAGCCCAGCAGCCCGTCCACATCGCCCGAAGCAGCGTTCAGCGCCGTCACCCCGTATCGCGACGCCACGTGCGGCGAGCTGCGCGGCTCCGACGCCGGGCGGGAGGTCCGGATCGCCGGCTGGGTTCATCGCCGGCGCGACTATGGCGGGCTCATCTTCATCGATCTCAGGGACCGCTACGGTCTGACCCAGGTCGTCGTGAACGCCGCCGAAGCGGCTGTAGCCACCGAGGTCTCGAACCGCGTCCGCAATGAGTTCGTCCTGGAGGTCCGCGGCACCGTCTCGCGCCGCCTGCCCGGGACCGAGAACTCGAAGCTGGCCACCGGCGAAATCGAGGTTCAGGCGAAATCGGTCGAGATCCTCAATGAAGCGCAGACGCCGCCCTTCTACATCAACGAGCCGGACGCCCCGGTCGACGAGAGTCTGCGGTTGCGGTATCGGTATCTCGACATCCGCCGCAAGCCCTTGCTCGATCGGCTGCTGCTCCGCTCGGAGCTGGTCCGGGCGATCCGGGAAGCGCACCATCGGGCGGGCTTCATCGAGATCGAGACCCCGATATTGCTCAAGTCGACGCCGGAGGGGGCCCGCGACTTCATCGTTCCCAGCCGGCTCCAACCGGGCTCGGTGTATGCGCTGCCCCAGAGCCCCCAGCAGCTCAAGCAGCTGCTGATGGTGGCGGGCATGGACCGCTACTTCCAGATCGCGCGCTGCTTCCGCGACGAGGACCTGCGGGGCGACCGCCAGCCCGAGTTCACCCAGCTTGACCTCGAGATGAGCTTCGTGACCGAGGGCCGGGTCATGGACTTCGTCGAGGCGATGATCGTCGAGGTCAGCCATGCCGTCGTGCCGGATAGGCCGATTCAGCAGCTGCCGTTCCCGCGCATCGACTACCACGACGCCATCGAGCGTTACGGGTCCGACAAGCCGGACCTGCGCTTCGGCATGGAGCTCGTGGACCTCGCGCCGGCTCTTGGCGTCGAGAGCACAGGTTTCCGGGTCTTCGACGAGACCGTCGCGGCCGGCGGGCGTATCAAGGCGATTGCCGCGCCGGGGATGGGCGACGCCAGCCGCTCCGCGATCGACGAGCTGACGCAGTTCGCACGCCGCTATGGAGCGAAGGGGCTGGCCCACGTCTCGGTTGCAGCGGATGGCACGGGCCATTCGCCGATTGCCAAGTTCCTCGGCGAGGATCGGATCGCCGAGATCGTCGATGCCGCGGCCGCGAAGCCGGGCGACCTGATCCTGATCGTCGCGGACCCGGAGTACGAGGTAGTGGCCGACGTGCTGGGTCGGCTCCGCCAGGAGCTCGGCATGCGGCTGGCGCTGGCCGACGAAAACGTCCTGGCCTACTGCTGGGTCTACCACTTCCCGATGTACCAGTGGGACTCCGTGCGCGGCCGCTGGGACGCCACCCATAACCCGTTCAGCGGCGTCGTGCCCGAGGACGAGAAGCTGCTCGTCACCGCGTCCGGGAATCCATATGAGCCCACTCGGGCGGATCCGGCGGGTCGGGCCCGAGCGATGCAGTACGACATCGCCCTCAACGGCTGGGAGCTGGGCGGCGGGTCGGTCCGCATCCACCGGCGGGAGCTCCTGGAGCGGAGCTTCGCTCTCCAGGGCTACTCGCTTGAGAAGATGCACGAGCTGTTCGGCGGCATCCTGGAGGCGTTCGACTACGGCGCCCCGCCGCACGGCGGGATCGCCATGGGGATCGATCGCTGGGCGGCGCTGTTCGCGCATCAGACCAACATTCGCGAAGTAATGGCGTTCCCGAAGACGCAATCCGGCACGGATCTCATGCTTGCCGCGCCCGCAGCACCCGAGCCCGAGCAGTTCGCCGAGCTTGGGCTCCGCTACGTGGGCATTGACGCCGGCAAGGCCGAGGCCGAGGCCGATCCAGGGCAGTAACCGGCGGGCGGCGAAGACACGACATAGGCGGGAGCTGAGCGAGCGCGGAGACGATCGATGGCGGAAGGAATGGTCAGGTGCTCTCGATGCTTCGAAGTCTTCGAAGAGGCCGAGGGGGCGTGCCCAAAGTGCGGCACGGCCTACCTGCCACCTGTCTCGCAGCCTAGGGCTTTGGAGGGCCTCTACGTCGAGCGCTACGCGGGCACCGAGTTCGTGCCGGTGCCGGCCGCACCTGCGCCTGCCCCGGCACCACGCCGGAACAACACTCGTCTGTGGGTCACGGCCGGGGCGGCTCTGATCGTTACGGCGGTCGTCGTCGCCATCCTCGTGGGGCTCGGGGCACCTGGCGGCAGCAGTCCTACGAAGGCGCCGGTCATCTTCCCGGCCGTAACGACGTCGCCGACACCGACGCTGACTCTCCCGCCTGCCGTCGCATCGACGCTCGCTCAGCTGGAAGACCCGAATCTGAGCGCCCACGTGACCGTCGACAGCCGGGTCCAGCTGAGCAGCAAGGTTCTCGGTCACGCCCAGTCGATCGCAGTCAAATTCGATGGGCAGGTCTCGGGCGGCAACCAGCAGGGAACTCTCCAGGCATTCGGCACGTCACAGGAACTTCGGCTCGTCGACGGGCAGACCTACCAGCGAATTCTCCCGGCGGGGAAGTGGAAGGCCATCGCCTCGTTGTCGGCCTACCTCGTCATCTGCCCCATCTTCGCCCTGGACTCGACTCAGGACCTGCAGCTCGTCGGCCAGGAGATGCGGGACGGCCAGCTCCTGAACCACCTGCAATCGACCGGCTGGTGGGCTCCCGACCTGAGCCGGATGGCGATGACGGACCTGTCGGGGATACCGATCAAGCCCGACAAGATCCTGCTGGACGTGTGGGCGACTCCGTCGGGGGCGCCTGTCGAGGCGACGTTCTCCGGGTCCAACTCGGCCACCGACGGCACCAAGCTGCTCGACATCGAGGTCACGTACACGTTCTCGGAAGTGGGCGTGCCGCAGGCGATCGGGTCACCCGGACCCAGCCCAAAGGCATCGCCGAGCTCAGCGGCCCCACCGAGCCAGTAAGGGGCGAGCGCTAACTCCCCGGCTCGCCGGAACGCTGGGCCTGCGGGGCAAGCTCGGCATTCCACTCCGGCGGTGGGCCTGCCGCCGGCTGCGGCGGTCCCTGGTAGCCGGGCAGACTCGAGCGTGGCGTGGCCAGGTCGTAGACGATGCCCGGATCGCCGAGCTCGAGCACGCGCACGGGCACGCCCTCGGCGATGAGCGAAGCCACGGCCTCGTCCCCGTGGAGTCCGGTCCTCTTCTCGAGGCGGCTCAGGAGGGAGATCGGAACCAGGATCGGGAATCCGGGCTGGCCGGCAAAGGCTGGCCGGACGATTGCCTCGGGCGCCATCCCGTGCGCCTCCACGAGCGATGTCACCGTCTCAGGGTCTACCCAGGCGTAGCGGAACGGCCACAACAGGCCGGCGGTGGTCTCGGTCACGGCCGATAGCGAGGCCTTCTGGCCACTGACGAACCAGGCGATACCGGGCGGCTCCTCCGCCGGGGGACGAGCCAACGTGACCGGCGAATCCGCGACCGCCTCGGCGAGGGGCCCGAAGGGAGAGGCGGCGACGACGACGATGGGCAGCGCGCCCCCGGCCCAGGCCGCGTGCGCCACACGCCGGATAGCCGGTACGCCATCAGCGTCTCCGACGGCGGCGGCCGCATCGGGAACGAGCACGATAGCAGCGACGGTCATCGAAGCCTCCTTGGCGGAGTGTATCTCCGGACGGCCGGCGCCGCGATCATTCGCTCGACCGGGTCCGGCCGTTGATCCGCCGTGTGTGCGACAATTCCGCAGCCCATGAGTGACTCTCCTCGTTCAGCCACGCCCTTCGAATTCGAACACCCCGGCCAGGTCCGCTCCGTCGACGCTGCCACGTCGATCCGGGCCGACGTCCGCAACGTCGCCATCGTTGCCCACGTCGACCATGGCAAGACCACGCTCGTCGACGCGATGCTCCGCCAGGCGGGCGCGTTCCGGGCCAATCAAGTCGTCGTAGAGCGGGTGATGGACTCCAACGACCTGGAGCGGGAGAAGGGGATCACCATCCTCGCCAAGCAGACGGCGGTCGACTACGACGGCATCCGGCTCAACATCGTCGACACACCCGGCCACGCCGATTTCGGCGGCGAGGTCGAGCGCAGCCTGAACATGGTCGACTCTGTGTTGCTGCTCGTGGACGCCGCCGAGGGCCCGCTGCCGCAGACGCGTTACGTCCTCCAGAAGGCGATGTCGCACCGCCTGCCCGTCGTCGTCGCCATCAACAAGATCGATCGGTCGGACGCGCGCTCGCCGGAGGTCCTCGACGACGTCTACGAGCTGTTCATGGACCTCGGCGCGGACGAGCACCAGATCGACTTTCCGGTGGTCTACACCAACGCCAAGACCGGAACGGCGACGATGGATCTGTCGATCCCCGGCACGGACCTGCGGCCGCTCTTCGAGCTGCTGATCGAGCACACTCCAGCGCCGCGCTACGTCCCCGATCATCCCCTCCAGCTGCTCGTCACCAACCTCTCGGCGAACGACTACGTGGGCCGGATGGCAGTCGGCCGGGTCTGGAACGGCACGATCAAGATGGGCGGACGGATCGTGATCGTCCGCGAGGAGGAAGAGGACGCCGCCGGTTCGGTCGAGCCTGGCCGCACGGTCACCCTGAGCGGAACGGTAACGAGCCTGACGACGGCCCACGGCATCGAGCGGGTCGACATCGAGGAGGCGGGACCCGGCGACATCGTGGCCGTTGCCGGCATCCCCGAGGTCACGATCGGCGACACGATCACCGACCCGAGCGACCCGAGGCCGATGCAACGTCTGGATCTCGATGCCCCAACTCTGAGCATGACGTTTGGAGCGAACACTTCACCGCTCTCGGGGCGTGAGGGCCGCTATGTCACCAGCCGGCACATCAAGGCCCGGCTCGAGAAGGAAGTCCTCGGCAACGTCTCGATCCAGTTCGTACCGACAGACTCGGCCGACACGTTCGAGGTCCTGGGCCGGGGCGAGCTGCAGCTGGCGATCCTGATCGAGCAGATGCGCCGCGAGGGCTACGAGCTGCAGGCCAGCCGGCCCGAAGTCATTCTGCGGACGATCGGCGGCGAGACCCACGAGCCATACGAGCGCATCACCGTAGACATCCCGCCCGACTTCATCGGTTCGGTCCAGGCCGCACTGGCCGACCGGAAGGGCCGCCTGGAACAGATGAGCACCGACGCCGACGGCCGGGTCCGCATGGAATATGTCATCCCGGTCCGCGGTCTGATCGGCTTCCGCGGCCAGTTGCTGACAGAGACGCGCGGGACGGCGCTGATGCACCAGATCGGCGAGGGCTACGGTCCCTGGGCCGGCGAGGTCACCCATCGGACGAGCGGCGTCCTGGTGGCCGACCGGCAGGGCACCTCCAACGGCTACGCCCTGTACAGCCTGCAGGAGCGATCGGAGCTCTTCATCGGCTCAGGCGTGGACGTCTATGAGGGGATGATCATCGGCGAGAACGCCCGATCCGACGACATGGACGTCAACGCGACCAAAGAGAAGAAGCTGACGAACATGCGGACGCACTCCCACGACGAGGCGATCCGCCTCACTCCGGCGCGTGAGCTGACGCTGGAGTCGGCAATCGAGTTCATCGGCGCCGACGAGCTCGTTGAGGTGACGCCCAGGTCGATCCGGCTGCGGAAGAGGATCCTTTCCGCCCACGACCGGAAGCGCCAGGCGGGTCGCGAGTACGAGCAGCGGCTGGCGGATCGCGAAGCCGGTCGTTAGGCGGAATTCTCGCCTCCTCGGTCTATGCTTCGAGTTCGTGGGCGAGAGAGCCCATGTGCGAGTCGGAGGGATGGACGAAATGAGGGCGATGGTCATCGAGGTCTGCCGGTGGGGTCTCCTTGGTTGGGTGCTCGTCTTCTTCGGAGCCGTCGGGTTGTTCGGATGCGTCGCAATCGCCGCGTCGTTGGCCGGTGTGCATTCGATGAGCTTGAGCGTGGGGCCGGTGGGCTTGATGTCGTCCTGGTCGGGGCCGAGCGGGTACGGCTTCCAGACTGAATGGGGAGTTGGGGCCATGTCGTATGCGGGAGGCGTCGTCGGCATCATCGTTGGTCTTCGGAGTGATCGTCGCCACATGAGGGCCATCCGCAGCCGATAGTCCCCGAACCTCGAAACCGAGGCCCACCGGGTCCTCGGCGTACAATCTCGGCGATGCCGATCTACCTCGACCACGCCGCCACCACGCCGCTGCGGCGCGAAGCCCTCGAGGCGATGCTGCCGTACCTGACCGAGCATTTCGGCAATCCCTCTTCGCTCCACGGCTTTGGTCGGCGCTCGCGAGCCGGGCTCGACGAAGCCCACGAGAAGGTCGCGCGGGCGATCGGTGCGACGCCGCGCGAGATCGTCTTCACCTCCGGCGGGACGGAGGCAAACAATCTCGCCCTCAAGGGCGCGGCCTGGGCGGGCAAAGCTCGCGGGCACCGGATCATCACCACCTCCATCGAGCACCACTCAGTCGGCCACACCGTTCGCTATCTCGAGAAGTTCGGCTTCGAGGTCGTCGAGCTGCCTGTCGATCGGTACGGTCGCGTCTCTCCCGACGACGTCGAGGCGGCGATCACGCCCAAGACGATCCTCGTGAGCGTCATGCTCGCCAACAACGAGGTGGGTACGATCGAGCCGATAGAGGAGATCGCGGCCCGCGTCCGGCGTTACAAGGGGATCCTGTTTCACACGGACGCGGTTCAAGCGGCTCCGTATCTGCCGATCGATGTGAGCACCCTCGACGTAGACCTGCTAACGGTGGCGGCCCACAAGTTCGAGGGGCCCAAGGGCGTCGGGGCGCTGTTCGTTCGCCATGGCACTAACGTCCTCGCCCAGCAGCACGGCGGGTCGCAGGAGCGGTACCGCAGGGCCGGGACCGAGGACGTGGCCGGGGCGGTCGGACTGGCCGCGGCCTTTGAACTTGCAGTAGCGGAGCGGACGGAAACGGCGACCAGGCTGCGTGCCTTGCGTGACTCGCTCGTTGCCGCGGTCTCCGCGACGGATGGAGTCGAGCTGACCGGCCACCCAACCGACCGCCTGCCGGGGATGGCGTCGTTCGTCGCGGCCGGCATCGACGGCAGCGCAGCGACGATGTCGCTCGACCTGGCGGGGCTTGCCTGCTCCACGGGCTCCGCCTGCGTGAGCGGATCCAACGAGGTGAGCCACGTCCTCAGCGCCATGCGTTACCCGGATGAAGAGGCCAGGGGAGCGCTCCGCTTCTCGCTCGGCCGTTCCACAACCGCTGACGAGATCCGCCAGGCAGCCGATCTGATCGTGCGCGCGATCGCCCATCAGCGCGAGGCGGCAGCCCGGCTCGACGCCCAGAAGGTGGCGGCGCTTGGCCGTTCGCCGGAAGCTGTCGGCTCTGTGCGTCCAGGTGCGGAGGCCGCGGCCGGGTGACGGGACCGGTACTGTCGAAGACCCGTGTCCTTGTGGCGATGTCAGGCGGCGTGGACTCGTCCGTGGCTGCCGCGCTGGTCAAGGCCGCTGGTCACGAAGCCATCGGGGTCTGGATGCGGCTGAGCGACGTGGCCGACAGCTACTCCGAGTTCAAGCGGAGTTGCTGCTCCCTCGACGCGGCCGAGGATGCCCGGCGAGTGGCCGCCCAGCTCGACATTCCCTTCTACGTGCTGAACCTCGAGCGCGAGTTCGACGAGGGGGTTCTCCAGCCATTCATGCGCTCGTACCTGGAGGGTCGCACGCCGAGCCCATGCGTCGACTGCAACAGCGTCGTCAAGTTCGGGGTGCTGCTGGGCCGCGCGCGGCTGATGTACGAGTGCGATGCCGTGGCCACGGGCCACTACGCCCGCGTCGCAGCTCCCGGTTCCGCTGGCAGCGCCGCTGATCCGTCAGCCAGCGGGACGGTGCCCGACGCTTACCGGCTGCTGCGCGGCCTGGATCGGGACAAGGACCAGAGCTACTTCCTGTATGGGCTCGGGCAGACCGAGTTGGCTCACACGCTCTTTCCGCTCGGGGAGATGGCCAAGCCGCAGGTCCGCGATATGGCGCGGGCGCTCGGCCTCGCGACCGCCGACAAGCGGGACAGTCAGGAGATCTGCTTCGTGCCGCGGGGCAACTACCGCGACGTGCTCAGGGACAAGGCCGGCTGGAAGGCCGAGCCCGGCCCACTGCTGGACGTCGACGGGCGACAGGTGGGAGAGCATGCCGGGGCTGCGGCCTACACGGTCGGCCAGCGGCAGGGAACGGGAGTGGCGTTGGGCGAGCCGCGCTATGTCTGGAAGATCGACCCGGGCGCCAACGTGATCAAGCTCGGCAGGCGGCAGGATCTCGAGACGCGGAGCTTCGAGCTCGATGACGTCCGGTTCGTCGCCGGCGAGCGCCCCGACGGACCGTCCGATGCATTCCGGGCCGAGGTCCAGATCCGCCATCGCGGTCGGGCGGCCGCCGCCACGGTGCGGCCGGCGAGTGGCTCGCGCTGGGCTGTGGAGACCGATGAGCCGCTGTGGGCGGCTGCTCCCGGCCAGGCGGCCGTCTTCTATCGCGGCGACGTGGTCCTCGGCGGCGGGCGGATCGTCAGGACGGCCGAGTCGGGGAGCTGAGCGGCTCCCTATACTCGCTGCGTGGCTGTCGGCCCCGCTCCAGTTCTGGCCCTCCTCGTCGGGGGGTTCCACTCCGCCCTGTACCTGTTCCTGCGCGGCCGCGGCGGAGCCGAGCTCTTCGTCCTGTTCATCGCCGCGGCACTGGGGGCATGGGCAGGTGACGCCACCGGCGGACGGCTGGGCATAGACCCGATCCGGATCGGCGACTTCCACGTCATTTCAGCATCGGTCGTGGCATGGGCGGGCATCGGCTTCGTACAAGTTCTCTCGATCCTGGGCCCGGCGGACGCCACGGAGCGTCGCCAGTGATCGCGCTGCTCCTGGGGCGTCTCTTCTTTCCAAGAACGAGTTCTACAGGACCTGATGCCAGGCTGCTGGCATTTGCCCGTGGCCTGGCGTTGGGTGCCCTTGTTGGGGCCGCGATCGCCGGCTCCCGCTCATGGAGCCGGCGTCGCAAGACCTGAGTGGGGACTACTCGACCCCGTTCAGTCTCGAAGGCGTCCACGGCCGCGGCTGCTCGGCCTGGACGATTCGAGCCAGTGCGATGGCCGCGCCGACCACGATGCAGGAGACGACCACGTCAGATGAGAGGTCGCGGCTCGCTCGATAGATGTCGCAGCCGAAGGCGGTCGCGACGACCACCCAGGCCGCGATCGAGGCCATGAGGCCCGCCGCCAGAAGACGCGTGAGCTGGTCTCGTGCGCTCCGATAGACCCGCCACATGGCCCAGAGGACGGCCGCGTAGATGAGGAGAACGAGCACCGCGGCGGCGAGCCCGAGCTCGGCGGCGATCTCGGGAAAGAGGGAGTGGGCATGGTCCAGGACGTCTTGCGCCTGTGGCGGTCTGTACGGCGGGCCTTTGTAGTTGGCGCCGAACTGGTTGAGGCCCACCCCGAGGATCGGGTTGGCCAGTGCCATCCGGACGGCCCCGTCGATCGCGTAGAAGCGCTCCGCCATCGACCCGTGACCGGCCAGCGTGGCTGGATTCCAGGAGTCGAACCGGCTCTCGCCGACGAGCGCGACCATCGTCGACCGATAACCCTGGTCCACGCTGGGTACGACCTGAAGCAGGAATGCCGGCCACGGAATGAACACCGTGGATATGGCCGCGCTGGCGAGGAGGACCGTCAGACGTCGGCGCCAGCTTCTGACGAGCAGCAACAGCAGCAGGACGGTCCCGACGGCGGTGGCGATCCAGGCGCTCTTGGAAAGCGAGAAGAAGAGGCCGCCCAGGCCCAAAGCGAGGGCGAGGATCATCAGGTTGGTCGCCCATCGCGGTAGAGCTAGAGAGCGACGGGCCGCAAGAGCGGCCACGAACAGAGGTGCGGTCGTCGCTATCACCGCGGCGAAGAGCCCGACGTTATAGAAGGACGCTCGGGCGAAGAGAAGTCGGTTGGCCTGGATGATGGCGAACGACTTCATCGTCGGCAGCGCCTGCAGAACGTTGAGAACCGTGCCGAGGGCCACGGAGACGCCCAGGGCGACTCCTACGAGCATCAGGGTTCGTCGCGATGGACGGAGCGCCACGAGGATGACGGCCAACGCAATCGGCTCGAGGATGCCGTGGAGGAGGACGGTCGCGCTTTGGGTGACGTTGGGTGAAGCGAGCGTCGAGATCACGGCGATCGCGACGAAGCCCGCAGTCGCGACCTCGGCGAGCCTGAATGCCGCGAAGCCCTTCGTTCTTGCGATCTTGCGAAGATCGCTCGCCGCCCAAAGGAAGGTGCCTGCATTCGGCCGGTTCATGACCGCGCCCGCAGCCAGCGTCACCACGAAGATGGTCTGGAGGATGACCTGCACCGGACCGATCTGCCATGAGACGTAGGCGGTATTCCAGAGCGGCGTAAGGGCCAGCACCAGGATGAACGCGCGCAGCGGACGGTAGAGGGCCAGGGTCGCCACGGCAGCGGCCGCGGCGGGAGCAATCGAATCGACAACGGTCACGTACAGCCCGACGCCGATCGTGCCAGCTGGGTGCTGAGCCCTGCCGGAGAGTTCGAATACGGCCGCGAACGTGAAAAAGGCGGCGAGGAGCCGCACGAGATCGCTGAGTCGAAGCAGCGGAAGCGACGCTGCGTCAGGCGCCGGCCAGACGATGCCGTCGAGTGCTCGCCTGGCTACGGGTCGCTGTTCGGTTGCGTCCAAGTGGTCATGACTCCACTAGCGTGTTTGGCTAGGCGCCCCCGAACAGTCGGCTGTACATAGTCCAGGCGTTTTGGGCTCGCCTGACTGGTCTCGCAGTGCTGGCTCGGGCGCCACCAGGCGGCAGCAACGCCGCTACCCGGGAGAGATGTTCGATGGTCCTCATTTGCCAGAGAAGGGGTCGCCTCCGCAACCGGCCTGCAAGGCAGATCGCAAGCCGAAGCCGCAAAGAGTTGGCCAAACCAACCTCGAATGCTGGCTACGGCAGCTGAGAACCTGCTGAAAGACACCCAAAATCTCGGGTGTATGAGTCCGGGCGGCTCGTCCGACGCGCTGCGCGCCAACCAACCTCCATCCGTAAGTGCGCCCGGACGCCTCGTCCGGATCATCTCGAAACCAAACCACAACCTGGCGTGGTGGGTCGACGGTGCGGGAAGTCGGGCACTCCGTGAGGGACCTGGCGGGCACCGGCGAGCGCGGTCCGTCACCGCACTCGCCTCGTAGCCGTGCTCCAGATCGGTCCGGTAGGCCGTTAGCGAGGCTGTCGAGCCGAACCGTTGCGGTGGGTGGCCCGAGATCGACCGGATCGCGAACGCTCAGTCGTTCTCCGGCCGCGGCGCCTAAGGTAGGCACCGAAGCTGGAAGGCCGCGCGCGTGAGCCCGAACGAAGTTGAGCTCGTCCGCCTCGGCCGCGTAGGCCGGCAGATGCGGCTCGGGGTCGCGGTCGCAGTCCTGCTGGTGCTGGTCGCGGTGGCCAAGCCGTGGGTGGGAACAGGAGCGGGGCCGCCCGAAGCGTCGGGTTCGCCCCGTACGGCAGTCGCAGGGGTTTCGGCCGGCCCTCCGACCGCCTCGGCAGCCGGCGTGGAGACGGCTTCGGCACTGTGCGAGAGTCCCGACGGCTGGCGGATCGTGGCCGACGACGTCGAGTTCGGCCGGGCCATCCGATCCTGGCTCGTCGCGACGGTCGAGTACTCGGATGTGCCTCCGGTGCGCTCCACAATACCTTTGACTGTGGTGGTATCGAACGCCGTCGATCGACTCGGGTTCTGCCTGCCGGCCAGCATGGCCGATCCAACCGCCGTCGGTTGGAGCGCGACGCTCTGGCAATTCGACGCCGGGGCTGCCGATCCCACACTGTGGCGACCCGCCGCCCGGCTGGTTCCGCCGCCGGGTTCGCTGGGTGCGATCGCCGACCCGCTGGACTCGTCGGCGAGCGGCTGGCCGCCCGGCCGATACGTTCTAGAGACGCGGTTCGCCGGCTCCGTCAACGAGGCCTGGCTCGGGTTCGTGATACGGCCATCCCCCTGACTGCCGCGGGGCCGCATCCGGGCCATGGGGTTTGCTACTGTTAGCCGCGATGCCTGAATTGCCGATTCCCTACCTCACTGCGGCCGAAGTACGCCGTCGCTACGTCGAGTTCTTCACCCAGCGCGGTCACACGGAAGTGCCCAGCGCATCTCTTGTGCCGGCCGGAGATCAGACGCTGCTCTTTACGAACTCGGGCATGGTCCAGTTCAAGGACGTGCTGACCGGGCGTGAGAAGCGCTCCTACGTGCGGGCCGCCGACTATCAGCGCTGTCTGCGAGTCGCCGGCAAGCACAACGACTTCGAGGAGGTCGGCCGCACCCCGCGCCACCACACCTTCTTCGAGATGCTTGGCAACTGGAGCTTCGGCGACTACTTCAAGCGCGAAGCGATCCATTGGGCGTGGGAGCTGCTGACCGAGGTGTTTGGAATTCCGGGCGAGCGGCTCGCGGCCACAGTCTATTCGGACGACGACGAGGCCTACAACGTCTGGCACGACGAGATCGGGTTGCCGCCGGAGCGCATCGCGCGCTGGGGCAACGTCGAAGCGGGCAACGACGCCAACTTCTGGCGAATGGCCGAAACCGGCCCGTGCGGCCGGTGCTCCGAGATCCACTTCGATCGCGGACCGCAGTTCAGCGAAGGGCCGCACTGCATACCTGACCACTCCGAGCACTGCCCGCGCTGGCTCGAGATCTGGAACCTGGTCTTCATGGAGTTCGAGCAGCGCGCAGACGGCACTCGCGTTCCGCTGCCGATGCTGTCCGTCGACACGGGGATGGGGCTCGAGCGGCTGACCAGCGTCATCCAGCAGGTCCCGACCAACTACGACACGGACCTCTTCACGCCGATCCACGCCGCGATGCGCGATCTCCTCGGCCACGACCCTGAGGCTTTCGAGGCGGAGCGGTTTAGCTACCAGGTGATCGCCGACCACGCCAGGGCAATAACCTTCCTGGTCGCCGATGGGGTGGCGCCGTCCAACGAGGGCCGGGGCTACGTCCTCCGCCGAATCCTGCGCCGCGCCGTCCGCCACGGCCGCCTGCTGGGGCGCCGCGAGCCGTTCATGGAGGTGACCGCGGGCGTGGTGATCGACGTCATGAAGGACGCGTATCCGTATCTGGCCGACCAGCGCGACAGGATCCTCAAGGTCATCAGGCAGGAAGAGGCCCAATTCGCGAGGACCCTCGAAGCGGGCACGGGCCAGCTGGAAAACGAGCTGTTGCGCGTCCTCCAAGCTGGCGCACCCGTGGCGGGCATGGCGGTCGCGTTCAATCGGTCGATCGGCCGCCGGCCCGAAAGCCTGCCCGAGGACGCCCCGGTCCTGCCGGGCACCGTCGCGTTCCGACTCCACGACACGTACGGATTTCCGGTCGATCTCACCGTCGACATGGCCGCCGAGTTCGGAGTGCGCGTCGATCGCGAAGGCTTCGTCGCCGCGATGGCCGAGCAGAAAGAGCGAAGCCGGAAGGGCACGAAGGCCGATCTCGCTCGCCACGCCGAGCTCGGCGACTTGTACCAGGCGATCCAGCGGCGAGCCGGCGAGACGCGGTTTCTCGGCTACGAAGGCACCGAAGCCGAGGGGCGCGTCGTCGCCATCCTGCGCGACGGGATGGAGTACCAGGAGCTGACCGGCCACGGCGAAGCGGAAGTGGTCCTCGACGCCACTCCGTTCTACGGCGAGGGCGGCGGGCAGGTCGGCGATCGGGGTGAGCTCCACGAAGCCGGCGGCGGAAGCGCCATCTTCTCCGTCGACGACACCCAGAAGCCGATCGCCGGTCTCTTCGTCCATCGCGGCCAGCTCCACGGCCGGCTGCGGGTGGGGGAGACCGTCACTGCCCGAGTCGATGCCGAGAGGCGGGCCCGAACGATCCGCAACCATACGGCCACGCATCTCCTGCACCGCGCCCTTCGTAACGTCGTGGGGCCGGAGGCGCACCAGGCCGGCTCGCTCGTCGCGCCTGAGTACCTCCGGTTCGACTATCCCCTGGATAGGGCCCTGACGGGCGAGGAGAAGCGGGCGATCGAGGACGAGGTCCGGCGCGTCGTGCGTGAGAATCGCCCGGTTACCACGAGGGTCCAGGCCATGGTCGAAGCCGTCGCCGCCGGCGCCGACGCCTTTTTCGACGAGAAATACGGGGAGCGCGTGCGAACGGTCCGAGTCGAGGGCTATTCGCTCGAGCTTTGCGGCGGCACCCATTGCTCGGCCTCGGGACAGGTCGGCAGTTTCGTGATTACCGCCGATCGGAGCATCGGAGCGGGCGTCCGCCGAATCGAAGCCGTGACCGGAGACGGGGCGGATGCCCTGCTGCGCGAACGGCTCGGGCTCCTCGACCGCATTGCCGAGTCGGTGGGTGCCACGTCGGTCGACGCGGCTCCGGAGCGTGTCGCGGCCATCCAGGAGGAGCTGCGCGAGACGCGCCGGCGGCTCCGTGCTGGCGGCAGCGGATTGCCGAAGGCGGCCGATCTGGCCACTGGCTCCATGGAGGTTGCGCCCGGCATCAAGCTCGTCTCCCACGTCGGCGCGTTCGACTCGCCCGAACAGTGGAAGGGCTTCGTCAAGGAGATCCGGACCGCTCTCGGCTCGGGGGTCATCGCCGTCGCGTTCGAGGCCGACGCGCCGCAAGTCTTCGTCACGGTCAGCGACGATCTCGTCGGCCGTGGCATATCCGCCGGAGAGCTCGTCAAAGTCGCCATGAAGTCTCTCGATGGCCGCGGCGGCGGTCGCCCGGAAATGGCCCAGGGAATGGGCAGTCGCAGGGACGGGATACCCGCGGCGATGGCTGCCATCGCGGATACACTTAGAAACGCGGGGAATAGAGCCCAAAGCTAGGGGAGCGGCCGTGGCGTTCTGGCGCAGAATCTGGGGCCGCGAAGAGGAATCGGCTCTAGCTGCCTGCACCGCGCTCGACATCGGCACCGAGTTCGTGAAGGCCCTCGTGTTCGAGATAGACGAGTCCGGATCGGGGACCGTCCGCGGCGTCGGGCGCAAGCGACAGGGCCTGGCGCACATGCAGTCCGGCACAGTCACAGACATCGACGCCGTCGTCGACAACTGCTCGGTCGCGCTCCAGGAAGCGGAGGAGATGGCCGGGTTCCGGCCCGCCCAGTGCGTCATCGGGATCGCCGGAGAGTTGGTCAAGGGCTTCACGACTACCCACACGCAGGACCGCAAGCGGTCGGATGCGCCGATCACCGACGCCGAGCTGCAGAGACTGATCGACGGCGTCCAGCGAGAGGCGCTCCGCGAGGCCGAGCGGGCGATCACCTGGGAGACCGGCCTGGCCCGGGTCGACGTCCGGCTGGTACATGCCGCGGTCACCGGCGCGCAGATCGACGGCTATCCCGTCACCAACCCGGTCGGGTTCCAGGGCCGCCACGTCAAGATCAGCGTCTTCAACGCCTTCGCGCCGCTCGTCCATCTGGGTGCCCTCCAGACGGTTGCGCAACAGCTCGAGCTGGAGCTTCTCGAGATCGTGGCCGAGCCGTATGCGGTGGCACGTGTCCTCGCCAGCGAGCAGGTGCGGCAAGCGGGCGCTCTCTTCATCGACATCGGCGGCGGAACCACCGACGTGGCCCTGGTGCGGGGGGGCGGGATCGAAGGCACCCGCATGTTTGCGCTGGGCGGGCGGGCCTTCACCAAGTCGATCGCGGATCGCCTGGATCTGCCGTTCCCGCGGGCCGAGGAGATCAAGCTCGACTACGCCCGCGGTTTGGCCGTCGACCGCCGCAACGAGTTGGCGAGGATCGTCGCCGACGACGTTGCCATCTGGGCCGCCGGGGTGGAGCTCGTGCTCGACGAGCTGGCCGGGGGGGACCTGCTGCCGGGGCGCGTGTACCTCTGCGGCGGTGGTTCGCACATGCCCGAGATCGGGGCGACGCTGGGTGAGGAGTCGTTCTGGAGACGGCTGCCATTCAGCCGCACGCCTGAGGTCCTGGTGATGGCGCCGGAACAGGTGGAGCGGATCCACGACGCCACGCATCTGCTCGTGGACCAGCAGGACGTCACGCCGCTCGGGCTGGCGTATCAGGCCATCGAGCTGCAGACCAACGAAGATCCGCTGGACGTCGCTTTGCGTCGCGTCCTCCGAGCCATGAAGATGTAGCGCATGGCCATCTACTACCTCGACGTCGACGACGAGATCACATCGGCCGCGGCCCGCATCCGCGACTCTTCGGACGATCGCATTGCCCTGGTGCTGTCGGCAGGTTCGCGCGTGGCGACGTCGAGGATCAACTTCCGGCTGCTGGCGCGGGAAGCCAGACATCGTGGCAAGCGGCTGGCGATCATTGCTGCCGATCCTACTGTCCAGTCGGTCGCCAGGTCCGCCGAGCTGCGGGTGTATGCAAGCGTCGGCGATTACGAGAAGGCCGAGGCCGCGATGTTGCGGGGCGCCGGGCGGCAATCCGGAGATGCCTCCGGGGCGCCTGACGAGCCGGCCGTGACCGCAAGACCGGCCGCCGCCCCTGCCAAGACACGGGTCGCGGGTGCTCCGGGCGGAGCGGGTGGGATGGCGTGGGCCCGAGTCTCACGGCCGCTGCTGGTTGGGATCGGGGCGGTCCTGATCCTGATGCTCGCCGCTGCCGCCTTCTTCTTCTATCCGAGTGCCAGCGTGGTTCTGACTCTGCGCGGCGATCCGGTCGGACCGATAACGCTCAGCGTCAAGGTGGATCCTGCGGTCGCGGCCGCCAACGACCAGGCCGGCACAGTCCCGGGTCTGAGCAAGGCGTTCCCGGTCGAGGCCTCCGGCACCTTTGACGCGACCGGCCAGAACGTGGTGGAGACAGCGGCGTCTGGCACGGTCACGTTCACGAGCTACAACACCGGCGGATCGGTACGGGTGGCGAGCGGCACCAAGGTCACGACTGCCGACAGAACGGCGTTCATCACGACCGTCACAGTCGTGGTGCCTGCGGCCACGGTTTCAGTCCCGAGTTTTCGTGTAACACCCGGCACTGCAGACGCCTCGATTGTGGCCGTCAACAAAGGGCTGTCGGGCAACGTGGCGGCCAACGCAATCGTCGGCGTACCTGCGGCTTTGGTTTCCGAGCTGGTCAACTCCATAAACCCCGTAACCAACAAGGCCCCGACGACCGGTGGAACCCACACCGTCACGCCAGAGATCCAACAGTCCGACATCGATGCGGCAGCGGCGAACCTGTTGTCCCAGCTCGACGCTAGCTTCCAGGACGCCATGAAGGCACCGGACGCGGTACCGTCGGGATCGACCATGTTCGACCAGACGGCGAAGCTCGGCGTTGCGGTCTGCAACTCCGATCCGCAGACGCTCGTCGGCCAGGCCGTGGCTTCCTTCCAGCTCGACTGCCAGGACAGCGGCACCGTAACCATTGCCGACATCGCCACCATCCGGGAGCTGGCGATGCGGCGCATTCGTGCGTCGGTCCGCAGCGGCTACTCCATCGTCAGTGGATCGGAGTCGGCAACTGTCGGCACGCCCAGCGTTCAGGAGGCGGATGTCGTGGTGCCGGTCGTCGTCGAGGCAGTGCAGGTGCCGAGCGTCAACGTTGACCAACTTCGCGCCGGCATCATCGGCAAGTCCCTCGCCGATGCCAGGGCGTTCCTCGAGCGATATGGCAAAGCCGACATCTCCCTCTCGCCGAGCTGGGCATCGACAATGCCCAGTTTCGACTTCCGGCTCGACGTCCAGCTGGTCGTTCCAGCGGCGTCACCCGCACCCGGTGCGTCCCTCGGCCCGGTCCAGTCCACCGCCGGCGGCGTCACGACTCCGCACGTGACTAAGGCGGCCGCAACTCCCACGGGCGCAGTGTCCGTGTCCGCATCCCCGGTCAGCTCGCCGTCGCCCGGCGGCTCGGCCTCGCCCTCGTCCCAGCCCTCGCCATTGCCATCGCCCTCGGCCTCGCCGGCACCTACCGGGGCACCGTCGTCGAGCGCGAATCCAAGCTGATGCCGAGCCCTGGAGGTCGCGAGTCGGAGGAGGCTCGGCGCGTCGTAGGGATCGATCTGGGCGAGCGCAGGATTGGCGTCGCGTTGGGCGACCTTTCCACTCGCACGGCGGCGCCATTCACCACGCTCAGTCGCGGCAAGACCGTCGAAGAGGATGCCGCGACGATATCGCGGCTCGCGGCGGAGCAGGCGGCCGGGCTCTTGGTCGTAGGATTGCCACTGGACATGGACGGCGGCGAAGGCGCGCAAGCGACTCGAACACGGGAATGGGCTGAAGCGATCGCGTCCGCGACCGGACTACCGTTGCGGTATCGGGACGAGCGCTTGACGAGCGAGCGGGCGGAGCGGCGCATCGGACCGCCGGCGCGCGGCAGGTCCGGCGGCCCGCCGAGCCCGGCGCAGCGAGAGGCGTATCGAGCCCGAGTGGACAGGGAGGCGGCCGCCCTGATCCTGCAAGATGAGCTCGACGCTGCGACCGACGAGAACCTGGAGAGCAGAACCTGATGACCCTACGTGGCGGGTGGAAGCCGAGAGCAGACCGGACCGATGGCCCGACGCCGGATTCGAACCGGCGGGCGGTCGTCGACTCGGGCTGGGACGACTACATCCCGCCGGACGCAGAAGAAGTCTCGACGGCTCGCAACGGCACGCCTGTCGAGCCGTTGAGGGATTACCGCGAGGGTCGGTCGGGCGGGTTCGGTCAGATCCTCCAGTTCGTCCTGTTCGCGGCCGTCCTGGCGAGCATCGTCATCGGCGGCCTGTACTTCGTCGCTAAACCCTTCGTCGCCAACGGCATCGTGGACTGGGCCTCCGACAACCCGACCGCGCTCAAGCTGCCCTTTGTCTCGGACATCGTCCGCGGCACGCTCTGGGGGAGCATCAGCCAGCCGATCGACGCCACCGACACGCGGGCCGTGGTGGTCATCATCTCGACCGGCTCCACGCCACGGCAGATCGCCGATCAGCTCGTCCAGGCCGAAGTGCTGAAGGATTCTCGAGCCTTCGTCTTCGAGGCGATCGAGAAGAACGCGACGCTCAACTTCCAGGTCGGCCGGCACGTCGTCTCGAGGTCGATGACGGTCGACCAGATCATCGCCAACCTGACGACCCCACCCGTCGCTCCTCCGACCGTCCGGATCACCTTCCGCGAGGGACTGCGCATCGAGCAGATGGTCGCCAAGCTCGAACTACTCGAGGCCAACCCAGCCGATCCAACTGCGCGCCTGACGATGGACGTCAGTCAGTTCTACGACCTGGCGATCCATCCGCCCGCCGACCTGGTCGCACAATACCCATGGCTGAAGCTCCCGACCGGCGCCTCGCTCGAAGGTTTCCTCTTCCCCGCGACGTACGACGTGCCTCCAAACACGACGCCGTTGCAGCTCGTACAGGACCTGCTGGATGCCTTCGCCAGCCATGCGCCGCCGGCACTTCTGGAGTTGCCGCCCGACCAGATCTACCAGAAGGTCCAGATCGCGGCCCTCGTGGAGACCGAGGCGAAGGTCGATTCGGACCGTGCCCTCATCGCCGGCGTCTACGTGAACCGCTTGAATCCAAAGATGTGGCCGACGGGGCTGCTCGACGCGGACCCGACGCTCAACTACGCCAACGATTCGGTCTGGCTGAGCTCAAACCCGATCCAGACTTGGGTTGGGTACACGTTCTGGAATCCGATCAAGACAACCCTACCGCTGAGCAAGGTGGTGTTCCCGGGCGACCTGGCGGCCTATAACACGTACCACCACGCAGGCTTGCCGCCGAGCCCGATCTGCTCGCCGAGCGCCCCGTCGCTGCTGGCCGCAATGACGCCCGACACCGCAGACGGCTACCTGTACTTCCTGGCGAAGAACGATGGCAGCGGCACCCACGCCTTCGCCAAGACCCAGGCCGAGCAGAACGCGAATCTAAAGAAGTACGGGTACACCCAGTAGTCGCCTTCCAGGGGAGGCTAGGATGAAGGCATGACAAGACCGGTTCGCGATCTGCCTCATCCGGCCGACTTTCCCGCGCCGCCGAACGCTCCCGACCGCATCCGGTGGGCGGCGGCCGACGCCGCGGCGCGTCCGGCGCGTCTGGCCCGATTGCGGGCCCGCCTGGCCGCGGACGGGGTCGACGCCTACTTCGGGATCAGACCAGAGCACATGCGATACCTGACCGGCTTCGCCCTTGACGACGGCGAGGACCGCGTCGCCGGCAACTCAGGCCGGTTCGTGGTTTCGGGCGACGAGGTCGTGGTCCTCGCAGATAGCCGGTACCGGCTGCAGGCCCGCGCCCAGGCGACCGGGGCCCGGATCGAAGCCACGACCCACGACCTGGCGGCGATCTGGCCGGAGCTGATGAAGAGCCTGGGGGCGCGGCGCGTGGCGGTTGAATCGGCTCTGGTCAGCCACGAGCTGTGGCGGCAGCTGGAGAGCGCGGCGCCGCGCGTGGAGCTGGTCGAGGCATCCGGCTGGGTCGAGGCCCAGCGGGCGATCAAGGAGCCGGCCGAGATCGAACGCATCAGGGCGGCGTGCGCGGTAGCCGATCGGTCGCTCGCAGCGCTGCTGCGACGCATCAAGCCCGGCCAGACCGAGCGCGAGCTGGCCCTGGCGCTCGAATGGGAGATGAGAACCGGTGGTGCGGACAGCCTCGCCTTCGGCATCGCCTGCCTGGCCGGGCCGAACGCGGCCCTGCCGCACGGCTCGCCTTCCGCGAGCGAGGCCAGGCTCGGTCAGGTCCTGCTCTTCGACTTCGGAGCGCTGGTCGACGGCTACCGCAGCGACATGACCCGAACCCTCTTCGTCGGCGAGCCGACTCAGCGCGACCTGGACGTGTACCGCATCGTGGCCGCCGCGCAGACCGCCGCTCTCGACTTGCTGCGGACGGCGCTCAGCGGAGGCGCCGCAGAACCGGCTCCGAGTGGCCTGGCCGTTGACGCGGCCGCCCGCGGGGTCATCGACGACGCGGGTCATGGCGAGCATTTCGGCCATGGCACGGGTCACGGCATCGGTCTGGCCACTCACGAGCTGCCGTCGCTGAGCCGCGTCGCGCCGGATGACCCGCTGCCGAGCCCCACCGTATTCAGCGTCGAGCCCGGCATCTACCTCGACGGTGAGACGGGCGTCCGGATCGAGGACCTTGTCGTCTTCGATCGCTCGGTCGGAGATCTGGAGTTGCTCACCGGGTTCCCTCGAGATGTCCTCGCCGTCGGAGTCTGAGTGAGTGGTCCGCGTGCGCGCGGATCCGATGCTTGACTACACTGAGACGCTTGGTGCGATCGCCGTTTGGGGATCGTGAGTTGAACGAGCCGACCCCAGCCTCGTGGCCGCTTGGTCTCTCGCCCGCGGGAGACGCCGCCCTGCGGTTGCTACTCGACCGCGCGCCTACCGGCGTCCTCGTTCTCGATGCGGACAACTTGTGCGTCATCGAGGCCAATCGGTCTGCTCGGCGCGGCTTTCAGCTCCCGGAAGATGTCACAAGTCTCACCCTGAGCGACCTCGTAACCAGCCCGCCCATGCGGCATGCCGCGGCGCTGCTGCGCAGGCTGCGAGAGGGGCTTGTGGACCATCTCCTCTTCGAGACGAGCAGGCGGATGCCGGACGGGAAGTCCAGACCGATCGAGATACGCCTGAGTTACTCGTCCGAGCCCAAACCGCGGTACCTGGCTCTGGTCCTCGACGTTTCCGAACGCTCAGATCCTGACGACCTGACCCGTCGCCGCGAGCGCTTGCGCGACGCGCTGGCCGAGATCCTGAGAGCGATCACTCGCATCGACGACCGCGACGAGCTCTATCGGGACGCGTGCCGGATCGCCGTGGAGCGAGGCGGTTTTCGGATGGCCTGGATCGGTCTCGTGGATCCGGAGAGCGGCGATGTCGTTCCGGTGGCCTCCGCCGGTCACGTGGATGGCTACCTCGATCATCTCCACCTCACCATCAGAGACGTGCCCAACGGCTCCGGCATGACAGTGACTGCCGTCCGGACGGGCGAACCCGTGGCGGTCGCGGATCCACTGACCGATCCCATGTTCACGACCTTGCAGCCCGAGGTCCGGAAGCGTGGTTACGAGTCGGCGGTGGCATTGCCACTCGTCGTGGAAGGCAAGGCGATTGGGGCGCTGAACGTATACGCGTCTGTGGTCAATGCCTTCGGCGCGATCGAGGTGGAGTTGCTCCAACACATCGTCGACGAAATCTCGTTCAAGCTCGAGGTCATCGGCCGGGAAGAAACGAGGCGCGCCACGGAGGCCGAGCGCGATCGGCTGGCTGCGGTGATCGAGCAGGCGGGCGAGTCGGTCGACATAACCGACTGCGACGGGCGGATCGTCTATACCAACACCGCCTTCACGAACATCACCGGCTACGAGATGCGAGAGGTGCTGGGCAGGCGACCGGACTTCCTGCGCGCCGATTCAGAGTCGTCGGAAAGTGCCGCGGCAATGAACGACGCCATCCTGGAGGGCAACGCCTGGACGGGCCACCAGCGAGCCCGCCGCAAGGACGGTAGTGAGCGTGACATGGACCTCGCGATCACCCCGCTCCGCGACGCCTCCGGCACGGTGGTCGGGACCATTGTCATCGGTCGAGACGTTTCGAGGGAGCGGTTGCTCGAGGCCCAACTGATGCAATCGCAGAAGCTCGAGGCCATCGGGCGACTTGCGGGCGGCATCGCGCATGACTTCAACAATCTTCTGACGGCCATATCGGGCTACGCCGAGATCCTGCAGGCGGAACTCGGTCCCGAGGATCCCCGGACCCAGGACGTGTCGCAGATCCAGCGGGCCGCCGCGCGGGCGACCCAGCTCACGGCTCAGCTCCTCGCGTTCTCGAGGCGGCAGATCCTGAGCCCGACTCCGCTCGATCCCCAGGCCGTCGTATCCGGCATCGCGCCTATGCTCCGCCGGCTGATCGGTGAGGACGTCGAGGTCGTGGTTCAGGCCCGGGCCGGCCTGGGGCCTGTCCTCGCAGATCCAAGTCAGTTGGATCAGATGCTCGTCAACCTGGCCTTGAACGCCCGCGACGCCATGCCCTCGGGAGGGCGGCTCGACATCGAGGTCGACGAGACGGAGCTGGACGCCGAATTCGTCGGAGCGCACGTCGGCGCCCACGTGGGGCCGCATGTGGTGTTCCGAATCCGCGATACCGGGACGGGCATGCCGCTGGATGTGCTCATGCACGCCTTCGAGCCATTCTTCACCACGAAAGGGCCGGGCAAGGGCACGGGCCTTGGCCTGTCCACGGTCCTCGGCATCATGGAGCAGTCGAACGGGTACATCGACGTCACGAGCGAGCCAGGAGTGGGCACCACTTTCGAGCTGTACCTGCCCAAGACGTCGGCCCCTCGCGTCGGCGCGGCGTTGACAGCTGATGTGGCTGCCGAGGCTCGCGGAGCGGGCACGGTTCTTGTTGTGGAGGATGAAGCCGGGGTTCGTGCGCTCTTGTGTCGCATCCTCGAGAAGGCTGGCTACACCGTAATCGCGGCCGGCACCGCGGAGGAGGCCCTTCTTCTCGAAGCCGGCCACCGAGGAGCGATAGACTTGCTGTTCACCGACATCGTTCTGCCGGGCATGAGCGGCCGAGACCTGGCTCAGGCGATGGCGGTCCGGAGGCCGGAGACGCCCGTGCTGTACGCCTCGGGCTACAACGAGGAGATCGTCGCCGCCAGAGGGGTCATCGAACCCGGGATCAGCTACCTCGCCAAGCCATACACCAGCGACGAAGTCCTTCGGCGTGTCGCGGGGCTCGTGAGGGCCGGTCAGCAAGGGACCGCGACCTGAGGAGACGTCTCGGTTCGTTCGTCCGCTACAATCGGGCTTAGGCAGGGACGGCCGCACGCGTCCCGCCAGCATCCTGAGGAGCCCTCCGCCACCATGATTTCGACAAGCGACCTGCACAAGGGTGTGGTCATCGAGCTCGATGGCGACCTGTGGCAGATCCTCGACTACCACCACCTGAAGATCGGGCGAGGCTCGGCCCAGGTCCGCATCAAACTGCGCAACGTCAAGCGCGGCCAGACGGTCGAGCGGTCCTTCCAGGCCGGCGACAGGTGGCCGCGCGTCCAGCTCGATCACCGTCAGATCCAGTTCCTCTACCGGGACGGCGACGACTTCCATTTCATGGAGACCGAGAGCTACGAGCAGTTCAGCGTGACCGCCGACCAGCTGGACGACGTCGTGAACTACCTCAAGGAAAGCATGCTTCTCGATCGGACCAGCTACGAGGGGGAAACGATCGGCGTCGAGCTTCCGGTCACCGTCGATCTCAAGGTCGTGGAAACGGAGCCCGGGTTCGCCGGCGACACCCAGACCGGCGCTCGGAAGGCCGCTCGCCTCGAGACGGGCCTGACCATTCAGGTGCCGATCTTCGTCGGCGAAGGCGACACCGTGCGCGTCGACACGAGAACCGGGGAGTACCAGACCCGGCTCTGATCGAGCCCGAGCGGCGTCGAGAACCGGGCCGAGGAGCGCCAGACATGGGTCGAACCGGCCCACCGGAGAACGAATCTCTCTGGGACGACCTCCCTCTCGAAGGACGCGAAGGCCCAGCTGCGCGCCGCACCGAACCGCCGGACTGGGCGCTGCCCGCCTGGGACGCCATCGACGAACCGGAAACGGGCGCGACCTCGCGCCTTTCTTCGCCGGGCCGCGACGCCACGCGGCCGGTTGGTGCCTCGCAACCCGCAACCCCCACACCGCCGGAGCCGCGTTCGCTGGCACCGTCCCCGGGCCCAGGCGAGACTGAGTTCGCGCTGCGGATCATGGGCGTGAGCGAGGTGACCAGGGCCGTCCGTGACGCCGTCCGCTCCGACCCGGGGCTGCGCGACGTATGGGTGGAGGGTGAAGTCGGGCGGGTCACGGTCTCCTCCGCCGGCCACTGCTACTTCACGCTCAAGGACGAGCGCAGCCAGCTTGCCTGCGTCTTCTTCCGTGACGACCGGCTGGCGTCGCCCTTCGAGGCCCGAACGGGTCTCCGGGTCGTGGTCCATGGGCGGGTCGACCTGTTCGAGGCACAGGGCGTCTACCAGCTGTACGTGGCGTCGGTCCAGCCGGCCGGGTTCGGCGATCTTGCACTCCGCTTCGAGGGGCTCAAGGCGCGTCTGGCGGCGGAGGGGCTTTTCGACTCAGCCCGGAAGCGGCCGCTGCCGTACCGGCCCGCGGTGATCGGCGTTGCCACCAGCGCCACCGGCGCCGTCTGGCACGATATCTGTCACGTGATTGCGCGCCGTTGGCCGCTGGCGCGCCTCGTTCTCGCGCCGTGCCAGGTTCAGGGTGACGGCGCGGCGGCGAGCGTGGTGGCTGCGCTGGATCGGCTCGCCCGTTGGGGTGAGAAATGCCGCGTCGAGGGACGTCCCGACGAGGCTCCGGCAGTGGTCATCCTGGCGCGAGGCGGCGGTTCGCTCGAGGACCTCTGGTCGTTCAACGACGAGAAGGTCGTTCGAGCCGTGGTGGCCCATCCGGTGCCGGTCGTCTGTGGCGTCGGTCACGAGGTGGATGTGACCCTCGCCGATTTCGCCGCCGACGTGAGGGCTGCCACGCCGTCTGCGGCGGCGGAGCTCGTCGTCCCGGACCGTATCGAGGTCGCCTCCGGGATCGCCGAGCTGACCCGACGAGGCGGCGCTCGGGCCGCGGCGGCACTGCTGGCGGCTCGAAACGAGCTGGCCGCGGAAGGCCGAGCCCTCGATCGGCTCCAGCCGGCGGCCCAGCTCGCAGCCGCGCGCGAACGCGCCGGTTACCTGCTGGACCGCGCCACCAGATGTCTGCGTGACGAAGTTGGGCGGCGGCGGGCCCTGGACGCGGGCCTCGCCGCCCGTCTCGCGCCAACGATCAGTTCGCGACTCGCCGCGGGGCGGACGGCCATGGAGCGGAGCGCCGCGGCACTGGCCGCCCTCGGCCCGCAGGCCACGCTGGATCGGGGCTATGCCATCGTGCGACGAGACGCGGACGGGGCCGTCGTGCGCGATCCCGTCGAGGCTCCGTCCGGGGAGCTGCTCGCCATCACCGTCGCCCGCGGCGACCTTGCGGCGCGAGTAGAGGGCGATGAGCCCGGGGTTCGGTCGGCGTGATCGATATCCTCATGCTCCTCGTCGCGTTCCTCGGGCTGGCTGCCCTCGCATTCGCAGGCGCGGTCCGGCTTGGTATGCTCGTCGGGCGTCGTCTGGACCGCTTCATCGAGATTCGAGCCTCGAGCGGCGGCCCGGACGGACTCGCCGCGCCGGTAGCGGCGGCTTCATCGGCGGCGCCGAACCACGTCGCCGCCGAAAACATCTACGAGCAGGAGGATCGCGGTGACTGACCAGCCGGGAGTGCAGACCGCGATCGCAGTCGCCACCCTCTCGTTCGACGACGCGCTGCTCGAGTTGCAGCGCACGGTGGCCGAGCTCGAGCAGGGCGGCCTGCCACTCGAACGCTCCATCGCGCTGTATGAGCGCGGCGTGGCCCTCCACGAGCGCTGCGCCACCTTGCTCGGTGAGGCGGAGCTGCGCGTCCAGAAGCTGCTGGAACGCTCTTCCGGAGCCCTGGAGGCGGTTGCCGTTCGCGCCGCCGAGGCGACGGCCGATCAGGAGTAGGGTCACGATCGGCGGCACTGGGCCGTCCACAACGCGCCCCGAGCACCTGGCCGCAAGCGCGGTAGACTGCTGCCCGGCAGACAAATGAGCACCGGACCGCTCACCTCTAGAGAAAGACTCGAACAGCAGCACGCGGATGGGGGATCCGCCGAGGAGCAAACGAATTTGGCAATCCTGCCCACGTTGCAGGGTCCCAGCGACCTTCGGGGCCTCAGCGAGGACCAGCTGGACGAGCTGGCCGACGAGATCCGCGAATGCATCGTCTCGACAGTCGCCCGAACCGGCGGTCACCTCGGGTCGTCGCTCGGCGTCGTCGAGCTGACGCTGGCTCTGCACCGCGTCCTCGAGTCCCCTCGGGACAAGATCGTCTGGGATACCGGCCATCAGGCCTACGCCCACAAGCTGCTGACCGGACGCTATCCGCGTTTCGGGACGCTGCGCCAGCTCGGCGGCATCGGCGGATTTCCACGCCGCGCCGAGTCGGAACACGACGTCTTCGACGGGGGTCACGCCGGGACAGGGTTATCCATCGCCCAGGGCCTTGCCACGGCACGTGATATGCGCCACTCGATGGAGCGCATCGCGGTGGTGGTGGGCGACGCCGCGCTGATCAGCGGCCTTTCGCTCGAAGCGCTCAACGACATCGGCCATCGCCAGACCCAACTCCTGATCGTTCTCAACGACAACGCGATGTCGATCAGCCCCACGGTCGGAGCGTTCAGCCAGTACTTCTCGACCCTCAAGCTGTCGAGCGCCTGGAAGCAGAGCAAGACCGCCTACGATCGGATCGTCGAGTCGCTGCCGATCGTCGGCCAGCCCGCCCTCACGCTGTCACGCCGGATCCGGCGCATGGTCGTCAACTTCGCCCAGCCCGGCCAGCTCTTCGAGGACCTCGGCATCACGTATCTGGGCGTCATTCCCGGTCATAACCGACGCGGCCTCGAGCACATCTTCCGGGCCGCACTCGACGTGCCGGGTCCAGTCCTGGTCCACGTCCGCACGCACAAGGGCCGCGGCTACCGCCCCGCCGAGCGCGATCAGGTCGGCTTCCACGGGGCAGCGTTGCCGCCGATGCCCGATCTCGCCGATGAAGGCGCGGCGCCGGAGTTCCACGCAGCGGCCCATTCCCCCTTGAGCGGCCCCGCGCTGGCTCGCCAGGAGAGCGCCATGCCGCAGCCCGGGGGCGTCGATGAGGCGCCCGTGGAACCCGCGGGAAACGGCAATGCATCGGCCGGCGCGGCCGACATGGGAACGCCCTCGGAGGCGGCCCGAGCCTCGGCCTCCAAACGGCCCCCCAACTACACTTACTACTTCGCCCGTGAGCTGATCGAGCTGGCACGTCACGACCGGCGGATCGTGGCCGTGACCGCCGGAATGCCCACGGGAACCGGGCTGCACCTCTTCCAGGCGGAGTTCCCCGACAGGTTCATCGACGTCGGGATCGCGGAGCAGCATGCCGTCGGCCTATCGGCCGGCATGGCCCTCGCCGGCGAGCGGCCGGTCGTGGCCATCTATTCGACGTTCCTGCAGCGGGCCTTCGACCAGGAGGTCCATGACGTCTGCCAGAACGATCTGCCGGTGGTAATCGCCGTCGACCGTGCCGGGCTAGTCGGTGAGGACGGTACGAGTCACCAGGGAATGTTCACGCTGCCGAGCCAGCTCCAGCTCCCCGGCATGGTCATCGCCAGCCCCAAAGACGAGCAGGAGCTGCGGTCGCTGGTTCGGACGGCGTTCGCTCAGGACCACCCGTTCGCACTGCATTACCCGCGCGACCCGGGTTTCGGGGTCCCGGTTCGCGACCCCGAGGTTCTACCGGTCGGCATCGGCGAGATCCTCCGGGACGGCCGCGACGTCCTGATCGTCGGCTTCGGCCCGATCGTCGAGCGAGGCCGGCAGGCGGCCGATCTCCTCGCCGCGGACGGCTGGTCGGTCGGGCTGCTCAACGCCCGTTTCGCCAAGCCGCTGGATCGCCAGCTGATCCTCGACGCGGCCCGCGGCAAGACGCTGGTCGTGACCCTCGAGGAGAGTGTCGTCACGGGTGGCTTTGGGGCAGGCGTCCTCGATCTGATGGAGGAAGCGCGCCTTGCCGACGCTGCGTATCGCGACGTGGCTGTGCGTATCGTGGGCATCCCTGCGAACCGCTTCGTCGAACACGGTTCGGTCGAACAGCTGCGCAAACTCCTGAAGCTGGACGCCGCCGGCATCGCCGAGCAGATACGCGAAACCCTGGGCCGGCTACGGTCGACACCCGGTGCACCGGGTTCGCAAGGCCTTCCGGCGGCTCTGGCGGCTCCGGCATCCGGCCGAACGCGGTCACGCTAGCTCCGGCTCCGGCCCGACCCGCGCCCCGGCGCAGCACGAGATGAGCCGGGTGTGCCACGATTGAGGCATGAGCCCCGCCGCAGACCGTCCGACTCGACAGCGCCTCGACCTGCTGCTCGTCGAACGCGGCCTGGCCGAGACCAGAACCCGCGCCCAGGCCCTGGTGATGGGTGGCCACGTGCGAGTCGGTGAGGGTCCGGCGGCGCGCACGGACCGCAAACCGGGCGATCTCGTGGAGACGAAGATCGCCCTCGAGGTCGAGGCTCCTCCGCCGTTCGTGTCACGGGGCGGCCTCAAGCTCCGCGCCGCGCTCGACGTCTTCGGCGTGGAGCCGGTGGGTCTGGTGTGTCTCGACGTCGGGTCGTCGACCGGCGGGTTCACGGACCTGCTGCTCCAGCGCGACGCCAGCAAGGTCTATTCCGTGGACGTCGGTCGGGGCCAGCTGGCCGAGGCGCTCCGGCACGATCCGCGGGTGATATCTATGGAACGAACGAATGCCCGCGCCCTCGGACCGGGCGTCCTGCCGACGACGGTTGACCTCGCCGTCGTCGACGTTTCGTTCATCTCGCTCGACCGGATCCTTCGCCCGGTGGCCACATGCTTCGGGCCGCTCGGCGGGAAGATCGTGGCGCTGGTCAAGCCGCAGTTCGAGGCCGGCCGCAAGCAGGTCCGCGACGGCGTCGTCCGCGATCCCGAAGTGCATCGTCAGACACTCGAGACCGTTGCTCGCTATGCGCTCGGTATCGGGCTCAAGCTGCGCAATGCCGCGGCCTCGCCCCTGACCGGACCGGCGGGCAACCGCGAGTTCTTCCTCGAACTCGAGGTACCGGCCGGGTTCGTCGCCCGCGAAGGCGAGCCGCCACCGCTACCCGCGGAGTGGGCGGACAAGTTCGGGGAGTTGGCCCTGGTATGAAGCTCGATCGGATCGGCTTCGCCTACAACCCCACCAAGGAGGCGGCACTCGACCTGCTCGAGCGAGCCGAAGGCTGGTGCAATCTACGAGGGATCACCCACTGGGCCGCTCCCGCGGGCGAGCTGGCCGCTCTCGTCGCCCAGCTGCCGGATACCGGCGCGCTCGTTGTACTCGGCGGGGACGGCACTTTCCTGCGGGCGGCCCGAGCCGTGGCCGAGGTGGACGTGCCGTTGCTCGGGGTGAACCTCGGCAAGGTCGGGTTCCTCTCCAAGGTCGAGACGGAAGGGCTCGAAGCCGTCCTGGCTCAGCTCGTCGACGGCGACTTCAGGCTCGAGAACCGGATGGCGCTCCAGGCCACGATCCATCCAGGCGGTCGGGATGAAGCCGGCGAGACCTTCTTCGCGCTGAACGAGATCGCCGTCGCAAGAGGCTCGATGGCGCGGGTGTGCCGTATCGAAGTCGAGATTGGTCCTTCGCACCTGGCCACGTTTACCGCGGACGGCCTGGTCGTCTCGAGCCCAACCGGTTCGACCGGCTACTCGTTCTCGGCCGGGGGCCCGATCGTCGATCCCACCAGTCGGAACCTGGTCGTCACTTCGATCGCCGGCTACCTGTCGGCGATCCGGTCCGTCGTGGTGAGTCCCCGCCATACCGTCCGCTGCCGCGTCGTTGACGCCTACGATGTGCTCATGAGCGTCGACGGGCGCGAAGACCGCCGCCTGGCCATCGGGGACGTGGTGTCGGTTTGCGAGATGGGCCGGCCCATCCGGTTGATCGAGCCGCGGGGCGCCATCCCGTTCTGGGATCTGCTGCGCCAGAAGTCCGAACTGCTCCCGTCATGACCGAAACGGCTGAGGCCGAGTCCACGGGCCAGCCGCCGCAGGGCTCGGAACCAGTCTCCGGTCCGATGGCCGCGGGACGTCTGGCCGAGCTCACGGTCCGCGACCTCGCGCTCATCGAGAAGCTGCGGATCTCGTTCGAGCCGGGGCTGAACGTCCTCACGGGCGAGACCGGGGCTGGCAAGAGCCTTCTGATAGATGCCCTGGGTCTCGCCGTCGGAGCCCGCGCCGACACGTCGCTCGTTCGACACGGTTCGGAGACGGCCAGGGTCGAGGCGCTCTTCGACAGGCTGCCCGAGCCGCTGATCTGCGTCCGGGAGGTTTCGGCGGTCGGGCGATCGACGGCGCGCATGGATGACGAGACGGTCACGGCGGCACGCCTGGCCGACGTGGCCGGGCGACTGGTCGAGATCCACGGCCAACACGAACAGCAGCGCCTTCTCGACGAGCGCTGGCAGCGCGAGCTGCTCGACGCCTTCGGACGGTTGGAAGGCCAGCGCGCGGCGATGGCCGCCGCCGTCGACGCGTGGCGTACGAACCAGGCGGCCCTCGCCGAGCTGGCCCTCGACCCGCGAGAGCTGGCGCGCCGGCTCGAGCTCCAGGACCATCAGGCCGGGGAGATCGCCGGCGCCAAGCTGCGTATCGGTGAGTCGCCGGAGATCGTGGCCAGGCTCGCCGCGGCGCAGCACGCCGAGGCGATCGCCCGAAACAGCGCCGAGATCTACGAGGCACTGGCCGGGGAGGGGAGCGGTGCGCGCGAAGCCACCGCCCAGGCCGCTCAGCGCGCGCGAGAATTGGCGCGCGTCGACGAACGCTACGAACCCGTAGCCGAGCGGCTGCTCGGCCTTGCGGCGGAGCTCGATGATGCCGCCGCCGAGGCTCGCGGCCTCGCCGAGACCGTCGAACACGACCCATCCGCGCTGGCGGCGATGGAGGAGCGGCTCTCCCTGATCTACTCGCTGGAGCGGAAATACGGTGAGAGCGAGGCGGCCGTGATCGCCTATGGCGAGCGCGCGGCGGCCGAGGCGGACCGCCTGCGGGCTCTCGATGCCTCGCGCGAAGAGCGTCAGGCCGAGGCCGCCAGGCTGCTGGTGGTCGTGGCGGCCGCAGGCCAGGAGCTGTCGCGCGGGCGCGCCGCGGCCGCCAATCAGCTCGCAGGCGCCGTGGAGGAGGCGCTGGGCGGTCTGGGCTTTCGACATACGAGCTTCACCGTTGACGTCGCGCGACGGGCCGCGGGGCCGTCTGAACCGGCCGTCGATCTCGACGGCATGCGCGCCGCCTTCGATGCCAGCGGCATCGACACAGTGACATTTCTGATCGCGCCGAACCCGGGTGAGCCGGCCCGGCCACTGGCGCGCATCGCCTCAGGCGGCGAGCTGTCCCGAGTGGCCCTGGCGATCAAGCAGATCCTGGCCGAGGCGGATCACACGCCGACGCTGGTATTCGACGAGATCGATGCCGGCATCGGCGGCCGCAGCGCGGAACCCGTCGGCCGCTCCCTCTGGGAGCTGGCGCGGACGCACCAGGTTCTGTGCGTCACACACCTTGGTCAGATCGCCGCCTACGCCGACGCGCAGTTCCGGATTGAGAAGCACCAGCGTGACGGTCGCACCGTCACGGAGGTCCGCCGTGTGGATGGCTCGGAACGGGTCGACGAGCTGGCCCAGATGCTCGCCGGAGCCGAGGGCGGCGCGGCCGCACGAGCGAGCGCGGACGAGCTGCTGGATCGGGCCGAAGCTTGGCGCCTGACAGCGCGAGTCAGGTGACCATGAGCGCCGCGGCGGGAACCTCGTCGGGCGCACCGGGTCGGCTGGCGGCCGCGATCGAGAGCTTCCTGATGTACCTCAGGGTGGAGCGGGGACTGGCCGAGGCGACGCTGACGGCGTATCGGGCCGATCTGCTCGATTTCGCCGCGAGTCGCGGCGCGTCAGCGACCTGGGACGCTGCGGTCGAGACGCCCGTCCACTACCTGAGCGTGCTCGGTGGGCCCGGGCGGGGCGGTCGGGCCGCTTTGCGACCCACTACGTTGCGGCGGCGAGCCGCGTCAATCCGCGGGTTCTACCGCTTCTGCTACTCGGAAGGCCTGATCGAAGCCGACTTCGCCGGCCGCTTCGACCTGCCGCGCCAGCCCCGGCTCCTGCCCGAAGTGCTTTCGGTCGAGGAGGTTGGCAGGCTGCTCGAATCTCGTACTGACGACACTCCGGTCGGGATTCGGGACCGCGCGCTGCTTGAGCTGCTCTACGCGTCGGGCCTGCGCATATCGGAGGCGGTCGGGCTCGACAGCGACGACATCGACCTCACGTCCGGGTTGGTACGCGTCGTCGGCAAGGGCGACCGCGAACGTCAGGTGCCCGTCGGTGAGGTTGCGGTCGGTTGGCTGCGGCGATACGTGGCGGAGGTACGGCCGGGCTGGCTCGAGAAATGGCGCGGCGATCGGCACCACGGCGGCCCGCTCTTCCTCTCGGTTCGCGGCGATCGGCTGGACCGGCGCCGGGCGTGGGAGATGCTGGTAGCCGTGGCCCGGGCGATCGGACTCAAGGAGGGCATCAGTCCGCACACGCTGCGCCACTCATTCGCGACGCACCTTCTCGAAGGTGGGGCCGACCTGCGCATCGTTCAGGAGCTGCTCGGACATGCGAGCATCAACACGACACAGTTGTACACACATCTGACTGGCGAACGGATCAAAGACGTATATGCTCGTGCCCATCCACGGGCTTGACGGAGTAGGAGTTGCCCGCAGGTGGACGGGCGCCTAAGGAGACGAGGATGAGCTACGCGGATTCGTTGCTGGCGAGGGACGAGCAGATCCTCTACAGCGCACGACAGCACTGGCTGGCGCCGCTATCTGACAGCCTCAGGCCGATCGTCCTGGTGCTGCTCGGCCTGGTCCTGTTCTTCGTTCAGGTCCAGGTTCACCTGACCGACGTCTTCTCGACGATCTGGACGGCGATCTGGGCGATCGTCTTGCTGATCGGCGTGATCTGGATCGGCATCATCTACCTGACCTGGCGCGCCGAGGGGTATTTCATCACAAATCGGCGCGTCCTCAAGGTCGAAGGTCTACTGGACAAGAAGGCGGGCGACAGCTCACTGGACAAGATCAACGACGCCGTCCTCAAGCAGGGCCTTCTGGCTCGCATCTTCCACTACGGCGATCTGGAGATCCTGACCGCGAACGAGGAGGCCATCGACCAGTACCAGATGCTTGCCAGCGTCGTCGACTTCAAGAAGGCGATGCTCAACGCCAAGAACACGCTGGAAGATGGGGTCAGGCGGCCCATGGCCGCTCCGGCTCCGTCGGGGGCCCGAAGCTCGAGCTCCGACGACGTGACGGCAACTCTGGCCAGGCTGGCCGACCTCCGCGACACGGGTGCCATCACCCCGGCCGAGTACGAGAGCAAGAAGGCGGAGTTGCTCGGTCGTCTCTAGTCCCTTCCGGTGCGAGCGATGATTGCATTGGCGCCGGCCTCTTGGTGAGTCAAGGAATCGAGGGTTACGTTGACTTCGCTGGATCTCGCCGCGGCGGTCATCTTCATCGGACTGTTCGTGCTCGTCAGCGGGCCGGTCCATGAATGTGCGCACGCATACACGGCCTGGAAGTTAGGCGACGGCACGGCGAAGCTCTTCGGACGCGTGAGCCTCGATCCCGTCAGGCACTTCGATCCCGTCGGGGGCACATTGCTGATCGTGAGCGTCATGCTCGGCGCCCTATCGGGCGGCCGAGCCATCGGCTTTGGATGGGCGAAACCGACGCCGGTCAACCCGTACAACCTGCGCGGCCGGTATGCCGACACGATGGTCGCCGTCGCGGGTCCTCTCTCGAACCTGGCCCTCGCCTGCGTCTTCGCAATCGGTTTCCGGATTCTGTGGTCGAATGGGATCTACCCGGACAACACCTCTGCAGCCAACATGGTGCAGCTCGTCTTCTTCACCGGCATCCGGCTGAACGTCGTCCTGATGCTGTTCAACCTGATCCCGATCCCACCACTCGACGGCTCGCACGTCCTTTTCGACGTGCTCGATTCGAGGACGGCGCACGAACTGCGGAACTTCATGAACCAGTACTCGCTGATGCTGTTGATCCTGGTCGTGCTATTCATTGGACGCATAATCGGCCCGATCCTCGACCCGATCACGAGCTTCCTCATCGGCGTCCCGGTCGGATAACCCCAGACGTTGGCACGGAGCTGGTGGTCGGCCAGGATCAATAGGACGTGGGGCTATGTCCACGGCCACGTGGACGAAGGCGAGCGAGCCGAGCTGAGTGGGTGGCTCACGCTGCCGCAACTCTCGTTGTTCGACGGCATGCCCATGGCGGACCGGCGCCACGGCCTCGACGTCGTGGCACACCTTCGAGCCGTGGGCGTGACGGACTCGGACCTCCTGATAGCCGGGCTGCTCCACGACTGCGGCAAGGGTCCGAAAGTCCGGCTCGTGCATCGCGTGGTCTGGTCTCTTGGGCAGCGTTACGGCCAGTGGATCTGGCGAGAGAGCGGCCGTCTGCCGACATTCGCAACGGGATTCGCCAGATTGCGCGACCATGCATTGCTGTCGGCCGACATGGCCGCGGGGGCCGGCTGTACGCCTCGAACGATCGATTTGATACGAAACCAGGAGACACCCACGGACGACGCCGGACGGCTGTTGCGCGACGCCGACGAGGCCAACTGATGACGCCACCGACTCCGACCAGAGGCAGAGCATCTGCCAATGGCCGAATCGGGGCGATGCCGCGCCCCGGCATGGCCCCGGCCGTGGCATTCGGCGACGGGCCGCAGAGCGCGACTCACGTCAAGCTCGAAGCCTTCGACGGGCCCCTGGCGCTGCTTCTCGCAGTGATCGAGGCGCGCCAGCTCGATGTCCTGACTGTCCCGCTCGGCGGCCTGGCCGAGGCTTATCTCGACGCGCTGGCGACGCTCGAGGGCGATCGCCTGAGCAGCGTGTCCGCCTTCGTGGCCGTGGCCGCGCAGCTGATTCTGATCAAGAGCCGGGCGATCCTGCCACGCCCGCCGAAGAGCTCGGCCATTCCGCTCGACGACGAGCCCGACCCCGAGGCGGAGCTGCGAGCAAGGCTTCTCGAGTATCGTCGTTTCCGTGACGCGGGCCTGGCGCTCGGCGAGCGCCTCGACGTCCACCGCCTCTTCCGGCGAGACGCGGAGGTGGCGGCTAGCGCGGGGCGTGCTGGCGCCCGACCGCCTGAGCGGCCGCCGCTGCCACCGAGCGCGCTGACGAAGGCGCTCTCACGCCTTGCGGTGGTCATTCCACCCGCCCCGCAGCCGGTGGAGATGCTGGCCAGAACCATCACCCTGGCCGAGCGAACGGCAGTCATCCGCGAGGCGCTACGCGGCTCGGATACGGTCGTCCTGCAGGAGCTGCTGGGTGGCGTGCGCGACAGAGTCGTGGTCGCGGTAACGTTCCTGGCGATGCTCGAGCTGTCCAAGCGGCGTGAGATCACCCTCGAGCAGGCGGAGCCCTGGGGGCCGATCGTGGCTCGTCGCGTGGACGAGACCGCAGTCACCGAGACCGAAATCGACGAGAGCCTGGAGTCGTTCGCTTGAACCTCGACACGGATGAAACGCTCGAAACCGCCGGCGAATACGCGGTGGGCGCCGAGGACGCCGCTGAGGCAGGCGCGGCCGGCGTCACGACCGACTCCTCTCCGGGCGAGCTGACCGAAGTCCAGCTGGAGGCGATGCTCTTCGTGGCCGAGCGGCCGCTGGCGAGGGCCGAGATCGCGCAACTCGCCGGCGTGGATCGCGGGACGGTCGATGCCCGGATCGGCGACCTGCAGGTCAGCCTCGCCGAGCGAGGCATCAGATTGGTCGAGTCGGGGGAGCGCGTCGAGCTGGCCACCGCGCCGGAGGCGGGACGGCTGATCGCCCGGTACGTCGGCGCCGATGCCCCCCGGCTCTCGACGCCGTCCCTGGAGACCCTGGCGATCGTTGCCCACCGGCAGCCGTGCACGCGCGCGACCATCGAGCGGATTCGAGGCGTCGACTCGGACTACACACTTCGCACCTTGCTGCATCGGCGCCTGGTCGTCGAGCTCGGGCGCTCCGAGGCGCCGGGCCGGCCGATCCTCTTCGGGACCGGGTTTGACTTCCTCGAGCGATTCGGGCTGATGAGCCTTGAGGAGCTGCCGCCGCTCGAGCCCGTTGTGGCCGAGCGGCTCTTTGCCGAACCGGACGATGGCGGCCGCGCGGACCCGTCGCCCGGCGCGACCGTCCGGGGGTCGGAGGAGTGACACGCGAGCGGATCCAGAAGGTCATCGCCGCGGCCGGTATCTCTTCGCGGCGTGGCGGAGAGGAGCTGATCCGTGCCAGGCGAGTCACCGTCGACGGACGTGTCGCCATCATCGGCGAGCAGGTGGACCCGGAGATGCAACGGGTCGAGGTCGACGGCAATCCTCTGCCGGCACGCGTCGGGCGGCGGTCCTACTGGGCCCTGAACAAACCCGCCGGCGTCGTTTCCACGGTCCGCGACCGCCACGCGGACCGGACGGTGATGGAGTTGCTGCCGCAGGAAGCCTTGAGCGGAACGAGGCTCTACCCGGTGGGTCGGCTGGACGAGGAATCGGAAGGGCTGCTGCTCTTCACGGACGACGGGGCCTGGGCGGAGCTGATCCTCCATCCGCGCTACGGTGTCGAGCGCGAGTACATGGTTGGCCTGGATCGCTCGGTCAGCAAGCTCCAGAAGGCCGCACTGCGGGGCGGGATCGAGCTCGAGGAGGGCCTGGCCCGGATCGACGTCCTCGACGACACGACACCGGCCCAGGTCCGCAACCTGATGGCGCTCGTCGCGCCGCCCCACTCGGAGTTGCGCTGGTACAGGGTCGTCCTGGCTCAGGGCTGGAAGCGCCAGATCAGGCGCATGTTCGACGCGGTCGGCATGCCGGTCCGGAGGCTGGTGCGGGTGAGGGTGGGAACACTCAAGCTGACCGATCTCGCCGCCGGACAGGCCCGCCGCCTGACTCACCACGAAGTCAGCCTGCTGGCATCGTGCGCAAGAGCCGAGAATGGCACCCGCGTCGAGAAGCGGTCGCGGCCAAAAGCCCCTCCTCCGGCCGCCGGTTCAGCCGCGGGTTCGGCCGCCGGGCCGACTGAGCTGGAGTCTGAGTAGCTTCCGGCAGGTCGTAGGCCCGCTCCGGCCAATGTATCCTGCGAGTCGTGACCACCGATCCGAATCCCGAACCTTCACCGAGCTCGGATGGGCGCCTGGTCGTGGCCGTGGACGGTCCCAGCTCGAGCGGCAAGAGCACCGTCGGCGCCGAGGCCGCGCGACGGCTGCGCTACCGCTTCTGCGACACCGGGCTTCTCTACCGAGCGGTGACCTGGCTGGCCCTGGATCGGTCGGTCGCCACAACGCAAGTCACGAGCCTCCTCCCGCTGGTTGCGGAGGTGGCGCTCATCGCCGACAAGCGCGGCCGTTTGCGGCGGGTAAGCGCCGCGGGCCGGGACGTGACCGCCGAGGTCTGCGGCCCCGCCGTCGATCGCGAAGTCTCCGCCTACTCGAAGGTGCCGGAGTTGCGGGTGGCCCTCATCCCGCGGCAGCGCGAGCTCGCGATCGAGGGCGGGATCATCATGGCCGGCCGCGACATCGGGACGGTCATCCTTCCCGACGCGGACGTGAAGATCTACCTCGACGCGTCCGCCGAGGAGCGGGCCCGGCGGCGTGCCTGGCAGCGCAAGACCACGGACCAGAGCGAGGCCGGGCAGATCCTGCTCGATATCATCCGGCGCGACTCGATCGACTCCAGCCGCGAGACGGCGCCACTGAGCGCCGCCGCGGACGCGATCGTCATCCATACCGACGGCAACACGTTCGACCAGACCGTGGCGGCGGTGGTCCGTGCGATCCGCAACGCCGAAGGAAGACGGCGTGGCTCGTAGGAAGCTGCCGATCTTCCCGCGCTTTTCCGGTGCCGTCCTCCGACTCGCCGCCGCCTGCACGACCCGCGTGACGGTCGAGGGACTCGAGAACATCCCCGAGTCGGGCCCAGTTCTGGTCATCTGCAATCACTGCTCGAACGCGGACGGGATGCTGCTCATTGCGTTCGTCGTTCCGGTGATGGGGCGGCCGATGGGGTGGCTCGGGAAGGAAGAGGCCCTGCGCTGGCCATTGGTCGGCTGGGCGATGAAGCAGAACGGCGTCTTCGGCGTCCGACGCGGCGCCGGCGACCTGGAGGCGTTCAGGCTGGCCAGAGTTGTCCTCGACGAGGGGCGCGTGCTCGCGATCTTCCCCGAAGGGACTCGGTCGCCCTCGGGTGCGTTGCAGGTGGCCAAGGAAGGCGCCACGGTGCTGGCCGTCCGGAGCGGCGCACCGATCTTGCCGATCGCGTTCGTCGGCTCGCACAAGTTCTGGCCAAAGGGCAAGCTCCTGCCGCGGCCGGGCCGGCGGATGATCGTCAGGGTGGGGGAGACGTTCACCCTGACCATGCCGACGGGGACCGATCGTCGCGAATCGCTGCGGCTGGCCACGATCGAGCTGATGCGCCACGTCGCTAAGCTGCTTCCGCCCGAGCAGCAGGGCGTATATGCGCTTGCGCCAGAGCCGGATCTCCGACCTTGAATCCCTCTCGTGGGATACTTAAGCGCAATGGGTAATGTTCGAGAAGTCCGCATCGCGCGGCGCACCGGGTTCTGCTACGGCGTTCGCGAGGCGATCGACAGGGCCAAGGAGGCCGCAGCGGCCGGCAAGCGGACGCACACGCTAGGCCAGGTCGTTCACAACGAAGGTGTGATCAGCGCCCTCCAGGCGCAGGGGATCGAGACCGTCGACACGCTCGACGAGGTTTGCGAGGGCGCGGCGGTCGTCATCAGAGCGCACGGCGTCCGGCCGGAGGTTCTGGCGCGCGCCGAGGCGCGCGGGCTCGACGTAATCGACGGCACCTGCACCTGGGTGATACAGGAGCAGCGCGAGATTACCCGCCTCGTCGACGAGGGTTACTCGATCGTGCTCCTCGGCACCCCGCGGCATCCCGAAGTGGTCGGGCTGCTCGGCTTTGCGCCGGACGCGATCGTCGTCGACGAGGAAGAGGACTGGCAGAAGATTCCGCGCCGCAAGAAGATGGCGCTGCTCAGCCAGAGCACGCAGCCCCCCTGGAAGTTCGAGCGGCTGGCGGCGTTCATGGTCGGGCGGTGCCATGAGCTCAAGATCGTCAACACGGTCTGCCCGGTCACGATCAGACGCCAGGAGGACACTGTCGAGGCCGCGCGTGAGGTCGATCTCATGGTTGTGGTGGGCGGCCGGTCGAGCGCCAACACCAAGGAATTGACGCGGCTCTGCGGGATCGTCGGCACGACCGCGATCCAGATCGAGTCGGAGGAGGACCTCACCGACGCCTCCGTGTTCGAGGGCGCATCAGTCGTCGGGGTCACGGGCGGCACCTCCACGCCGATCGAGGATCTGCGCTGCGTGGCCGAGCGAATCCTGCGGCTCGCCGGGACGGCGCATGCCGCCGCTCGCGCCGAGGAACTTGCCACGGCCGCACTCGCCGTCGCGGCCACTCCGGCCGGTCGAACGACGAGTCTTCCGGAGGCCGTGGCCGGATAGGTCATAATCCCCGGGTGACCCCACTTCCCATCGTCGCCGTCGTCGGGCGCCCGAACGTCGGCAAGAGCACCCTGTTCAACCGAATCGTCGGCCATCGCACGGCAATCGTCGAGGACCGCGCCCGGACCACACGCGACCGGATCTACGGCGACGCCGAGTGGAACGGCCGCCGCTTCATCGTGGTCGACACCGGCGGACTCGAGGTTCACCCCGGCGATCCAATCGAGGAGAAGGTTCAGGAGCAGGCGAGGCTGGCCATCGGCGAGGCCGATCTCATCCTTTTAGTCGTCGACTCGATCTCGGGACCGACCCCGGCCGACTACGAGGCGGCTGACCTTCTTCGAACTGCCAAGGCACCCGTCCTGGTGGCCGCCAACAAGGCCGACAACGACAAGCGGGAGCTCGAAGCCGCCGAGTTCTACGGGCTCGGCTGGGAGGAGACGTACCCCATCAGTGCCGCCCACGGCCGCGGCGTGGCGGACATGCTCGACGCCGTCGTGTGGGCGCTGCCGCCCGAGAGCGAACGGGAGATCGCACGCAAGCGCCGCGAGGCGGAAGCCGACGAGTGGGCTCGCGACATGGCCGCCGGTCGACTCTCGCACATCCTCGATGGCGACGCCGAGGCGATCGAGATGGCCGCGCAAGGCGGGTCGGACCTGCCTCTGGCCTTCGAGGAGGATGAGCAGTCGGTTTCGATCGCGCTGGTCGGCCGGCCAAACGTGGGCAAGTCGAGCCTGCTGAACTCGCTGCTCGGCGAGGACCGGGCGATCGTCAGCGACATTCCCGGCACGACCCGTGATGCCATAGACACGCATGTGACTTGGGGTCGGAGCGAGATCGTCCTGATCGACACCGCAGGCATCAAGCGGCCGGGCAAGGTCGCGAGCGGCCAGGCCGCCGAGCGTTACTCGACGCTGCGCGCTCTCAAGGCCATCGAGCGGGCCGACGTCGCGGTCCTCGTCGTCGATGCGTTCGAGGGTTTGACTGCCCAGGATGCCCACGTCGCCGGCTTCGTCGCCGAAGAGGGCCGCGGCCTGGTGCTCGCCCTCAACAAGTGGGACCTCCTCGCCGAGAAGACCGACCACAGCTTCGACGAGTATGTAGTGTCGATGCGGCGAGAAGTGCCATTCCTCGATTTCGCGCCGGTGGTTTCGATCAGCGCCAAGACGGGCCAGCGCGTCGGCCGCGTGCTCGAGCTTGCCGTGGACGTCTGGGGCGAACGCCGCAAGCGAATCGCGACCCCTGAGCTAAACCGCGTCATCGGGGCCGCCGGACTGCGCCGGGCTCCGCCAACCGGCAAGCTCGGCCCGCCCAAGATCTTCTACGCGACCCAGGTCGCGGTCGCGCCGCCGACCTTCGTCTTCTTCGCCCGCCATGCCGCGCAGATCCACTTCAGCTACAAGCGCTTCCTCGAGAACCAGCTGCGGTCCGAGTTCGGTTTCGACGGCACCCCTCTGCGACTCGTCTTCCGCGAGCGAGCCAGCGGTCGGTCGGTCGATTCTGACGGCCGGAGCAGGTCGGGCCACGGTGCTTCGCGACCGCGAGGCGGTGGCGGGTCGGCTAGGCCCGGCCCACGTTCCACGCCTGTTCACCAGGACGCGAGAAGGGGAACCAGCGGCTCCAAGCGGAGCACCGGCGGCCGCCGCAACCCCCAGGGTTAGGCCGCAGCCCGGCCCGATCGATGGGGGAGTGGCGGTGGCGGGGTCTGGTATCCTTGCCGGCGTCGGGGCGTGGCGCAGCCTGGTAGCGCACCTGAATGGGGTTCAGGAGGCCGAGCGTTCGAATCGCTCCGCCCCGACCATCTTCCGAACGTGAAAAGGCCCCCGGAGGCGACTCCGAGGGCCTTCTGATTCCGGGTCTGTCGCGACGCGTTTCCGGCCGGCGAACTTCCCGAATGGGCTGATGGGTGGGCGGTAGCCGGGGTAACCGGATCGAAAGGCACGCGGCGGGAGACTGGTCGTCATCTGGGGCGCCTCGACAGGACGTCGCTACCCCGGCCCCTGAACCGCCTCCACCGTTCGAAAGGACGCCCACCATGAACAGCCAGTCCGGACCGGCAAACGATCCCTTGCAGTTCGAATCCCTTGCAACACCCAGCGAGTGGAGCCTGCCGGAGCCGATCCTCGATCTCCCGGAGAGTTCGCCGCCGGAGACGGCACTCAATGCCCCGCCGCCCGCCGCGTTTGGCCCGCGCCGCCGCCTCGGACGACTCGGCGGTCCGATCCCGCTCATCGTCGCCGCCGCGATGGTCGGCGGCATCGTTTCGTCGGGCACGACGCTCGCTCTGACGACGGCGCTCGCCAGCAACGCCGCGTCGGCGGCCTCCGCATCTGGCGTGGCGACCGGAGTCACGCTGTCCAGCGCGACGTCGGGCTCTCTCGTCGACGCTATAGCCAAGGCGAAGGCGAGCGTCGTCACGATCAACGTCACGGACTCGGCCGCCGGCTTCGGCCAGTCAGTCAGCGGGGTCGGCAACGGGATCATCGTCGGCTCCAACGGCGTGATCCTCACCAACGCTCACGTCGTGAGCGGCGCAACCTCGATCGAGGTGACGCTGCCGGACGGGCAAACCGTGGCAGGTACTGTTTACGGCACATCCAGCACGACCGACCTTGCCATCGTGAAAGTCAGTGCCACCGGTCTCACGGCGGCCACGCTCGGCAACTCCACCACGCTGGCTGTCGGCCAGACCGTCGCTGCCATAGGCGATCCACTCGGCGAGTACGCGGACTCGGCCACGGCCGGCATAGTCTCCGGCCTGGACCGGACGATCACGGTCGAGAACGAGACGCTGACAGGCCTGATCCAGACGGACGCATCCGTCAATGCCGGGAACAGCGGCGGGCCGCTCATCGACGGCAGCGGAAATGTTGTTGGGGTCGTCACCGCGTCATCTAGCACCGCACAGGGCATATCGTTCGCAATTCCCATCTCGGCCGCCAGCTCGATGATCTCGGAGGCCCTGGCCGGCCAGCCGATCGCCTGATATCGCCGGTTCGCCCGGCGACGGCGACGGGCGTACACTCGGATGACCCGCGGCCTGCGACTTCGCCGGTTTCGCGCGACCCAAGACGAGTGAGTAGATGATTCGCGAAGGGACAGAAACACCGGCCGGCGCAATGCCCGCTGCACCTGAGATCGACGCTCAGCAGCGGTCCGGCCTGGCCGACATGGACACCGAGAGCTTCCGCGCCGCCGCCCATGCGGCAGTCGACATCATGGCCGACTACCTCGCGGGGGTGGGCGACCGCCCGGTAATGCCTCCGATCGAGCCCGGGACCCTGCGGCCGCTGTTCCCGGCCACTCCGCCCGAATCACCGGAGCCGATCGAGACGATCCTGGCTGACTACCAGCGCCTCGTCGAACCGAACGTCACCCACTGGCAGCATCCGCGCTTCATGGCCTACTTCGGCAGCTCGGCATCGAGTCCGGGCATCATCGGCGAGATGCTCACTGCCGTTCTCAACGCAAACGCGATGCTGTGGCGGACCAGCCCTGTCGGAACGGAGCTCGAAGGCGTCGTCGTCGACTGGATGCGCCAGGCGTTGGGCCTGCCGGCCGAGTTCGACGGCCTGATCACCGACACGGCATCGACCTCGTCGATGCTGGCGCTCGCTGCGGCACGCCAGGCGGCCGGTTTCGACGCCGCGAAGGAAGGTCTACCAGGACGTCCCGACGTCCCGCAGCTGCGTGTCTATGCCTCGGCGGAAGCCCATTCCTCGATCGAGAAGGCCTGCATGACCCTGGGTCTGGGCCGGGCCGGCGTGGCCAAGATCACCACCAACGACCGTTTCGAGCTGCGCATCGATGCCCTCGAGGAGGCGATCGCCGCGGATAAGGCCGCCGGCGTGCGGCCGATCGCCCTCGTCGGCACGATCGGCACGACCTCGAGCACATCGCGCGACCCGATCAAGGCAATGGCGTCCATCGCCCGCCGGGAGGGCATCTGGCTCCACGTCGATGCCGCCTACGCCGGCGTTGTCGCGATCATCCCGGAGTTGCGCGCGTCGTTCGATGGCTGGGAGGAAGCCGATTCGATCGTCACCAACCCGCACAAGTGGTGGTTCACTCCGGTCGACGCCTCGTTGCTACTGACCCGACGCATGGCGGTCCTGCGTGATGCCTTCAGCCTCGTCCCGGAGTACTTGCGCACGCTCGATCGAGAAGGCCCGATCCGCGACTACAACGAATACACGCCCACGCTGGGACGGCGTTTGCGAGCCCTCAAGCTGTGGATCCACCTGCGCTACTTCGGGCTCGAAGGGCTGAGAAGGCGCGTCGCAAATCATCTCGAGATGGCGGCTCGCCTGACCGCCTGGATCGAGGCCGAACCCGACTTCGAGCTGATGGCGCCGGTGCCGTTCTCGACCGTCTGCTTCCGGTACCGGCCGGCCGGATTGATCGGACGCGAGGACGAGCCTGCCATCGCCGCGAGACTCGAAGAGCTGAACGTGAAGCTGATGGATTCGATCAACCGCACCGGCCAGACCTTCCTGTCCCACACGAAATTGAACGGCCGGTTCGCGATCCGGATCGCGATCTCCAGCCTGCGGACTCTCGATTCGGACCTGGAGCTCGTCTGGAGCATCGTTCGGCGCGAGGCCGCAGCTCTCGAGGCTCCGGTCTGAGAGGCTTCGTCCGGGTCCGGCCGGTCTCAGAGCCCCCAGGCGGTACGATGACCGCGTGAACTACTTGATCGCCGAAAGACTCGCGTCGGTCGTGGCCGCGGTAGCTACGCCCTGCGTAATCGTTGCCGTCGCCGTGCTGCTCTTCCTCAACCCGATCTGGGTCGCCTTCGACCAGGGTCGCAGCGATGTGGCGGGTTTGACCGGCTACACGCCGACACAGGTCAACCAGATCACGGGCAGCATCCTGTCCGACCTCGTGTTCGGCCCGCCGAGCTTCGCCGTAGCGGCGAACGGCGTCCCCGTGCTCGACGAACGCGAACGCGGTCACATGGTCGACGTGCGCACAGTGCTGGTGGACCTGGGCCTGGTAGCCCTCGCCGCGGGTATCCTTCTCGCCGGCGTGGGGGTGGCCAGCCGCGGGCGGCGCTGGTTCTGGCGGGCCGCGGCTCTCGGGGCTCGAGTGCTCGCCGTCGGCGTGGTCGTCGTCGGTCTGGCCTTCGCCCTCTTCTTCGACCGGGCCTTCGAGCTCTTCCACGAGCTCTTCTTTCCGCCCGGCACCTACGCGTTCGACCCGCGAACGGAGAGGCTCGTACAGCTGTTTCCCGATCAGTTCTGGTCTGAGACCAGCGTCGCAATAGCCGCGGCCGTCTTTGTCCTGGCCCTGGCCGTGGCCTGGCTCGGAGGCCGGCTCGGCCGCGAGCCCGAAGCGGCCGTCCCCGTGGCGGCGGTGGCATCGTGACGGGTTTGACGCTCGGCCGGATCTTCGGGACCGAAGTTCGCGTCCACTGGACCTGGATCCCGATCCTGGCCTTCATAGCCGTGGTCTTTGGCGTCGATCTGACCGACGGCACGGCGGCGATGTGGCCGGCGGGGCTGGCCTGGGGTTCGTCGATTGCGGTTGCGGCTCTCGTCCTCGCGTCCGTCATGGCCCACGAGCTCGCCCACGTCAAGGTCGCCCGCCGGAACGGGCGGCAGGTACCGGTCGTGGTGGTCCAGCTGCTTGGCGGCCCCTATGTCATGGAGGTGAAGCCAAAGACGGCCGGCGAGGAGTTCCGAATCGCGATTGCCGGCTCGGCCCTCAGTCTCGTCGTCGCGATCGTCGCGGGCGCGCTAGCCGTGGCCCTCTCCTTTGGCCCGGTCAGCATCGATCAGGCGCCGGCCGCCGTCCAGGCCGTCCAGTTCGTCGCGGTCATGGTGGCCGTGTTCAACCTCATGCTGTGCCTCGTCAATCTCGTGCCGGGGTATCCGCTCGATGGCGCTCGGGCCTTTCACGCACTCGTGTGGCAACGGACGGGCAAGGAAGAAGCGGCGACGGCCGCGACCATTCGAGTGGGACGCTATTTGGGCCTGCTACTGATCGGTTCGGCCGTGGTGTCGCTTGCCTTCGTCGACCTCCTGGTGGGCCTTTGCCTGCTCGTCGCGGGCTGGCTCATGGTCGGCTCGAGCCGGTTGATGGACAAGCGCAGCTTGCTCCGGGGCCTGGTGGCCGGACTCCACGTCAGCGACGCCGAGGACGCCGACCCGGCGCGTGTGCCGCCGCAGCTGACCCTCGACGTCTTCGCCGGGGAGTACCTGGCGGATCGCCTCGGTGCCGCGGCGCTGGTCGAGCGTGGCTCCGAGCTGCTCGGGCTGATCGGGACGGCCCAGATACGGCGCATACCGCGGCGGATCTGGCCCAAGACCCGGACCGAGGATGCAATGGTCAAGATCGAGGACGTGCCCAGCATGACCGGCGACGCGGATCTGTGGGCGGGCCTCGAGACCCTCGAGCGGAGCGGCCTCGACGCCCTGGTGGTCGCTGCCGCCGGCCCCGGGACCTTGCTCATGACCCGGCGATCGGCTGCGCGGATCGTTCACGAGAAGGCCGAGGAGCGGCAGCGCGAGTTGATCGCCCTCGGTAAGGTCAGACGGGGGCGGTTCCGTGGCCGCTGATCCGGCGCTGGAGGGCATCGACCGTGGTCCGCGACGGTAGGCCGGGGGAGAGCGGCGTCTTCGACGAGGGGAGTCGCGCCGAGCGCCGCCGGTCCACCCACTTCGATCGAACGAGGAGGCCGCGCATGGCGGACATCAGCGAAGGTCCCGTGATGCCGCATCGGGCGGTCGCCGAGGCCGAGGTCGCGATGGCTCAGGAGACGCTGAGCGCGATCGTGGACGGGGCAATCCCTAAGGGCGACGTATTGAGCGTGGCCGAGCTGGCCGGGGTCATGGCCGGCAAGCGCGCCGCCGATCTGATCCCGCTCGTTCACCCGGCCGGGCTCACCGCCCTGGTCGTCAACGCCTCTCCCGACCGAGCCAGGAGCGCCATACGGATCCGCTCGGAGACGGCGGCCGTCGGGCAGGCGGGCGTCGAGATGGAGGCCCTGACGGTCGCCGCGGTCGCCGCTCTGACGGTCTATGACATGGTGCGCGACATCGACCCAGGGGCCTTCGTAAGGTCCCTCCGGCTCGTCTCGAGCTCGGGCGGCGAGTCCGACGAGTGGCGAAGGCCCAACGAGCCGATCGAGGCCATGCGGCCGCCAAAGGGTGTCCGCGTGGCCGGCCGCATCGTCCACACTCCCCGCGCCCAGAACTTCCGGCCGGCCCCACGTAAACGAACTCCCTAGTCGACACCGCTCGCCGTTCGCTTCGACAGGCGCTAGAGTGAAGCGAGAGTGAAGTCATCGCCGGCGCAGATCCCGCCACCTTGCCCGGTTCATGGGCGGGATTCGAGCCGCCGTGGCTGAGGTCCTGAGCCGGTGTCGCTAGACGTTCTGCTGCCACTCGCCATCTTCTTCGCCCTGGGCGTCCCAATCGTCGTCCTGCTGTGGCGCATATTCGTCGTGGGCGGCCAGCTTCGCCGCGATGCCCAGCATGACCGCGCGGCAGTCGACCTGGCCCGCAGGGCCGACGTTTCGATCGGCGAGCTCTCGACGATAGTCGACGATCTGCGACGCAAGAAGGAGCGACCGGAGGCCAGCGCGGCCAGCCTCGAGGCTTCCGCAGACGCCCTGCGTCGATATGCCGAGGAGGCCGAGAGCGTCGACAAGGTTGTGCCGCACCCGCCGGGCGGCGGCCTTCGCCCCGAGATCGAGCGGGCCCAGCGGGCCGTCGAGCTGATCGAGCACGGCCGGCAGCAGATTCTCCTGGAGACTGCCGAGCACATCGGCGAGGGTGAGACGTCAGTGAAGCGCGGCTACCTCAACCTTCTCCATGCGCGCGAGGCGATCCGCGCCGTGGGCGACGGCATAGCGGCCGCCGCCGCCGCCGACGGCCCGCAGGCCCAGGCTCGACGGCAGGGTCGGATCCGCTAGAGCGGCTCAGCCGGGCCGCGTCTCGAGCGGTGATATCCTCGCTCCGAGCCACGAGTCCTGGCCTGAGGAGTCAGCCGATGCGTTGTCCGCGGTGCGGCGAAAGGGAGACGCGGGTCGTCGATTCGCGCGATCTCGACGAGGCGAGCATCCGCCGGCGCCGCGAATGCGAGACGTGTGGCGCGCGGTTCACGACCTACGAGCGCATCGAGGCGCCGCGCCTGATCGTGGTCAAGCGCGACGGCTCCCGCCAGGAGTTCGACCGCGAGAAGCTCGTGTCGGGGTTCCGCAAGGCGCTCACGAGACGCCCTCTGCCGGACGATGCCGCGGAACAGACGGCCGACCAGATCGAGGCTCAGCTGCGCTCCGGCGGAGCGACCGAGGTGGACTCCTCCGAGATCGGCAAGCTGGCCATGGACAAGCTGCGGGCCCTCGACCAGATCGCCTACATCCGCTTCGCGAGCGTCTACCAGAGCTTCGAGGACATCGAGACGCTCAAGCGCGAAGTCGACAACCTCTACGCCCAGAGAGAGAGTGGAGCCACGGTCAAATGAGCGTCCTGTCCGACCGCGCCATCGCCGCAGCGCTAGCCGGCGGACGAGTCAAGGTCGATCCTTACGACGAGGCCGACCTCCAGCCGTCCTCGATCGACCTGCACCTCGACCGCAGCTTCCGGGTCTTCCACAACAACCGGTACGCGTATATCGACGTCCGGTCGCCTCAGCCGGACTTGACCGAGCTGCTCAGCATCGCCGACGACGAGCCGTTCATGCTCCATCCTGGCGAGTTCGTGCTGGGCCAGACGCTCGAATGGGTCGAGCTGCCGGACGATCTGGTGGCGCGGCTCGAGGGCAAGTCGTCGCTTGGCAGGCTCGGCCTGCTGATCCACTCGACGGCCGGTTATGTCGACCCGGGCTGGAAGGGCAAGCTCACGCTCGAACTGTCGAACGTCGCCAAGCTGCCGATCGCGCTCTATTTCGGGATGAAGATCGGCCAGATCAGCTTCTTCGAGATGTCGGGTCCGGTCGACCGACCGTACGGCTCAGCCGGCCTGGGTTCCAAGTACCAGGGCCAGTCGGAGCCGACTGCGTCGGCATTCTTCGAGGACTTCCGGGGCGGGCGCCGCGGCGTCGTCGAACCCGAGACCCCGACCCGATGACGACCCTCAACGAGGCGGTCCACTGGTCGGCTGAGCTCGGCGGCGGCACCCGCGTCGCGCTGATCCAGGCGGGGCGGTTCCGCTCGGATGCCGGTGCGCTGCTCGGCGTGGTGCCGCGGATGATGTGGAATGGGCTCGTCGCCGACGAGATCGACGCCGACCAGCGGTTGCTCCAGGCACTCAACTGCCTGCTGGTCGAGACGCCGTCAGGGCGGGCGCTGGTCGAGACCGGTATCGGCGACCGCATCAACGACAAGGGCCGGGCGATGCGGGCCTACGAGGGGCCGTGGATCGTGCCGGCTCTCGAAGCCGCCGGCTTCGCGCCAGACTCGGTCGACGCTGTCGCCGTGAGCCACCTCCACTACGACCACGCCGGCGGAGTGCTCCGCGCCGACGGATCGCGGGCCTTCCCACGCGCCCGGTTCATCGCTCAACGGGCGGAGTGGGAGATAGCGCTCGGAGAGAATCCGCGTCTCGTGGCCAGCTACGACCAGCCGGAGCTGCGCCTCATCCGGGACCTGGGTCTAGAGTCGGCCGCCGACGGCGAAGTCGAGATCTTGCCCGGCGTCTCGGTCATACCCACGGGCGGGCACTCGGCCGGTCACCAGGGCGTCGTGGTTCGCGGCCGGGACCGAACCCTCGGCTTCTTCGGCGATCTGTGCATGCGGCCGTGGAGCGCCAACCCAAAGTGGGTGACGGCCTTCGACGACTTCCCGCTCGACTCGGTCTCGGTCAAAGTCGGGTTGTTCGGCCGGGCGGCGGACGAGGGCTGGACTGTCGTCCTCTCGCACGAGCCGTTTCATCCCGTCGGCCGCATGGTTCGCGACCGCGATCGCTTCAGGTTCGAGCCGATCGTCTGAGTTGGCGATGAGCGGCGCCCGGCGCGTCCTCGCGCAATTCCAATGGTGTTTGCGCCAGGCGCGGATTCGGACGCCCGCCGGGTTGCAGCCGCGTAACCCTACCGCGGGAGAGACAGCCGTCCGGTCGCGGAGGCGAAACCAGCGGCCCGCCGGGCCAATCTAGCGCTCAACGCAACTGGTATTGGAAACGCGTGAAGACCGAGCCCCGTCGACCTGCCAACGCCGCACCGCGCCCGTGACGCTGTAACATCGCGCCGGGCCCCCGTAGCTCAGTGGATAGAGCGCCGCCGTCCTAAGGCGGGCGTCGTCGGTTCGAGTCCGGCCGGGGGCGCCACCACTTGCTCGCTGAGGGTCCGATGCCGCGTTTCTACTTTCAGGAAACTGCCGCGCTTCCGTTCGGGCCGGCTGATTGCGTGGAGGCGGCGCGCCGAACGCTCACCGAAATGGGCTCGACGCCGACCATCTCGGGCTACGAATTGAACGCCAAGCTCGGATCGCAGCTGAAGATGAGGATAGTCGGCGGAGCGTGGTGCCCGGTGAAGTGGCTGCCCATCGAGATCGCGGTGCGGGTGCTCGACTATGGTCATGGGCGCCAGGTGGTCGTGAACGTCGCCGAGCGGATGGGCTTTGGGATCATGTTCTGGATGGAAGACCGCTACCGGAGCCACTGCCAGAACACCGCAGTATTTGTCCGCAACACTATCGCCGGCCGGCTGGCCTACGGGCTCTGAGCCGACTCCGATCGGACTTAGGAGCGGCGAGGGAGCCGGCGCGTCTATCCCCGTTCGCTGCGGCCTCGGCCCGATCGAGGGTAGGCTGTCGGAGAATCGAGCCCAGCGGAGTACGCCCATGCGCTTTCGAACTGCCGCGGTCACCGTTGTCGTCTTCGCGGTTGCCATGGCCTACCTCGAGTCGGCAGTGGTGGTCTACCTGCAGCGTGCTCTCGGCATTAGCCCGGACGCGCTCTTCCCGCTTCAGGGCACCGAGCTGGCCGGAAACCTGGCCGCGATCGAGGTTGGACGGGAGTTCGCGACGCTGGTGATGCTGGCTGCCGTCGGTGTCCTGGTCGGCCGCCGCTGGATTGATCGATTGGCCTGGACGGCCGTCGCCTTCGGCGTGTGGGACGTCTTCTACTACATCTGGCTGTGGGTCTTCATCGGCTGGCCGCATTCACCGAACACCTGGGACGTGCTCTTCGTGCTGCCAGTACCCTGGGCCGGGCCGGTCTGGGCGCCGATGGCGGTGAGCGTCGCTCTTGTGATGTTCGGGCTGGCAGCCGCGCGCCAGGCGGCCGAGGGAGACGCGCTCCAGGTGGGTCGGGCTCGAGCGTTGGTGGCGGTGGCGGGCGGCATCGTCGTCGTGGTCAGCTTCACCGCGAACGCGCCGGCACTGCTCGCTGGCGGGATGCCCGGGCAATTCCCATGGCCGGTCTTCGTCGCCGGCATGCTGATCGCCGGCTGGGCAGCTCTTGCGTCGCTGCGCGCGGGCGGTGCCACTTGATGGCGTCGCGCGCTTGTCGGCGCCGAGCTGTTTGCCGGGAGCCGGGAACGAATGCGGCGACCCGGGCGGTCGCCGTATCTTCCCGACGCGATCGGCGTGCCCGTCACCTGGTCGCTCCTGAGGGCGTCATTCGCCCGCGTCGCGACGGCGCACAGCGACTCCGGAGGAACGTCGGCAGATGACCCGATGGCAGCGACGAGGGACTCGGCCCAGTGGCAGGGCCCTGGTCTATGCCGGGTTTTGCGCGGTCATGGTCGCGGTGGGCTGGACCTCCGTCATGATCGTCGCACCGGCAGCCCATGCCGGCTCCACGACGCCGTCGCCGCTCGCCGCCCGTTCCGTCCCCGTTACCGCGGCGGTCCAAACACCCAGCCAAAGCCCATCGCCGGCACCCACGCCGTCGCCTGAGATGACGCCGGTTCCAAGCCCGACGCGGACTGCGTTCGAGATCGACGTGTATCGGCCGGGCACCTTCGTGTCGCAGATCGGCCGTGAGTACTGCATGGCCGGCGCAATCCAGAACATGCTCAACATCATTGGTCCCGCCATCGATCTCTCGAGCACCTGGCAGCAGCAGATCGGCGCCGCGCTCGTCTCGCTCACGACGAGGCAGGACAGCTACAACGGCGGCTTTGGCCCGGGCGGTTGGGCGCTCACGATGGCCAGGTTCGGAGCCGGCAAGTACAAGCTCGTCGTCGACTCGACGTTCGATCAGGCGATGAAGGACGCGGCTCTGGCGCTCAGCGAGACCCTCCGGCCCGTCGGCCTCCTGACGTGGTGGGGCGCGCATTCCTGGGTGATGACAGGGTTCAAGGCCGACTCGGACCCGCTGCTCTTCCCGGACAGCTTCAAGTTGTCGGGCGCGTACATCGTCGACCCGTTCTACCCGCGGGTCAGCAACATCTGGGGCCAGACCCTCGGCCCGGACACCTTCCGGGACATGGCCGCGATGGCCCACAACTACATCGGCTGGAAGCGGCCGGAGGGCCACTACCCCGATCGCGACGGGAAGTGGCTGCTCGTGATCCCGGTCGACGACTGAGGCGAGCGTGGCGCGCCCGCTGGGCGCCGAACCGGGCGGCTGACAGCTCGGCGGCTACTCGTGGCAGCCTTCGCAGCGGCCCGAAATCGTGACGTGCGAGAGATCGACCGTGAACCCCAGGTCCTCGGAGAGAGCCGCGACGATGGCCGCCCCGACTTCGGGGCGTACCTCCCAGGCCTTGCCGCAGGCCACGCAATAGACGTGGCCGTGGACCTGGTTCGGCAGGACGTGGTACTCGTCGCGGCCGTCCGGGCCGTGGCCATGTTTCACTAGGCCGAAGTCCTCGAGCACGTCGAGGGTCCGGTAGACGGTGGACGGGGTCGTGGTTGAGTCCCGCTGTCGGCATCGGGCGATCAGCTCGCTGGCCGTGACGTGGCCGTTCTGCTCGCGTAGAACTTCGACGAGCGTGCGTCGCTGCGGGGTCCAGCGCAGGCCGCCCGCCCGTAGACGACCGGCAATTCCGTCCCACGGGCTCGCTTCCGGCGTCCCCGCGATGCTACTCGTAGATTCCTGTGGCACCTGATGGTCCTTCTCTCTGCACGATTGGGCGAATTGGAGCAGAGGCGTAGACTTCAGCCTAGCGCAACGTGTTGCAATAGCGCAATGTATCGTCTGACGGCACAGGAGGAGTTGGGTTGCACATTCCCGATGGCTACCTCGCCCCGGCCGTCTCGCTTGCGCTGGCAGTCCCAACCGTGCCGGTTTGGGCGGTCGCGACGCAGAAGGTCAAGCGCGTCCTCAACAACCGGACCGTGCCGCTGCTGGCGATCTTCTCGGCACTCAGCTTCACGGTGATGATGTTCAACGTCCCGGTCCCCGGCGGCACGACCGCCCACGGAGTAGGGGGGACGTTGATCGCGGTCGTGCTGGGGCCGTGGGCGGCCGCGATCGCGGTCAGCACCGCGTTGATCCTGCAGGCGCTCTTCTTCGGTGACGGGGGAGTCCTGGCGATATTCGCCAATTGCCTGAACATGGGGATCCTGCTGCCGTTCGTCGGCTACGCGACCTATCGACTGCTGGCGGCCGGATCTCCTGTGCTCTCGACCCGTCGAGCCGTCGCCGCGGGCATCGGCGCCTACGTCGGGATCACTGTCGCGGCCCTGGCGGTCGGCATAGAGCTGGGCATCGAGCCGGTCTTCTTCTCGCAGAGCGGCCATGCCCTGTACAGCCCGTACGGCTTGTCGGAAGCGATACCGGCCATGGTGGCCGCTCACGCCCTGGGGGCATCGATAGTCGAGGCGCTCATCACCGGCCTGGGGGTCGCGTATCTGCAACGCCGGCACCCCGAGTATCTGACCAGCCTGCGCCGCGTCTTCGCGCCGGACGCACCCGCCGAGGATGCCGTCCAGCGGCGGTCGATCTGGCGCCCTGTGGCTGCCGCGGTGGCCGCGGGCGCCGTCGTTCTTGTCGTCGTCGGGCTCATCGCCGGCGGCGGGAACCCGGCTCGCATCTTCAACGTGGATTGGTCGCGGGTGGACTGGCCGTCAGTGGGGGCGATGCTCCTGGTGACCGCAGTGATGGGTATCGTGATCGTTCCGGCCGCCTACCTGCTACTCCCTCGGGCCCTCAAACGTGTCGGCACGGCCTTCGTGGCGATCGCCGTCGTAGCACCGCTGGGCCTCATCGCACCCGGGTTTGCCTACGGCGAGGGAAAGGCGACCGACGTCGAGGCGGCCTTCGGCTATGTGCCGTCCGGCCTCCAGAGTCTCTCCGGTGTCTTCAGCGCCCCGCTCGCAGGATACGACCTGCCGCTGCCGTTCTTCTCCGCGGCAAAGGCGCCGCTATGGCACGCCGCCATCGGCTACGAGATCTCAGGCATGGTAGGCATCCTGCTGGTCGGCGGCGCCGTCTACGGCATAGCCAGGTTGCTGCGCGGCGCCGGCCCGGCCGAGACGCGGGCCGAGGGAGCGCGGCCATGACCACGGCGAGCAGCGCGGTCGGTCCGGCCGCACGCGAGGGGCGGATCGGCTGGCTCGAGAAGACGGTCGGCGGCATCACCGGGAACGTCGAGCACGCGATCTTCACCGAGCAGCACGCCCGCTCCGACGGCTGGCTCCAGCGGCGCGACCCGCGGGCAAAGATGGTGGGCACGCTGATCGCCATCCTGGCGGCGAGCCTTACGACGTCGATGGTCGGCCTGGCGCTCCTGTACGGTGCCACGCTCGCCGCCGCCCGCGCCAGCCGCATCCCGTTCGGCTTCTTCGTCAAGCGCGTCTGGCTCGGCATTCCGTTCTTCGCCGGGATCGTCGTGGTGCCCGCGATCTTCTTCGTCCCGGGGCCACGGCTCTTCGATCTGGCCATCGGGCCGGCGCATCTGGCGCCTTCCTGGAACGGCCTGGCCGGGGCGGCTCTCTTCGTCAGCCGCGTCGGGGTCTCCGTATCGCTGGCCGTGATGCTGGTCGTCACGACGCCGTGGGCCGATGTGCTCAAGAGCCTCCGGGCGCTAAAGGTGCCGCAGGTCTTCGTGCTCGTCCTCTCGATGACCTATCGCTACATCTTCCTGTTCCTGCACACCGCGAACGGCATCCTGCTGGCGCGCAAGAGCCGCGTGGTGGGCCGGACCAGCGGCGCCGAGCAGCGGCGCTGGATCACCGGCACCATGGGCAACCTCATGAGTCGAGCCTTCAAGATGAGCAACGACGTCTATGCGGCCATGCTCGCGCGTGGCTTCGACGGCGAGGTCCGCAGCTATTCGACGTACCGATTGCGCGCCCCCGATCTGGTCGCGCTGGCGGGAGTCCTCGCGCTCGCGGTGACGGTCGCGCTGACCGGGCGAGTTCTGCCATGAACGAGGCAGCCCTCGAACGAGCGGTGGCGGCCGCGCCGGTCGGGCCTGGAGAGCCACTCTTCGAGCTCCACGACGTCGGCTTCCGCTACGCGGGCCGGCAGGTCGCGCTCGACGGCGTAGACCTCCGGATCTGGCGGGGCGAGCGAGTGGCATTGCTGGGGGCAAACGGCAGCGGCAAGTCGACGCTCCTCAAGCTCCTCGACGGCGTCGTGGGTCCAACGCATGGCAGCATTCGGGCTCTCGGCCGCGACGTTGCGGCGGTGGCCGCGGGTGAAGACGGGTTCCGTTTCCACCGCGAGGTCGGGCTGGTGTTCCAGGACCCGGACATCCAGCTCTTCAGCGCCACCGTGCTCGACGACGTCGCCTTCGGGCCGCTCCAGCTCGGTCTCAGCGGTGACGAGGTGCGGGAGCGATGCGACGCTGCGATGGCGGAGATGGGGATTGCCCACCTGGCGGACCGCGCCCCCTTCGAGCTGTCGGGTGGTGAGAAGAAGAGGGCGGCGATCGCTTCGGTGCTCTCGCTCAGGCCGGAGGTCGTCCTGCTCGACGAGCCCACGGCCTCCCTCGACCCGCGCACGAAGTGGGTTCTGGTCGACCTGATCCAGCGACTCGGCAACGCCGGCCGGACGCTCGTGGTGGCCACGCACGAGCTCGACATCGTGCCGCTCATCGCCGACCGGGTAGTCGTCCTGAGCGAGCAGGGGCAGATCGTCGCAGACGGCGTCCCGGCCGCGATCCTGGCCGATCGTGAGCTTCTCATCCGGGCCAACCTGATCCACGAACACCTCCACGAGCATGGTTCGATGGCCCATACCCATCCCCACGACGACTCGGAACGGCACCACGAGGAACCCGTCTCCGTGGCGGGGGAGGGCCGGCCCGAGCGGGCCGCCACCGGTCCCGGACACCACCGTCGCGACTGACCGAGCCCTGGGAAGCTCTGGCGCGAACGGGACGCCATCTCCGCCATGACGGCGACCCGGGCGGGACGAACCTATACTCCCGCCATGCCAGAGTCAGGCTATTCGGGTGCTGCCCCCACCGGACCGATCCGATGATCGGTGCCTATCACTCGCCCATCGACCACGCGTCGCGAAGGGATCGCCCGCGGCGGCTTCTCGTCGTCTGCGGCGCCGTTGCGCTGGCCGTGGTCGTCGCGGCGATCGCGGCCTGGCACCCTCTGGCGACTGCCGCCGCCCGCACGAGCATGACCATCCTCGGCCCCTCGGCGGCCTCTCTGGACCCGGCCGTCCAGTCCGACGCGGGCAGCGCCCAGATCGTCTCGCAGGTCTTCGAGTCACTTACGTCGATCGATGTCTCCGGGCGCGTCCAGCCCGCCCTCGCGGCCAGTTGGACCTCGAGCAACGGCGGCAAGACAGTCACCTTCCATCTTCGGTCTGGGCTGACCTTCTCCGATGGTTCGGCGCTTGCCGCCGGCGACGTCGTGTCGAGCTGGATGAGGGTGCTAAATCCGAGGCAGCCGAGCCAGCTTGCCTCGCTGCTCGACGGCGTCGTGGGTGCTCGGGCCTATCGCGAGGGCAGCGGCCAGGTTTCGGGCGTCGGCCTCAAGGCGACGGACGCCACGGACGTCGAGGTCGATCTTCTGAGCCCGGACGCGGACTTGCCGTCGATCGTTTCGTGCTCGACGCTCGCCGTCGTGCCGTCACGGCTGGACTCGAACCCGGCCCTGCTCGAGCCGGGGACTTTCGTCGGAAGCGGGGCATACGTCGTGTCGGCCCTCACCCAGACCGAGACGACACTGACAGCGAACACGCACTACTGGGCCGGTACGCCGCCGATAACCACGATCCACCTGCTGAGCAGCATCGGCGGAAAGAGCCCCGTCTCGGAGTTCCAGGCCGGGAATCTCGATTACACGCCGATCTCGCTGTACGACGCCTCGTGGATCGCCTACGACTCCACCCTTGGACCGTCGCTCCGCATCGAGCCGTCTCCTTCGGTCGAGTTCTACGGCTTCAACACGACCAAGGCGCCGTTCAACAACGTCCATGTCCGGCGTGCCTTCGAGATGGGCATCAACTGGGACCGCATCGTCGCGCTGCTGTCCAACCCGCTCGAGGTTCCGGCCACGGGCATGGTTCCGGCCGGCGTGCCGGGCCACAGCACCAGTGACTACGGGCCCAAGTTCGACCTGACGCAGGCCAAGTCGGAGCTGGCAGCTGCAGGCTTCCCGAACGGGGTCGGCTTCCCGAAGATCACCCTGGTCACCGGAGGCGCGACTCTGGACGGCGCGATAATCCGCCAGCTCCACGACAACCTGGGCATCGACATCGACTATGTGATCGAGGACTGGTCGACGTACAACCAGCAGCTCCTGGCGAGCCCGCCGGCATTCTGGGAAATGGACTGGGTTGCGGACTATCCGGGCGCCAACGATTTCCTCGGTCTGCTGCTCGGTTCGGGCAAGACGAACAACTTCGGCCGTTGGAGCTCGTCCGAGTTCGACACCGCCATCGCCAAGGCTCTCGCCGCCGCCGATCCCACGTCGATGCAGCAGGCCTTCGATCAGGCGCAGTCGATCGTGCTAGACCAGGCCCCGGTCATCCCGGTCGACTACGGGGCCGGCTACTCGCTGGCGGCGAAGGGTCTGCTCGGCGCGCAGCCGAACGGCCAGGGGCTGGTGCGCTACGCCGGCCTGGCCTGGGCGGCTGGCTCATGAGCCGGCAGCGAAGCTCCATCGGCGGTCGGGTCGCGGCGGCGGCGGCCTGCGCTCTCCTCGGGCTGATGGCGCTCGCTGGGCCGGCCTTCGGCGCGTCGGTCACGTTCGGGACGCCGACGTCTTCGTCCACGTTCGCCAAGGGCATCGTCTTCACGCAACCGGTGAGCGGCTCGAGCTTCAGCGAAGCCGATATCGTCCTCTCGCTACCGGGCGACGTGGGGCCTAGCATCGTCACGCTGACCGGGGCGGGCGCATCGGCGACGGCCCTCACGTACACGTTCGACACCTCGAGCGGCCAGATCCAGCCCAACACGCAGGTGACGGCTTACTTCCAGGTCGTGTTCTCCGATGGATCCACCCAGCAGGGCCCAACCATCCACGTCACCTACCAGGACGACCGCTTCCACTGGCAGACGCTGCCGGGCAAGCTCGTGACCCTTCACTGGTATTCGGGCTCGACGAGTTTCGCCCAGCAGGCCCTGGCGATGGGCGAGAGCGGGATCTCGAAGTCGGCCCAGTTCCTCGGCGTGACCGAGACGCAGCCCATCGACTTCTTTGTCTACGCTGACCAGCAATCGTTCTACGACGCACTGGGACCCGGCACGCGAGACAACGTCGGCGGCGAGGCGAACACCACGACGCGGACCCTGTTCGCGCTCGTCCCGCCGGACCAGCTCTCGTATGCGAGCACAGTCGTTCCGCACGAGCTGACCCACGTCGTCTTCGACGACGGCACCGGGAACCCCTACCATGCGCCGCCGCGATGGCTCAACGAAGGCCTCGCCGTCTACCTGTCACAGGGCTACGACAGCAGTGACCGCGGGCTCGTCTCCTCCGCTGCCAGGTCGAAGACGCTGATGCCACTCAGCGCGCTGACGGGGCAGTTCCCGACCGAGAGCGATCGCTTCTACCTCGCCTATGCGGAGTCGGTCTCCGCGGTCGACTACATGGTCCGCAAATACGGTCAGTCCGCGTTTGCGAAGATGGTCAAGGCCTACGGCACCGGCGCCTCCGATGACGAGGCCTTCACCACTGCCTTCGGCGTGACCACCGAGGCGGTCGACAAGGCCTGGCTGGCCCAGAACGGGATCACCTCCTCTCCGACCTTCGGGCCGCAGGCGGCGCCAGCCGGGCCCGTTCCCCCGGGGTGGACGAGCGCCGGCGGGGTAACGGTCACCGCACCGCCCGCAGCCGGGCCGACTACGGCCGCGACCGAGGCACCGGCTGGCGCCACTGGATCGGTGGCTTCGTCCGGAATCCCGGTCCAGGTCCTGCTGGCCGGCCTGATCGCCGCCGCCGGAGTCCTGCTATTCGGCATCGCCATCGTTTTGTACCAGCGGCCCGGTCAGCCTCCGCCTCCGCCTCCGCCTCCCCCTCCGTTCTGACCGTAGACCTGGTGGTCTGGTGTCGCGGCTCGGCGTTCACCACCCCCGCGTTGCCGAGCCCGGCCGCTCGGAATGGCGGGACGCGGGCACTCGGCTCTGATAGATTGAGCGGCCGTTATGGGTGAAGCCATCGCATCCCTCCAGTCCAGGCTGCCGTAATGGCTGTCGGCAAGCCAGACGTGGTCGAGTTCCGACTCGGCGACGTCGTCCGCCTGAGGCGAGCCCACCCATGTGGGAGCCGGGAGTGGCTGGTGGACCGGTTGGGCGCAGACATCGGGCTTCGATGCCGCGGATGCGATCGCCATGTTCTGATCGAACGCCGAGCACTGGAGCGACGACTGACCGATTTCGTCTCGCGAGGGGATCTGGCCATGAGCCAGGCCGTCGCACCGCTACCGCGTGACTCGGGCGCCCCTACCCGGGATGGCGGCCGATGAACGTCCCGATCTCCACGAGGCGCCGCCGACCTCCTGGTGAACCCGCGCGCAAGCGTGCTCCGAGTCGGTCCGGAAAACCAGGTGGCATGGCGGTCCTTCGCAATCGACCATTCCTGCTGCTGTGGCTGGCCCAGCTCTCCACTCAGGTCGGCGGCAACATGGTGATCTACGGCCTGACGATCATCATCAACGCGTCCTACCACTCGAACAGCGCCGTGGGGGCGCTCTTCCTGAGCTTCCTCGTCCCGGCCATCGTCTTCTCGGCCTTGGCCGGCGTCTTTGTCGATCGGGTCGACAAGCGGCACATGCTGGTAGTGACGAACATTCTCAGGGGGTTCTTGTACCTGGCTATCGTCCTGGTGGGCAACAACCTGTTGATGCTCTACCTGCTGATGGTCCTCGTATCGACCGTGACGACGTTCTTCGGTCCAGCCGAGGCGTCGATGATCCCGTTCCTGGTGCCGAAGACGCAGCTGCTTGCCGCGAACGGGCTCTTCACCTTGACGATGAACGTGGCCTTCGCCCTGGGCTTCGCCCTCTTGGGGCCGTTCTTGATTGCCCTCGCCAGCGGCCAGCTGCTCATCGTCATCGTCGCGGCGCTCTATTTTGTGGCCGCGATCTTCTGCTGGACCCTGCCTTCGTCGCCTCCGGCAGGCTCTGGCGCCGTGGGGGCCAGCCAGACGGTGGCCGACGCCGAACGTGCCGTCGAGACGATGCTCAACCAATTCGTCGAGGGCATCACCTACATTCGAGACCACCGCAACGTCGGCTGGTCGCTGTCTTATCTTGGCATCACCGGTGCGTTGGTCGGCATCCTGGGCACGCTCGGACCCGGCTTCGCAACGAAGACGATGGGTCTGGGTGAGAAGGACTTCGCCCTGATCGTCCTGCCGCTGGGGCTCGGCATCGTCATGGGCATCCTCTTCCTGAATTCGTACGGTCGATACCTGCCTCGCCGGCGCACGATCGAAGCAGGCATGATCGGGATTGGCGTTCTCCTGGCTCTGCTCGCTTACTCAGGCCCAATATCTACCTTCCTCGAAGATCGGGCCGCCTCCTCGGGTGTGGTTGAAGCCAGCCGCGTGGTATCTCTGCTGTCGCTGGTCATGAGCATCGCCTTTCTGGTGGGGGCCGCATATGTCGTCGTGGCTATCTCGGCCCAGACACAGCTGCAGGAAGAGCTCCCCGAGGACGTCCGAGGCCGGGTCTTCGGCGTTCTCGGCATGCTTGTCTCGATCGCCAGCCTCGCCCCGATCATCATTGTCGCCCCCTTGGCGGACTTGGTCGGACGCGAGCCTGTCATCCTGGTCGCAGGGGGCATCGTCGGCCTATCGGGGATCGCCAGCGTCCTCAATTCTCGATCGCTATCGTTCGCAGATGCCGCCCGCGCTCCGTCGACGCCTAGCGGCGCCCCGGTGGACCCCATGACCGCGGCCACGCATCCGAGCGATCTGGGCGGCGCGACCGTGGCTCCGACGCCGTCAGCGGGTGGCCCCGCGCGCGCAAAGCCATCTCGCCGCTCCAGGCGGCGCTCCCTCGAGGACGGCGAGACCTCCTGATGCCGCTCGGCGAGCCGGCTGCCGGGTCGGAGGAGGCGGTGACGCCGAACGCGTGGCGCGCCGCCGCGATTGGCATCCTGGCCGGCGGGTTCGCGCTCGGCGCTCTCTCCGCCAGGGGGCGACTGGCAACCGCGGTTCCGTTGATCACCGCCGGCGTTGCGCTCGGCTGTGCGATACCCGTGGCCCTCGCATCGCGCCGGCCGCCGATAGGCGTGGCCGATGCGGCGGATGCACTTGCGCGGGCCGATAAGCCTCCCACCTTCACGGTGCTCGTCGCCGCCCGCGACGAGGCGGGCGTGCTCCGCCGGCTCGTGTCCGATGTCGCTCGGCAGGACTATCGGTCTTCCGACGGCTCACCCTTGTTCGAACTGGTCGTCGTCGACGATCGTTCGACCGACGGAACAGCCGACGCCGTCGCGAGGGCCGCCGCCGACGCGGGAATTGCGGCTGTCACCCGTGTAGTCAAACGCCGCGGGCCCGGTCTCGCGGATGGCAAGGGCGCCGCGCTCTCGGCCGTCCAGCCAGACACCTGCGCCGGCGACGTCATCGTGGTGCTCGACGCCGACGCCCGACTGGAGCCGTGGTTTCTGCGGCGCGCGGCAGGTTACTTTGCGACCGGCGCGAAGGCGGTCACCGCCCGGCGGCGGATACTCGATGCGGAGAGCGGCTGGCTCGCCGGCGCTCAGGACGACGAGCAAACCCTCGACGGAGAGATCAACCGCGGCCGCTGGGCTCTCGGCGGCTGCTCGGAGTTTCGTGGAAACGGGATCATGGTTCGGCGCGACCTGCTCGCCGCGGCCGGCGGCTGGCGCGCTGCCGCGTTGACGGAAGACATCGATCTGTCGAGCAGGGTCGCCGCCGGCTTCGGGGAGCGCGTCTGTTGGGCGATCGACGCGGAAGTGTGGGAAGAGCCGGTCCGGACCACCGATCGGCTGTGGCGGCAGAGACTGCGCTGGGCCGAGGGTGCCTTCCGGCGGGCCTTCGAGCACGGTCCGGCCGTGGTCAAGAGCCCCTATCTTTCGGTCGGCGCCCGCCTCGACTTCCTCACCTACGTCGGGCAGCTGGCGGTGCCTCCGGTCGTGCTCGGGGCCGCGGCCGGAGCCGTGTTGACCGGCCGCCGGCGTAGTCTCATCTCGCTGGTGGCCGGGTATCTTGGCATCAGCGGTCTTCTAGGTTGGGACGCCCTGCGGTGGGATCGCCGGCCGGATGGTCACGCCCTGACCGGAGCGGAGAGAGTCCGGCGGGGATTCAGGGTCGCGATCTTCAGCGGCCTGTGGCTGGCGGTCGTTCCCCGAGCGCTGCTGAATCTCGCATTTCGGAGAGGCTCGATTCGCTACGCCAAGATGGAGCACGATGGCGTGGGGGACCCCGGACGTTCTCGCGCCGAGGCGTCCGACGCCGGGTAGCGTGTCCGGGACGCGCTGACCACCTTCCGCCCGCGTTCCACGTCCCCGATAAGCCGCAGTTAAGCGGCGGCCCGTAGAGTCGGTCCGTCGCGTTTCGGCCGCCTTGGGAAGAGAACCGAGGGGGCGGCCAAAACGCCGTTGGCACTCGCCGCGAGTCGAAAGGAGGCCTCGCCGGCTATCCACTTTCCCGTGGGAGTGGATGGGACGATCCGCCAGAGCCCGTTCGCTTCGAGCACACGAACCCGCCGAGATGAATCCCGCCGCCTCGAAGGAATTTCGGGAGGAGGACACTCATGTTCAGGCTGGTTCGAAGTGGGATTCTCGCACTGGCGTTCGGCGCCACGCTGGCCGGCGTGATGGCATTGCCCGTCGCGGCTCGACCGCCGGTGAGCCCGAGCGCAGACCCAAGCGAGGTGGCCCTCACGCCGCTGGAGCAGCAGGCGCGCGCAGACAAGCTGGCCTTTGCACAGAAGGAGCTGCGGCGCCCCGGTTCGGTCATCGGGGCTTCTCCGGCTGCGTGCCCGGCCTCGGCCCAGACTCTTACCGCATCGGGCATCTCGCCTTCGGCCGTGAGCCCGGCGGCCGGTTGCAGCGGATATTGGGGTTGGGTCTCGATCACGCCGCGCAGACAGGAGCAAAGCTACTGGTGCGGCGTGGCTACGGTACAGGTCGTCTCCAACTACGTCTGGCGGATGGCGGCGTCGTCCAACAAGTGGACTCAGTCGCAAATCACCGCGTGGACCCAAACAACCACGGCCGGCACGAGCGGGTCAAGAGAGAGCTACGGCCTCAACCAGGCCAATGCCGGCAGCCCCAACCTTCCGGCGTCCTGGACATACGCCGCAATGACATCGACCCAGATAGCCCAGGGCGGGTCCGTGTGGCACTCCTTACTCAGAACGGACATCAATCAGTACAGCATGCCCCAGGTCGTGAGCGTGGCACCCAAGGACCCCGGCTTCGCTTACTTCCTGACGTCTTGGCGCAACGCCGCCGCACAGTACGCCGGCCACTACATCGTGTTGAACGGCTGGACTGGCGTCTGGGATAACACCCGGACGCCAACGGTCAACTACGCCGACAGCGCGGTGGGAGCCACCGGAACGGCGAGCCTGGATCCCGCATACGACATGTGGCAGATGATCCGCAAGACCAACGTGAACAAGACCGGGGTCTACGTAGGCTGGTGAGAGACATGAGAGTGGGACTGGTCGCCCTGGTAGCAGATGTGCTGGTTTCGGCATGCTCGCCGAACGCCGGTCCCACTCCAGGTTCTTCGGGTGCGGGATCGAGTCCATCGGCCTCGCGCCCGGATACCTCGCTGCCGTCGGCATCGAACTCGGGCGACGCGTCGGCGCTCGATGTGCACCTCATCCCCCAGGACTGGACCACGCCCCTGCTCGGAACCTCGACAGATGGGACCGAGATCGTGTGGTCCAAGGGGGGCGATTCTGCGCACGGCGCTCCGGATCTGTATCGCTACGTCCCGGGTGACTCGGGGCCGACTCTCATCTACCGCGGCGCCGATCGAATGGCGCAGCTGATGCCGATCGCTGTCCGTCACGGCAAGTACGCCTTCGAGGAGACGTACGGCCGGGAAGACGGATCGGCTGGCTGGCGACTCTGGTACATCGCGGCTGCAGGCCGGGCTCCGGTTCTGTTGGACTCCAACTCGGACGATCCGCATGGCCTGGCGGCTCCTCCGGTGTGGATCGCCCTGACCGACGCCCGCTTGGTCTGGAGCGCAATCCACCAGACCGCGAGCGGCCCGCACTACTACTTGCGCAGCTATGAGATTGGCACCGGTGCGGCTCGCAATCTGGCGGACGCCGACGCGACCCGGACGGAGTACTGGTTTCCCAATGCGGACGACTCGGGCCGGCTCGTATACGGCACGGTCGAATACAAGGCCCCCAGCGCCACCGCCGACCGGCCCGCCTTCCACGTCTATTTCGCCGAGATCGGCGCCGGTCCGCTGCTGCCGACCCGGCTCGACACGGACGGAAACTCGGCCGAGCCGGTGCTCAGCGGCGATACCGTCATCTGGAAGAGCGTCACGGGCGACAACGTAGTGAACCGCGGCTCGCTGACGCGCTACTCGCTGTCGACCCGAACCACAGCTCAGGTGTTCATCGGAGGCCAGGCCGAGGTCAACGACGCGACGGCGGGGAACCGGTTCGTGGCGGCCTGGCTGCCGGACGACACGATCTTCGAGCTCTACGACCTGCAGACGAATGCGTCCTTTGCCATCGAGAAGCATGACCCGACGTCGCCACTTGGGGTCGTGCGCCCGGTGGTCGCGGCCGACATGGTCGTCTTCACCCGCGTGAACAACGAGCCGGGAGCGAATCTCCAGCTGTGCTGGGCCCATCTGCCAGCCTCCAGTTGAGCCGCGCACCAGCTTGGCCCGCCGGGAACAGGCCGCCAATTGGCGCGCCGGAGGATGCGTTATGATGCGGCGCGCAGCCGGGCGGTTAGCTCAGTTGGTTAGAGCGCATGCTTGACATGCATGAGGTCAGAGGTTCAAGTCCTCTACCGCCCACCACTCGGGGCCGCCGCAAGGCGGCGCCGGCCAACAGCAGAATCGAAGCGACGACCGGGACAAGTCACGTCGAGAAGATCTAAGAGAGCCGTCGCCACGCACCTCGTGGCTGGGAGCGACGGCGATCCCCTCCGGCGAAGGCACCACCCGTGAGCGACCGGCTAACCGGTCCGGGATCCGCCCGTTAGCGCGGCCAAGAGCGCGTGGACGTTCGGGGACGAAACCCCGAACCTCACGAAGGCGGGTGGAACCGCGAGAGAAGCCTCTCGTCCTGTCGGACGGGAGGCTTTGCGTTTGTGAAGATCTATGCCGCGAGCGACGAAGCGGTGGACGGCGACATGGGAGATGACATGGGCGACGATGATCAGAGCCAGGCACCGGCAGCCCCAGGCGCGACCGCAGCGCCCGGCGAACCTGAGGAGTACTTCGAGGCCGCGGTTCGGGGATCCGCCGAGGAACTGCTAGACGCCGGGGCTCACACCGAGCTGGATGCGATGCGGCACTCCGCGGCGCACGTGATGGCGGAAGCAGTGGTCGAGATCTTCCCGGATGCCCAGCTCGGTATCGGGCCCTCTATCGACGACGGCTTCTACTACGACTTCCTCCTGCCCCGGCCCCTGACCCCGGACGACCTGGCCGCAATCGAAGCCGGTATGCGGAAGTCGGTTGCCGCGGACCATGCCTTCCTTCGAAAGGAAGACCCGTTCGACGAGGGCCGGGCATTCTTCGAAGCCCGTCATCAGCCGTTCAAGGTCGAGATCCTCGACGACCTCGCCACGCGGTCGAAGGAGAGCGGCTCGCCGCTTCCGCCAATCTCGACCTACCAGCACGGGGCGTTCATCGACCTGTGCAAAGGACCCCACGTCGAAAGCACCGGCAAGATCGGGCCGTTCAAGCTGATGACCGTCGCCGGTGCCTACTGGCGCGGCTCCGAGAAGCGGCCGATGCTGCAGCGCATCTACGGCACGGTCTGGTCGACTCAGGAAGAGCTCGACGCGTACCTCCATCGGCGCGAGGAGGCGAGGCGGCGCGACCACCGCCGGCTCGGCGTGCAGCTGGATTTGTACAGCTTCCACGACGTCTCGCCCGGGGCCGCGTTCTGGCACCCCAAGGGCTGGACGCTCTACCGGACACTCGAGAACGCCATGCGCGAGCAGCAGGCGAGCCGCGGCTACCAGGAGATCTACACGCCGCCGATGGTAGCCAAGAAACTGTGGGAGCAGTCCGGCCACTGGGACCTCTATCGCGAGCACATGTTCCTGATCGAGGCGGAGGAGCAGACGTTCAGCCTCAAGCCCATGAACTGCCCCGAGAGCACGTTCATCTACAAGAGCCGCACCCGCTCGTACCGCGATCTGCCACTGCGCCTCTCCGAGTACGGCAAGCTGCACCGCAACGAGCTGTCCGGCACGCTGTCCGGGCTCACGCGCGTGCGCCACTTCGTCACGGACGATGCCCACATCTACGTCGCGCCGAACCAGATCGGCTCGGAGATCGAGGCCCTGTTGGACGAGGTGCGCACGTCCTACTCGTGGTTCGGGCTGGAGCCGCACTTCACGTTTGGCACGCGCCCTGAGAAGGCGCTCGGCGACCCCGCGTTGTGGGAACGCGCCGAGATGTTCATGCGCGAGGCCCTCGAGAGCTCGGGCATGCGCTACCGCACGAAGGAAGGCGACGGAGCCTTCTACGCGCCCAAGATCGATATCCAGGTGGAGGACGCCCTCGGGCGCGAGTGGCAGACGGCCACGATCCAGGTGGACCTGGTGATGCTGCCCGAGCGCTTCGACCTCACCTACGTGGACGAGAACGGCGAGCACGTTCGGCCGGTGGCTATCCACCGCGCCATTTACGGCTCGCTGGAGCGCTTCATCGGCGTGCTGGTCGAGCACTTCGCCGGCGCGTTCCCCGTCTGGTGCGCCCCGGTCCAGGCCGTGGTGATCCCGATCGCAGACCGGCATACCGAGGCCGCGGACGAGCTGGCCGGCCTCCTTACGGCGCGAAAGCTTCGCGTCGAGGTGGATCGCTCGGATAGCCGGATGCAGAACAAGATCCGCCTCGCTCAGGAGCAGAAGGTGCCGTACATGCTGGTCCTCGGAGACCGCGAAGTGGAGGCCCGCACGGTAGCAATCAGGAATCGGGCAGGGGAGCAGGAGAACGGCGTCGGGTGGTCGGCGTTCGCCGATCGGCTCGCGGAAGAGACCGCGGCCCGACGCCCTTAGGATGGCGCGGAAGCGTTCGAGTTCGGACTCGGGAGCGCGGTCGGCGATGTTTGCCGGTCGCGAAATGGCTGTGCTATAGTCCCGCGGGCGACGAACCCGGTGCAGTCGTGCGCCGGGTTCGGGCCGCCCGTCTGCTTTCGGGGCGCGTATCCCGGATAGCCGGCAACTCGAACACGTTTAGAAGGGGTTCGCCATTAGCCGAGACCTGCGCATCAATCAGATGATCCGTGTTTTCGAAGTTCGGGTCGTCGACGAAGACGGTAGCCAGCTTGGTGTCATGCGAACGGCAGATGCCATGCGGCTTGCGCAGGAGCGGGGGCTCGACCTGGTGGAGGTCGCACCACTGGCAAGTCCACCCGTGGCGCGGCTCCTCGACTTCGGTCAGTACAAGTACGAACTGACCAAGCGTGAGAAAGAAGCAAAGCGAAAACAGCGCTCTGTAACCTTCAAGGAAGTTCGCCTAAAGCCGAAGATCGGCGTCGGCGACTTCGATACGAAGGTAAGGCGGGCCGTCGAGTTCCTGGAGGACGGCGATCGCGTCAAGATCTCCGTCCAGTTCCGGGGTCGCGAGCTGACCCACCCGCAGATCGGGCGAGACTTGCTCGACAAGTTCGCCGAGCAGATAAAGGAACACGGCGTGGTCGAGCGGCCTCCGCTGCTCGAGGGCAAGTCGATGCACATCAGCGTCGCCTCTACCCACAAGCCGAAGGTCCACGAGCCGACACCGTCGGCCACGGCCAAGGCTCATGCCAGACCCGCCGGCGAGGCAGGCGACGAAGCCGATGCCGAGCAGGACGTAACGAACCAGGCCCCGCCGGCCCCACCGGCGCCGCCGAGACCCGAGCCGGATACCGGCTCGGCGTCGACTGGAGTGTGAAACAGTGCCGAAGATGAAGAGCCACAAAGGGACCGCGAAGCGGATCGGGGTCACCGGCAGTGGCAAGGCCGTACGCGTCAGGTCCTGGCGCGGGCACCACCTGGAACTCAAGTCGTCGCGGCGAACCCGCCGCTACGACGGCAAGTCGATCGTGACCGGCGAGTCGCTCGCTCAGGTCCGCCGGCTGCTGCCATACCTGGGAGTCTGACCTTCGATGGCACGCGTCAAGCGGGGCGTAACCGCCCACCACCGCCACAAGCGTCTTCTCGACGCCGCCGAGGGTCGATCCGGCACCAACTCCCGACTGATCAGACGAGCCCACGAGTCAGCGCTTCACGCTCTGGCCTACGCGACTCGCGACCGCAAGCAGCGCAAGCGCCAGATGCGCCAGTTGTGGATCATCCGGATCAACGCCGCGGCCAGGCTCAATGGCGTCAGCTACGGCAAGCTGATCTCCAACCTGAAGGCTGCCAAGATCGAGCTGGATCGGAAGATACTGGCCGACATCGCCGTGCGCGACCAGGCCGCCTTCGCCCAGATCGTGGCCCTCGCCGGCAAGGCATAGGCGTCCAAAGCGGCCGGAGACGGCCGGGTCCTTCGAACACCGGGCTGTGACGGAGAGAAGACGAGGACAGATCCCTCAGGGAGGGTCGGGCGCAGACTGAAAGCCCACCCGGGATCGATCTCGTCGGTTCGCTCCCGAGCTGCCTGCTGAAGCCACGATGTCGCGTCGCGGGTATGTAGGCAGGCCGGTCGGCTCCCGATAGAGAGCCTCGGCCGCCGCGCGGCGGCGGCCTTGAGCGCCCTGCCTGATCCGGGTAATGCCGGGGTGAGGCCGGGAAGCGGGGTGGTACCGCGAGCCCTCGACTCGTCCCCGTCCGAAGGACGTGGCGTCCGCCAGGACGATCGGAGTCGAGGGTTCTAGATTCACAGCAGCTGGGGTCTGGGCGGGCCGGGCCCGCAATTGAGTGAGGAACGGCACCGTGGACTTCGAAAGCCTGAGCGGCGATCTGCGAAGCCTGCAAGCGCGGGCGCTCGAGGAAATCGCGGCCGCGGCGGATCCGCCGGCCCTCGATGCTCTCCAGATCCAGTATCTCGGCAAGAAGGGCGACCTGACGGCCGTTCTGCGTGGCATCGGAGCGCTGCCCGCCGGCGACCGGCCGCGCGTCGGCGCCATCGCCAACGACGTCGGCGAGGCCGTCAAAGGCGCGCTCGCCGCGCGCGGCGTCGAACTCCGTGGCCAGGTTCAGGCTCTCCGGCTTGCTTCCGAGACGGTGGACGTAACGCTGCCCGGCCGCCCGGTGGGGCGCGGCGCCCTTCATCCGATCCCGGAGACGATCGCGGCCATCGCCGAGGTCTTCGGCCAGTTCGGCTTCGTCGTCTACGAAGGGCCCGAGGTCGAAGACGATCTCACCAACTTCCAGATGCTCAACATCCCCCCCGACCATCCGGCGCGCGACTTGTGGGACACCCTCTACGTGGACATCCCGGGCTACCTGCTGCGGACCCACACCAGCCCGGGTCAGATCCGCGTGATGCAGTCCACGAAGCCGCCGATCAGGGCTCTGCTGCCCGGCAGGTGCTTCCGCTACGAAGCCGTCGACGCCAGCCACGGGTTCGAGTTCTTCCAGGTCGAGGGCCTGATGGTGGACGAAGGAACGTCGATGGCGGATCTCAAGGGTTTGCTCGACGAGTTCGCCCACGCCCTGTTCGGTCCACGCAAGACGCGCTTCCGGCCGGGCTACTACCCGTTCACCGAGCCATCCGTTGCCTTCGACGTCGAGTGCGTCGTCTGCGGGGGCGTCGGTTGCCCGGCGTGCTCGAAATCGGGCTGGATGACGATCCTGGGCGCCGGCATGGTCCACCCGGTCGTCCTGCAGTACGGCGGTATAGACCCGGAGCGCTACCAGGGGTTTGCCTTCGGAATGGGTGTCGAGCGCATCTCCAACCTGCGCCACGCCGTGCCCGACCTTCGCTACTACCTGGAGAACGACCTGCGCTTCCTGGAGCAATTCCGATGAGAGTTCCACTCAGCTGGCTGCGCGAGTACGTCGACGTCCAGCAGACGCCCGAGCAACTGGCTGAGCGATTGACGCTGCTCGGCATGGAGGTCAAGGGCATCGAGGCGTGGGGCGCCGACTGGCGAAGGGTTGTCGTCGGGGAGCTGCTCACGGTCGAGAAGCACCCTTATGCAGACCGGCTGCACCTCACGACCGTAAATGTCGGATCCGGGGAGCCGCTCCACATCGTCTGTGGCGCCAACAACATCGCCCCCGGCCAGCGGGTTCCGGTCGCCCTGCCGGGCGCGGTTCTGCCAGGCGATCGGCGCATCGAGCGGACCGAGAAGATGGGCGTCGCCTCAGAAGGCATGCTCTGTTCGGGCGACGAGCTCCACATCACGACCGATGCCGAAGGGATCCTGATCCTCCCGCCGGGGACGAAGCTCGGCGAGCAGCTCTCGGACCTGTATGGCGACGTCGTCCTGGACGTGGACGTGAAGCCGAACCGTGGCGACGCGCTGTGTCTCATTGGGCTTGCGAGAGAGGTTGCGGCCGCCACCGGCGCGGTCGTTCGCTGGCCGGAGATCGCGGTCGAAGAGACGGGCGGGCCTGTCAGTGACCGCCTCAAGGTTGAAGTCCGTGCCCCCGAGCTGTGCAGCCGCTTCGTCGGCCGATGGATAAGCGGCGTCGAGATCGGCCCGTCGCCGGACTGGGTCCAGATGCGGCTCCAGGCCGCCGGCATGCGTCCCGTCAGCAACGTCGTCGACGCATCCAACTACGTCATGCTCGAGCTCGGCAAACCCACTCACACCTTCGACGGGGCCGCGGTTCACGACGGCACGATCGTCGTCCGGCTCGCGCTGCCCGGCGAGCGGCTCGAGACTCTCGACCATGTCGACCGCGAGCTGACGGCAGACACGCTGATCATCGCCGACCCACGGGGCCCCATCGGCATCGCGGGCGTCATGGGCGGCGCCGGCAGCGAGATCACCGAATCCACGACCGAGATCGCCGTCGAGTCGGCGATCTTCGATCCGGTCAGCATCCGTCGCACCGGGCACCGCTACGCCCTTCGTTCCGAGGCCAGCCTCCGATTCGAGAAGGGTCAGGAGTCCCGGTTGGCTCGCATCGGCGCCGACCGAATTGCGCAGCTCACGCTGGCCTGGGCCGGTGGATCGTGCGCGGCGGGCCGCATCGATACCGCGCCAACCGAGCCCGAGCCGTCGTGGCTGGCTTTCCGGCCGTCGCGAGTCAGCAGGCTGCTGGGCGAGGACATCAGCACGGCGGAGCAGCGAAACCTTCTCTCGCGCGTCGGCGTAGAGACCGAGCCCGCACCCGCCGGGGCCGAGATCCGCGTCGCGGCCGATCCAAAGCCCCTGACCGTCGCATCGGGCGCCGACGAGGTGGTCGTCGCGGTAATCCCGACATGGCGCCGCGATCTCGAGGTCGAAGCGGACGTGGCCGAGGAAGTGGCCCGCGTGCGGGGCTACGAGACCACCCCGGCTCATCTGCCGGACACGCTGATGCCGGCATACCGTCCTTCGCCGGTCCAGGTCAGGGACGCGATCCGTGAGACTCTCGCCGGAGCGCGCCTGACCGAGGTCGTCACCCACGCCCTCGTCGCCGCTCAGGACGAGGCGCGGCTGCGATGGCCGGGCGACGACGATCTCGGACTCGCCGAACCTGCCGGCGGCGCCACGATCGCCGTAACGAACCCGCTGTCCAGCCAGCATTCAGTTCTGCGCCAGCACCTCGCGGCCAGCCTCCTTAGCGTGCTGGCCACCAACGAGCGTCAAGGCCGGGAGGACTTCGCCGTCTTCGAGATCGGCAAGGGTTACGGCCGGGAGGGCGACCGGCCGCGCGAATGGACCAGGCTCGGGCTCCTGCTGACGGGCAATGCAGAACCACCCGCCTGGAACAGACCGCCTCGCGCATACGACCTCGACGATGCCAAAGGGATCCTGGAGCTGCTTGCCGCCCGGCTCACTCTTCCGACGCCGACCTATGCGGCCGATGGCCGCGGTTTTCCTTTCCACCCCGGTCGCGCCCTCGTGGCCGAGTCGAGGTCCGAGGGTCGCTCCATCATCGGGCGCGTGGCCGAGCTCCACCCGGATGCCCTCGAGGGGTGGGACTTGCGCGCGCCGCGGGTCATCGTGGCCGAGCTGGCGATCGACGCCCTGGTCGGAGGCGCGCCCCGGGCCATCCACGTGGAACCGATCAGCCGCTTCCCAGAGGTCGAGCGAGACCTGGCCGTCGTCGTCTCCGAGGTGCGGGTTTCGGCCGAGGTCGAAGCCGTCATCCGGCGTCACGCCGGGGTCTTGTTGCGCGGGGTGCGCCTCTTCGACGTGTACCACGGCGCCCCACTGGCCGTCGACGAGAAGAGCCTCGCCTACCGACTGGTCTTCGGCGCGGCCGATCGGACCCTCACCGAGATCGAGGTCGATGAGGCCATGGCGGCGGTGCGGACCGGCCTTGAAGCCGATCTCAAGGCGCATATTCGAAGCTAGCCCGCACCCTGGCCCCCTCGGGTACCTCTGGCGCGTTGATAGTCCGTATCCGGCGCTGCTAACCTAACTGAGCCTGCTCGACTGGACAGTCGGCGGAACCTGCTCGCGGAGGAGGAGCGGTGGACATCGTCGGAGCGATCCGAAGCGCGCCGCTGGTCGATCTGGGTGTTGTCTTCGGCCTGTGCGCCTTCTTCTTCTTGGGAGTGATGCAGGGGGCTATTCGCCGCATCCTTGGGATCATCGCGATTCTCTTTGCATTCCTGCTGGCGGCCAACCTGCGCGACCCCGTGGGCGACTTCCTGGCCCGGAACTGGACGCAATTCGATCTCGGGTACAACCGGCTGATCGCCTTCGGGGGCATCTTCGCCGTCGGAACGGTCGCACTGTCGATCGTGATCCAGGGCTTCTACAAGCGAACAGACATCTCGGCCCAGCACCCGATCATCGACGACGTCGCGGGCGGCATGCTCGGCCTGCTCCAAGGCTTCCTGCTGCTCACCCTTGCAGTCGTGATCTTCAACTCATATACGCTGCCGACTGCGCAATCGGGTGACGTGACGCTTCTCCGCCAGGCTCAGGACATGCTCATCCACCAGTCGCACATCACCGGCGCGGTCAGGGACATCGTGGTGCCGCCCTTCATCCACGTCTTGTCCATGCTGCTACCGTCCGACCTGGTATCGATCTTCCCCTGAGCGCGTCACCTCGTCGGCTGCCCTGATGGTCGAACCGTTGCCGAGGAGTGCGCGATCGTTCCCGCGTCAGCTCCTCGCCGCGGACGCGCAGATTGCGGCTCGCAACCTCATCGGGGCGCGGTTGACCAGAGGGTCTGGTCCGGCGGCGCGCGTCGCGCGAATTGTCGAATTGGAGGCCTATGGCGGGCAGGAAGACCTCGCCTCCCACGCCCGATTCGGCCCGACGAAACGCAACGCGGTCATGTTCGGTCCGCCCGGAGTTGCCTACGTGTACCTTGTCTACGGCATGTACAACTGTCTGAACGTCGTCACCGAGGCGGAGGGCTGTGCGGCGGCCGTGCTGATTCGGGCCGTGGAACCGGTCCAAGGGCACGACGGGATGCTCGCGGCCAGGCTCCAATCTGCGGATCGCACAGCCAACGGACGCGATCGTGCGGCTTTGGAGCTGGCCCGGCGGCGCATCAATTCCCTGCCGGTCGCGCGGCTTGCATCCGGCCCCGGCCTGGTTTGCGCGGCATTCTCCGTGACCCGGAGCGACGACGGCATCGACCTGTGCGATCCGAACTCCGACCTGAGGATCGAGCTGGCCGCGGAGGATGAGCCTCTTCGAGTCGAGGCCGGTCCGCGAGTCGGCGTCGATTACGCACCCGAGCCGTGGCGAAGCCGGCCATGGCGCTTCTTCGTACCGGGTAACGAGTCCGTCTCCACAGCGTGGTCCGGCCCTCCGCGGGTGAGAAGTTGACCGCCAGAGAGACGCCTCCGGCCGATCGAGCGCGCGGACCTTCGAGTGACGCGGCGCCGGCCGGTTCAGGCGGCGAACTCGACCGGCGCTCGATGTCGTTGCTCGAGTATCCGCTTGTGCGGAGCAGGCTCGCCGACCAGACCGGGTTTCCGCCGGGCCGCCGTCTGGCCGAAGAACTCGAGCCGTCCACAGACTCGATCGTCGTGGCCAGGGGTCTGGAGGAGACGTCGCAGACCCGCGCATTCGTGGCCGCTCATCCGGGCGCGGGCATTGGCGGCAGCAAGGACATCGGGCCGTGGATCGAGCGGGCCGCACGCGGCGGTCGCCTCGACCCGATGCACTTCCTCGAAGTTGCGGCGACCCTAGAGGCGGCAGCCAGACTCGGCGACGCACTGAGCGGCGACCGGCGGCCGCTGCTGCGGGACCTGGCCCGAGAGATCCATTCACTGCCGAGCCTGCGAAACGTGCTCGGGCGCAGCTTCGATCCGACGGGCGAGCTGCTCGACACGGCCTCGCCGCGGCTGGGCGGGATCCGGCGCGCGGTGCGCATCGCCTACGAGCGGCTCCGGGGGCGCCTGGATCAGTTCATCCACTCCGGGGAGCTGGCGGGCTCGCTGCAGGAGCCGATCGTCACGCTCCGCGGCGGCCGGTACGTGATACCGATCCGGGCGGACGCCCGGAGTCGGGTCAAGGGCATCGTCCACGACGCGTCGGGCAGCGGCCAGACCTTGTTCGTCGAACCTCTGGTGGCGGTGGAGCTCGGCAACGCCTGGCGAGAGGCCCAGGTTGCGGAGAGGGCCGAGATCGAGCGGATCCTCGACGAGTTGTCGATGCTTGTCGCCGGGCAGGCGGCACAGTTGCGCGAGACCCTCGACGCCCTGGCCCGTTTCGACTTCTGGTCGGCCAAGGCTCGTCTGGCTGAGGAGATGGACGCCATCCCCGCCGAGATCGCCGATCGGCCGGAGATCGTGCTCCTCGGCGCGCGTCACCCGGGGCTCTCTGGGCGGGTGGTGCCGGTCGACATCCGCCTCGGCGGCGAATACACCGCGTTGCTGATCACGGGACCCAACACCGGCGGCAAGACCGTAGCGCTGCGGACGCTCGGTCTCCTGAGCCTGATGCACCAATCTGGGCTTCACGTACCGGCCGATGCCGGTACGCGGCTGCCCGTCCTCGACGACGTCTACGCCGACATCGGCGACGAGCAGTCGGTCGCGCAATCGCTTTCCACCTTCAGCGGGCATATGCGATCCATCGTCCGGATCGTCACCGCGGCCGGACCCAACAAGCTGATCCTGCTCGACGAGCTCGGCGCCGGAACGGACCCGACCGAGGGTTCGGCCCTGGCCCAGGCGTTGCTCGACTACTTCATCCGGTCGGGGGCGCTTGTTGCCGCCACGACCCACTACGCCGAACTCAAGCTGTACGCCCACACGACGGCCCAGGCGCGCAATGCCTCCGTCGAGTTCGACGTCGAGACGCTCCAGCCAACTTACAAGCTCACGATCGGGCTGCCGGGTCAGAGCCAGGCATTCGCCATCGCCGAGCGGCTGGGATTGCCCGTCCCGATCGTTGCCGACGCACGCTCGCGATTGACGGAAGAACAGCAGGCCTTCGAGGAGACACTCGCCTCCATCAAGGCGACGCAGCTCGAGACGACCGAGGCGCTGGCCGCCGCCAGGCTGGCGGAGGAACGCGCTCGGGCCGCTCTCGCCTACGCAGAGGACGACCGGCGCCGGGCGAAGCGCGAGCGCGAAGAGTCGGTCAGGGCGGCTCGCGACGAGGCCGAGCGGCTCGTGACCGAGGTTCGGGCCGAAATGCGCGGCATCAGGCGCAAGCTGGAACGGGAGACCGTTACCCAGAAGAGCATCGACGAAGACATGCAGCGGGCGAATGCCCAGCTCGAGCGACTCCCGGAGCCCGTCGAGCTGGAACCGGTCCGCACTCCGGCCTCGGCCGAGCCGGTCGTATGGCGCATCGGAATGCGAGCCCGCACCAGAACCGGCGGCGCCGAGGGCCGGATCGCCGCTCTCGAGAAGGCTGGACGGAGAGCCACACTGGAGGCCGGCGGGCTGCGAATAACCGTGGCGGTGGAAGATCTGGAGCCCGCGGTCGGGGGTGAAGCGGCGTCGTCAGAGTCGGCAGGGCAGGCGTCCGCGAGGAACGGGTCTGTCCGCGGGTGGGGAAGCGCTGCGGCCGGTTCACCTTCGTCGGCTTCCCGGCTCCAGCTGGAACGGGCTCGAACGGTGGCCTCGTCTCTGGACTTGCGCGGAGCCAAGGTCCAGGAGGCGCTGGAAGTACTGGATCGATACCTCGACGACGCCTCCCTCGCCGGGCTCGACCAGGCGACCGTCATTCACGGCATGGGAACAGGCGCCCTGCGAGATGCCGTTCGAGATCACGCCGGGGCGCATCCACTCGTGAGGTCATGGCGGCCGGGGGGTAGGGGCGAGGGTGGAGACGGGGCCACTATCGTGATCCTCTGAGGATCGGCAAGATGGCGCCGCGGAATGCGACAATCGCGTCCGAGGGCGCCGCCGGCCTGCGGTGCTTCTCAATGGAGGAGTCTTTGAGCCTGGCCATGGGGCCCAAGTCGCGGATTGACGCACCCGGGGATGTGAACGTCGTCGATGCGAGCGGTTGGGAGCCGTCCGCCTGGGACGCCCTGGCGGTTCGGAGCCCGATGGGCGAGGCGTTCCAATCGCACGCCTGGGGCGAGCTGAAGCGCGGCCTCGGCTGGTCGCCGCTCCGTTACGCCGTTGAACTCGGGGGCGCTCCTGTGGCCGTCGTATCGATCCAAGAACGACCTCTGCTGGGCCGCCGAGGCGGGCCGCTCGGGCGGTACCAGATCCACTACGCGCCACGAGGCCCCGTCCTCTTGGATCAGGCGCCGGAGGCGGTGGCGGCGGCCCTGGCCGGTCTGCAGCGGATCGCCCGCGACCGCCATTCGATGACCATGACGGTCGACCCGGCCTGGGAGGAGGGGAGTGGGTCGGCTGCCGCGCTGCGACGCGCAGGCTTCCGATTAGCCGCCCGAGACGTCCAGGTGTCGCGGACGGCGATGATCGTGCCCCTGGAGCCGTCTGAGGCGGCCCAGCGCGAATTGCTGGGCCACACCACGGCCGCAGACCTGAAGCGGGCGGTCTCCCTGGGAGTCACGACCGAACGGATCGACATGGCCGACGAGGCGGCCCGCGAGGGAGCCCTGGCGGAGTTCTACGAGATTCACGCGGCCACGGGCAAACGCGAGGGCTTCATCGTCCGCGCCCGCGACTACGAGGTGGAGCAATGGCGCCGTCTGGGTGAGGCTGAGGTGGCGAGCCTGTGGTTCGCCGGATTGGGTGGCCGCGACACCGGAGCGCTGCTGCTGCATAGCGGTCGGCTGCTCGTGTACTTCGCGGCAGGTTCGCGTGACGGCGCGGACATGAAGCGGACCCGGGCCAACCACCTGCTGCAGTGGGAGATCATCCGCTGGGCGGCCGGAGCCGGGTTCAGTGCGTACGACATGGGCGGGGTCGACACTCAGGGGTCGCCGGGCGTGCCCAGGGATGAGACGCACCCGCTCTGGAACCTCTACCTGTTCAAGCGACGCTTCGGCGGCCGGCCCGTGGTCCGAGTGCGTGCCCACGAATACGCACCGAATCCGCTCCTCGGAGCCACCTGGCGGCTCGCCAGAAGGTTCCGATGAGCGGCGACGGGCCGTTGCGAGGGGAGCCGGCGCATGGGCGCGAACCGGGTCCGGAGGCCGCGACCACAGGACGCGCAAGCCCGGCCGGAGACCCGAGCCCGCCGAATGACGAGCCTGAATCGCCGCGAGCGCGCGGTTGGCAGCCACGGAACCTCATACCGGCACGGTTGCGCGGCGGCTCCGCCCCGTTCGCAAAGCCCCCCCGGCCGCAGTCTCAGCCGCGCGCGGCGGCCGACTCGCGGGGAGTCTTCCCCTCGCCGGTAGCAGTGGCCGGCGACGTCGTCCTCAGCGGCGAAGCGGCCACGTCCGACCTGTCGGAGAGTTCCTCGGTCCGGCTCGGCGGCCGGGCGATTGCCCTCGCCGGAGTCGTGGTCGTGGCCGGAGTGGTGCTGTCGCGGCTGCTCGGATGGGCGCGGACATCGGTATTCCTTGCCGAGTTCGGTACCGGGGACGGACGGCTCGACGCCTTCAACGCCGCGTTTCGGATCCCCGACACTCTCTTCCAGCTGGTGGCAGCGGGAGCCGTCGGTTCGGCCCTCGTCCCAGTCGCTTCGGAGTTGCTGGCCCGAGGCGAGCCCGAGCGCGCGCGGCGGTTGATCGCGACCATCGCCAACCTGATGATCCTGGCGCTCATCCCACTGGCGGTGGTCGTCTGGCTGGCGGCACCGTCGATCGTGGCGCTGATCGCTCCCACGCCCGACGCGGCCAAGCTGGACATGGAGATCTTGCTCACGCGGCTGATGCTCCTATCGCCGATCCTGCTCGCCGTGGGAGCTGTAATGACCGCCGGGCTCAACTCGGTGGGTATCTTCGGTGCCCCTGCGCTGGCCCCCAACGTGTACAACGTGGCGATCATCGTCTGCGCGCTGGCACTGACGCCGTTCATGGGCATATACGCCCTTGGCCTGGGCGTGGTCGTCGGTGCAGCCGGCCACGTGATCACCCAGGCCTTCGCCGTGCGCCGCGCAGGCCTGTACGGGCCGACGATCGCCGTCCACGATCCCGCCGTTCGCGAGACACTCTGGCTGATGGCGCCCCGTGCCCTCGGGCTCGGGGTGACACAGCTCGTCTTCCTGGTGAACACGTTCTTCGCATCAAGCCTGGGGCAAAACGGGCCGCTGACCATCTACACGAGCGCCTTCACCGCCCTCCAGATCCCGGTCGGTCTGATAGGCGTTCCTCTTGGGATCGTGCTTCTCCCGCCGCTATCTCGGGCGGTGGCTCGCGGCGACGACGAACGATTCAGCCGCCTGGTCGACCAGTCGCTTCGGCTGCTGCTCTTCGTTGTCGTCCCTCTCACGGGCTTCATGCTCGTTCTCGCGACGCCGACTATCGCCTTCTTGTTCCAGCACGGCGCTACCAATGCGCAAGACACCGCCTCGATGGCGCCCGTCTACAAGGTCTTCCTTCTGGGACTCGTGGCGCACGTCCTCATCGCCCTGATGGCCCCGATCTTCTATGCAGGCAAGGACACGAGAACGCCCGTGACCGCAGCGCTGGTGGCTGTGGCGGTCGACGTGGTGGCGGCCATCGTCCTGTTCCCGTTCATGCACCTCGAGGGCCTCGCCCTGGCGATCGGTCTGGGGGCGTGGGCGGAGGTGGCGATGCTCGTCGCCCTGATGGAGAGACGCATAGGCTTCGACCTGAAGCCGCTAGCCCGGCACTCGGTCGCCTTCTTCGCAGGAGCCTGCGTCGCGTCGGCCGCGGCTTTTCTGACGGCCAGGTTCGTTGGAGGTCCTGGAGCGGGTGCTTCTTCGATGGTGTCCGAGGTCACGACCGTAGCCGCTGCCGGGTTCGTGGGGGTCGTCGTGTACGCCGCCTGGGCGGTCCTCTTCCGCCTGCCGGAGCTCCGGGACGCGTTCGATCTGGCGCGTACTCTCGTCGGACGAGGGGCGGCGGCTTCTCCACCCGGGGCCAGATCGGACGACTAGGGCCGGGCGGTCAACTTCGGCGCAAGCGCCTCGGGTTGCGCCCGTGGCGAGAACCGCGCCTCGGGCGGAAGAACGCCAGGGTCAGCGGCGCGACCAACACGGAGGAGGTGGGCGAAGGCGCGAGCACCGCAGGCGAAGCGGTCTGCGCCGGCGTGGGCGTGGGGGCGGCGGTCGGCGCCGGGGTTGGCGTTGGAGCGGCGGTGGGCACCGGAGTCGGCACCGGAGTCGGCACCGGAGTCGGCGTGGCAATGGGCGTGGGCGGCGGCGTCCCGGTGTTCGAGGTGCAGTAGGTGGTTGGCGGGAACGGGGCTCCCCATGTCTGCCCAAACGGAGTCCAGAAACCGGTCTCATAGAAATACATCGTGGCGCCGTTGTTGGGCCCACCCCGCTTACCGACGCCTTGCTGCGCCCTGGCTATCCAGATCGCGTCGTATTGCTGCCAGGTTGGATTATTCGCGTCCACCTGGCTCAGGTCGAGGTAGCCCTTCGTGTCCTTGATGCCGGGGCAGTCGTACGTCCAAAGCGTATTCGTGACCGTATCGACGTCCACCGGCACCTTCGTCGTATCCACCTGCGTGGGAACGGTGCCATCGACGAAGACTTCACGAACGGTCTGGGCGGTGTAGGGGCCGGGGAGCATTCCGCTATTGGCGTCGACTGTGGCCCAAGTCACCCCGGCGGGCTGCTTGAAGTCGGTAACGGGCGTTCCTGCCGTGACCTCGGACATGAAGGCATGCCAGATCGGCGCGGCCATCTCGAGCGACATCACGCTGTGGCCGGGGGCGTTGTCGCTGTTCCCGGCCCAGACGCCCGCAACGATGGCCGGCTGACTGGCATCGGTCGGCGGCGCCACGTAACCGACGGCGAACAGGTCCTGCGTCTGGTCGCTCGTCCCCGTCTTCAGCGTAGCCGGTCGCCGGGTGTTGCCCGACATGATCTTGTACTGGCTCCACCAGTTGTTCTGAGCCGGATCGGTGTTGCCGGCCAGGATGTTGGTCACGACGTAGGTCGCCGCCGGCGTCGACGGGTGGGTCACCGTGGCGGCCTGCAACGGAATCGCCGAACTACCACTCGGGGAGGTGATCGAAAGGATCATGTCGCGCTGGACCAGTGCCCCGCCGTCTGCGATGGCCCCGTAGGCCGAAACGAGGTCGGCCGGATGGACCTCCACCGTCCCGATCCCAATCGAGACGCCCGGGTTGACGTTCTTCGGGAACTGCAGACCGAATTCCTCGGCGCGCGACACGACGTGGGAGACGCCGTTGATCGCCGCTACCTTGACCGCCGGGATGTTCAGCGAGTACTGGAGCGCCTCGCGCAGGCGAACCGGTCCACGCTCATATCCGTCGGCGTCGTGCGGGGTGTAGCCGCCGCCGAAATTTGTCGCCACGTCCATGAACATGCTGGCGGCCGTAATCGAGCCGTCCTGGATGCCTATCAAGTAGTCGATCGGCTTGAACGACGAGCCGGGCTGGCGGCCGTTGCCGGACGAGAGGACGTCGTACTCGGGGTCGAAGTAGTTCTGGCCCGTCTGGCCCGGATCCTTGACCGGCTTCTCGTAGAAGCCGGCACTGCCCGCATATGCGAGGACCTGCCCGGTGCGGTAATCGAGGGCGATCAATGCCCCATTATGGATGTTCCCGCTCCTCAGACCTACCTTGCTGGTCGAGCTCGGGCCGAGGATCCGCGTGTAGTCGTATGAATCGGTCTTCGAGGTGATCCCCAGCGCGGCCAGGTAGTTGATGTCGTCTGCCAGCGTCGCCTGGTTGGGGCCGAAGACGTAGGCCTTGAGCCACTTCTCGGCCGATTGCTGCATCGTCCAGTCCAGGGTCGTGACCACTTTGTAACCCCCGGTGTCGACGGCCTCGCAGTCGGCCGGATCGGTGCCCTGGCCGCAGAGCAGGTCCGCAAGCTGCTGGCGCACCATCAGGTCGAATTGGGGAGCCTTCATCTGAGCCTGCGGCGCCGGGTGGAGGATCACCGGCTCGGACTCGGCAGCCACGATTGCCGAGTCGTCGTACTTGCCCTGCAGGAGACCCTCGTCGTTGTTGCGGCGCATGTCCTCCAGGATCGTGTTGCGCCGCAGGACGATCGGGGCGTCAGGCGGCACCACGTAGGTCCCGTCATCCTGCGGGACGGAGTTGGCCACGAGGTCGTAGGTAGATGGCGCCTGGAGAATGCCCGCCAGGATGGCGCCCTGGGCGATCGTCAGCTTGCTCAGATCCGTGACCCCGAAGTAGCCCTGGGCCGCCGCGGCGACGCCGTAGCTCTGGTTGCCGTAGAAGTTGAGGTTCAGATACGCAGTGATGATCGCCTGCTTGCCCCCGAGCCCGGGGTATTCCTGCGTCAGCCGGACCGACTGGATGATCTCCTTGATCTTCCGATCGATCGTGCTCGTGGTAGGAGGCAGAATCTTTGCCGCCGACGCCCTGACAAGCTGCTGGGTGATGGTCGAGGCTCCGCGCGGTGTGCCGGAGACGGCGTCGCGGACGGCCGACAGGATTGCGGCCGGGTCGAAGCCGGTGTTTGACCAGAAGGTCTTGTCCTCCGTGCTGGTCGTGGTGTCGAGCACGACGTTCGGAATATCGGAGAACTTGAGAACCCGGCGGTTCTCGGAGCCGAAGGCTGCCAGCTGGACTGTGCCGGTCCGGTCGTACAGGACCGTCTGCTGGTTGTAGTTGATGCCTTCGAGAGCCACCTTGGGGTCCGGGAGGTCCTTGCTGTACGAGGAATAGACCTCGACGGTCCCGACGAAGGCCACCAGGCTCAGCCCGAAGAAGGTCGCAAGAAGGAAGAGGGGCAGTATTACGGCAATGCGACTGCCGGTCCCACCGGCGGGGCCGCGGGAGCCCGAGTGGAGGCGGCGGCGGCGTTCGCGCCGGGCGAGGCTGGTCTGCATGGCGGCTCGCAAGATAGCATAGGTACGTGGGCGGACAATCCACCCCCTCCCGCCGGGGCTTCGGACGGGCAGACGCCTTGCGGCGTGACGAGAAGGAGCGGACTACGCCGATGACGCTGCCTGGCGAAACCCACGGGACAGACCGCCCGACCGTCGCTGCAGGGCTCCCGGGGCTGCTCGACGAGCTGCGATGGCGGGGCATGCTCCACCAGACCAGCCACGGACTGGCGGAACGGTTCGCGACCGGCGAGCCCATCAAGGGCTACAACGGGTTCGACCCGACCGGCCCATCACTCCATATCGGGCACCTCGTCCCGATCTTCGGGTTGATCCATCTCCAGCGGGCCGGTGGTACTCCGATCGTCGTCGTCGGCGGCGGGACGGCCATGATCGGCGATCCATCGGGGCGCTCGGCGGAGCGGTTGCTACTCAGCCGGCCGACGGTCGAGGAGAACGTCGTCGGGATCCAGAGCCAGCTGACGCGGTTCCTCGACTTCGACGGCCCGAACGGCGCCGAGGTGGTCGACAACTACGAGTGGCTAAGCTCGTACTCGCTGCTGCGCTTCCTGCGCGACATCGGCAAGCACCTGACCGTGCCGTACATGCTGTCGAAGGACTCGGTCCAGATCCGCCTGGGCGCGGGTCTGAGCTTTACCGAGTTCAGCTACATGCTCCTTCAGGCGGCAGACTTCCTGCACCTCTACCGCGCCGCTGGTGTGGAGCTTCAGATGGGCGGAGCCGACCAGTGGGGCAACATCACCGCGGGCCTCGAGCTCATCCGCAAGGAGCTCGGGGCGGGGGACGGGCAGGACCTCGCTTACGGCATGAGCTACCCGCTGCTGACCAGCGACGGCGGCGCGAAGTTCGGCAAGACCGCGGCCGGCACGAGCGTATGGCTCGATCCGGGAAAGACCAGCCCGTTTGCGTTCTACCAGTACTGGCTCGACAGCGACGACCGCGACGTCGGCAAGTACCTGCGCACCTTCACCCTGTTCAGCCGGGCGAGGATCGAGGATCTCGAGGCCGAGCAGGCGGCGCACCCGGAGACTCGCGTCGCCCAGAAGGCGGTCGGGTACGACCTGACTGCTCGGGTGCACGGCGAGGACGAGGCCAGGAAGGCCGTCCGGGTCAGCGAGGCGGCATTTTCGAAGGATCCCATCCGCGATCCGGAAGTGTTGGCCGCCCTTTTCGAGGCGATCGAGAGCTTCGAGTTCACGCCCGAAGACATGGCCGGGGGTGCGCTCAGGATCGCCGTCGTGAGCGGCCAGTATTCATCGAACGGCGAAGCACGCCGGGCCATCACCCAGGGCGGGCTGACGATCAACGACGAGCGGATCGGGGCGCCCGAGGACGCCGTCCCGGCCCCGATCGACGGCCGCTATCTGGTTCTGAGGGCCGGCAAGAAGAGCATGCGGATCGGTCGCCTTAAGGGCTAGGCCTTGTGGCGCTCGCGGAGGCGCGCGATTACCGCTCCGGGCGGGAGTCCGCGTTCGCGGAGCAGAACCAGGGTGTGATACAGGAGATCGGCGACCTCGCCGGCGAGCGCATCGCGAGTCGCGGGCCGCGATTCGCCAGCGGCGACGGCGTCGTCCTTGGCGGCCATCAACACCTCAGTTGCCTCCTCGGCCACCTTTCGCGACGGGCCGTCCACGCCGGCGGCAAGCAGACGTGCTGTGTAGGAAGCGGCCGGATCGGCGTCGGCGCGAGAATCGATAGTCGCCCAAAGAGTTTCGAGCCACGCGAAGCCCTGCTCGGCAAGAGGCGCGGCGGCTCCTGGCGCCGCGGGTGGCTGGGCGGCCGCAACGGCTTCCTGCCCCATGGCCGGCGTGGCCTTTGCTCGGGCCGCATCGAAGCAGCTGCGGGTGTTGCGATGGCACGTGGGGCCGGTAGGGTCGACCTGGAACAGCAGCGCGTCGCCGTCGCAGTCGAGCTCGACGTCGAGCAGCCGCAGGACGTTCCCGCTCGTCTCGCCTTTGCGCCACAGCCTGGCGCGCGACCTGGAGTGGAAATGGACCTCGCCCGTGGCCAGCGTGGCGGCGAGCGCCTCGGCATCGACGTACGCGACCATCAGGACGCGGCCGTCCACGGCGTCCTGCACGACCGCCGGGACGAGCCCGCTTGGCCCCCAGGCCACGTTCTCTTCAGAAACCTGCCTGCCGATCATGAGACCGATGCCTCGTTCAGGCGGACCGGCAATCCGGCCGCCGCCATTGCCGCCTTTACGTCTGCTATCGAATGCGTCCGGCGGTGGAAGATCGACGCCGCGAGCACGGCGTCGGCCTTGCCGTCACGGACCGCGGCGACGAAATCTTCCGGGCCGGCCGCGCCTCCGGATGCGATCACGGGCACTCGGACACGCGTGGCGATGGCCGAGAGGAGTTCCGTATCGAAGCCGCTGCGGGTTCCGTCCCGGTCCATGGAGGTTACGAGGAGCTCGCCGGCACCCAGCTCGACGACGCGCATCGCCCACGCTACCGCCTCGAGCACGGTCGGGCAGCGACCGCCGTGGGTGACCACTTCCCAGCGCGCCTCCGTATCAGCCGTGGTCGCCGACAGCCTCCGGGCGTCTATGGCGCAGACCACCGCCTGGCTGCCAAACCGCTCGGCGCAAGCTGTCAGGAGCGCCGGCTCGGCTACGGCCGCCGTGTTGAACGAGACCTTGTCCGCGCCTGCCCGGAGCACGTCGCGCATCTCTTCAACGCTGCGCACGCCGCCGCCGACGGTAAGTGGCACGAAGGCCCGCGACGCCGTTCGGCGCACGGCGTCCAGCATCGTGCCGCGCCGTTCGTGGGCCGCGGTTATGTCCAGGAAGACGATCTCGTCGGCGCCCTCGCGCGCGTAGCGCTCGGCGAGTTCCGCCGGGTCGCCCTCGTCGGTCAGGTTGACGAACTTGGTTCCCTTCACCACGCGGCCATTGGCCACGTCGAGGCACGGAATGACCCGCCGTGCCAGCATCAAGCTGCCCCCGCCGCCGAGGGTCCGACAGCCGCGGACGGACCGGCAACTCCGGACGGAGCGCCAGCCGCGGAAGCGGCGGCCGCCGCCACGAGACCCACGAAGTTGGCAAGCAGTCGCAAGCCGGCATCGGACGACTTCTCCGGGTGAAACTGGAGCCCGTAGAGCGCGCCGCGCGCCACGGCGCTGGCGAATGGCCGGCCGTGAGTCGTCGTCGCCAGGACGATGTTCTGATCGACGGGAGCTGGAGCGTACGAATGGACGAAGTAGAAGTACGAGCCGTCGGCGATCCCGTCGAAGAGCGGGTGGTCGCGCACGACTTCGACCGAATTCCAGCCGATGTGGGGCAGCGTCGGCGCGTCGACCAGTGCCACCGTTCGGCCGCGCAGCAGGCCGAGCGTCGGAGCCTCGCCCTCGTCGCTCATGTCGAACAGGAGCTGGTAGCCGAGACAGATCCCCAGGCACGGCTTCCCGTCGTGGACCCATCTGCGGAGTGGCTCCAGCAACCCACGATCTCGAAGATGGTCCATCGCCGGTCTGGCGGCGCCGACCCCGGGCACGACGAGTGCGTCCACGCCGGCAATACCGGAAGGGTCCGCGGCCACACCGACCTCCGCGCCGACCGCGGCCAGGGCTCTGGTGATGCTGACCATGTTCGCGGCGCCATAGTCGAGAACGGCGATCTTCACCGCACCGCTCATCCGAGCGAGCCCTTCGTCGAGGCCGGCCCTACCCGCCGCGGATCGATCGCAACCGCCGCGCTCAAGGCCCGGCCGAGAGCCTTGAAGGCGGCCTCGGCGAGGTGGTGGTCGTTGCGGCCACGACCCTTGACGTTGAGAGTCACGCCGCCGGCCCGCGCGAATGACTCGAGGGAGTGCTCGATAAGCTCGAGCGGCAGCTTGCCGGCTCTCTTGCCGCGGAACGGCAGGTCCACGATAGCATATGGCCGGCCGCCCACGTCGACGACGGCCGTGGCAACTGATTCGTCCATCGGAACGGCCGCATCGCCGAAACGGACGATGCCCGATCGATCGCCCAGAGCCTCGGCCAGCGCCGCGCCGAGGGTCAGCGCCACGTCCTCGACGGTGTGGTGCTCATCGATCACGAGGTCGCCGGTGGCCTTGATCTCCAGGTCGAACAGGGCGTGGTGGGCCAGCGAGTTGAGCAGGTGGTCGTAGAACCCGACTCCCGTCTCGATCTCCGTCTCGCCCGTGCCGTCGAGCTTGAGGGTGACCGTGATCTGAGTCTCGCGGGTCGACCGCGACACGGTTGCCCAGCGCGCCCCAGAGGCGAGGACCGAGCCGATCTGGTTGCTCATGCGGGAACCCCCGTGGCTGCTTCGATTAGGCGATCGTTCTCGTGCGTCGACCGGACGGTCAGACGGAGGCAGTCTGCGAATGGGTGATCCGCGTCGAACGTGCGTGGCACGAGGCCTCGACGAAGCAGCGTCTCGGCAGCTGCGGCCGCGCCGGCCGGTGAGCCGAACCGGACCAGGATGAAGTTCGATTGCGATGGGTAAGGCTGCCATCCGAGCGCGGCAAGCTCCCTCGTCAGTCGATCCCGCTGGACGGCGATCCGGGCAACGTTCGCGGCGGCAAGCTCGGGCCGCCGAAGCGAGGCCGCGGCAAGGGCAGCCGATACGGTGCCCACGGAAGCCGGGGCGCGGAAGGAGACAATCGGCGCCAGCGTCTCCGGCCGGGCGATCGCGAACCCAACCCGTGCCCCCGCCAGCGCGTGGGCCTTGCTCAGGGTTCGGACCACGACCAGCCTTGGGTAGTCGCGGCGAAGCGGGAGGACGGTGCGGCCCACGAACTCAGAGTAGGCCTCGTCGATGGCAACGACCGGCGGGATGCGGCCCTCACGGGCGGCGTCAGACTCGAGCGTCGCCAGCAGCTGGCCGATTCGTTCGGGTGGCTCGAACGCTCCGGTTGGATTGTTAGGCTCGCACAGCCATACCAGCCCGGCTGTCCTTGCAGCCACGGCGAGGGCCGGGATGTCGAGCCCGAAGGCCGCGTCCGGACCCAGACGCGGCACTGCCACGACGCTCGCACCACGCTGTTCGGAGACGATCCGGTACATCGCGTAGGTCGGCGTGGCGACGACGGCGACCGAGCCCTCGCGCAGCGTGGCGCGCGCGACCAGATCCAGGGCCTCGTCGGCGCCGGCGGTCGGCAGGAGCTCGTTCGGCGCCACTCCGTATGCCGCGGCTGCGGCCGCGACCAGCGCGGCATAGTCGCTCGGCGGGTATTCGCACAGCGGCGGGTCGAACGACCCGGCCAGCACGTCGCTCAGGTCCGGCGGGACCGGCGAAGTGTTGACGTCGAACCGAACGATCGATTCGCGGGGCAGGTCGTACTTCGCCGCGAGGAAGTTGGTCGTTGGCTCCCACACGTAGGTCGGCAGGACAGGCGCGCTCATTCGGTCCCCTCGAACCGGACCTCGACGGCCCTTTTGTGGGCGATCAGACCCTCGGCCTCGGCGATGGCCTCGACCGATTCGCGAATGGCTGCCAGGCCCGAGCGGCTGATCCGCTGAACCTGGATGAACTTGCCGTAGCTCTCGGTGGAGAGCGCGCCGCTGGAGCGGGCGAGCCCACCCGTCGGCAGGACGTGGTTGGCGCCCGACGCATAGTCGCCGGCCGACTCGGGCGCGTACGGGCCGACGAAGAGCGACCCCGCGTTCCGCAGCCGCGCCACGGCCTCCTCGACGTCGTCCACGACCACGGAGAGGTGTTCCGGTGCGTAGCCGTTCACGAACGCGATTGCCGCGTCGCGATCCGGCGCGAGCACGACGAGCCCACAGGCAGCCAGGGAGCGCCGCAGGATCTCGTGCCGCGCGGCCGTGGCGAGCTGAACGTCGAGCTCCGCCTCCACTGCGGCGGCGAAGGCGGCGTCCCAGGTGACCAGAAGGGCAGGGGAGTCGGGGCCGTGCTCGGCCTGAGAGAGCAGGTCCGAGGCGACGTGCATCGGATCGGCGGTGGCGTCGGCGACGACCATGACCTCGGAGGGACCGGCGGGGAGGTCGATGCCGCACTCGCCGAAGACCTCCAGCTTGGCGGCTGTCACCCAGGCGTTGCCGGGGCCGACGATCCGGTCCACGGGTGCAACGCCCGCCTCCGGCAGGCCGTACGCGAGCGCCCCGACTGCCTGCGCGCCACCCGCAACGACGAAGGTGTCGACACCCACGAGCCCGGCCGCACCCAGAAGGGTGGCGTTGAGCCGGCCGTCGGCGTCGGCTGGCGACGTGACGACGACCGTGCCCACTCCGGCGACCCTGGCGGGAACGACGCCCATCAACAGTGAGCTGGGGTAGGCGGCGGAACCGCCCGGTGCATAGACGCCGACACGCGCCAGGGGGACCCAGCGCCGCTCGATCTCGACGCCCGGGACGATGGTCGTGGTCCGAGTCTCCGGCAGCTCCGTCTCAGCGAAGCGGCGGATGTTCTCGATCATCTGCTCGAGGCCGGACCGGATGCGTGGCAATAGCGCATCTCGTGCCGACTCCATCTCGGCGCGCGTGACGATGAGCTCTCCGCCCGCGCGTCCGCCACCGAACCTGGCGTTGGCCGCGCGAACCGCGGCATCGCCGCCCGACTTCACCCGGGCCAGGATCGCCCGCGCGTCTTCGCGCACGCGGCCGTCTGGCACCGCGCCGCGGCGCATGAGGGCGCGAATCTCGGCCGTGACCGCGGGGTCCGAGTCGGCGCGGGACAGGTCGAGCCGGCGGAGGGTCACGGGTGAGCCGCTCATGAGACGAGCTTCTCGATGGGCAGGATGAGAATGCCGGAGGCGCCGGCGGCTTTGAGGCGCGGCAGCAGCGACCAGACCTGATCGGCGTCGACGACCGAGTGGATGGCGCACATGCCTTCGTGCGCCAGCGGAATGATCGAAGGCGACTCGAGACCCGGCAGCAGGTCCTCGAGCTCGGCGAGTTTCGCCTTTGGCGCATTCATCATCAGGTACTTGCGGTCGCGGGCCGCAAGCGTCGCTCCGAGCATCGTCCTGATGGTCTCGATGTCATCAGACCGATCGCGCAGGGCGGTCTTGTTGGCCAGCAGGACCGCCTCGGAGGCGAACACCTCTTCGATCGGCTTCAGGCCGTTGACGACAAGCGTCGAGCCTGTGGAGACGAGGTCGACTATGGCCTCGGCCAGACCCAACCGCGGCGCGACTTCCGCCGCTCCCGACACAGGGATGACGTCGACCGGGATCGATCGCCCCTCGAAGAACCGCTTCGTGAGGAAGATGTGCGACGTGGCGACACGCAGCCCGGCCAGGTCCTCGGCCGCCCGAAAGGGCGAGTCGTTTGGAACCGCGACGGTAAGCCGGCATTTCCCGTAGCCGAGAGTGCGGAGCTGCGGCACGTCAGAGCCCGACTCCGCCACGAGATCGAGCCCGGTGACGCCGAGCTCGGCGACGCCGTCGTTCACGAACTCGACGACGTCGTTGGTGCGCACGAAAAGGATGTCCAGGTCGAAGTTCTGGACACGCGCCACGAGCGCCCGCTCGCCGGCCTCGAACATCAGCCCCGCATCGCGCAGGAGAGCGACCGTCGGTTCGACCAGCCGGCCTTTGTTGGGGATGGCCAGCCTCAAGCGTCGGGTCATCGGCTCAACTCACCGGTTGGGGGTGCCTGGGTGTCTCGCAGCCGTTCCAGCGCCCTGGTATACCCGCCCTCGCCGTGGTGGAGCCATTGGGCGATGCGGGTTATCGTCGCCGTGCTGGCCCCGGTCCGGCTCGAAATCTCGGCGTAGTGCATCCCGGCGTCGAGGAGCCGGACGACCGCCCAGCGCTGGGCCATGTCGTGAAGCTCGCCCAACGTACAAAGGTCGCGGAAGAAGGCAGAGGCTTCGTCGGGCGTTTCCAGACGCAGGATCGCCCCGAACAGCTCTCGGACGGCCTCGTTGCGCCAGGCTTCCATTGCGCTCATCGTCGTTCCTCGTGGTCTTCCAACTGGCGGCAGTCTCTCCGGCTCCCCGGCTCGTGCTCATGTAGTAGCATAGTAGCATGCTACAACGCATGCAACCTGGTAAGCCGGTGCGGTTCGCACTCCTGCCGGCAATCGACCTTCGCGGCGGGAGGGTCGTGCGGCTCTCAGAGGGCGACTTCGCGCGCGAGACGATCTACGGGGCCGATCCGGCCGAGGTGGCGCTTCGTTTCGCCGCTGCCGGGGCTGAATGGATCCACGTCGTGGACCTGGACGGGGCGCGGAACGGGGCTCGCCGCCAGACCGGCGCCGTGGGCAGAATCGTGGCGGCGGTGGGGGATCGGGTGGCCTGCGAGGTCGCCGGCGGGCTCCGGGACGAGGCGGCGGTGGAGTCCGTTCTGATGGCCGGCGCGGCACGGGCGGTCCTGGGCACCGCCGCCCTTCGTGACCCGGGCCTGGTCGAGCGGCTGGTCGCCCGTTTCGGTCCCGATCGCATCGCCATAGCCCTTGACGTGCGCGATGGCATCGCCGTGGGTCAGGGCTGGGTGCCGGGCGCGTCGGGTGTGGCGGTCGAGGATGCCCTTGCGGAACTGTCTGCTCGCGGCGCCCGAACATTCATCGTGACTGCGATCGAGCGTGACGGCCTGCTCGCCGGGCCGAACCTTGGCCTGTTGGAGCGTGTGGTGGGGCTCGGTTTCGGCGAGATCGTGGCCTCCGCGGGCATCGCGTCGCTCGAGGACGTCTCGGCGGTTCGGGCCATTGGTTGCGTCGGTGCGGTGCTCGGCCGCGCGATCTACGAGGGCCGCCTGGACCTGGCCAGTGCGATCCGCCTGAATCGCGCCGGCTGATCGCCCGACAAGCCGCTGCCGCGCGTTGAACCAGACGGCTACGGAACCCGCGAGCCCGTGGCCGCACGGCGCACCAACTTGGCCAGCGCCGCCGGCTGCGTGATCGGAGCCTCGTGACCTAACCCGGGCAGCCTCAATCGCTCGGCTCGCGGCATCGACCGGGACGCCGCGTCGGCGATCGACGCATAGAAGCTCGCGCTTGCGTCCCCGGTTACGAGAGCCACAGGACAGACGACGCCGGCCAGGTCGACGGTCGCGGAGCCTATCGCGCCTACATCCGCGAGCACCCCGTCGCCCTCGCGCAGAAGAGCGGCCCTCGTGGAGGGCGAAGCTGCGCTCAGCGCCTCCACGGCGCCGATGGCTCGCAGGAAGACCTCGGCGGCAGCGGAGGCGCCGCCGGCCGCATGAGCCGAAACCACGGCTCGTGCAACGCCCGCGAGGGTACCCAGTTCGCCGGGAGGCAAGACGGTCAGAAGCGACGGCTCGTATGCGACCACCGCTTCGACCCGTTCCGGCTGGGAGCGCGCGAGCGCGAGAGCCACGATGGCTCCGTAACTATGACCCAGGACGGTGACGCGGTCCGCGCCGACTTCATCTAAGAGTGCAATGACGTCGGCGACCTGATCGTCGAGGTCGACCGGCCCGGGATCTGGCAGACGACTGCCGCCGCTGCCGCGTCTGTCGGGCAAGATCACGGTCGCCCATGCCGCAAGCAGCCGGGCCAGCCCCTTCAGCTGCCATCCAGATGACAGCGTGGAATGCAGGAGCAGGACGACCGGCCGCCTTGCGCCGTCTTCGAAACCGACCGGAGGAGCCCCAAGCACCCGGTAGGCGACCCGGACGCCGTCCGGGCGGTTCAGATAGCGGACGGGTGGTGTCGGCTGCGGCCTGACTCCGCCTGGCGCGCCGGTCTCTCCGATCGACAGGAGCTGACGGACGGCCCGCCTGTCCAGCTTGCCCGTGCCCAGGCGGGGTACTTCCGGAACACGGACGATGGCGACTGGCGCTTTGAATCCGGCCAGCCGGCTGCGGCAGTAGACCAGGATCTCCTCGTCCGTGACCGCCATGCCCGAGCGAATGGTCACGACGGCGACCGGGACCGCGCCCCATGTCCGGTCCGGCCGGCCGGCGACGCCAGCATCGGCGATGGCCGGGTGGCTCGTCAGTACCGCCTCGACCTCGGCCGGGTAGACGTTCTCGCCGCCGGAGATAATCAGGTCCAGGCGTCGATCCGCCACTGCCAGGTAGCCGTCCGTGTCGACGCTGCCGAGGTCGCCGGTCCGGTACCAGCCATCGGCGTCGAACGAGGCCGCGGTTTCGGCCGGCCGGCCGACGTAACCCGAGAAGAGGCTCGGCCCCCTGACCTCGATCTCCCCGATGCCGTCGCTCGAGGGATGCGCGATCCGCAGCTCAACGCCGGGCAACGGTCTGCCTGAGGAGGCGGGTCTGGTTACGGCTTCGGCCGTCGCCAGGGCGGTGACGCCGGAGGCGGACTCAGTCATTCCGTATGTCGGGACCATCGGCCATCCGAGAGTCAGCGCCCTGGAGACAAGGCCGGGGCCGATGGGGCCGCCTCCGAGCAACACGGCACGCAAGTTCGATGGGGCCGGTCCGCCGCCGGCTTCGTCCAGGAGTCGGGCGAGTTGTACCCCCACTACCGAGACGTGACTGACCCGTGGCTGGGACGCCGCGCGCAGGAGCGAGGCGGCGTCGCCCGTAGGCGGGACTACCGCCGGTACACCAGACAGGGCCGCTCGCCAGACGATCCCGAGCCCACCGACATGGGCGAGCGATAGTGAAGTGAGCCAGCCGGTCGCCTGCGGGAGGAAGTCGTTCCAGGCGGCGGCGCTTGCCGCCATCTGGCCGTGAGTGAGAAGGGCGGCCTTCGGCCTGCCCGTCGTGCCCGAGGTGGCGACGATGACGGCCGGGTCGCCTGGAACAGCGAGTCCCGGCTGCGGCATGGCGGCGGCGGGCCATTCCGCCAGCGCCTCCAGCGAGAGAACCTGGCGAGCAAGCAGGCCAGCCCGAGTGGACATCTCCTGCGACGCCACAATGGCAGTCACGCCGGTATCGGCCAGGAATCCGCTCAGTTCGGCGGCGGCCAGCCGTGCGTTGAGCGGCACGACGGCGGCCCCGGCGCGCTCGGCGCCGTACAAGAAGGCGATGGCTGCGGCTCTCGTCTGGGCAAGTAGCGCGACCCGGCTGCCCCGGGTGATGCCGGCGTCGGCCAATCCCGAGGCAACCGCGTCCGCTCGGGAGTCCAGTTCCCGCCAGGTCCAGCTCAGCGTCCCGTCGATTATCGCCGGGGAGCCGGCCCGTTCCAGCGCGTTGACGCGTGCCGCCGACGGCAGCAGGGGGATCGAGGGCCCCGAGCCGATGTCGCGGCTCATGGGTTGGGTCCCATCTGCTCCACCGTGTAACGCTTGAGGGCCGCCTCGTCGACAAGGGCAATCTCCCGCAGCGCGATCCGGCCACCTACCACCGGGGTTGGTACCTGAAGAAGATCGTGAACCAGCAAGCCGGCGGTGCCGAGACCGTGGGCGCGTTCTGGCCCGACTCGGGGGAGCCCAGCCGCAGCCCGAACGGCCGCGTCGGTCCCGACGCCGGTCTCGAAGAAGGTGCTCAGTACCAGCGGCACGCCGGCAGCGGCAGCCCGTGCAGCGATCTCTCGAACCACCGCCGGCCCGCCGACCCGGGCCGGCTTGACGACCAGCACGTCGGCTGCATCGGCGGAGAGAATGGCGGCGGCGGCCGCGTCGGAATAGACGGACTCGTCCAGGGCTATCGGAATCGGGGATTCGCGCCGGAGCCGGGCGTGGCCGTCGAGGTCCGCCAGCGCGAGCGGCTGCTCGACATACTCGATCTCGAAGGCCGTGAGGGCATCAAGCCGCTCCACCGCCATCGCAAGACCCCAGCTGCAGTTGGCATCGAGCCTGAGCCCAACCGATGCGCCAACGGCGGCCCTCACGGCCGCGACGCGGTCGACGAGGGGGGCCACCGGCTCCGGGCCGACCTTCAGCTTGATGCAACGGAAGCCGTCGGCGGCGGCCCGAGCGGCAGCTGTGGCAGCCCCTCTAGGGTCCACGACGTCCAGCGTTGCGTTGACGGCCACGGATGCCGCTCGACGTGGGTCCGGCGCGACGGCCAGGGCGGCTCGCCCCAGCGCCTCCACGGCCTCGTCCAGGCCAGCTCGAACCGCCCGCGATTCCGGCCCGGCATCGGTGGGATGGTTCCAGTGCGGAAGCCGTCCGGCCGCGACGATCCCGAGCGCTTCACGCAAGACCCCTGCCAGGCGGCTCTCCTCAGTGCTGGATGCGCACGGATCCAGGGCGATCTCGCCTAAGCCGGCCCGGCCCTCGCTGTCGCACAACCGCAGGATCCACGAACTGCGCACCGTGACGATGCCTCGAGCCGTCGCAAACGGCCGCCGGAACGGCACGCAGACGTGGAACGCCTCGGCCCGGGCGACCGATGGCAGGTCGCGGTTCACGTCGCTACCGGCCCAGCGCCAGGCCGACCGCGAAGAGGACCGCGAAGGCTAGCGTCAGCCTGGCGGTCCCTCGCAATACCGGATTGAGCCGGCGCGGATCGCCTTCGCCGTAGACGGTCCGCAGGAGCGGCAGTGCCACCGGGACGGTCAGGAGCGGCAGCAACGCCGTCGGCCCGGCACCGACCGCCATGTCGGCCGACCGCGCCGCCACCAGCCCGACTGGCACGATCCAGGCGAGGATGAGACAGGCGGCATACTCGGCCCTGGCAAAGGCTTCGCCGAATGTCACGGCCAGCGTCCGCTTGCCGGCCGCCCTGTCAGTCGTCGTGTCGCGCAGGTTGTTGATCACGAGGATGCCGGTCGTCAGAGTGCCGACTGGGACCGCGGCCAGCGCGTACAGGGCTTCCACCCGGCCCGACTGGAGTTCGGCGGTTCCGACGACGGCCGCAAGTCCGAAGAAGATGAAGACGAAGACCTCCCCCAGGCCGCGGTAGCCGTAAGGGAATGGACCCCCCGTGTAGCCGAGCAGGGCGAGGATTGCGGCGGCGCCGAGCGCCAGGATCGCCGGCCCGCCGACCATGGCCAGCCACAGGCCGACTACGGCGGCGACGGCCAGAACCAGGACGATCGCGGCCTGGAGCTGGCGAACCGTCACCAGCCCGGCCGCCGCGACCCTGGTTGGGCCCAACCGATCGGCATTGTCGGCCCCTCTCCGGAAGTCCGATAGGTCGTTGGCCAGGTTGGCCGCAACCTGCAGAAGGAGAGCCACGGCCAGGCACCCGAGAGCTGTGTCCAGGCGGAACGCGGCGCCCGTCGCCAGGGCCGCTCCCAGCCCGACTACGACGCCGCTGACCGAGGCCGGCAGAGTCGCCGGGCGGATAGCCAGCAGCCAGGTGCGAGAGCCCGGAAGCGATGCGAGGCTCATGGCCGCCGTGGGAAGCGCGAGAAGTCCGGCTTGCGCTTCTCGAGGAAGGCCTTCGAGCCTTCGGCTGCTTCCTCGGTCGTGTAGTAGAGACCTGTCGCGTTGCCGGCCATCTCCTGCAGACCGGCCAGTCCGTCGGTCGCGGCGAGGAACGAAGCCTTGAGGAAGCGGATGGCCGTCGGGCTCATGGCCAGGATCTCGTCCGCCCAGGCCACGCCCTCGGCCTGCAACTCGGGTAGAGGGACGACCTTGTTGACGAGGCCCATCGCCAGCGCCTCCTGGGCCGTGTACCGGCGGCACAGGAACCAGATCTCGCGGGCCTTCTTGTCGCCTACGAGGCGGGCCAGCAGTCCGACCCCGAAGCCGGCGTCGAAGCTGCCGACGCGCGGCCCGACCTGCCCGAATATGGCGTTTTCGCTGGCGATGCTCAGATCGCAGACGACGTGCAGGACCTGGCCGCCGCCGATGGCGTAGCCGTTCACGAGGGCGATCACGGGGATCGGCAGGGAACGGATCTGCCGTTGCAGGTCGAGGACGTTGAGGCGAGCGATGCCGTCGCCGCCAACGTACCCACCCTGGCCTCGGACGTTCTGATCGCCGCCGGCGCAGAAAGCTTCGTCGCCCGCTCCGGTCAGGAGAACGCAGCCGATCGAGGCGTCGTCTCGGATCCGGTAGAAGGCGTCGATCAACTGCTGAACCGTCTCCGGCCTGAAGGCGTTGCGGACCTGCGGTCGATTGATGGTCACCCGAGCGATCCCAGTGCCCGAATGCTCGTAGAGGATGTCGCTGTACTCGGTGACTTGCGTCCAGGTGATGCTGGCCATTCAGGCGACCTCCTCGGGGACTGGAATTGTGGCCGACGCCTCCGGCGCCGTGATGAAGGGCAGGACCAGGGCCCGGAACCTGGCCGGGAACTCGAGGTGGGGTGCGTGGCCTGCGTCGTCGACGACTTCCAGCCGGGCGCCCGGAATGCGAGCCGCGACGAACTCCGCCCGCCCCCGAACGGGGTCCAACGCGCCACAGACGACGAGCGTCGGTGCCACGACCTCGCGAAGGCGGTCGTGCAGCGGAGTCATGGCGCCCTGTCCGGCGCCGCGAAGGCTTCCTGCCAGGCCGCGGGCGCTGTTGCGAAGCCGCTCGGCGTGGAGTCGCCTCCGAGTCGCATCCGGCAGCGCAGCCTGCGTGGCGAAGAGCGGCAAGCTCTCCCAATGGGCTACGAAATTGGAAATTCCGTCCTGCTCGATCGCATCGGCGAGGGTTTCATCGGTAGCGCGCCGCGCTGCGCGTTCGGACGGATCGGCGATGCCGGCAGACGGGCTCTCCAGGACGAGCCGGCGGACGGCCGACGGTTGGGCGATGGCGAGCGCCAGGGCGACGCGGGCTCCGAACGAATAGCCCATGACGTCGGCGGGCCGGCCGGCGACTCGGCGGAGGATCTCGGCCAGATCCGCCGCCTGTCTTGCGGCCGCATGCCGGGCCGGATCGGCCGGTGCGTCCGACCGGCCGTGGCCGAGCAGGTCGACCTGGATGGTCGTCGATACCCGCCTCAGAGCCGGCAGGTGAGGCGCCCAGGCCGCCCCCCGGCCGGTGAAGCCGTGCAGCAGCAGGAGTGGCTGGCCACTCCCTCCGAGGCGGACCTCGTAGCGAATGCCGTCGACCTGTAGCAGGCTCACGGCCGGGATTCTCCGCCCTGAAGCGCGTCCAGTCCGGCGGCAACCGCGGCCGCCGCCTCGCGGTGGAGGACCACGTTCTTGGCTCGGTCGGTCCGGATCTCGAGGACGCGGACGCCCGCGGCTCCGATGGATTCGGCCAGGGCGGCACGCAGGTCGCCGGCCCCGACCAACGCATGTTCGGCTCCGAGGGCGCGGACGACCGGCCCGAAATCAACGCCGTGCGGAGTGCCGAACAGCTCCTCGTAGGCCTCCGGCAACCCAACGCCCGGATTGACCGTGGACGCCTGCGGCAGGAAGGAGAAGATCCCACCGCCGTCGTTGTTGACCAGGACGATCGTGGCGGACAGCCCGTTCAGCCGGGCGGTAACCAGCGCCGTCAGGTCGTGGAGGAACGAGAGGTCGCCAACGACGAGGACCACTGCGCCGGTCTCGGCCGCCGCGGCCCCGAGCGCGCTCGACACGACCCCGTCGATCCCGTTCGCGCCGCGATTCGAGTGGCAACGGATCGCCCGCGGTCCGCTTGCCAGGTAAGCGTCCATGTCGCGCACCGGCATCGAGCTGCCGGCCCAGAGCACTCCACCGTCCGGCATCAGGTCGGCGAGGAGCGTGAAGGGGCGAGGCTCGAGAGGCTCTGCCGCAACCGCCGGGCGATCAAGCCAGGCCGCCAGGGCGTCGCTCGCGGTCCGGTCGGCTGCCAACCAATCGGCTGTCCAACTCGACGCCGACTCTGCGGCCGTCGTCGTGCCCGTTCGAGCCAGTACGTCAGCCAGGCCGTCTGCAACGGCGACCTCGTCGGCGTGGATGAAGGTCGCCGGCAGGAGTGCGGATTCTCTCCAGCCGCCCCCGCCATCGACGACGAGCAGCGCCGGTCGAACCAGACGGAGCATCTCCAGGATTGGCTTCGAGGTGGGCATGGCGCCGAATCGGATCACCATCTCCGGGCGATGGGCCTCGATCCAGCTCCCCGGCCGCGTGATCAGGTCGCCCCGGGCGATCACGTGAGAACGGTCGTGCGGCCCCACGCGCACCTGCGAGAGAGGATCGGCGAGGATCGGGTAACCGGTCGTGGCGGCGAGCCGCGCCGCCGCAGCCGGGAAAGCCGGATCTTCCTGCGGTCCTGCCACGATCAGCCCGCGCTCGATCGTCGCCAGCGTCGCGGCCAGGTTTCTCAGCTCAGCGGGCGAGAGAGTGGCGCTGCCTGCGATCGCGTCGATGAAGGGAACACCAGGCCCCGCAAGGACCGCGCGGTCGTGAGGATCGTCGGCCAGCGGCCCGAGCGGACCATCAGGGATGAGCGGCTCCCTGAGCTGGAAGTTCAAGTGGACGGGCCCGCGCGGTGCCGCCAACGAGGTCGCAACAGCCCGCCCGGCGAGAGACCGAACGTGGGCGAGGAGATCCGGCGCGGCGTCGAGAACCGGCACGTCGACGAACCACTTGACTTGAGTTCCGTAGAGCCGAACCTGGTCGATCGTCTGCGCTGCGCCGCGATCGCGAAGCTCGGGCGGTCGGTCGGCGGTCAGCAGGACGAGCGGGATCCGACCGTGGAAGGCCTCCACGACGGCCGGCGTCAAGTTCACCGCCGCGGTCCCAGAGGTGCACAGGACGGCGACCGGCCGGCGGCTGGCGCGGGCCATCCCCAGTGCGAAGAAGCCCGCTGCGCGCTCGTCGAGCAGGACGCGACACCGCAGCTCGGGATGGGCGTGCAGGGCCAGGGCGAGCGGTGTCGATCGCGATCCAGGGCAGATCACGACCTCGGCGACGCCGGCCCGGGCCAGCTCTTCGACGAAGGCTCGCAACGGATCGACGGTGTTCAAATTGGCACCGGGCGGCATGCCGTTCATGGCTGGAACTCTCCCAGCGCGGAAGCCACGACCTGCATCTTGTTCCTCGACTCCTCCCACTCGCGGCCGGGATCCGAGTCGGCCACGATGCCGCAGCCGGCAAACAGCGCTGCATTGCGGCCTGAAACGACGGCGCAGCGCAGGGCCACCACGAACTCACCGTCGCCGTCGGCTCCGACCCAGCCAAGCGGACCGGCGTACCAGCCGCGTTCGAAGCCCTCGTGTTCTGAGATGAGCTCCAGCGCGAGCGCCCGGGGCTCGCCGCCGACCGCCGGGGTCGGGTGGAGGAGCCCGGCCAGGCTCAAGATGCCGGCCCGGTTTCGGAGGCGCCCGGTCACCGTGGTCACGAGGTGCTGCACCGTCCCGAAGGCGGCCACGACCGGCGAGGCCGCAATGTGGATCTCCGACGCGGCCGGCTCGAGCATCGTACGAAGCATCTCCACGACGATCTCGTGCTCCTCCCGGTCTTTGTCGCTGGAGAGCAGCTCGGCCGCCAGCGCTGCTTCCTCGGCGGCGTCGTCATCGTGGCGGATCGATCCGGCGATGGCGACGGTCTGGAAGTCCTTGCCCTGCGTTGAGATCAGACGCTCCGGCGTCGCGCCGAGGAAGACGCTGCCGCCGCGGACGATCGCGTAGGTGGTCGAGGTGGGGGAGCCGGTCGCCAGCCTTCGCACGGCAGAGACGGCGTCGATATCCACGGCTGAGGTCAGATCGAGCCGCCTGGCCAGAACCACCTTGTCCAACCTGCCGCGCCCGACGGCTCCGGCGAAGCGATCCACCAGCCGGTCCCAGGTGCGGCGGTCCGGATGCTCCGCGACGATCGTGAGGCGTACGCGGTCGGTTCCGGCCCCGGCAGAGGCAGCGTCGGCAGTCGCTTGAGCCACGAGGTCGGCCCAGATGCGGTCCAGCCGATCGGGCAATTCGAGTTCGCCGGGTGTCGAGCTGCTGGCCTTGCCGAGCCTCCTGAAGGACGTCGTGAGCCAGCTGCCCGCGGGGGTCTGGAGCAGCAGCAGCTCCGGCACCGACATCGAGGCGGCACCGAAGGGCGACCACGCCGCGTCCGCAGGCGGCTCACCTGTGAAGCCGAGGCCGCCGATCAGCAAAGGACCGAGCCCGCGACCCGCCGAGCCGTTGCCGCGGAGCCGCGCGCCGGCGAGCAGCCGTTCCCATCCATCTGCGATCGCGCGAAAGCGATCTGGGCCGTACGCTCGGATCGACCAGGCCTGGCCGACGCCAACCATCGCGAGCCCATCGGCGGGTTGCAGCCAGAGCAACGGTTCCAGGTTCGAGCGCAACGCAGCTGCGAACACATCGACTGGATCGAGGGGCAGCGACGAGCCCAGACCGAAAGTGGCGCTGACCAGCCCGCCGGCGGCGTCGTTGTCGCCCTCGCCGTCCCCACGCTCCGCCAGCGACCTCAGCACGGCCGAGATCGGCGGCGGCGCCGTGCCCTCCGACTCAACCGGCCGGGGCGTCGATGCGGCCGCGCCAGAGGCCCCGCCCGTCACGGTCACCGAGACCGGACGGCGGCCGTGCCGTGCCACGCCGGATCGCCCGCCGCGATACGCGCCTCCGATACACCCACGCTGCGCAGTAGCACGGCGCGAAGGACCGGGTACGAGTCCTCGAGGCGTCCCGGCTTCTCCTCGAGCAGCCAGCGCGAGACGATCTCGTTGAGCGCCCCGAACCAGGCCCGCGCGGTCGTCTCGGCGTCGAGCTCCGGAATGGTGCCGGCGGCCTGGGCTTCCTCGAGGTACCCACGGATGAGACCTGCGAATCGGGCGTGCATGATGGCGGTCTCGGTCTGGAAAGCGCGCCCGGCCGCAACTGCGTCGATGAGGAGAAGGCGGGCGGTCGTTCGGTGGCCCGCGAAGGCCAGCAGCACCGTCCGTATGCCGGCCTCGGCCCTGGCGATCGGGTCCGTCTCTGCTGCGACCGCGCGTTCGACCTTGCCGGCCAGCCTGTCGGCGGTCGTACGCATCAGTTCGCGGAAGATCGTGTCCTTTGTTGGGAAGTGGAAGTAGACCCCGCCCTTGGAGGTGTTGGCCGCCGTGGCAATCTCGTCCATCGAGGCCTCGCGGAAGCCGCGGTGGGCGAACGTGGTGAAAGCCGCATCGAGGATCTGGTCCCGACGGGCTCGGCTCTTCTCCGTGGGCTCGATAGAGACACGCCTGGGACTCAACGCCGCGCTCCGATCCAAAACCGACCGAACGGTCGGTTTTATCCTAGCACGACGGTTCCGCCCTTCCAGCCGGTATGGGACCCGCTACTCGTGTCGGCAGGGCGCCGACTCGACGTGCGCGCCTACTCCTTGTGCGCGGCCTCCTGCGCCTTCTTGTGGGCCTCGATCACCTTCTCGGCGATGTGCTGCGGCACGTCTTCGTAGCGGTCCAGCGTGGCCGTGAACATGCCACGTCCGCCGGTCAGCGAGCGCAGCTCCGTGGCGTACGTGAACAGCTCGGCCTGGGGAACGCTGGCCGTGATGATCTGCATGCCGTCCTTGGTGTCCATGCCCAGGACGCGACCTCGGCGACCGTTGAGGTCGCGGTTGACGTCACCCATGTACGCCTCGGGGATCCGGATCTCGACGGTCATGATCGGCTCCATCAGGGCCGGCTTGCACTCGAGGACACCCTGCTTGAGTGCCATCGAAGCGGCGATCTTGAACGAGAGCTCATTGGAGTCGACCGCGTGGAACGAGCCGTCGTACAGGGTTGCCTTGAAGTCGCTGAGCGGGTAGCCCGCCAGGACGCCTTCGGCCGCCGCCTCGCGGATGCCCTTCTCGACGCCCGGGAAGAAGTTCTTGGGCACCGTGCCCCCGACTACATGCTCGGCGAACTCGACGCCCCCACCGTGGTTCGGCTCGATCTCGATCCAGACGTCGCCGAACATGCCGTGGCCGCCCGTCTGCTTCTTGTATCGGCCGTGACTCTGGGTCTTGCCGCGAATGGTCTCCTTGTAGGGAACCCTCGGCGTCTTGGTGACGATCGCCGCGCCGAACTTGCGCTTGAGCCGCTCGCCAAGCACCGCGACGTGGGCATCGCCCGTCGCCACGAGGACCTGCTCGCCCGTCTCGCTGCGGATGACGCGCGCGGACGGCTCCTCTTCGAGCATGCGTTGGAGCGCCGTGCCCATCTTGTCGAGGTCGGCCTTGGTCTGCGGCTCGATTGCCACCTGGAGCGTCGGGACCGGGAAGGTGAGTGCCGGGAGGACATAGGCCTGATCGCGGCTGGAGCACAGGGTGTCGCCCGTCCCGGTCACGGTCAGCTTGGCCACGGCGCCGATCTCGCCGGCATGGAGCTGGCCGACCGTCTCCTGATCCTTGCCATGGAGCAGGAGCAGCTGGCCCAGGCGCTCGGCCTCGTTCCGGGTGGAGTTCCAGCCTTGACCTTGGCCCTGGAGCGTCCCGGAGAGGACCCGCAGGTAGGTGAGCCGGCCGACGAACGGGTCGGCGGTCGTCTTGAAAACGCGGGCTACGAGTGGTCCCGTCGCATCCGGAACGAGCTTCACTTCCTTGCCCTTCGAGTCAGTCGTGACGAACTCACCGAGCTCGGCAGGTGAAGGCAGGTAGTGCACCATCGCGCTGATCAGCGCCCGAACGCCGATGTCTTTCGACGCGCTGCCGACCATGACCGGCGCCACCATGCCGGATCGAATGGCCTTGTGCAGGCACGTCTCGAACTCCGCGTCGGTGATCTCCTCGCCCTCGAGGTACTTCGTCATGACGTCGTCGTCGGCCTCGGACGCCGCCTCGAGCAGCTGGTCGCGGCGCGCGGCCACCTCGTCCGCCAGGTTCGCCGGGACGGCGACCTCGATTTCCTTGCCGCCCTGCATCTGGTAGGCCTTGCGGTGCAGCAAGTCCACGTAGCCGGTGAACGAATCGGCCGAACCGATGGCGACGTGGAGCGGCGCGATCTTCTGGCCGAAGGCCTTCCGGAGCGCGTCCAGGGCGGCCGCGGGGTTCGCGTTCTCGCGATCGCACTTGTTGATGAAGAAGAGCGCCGGGCGGCCGTTCCCCCGAGCCAGCGCGACCGCAGACTCGAGGCCCGCCTCGACGCCGCCCGACGCGTCGATCAGCAGGACGGCCGCGTCCGTCGCAGCGAATCCCTCGACCACCTCGGCCCCGAAGTCGGCGTATCCGGGGGTATCGACGAGCTGTATCCGGGTTCCCTCGTGCTCCAGGCTGGCTACGGCGAGGGTGAGTGACTGCTTGCGCTTCTGCTCCTCGGGTTCGTAGTCAAGGCTGGCCGTGGCGTCGTCCACGCGGCCGAGCCGCGTGATGGCCCCGGCGTCAAAGAGAAGCCTCTCGGCCAGCGTCGTCTTGCCGGCACCGGCGTGGGCGGCCAAAACGACGCTGCGAAGGTGGGGGAGGTCGACACTCTTGGTTGTCATCTGCTCATCGATCCTCTGGTGGCTCAGATCGCATCGGACAAGGCGGCGTGACGAGGGGGCTGCCGCCGCCCGGCCATGATATCCCTGCTCATCCCCGCGGACGAGGAGGGGGCGACGCCGGGTGGGACGGTCGGCACCTTGGCCCGCCTGATAGTCACCTATGACTGAACGGGCCACGGAGAGGACGCAGTCAGCCCGACCGAGCCGTCACGTTGGCAGCTTGAGTCACCCATGACTGAACTGACCCCGGGACAGGCGCGAGTGACCCCAAAGGGCTGCCCCGTCGGCCGGTTGAGTCACCTATGACTGAACGGCCTTGGCGCGGCCGCTTGCCCGAATCCACCGATCGCGCCCAGCTCACCCGGGTTGAGCCGGCAAGGTGCCGGCTCGGGGTCACCGTTCGGCGGTATACTCCGGCCGATGTCAGGACATTCCAAGTGGTCTCAGATCAAGCGCCAGAAGGGCGCCAACGATGTCAAGCGCGGCGCCGTCTTCACCAAGATGGGCCGCGAGATCAGCGTCGCCGCAAGAGCTGGCGGCGGTGACCCAGACGGCAACTTCCGACTTCGCCTCGCCATCGAGCGAGCGCGCGCCATCAACATGCCGCTCGACACGATCAAGCGGGCCGTCGAGAAGGCGACCGGCGGGGGTGAGGGCGAGCAGTTCGAGGAGATAACGTACGAGGGCTACGGCCCCGGCGGCGTCGCGATCCTCGTGGAGACGGCCACCGACAACAAGAACCGGACCGCGGCGGACATTCGCTCGGTGCTGACAAAGGCCGGTGGGCAGCTGGCCGCTCCCGGCAGCGTCGCCTGGCAGTTCGAGCAGCGCGGCGTCATCATCCTCGTCGCCGGCGGCAACGCTGAAGAGCTGGAACTCCTCGCCATCGATGCCGGCGCGGACGACGTGGACTCATCGGGCGAGCAGGTCGAGGTGTACACCAGGCCCACAGACCTGGAGGCCGTTCGCCGGGCTCTCGAGGCGGCCGGCGTCAAGATCGAGTCGGCCGAGCTAAGCATGACTCCCAAGAACACCGTCGAGCTCGATGCATCGAAGGCCCGGCAGGCGCTAAGGCTGATCGAGATCCTCGAAGACCACGACGACGTCCAGCGCGTCACGTCCAACTTCGACATCCCCGAAGAGATCCTGGCCGAGGTCAGCGCGTGATCATCCTGGGAATAGACCCGGGAACGGCGATGCTGGGTTACGGGCTCGTAGAGCGGACCGGCACGCGACTGCGCGCGATCGACTACGGCGTCATCACGACGCCTTCGAGCATGGAGCTGCCCGACCGGCTCGAGTCGATCTATCTCAGTCTCACGGACCTGATCGAGCTCCACGCGCCCGCCCTCGTCGGAGTGGAGCGGCTCTTCTTCACCAAGAACGTGCAAACGGCCTTCGCCGTCGGCCAGGCCAGGGGCGTCGTGCTTCTCGCCGCAGCACTCCACAACCTGGAGATCCGCGAGGCCACACCCAACGAGGTCAAGGTGGCCACGGCGGGCCACGGTTCCGCCTCGAAGGCGCAGGTGGGGCGGATGGTACAGGCGATCCTCGGGTTGGCCGAATTGCCCGAACCGGACGACGCCGCGGACGCGCTGGCGATTGCGATCTGCGTCGCGAACCGCGAACGATCGGTCAGCCGCATCCCAACCGGCGCACTCGACCGATCCGCCCTGAGGCCTGCGCCGGGCGGCGTCACCCCTTACGAGAAGGCGGTCCGAGACGCCCTGCGCCGCGAGCGGCTGGGCGTCCCCCTCGACGGGCGCGCGGTCCGCGAGCCCAAGTCCAAGACGGCTTCGTAGGGGCCCGGGGCGTGATCGCCTCACTTGGCGGCACCGTCAGTGCCGTCTTCGCCGATTCACTCATTCTGGAAGTCGGAGGGGTCGGCTATCGCGTCTTCGCGGCGCCGTCTGTGCTTGCGTCCACTCCAGTCGGGGGCTCGCTAAAGGTCTTTACACACCACGTGGTGCGTGAGGACCTCCAGGCGCTCTACGGTTTCCGCACGCCCGAAGAGCTGGGTTTCTTCGGCCTGCTGCTCACGGTCACGGGCGTCGGACCAAAGGTGGCTCTCGGGATCGTTGGATCGCGGGCCGTGGGCGACCTCCAGCTGGCGATCCTCTCGGACGACCTCGCGCTCCTGACCGCCGTGCCGGGCGTGGGCAAGAAGCTGGCGGCACGAGTGGTCCTCGAGCTCAAGGAAAAGGTGGCGGCCGCGGGCGTTGCGGCCGGTGGCTCCGCGGGCGGGCCCGCCACGGGCGAGTCGGAAGTGATGGCCGCGCTCCTCGCGCTCGGCTACTCGGCCGGGGAGGCGCGTCAGGCGTCACGAGAAGCGTTGACGGACCTCACGGTCGGCCCGGGCCTGGAGGATCGAGTGAAGGCGGCGCTCAGGACGTTGGTGCGGGGGTAGGGGAGCTCCGCACGGCCGAGAGCCGATCGATCCTATCGACCAACGCTCCGAGCGGCATCGGGCCTTGAAGGGTCCTGACGACGTTGTCGGCGTCGATGGGCCAAGCATCGAACACGTTCCCGGGCGCCAGCTGGCCCCCCACGCCGTCGCTCAGAAAGAACACGTAGCGCGTGCCGGGTTCGAGCGCCGGCGCAACGTCCACATGAAGCGTGTAGCAGCCCACCGTGCCGCCCTCGATGGCGACGCTCGTGTGGCCCACGCGGGCTTCCCCGCGGATGACTCGGTCGATATCGACGGTGAAGGGCGTAAAGACATCTCTGGCCTGAGCGAAGAAACCGGCGTCTTTCGCGATCACCTTGCCGACGACGACAACGTCGCGAAGGGCCACGTCATCCGTTTGCCACCCCGGCTGGCCCATGTCGGGAAAGAAGCCGGGGACCTGCATCCCGGCGATCACATAGGGGCTTCGATCGACCGACAGGTCGCCCCCGCCGCAAGACGAAGCAGAGACGGCGGGACATGGCGAGTCCGCCCCGTTCGCGCCTTCTCCCTGCGAGGCCGAAGGCTCGGGAACCACGGCACAGCCGGCGGCCATGGATGCCGACACCATTAGGAGCCCGAGCCACTTCATACCGCTAGCCACAGCACCCGCCTCCAAGGCCTCGGACGGCGACAATGGCAGCGCAGTTCCGGGCCGGCCGGTATTGGCATCGCACGGCTCTAGAACGCCCGTTCGATCTGATATGATTTGCGCATGAGCGAGCGCCCGTGACCGACATCTCGCGAATACTCACGCCGGCAGTCGAAGATGAGGTAGAGGTCGCCGTCGACCGGACGTTGCGACCCAAGACGCTCGACGAATACATCGGTCAGCGCGAGCTCAAGGCGAACCTGTCCATCCTGCTCGGCGCCGCCCGCCAGAGAGGGGATGCCGCGGATCACGTCCTGCTCCACGGTCCGCCCGGCTTGGGCAAGACGACCCTCGCCACGATCATCGCCCGCGAGCTCGGCACGAACATCCGCTACGCCAGCGGCCCGGCGATCGAGCGGGCAGGGGACCTGGCGGCCATCCTGACGTCCCTCGACGAGCGCGACGTCCTCTTCATCGACGAGATCCACCGCCTCAACCGGGCAGTGGAGGAAATCCTGTATCCGGCCATGGAGGACTTCGCCCTCGACGTGATGATTGGCAAGGGACCGTCGGCGCGAAGCCTGCGCCTGAGCCTCAAGCCGTTCACGATCGTCGGCGCCACCACACGCGCCGGCCGCATCTCCAGCCCGCTGCGCGACCGTTTCGGGGCCACGTACAGGCTCGACTTCTACGACATCGCAGACCTGACCGCGATCGTGGTGCGGTCCGCCAGCCTGCTCGGCGTGGAGCTCAACTCGGACGGCGCCACCGCCATCGCTCGGCGGGGCAGGGGAACGCCGCGCGTCGTCAACCGCCTGCTGCGGCGCGTCCGCGACTACGCCCAGATCAACGGCGACGGCCGCGTGGACGCCCGCACCGCGGACAAGGCGCTCGCCGCCCTCGAGATCGACGACGAAGGGCTCGACGGGACGGACCGTAAGCTGCTCGCGGCGATCGTCCAGAAGTTCGGCAGCGGGCCGGTCGGCGTCCAGGCGCTCGCGGCCGTCCTGGCCGAGGAGCCCGAGACGGTCGAGGACGTATACGAGCCATTCCTCCTGCGCCTCGGGTTCCTGGACCGCACGCCCCAGGGCCGCATCGCCACCGACGGCGCTCGCCAGCACCTCGCCCGCCTCGGTTATGAGATTCCGCCTCCACGGCGCGCAGAGGCGGAGCAGCCGGCCCTGTGGGACGGGACAGCCGACCCGGACCTCCCAGCGCGCTGATGTCGAACGGCCCCAACGGCGCCGGCGAGCGCCGCGTTTCTCCTGCCCAATTCGAGGTGCTGGTGCCGCCGCCGCCGGACGGCTCGACCCGGGCCCGGCTCGGTCGCCTGACGCTGCCCCACGGCGTCGTCGAGACGCCGCAGTTCATGCCGGTGGGGACGAATGCCACGGTCAAGGCGCTGGATCCGGACGACCTGCGCGCCGCCGGCGCCACCATCGTGCTGTCAAACACTTACCACCTCTACCTGCGGCCGGGCCACGAGCGGATCGCCAGACTCGGTGGGCTGCACCGCTTCATGGCCTGGGACCGGCCGATCCTGACGGACTCCGGAGGTTTCCAGGTCGTCTCGCTCGACGAGCTCCGCAAGATCGACGACGAAGGCGTCACCTTCCAGAGCCATCTCGACGGCTCGTACCACCGCTTCACGCCGGAGCTCTCTATCGAGGTTCAGGAGGCGCTCGGCGCCGACATCGCCGTGGCCTTCGACCAGCCCGTCCCGCCGGCGTCGACAAGCCTCACAGCCGTTGCCGAGGCCACGGCCAGATCGAATCGCTGGGCCGCGCGGTCGCTGGCCGCCCACACCCGGCCCGACCAGGCGGTGTTCGGAATCATCCAGGGCGGGCTCGACCCGGAGCTCCGCGCCGAGTCGACGCGCATCGTTGGTGGCCTGCCGTTCGATGGGATCTGTATCGGCGGACTGGCCGGGGACGAGACGCCTGCCCAGCGGGAAACGACACTCGATCTCGTCGTGGGTTTGCTGGGGGACGACCCACGGCCCCGCTATCTCATGGGCCTTGGCTCGCCCCTGGACCTGCTCGAGGCCGTGCATCGCGGCCTGGACATGTTCGACTGCGTCCTGCCGGCTCGCGTTGCCCGGAACGGCCAGCTGTGGATCCCTGGCGGCCGCCTCAACATGCGCAACGCGAAGTTCGCAGACGATCCGAGACCCGTGCAGGAAGGCTGCCGCTGCCCGCTTTGCCGCAACTTCTCGAGGGCCTATCTGGCCCACCTCTTCCGCGCCGAGGAGCTGCTCGCGTACCGCCTCGCGACTTGTCACAACCTGACCTTCACCCTAGACTTCATGGCCGAAATCCGCTCCGCATTGCGCTCCGGCACGTTCACCTCGCGCCTGCCTGAGCTCCGAGCGCGCGCGCAGCCGTCAAGCTCGCGTGCATTGGCAGTGCAGTCGGAATGAAGAGCCCACCCGTAGCCTGTAGTACGCGGAGGCGAAACAGATGGCCAGTCGAGACCGCCCCCACCGTCAAGAGAAGAAGAAGCCCAAGGACGCTTCGGCGAAGACCAAGATCCAGCCCTTGCTGGAGCCGCCGACCAACGTCGAGGTCTGGAAGCCCAAGCGCAAGCCGCGGACCGAAGAGACCGAAAGCTAGCTCGCGGGCGGACGCCATCCGGCGACCGCTCCGCCAATCCCGGAGAGGTCAGGAGCGAAGAGCAAGGTGGCGATGATCGAGCGAGGGACCGAGGCCCGCGGAATCGCCGGTGGCGGCAACGACAGGACCAAGGCCGTGGAAGCGGCCATCCTGGCGATCGAGAAGCAGTTCGGGCGGGGCTCGATCATGCGTCTCGGCTCGTCCGAGCGCCAGGCTGTGGACGTCATCCCGACCGGCTCGATCGCCCTGGACCTTGCGCTTGGCGTCGGCGGTATCCCGCGCGGCAGGATGACGGAGATCTTCGGTCCGGAGTCGTCGGGGAAGACGACTCTCTGCCAGCACATCCTCGCCGAGGCCCAGAAGAAGGGTGGGGTCGTCGCGTTCATAGACGTCGAGCACGCCCTGGACCCGGGTTATGCGCGCTCCTGCGGCGTCAACGTCGACGAACTCCTCGTCAGCCAGCCCGATACCGGCGAGGACGCCCTCCAGATCACGGAGACACTGATCCGCTCGGGCGGCGTGGACTGCGTCGTCCTCGACTCGGTCGCGGCCCTGGTCCCCAAAGCCGAGATCGAAGGCGAGATGGGCGATTCGTTCGTCGGCATCCAGGCGCGGCTCATGAGCCAAGCCCTGCGCAAGCTGGCCGGCGCCGTCAACCGATCGAACACGGCTCTTGTGTTCACGAACCAGCTGCGCGAGAAGATCGGCGTGATGTTCGGCAACCCCGAGGTAACGCCCGGCGGTCGAGCACTCAAGTTCTACGCCACCGTCCGGCTGGACATCCGGCGGGTCGAAACGATCAAGGTGGGCACCGACTCGGTAGGCAACCGGGTCCGCGTAAAGGTCGTCAAGAACAAGGTCGCGCCGCCGTTCCGCGTGGCCGAGTTCGACATCATGTTCGGCGAGGGGATCTCCCGCGAAGGGGGCCTGCTGGACGTCGGCGTGGCGATGAGCATCGTCACCAAGACCGGCGCGTGGTTCACCTTCGGCGAGACCAGGCTCGGCCAGGGACGCGAGGCTGCCAAGGAGTTTCTGAAGAACAACCCGGACATCTCGGCCGAGGTCGAGAAGCAGATCCGCGGCAAGATATCCGAGGTCTCGCTTCCGGTCGAGGGCATCGAAGAGGCCGAGTAGCCGGCCATGCCCCGCCCGAGTGGCCGCGATCGGCTCGAGGCGAGACGGGCCCGCCTCGAGCGACACGCCGCCGAGTCGGATCCCGAGGTCGTCCTGAACGCTGCCGCGCGCTTCCTCGAGCTGCGGTCGCGGTCCGTTCAGGAGGTTCGCCGACATCTGGGCACGGCCAGATATCCGGACCCTCTCATCGAGGCCGCGATCGCGAGACTGCTGGAGCTCGGGATGCTCGACGATGCGGCGTTTGCGCGCGCCTGGGTCGAGTCGCGCGATCGGGCCAGGCCAAGGGGTGCGCAGGCCTTGCGGCGCGAGCTTGCGCTCAAGGGGATCGACCGCGAGGTCGCCGTCGGGGCCCTGGCCGATCGGGACCGGGCGGGCGCCGACGAGGCCGACCGCGACTTCCTTGCGGTCAGTGCCGACGAGACTGCTGCCGAGCGACTTCTGGGCAAGAACCGCGCGAGTCTGGCCCGGATAGCCGATCCGCGCGTGCGCCGCCAGCGCGCGTATGCGCTGCTCGCCAGAAACGGGTTCGATCCCGAGGTGTGTCGCGAGGTCAGCGCCAGAATCGCAGAGCCGGCCACGCAGGACGACTGACTAAGGCCGGACCCGGTCCGGCCTTGGGAACGGCCGGCGCCCGTGCCGGCGCGGCGCCACCGGATTCCTGCCGGCGCCGTAGACTACGCGGCGAGACGAACAACGCGCCGCTCTTCCGGTGAAACCGACGGCGCAAGCTCGAATCAGCGACAACGCGGCCTTCACCCGTCCGCTCGGGGAGCGAGCACGGTCGGGGTTGGGAGCCGCTCCTATTAGTTTCTACGTACCTCCGGTCGCGTCAGCCGGCCGGGTGGAGGCAAGTGAATATGGATACCGCCCTTGTGGCCACAGTCGTTGTGGTCGCCCTTGCCGTGGGCGTGTTCGTTGGCTTCCTGGGCCGCGGCCTGGTCGCCAATCAGGCCATCCAGAGCGCGCAGGAGAAGGCCGCTCGGATCGTCGCCGAGGCACGCACGCAGCAGAAGGAACTGATCCTCACCGCCAAGGACGAGAAGCTCCGGCTTCAGCGCGAGGCGGAAGACGAAGCCCGAGCCAAACGCGGCGAGTTGACTGTTCTCGAGAGCAGGCTCCTCGCACGCGACGAGCAGCTCGATCTCCGCGCCGACACGCTCGAGCAGCGCGATCGCAAGCTCATCGATCGCGAGCGCGACTTCGAGCAGAGCCGCCAGGAGCTCGCTCGGGCCCAGCAGGAGCACGTGGCCGCGCTCGAACGAGTGAGCGGCATGTCGGCGACGGAAGCCAAGGCGCAACTGCTCGATGCCGTCCGCGAAGAGGCCGAACGAGACGCCGTCCGCCTCGCCAAGTCGATCGAGCGCGACGCTCGAGAAGACGCGGAGGAACGCGCTCGAGAGATCGTCATCACAACGATGCAGCGCATCGCTGCGGATCACACCGCCGAGCACACCGTCTCGACGGTGCACCTGCCCAACGACGAGATGAAGGGCCGCATCATCGGCCGTGAGGGCCGCAATATCCGCGCCCTCGAACAAGCAACCGGCGTGGACCTGATCATCGACGACACGCCCGAGACGGTCGTCATCAGTGCCTTCGACCCGGTGCGGCGCGAGATCGCCCGCCTGGCGCTGACCAAGCTGATGGCCGACGGCCGGATCCATCCCGGCCGCATCGAGGAAGTCGTCGCCAAGGCCCGTGCCGAGGTCGATCTCGTGATGCGCCAGGCCGGCGAACAGGCGATCTACGATGCCGGCGTCCCGGCCCTCCCGTCGGAGATCGTCAAGCTGCTCGGTCGTCTCAAGTACCGCACGAGCTACGGCCAGAACGTGCTCGTCCACTCTGTGGAGACGAGCCGGCTGGCCGCGATCATCGCGGCGGAGCTCGGTGCCGACGTTCAGGCGGCGAAGGTGGGCGGCCTGCTGCACGACATGGGCAAGGCGATCGACCACGAAGTAGAAGGTCCGCACGCCCAGATCGGGGCCGCGATCGCTCAGCGCCACAACCTTCCGCCCAAGGTGGTCAACGCCATCGCCGCGCACCACCAGGAAGTCGAGTTCGCCTCACAGGAAGCGCCCATCGTCCAGGTCGCGGACGCCATCAGCGCGTCGAGGCCCGGGGCGCGTGGCGAATCGATGGAGACCTACGTCCGCCGGCTCGAGGACCTGCAGGCGATCGCGGAGAGCTTCGAGGGCGTCGAGCGGAGCTTCGCCGTCCAGGCCGGACGCGAGGTTCGCGTTCTCGTCAAGCCGGAACAGATCGACGACGTGAGCGCAACTCGGCTCGCGCGGGACGTCGTCAAGAAGATAGAGGCCAGCCTGACCTACCCGGGCCAGATCAAGGTGACGGTGATCCGCGAGACGCGGGCCGTCGAATACGCCAAGTAGCCCGCCTTGGGAGCCACCGGCGCCGCATCTCAGCCCGACCGGGCCGGTCGGCGAGTCTGTCGCATCCTGATGGTCGGGGACTTGATCGGCAAGCCCGGTCGCCTGGCCGTCGAGGCGTTGCTGCCAGGGCTCCGGCATGAGCTCGACATCGCCTTCGTCACCGCCAACGGCGAGAACGTGGCGGGAGGCATGGGTCTCACCGAATCCACGGCCGAGGCCATGTTCAAGGCCGGCGTGGACGTGATCACCTCCGGCAACCACATCTGGGACAAGCGGGAGATATATCAGGTCCTCGAACACGACGAGCGCATCCTGCGTCCGCACAACTACGGATCGGACGGGGTTCCCGGTCGGGGCTGCGGCATCTTCCACGCCGAGGACGGGACCGAGCTGGCCGTCCTCAACTTCCAGGGCCGAACCTACATGACCCCGATCGAGAACCCGTTCACCGAGTTCGACCGGCTGATCGACCAGGCCTCCGAGCCGCTGCCAAAGGTTCGCATCGTCGACTTCCATTGCGAGCTGACCAGCGAGAAGAACGCCTTCGGCATCTACCTCGACGGCCGCGTGAGTGCTGTCGTTGGGACCCACACGCACGTGCCGACGGCGGACGAACGGATCATGCCGAAGGGCACCGCGTATCAGTCGGACCTGGGCATGGTTGGTCCCGTGCATAGCGTCATCGGCTTCGACCCGGCCACGGTAGTGCCGCGCTTCATCAACGGCCTCCCGACACGGTTCGTGGTGGGCGACGGCCCGGTTGTCTTCAACGCGTGCCTGATCGACGTGGATCCGGTTAGCGGCCACGCCGTAGCCGTCGAGCGTATCCAGCGGATCGTCGAAGTCTGAGATGACCTACCGGTTCAAGGACCGCGCAACCAGGGCGATGAGCGGGCCGCCGGTCGTGCCGGAGCATCCATCACGCGTCGATCTGCATACCCACAGCCGCCGCTCCGACGGAGTGCTGGAGCCCCGGGTCTTGATCGACGCGGCGGCCGAAGCCGGCGTCCGCGTCCTCGCCCTCGCCGACCATGACACGCTGGCTGGAGTTCGCGAACTCAGCGCGCCAGGCGCGCCGCGGCTGCCGCTCGATCTCGTGCCGGCGGTTGAGATCAACAGCGTGGCTTCGGGCATCGACCGGCTCTGGGAGGGCGAGCTCCACATACTGGGTCTCGGCGTGGATCCGGAGAACGATGCGTTCGAGGCTACGCTCGGAAGACAGAGGCAATCGCGGGCGGTCCGCTTCGGGCTGATCGTGGCCCGGCTGCGCGAGCTCGACCTGCCCGTAGACCGCCAGGCCGAGGCTCTGCAGACCGCTCCGGGCTCATCGCTCGGCCGCCCCCAGATTGCCCGACTCCTGGTCCAAGCCGGCCACGCGCCCTCCGTCGACGCCGCGATGCAGGAGCTGCTCGCCCGCGGCAAACCTGGGTACGTGCCCCGCCAGGGTCTGGGGCCTCGCGACGCGATCGCGGCGATCCGCGCCGCCGGAGGCCTTCCCGCGCTGGCGCACTTCGCGGACGGCCCGGCGCGACGGGCACTCGTCGCCGAGCTCGCGGGCTTCGGCCTGGGCGGCCTGGAGGTCCACTACCGCCATTTCGACGCCGGCACGGTCGGCGGACATGGCCGCCGCTGGCTTCGGACCTGAGGCTCGTTCCTACGGGCGGCAGCGACTACCACGGCGATGGCGAGAGCTACGCCCAGGCCCACGCCGCGCTCTTTGTCCCCGATAGCGACGCATTTGCCCTTTTCGCGGCTCTGGGCCGAGAATCGAGCCAACAGGCCGCAGGAGCAACCACGACCTCATGACCGCGAGATCGATCGAAGACCTGGCCGCGGGCCTCACCGTCCTGCCAATGCCAGGCAGCCTCGCCGCCTCGCCGGCCGTGGATGCCGGCCTTCTCGAGTTCCGGCCCGAGCTCCACAGCCTGCCGAGCTTCTTCATGTGGACGCTCGGCTGCCAGATGAACCAGAGCGACTCCGAGGAGATGTCCGGCCAGCTGCTGGCCGCCGGCTGTACGCGGGCCCCTTCGATGGAGACGGCCGACCTCGTCGTCATCAATACCTGCGCCGTGCGAGAGCACGCCGAGGCCAAGGTGATCGGCCGCCAGGGGATGCTCGCCGGGCTCAAGCGCGACCGGCCCGGGATGCGCGTCGTCCTGACCGGTTGCGGCGTGCGGGAGGCGGAACGGGCCGGGCTGGCGCACCGATTCCCCGCGGTCGACATGTTCCTGCGGCCAGACGAGGAGCCCGAGCTGGCTCTCCGGTTGGGCCTGGTGTCGGCCCAGGCGCCCATCGGGCTGCAGACCGTCTCCACGGCCGCCACCACTTTTCTGGGCGGCCGGCCGGTCAGCGCCGCCGATCGTCTTGCCGCGTCGCGGTCGAGCGCGCTCGCCGAGAACCGAGTTGCCCGCTCCTCGACCATCTCGGCCTGGCTGCCCATCGTCTACGGCTGCGACAAGACGTGCACCTACTGCATCGTGCCCTTCAGCCGTGGCCCGGAGCGGAGCCGGCCCTTCGACGACATCGTGGCCGAGGCGCGGACGATCGCCGCCGCCGGCTACAGCGAGCTGACGCTCCTCGGCCAGAACGTCAACAGCTACGGCCACGACCTGCCGGCCGAGGAACGCTTCAGCCACATCGACACGGAACGGTCTGCCGGACGGCGGCTGGATCTTCGGTCCCGGCCCGACCTGGCCGAGCTGCTGTGTGCCATCGACGGCATCCGCGGCGCCGACGGACGACCCGCGATCTCGCGGTTGCGGTTCATCACCTCGCACCCGTGGGACCTGTCGGACCGGCTGATCGATGCCATGGCGACGTGCGAATCCGTCGCCGAGCACCTCCACCTGCCGATCCAGTCGGGCGACGACTCGATGCTCCAGCGGATGGGCCGCCAGTACACCCTGGCCCACTACAAGGAGCGGCTGGCGCGGATACGCGAGGCAGTGCCGGGGATCGCGGTCTCCACCGACGTCATCGTCGGTTTCTGTGGCGAGACCGAGGAGCAATTCGAGTCGACGCTGCGGGCGCTCGAGGAGATCCGGTACGACACCGTCTTTGCCGCGGCGTACTCGCCCCGACCCGGCACCGCCGCGCTGCGCATGGCCGACGACGTACCGCCCGACGTCAAGCGCCGCCGCCTCAACGAGCTCCTGGCGTGCCAGGAGAAGATCGGGCTCGAGATCAACCAGGGCTGGCTCGGGCGCGACGTCGAGGTCCTGGTCGAGCGGGTCATGCCGCCGCGCCGTAAGGCGCTCGACGACGATGTAATCGACGCGGACGAGCCCGGCCCCGGCATCCCGGCTCTGGCCGGAACGGCAGGGGAGGGGAGCGCCGCCCTGGCCGGCCGTACCCGTCATAACAAGCTCGTCCACCTGGCCGGCGAGCCTGGGCTCGTAGGGCGCGCCGTGACGGTCCGCATCGACCACGCGGGGCCGTTCGCCCTCCGAGGGCGGGCCGCCGCCGCCAACGCGGGGTGACGAACACGAGTCTGCCGCCTCTCGTCGTGCTTGCCGGCGCCACGGCCACGGGCAAGACCGCCCTCGCGCTCGAGCTCGCCGGCTCGCTCGCCGCTCGAGGTGTGGCCGCCGAGATTATCTCCGCCGATTCGCGCCAGGTGTACAGGGGCATGGACATCGGCACGGCGAAGGCCACCCCCGCCGAACGAGCGCGCGTCCCCCACCACGGTCTCGATCTCGTCGATCCGGACCAGCCGTTCAGCGTCTCGGACTTCGTAGCGTGCGCCACGGAGGCCCTGGCCGGGATCGGCGATCGCCGGGCGGTGGCGATCCTCGCTGGGGGCACAGGCTTCTACCTGCGCGCCGTGGCGCGCGGTCTGGCGGTGGACGAGCTGCCGTGGGACTCCGTCGTTCGGGCGGCGGTGGAGGCGGCGCTCGTCTCCGAAGGCCTGCCGGCGCTCGTGGCCGAGCTGCGCCGCATCGCCCCGGCTCGCGCGGCAGGGTTGGATCTCCGCAACCCGCGCCGCGTCGTCCGCGCCCTCGAGATAGCTAGGCTGCAGGGCGACGCGCCACTCCCTCAGCCGCGGGGGTACGGTCGGGCGGTCCTGTGGCTTGGCCTGGCAGTCGAGCCGCCCGTCCTCCGCGATCGGATCGCGTCCCGTGCCCGCGCCCAGTTCGACGCCGGGCTCGTCGACGAGACTCGTGGCCTGATCGCTCGCTTCGACCCGACGCTCCCCAGCTTCTCGGGGATCGGCTACGCGGAGTCGCTGGCGGTCATCCACGGGCGACTCGCGCTGGACGATGCCATCGCCGCGGACGCCCGCCGCAACGTGCTGCTCGCCCGCCGCCAGGCCACCTGGTTCCGCCGCGAACCCGACGTGACCTGGCTGGACGCGACGCGGGATCTACCCGCCGCCGCGGCCCTGGCTGCAACTCTGAGATACCTCGCCCCTTGACGGGGCTGTGCGTGCCGTTCCGGTATCCTGTGCCGGCATGACAAGAGACATGATCGATCTCACGGCCCCGGTTGAGCGCGCCTTTCTCGTGGCGGTGGACTGCGGCGAGGACCCCGGCTGGACGGCCGAGGAGTCGATCGGCGAGCTCGCGAGCCTGGCCGACACCGCGGGAGCGGAGGTCGTCGGGGCAGAATGGCAGAACCGCCGCCATGTCGACCCCAACTTCTACGTCGGCAAGGGCAAGGTCGACGAGCTCGTGGCCGCGAAGTCCGAGACGGGCTACACGATCCTGGTCACGGACGACGAGCTGTCGCCCGCCCAGCAGCGCGCCCTCGAGGAAGCCGTCAAGACCAAGGTCATCGATCGATCCAGGCTGATCCTCGACATCTTCGCCCAGCATGCCCAGACCCACGAAGGCCGCCTCCAGGTCGAGCTGGCCCAGCTCGAGTACCAGCTGCCCCGCCTGACCCGACTCTGGACCCACCTCTCGCGAACCGGCGGCGGCATCGGCACCCGGGGCCCCGGTGAATCCCAGCTCGAAACCGACCGGCGCATCGTCCGCGACCGCATCAAGAAGCTCAAGGAGCGAGTGGAGGCCGTGGGCGAACAGCGCCGCACCGCCGCCCGCGGCCGCGACCGGCGCCTGATCCCGACCGTCGCCATCGTCGGCTACACCAACGCCGGCAAGTCGACGCTGCTCAACGCCCTGGTCGGGCAGGTCGTCGTCAAGGCCGAAGACCGGCTCTTCGCCACGGTGGATCCCACGTCCCGCCAGGTCAAGCTCGGCGAGGGCCAGACCGCGATCGTGACCGACACGGTAGGTTTCATCCACAAGCTGCCCCACCAGCTCGTCGACGCCTTCCGGGCCACGCTGGAGGAGGTCACCCGCGCCGATGTCCTCCTCGAGATCGTCGACGCCTCGGACCGCCACTTCGCCGAGCATCGGACGACCGTCCAGACCGTCCTCGAGGAACTCGGCGCGGGCGAGAAGCCACGCCTCGTGGCCTTCAACAAGGCCGATCTCATAGAGGCGGCCGCGCGCGACGGCGACACGCCCGCCCCGGCCATCGCCGGGCAGGTCCTCATCTCGGCCGTGACGGGCTACGGCCTGGAGACTCTCAAGGCCGAGCTGTCGGCCCTGCTGGCGTCTCTGTGGGTGGACGTCGACGTCTCGATCCCGTACCGCGCCGGCGAGCTCCTGGCCCGCGTGCGAGAGCGCGGCACCGTCGAGCTCGACTATCGGTCCGGCGACGTCAGGGTCACCGGCCGAGTCAGCCCGCCACTCGCAGGTGAGCTAGAGGCCGTGGCCGCCCGCTGGCGCGCGGCGATCCAGGACTCCGACGGGGCCCCTGCCTGACGGCCTGACTCTAGAACACCCGTTCTCATCTAGACACAGGACGCCGAGCCCCGACCACTGCCCGTGTTGGCAGTGAGTGGACAACTCCCAAAACTACCGGCCACGCGGCCGAAACTGGTGGATAAGCCCCTTCCTCGGATGGGCTGCCGGGCCTAGATTCTGTCTTGCCCGGAGGGGCCAGCGAGATCACACCAGACCAGCGGTTTCGACGGAAACGGTGCAACGGCCTCCGTGAAGGTTCTTGGGCCCGCAACGGTTCTTGGATCTGAGCGAAGAACGTAAGCCGCGGAAGGCGGAATGTAGAGGGTTTGGTGGCAAGTCCGGCAGTGGCCGGCGCGCAGGCCGCCGTTTGAGCGAGGAGTCTTCGGATCCCTTGCTCGCGGAGGTCAAAGCGACCGGTACGCGCGAACTCGCAGAACGGTCGCATTGGTTCCTCTGGGCGCTTCTTTGTGCCCGGATTGCGGCGTTTGGGGGCGCAAGGCCGCCTGCGCGATCTGTTGGTGCGGCCCCTGACGACCGCGCGGCAAGCGGGGGAGGGGAGCCAGGCGGTATTCTCGGCCGCAACCCGCCCCGCATGACAAGGAAGTCCATGCCGCCCGCCAGCCCCAGCGTCTGGGTCATCGTCCCGACCTACAACGAGCGCGAGAACGTCGGCCCGATCACCGATGCCATCCTCACGGCAGTTCCGGACGCTCACATCCTGATCGTCGATGACGGGTCTCCGGACGGCACCGGCGAGCTGGCGGACGAGATGGCCGCGGCCAACAGCGCCATCTCCGTGCTGCACCGGACCGCCAAACAGGGCCTGGGGAAGGCCTACGTCGCGGCCTTCAAGGACCTGCTGGGTCGCGACGCGGACATCGTCGTCCAGATGGACGCCGACTTCAGCCATCCCGTCCGCTTCCTGCCGTCCATGCTCGAGCCGCTGCGGTCGGACAGAGCCGACCTCGTCCTCGGCTCGCGCTACATCAAGGGTGGGCAGATCCCGCGCTGGAACATCCTCCGGCGGATGGTCAGCCGCGGCGGTAGCATCTTCGCCGGCGTCGTGCTTCTGATGCCCTACCGCGACCTCACCGGCGGCTTCAAGGCCTGGCGGGCGCCCGTGCTGCGATCGATAGATCTCGACCGACTCCACGCCGGCGGTTATGCCTTCCAGATCGAGACGACGTTCCGCGCTCGGCTGGCCGGCGCACGCATCGTCGAAACGCCGATCACGTTCGAGGAGCGCCGGGCCGGCACCTCCAAGATGAGCATGGGCATCTTCATGGAGGCGTTCCGCCTGGTCCTGGCGCTGCGCCTCACAACCCTGGGAAAACGCCGGCAACGGCAGACCCAGAGACGTGGCTAGCGATCCGCCCGAGCGCGCTGCGGGTGAAGAATCCTCACCTGTTGGGGGTGGCCTACCGGCGAGCCGGCCCACGTCTCCGTGGAACCTGAGGCCGGCCCGCAAAGACCTGCTCGGCTTGGTGCCGTTGGCAGCGCTCGTCGTGGTGGGGATCGTGGTCCGGGCGGCCTACCTTGGGGAGCCGCAGCTGTTCCGCGATGAGGCGACTTCCTGGTATCTGGCGAACCAATCGCTCGCTGACCTGCTGAGGCTGGCCTCTCACGAAACGTTCCCGCCCCTCTATCTGCTACTTCTTAAGTGCTGGATGACGGTGTTCGGTGACTCCGAAGGAGCGCTCCGATCGCTCTCGGTCTTGGCCGGACTCGGGACAGTGGTCGTCACCTGGCGATGGGCTCGCGATGCGCTAGGAAATGGAGGAGCCCTGGTCGCGGGGTCCCTCGTCGCGCTATCGCCAGCCCTGGTGATGAGTTCACGCGACGCGCGTATGTACAGCCTGGAAACCTTCCTCTCCACGAGCGCGTGGTGGCTCCTGTGGCTTCTGATGGCTGACTCGGCCGAGTGGCCCGGACGGCGCCAGCTGGGTGCGGCGATAGGCCTCGTCCTGGCGATTGCAGGCGAGGTCTGGACGATGTCGCTCGGAATACCGACTGCGGGCATGCAGTTAGCGTTTGCCCTGATCGGATTGGTCTGGCTCCGCAACCGCGTTGCCGTGCTAGCAACTGGATGTGTCGTGCTCGGGACGGCAAGTCTTGCGCCCTGGCTACCCAGCCTCCTTTCCGTGGCGCTGAACGGTCAGGCTTTCTGGACGCCTCGTCCGGATCTCGGATCGATAGCGGTTACGCTGCGCGGGTGGGTTCCTGGCGACCTGGGAGGCTTGTCCTCCTTCGTGCTTGTAGTGGCCTTAGCGTGCGCGCTGGTCGGTCTCGCAGCGGAGCTCTTCGGCCTGTGCTCAAAGGGGTCGAGCGATACCGCAAGACCTGAAGCGATCAACATGGGCCTTCGGCGTGATCGCCTTCTTGCGCTTGCGATCGCGTTTGGCTTCGGCCTGATGCCGGTCGTGTGGGCCTACTCGCAACTCCATTCAATCTACGATCCACGTTACCTCGGAGCTGCCTTCCCGCCGGCGGCAATCGCGATAGCATCAACTGTCGTGGTGGCCGCGCGGTATCTGGGCCTCCACTTCAGGTTCGCTGGACGCCTACCATCTGGACTCCTGGCGATGTTTCTCGTCCTGCCAATCGTTTCCGTAACGGCAGTGGGGGCTGCTCGCGGAGTCGAAGCGTCTCGCAGCGACGAGGCGGTCGAGCCCGGCCGCCAGATGGCGCGGGAGCTCGCCGCGCTCGTCCACCCTGGTGACGTAGTCATCACCCTCAACGCTCAGACTTACTTCCCTCTCCAGTACTACCTGTGGCGGACGGGTGAGACCCAGCGCCTCGGCATCAAGCTATACGACTGGCACCGGCCGACGGCGGCGTTCTATACCGGCTGGGAAGACATCGATGGCACGAGCATCGTGGACGCAGCCCAGATCGCGAGGCTGGGTTGGAGTGGAGCCGTCCAACTTGAACCCGGCGCTAAGTTGTGGCTCGTCACCCTCGTCAAGCCCGACTACGAATTCAGCGTCTTCGCCCCGCTCGGGTCGGGACAGCTCCGCGTCCTCCAGAGAACCGTTCTCTATGGGGGCAGTCAGCTGGCCGAAATCCGCGAGGCTGTGCCGATTGGATCCTAGTCGGTCGGGTGCGGGACTCTCGTTTGTTGCAGCGATGGCACGGGCGCCGCTTCCATCATCGCCAGGGGAGGGGACCGTCCCTGGCACCTGACCTCCACTCCCTCAGTTCAACATCAGTCGGCCAGCACTGCGGTTAGCAGGCTCCACTCCGAGGCAAGACCCTGCGGACCCGCTGTCCGACGCCGGCACAGACGGGATCCGAAACGCCAGCTCCTAGTAGAACACCCGTTCTCTTTCCTCCAAGGAAGTGGGACACTTGCGGCCGCAAGTGTTCACGGCTGTGGAGACGACCCGCACGGCTGACGAATCCACACGCGAAGATGTGGACACCAACGTTGCCTCCGGTGCGCCGGCGAAGTACATTCAGTCTTGCCCGGAGGGGCCACGGAAACCGAACGACTCGACCGATTCTCGGATCGGCCGAACGATGCGGGGTCGCGGTTCCTCCGGGCGTTTGTTTGCCGTCACAGAGCGGCCCGCCGTGCACGAGCGCCGGCGGGCCGCTTCGATCTCCACAGCCTCTCTCCCTGGTGCCGAGACTACTTCCGATAATGGAGGTTATGTCCGTTGTGGTCAGCGAGACCGCGCGCTTCGCGCGCATCCCTCGCGACGATTCAGACAGAACCCCCCGCCCGCCAAGCGCGGAAGGAGAGCATGCGATTCACAAGCCCCTTTGCGAGATCGAGATCCGACTCCACCGGTGGCTTGCGAGTCTTGCCGTGCTGAGCGTGGTTTCGGAACTTCCGGAGGCGCCACAGCGCAGCGAGTTCGGCTTCGGAGTATGGAACCACGTATTGCGCCAGGGATGCCCGAATCTTGGCGAGCAATGGCGGCTCATTTGCTCTCCCGATGACGTCCGCGAGTCGCTCCCGTTGCTCCTCCGCTAGCGCTACCCCAGCGACAGCCGCTCGAATGGCGTCAAGGTCGTGCGGGCCGAAGATTAGCTTGACCTTCGCTCCAGCAACGAAGAACTCGATTGCCTCGAAGATCGCACCGACTGCCTCCACTCGATCACTCGATCGGACAGCTCGGCGCCATGAACGGACTCCTTCCTCGAAAGACGCGTCCGGTTCATCCGGCGATGGTGGGAGTTGGAGCCTCCGGGTGGACAGGTCCGCTCGTACGGGACGACTGGTGAGAGATCGCAGGTACCGGCGACCCGTCTTGATCCCCACGACAAGGACCTCTTGGCAGAGCGTTGGGTCCGTTAGGAGCGCTGTCCGCTCAAACGGCACAGCGGTGCCATCGGGATCGCAGGCGAGCGAGTACTGAGCTTCGAGAACGAGTCGATCGATAGCATGCGGATTCCGGTCGATTTCGCCACCCGATTCCGCCGGGTTTTCGCCACCTGATTCCGCCGGGAATTCGCCACCTGATTCCGCCGGGTTTTGGCCCACCTTGGAGGCACTCGCCAGCGGCG
>JBEKPB010000005.1:0-149525 GCA_049521175.1 Candidatus Limnocylindrales bacterium
GCCGCCCTCGGCACAGGGGGCGTGCTGTGGGTCACCTTCGTCGCTCCGACGGGCGGCAACAGCGCCCAGGCCATCTTCGATGTGACCGGGTACTTCCAGCCCTAGTGGGCGGCCAGGCATGGCGGCGTTGTGCGAAACTCGAAACCGCTCGATAGGCAGGCATGTCGTGCCAGGGCTGGGTTGATCTGCCGCCCGCGCACAATCCAAGCGTGAGACGTCGAGCATCTAGGCGAGGCTGCCGGTGATCACGAGGTCAGGTTTTCGGCTACGGGTCGCAGCGGCAATCGCCATAGGCGCTCTTTCGTCGCCACTCCTCGTGACAGCACCAGTGGCAGCCAGCTCGCCCGCGGGGCACAGCGCCACGGTCACGGCGGCTTGCCCACAAGCTAAACCCGGCACCGCGCGGTGTCTGGCCCTCATTCGAACGGACATCGCGGCCCGGCCCGCATCTGCGGTCTCGGCCCTCGTGACGCCGTCCGGGTACGGCCCCGCCGATCTCCAAAGCGCTTACGCGCTTCCGTCGGCCACCGCCGGTTCCGGGATGACCGTGGCCATCGTCGACGCCTTCGACCTCTCGTCGGCGGAATCGGATCTGGCGACCTACCGCAGTTACTACGGTCTGCCCGCGTGCACGACCGCGAACGGCTGCTTCCGGAAAGTGGATCAGTACGGCGGAACCAGCTATCCGTCCCCGGCCACGAATAACTGGGATTACGAGATCGATCTTGATCTCGACATGGTCTCGGCCGCGTGCCCCAACTGCAACATACTGCTCGTCGAGGCCACCGACGGGTACTTCTCCAACCTCGGGACCGCGGTCAACACTGCGGTGTCGCTCGGGGCGGTCGCAGTATCGAATAGCTACGGCGGTTCAGAGGGTAGCGGCGAGGCCTACTACGACTCCTCCTACTACAACCACCCCGGCGTGGCGATCACTGTCGCCACGGGCGACTGCGGCTACAGCTGCGATGGTTCGATGAGTAGTCACTCCCCCGGCGTCGAATACCCGGCCGCTTCGCCCTACGTCGTCGCAGTCGGTGGCACGAGCCTGACCAGGGACGGGAGCTCGCGTGGCTGGAGTGAATCCGCTTGGGGAAACTCGTACGGCGGGGCGGGCAGCGGCTGCTCCTTGTACGAGCCAAAGCCATCGTGGCAGCAGGATGCCGGCTGCTCCAACCGAACCCAGGCCGACGTCTCAGCGGTCGCGGATCCGGTGACCGGAGTTGCCGTCTACATCAGCGGCCACGGCGGCTGGTTGTCACTAGGCGGCACCAGCGCCGCCTCGCCGATCGTCGCCGCGACCTATGCCCTGGCCGGCAGCCCAGCGTCCGGAACGTATCCAGCCAGCTACCTCTACAGAAACCCATCCGCGCTCAACGACGTGACGAGCGGCAACAACAACGTCACGGGCCAGACATGCCTGGTCACGTACCTGTGCAACGGCGTCACTGGCTACGACGGCCCGACTGGACTCGGGACACCGAACGGCGTCGGGGCCTTCAAGCTGACCTCATCGACCTACCACGCGCTCACACCGTCCCGCCTCCTCGATACGCGCAACGGCACAGGTGGGATATGGGGTCCGGTCGGTGAGCATGCGGCCCAGACGTTCCAGGTGACCGGCGGCATCGTGCCTGCCGGTGCCACCGCGGTCACCGGCAACCTGACCGTCACCGGGGCAGAACTCCAACGGCTATCTGTACATCGGTCCGAACCCGACGAACAACCCCACGAGCTCGACGCTCAACTTCCCGATTGCCGACGATCGAGCCAACGGGGTCACGGTGGCTCTTAGCGGCACCGGCAGTCTCTCGTTCACCTTCGTGGCTCCCACCCCAGGTCAGAGCACCCAGGCGATCTTCGATGTCACGGGCTACTTCATGCCATGCCCTAGATCTCGGCGGGCGCCAGACGCGGCTGGCACGATCTGTTCTCGATCAGGAAGATCTGCCAGCTCAGCCGCCATCGATTGACTGACCGCGTTTCACGAGCGCGTATCCCGCCGCAACTTCCGCTAAACGAGAGCGCGCAGGAGAGGCTCATGTTGCGAGCCTGGTACGCCCTGTCTGATGGCCGGCTGACCAATCAGCGCAGCACGTCGCTCAGGAGACATAATGGGCGCAATGAATGCGCATCCGTTCCGCCGATGCCCGATGTCTTCGCCGTCCCAGTTGGCGAGCCAGGGCGGTGGCAGCTGGACGATGACGGCCGCCTGGCGTGGTGGCTGGGCGCCGTCTAGACTCACCAATTCGTAAGCCGCCGCGGAGACCGCCTCGTGACTGAATTCTGGACCACCCGCCGGGTGATGGTCACAGGCGGCAGTGGGTTCCTCGGAACGGCCGTCGTGAAGCGACTGCACCAGGCCGGCGCGACGGAGATCTTCGTCCCCCGGAGCTCCGAGTACGATCTACGAACGCGCCACGGCATTGATCAGGCTCTGGCCGACGGCAAGCCTGATCTCATCATCCATCTGGCGGCGGTCGTGGGAGGCATCGGCGCGAACCGCGAGAACCCGGGCCGGTTCTTCTACGAGAACGCGATCATGGGCATCGAGCTGATGGAGCAGGCACGCCTTGCTGGTGTAGCCAAGTTCGTGGGCGTCGGAACTGTCTGCTCGTACCCGAAGTTCACGCCCGTGCCATTCCACGAGGATGACCTCTGGAACGGATACCCCGAGGAGACCAACGCTCCGTACGGTCTTGCCAAGAAGATGCTGCTGGTCCAGGGGCAGGCCTACCGGGCTCAATACGGCTTCAACGCCATTCACCTGCTGCCCGTCAACCTCTACGGTCCCGGTGACAACTTCGATCCGGCCAGCTCCCACGTCATACCGGCGCTCATCCGCAAGTGCATCGAGGCGCGCGACCGCGGAGATGACTTCATCGAGGTATGGGGCACCGGATCAGCATCGCGAGAATTCCTCTACGTCGACGATGCGGCGAATGGGATCGTTCTCGCGGCTGAGAGATATGACGACGGCGCGCCTGTGAACCTTGGCGTCGGGGCCGAGATCACGATTCGCGCTCTGATCGAGCTCATCGCCCGCCTGACGCGCTTCGAGGGAGAGCTGCGCTGGGATTCGACGAAGCCCGACGGCCAACCTCGCCGCGCCCTGGACACCACTCGCGCCAGGGAGCGTTTCGGGTTCTCGGCAGGAACCTCGTTCGATGAAGGGCTGCGCAACACTATCGAGTGGTATGAGGCAACCCGGCGCCGATGACGCAGGGCGTTCAACGCCCACGGACGGCGCTCCCGCCATCGTTCCGACAACTAGCGCATGGCCTCCGCTCAGGAATTGACACCCGCGTCGACGCTGGAGTCCCGTCGCCAGAGTGCCAACGGCGTCTCGTACGCAACCGCCACGGGCCAGACCGCATTGACGCGCATCTGGAAGTCCCGATCCGAGAAGGGCACGACGCGCGCCTTCGGGTCGACCTGGTACCCACCGACGGCCTCCCACGCGACCTTGGAGAAGCAAGAACCGGAATGAGTCATGTTGAGGTCGTTGAAGATCCGGTACCTGGGGACATCTTCTGGCCGATGAACCGTCAGGGGTTGTCCAGCTGCCGCGTACGCCGTGCTGAGTTTCGGTGCGGCGGCCAGCTCCTCGTCTCCGGCGAAGTAGATGCAGTGGGCGCCGATCAATGCGACGTCGCGATGCTGGCCGAAGAAAGCCAACATCGACTCTATAGCGTCATGCATCAGGTAGTCGTCGTCGTTGAGAACCATGATCAGGTCGGTCGACGCCGCGGAAATTCCTCGATTCAGGCTGGCCGCCTGGCCCATGTTCCGGTCGTTCGCGATCAATGAAACACGCGCGGCCAGCTCCGGATGGGCGGCCGTCAGGTTCGTAAGGATCTCAGTGGTGGCGTCCGGCGAATGGTCGTCGACGAAGATGACTTCGTCAGGCCGGCGTGTCTGGGCAAGGACGCTCTCGATCATGGCCGCCAAGAACTCTGCGTGCCCAAAGCAGGGTACGACCACGGCGAGCGAGCGAGGAGCCTCAGGAAGACTCGGTCGCGGATGTCGGTTCATCTCTTCGAGGAACCGCCGGAGGCGAGCCTGGGACACCTCGGAAAGTGGCCTCACCAGCCGCCCCGCCTTCTTGATCAATCGGACCGGCGCTGAGACCAAAGCGCGCAAAGGGGAGGGATGCACGATCGAGATGGTAGCAACAAGACCAGCGGGCTCGCGCGGGGCTCGGTGCTCGCGGACGGTCCGCTACAATTCAGCGACGACGGGCTGCGGGGTGCCAGGCCTGACGGAGACCTGGAGACGAACACGAGTATCGATGACCGCCGCCGTCACCGGAGTCGCGTGCCTGAGGAATGCTGCGACCGTCGAGGCATCACAACGATCCGCATCATGGTGCGCGAATCGCACGACAACCGCATCGACTGGACTGTGCGGTCCCAAGAGTTCGAACCGAGCTCGCCCAAAGCGGGCCGTCGAACCCCCGAGTGACCGAGCTGTTGTCGTCTACTCCCCTCGAACCTGGGGCCTCGTCCCTGATCGGACGGGTCGTTCGATGGCGGCGGCTACTTCAACTCCGGCCGTTCGACACGACGACGCCGGAGGGTCGGTCGGCAGAACGCTACCGCCGAATTGCCTGGTCGACGGCGTTGTCGATGGTCGCCCGTGTGGTCGGCATGGCGACCGGGTTGATCTCAGTTCCGCTGATCGGCGCCTACCTCGGTAGCGATCTTATCGGCAGGGATCGCTATGGCATATGGCTCCAGATGAGCTCGTTCGTCGCAATCCTCGGGCCGCTGGACTTGGGTATCGGTCTCGGGCTGCTCACCGTGGTCTCCGACGCATACGGCCGGGACGACAGAGAGGCCGCCCGTCGGGCCATCTCTACAGCTGCTGCGATGCTTAGCCTGATCGCCGCGTTGATCGTCGTCGTTTTCGGGGTCGCCTACTTCATCGTCCCCTGGGCTCGTGTATTCAACGTGACCACGCAGCCCGCGATTTCCGAAGCCGGCCCAGCGGCAGCGGTTCTGTTTGCATCCTTCGCGCTGGGACTTCCGCTCGGGATCATTGGGCAGGTGCAGCTGGCTCACCAGAGTGGCTACATTTCCAGTGCCTGGGCGATCGCCGGCAACCTGGGCTCCTTCGCCGTCCTTCTTGCGATGATCGCTCTCCACGAGAGCCTGCCACTCCTCATCCTGGCTCTCACCTTCGTGGGCCTCGTTACTGCCGCTCTCAACGGTTGGTTCCTGTTCCGGCGTCAGCGTCCCTGGCTGATGCCACGACTTCGTGACGTCCACTTGCACGTTGCCCGCCCGCTTCTCAAGACTGGCTCGCTCTTCCTCCTGCTGCAGATCACCGGCCTTGTGGCGTACTCGCTGGACAACGTCGTGATCGCCCAGATCATGGGCTCGAGTGCGGTGCAGGAGTACGCGATCCCGACCAAGTTGTTCGTCCTCGCGCCGACGCTTCTCTCGTTCGTGCTGGTGCCGCTCTGGCCCGCCTATCGCGAATCGCTGGCCCGTGGCGACGGAGCCTGGGTCAGACGCACCCTTCGCCGCTCGATCATCCTGGCCGCGCTCGTCAACATACCCAGCACATTGGTCCTGGTCATTGCCGGGCCGTTGCTGCTCCACTTGTGGGTCGGATCCCTCGTTCACCCGACCACGCTCCTGCTCGTGGGGCTTGGAACGTGGACCATCATGAACACCCTCAACGGCCCGTTCGCAATGCTCCTCAACGGTGCGAACGTGGTTGCGTTTCAGGCCGTCTGCTCGACTCTCATGGCTATAGCCAATGTTGCGATCTCGATCTATCTCGTTCAAAGGATCGGCGTCTCCGGCGCCGTCTACGGCAGCGTGATCTCGCAGCTGGTCTTCATCCTCATCCCAGAAACCTGGTACGTGCGACGCTTCCTAAAACGGCTGGCGAACGGTCCACCCGACGCCGCCGCGGCAACGTGACGGCCGCGCTCGCTCCCACGGGTCCGGACGGCGATAAGGCCACGCGGGTGCACCTGGTGTATCCGCACGGGGACCGGATCTCCACGCCGGATGCAATCGGGCGTGAGCTCGGGAGGCGTCTTCAGACCCGTTATACGGTCATCTACCACGACTGGTCGGAGCGCGATGCCATAGAGCCAGAACCTGGCGACGTGCTCATTGGTCATCCGAACCAGGATCCAAACACCGTCTTCCGCCGCTCGGTACGGCTCGACGGCTGGCGTCGACGGCTCCTGATGGCGCCCTTCAATCACGGCGATCTCAGGCAGGTCGCCTTCGAAGACTCGATCGTGCCCCATTGCGATCTCTACCTGGCGATAACCGGCCCCTACTGGTTCACGACGATCACCGATTCACGGTGTTCGCATTGGCAGCCGAAGATGATCCATCTGGACCTGGCCGTCGATCGAAACCATTACCCGCCGCTCAAGACCTCGTTCGGCGCCCCCGGCAAACGTCGTGTCGTCTACATCGGTCGCAAGTACAGGTACAAGAACACGGCCTACCTGTCCGGGATCGCGGCGGGGGTTCCCGGAGTTGAATTCGCCTGGATCGGCGTAGGCGACGGCCCAATCGAGGGTTTCGCCTCTCTGGGTGAAATCGACTTCGGCTCGAAGGCCGGTCGAGACGTGATCGCCGGATTCGACTTCATGCTGACGGTCGGCCGAGCTGATGCCAATCCGACGACGATTCTCGAAGCGATGGCCTGGGGCCTGATCCCTGTCTGCACGCCTACCAGTGGATACCAGGGCATTCCGAGCATCCCGAACGTTCCGCTCGGTGACGCCGCCTCCGCGGCAGCGAACCTGCGCCGGCTCCTGTCGCTCGATGAGCCCGACCTGTTGGCGATGCAATCAGCCAACTGGCGATTACTCGACGAGCACTACACGTGGGACCGGTTCGCCACTCAGGTGATTGCCGCAATCGAATCGAGTGACTCGCCGCCACTCCTGCCGGAATCGCTGAGCCGGCGACTGGCATTCACCTTCTATGACCACACGTCGCCGTACGGGCGAGCGGGACGGCTGATGTCGAGACTCCAGCGGCGATGGAACAGATTTCGAGCCGCTCGGACCGCAGCCGCGCCGATCCAGGGGCGTCAGAGGTGACGGGATTGCGGGAAAGCCATCCCCTCGGCGCAGGCCTGCCGGACGAGCCGAACGCCAAACCCAACTCATCGCGCCCACTACGCGTATGCGTGGATGCGCGCCTGGTCAGCGGCGAGTGGGGCGGCGTCGAACAGGTGCTCATCGGCCTCGCCGACGCCCTATCCCACCTCGAGGGCGGCGACGAGGAGTACTTGTTCTTGGTGAATGAGGGGCACACAGCCTGGCTCGAACCCTATATCTCCGGTCCGAGTTCCCTTCTCATGGCGATGCCTCCAGCCGTGGCTCCGGTCGTTCGAAACGGCTTGCGGGCGACCGCTTTGCGGATGGCCAGCGCCGCGGTTCCCCGACAGCTCCGCGCCGCCGTTCGCCGCCTTGTGCCGCGGCCCTACATCCTGCCGGAATCAGACGGGTCTATCGAGCGGGCATCGGTCGACGTCATGCACTTCCCCATGCAACTCGGCTTCCTGACCAAGATCCCGACGATCTATACGCCCCACGACCTGCAGCACCTCCACCTGCCCCAGTTCTTCTCGCGGACGGACATCGCCAGACGCGAGAAGCAATACCGAACCCTGTGCGATCAAGCCTCGATCGTTGTCGTGATGAGCACATGGGCCAAGGACGACTTCGTGGCCGAATACGGACTGCCGCCCGAGAAGGTACGTGTCGCACCGGGCGCCGCCACGACCGCCGCTTACGCGCAGCCGACGGACCGCGAGATGGCCGCGGTCCGGGAACGGCTCCGGTTGCCCGAGCACTTCGCCATATACCCGGCCAAGGCCTGGCCGCACAAGAATCATCTACGTCTCGTGGCGGCTCTCAAGGTTCTGCGCGATCGGCGCGTCGAAGTTCCGGTGGTCCTAACCGGCAACCAGGGTGGTAGCCAGATCGCGGTTCTGGCGAAGGCACGCGCCCTTGGAGTCGCCGACTTGCTGCACTTCGTCGGGTTCGTGACACCCGGCGATCTGGTGGCTCTCTATGGGATGGCCAGGATGATGGTCTTCCCCTCGCTGTTCGAAGGCTGGGGCCTGCCGGTGGTGGAGGCTCTGGCGGCTGGACTGCCGGTTGCCTGCTCGAACGCGACCTGCTTATCGGTCGTGACTGGCGGTGCCGCGGAGCTGTTCGACCCGGCCGATACCGCCGCCATCGCCGATGCCATCGCGAGGGTCTGGCTGGACGATCGACTGCGCGAGCGGCTTATCGCCGATGGCCGGGCTAGAGCCGCCTGTTTCTCCTGGGACCACACGGCGCGCATCTTCCGAGCCTGCTATCGAATGCTCGGCAACCGCGAGCTCACCGCAGAAGACCGGGCGCTCCTGGACGCACCGCCGATCAGCTGATCTCGAGGTCCGACTCGGAGAGCGTCTCCGGGAATACCCCCGCGGACGCCGGCCTGAGTCAGTCGGGGCGGTTGGCGCGTAGAACCCGTTTTGCGGTTCTCTTGGGCCAAGCGAGCACCGGGTCGAGGAAGCCGTGACGGACCAGCGCTCGTCCGGCCGGGCTTGTCAGCGGCATGCCGTGCGTCCGCCGGATCGAGAGATCCTCGCGGCTGGCCGCCGCCGCGGCGACCACGGACTTGGCGTTTGGATGCAACCGGAAGCGAGCGAGCACCACGTCGCGGAGCAGGACCACATCGCCGATGCGGGCCAGACGGAACCACAGATCCACGTCCATCGCAAGGTTGTAGCGGCGGTCCAGCCCGCCCACGCGCCGGTACGCCTCGGCTCGAAAGAAGGTGGCCGGCTGGGCCAGGTTCGTCGGGTAGCGGAGCAGCCGATCGAACTCGGGCCGCGGCGGTGTGGGGATTGCGCCCAGGATTTCCCCGCCAGGACCGATGTGGAGGCAGCTGCCGCTGACGATGACTGCCTCGGGATGTGCCTCAAACGCCTCGACGACCTTCTTGAGTGCCCCGGGCTCGAGGATGTCGTCGGCGTTGAGCCAGCCCAGGACGTCGCCCGTTGCCTGGTCGAAGCCGGCCGCAAGGGCGTCGGTCTGGCCGCTGTCCCGCTCGAGCGCACACTTGTATCCCAGTTCCGCGTGGGCGGCCAGCCACTCCCTGGAGCCGTCTGTGGAGCCCCCATCGCGGATCAGATGTTCGACATCGACATCTTTCCGCTGACGGGCCACCGACGCTACGGTCTCTGGGAGCCACGGCATCCCGTTGAGGACGGGCGTCACGATGGAAATGCGCATTGGGCTCCCCGCACGAGTGACGTGAGCTGGAATTGTACCGGCTCGCCCGTCTGCCACTCCCTATACTCACGCCCATGACCGCCAGCGAGTTCGTCGAGACCCGCTCCCGACGAGACGCCAGGCCACGTGAAGTGACCGTCTCGGTGGTCGTTCCCGCACACGATTACGGCCGCTACCTCGGGCAGGCAATCGATTCGCTTCGCCGGCAGGTCGACGTCGATTGGGAATGTGTCGTGGTGGACGACGGATCCACCGACGATACCGCCGAGGTCGTAGCGGCCCTGGCGGCAGCCGACAGCCGGATCACCTATCTGAGCCAGGCGGCGTCTGGTCCGTCGGCGGCTCGGAACGCCGGCCTCGCGGTTGCCTCGGGCGAATTCGTCCAGTTCGTCGACGCCGACGACTACCTCGGCCCGCGCAAACTGGCGCACCAGCTGGAAGTGTTCGGGCAGCATCCGCAGGCCGACATCGTATATGGCGGAGTCCGCTACTTCGCCGACGACGACCTCGATGACGCTGCTCGCCCGGCGGAATTCGGCCGGCTCGAGGCATCCACGGCTCGTGCCGTATCCGGCGCCGGCGAGTCCATTCTGGCGGCCCTCGTCGACGACAACTTCATGGTCGTCGAGTCGCCACTTATCCGGCGATCACTGCTGCAGAGGGTCGCCGGATTCGACCCTCGAATCCGGCGCATGGAGGACTGGGAGCTCTGGCTGCAGTTCGCCCTCTCGGGTGCGTTCTTCCAATTCGACGGCGCCGCCGAGGACGATTCCCTGCCGCACGTCCGCGTCCATCGATCGAGCAGCAGCCAGGATCAGGTGGCCATGCACCGGGCCGCCGTGCGGGTTCGTGCCCGCGTCGAGAACCAGTTGCCAACGCCGGAGCTGCGCCGGCTGAATCGCAAGCGAATCCACGAGCATCTGGCGGTCATCGGCATGCTGGAGGGGTTCGGTGGGCACCTCGCATATGGCATGCGGTATCTCCTGAAGGCCGGCTTCGCCGAACGTAGGCTCAAATGGCTGGCCTGGGCGGTGGCCATGCCAGCCGCCAGGGTTCCCCTCGGACGGAGGGCGATCGATCGACTGCGCGGCTTCTTTGCGCGCCGCCGTGGCGAAGAGGTCCGTGAATGGCACGCGGAGTGGCGATGACGAGGGCCGGTCCCGCGCCAGAACCCGCATCGGTCGCGGCGGTCATCGTGACGTTCCATCCCGGACCTGGCCTCGCGGACACGGTGGCGTCGCTGCTGACCCAGGTCGGAGCGGTAGTGATCGTGGACAACGGTTCGTGCCCGGCCGACCTTCCGACCGGCGACGATCCGGCGTTCCACGGGCGGGTCGAGATGATCGCCAACGGTGAGAACCGCGGCGTCGGGGCGGCGCTGAACCAGGGGCTCGGTCGCGCGAAGGAGCGCGGCTTCGGCTGGGCGCTGACCCTGGACCAGGATTCCGTGCCGCTCCCCAACCTGGTGGCGGCGGGGGGACGGGCATTCCAGGCATACCCCGAACCCGATCGACTCGCTGCCATCGGCGCCACGGTGGCCCGAAACGGGGCGTCGACGCCGGCTCCAGCCGGCGACTACTGGCGGATTCCTGCGGTAATCACCTCTGGGACACTGCAATCCGTCTCGGCCTGGGAGCGGCTGGGCGGGTTTCGCGAGGACTACTTCATCGACTGCATCGACACCGAATTCTGCCTCCGCGCCCGCGCCCGAGGGCTCGACGTGGTCCAGGCGACGGAGCCGGCGCTTGGCCACAGCATCGGCGCCCCAAGCCGGAAATGGGTTCTCGGGCGATGGATGATGCCGACCAATCACAGCCCTCTCAGGCGCTACTACGTGACGCGAAACCGCCTCTCACTCTGGCGCGGGTACATGCGAAGCGACCGGCGCTTCGTCATGCGTGACATGCGCCAGGCGATACGAGAATGGATCGGCATCGTCTTCGCCGAAAGCGATCGGCCGGCCAAACTGGGCGCGATCCTGGCCGGGCTGAGAGACGGGCTGCTCGGGAGACTCGGTGCGAGGCGGCTGCCCGAGAGTCCCCACTGAATCTCGATCGAGCACCGGCGGAGCAAGGGCCGCCAACCGGCCCGCCTCTCAGCCGGCCAGCCGCTCATGGAGGGTGTCTCCGCCGCCTCGCCGAAGCCGGAATCGCAGGTAGCGTCCCAGATCGCGGAGACGCGGGCGAAACCCGCGGCGCCCGCCGCTGACGAGCCGCTTACCCGCATTCGCGTAGGCGAGCATCCAAACTCGCGCGCCGTCCTTCGACACGAGAAGTTTCCGGATCTCGGGATGCAGCCGCAGGCCTTCCAGCAACCAGACGCGATCGAGCCATGCGAGACCGACTCGACTGTTGGAGGAGCTGGCCGAGTCGGCGTGGACGCGGAAGGTGGCCAGCGGCTCCCCGATGAAGCCGACGCGATAGAAGCAGGCAATCCGGAGCCACAGCTCGAGATCGGTGAGCTGGCGGAGCTGGACGTTGAACAGGCCGAGTCTGACGAGCGCCTCGCGCGAGACCATCACGGCGGTCGGCTCGCCGATCATGTTGTCCCTGAACCGATCGCGCTGCATCGCCGCGAACAGGGTCCGGCCATCGTTGACAACGGCCAGCGGTCCGAGACGAGAGTGAAGCTCGCCGAACCGCTCGCGAAAGTCGACCGACCATGGATCGTCCGGCTCATCGAGAGCCAACTTGCGGGCGCAGAAGACCATGCCGACGTCCGAATCGCTGCGCATCAGATCGAGCATCCGCCCGACGCATGCGGGCTCGAGACGATCGTCCTGCATCAGGAACTTGACGTACGCGCCGCTCGACGCCATGACGCTACGGTTCCAGTTTCGAGCCATGCCCACCCGGTCGCGGTGAGCTGCCACGCGCAGCCGCGGGTCCTCCAGCTTCCGGGCTATCTCAACCGTATCGTCGGTCGAGGCGTCGTCGCACACGACGACCTCGAGATCGGCGAAGTCCTGGGCGAGCGCGGACTCGATCGCCTCACGAATCCACGGGGCACCGTTGTGGGTCGGGATGCAGATCGAAACGACCGGATTTCGCGCCGCCTCCGCATGAGGAGATCGCGCCGAACCGGTCCTGTCGGTCACGCTCCCGCTATCCTCCCGATCCGCGACTTGCCCCGCAGATGATACGTCCGGACCGAATCGCAGCCGGTCCGACTGCCCGTGCCTGCGTCGCTATGCTTCGCCACGATGCATCGGACGATGGACAGCCCGCTCGTGACCACGATCATGCCGACCTACAACCATGCCCGCTTCGTCGGCGTGGCAATCGATAGCGTGATCGCCCAGACGCTCGAGGCCTGGGAGCTCGTCGTAGTGGACGACGGCTCCACCGATGGGACCCTGGACATCGTGCGCGGCTATAGCGACTCACGCATTCGGGTCATCGCCCGCAACCACGGCGGTCTGTCCAACCTCGGTGATTCATACCAGGCGGCGCTCGAGGCCTCGACCGGTCCGCTGCTCGCCATCCTCGAGGGCGACGATACCTGGCCGCCCGACAAGCTGGCGCGTCAGGCCGCCGACTTCGACGACGCCGACGTCGTCCTCTCTTATGGCGCAGGCTGGCTGATCGATGAGTTCGGCTGCCAGTACAACCTGGTCGAGCCGCCTTTCGACGAGGCGCATCGAACCAACAGGCCGGTCGGCTCGATTCTGCCCGAACTGCTGTCGAAAAACGCGATCCTCTCCCCTACCGTGGTCGTTCGGCGATCGGCGCTGGAGTCGATCGGCGGTTTCTGGCAACCGGACGGGGTGCCGTACGTGGACCACCCGACCTGGCTGCTCCTGGGCGGCGAGGGGGCGTTTGCCTACCACTCCAACCCCGTGGGGTCATGGCGGCGCCATCCGGGGCAATGGACCACCAGCGTGGTCGGGTCGGCCTCGGACCTGCCGGAAGTGCCGGAGGCGGCCTATCTCGAGCTCGCAGCCAAACGGCTGTCCCTGGGTCCGCACGGGTCATTCGAGCCGCCGTCCACGGAGGCGCTACTGCGAAGCCATACTGAGCGGGCCGCGCTCAACCGCTGGCGGCTGGCATTGCTCTCGGCCGGCCAAGCAGACATCTTGCGGTCGTTCGCCCGGCTCGTGAGGTCGGGCCGACCACGCCTGATGGTCCTGGCCTTGGTCGGCCTGGTCGCGCGCAGCGCCGGCTCGGACCTCGAGTGGCTGCAGGCGCGGCGCCACAGAGTCTCCTGGCCTTCCAGGCGCCACATGCGGCGACACCGCTAGGACTGCTAGCCCCGCGCCTCGGCTACTTCGCGGTCAGATCGACGATGTCGCAGGCCGTAGCTGGTGAGGTCCTTCCGCCCGGGCAGAAGAACAGCTTCGTGTAGCCCAATGCGCGCAGATGTGGGTACACGGCAGGTCCACTGTCACCCCGGACCATCAGTCCCTCCCGCCGCGCGTAATAGAAGATCGTAGGGTCCCAGTCCTGTCCGGCAAGGGCGACGAGCTCGTTCGGCTGCGTGTGCGCGTCGACGAACTGCGCCGCGGGTAGGATCTGCTGCGGGTCATCGACGGGGATGAACTGTCTACCCCAGTAGCCCTGACTCAGGTGCAATGTGATGGCCCAGCCGAGCACGAGCGACAACAGCACCACCTTGGTGACGAGTTGGTGGCGCTCGCGCCACAGCCACCCCGCCCCGAGCCCGATCGCGATTGCCACGAGCGGGCTGATCGCCGCCATGTAGTACTCCTGGCCCGGAACCAGGTATTGGGTCGTGAAGAGTAATGGGCCAATCGAAGCCGACAACACCAGCGCAACGGCGAATGCCCGGCGCTTGAGCAACATGGCAGCGGCCAGAGCGAGCAGCCCCCAGATCCACAGGGTGCTGCCGAAGAGCAGCGACTGTGCCTCATCGGCGAGCGTGAACCACGTGGTTGGGTCCAGCTTCTGTCGCAGCGTTCCCAAGTAGTAACCGGCCAACCCGCCAGAGGAGGAGAACCATGCGCTCTCCGGATTGGAGGCCCTCACTCCGTCGGCATAAACCGTCCAGCCGGCAGCCAGCAATAACGGGACGCCGAACAGCCCGACAATCGCCAGCGCATATACGGGGCGCCGTGCAACGGGCAGCTGGCCGCGCCACCAGGAGCCCACGACAAGCACGAAGAGCGGCACCAGGTAAATGACGCCTGTGGTGGACTTCACGAGCAACCCGACGGTGCCAGCGGCCAACGCGGCTACGTGCCAGCGCCATTTCCCGGTCTCGTGCCAGCGGAGGCCCCAGTACACGAAGGCAAGCGCGCCGGCGGTCGCCATGTATTCGATCAGGGACATCCGGCTGATGAGGAGGCCAAGCGGGCTGAAGAGGAAGGCCGCCAGGCCCGCCAACCCTGCAGCTTCACCAGCGACGGCGACGAGCAGGCGCCAGACGAGCAATGCCGTTGCCAGGAAGCAGATCAGAGCCGTGAGACGAACTGCGGCGTCTGGCGACACTCCCAGGTGCATGACCAGGCTGGCGGCCGCCTGGAACAGCGGAAACTCGATCGGAAGGAGGAATGGCGGCCCGAAGACCGGCACCTGGGGCCGGAGAAGGTCGATTCCCTGCTGGTAGAAGAGCAGCGCCGGGTAGGCGGTCGTCGTCTGCCGGAATGACTGTGTTTCCAGGAGCGGTTGGCCCAGTGTCGGGATGTGGACCACCAGGGCCAGCCCCAGGAGGCCCAGACCTACCGCGACGGGAGACGTACGCGAGGCGACCCGTCCCCACGACGCCATAAGCCGCCCGGCCGCCGACAATTGGCGATCGAGTCTTGGCGGCCTATCGAGATGCATTCGGCGACCCCCGCTGCATATGACGTGACGGATGGAGGAACCGGCTTCCGCCGCTAACCCTCGTGGAAACGACGGCGCAGTGCGTCTTTGAGAACGAGCCGGACAAAATGGGCGTTGACGACCGTGTATCGTCGGGCCAGCCGGCGCGGCTCCATGACCAGTCTGAAGAACCACTCCGTGCCGGTCCGCTGCATCCATCTAGGAGCGCGCCGTCTCGTTCCGGCGTGAAAGTCGAAGGCGGCGCCCACGGCCAATAGAGCGGCCGCGTTCAGCCGCGAACGGTGCGAGGCGACCCACAGGTCTTGCTGCGGCGCGCCTAGGCCCACCCACACGAAATCCGGCGCGGCTGAATTGATCTCGGCCACGAGCGCCTCGTCCTCCTCAGGCGAAAGCGGCCGAAACGGCGGCGAGAGAGTGCCCGCGACCCGAAGGCCCGGATACGTCTTTCCGAGTCGCCTGGCCAGCGCCTCGGGCAATCCCGGGGGGCCGCCGAGAAAGAAATGCGAGCGACCGAGCGGAATGCCCCGCTTCACCAGCGCCGGCATGAAATCAGGGCCGCAGACCCGTTCCATCTTGACGCCCCGTCTACCTCCAAGCCATACGAGAGGAACACCATCTGGTTCCACCATCCCGGAGTTCAGCGCTGCGCGCACCTCGGGATTGTCATTGGCCTCCGTGAGGGAGTGCGCGGTTGCGAAGTGGACGGAGAGTCGATCGCCTGTCTCCGGGGCGTTGACCACGGCGTCGAGCACGTCCGCGAACGGGGCCGCGTTGACCTGTACGCCCAGCAGCTCTATCTGTCGCGAACCGTGGACGGCTGACGCTTCGCAGAGCCCGGCCATCCAGGCCTCATAGGAGTCGGTGATGGCGTCCCAGCCGTAGGTATTCCGGGCCCGCTCGTGGGCTCGCCGGCCAAGGTCCTCCGCGAGAGCAGGATCGTCGAGTACCTTCTGGAGCTGGACGGCCAGTTCGGCCGATCCTCGGTAGTAAAGGCCCGCGTCGCCGAGCGTCTCGCGATGCTCCGGCACCTCATTGGCGAGGATGGTGTTGCCGAAGCCCATCGCTTCGACGAGGGCGGGATGCGTTCCGCCCACCTCCGTGGCCTGCACGTAAGCGGTCGCGTGAGAGCGCAGGATCTTGTAGCCGGACCCGTAGATGGCTCCCAGGAACCGGACTCGTGGATCTTCGGTGGCGTGAAGCGACGCGATGTACTCATCGGAATAGGGCGCGTCGCCCACAACTGCGAGCGGAAGGTCAGTCGAAACCTTCGAATAGGCCTCTATCACCACGTGGGCGTTGTTCTCGGGCTCGAGACGGCTGACGTAGAGCACATACCGCCCTGCCTCGAGTCCCAGGTTCGCGAGAGTCCCGTGGTCGGGGACGGGCTCCAACTCGGTCCCGTAGGGGAAGTAGTCCGTGTGACGTCCGTAGACATCCCTGTAGTAGGTCTGGATTACGAGCGCGTCCGTGACCACGTGGACCGGCAGCCGAGCAGCGGTCCAGGCGCACAACCTGTAGTAGGCGCGGCCGATCGCGCTCCATTTCCTGCGCTTCCATTCGAGACCGTCCACATTGAGGACGACGCGCCGCCCGAAGAGCCTGAGCAGCATGACCGCGGGCACGTTGGCGGAGTTACAAACGTAGACGATGTCATAGCTCTGGGTCAGGACGTGGAGCGCCGCGAACAGCGTGTGGATGACGGTTTCGAAGTACTTGGAACGTGGCGCCGGGAGACGAACGACGCGCATGCCCAGGTAGGCCCGTGTGCCCCGTGGAACCGATGAGTCCCGTCCGTAGACGGTGACTTCGTGACCCCGCGCCACGAGGCGCTTGCCGAGTTGCTCCGCGAACGTCTCGAAGCCGCCGTAGTTAGCGGGCACGCCGCGGGTGCCGAGGATTGCTATGCGCATGGTGGAGCAGATGGTACCGGCATCTCAGTGGCCCTCGTCGTGCCCTGCGGCGGTGATCAACCGCTGATACGTGCTGAGAAGAGCAGCCAGGTGAGCCTCGCCGCGATACCTGGTTTCGTATTCGCGACGGGCGTTGGAGCCCATTCGTCGCATCTCGTCCCGATGGCTGTCAGCCCACCGCAGGCGATCCGCCAGATCCTCGGCATCACCGGGCCGCACGAGCAAACCAGTGACGCCGTCCTCGACAACCTCTCCCAGCGATCCGATACCGCTGGCGATCACCGGCGTGCCCGTCGCATACGCCTCGAGGACTGACATGGGAAATCCCTCGAACCAAACGGACGGAAGCACCATCGCCACCGCGCCCCGCAGCCTATCGAACACAGCGGCCTTGTCCAGCTGGCCAAGGGACTCGAGGTCGCCGGTTTGGGAGGCGTTCTCGACCAGGAGCGTCAGCGGGCCGTCGCCCGCGACCCGGACAAGCCCGGGCGCGAGAGCGGCGGCCCCGAGCAAAGTGGCCACACCCTTGTCCTCTGACAGCCGGCCTACGAACAGGAAGCCGTTCCGAGGGCCGTCGCCCTCGCCGGGATCTGGCTCCAGAAAGTTGGGCAACACGTCGATTTTCGCGGCAGGCAATCCACCCTGGACGAGCAGGTCCCGCTGGAATTGGGTCAGAGCGAGATAGGAGCCGATCTTTCGCGAATAGGTGCGCGTCGCCCGACCCACTGCCAGGGTGGCGGCCACGACCGCGGATTGGGCTCTCGATCCCCGGTAACAGGCGTGCGCCACCGCCGGCCACGGGATCGTGTGACCGATGCAGTCCGTGCAGGGGTGGCCCGACCGGTAGACCGTGCCCGCCGGACACACGAGCCGGTAGTTGTGCAAGGTCTGGACGACCGGTACACGGCACGAATAGGCCGCTTCGTAGACGGATGGCGAAGCCGCAACGAACGTGTTGTGAACGTGAACGACCTGGGAGTCGTTGGCCTTGATCGCCTCACGCACCCGGCGCGCAGCGCCGCGAGACCACACGGCGGAGACGCCCTGCGTGATAAGCGACGCCGGCGAGGCACGGTGGCTACCCGGCCCTGGGTTGTCGAAGAGGACCTGAGTAACGGACATCCCCGCCGCCTCGAGCAGCCGTTTCTCCGCGGCCAGTACCTCGTCCTCGCCACCGGCCTGGCGGTAGCGGGAATGCACCTGCAAGACCCGCTGCACCGTCTGAGACCTGGTCATTCCGCCTGGCGTCGAGGCACGAGACGCATCAACACCAACCCCAGCCCAAAGAGGGACCAGAACCAGATGCCGCCCTGCGGGCTCTCGATGTACGGATCGAAGAAGCTATTCACCATCATTGCTGTCCAGAAGACTCCGACCCAGGCCGTCACCGCGGCGAGCTGTTTGTCTCCTGCTCGCCTGAAGAGAATCAGCGCTCGTAGAAGCAGCAAGGCAAAGGCGCCCTGCAGCAGGATCCACAGCAGGAACCCCGGCACGCCCATCCTTGCCAGGACGGCCAGGTGGCTGTTGGGCACCTCGCGGAGTGAATGATCCGGGGTGGTCTGGACCCCATCGGAGTCGGCCAGGTTGACCCCAAAGCCCTGGCCATCCCAGAAGTAGCGGCCCTGGAACGTGTAGCCGATGATTTCGCCGTACCACGCGAGCCTGTACTGCTTTGTTCCTTCGAGTTGGGCGTTGCCCGAACCGAAGAAGATGCTGTACAGGTTCTCCCACCACTGTTTGGCACTTACGGGACGGGGCTGTGCCCATGACGGCAGCGGCGTAGGCGAAGGAGTGGGCGTCGGCACAGGGGTTGCAGAAGCGATCGGGGTCGCGCTAGCGCTCGGGGTCGCGCTAGCGCTCGGATTGGGCGTCCCAACAACGGCTGATGGTGTCGGCCCAAGCGCGACCTGGGAAGGCGCGGGCAGCGAGACGCCGCTGAAGATGATCGCCGCCATCACGACGACTCCCGCCAGGAACGGCACCCAGTTCCGCGTGCGAGCAGCCACCAGGCCGAGGAGTCCCACGGAAGTCCCGACGGCGGCGAGCCCGCCCCGAGTGACGGTGCCGGTTGTGTAGACCATCCATGACGCCGGCAACGCCGCCGCGAACCGCCACATGAAATCTCGAACCCGGCTGAATAGTGGCGTCCCTATGACGAGAAAGGCGATCGCTCCCGCCGTTTGGACGGCCATGTCCTGGGCCTTGAAGAAGAGGATCGGGACATTGGATCCGGGCGCGTTCGGAATGAGGGAGCTGGTGAAGACAAACGTCCCGGGCGTTGTCTGGACCGTGTAATTCGTGAAGAGGAAGTAGGCGATCGGCCCCCAGACGAGGAAGGCGACCGCCATATAGCCATAGAGCCTGAAGAGCCGCAGCACCCAGTCTCGATCCAGCAGGGCGAACAGCATCAGGGCGAAGACCGCGTAACCCCACAACGTTCCGTCGCGAAGCGCGTCCACTCCGTAGGTCGAGAGGTAGGGGACGGTGCGGACGAGCCCGAGCACCATAAAGCCGATGAGCAAGATAGCTAGCCAGGACCGCGAAATCTGCAGTCGGCCGCGCACGACCGCAAAGCCAGTGGCGACTAGCCCGAGGCCCAGGACGAACTCGCCCAGATACACAGGCGGAACGCCCAGGTGGGCGAAACCGCGACCCAGGAATGCGTACCCCGTCAGGAGGGCCGCGAGAATCAGCAGAAAGACGCGGACCAACCGTAGATCGGTGGGCTTCACGGCCTTTCGGCGGCCAACCTTCGGAGCCTCGGCTCTGGCCTGCACGTCCTCCCCCAGTCCCTCGGACGTCTCGGCGGTTCCGGACGTCATTTCTTCCTCACTCGATCCAAACCTCATTGTCAATCGCCAGTCGCCGTGCCGACCCGTGGTAACCGGTATCTACCCGGCGAAGGGTAAACCTCGAGTAGCTGCCATTAGCCCCAGCGACATCCGATCTTCGTCGGCCCTGCTGAGGTTACCCTCCTAAGCGGTCGCGAGGACATCGGCCAGTGTCCGCTCGAGCGGAATGCAAGGTTCCCAGCCGACGAGCTGACGGATCAGCGCGGAGTCCCCTCTGATCTCAGGAGGATCGTCCGTCCTCACGAGCGATGGGTCTATCTCTATCGCTGGAGTCACGCCCGCCAGCGCGCACAGGCGCAGGATAAGCGAGCGGACGGTCACGACCTCGCCGGAAGCTACGTTCACGACCGTGAAGCGATCGCCCAACTCGCCTTTGGCCGAGGCTTGGACCAGCAACCGATAAGCGACCACGACATCTCGGACGTCGGTCAGGTCCCGGCCAACATCCAGGTTGCCGGCAGGTATGGACGTCGCCTGCCCCCTCTTCATTGCCATGACGCGCTGAGCCATCGCCGGGACGACAAAGACCGGACGCTGCCCCGGGCCCGTGTGGTTGAACGCTCGCGTCACGATGACCGGAAACCCATAACGAGCCGATGCCTCGGCGGCCGCTCCCTCCTGCGCCACTTTTGACAACCCGTACGCATTGTTCGGCGCGAGGGGTGCGTCCTCGCGCAGAGGCAGATCCTCGGGTCGCGGGGCGCCATAGGCGTCCGCAGAGCAGGTCACGAGGACGGGTGGCCGAATGCCGATCTCGCGCAGAGCTTCGAACAGGGCCACTGTGCCGCCGACGTTTACGCGAAAAGCCTCGCGTGGGTCCACGAAGGCGTCCGGCGCAAACGCCATCCCGGCGAGATGGATGACCGCATCGGGAACTCCGCTGGGCTGATCCAGCCAGCGCACTAGTCCAGCCTTGTCCGCGATGTCGAGCACATCCGGGCCTGGTGCGGCGACGACCTCATGACCGCTGCCACGAAGCTCCTTCTCCAGCCACTGGCCCACGAAACCGATCGCGCCGGTGACAAAGACCCTCATCGGCGGTCGGGCGTGACTTGTGGGAGAGCCACGTCCAACTGCGGCACCGAGTGCCCCTTGAGGCGCGCGATATCGGCGTCCACCATCATTCGTGTGAGATCCTCGAACGTGACCGTGGGCTCCCAGCCGAGTTCCTCTCGGGCCTTCGCCGCGTTGCCGAGCAGGTGGTCGACCTCGGCCGGGCGATGCAGGCGCTCGTCGTCAACTACGTACTTCTGGTAGTCAAGACCGACGTGCTCGAAGGCCACACGACACAGATCACGGACGGAATGCGCGACGCCGGTGGCCACCAAGTAGTCTGACGGTTCGGGCTGCTGGAGCATCGCCCACATGGCGCGGACGTAGTCACCTGCGAAGCCCCAGTCCCGTTGTGCCTCAAGGTTGCCCATCCGCAGTTCCGTTGCCAGACCCAGGTGAATCCTGGCAACGCCGTCGGAGACTTTCCGCGTAACGAACTCGAGGCCACGCCTGGGTGACTCGTGATTGAACAGGATGCCGGAGACGGCGTAGAGGCCGAAGCTCTCGCGGTAGTTGACGGTGAGGAAGTGGCCGTACGCCTTGGCCACGCCGTACGGACTGCGCGGATGGAACGGAGTCAGTTCCGTCTGGGGGACCTCGCGGACCTTGCCGAACATCTCGCTCGAGGAGGCCTGATAGAAGCGGACAGACGGATCGACCTGGCGGATAGCCTCGAGCATGCGAGTCACGCCGAGGCCAGTGAACTCACCCGTCAGTACGGGCTGATTCCATGAGGTTGGCACGAAGCTCATCGCGGCCAGGTTGTAAACCTCGTCAGCCTGGGCCGATTGAAGGGCGGCAACCAGCGAAGCCTGATCGAGCACGTCTCCTTGGACGAGCTCGATGCGGTCGAGAAGGTGCTCGATCCGCTCCATTGCGCCGGTACTGGATCGCCGAGTCATCCCGACGACGCGATACCCCTTCTCGAGAAGCAGCTCAGCGAGGTACGAGCCATCCTGGCCGGTGATGCCGGTGATGAGCGCCGTCTTCATGTTCGGGAGTATAGAGAGTCTCCGGATCCCCCCGCCGGCCAGCGGCGGCTACCGGGTATGCCTCGGACGGCAGGATTCTTCTCTAGGGCTCGGGAGGCCGGCACAACCTTCTGAGCCAGTTCTCGAAGGCGGCGGAAATGGCATCCCACCCATACAGTCTCCGTGCCCGCCCCGCACCGTGCGGCGGGGCCGCCCACGATCTTGGCGCCGATTGACGCCCGCTCTTCAGGGGACGGATACTCTCACTCCCGGTTGGGTGCACCCGGGCGCAGGAAGGGACACACGGATGATCCGCAGGCCAAGGCGCGGGACTCCACTGTGCTCTCGCGGTCCCGGGGATGCGATCGCTGGGCTCCTTGCCGAGCCGGGCGGGACGATGAGTCCGTCCCAAGCGGTTCCGCCGCGATTTCGCTCTTGAACGGAGATCCGGCGGCTGAAGCCAGCTTGATCGGCCTGGACGCCACCCCGCTGGGGTCGGGTCACGCGATCCGGGGCATCGGACGCTACGTTCATGGCGTCATTGAGGCGCTGTTCCGAGAGGAGCCTGAATGGTGCCTGGACCATCTCGGCCTTCTGTGTCTATCTGGGCCGGCGGCCGCAGGCTGCCCGACATCAAAGGCCCGTGCGACCTGGACCAGGTCATCACCGCGATTCCGGTCACAGGACATCGGGTGGGCTTGGGCCGCGGTCGCCGACAGGGCCGCGCTCCGGCATCGGCAGCCTGCAATCTGGCATCAGACGGACCCGGCGTCGCCGATCAGCCCTCTGTCGATGCGACGGACCCTCACCACGGCCTACGACCTGATCCCGCTGCATGAACCCGAGGTGATGGCCCGCATACGCCCACACCGCAGGCTCGCCTACAGGCTGTACCTCAGGTACCTTCGCCGCGCACGAATGGCAGTGGCTATCTCCGAGACGACCGCCGACGACCTCGTGGAGACCCTTCGGATCCCACGGAGTCGGATCCGCGTCGTCTACCCGCTCGTGGAGCCTCTCGCGGGACCAAGCCGCGATCGAGTCGCAGGGGAATCCAGGGTTGAATCGAGGGGCGCCGGCCCGAGCTTCTTGTTCGTCGGGATCCCAGATCCTCACAAGCGACCGGATCTCGCGATCGCCGCGTTTGCCAGGTTCTGGGCAGGCCAGCACGACGGCCGGCTCACGTTTATCGGCTACCAGCCAGAAGTTATCCGGCGGCGTCTTCTTCATCAGGCGGAGTCTCTTGGGATAGCCCGCGCGGTGCAGTTCGCAGATCGCGTCGACGACGGAACGCTCGCGCGTATGTACGAGTCGGGCGTGCTCCTGAGCCTGTCGCGGCGCGAAGGCTTCGGGCTCCCGCCGGTTGAGGCGCTGCTGACCGGCGGTCGGGCCGTCGCCGTCCCTGGCGCCATCTATGACGAGGTCCTCGGGGACGCAGGGGTTAGAGCCGAGAGCGATCGACCCGATTCCATAGCGCAGGCGATGTTGCTGGCCTGCGATACGAAGCCCGACCCGGCAGCCGTGGAGCGTCTGCGGATCAGATACTCTCCGCGAGCGACGAGCGCGGCGCTGAGGAAGGCATATGACGAGGCCCTCGGCTGGAACGAGGCCAGCTCGGATGAGTAGTAATGACGGCGGGCAGGGATTCCCCGCCCAAGACCCAAGCAATGGAGCTACCGACGCACGAGACGACCGACCGCTCCCGGAACCATCGTCCGGCCGACTCCGCGTGGGAGTCGACATGAGCATCTTGCGACACCCACACGCCGGCACCGCCAGATACGCCAACGAACTGCTGTCCGAAATGCACGCGATAGCCGCTCCGTCCGAGACCTTGGTTCCCGTGGCCGGCTTCCCGCGAGTACGCCGGGGTCACCGCGTCGGGAGGTACCTCAACCTGGCTTCTGATCTGGTCTGGTGGTCGACCGGGGCAGTCGCAACCTGTGCCGTCAAGAAGATGGATGTCTGGTTCTCACCGGCGAACATCCTGCCGCTCGCACTCCCAAGAGGACAGGTGGTGACGATCCACGACGTCAACTTCCTGACCCATCCCGATGCCTACGACGCCGGCTATCGATCCTATGCGGAGCGGATGTTTCGTCACTCGGCCAAGCACGCGGATCGCATCCTGACCGATTCACGCTGGTCCGCAAGCCAACTGCAGACTCTCCTGGGCGCTCCCGCGGAACGGATCGTAGTGGCATATCCGGGTTTGGAGCACTCGCTCCGCGTGGCAGCCGCCGCGCGCAACCCTTCTTTCCCGGACAGATACGCGTTGTTCGTGGGCCAGACCGAGCCTCACAAGAACATCGGCGTTCTGATCGAAGCCTGGAGAATTGGAGTTCCTCGCGGCCTGCATCTCGTCATCGCAGGCAGGCCCGGACGCGACGACGAGAGACTGCGATCGATCGTCGGCGGCGATCAGAGCCTGCGGGAGTTGGTCCACCTCGTGGGCTCAGTCGACGAACAGCGTCTGGCCAGGTTGTACGAGGACGCGACGTGCTTCCTCTTTCCGTCACGCACGGAGGGATTTGGCTTCCCGCCATTGGAGGCGATGGCTCGCGGTGTGCCCACAGCGGTAGCCAATTCCAGTAGCCTTCCAGAGGTCACCGACCGGGGGGCACTGATCTTCGATCCAGACGATCCCCAGGCGGTGGCGGACATATGCTCCCGTCTGGTGCAGGACGAGGCCGAACGGGCAAGGCTGGCCACGGTTGGCCGTGTTGTAGCGGGCCGCTACGTGTGGCGAGAGACTGCCCTCATCGCCTGGAAGGCAGTCCGAGAGGTGCGGGGCGAGTGAACGAGGGTTGGGGCCGCCGGCAGCAGGTAGCGATCGCGGTTGCATGTGCGCTGGCTGCGATCGGCCTGTGGGTCAACGGCAGCGAGGACGTCTGGTCGTTGGCATACATCCTTGTCGCCGTTGCGGCCGCAGGATCCGTGGCCTGGCTCGTGCCATCTAAGCCCGCAGCGGCGTTTGGGATCCTCTTCTTGGTGGCGACGCTGTCGCGTTGGTCGATTTCGACCCCCTTCGGGAACATGCGTCTGGAGCAACCCGCGATCCTCGCCGGCTATGCGGCACTTCTCCTGGCGCCGTCGAGACGCGACCTGCCTGGACTCCGGCGTCTCTGGCCAATCGGGGCATCGTTCGCCCTATACCTGGCGTGTCTGGCGGCCTCCTCCGTGCTATTCGCACCCGATCGGGCCGACAGCCTGCGGATCACCTTCTGGACCGGGCTTTCGATGTCCGGCGGATTGCTTGCCTTCCTGCTTCTCGCAATGGCCAATGCCCAGGCGACCGGATGGATCCGCCTCTCCGGACTGGTTCAAGCCCTGGCGGGCATCGCCTTTGCCTTGCTGTTCTTCACCCTCGGGCCCGTTCTGGTGACGGGCCCTACCGCTGCGCCCGGAGTTCAGGACGCGTTGAGCTCTCTGCCAAGAGTGTTCGCTCTGTCCTGGGAAGCCAACCTGTACGCGTCGCTCTTGGCCGCGTTGATACCGTTCGGGATCGACAGGCTTCTCACGCGAGGTAGGACATCGGACAAGGTCCTCGTGGTCACGATGGCCGTGGGACTTGCCCTCGGTGAGACGAGGGGCGCCTACCTGGGCCTGGCAGCTGGAGTGGCCGTCTACGTCCTGTTGGCCTTTGCTCCGAGGCGCCGCTGGGCGACGCTCGACATCCCGCGTGTGGGCATACGGGCAGCCGTTGTTGTCGCCAGTCTCGCGGGCGGGTTGTTGGTTGCCGGTGTCCTGATGCAGGGTGGCAGGCCGCCTACGAAACCTCTGGACTTCACTCTGGCGGGCTGGGGACGTGGCCTCTTTGCGTCCGCAACGGGCCAGCCCGAGCCATCGCCGGGCGCGTCCGGCACGACCGCTACACCCTCGCCATCGCCATCGCCAACGCCAACGCCGACCTACACCGTGGCGCCCCCGCCCGACACGGTTGGCTTTCGACTCGATCGTGTCGCGCCGGCCCTCGCCGACCTGCCGCATAGTCCATTGATAGGCCTCGGTGCGAATTCCTTCGGCCAGCGCCACCCGGATCCCTCGCAACCGGGGCAGCCCGATCACATTGCGATTCTGGCCCTTGCAGCCCTATACGAGTCGGGGGCCCTTGGGGCCGCGGGCCTTGCGATCGGATTCGGGCTCGTGCTGTTGACCCTGCTCAGGGCGGCTCGGCACCGCGCCGATCGGGGCGCGATTGCGGCCTATGCCGGGGCGCTGGCCTGTCTGCTGGTGGCCTATCAAGCCACGAACGCGTTGAACTTCTCGCTGATCTGGCTGATCGCGGGTGCTGGCCTCGCCGCAGCCTATGAGCCCCTGGACCGCTCCCTCACTGAGTAGTCAGGGGTAGGGCATTCTGGCAGAGGTTGATCAAGGTCTTGTTCCTACCCGCAAACGACCGAGGGCACACAGGCATCCTGGCCGCGACCGAGGCGGTAGCGAATGGCAGATAATATACAGATGATCGATCGCCCAGCCACTGCGACCCGGTATCGTGAAGCGTTCGCCTTCGTAAATGAGGGTTCGTTCCAGGCAGATGCGGTCGACATGATCGATTCACACTCGAACAGCCGGTACTTCCATTGACCGCATCGCGCGGCTACCGTCATTCGGCCAAGCGAGTCGCGAAGGCCTTGCTCCCGCCGGTCATCACCAACGTCTACCGTCAGATCCGCGATCGTTCGCACAAGGCGGAGCCGCCGGATTGGGAGTACCTGCCGAGCGGGTGGCCGCAGCCATCGAGCGCTTCGCCGGGGTGGAATGCCGAAAGCGTGGTCGAGACCCAGCTGGACCGATGGCCCGCTTTCCTCCGATCTGTCGATGCCCCCCATCCATTCGGTATCTCGAATGAAGCCGCCGGAGGCCCGCCAGACTACGGTGCACATAACACGATCATGACGTTCGGCTACGTTCTCGCGCGAGCCGCGCAGGGGCGGAAACGACTGAAGATGCTCGATTGGGGTGGTGGCATTGGGCATTACCTGGTGTATGCCCGAGCCCTTCTGCCTGACCTGAATCTCGACTACCACTGTCGTGATCTGCCGAACCTCGTCGCTGGCGGCCGCAAAGTGCTGCCGGAGGCCACGTTCTATGCAGACGAAGACGAGGCGCTGGCCGGACGATATGACCTGGTGGTGGCCAGCAGCTCGCTCCACTACTCCCGAGAGTGGCGACCGCTTCTCGCACGACTCGCCGCCGCCACGACCGATTATCTGTACGTCACGCGCCAGCCGTTCATCAAAACAGCCGACTCGTTCGTTGTGGTTCAGCGGCCTCATCGCTATGGCTACCTGACGGAGTATCCCGGCTGGTTCCTAAACCGCGACGAATTCCTTTCGGCTGCCGGCGAATCTGGGTTGAAGCTGCTGCGAGAGTTCCTGATCTGGGAGATTCCGAACGTCCCCAACGCCCCCGAAGCCGCGGACTACCGTGGCTTCCTGTTCTCGCGCTCCGGCCTATGAGCACCTTCACGGGCAAACGGGTCTTGATCACCGGCGGGCTCGGCTTCATCGGCTCTCACCTTGCCCGCCGACTCGTGGACGACGGGGCCAATGTCACGCTCGTTGACAGCCTCATTCCGGAGTACGGCGGGAACCTGTTCAACGTGGCGGAATTCGCCAGTCGGGTCCACATCAATATCTCGGACGTGAGGGATGAGCATGGCCTGCGCTACCTCATCCGGGACAAGGATCTGCTGTTCAACCTGGCCGGCCAGACCGGACACCTGGATTCGATGGCGGACCCGGAAACGGACCTGGACATCAACGGCAGGGCCCAACTGGCAATTCTCGAGACCTGCAGGAAGTCCAACCCGGACATCAAGATCGTCTTCGCGAGCACGCGCCAGATCTACGGCCGCCCCGAATACCTGCCGGTGGACGAGAAGCATCTGGTGCGGCCAGTGGACGTCAACGGCATCAACAAGGCCGCCGGCGAGGCCTATCACATCCTCTACAACGACGTCTATGGCATCCGTGCCTGCGCTCTTCGCCTCACCAACACCTACGGGCCGCACATGCGCGTGGTGGACGCCCGCCAGACTTTCCTCGGGATATGGATCAAGAAACTCGTTCAGGGTGAAGCGTTCGAGGTCTGGGAAGGCGCCCAGCTTCGAGACTTCACGTACGTCGACGATGCGGTTGAGGCCTTCTTGACCGCCGCCAGAGACGAAGCCACAAACGGCCGCGTCTTCAACCTGGGCGGGCTCGAGGTAATCAGCCTCCATCAGCTGGCCGAGCTGCTCGTCAAGGTTAACGGCGGCGGCAGGTACGAGACTCGGATCTTTCCTGAGGATCGCAAGCGCATCGACATCGGCGACTACTACGCCAACTACAACTCCATCCGAGAGGCAATCGGATGGGAGCCGCGCGTCCCACTCGAGGAAGGCCTTGCACGCACGCTCGAGTTCTACCGAGAGCATCTCGATCGGTATGTCTGAGCAAGCATCGCCCAGCCCCATCCCGCAGGCATCGCCAGGCCGCGACTACCGACGCTACCAGACCGACATCGACGCCGCCGTCCGGCGCGTTTTGGAGAGCGGCTGGTACATCCTCGGCCCGGAGGTGGACGGGTTCGAGAAGGAGTTTGCTTCATACCTCGGACTCAGAGAGGCGGTCGGTGTTGCCAGCGGAACGGATGCCATCGAGCTGGCGTTGCGAGGCCTCGGGATAGGTCCGGGCGATGCCGTCTACAGCGTGTCGAATACTGCGGTTGCCACGGTGGCCGCAATCGAAAGAGCGGGCGCGACTCCAATCCTCGTGGACGTGGACGAAGCGACCGTCACCATGGATCCGGAGAGCCTGGCCCGGGCAGTCGCGGCCGGGTCGCGACCCATCGGCACCCGCCCGGCAGCGGTCGTAGTCGTCCACTTGTACGGGCAGGCAGCGGATATGGACGCAATCCTTGCGGTTGCCCGGCCGGCCGGTCTTGCCGTCGTCGAGGACTGCGCCCAAGCCCACGGCGCGAGACTGAACGGCCGCATGGTCGGGACGATGGGCGAGGTCGCCGCGTTCAGCTTCTATCCGACCAAGAACCTGGCCGCGCTTGGCGACGGCGGCTGCGTGGTCACAGACGACGTCGCCGTGGCGACACGGATCAGGGAGCTGAGGCAGTACGGCTGGCGAGAGCGCTACGTCAGTGCCGTGCCCGGCCTGAACAGCCGGCTGGATGAGGTCCAGGCGGCCGTTCTACGAGCCCGACTGCCCAAACTGGATGGCGACAACGCCCGGCGCAGGGAGATCGCGGCGCGGTACGACGCGGGCCTGCGGGGCACGGCGGTCGTCACACCAGTCGTCAGGACTGCGGCCAGCCACGTCTACCACCAGTACGTCGTCCGCACCGGTAGTCGCGACGGCCTGATCGCCTGGCTGCGCGATCACAGCATCGCGGCCGCCATCCACTATCCGGTGCCCGTCCACCTGCAACCAGGCTACGCCGGGCGCCTTCCTCATGTCGCGGAACTGCCGGTCACGGAGCGTCTGGCCGGCGAAATCGTCAGCCTGCCGATCTTCTCCAGTCTGACCGACGACGAGGTGAACCGGGTCATAGCGGCCATCGTCGAGTGGACTCCGAGCGAGGCTCACGCGACCGGAGCTCAGGCTGGCGGCCGATGATCCACTTCTGCACCTACTTCGACCGGAATTACCTGACCCGCGCGATTGCGATGCACCAGTCCCTGGTGCGGTATTCCCCGCCGTTCATGCTCTGGGCGCTCTGCCTCGATGAGGACGGGTATGCCGCCGTCGCGGCGCTTGGGCTGGATTCGCTCCGACCGATCCGCCTATCGGACCTGGAGCAGGCCGATCCGGCGCTCCTTGGCGCGAAGCAGAACCGCACCACGGTTGAGTACTACTTCACGCTCTCGCCGGCACTGCCGTTCTATCTGCTCGGCAAAGTCCCGGGCATGGACTCGATCACGTATCTGGACTCCGACCTGCTCTTCTACTCGAACCCCCAGCAGGTCTTCGACGAGCTGCGGGCGGAGTCGGTGGCGATCGTCCCTCATCGATACACCCCGGAGCTGGCGCGGCTGTCGATCTACGGGAAGTACAACGTCGCCTGGGTGACCTTCCGGAACGACGCTGACGGCCGTGCCGTGCTCGCACGGTGGCGGAGCCAGTGTCTGGAGTGGTGTCGGGACGTTCCAGAGGACGGCAAGTTCGCGGATCAAGGCTACCTTGACGAGTGGCCAGGGCTACCGGGGGTCTGCGTCATCCAGCATCCGGGCGTTGACCTGGCGCCATGGAACTTCACGCAGTATCGGATCGATACCAGTGCCACGCCCCCAACCGTGGACGGTCGGCCTCTGGTGTTCTACCACTTCCAGGGTTTCAAGTCGGTCGGCCCGGGCCTTTGGGACCCAGGACTGGACGGGTACTCTGGGATGGACAGAGACCTCCGATCCTGGTTGTACGGTGGCTATCTCCGCGAGTTGAGGTCGGCCACTCGGCTTGTTCGCTCCAGGGGTCGGGCCAATGCCCGATCCAACAGCCTGCGATGGCCACGCTACGGCTGGCGCGTCCTGGCGCGCCGAATTCGGCGAGGCCAGATCATGGTGTCTCCTAGGTCGTTGCGAATGTAGACGACTGGAGCGATATGGAATATCGGCTGGGAGGGACTGGGTGCAACGTTCTTCGGACCTGTTGACACGCCGGGCCCTTGAGAAGTTCGCGCGCGGCCGCCCGGGTCGCTCCAAGCGTACCAGGCGCCGGCGAGCGCTCGATGATTCCGCGCTGCTCCTGACGCCGACTGATGCGTAAAGGGGATATTCGACATCATGGACGAGATCAAGCCCGCCGTCCGGACCCGGCGATGATCCTGGAGGGCCGGCGGCACACCCCTCCAGGCGGCAGCGCCGGCACGTGTTGGGCAGACCTGGCGACGTTGAGGGCACCGAAAGGGTGGGCCTGTAGGCACTGCCTCGCATCTCGCCTCGTGGATTGGGTACTCAGAGCCGGCAGTGGGTGTCTGGGCGCGTTGGTCTAGAAATGCGCTATCTGTTCATAGACACCAACTACCCGGCGTTCCTTGAGAGCATCTACAGAGATCGCCCGAACCTGGCGTCCGCGCCATACGAGGAACAGCTGGCAGCAATCCGCGAGGGAATGTTTGGCGAAGCCGAATTCCAAGCTAGCGCCCTTCGCGAGCTCGGCCACCAGGCTGACGTCATCGTGCCGAATGCGCACGCGGCGCAGCGCGCCTGGGCCACCGAGCACGGGGTGCCTGGCCTCGCCAGAGGGCGCTGGAATCTCCGACTCCGACGCGGTGCCGTCCCGTGGCTCTCGAGGCCCCGTCCTGAGATTAGCTGGGAGCTGATACTCCAGCAGGTGCGAGAGCATCGTCCTGATGTCGTGTACGTCGGCATCATGGGTACCCTGCCATCGAGCGTGGCTGCGCAGATGCGGAGGTTGACCCGACTGCTTGTCGGTCAGGTGGCAACAGAACTCCCTCCTGGGCAGGACTACGGCGCCTACGATCTTGTCGTCTCGGCTCTACCCTCGCTTGTCCAGTGGTTCCGTGATGAGGGCATGGCGGCCGAGTGGCTCCCGCTTGCTTTCGGGCCGGCGGCCCTCGCTGAGGTGCCGGTTGCTGGCCGCGACATCCCGGCATCCTTTGTTGGGTCGTTCGGCCAGCAGCATCCTGGGCGCCGAGAACTAATGGAGACCGTTGCGAGCACCTCGCCACTGCAGATCTGGACTGGCGATCTGCACGGTCTGCCCGCCGACTCGCCAATTCGAGGCATGCTCAAAAGTGCTGCATGGGGCCGGGGTATGTACGAAGTCCTGGCGAGGTCTCGCATTACGCTGAACCACCACGGCGCTGTTGCCGGTCCCTACGCGGCGAATCTACGGCTCTACGAAGCAACCGGAATGGGTGCATTGCTCGTGACCGATGCCAAGTCCAATCTGTCCGACCTGTTCAAGGTGGGAAGCGAGGTCGTCTCATACGCTAGCCCGCAGGAGTGTGCAGGACTGGTGTCCTACTACCTCGGCCATCCGGGGGAAGCATCGAAGATCGCCACTGCCGGTCAGGCGCGGACTCTTCGGGACCACACCTGGCACAACAGGATGGACCAGCTCGTCCGGATGATCGAGACGCGTCTGTAGGGCGACGGCCTGGCACGCTACGTTCCAGCGGTTGGCCGCTGTCACCCACAAGTGCATGTACGTGACGCGGATGCCCATCGTCGAGCACGTGCCGTCGTTTGTGGTTCTCCAACGACCTTACGGGCACGGCTACCACGCGGAATACCCCGGATGGTTCCTCAACCGCGACGAGTTCCTCGGTGAGGCGGCCGGCGTCGGCCTCAAGCTACTGCGCGAGTTTCTGATCTCGGAACGCGCGGTCGTACCAAACGCGCCAGAGGCGGCCGACTACAGAGGATTCCTCTTCCTCGCGACCGGTCGATGACAGGTTTGTTCGCAATGTGGTCGTACGCCTCGTAGCCCTGAGCCTTCAGGGCTGCCACCTCGAACTGCATCTGGCCGAAGACTTCGCTGTCGATGCGCCGCTTGAGACGCGTATGAGTCGCGTGCCAGCCCGGGTGTCGAGCTGTAGACCCAATTCACGAATCCGCCATACATGTGATCGACGATCAGGAACCGCACAAGATCAGCTCACCGCCTCCACGGCCCGTCGCAGGTTCGCGACGCTGTTTGTCAACATGGCCTCCTTCCGCTCGCCGTGGACGTTCGCGCATCCGAGCAGTCTCCTCCGATCCGTGCCCCCGGAACCGTCGAGAATGGGCCCGACACCGAGACGCAGCGGCCGATCGGCTAGGCTGCTCATGTCCCGACGCGCAAATGGCGATCCAGGCGCGCTCTCAGTCGGGTGACTCGGGCTCCGGCTCGAAGCAGTTTCAGGAAAGCAGAGTCGACGCCAAACCTCTGGCGGAAACAGGCCAGAGTCGCAACCGTACCATCGAGCTTCTCCGTGAACGAGAGCGAGGATTCCCTGACGGCGCGGATGTGCGCGTCGCGAAAGTCGCGGTATATCGAACCCACCGGCATGGAGGCCCGGACGCCGGCCTTCGACGGGTTCAGGTCGGCCAGCGCGCGCGCACGATGCTCATCGGCCGTCTCCAGTGGACGGTTCTGGCGCCGCAAATATAGGTGGCCTCCGACGGTAAGGATCGGGCCCTGCAGGACGAGCCGCGCGAGCACGACGTGATCCGCACCAAAGACGTCGGGGAAGCCCCCGGCGGCAACCAGGGCCTCGCGTCGAGCCACCCCGTAGATCATGTTGCAGTTGTGCAGCCGCCAGATCAAACGCTTGTAGCGATGCAGAGCCGACGCGTGACCGAGGTCTATCTGGTCGTCCATCTCCTCTATCACCGTCCCGTTCTCGTCGATCAACAAGCTCTGCGGGTAGGCCAGCACAGCCGTAGGATCGGCCTCCAGCGCTGCGACGCACCGAGAGACCAAGCCCGGTCCCCACAGGTCATGGTCGGCCGCCCACATGAAGTGGGTGCCTCGGGCCAGGGCGAGCACGCGGTTGAAGTTGGCCGAGTAACCCAGATTGGCCTCCTGGCGGACGTAGCGGACGCGGTCGGACCGCTGGGCATAGGCTCGCGCGATGGCTTCCGTTCCGTCGGTCGAGCAGTTGTCGCTGATCACCAGCTCCCAGTTCGGATAGTCCTGGCTAAGCAGCGAGTCGAGCGACTGCGCCAGGAACCGCGCACCGTTGTAGGTAGGCATGCCGATCGTTACGAGCGGCGCGTGCTGGTCCAACCGAGACCTCCGCTGGGGCCCGACCGATCGGCTACTCGGAGGTGCCTGATCGGGCATAATTGACCGCGTGAGAGTAGTCATCCTTGCCGGAGGACAGGGTACACGCCTGGCTGAGGAGACTGAGACGCGCCCCAAGCCCATGGTCGACATTGGTGGCCGGCCCATCCTCTGGCACATCATGAAGCACTACGCGCAATACGGATTCAGGGAATTCGTCATCGCGTTGGGCTACAGGGCCGAAGACGTAAAGCGGTTCTTCCTGGACTACGTCTCGCTCAACGGCGACATGACCGTAGAGCTCGGTAATCGGGCAGTGCAGCGCCACGAGCCGGAGCGAGACGCCTGGACCGTTCACCTCGTCGATACGGGCCTGGACACGAACACCGGCGGTCGCGTCGGGCGGCTCCGGACCTTGCTCGCGGACGGTCCCTTCCTCCTGACCTACGGCGACGGCGTCTCCGACGTCGACCTACAGCGGCTCGTCGAATGCCACCGCTCCTCCGGCAAGTCCGTCACCATCACAGCCGTCAGGCCCCCTTCGCGGTTCGGCGGGTTGAGCTTCGACACGGACGGCTCGGTGCGCTTCATCGAGAAGCCGCAGATCGGCGAGGGCTGGATCAACGGCGGGTTCATGGTCATCGAGCCTGAGGTCCTTGACTACATCCCAGGGGACGAGACGAGCCTGGAAGCCGACGTTCTCGAGAGGATCTCAAACGAAGGCGGACTTGGGGCCTACCGGCACGAAGGCTTCTGGCAGTCGATGGACACCCTGCGCGACGTCCGCTACTTACGGGCGCTCTGGGCCGCACAGACGGCGCCATGGGCGACATGGCGGTAGGAGACGACAGCGGCAGCCCCTGGTCCGGTCGCACAGTTCTGATCACTGGGGCGGCGGGCCTGCTGGGGGGATGGGTCGCGCGCAACCTTATCGAATCGAGGGCATCGGTTCTGGGGTTGGACATCGCTTGGGACGGCCCACGCGCCACGATCCCGCCCGAGGGCGTTGAGCGGATCGACGGCGATATCCGGAACACGCCTGTGCTCCGGTACCTGCTGAGCAGCCGCCGCATCGACACGATCATCCACCTGGCCGCGCAGACTCTGGTGGGGCCGGCCATCGAAAACCCGGTCGAAACGTTCAGCAACAACATCGAGGGGAGCTGGAGCGTGCTCGAGGCGTGCCGCGGCGCGGGCGGCGTGCGCCGGATCGTGGTCGCTTCGTCGGACAAGGCCTACGGCGACGCCGCCGGACGGCCCTATCGGGAGGATATGGCCCTCCGGCCTCACCATCCCTACGACACGTCCAAGGCGGTCACAGACCTGCTTGCCCAAACGTACGCGTACACCTACGGAATGCCCGTGGCGGTCACGAGGTGCGGCAACCTCTACGGCGGCGGCGATCTGAACTGGAGCCGGATCGTCCCCGGCACGATCCGCTCGGTCATCGAGGGCGACGATCCCGTCATCCGCTCCGACGGAACCTTCGTCCGCGACTACCTGTACGTGAAAGACGCCGCCGCGGGGGTCGTGGCGCTGGCTGATGCCGTGGGCGACCGACCCGATATCGCCGGCACGGCCTTCAACTTCGCCGGGGGCGTCCGGCTGCCCGTCATCGAGATCGTGCGCCGGATCCTGACTTTGATGGGCTCCGAAGCCCAGCCGCTGGTGCTGGGTCAGCCGCTGAAGGAGATCCCCGAGCAGCGCGTCTCCGCAGTCAAGGCGCGGCGCCTGCTGGGCTGGCGACCTCGGGCGACGGTCGAGTCCGGCCTGCGCCAGACCATCGACTGGTATCGTGCCTATCTCACGACCGCCGCATGAACCAGACCACATGCCGCGGCTGCGGAAGATCGGGCCTCCAGGTCGTGCTGGACCTCGGCCAGATGCCTCTCGCCAATGCCATTCTCAAGGAAGAGGACCTTGCCCGGCCGGAGCCACGCTACCCGCTGGCGCTGGCCTATTGCCCCGACTGCTGGCTCGTCCAGATCACCGAAACGGTCGCGCCGGAGCTCCTCTTTCGCGATTACACGTACTTCTCATCGGTATCGGACGAGTTCGTGGAGCACTCGCGGGCAATCGCCGAGCAAATGATCGCCGGGCGCCGCCTGGGGTCGGACAGCTTGGTCGTCGAACTGGCCAGCAACGACGGCTACCTGCTGCAGCACTACGCGAGGGCCGGAGTGCCGGTGCTGGGCATCGACCCGGCGCGAAACGTCGCCGAAGTCGCAACCGAGCGCGGCGTGCCCACTCTCGCCGAGTTCTTCACGCGCGATCTCGCCGACGACCTGGCCAGAAGCGGCCGGACCGCGGACGTCGTCCACGCCAACAACGTCATCGCCCACGTCCCCGATCTCAACGGCTTCGTGGCCGGCATCGCGCGCATCCTGAAACCGGCCGGCATCGCCGTCATCGAGACGCCGTACCTGCGCGAACTGGTGGAACGGCTCGAGTTCGACACCATCTACCACGAGCACGTCTTCTATCACTCGCTCACGGCCCTGACGCGTGTCTTCGAGCGAAACGGGTTGAGCGTCGTCGACGTGGAGCGTCTCCGCGTTCACGGGGGTTCCCTGCGCCTCTTCGCGATGCGCTCCGGTACTGACGGACCCAGCGAGGCTGCCCGATTGCTTCTCGCCGAAGAAGCGGCGGTAGGCCTCTGCAGCCCGGACTACTACGTCGCCTTTGCCGGTCGAGTGAACGCGCTCGGACAGGAGCTCCGGGCCAGACTTGTCAGCCTGCGGGCTCAGGGTCACACTGTCGCCGCCTACGGCGCGGCGGCAAAGGGCGCCGTGCTCCTGAACGCGTTCAATCTCGGCCCAGACCTGATTTCGTTCGTTGTCGACCGGAGCCCACACAAGCAGGGTCACCTGATGCCGGGGGTGCACATTCCCATCGTCGCCTCCGACCAATTGGCAATCCGAAGGCCGGAGGAATGCCTCCTTCTCGCCTGGAACTTCGCGGACGAGATCCTGGCCCAGCAAGCCGAGTACCGGCGGCTCGGTGGCAAGTTCATCATTCCGGTTCCTAGGCCGACGTTGGTGTGACGATGATTGATGGCGTGCTCGTTGTTCCCCTCAAGCGCATCCCGGACGAGCGCGGAACGGTTATGCACATGCTCAAGCGGACCGACCCCCACTTCGTCGAGTTCGGCGAGATCTACTTCTCCACGATCTACCCCGGCGTCGTCAAGGGCTGGCACAAGCACGCCGAGATGACCCTCAACTACGCCTGCATCCACGGACGCATCAAGCTCGTCCTCTTCGACGATCGGACCGGGTCGCCCACGAACGGCGAGCTCATGGAGATCTTCCTGGGTCCGGACAACTACAGCCTCGTCCGGATCCCACCGGGCGTCTGGAACGGCTTCAAGGGCATGGGAAGCGAGGCGGCGATCGTCGCCAATTGCAGCACGCATCCTCACGACCCGAGCCGCTCGATCCGCCTCGACCCATTCGACAACGAGATCCCCTACGACTGGGGAGTCCACCAGCACTGATGCGGGTCCTGCTGACCGGAGCCACGGGTTTCATCGGGGCGCACGTCGCTCGGGCGCTGGTGGCCCGTGGTGTCGAAGTGCACGGCATGACGCTGCCGGACGCACCCCGATACCGCCTCGCCGAGGTCGCGTCGCAGATCGAGCTGCGCGAGGGCGACCTGACAAACGCGGCCTGGGTTCGAGACGCGGTTCGCGCGATCGCGCCGGAGGCGGCCATCCACCTGGCCTGGTATGCCGAACCGGGCTCGTACCTTCGAGCGGTGCGGGAGAACCTGGCCTCGCTCCGGGGCGGGATCAACCTCCTCGAGGCGCTCGCCGACGGCGGCACTTGCCGTCGGGTCGTCGTCGCCGGCACGTGCCTCGAGAACCTGGACACCCCTGAGTCGACGGTCTATGCGGCGGCAAAGGCCGCCCAGCACCGCCTCGCCCTCGGCTTCACCGACCGGTCGATGACCGCGGCATGCCCTCACATCCACTACCTCTACGGGCCCTGGGAAGACCAGCGGCGGATCGTCCCGACGGTCACCCGAGCGTTGCTGCACCGTGAGCGGATCGGCGTCACGAGCGGCACGCAATCACGCGACTACCTGCATGTGGCCGACGTCGCGGACGCGCTGTGCCGTGTCGCCGAGAGTGACCTGACGGGCCGTGTCGACATCTGCACCGGCATGCCGGTGACGCTCCGGGAAGTCTTCGAGGAGATCGCCAGGGCGACTGACGGGGCAGAGCTACTCAGATTCGGGGCTCTGGCAGACTCCGAGTCGACGGGATGGCCCACTACGGGCGATCCAACGGCGCTGCTGACCACGGGGTGGCAGCCGCGCTACAACCTGCAGCAAGGGATCCAAGAAACCACCGCCTGGTGGTCCACCCGTGAGAGGAGCAGCCAGTGAAGGAAACGATAGACGCTAGCCAGCCCAACAGGTTGATCAAGGTCAGCACGGCCGAAGGCGAGCGGGAGATAGACATCTACTCGCCCGAAGGCTTCATTGTCCTGGCCAACCTCTGGACGCGTTCGAACTGGCAGCGGAAGCTGTCCTACGAGGTCACGTGGCTGGGGATTCCGATCATTCAGCTCCCCGAAGACATCTTGATGGTCCAGGAGCTGATCTGGAAGCACCGACCGGATGTCATCGTGGAGAGCGGCGTGGCTCACGGCGGCGCGCTCATCCTCTACGCTTCCCTGCTCGATCTCCTGGGTCGGGGCCGTGTGATCGGCATCGATATCGAGATCCGCAAGTACAACCGGCTGGCGATCGAAAGCCATCCAGCGAGCCGCCGCATCGCTCTCATCGAGGGAAGCTCGACCGACGCGTCGACATTGGAGGCGGTCCGCGCTCGTATCCAGCCCGGCGAGAGCGTGATGGTCATGCTCGACTCGAACCACACCCGCGATCACGTCCGCGCCGAGCTCGAGCTCTACGCGCCGCTCGTTGGCCCAGGCGGGTACATCGTCGTATTCGACGAGGTGATGCCCATGGTCGCCGACGCCCCCAACGGCAAGCCCTCCTGGGATGTCGATAATCCGCTCGAGGCGGTGCGCGACTTCCTGGCGGCGCATCCGGATTTTGAGGTCGACCGTAGCTACGAGCGCCTCGCGACTACCTATTGCCGGAGTGGGTTCCTTCGACGCACAGTACCGACCTCGTAGGGCGATGGCGTCTGCGCCGATCCGGTCGATCGGCGATTGAGGCGGAGAGCTGAAGTTGAGCAAAGCATCCGATGACGGGCGGAAGAGGTCGATTCCGCCTCAGACCGAGGCGCCAGCCAGCCTGCCGCGTCATCGTCGGCCCAGGGCCAGCGTCTCGGGTTCTGGCGCCAGCTTGGCGAGAACCATCGCCGCGATCTCGACGGGTACGGTCTCGACGCGATCAAGCGGAACCAGGCGTTCAGGTACTTCACCTGGCGATGGAGCTGGGCTTCGATCCGCCGCAGTGAGCAGAGGCGCTTCCTGCTCAGGCACACCTCCCGGCCCACTCTCCTGCGCTGCGCGCTCACGCCAGCCGAGCTCTCGGATCAAGCATGGGAGAACGGACGCTGGCTCAGCTCAGGCAAGGGCAGCGACACCGACGCATCGGAGTCACCCGCGACTTTGTCATGGCAACGGACAAACTATTCGCGCATAGCCCCCAACGCCAACAATACCATCGGGCTGCGCGCGTCTGTCCATCGCTTCACGCTGAACGCGCATTGCACTGGCTCACGCCTTCGCTCGATGCTACGCGGGCCGCGCGAGCGTCCGGCAGCCCATACGGGGTACTAAGGGCAAGGCGCTCAGATGGCGCTGCGGTCCGGATCATAACCAACCTGCCGAGAGCCGCCTGATCTGCGGACGCGTCCGCCGTGATTGGGCGACCGGACCAGGTCAGCCCCTACCCGCAACTGTCTCGGAAACCTGCTCCACGTGCCAATCGAGCATAGGGCGGACCACGCCCGGGAACTCGTTCGCCAAGACCCCGCGAACGCCATCGCCCTCAGTTCGGTCCACCACCACGAAGGCCACTGCTTCTCGCTCGATGGCGTGCACGATGGTGGGGTTGTACGTGCTCACGACCGCAGTGACGACGACCCTTCCTTCGGCGAGGAAATTGCCGGGGATGTGGCATACGGCTCGCACCAGACCCGGCCGCCGCGAGGCGCTCCACCACTGGCGGTCGTTCCAGTCGTTGTTGATGAAGAGGCACACGCCTTCGTCGTTGTAGAAATGCAGGTTCACGGACGGTCGAAGGTCGCCTGGCGCCTTAGTCCAGTACTCAACTTCTATGTCTATCGGCCGACGGATGTCGATCTCCTCAGGCGGACCACCGTCGGCAGAGACGACTCGGACGCTTTTCAGACGGGCCACGTCATCGCCTGGTGCGCTTGCCGGGTCCGTCCATTCACGCGAGCTCGTTCGCCCAGGACCCGACTCAAGGTAGCGCCGCACCACCTCGAGGGTCGGGCCGTCCACGACGACACCCCCGTGGTCGAGCAGGATGGCTCGGTTGCACAGCCGCAGGATGGCCGGCATGCTGTGGGAGACGAAGACGATCGTCCGACCACTCTCCCCGATCTCCGACATCTTGCCCAGACACTTCTTCTGGAATTCGGCGTCGCCGACGGCTAGCACCTCGTCGATGAACAGGATCTCGGGCTCCAAGAAGGCCGCCACAGCGAACCCCAGCCGGACCTGCATGCCACTGGAGTAGCGCTTGACCGGGGTGTCGATGAACTGTCCTATGTCGGCGAAGGCCACGATCTCATCGAACTTGCGAACGATCTCGGTCCGCTTCATTCCGAGGATCGCCCCACTCAGCAGCACGTTCTCCCGTCCCGAAAGCTCAGGATGGAAACCGGTTCCCACCTCAAGCAACGAGCCAACACGACCGCGGAGTTCGGCCCTGCCCAGGGTTGGCTCCGTGATCCGGGAGAGGATCTTGAGTAACGTCGACTTGCCCGCCCCGTTTCGCCCGATAATGCCCATGACGGATCCGCGCGGAACATCGAAGGAGACGTCACGAAGGGCCCAGAACTCGTCGCGATGTTGCTTCGCTCGCTTGCGGTTGAAGGGGCTCGTTAGCGAAGACCAGAGGACCTCGGTCAGGCGGCCGTAGGGATCTCGCTGGACCCCAATCGTGTACCTCTTGGACAGGCCAGTTGCTTGGATGGCAATGTTGGTCATCAGATCACGTCCGCGAAGGTCTGCTCGGTGCGTCGGAAATAGACGAGGGAGCTTGCGAAGACCAGCACAGAGGCGGCGGCCGAGACCAGGATGAGTTCATCCGGCCTCGGGCCTCCGATCAACGCCCAGCGGAACCCCTCCAAAACACCCGTCATGGGGTTCAGCGCATACAGCCACTGCCATTCCGTCGGGATGAGACTGGTCGCGTAGATGACCGGCGAAGCAAACATCCAGGTCTGGATCAGGAACGGGACAACGTACTTGACGTCTCTGTAGCGGACGTTGATCGCCGCCAGCCAGGTGCCTACGCCTACAGCGGTGACCAGGGCGAAGAGAGTGAAAAGGGGAAGCCAGACCACCGCTATTGACGGCACGACGCCGAAGTACAGCATCAGCAGCCCGAGCACCACCATCGCGATCAGGAAGTCGATGAGGAACGAACCTACGGCCGCGAACGGAAGCAACAGGCGAGGAAAGTAGACCTTGGTGATGATGCCTGCAGAGTTGACCATGCTGTTGGACGCGCCGGTCAAGCTCGAGGCGAAGAGAGTCCACGGGACCAGACCCGCGAAAGCGAACAAAGGATAAGGGATGCCGGCCGGTCCGACTCCTGGGAGGCGGCCCACCGTGGCCGTAAATACCAGCATCAGCAGGACGGGTTGTATCACCGCCCACGATGCACCGAAAACCGTCTGTCGGTATCGAACCTTCAAGTCCCGCCAGACGAAGAAGAACATAAGCTCTCGGTGAGACCAGAGCTCGGCCAACCCCAGCTCCCGCCATCCGTGGCGAGCCTCGATCACAACCACCGGCTCGGGGAGCTGGCGCCGCAGACCACCATCCTGCGGCTTGGAGCCGGCGCTCAATGACATTCAAACCTCCGCGTTTGGTCCCACCCGAGCCGCAGAACCCCAGCCAAGACGGCGGAACGGACGCGCCCAAAATGCTCCTCGGACAGGGCACGCGCGTCGCTGCGACGGCCCGACGAACGTGTGCGAGGGTCGTAGTATGCGGTTTTCGCCTACCTCTCGCACGCCCTCAGGTCCGCAATCTCCGGGCCTTTGGTTCGCGGTGCGGAGCCGGGAGTGCCCGGAGCTGCCTGATGGACCCCCGTAGAGAGCCTGCCGGTGGGGGTCGGGCCTACATCCTGCTCAAGCCCCTTGACGGTCCAAGTATCAGCCGCCTGAGCACTCCGCGAAAAGGACGGGTGAGTGGTGACGTCACGGGCCGGATGAAGCCCGCTCGGACCAGCTGGATTGCTGCCGAACTGCGCAGTGGCATCCCGTGCCTTCGCCTGATCGCGAAGCTCTGGCGTGCAGAAGCCGGGGATCGGGCTATCGACTTGGCATCGGGATGCTCGCGATAGCGAGCCAGCACCTCGGTCCCCAGGGTCTTGATGGGGCCCACCGCAGCCAGTCTTAGCCATAGGTCGATGTCCATGGCCAGGTCGTACCTGCGATCCAGACCCCCTCCGCTCTTGTATGCGCGAGCGGAAAAGAACGTAGCGGGCTGAGGAGGGTTGTAGGGAAGGCGCAGCAGGCCGGTGAGCGTCGCTACCCGCGGCGGTGGCATGGCGCCGATGACGATGCCGTCGGAATCGATAATCAAGCAGACGCCCGCCACCATCGCCAGGCCTGGGTCGGCGGCGAAGACGTCAACGACGCGCTTGAGGGCGCGGGGTTCGAGCACATCATCGGCATTGAGCCAGCCGAAGATTTCGCCCGTGCCCCGTTCGAACCCCTTCGCGAGGGCGTCCGTCTGTCCACCATCGGGCCCGATGATCGCCTCGTACCCGAGGGCGGTGTGCGCTCGGAGCCATTCGGCGCTGCCATCGGTCGAGCCTCCGTCGTACACGAAATGCTCGAGATCGACATCGACTCGCTGCTGAGCCACGGACTCGATGCATTCGGGCAGCCAGGGCATCCCGTTGAAGACGGGGGTAACGACTGTGACCTTCACTCAGCCTCCCCACTGGCGGTGCGGACGCGGCTCGAGCTGTAGGCGGCCAGCAGCTTCTCCGCCTCGGCTTCGTAGCCGGCCTCGACTGACTTCCGCGGCCCATTGGCCTGCCATTCGCGTGCCTTCGCGGCCACGATCACCCTGTAACTGGCCATGAGGGCAGAGAGGTAGAAACCTCGCCATCCGTCCTTGTAACCTCGGAACCTGAAGTAACGGCGCCAGAACTCGCGCAACGCTCTGCTCGAGGCGTGGACGGCCGAGCCCGCCTTGGAGTCGGTCCGCTGTCTCTCCGCTTCGATGTCCGTGTACCGGTTGAGCTTCTCCACGAAGTGGTGGACGTCGAGATAGTTGAAATGGACGACGGCCAGCCCCGTGGAATAGGGCAGCTTCAAGACTCGAGCGTTCGGCTGGATTTCGAGGAAACCGTGGATCTCTGGTCCGGCAGCGACCGATCCTCGACGGAAGAAACGTTCGTGGCAGTCCTGCGTCGGGCCCCAACCCGTGTGCCGGAGCGGTGAGCCCAGAAGGTAGTTGAGCCACGGGATCACCACGACATCGGCTTCATCGCGCCTGGCAACTTCGAGCAGCCGTTCGCTCAGTGGCAGCGGCACGAGCTCATCCGCATCGAGCAGCAGTATCCAATCGCCGGTCGCTTGCTCGAGGGCGAAAGCCCGGGCCGGATCGGCATAGCCCATGGGCTCATGCAGAAAGACCTTTGCGCCGAAGCTCTCCGCTATCGCCCGGGTAGCATCGCTGCTGTGCATATCGACCACAACGATTTCGTCCACCCACGCCTGAACCGACCGCAAAGCGAACGGGAGTCGTTTCTCCTCGTTCAGGGTGTTGAGAACGGCCGAGATCCGCGGGCGCGGGGCCGCGTCGGCTTTCGGTTCCACGTTTGGCAATGGTGGCTACCCCTGAGCTTTGGCTCTCGGCGGAGCCGGCAGCTGCCTAGTCTAGCCGAGGGACGCACCTGGCCGAGCCCTGCAACCGGGCGAGATGCGCGCTGCCAATGGCCACTCTCCTGCGTCCTGCTGAGGGTCCCTTCGCGAGCTCGCGGCTATGATATGGGCATTCGTCGGCATTCCCTTTCCGCCGACCCGGCAGGGGTCGCATCGGGAGGTGCCGGCGAAAGCGTTTGATGGGCCTGGACACGAGCGGTTCCTCGTCGATGCTGACGTACATAGGCAGATGATGTCCAACGACACCCGCACCGATCCCCCCGAGCTGGTCATCGCGATCCTCAACTGGAACGGCTATGAGCTGACTCGCGCCTGCGTAGAGTCTCTGTCGCGGCTCTCAGGTCCAGCCTATCGGATCGTGGTCGTGGACAACGGATCGGTCGAACGCGAGGCCGAACGACTGGCCTCCGACTTCGCAGGGCGCGTCGAGGCTCTCACTCTGTCTCGCAACGCAGGAGTCGGTGGCGGCTACAACGCCGGCATCCGCTGGGCCAGAGACCGCGGCGCCAAGTACGTGCTTCTCTTGAACAACGACACGCTCGTCGACGACCCATTTCTGACCACCCGGCTCATCGAAGCATGCGGCCCGGGGGTCTTCGCGGTTGGGCCGTTGATCAAGTACCCAGACGGAAGAGTGTGGTCGTCGGGCGGAACGCTCAACTGGAAGACGTACGAGACTGGCCATACCCAGGCCGAGGGCATCCTATCGTCCACATCGCCTTACCCCGTCGCCTGGATTGACGGCTCGTGCATGTTGGTGTCGGTCGCTGCGGCCTACGAGATCCAGGGATTCGACGAAGTCTTCTTTCTCTACTGGGAAGAAGTGGACGTGTGCGTCCGAGCCTGGCGGCACGACCTCCGCTGTCTGGTCGAACCGCGGGCGAGCATCGTCCATCTGGTCGGCGGGACCGCTCGACCATCGCAGGTCGACCACTACATGCTGCGCAACTCCATCCTGTTCATGCGTCGCAACGGAACGCGACGGCAGAATGCCGGCTTGCTTGTGCGGCAGCTCTTCTGGCGGATGCCAATGTTCGTTGCCCGGAGGATCAAGCGTGGCGGCGGGATCCGACAGAGCGTCGGCCTTGCCCTGCGTTCAGTCACCTGGAACCTTCGGGACGCGATCAAGGAGCGCGGCTGGATGCGGAGGGCTGGGGGATCTCTGTTGTGCGAACCGAAGAGCGAACGGCCGACCTAGGCGTCGACTGGGTTCAGAGGCGAGGGGCGCGCAAGAGTGCGCAGGTACGAGGTGGCGACGCCAGCATAATCGTCACACTTAGATCGCAGTCCACCTACAGGAGGCCCAATGGAGAAAGAGACGCTCGCGGCGATCTGCGCGCTCCCAAATGACTGGCACGGCGCCGGCACAGTATCCGACGCGGTTCTGGTAGCCATTTCGCGCCGCTGCTCGGGAGGCCTGACCCATTCCGTCGAGACCGGGACTGGCCGGACGACCCTGCTGCTGTCTCATCTTTCGCGCGATCACACCGTCTTCACCAAGCAGGATCGAGGCGATGGAGATAGCCTTGACCGGGTGCGCGCGTCGTCGCTATTCGTGCCGGCCGCGGTCCGATTCGTCGAGGGGCCGACGCAAATCACCGTACCCCGGTACGCCTTCTCGGAGCGATTCGAGTTCGCCCTGCTGGACGGACCGCACGGCTTTCCGTTTCCCTACGTCGAGTACTGCTACATCTATCCCCACATCGCACCCGAGGGACTCTTGGTCGTCGATGATGTTCAGATTCCGACCATTCGCGTGCTGGTCGACATCCTTCGTCAAGATCCTATGTGGCAGCTCCGTGAGATTGTCGGCCAGACCGCCTTCCTGCAACGCACCGATGCGCCAACAGTTAACCCCTTAGAGGACGGGTGGCAGCTGCAGGGTTATAACCGCCCCAAACGCCGATTGCGGGACCTGCTGCCACCCGCGGTGAAGCAGGCTTTGCGCCGTCTTCGCTGACCACCTGGACGATGTCAAACTCGCTCATGATTTCCGTGCCGCGTCTGCGCATACTGGCGATCAGCCCATACGCCGTGTACCCCCCGGTCGGCGGTGGCAAGATGCGGATCTACCACCTGCTGCAGGAGTTGATGCGGCTGGGCCACGAGGTCACCCTGTGGGTGGCGCCGCCCGACGAGCCCGAGCTCGGCTGGTCCGACGGGGAGCCGCGGCCTCACCTTGTTGCGCTCCCCGCACTGGCTCGCCGGTCCCTCCGCTCCAAGGTTTCCTCGCTGCTCTCCCCGTTGCCGGAAGAAGTCTGGGCTCGCCCCGCACTGGGGATCGACTGGCGTCGGGAGCTGCTGAGTCGCTTCGACGTCGTCCTTTTGATGCAGGCTCACGTCGGACGATATGCCGGCCCATTCATAGAGGCCGGCGTGCCGGTCATCCTCGACCAGCAGAACGTGGAATCCCACATCAGCGGCGAGGTCGCCCGCCTTGCCCCGACGCGCATGGGTCGCTTTCGCGCACGCCTGGATGTCTGGAAATGGCGATCCTACGAGCGTGGGTTGGTACGCAGGGTCCAGCGAACCGTCGCCGTCTCGGAGTCGGACGCTCAGGCGTTCCGCAGGCTCGCGCCATCGGCGTCGATAGCCGTTCGACCCAGCGGCGCGGATCTGCGGTCGCTCCGATATGTGGACCACACCCAAAACCGGGGCGACCGCCTGTTGATGACGGGCACCTTGGGCTACCTGCCGAATCTGGATGCCGCGAATTGGATGATCGACAGGATCCTGCCGCGCGTGCAGCTGGTGCGTCCTTCGGCTCGCCTCGTCCTCGTCGGTGCCAGCGCACCGGAATCGCTCCGTGAGCGTGGAGGGGACGCCGTGGACGTCGTTGGCCGGGTTCCGGACGTGCGGCCCTTCCTGGACGGGGCTGACCTGTTCGTGGCGCCGCTAAGGGCAGGCGGAGGCACTCGCTTGAAGCTGCTCGAAGCCTTCGCTGTGGGGTTGCCCACGGTCGCAACCACGATAGCGAGCGCCGGCATTGCAGTTCGCCCAGGCGGCGACGTCGCCATAGCGGACGACGAGGAGACGTTCGCCAGCGAGATCGTCCGTCTTCTCAGCGACCGCTCCGAACGGCGATCGATGGCCGAATCGGCCCGGCGCCTTGTCGAAGAACACTATGACTGGCGAACGATCGCGGCCGACTATCAGGAGGACCTGTACGACGTCGTGAGCACACGTCATGTTCCTCGCGACTGAGGCCAGCTGGTGCGACTAGCGTCCGGCCAATGCGATCCGATAAGCATCCACCGTCAACGCCGCACACCTATCCCAACTGAATCCGGCAGCCTGCACCGGACCTGCCTTCTTGAGTCGTACTCGAAGACCCTCATCGGTGGCCGCCGTCGAGATGGCGGTGGCCATGGCGGCCTCGTCGGTCGGATCGATCAACACCGCCGCCTGGCCCGCCACCTCGGGTATGGAAGTCGTGTTCGAGGCAACCACGACAGACCCACAGGCAAGGGCCTCGACGACGGGCAAGCCAAAGCCCTCGTAAAGAGACGGGTAGGCGACCACCCTCGCGGCTGAGTACAGCGCCGGGAGAGCGTCGTCGGCAACGTAGCCGAGCAGGCGAACCCAGCCCGTGGCCCCAGCTGCCTCGATCGCCTGGTCGATGTGGTCGGAGCGCCACCAGCGTTGCCCGGCCAGGAGCAAGTGCAGATCACCGGCCCCGGCCTGACGAGCAGCAGCGACAGCCCGGATCAGGCGTGGAATGTTCTTGCGCGGATGCAGGTTGCCGACTGCCAGGACGAAGCGCTGCGGCGGATCGATTCCACGCAGCCTCTCCGTTGCCTCTTCCAGGGCAAGTGGCCGCCAGCGCCGATCCACACCAAGGGGCGTCACCACGATCTTCTTCGGATCCAGCCCATAGTGGTAAACGAGCCGGTCTCGTGTGAACTCCGAGATGGTGATGACTGCCTGCGAACGCCGGGCGGACATGCGAACGGTCAGCTTGAGTCGGAGCTCGGTCTTCCGAGGGAAGAGGCCGGGGATGTCCTCGAAAGACACGTCGTGGATGGCTGTGACCAGCGGTAGTCGGGGCCACGGAGGCGCGACGTACTGGACGTGCAGAAGGTCGCAGCCATCTCGACGCGCTCGGGCCGGCAGTTCGAAAGGGATCCGGAAGAAGGGAGCCCGCGATCTCAGTTCGCGCGTCTCCGGGCCCTCCGTGTGCGGCCAAACGGCGCCCGCATCGACATAGGCGATGGGCTGCGTGTCTGTGCGGCGGACGAGAGCTTCGGCCAGGTTGACGATGTATGTTTCGTTGCCGGTCTTCCTGCGACCAACCACATGGGCGTCGAGGGCGGCCCGAATCGTGTGATCGCTGCGGGTCTCAGACATCTACCAAAGGCTAACCCGGCAGACCGCAGCATGTATCGTGCCATGCGCGTCCCAAGGGGCCTTTTGCCGGCTGGTTCCCAAGCAAAGATGCCGCCCCTCCGTCGTGCCGCCAGGCTCCTCAGGCGCGGTTGCACTCTCTGCCATCCGCTCCCCCGCCGGCCGCAAGCCACTCGACTGCCCGATAGTCAGTATGCTGTGGGCCGATTCCACCAGGGAGACTGAAGTAGTGATCAAGCGCATCTCGAGTGCCTTCGGGCCCATCTGGACCGGCCATAAGGTCGTGGTGATTGCCGTCAGCGCGGTGGCCGTCGTGGCGATCGTGGCCGGTGGCGTTCTCGTCGCGGTCAACTCGGGCGGAACCGCCCAGGCCACACCCTCAGCCAGTCCAAGCGGCAGTCCGATCGCCGTCGCCTCGCCTTCGGCATCCGACACGCCGATCCCGTTCCCTTCGGAGACGCCCGATCTGGGTGGCTCCACGCCTCTGCCAACCGGCTATGCCTACGCCGCTCTCGATGGCGTGGCGGCTCCTGCAAATCTGGCCAATCGGCTCCCGATGGCGGTCTCTATCGGCGACAACGCGGTGGCGCGACCGCAGTCGGGCTTCTCGTCGGCCTCGATCGTGTATCAGTCCTTCGAGGAATACAGCGAAGACCGCTACATGATGATCTTCCAGGAGGGGACCGCGACCGACATCGGTGGTGTCCGGAGTGGCCGACTCTACTACGTGCGCTGGGCCGCTGAGTACAAGGCGCTGTACGCCCACGATGGGGGTGACACCAAGACGCTCAGCCAGGTCATTCCCGCGATGCGCAGTTACTTCTACGACGAGAACGCCTCGAACGGCGGATCCTGCCCGTACCACCGCATAACCACCCGCGTGGCCCCGCACAATGAGTACACGAACTCGGCGGCGCTGATCGGTTGTCTGGCGCGGAGGGGCTACCCGACAACGTATCAGGGTGGGCCCGGCCGACCGTTCGTCGACGACGCACTGCCCGCCGCCCGGCCCGCTTCACAGTCGATAACTGTCCCCTATCACACCGTAACCGTGGGCTACCAGTACGACCCGAAGAGCGACTCCTATCTTCGCCTGCTCAACGGAAAGCTCCAGATCGATCCCGCCAACAACCAGCAGGTGTTCGCCCGCAACATCATCGTCATGTTCCAGACGGTGTCCAACGACTACGTGGATTTCGGCATCCAGAGAATCGACATAGGCAACGTCGGTTCGGGCAAGGCCATCATCTTCAAGGAGGGCCGGGCCATAACGGCAACCTGGAAGAAGGCGTCGAACCAAGCCCTGACTCGCTACTACGACGACTCGGGCAACGAGATCCCCCTCGTCAGGGGCGAGATCTTCATGCAGAGCGTTCCGCCCGGGACGGCTGTCACCTACAAGTAGGCGGCCGGTAGCTGTAGCGCGAGCTTGCGATCGGCGGTCATCAGGTGGTCGCGGCCCCGAGACCCGACGACCTCGACATCACGGACTGTGACCGGCTGACCCGCTGGTTCTCAAGTTCGGGCCCCGGCAACCGGGGTTGCCCTAGGGCATAGGTGCCGAGCAGATCTCGAACGGCTGCGTTCCGGCTTGGGCGAGTGTCGCTTGCCACCGATAGGGTTCGGGAAGCTTGGGCAGGATCAGAGCTTGCCCATTGGCAAGTGCGTCGCTGGCCCGTCCGCCCATCGAAGCGGATGGCTGGCCGGCGATGCCCACCAGGAGAACGATGCCGGGCGGTGACGACTTCAGCCAGATGGCACGCCCATCTACGGGTACGGAAACCACAGTGGCAGGCCCTGACGGACGTACCAGGCTGCAGCCGGCTGACGTGCCGGCCTCGGCGGTACCATCCGCGACATCGAGTTGCGGTGCCACGGCCCCTGAGACGGGGGGCGAGACAACTCCGACTGCAGTGCCGAGGAGCCGCACGGCCGTCATGTTGACCGCCTGGCTATTGGCCGCCGACTCCCAGTCCCAAGCAAGCGTCGGCCTTCCAAAGCGTTCCAACACGGCTAGGTAGTCGCGCCCAGTCAGTTGCGGGACGTAATCAGGATCGATCCCGACGTCCAAATCGACGCCGGGGACCGATCTCACCGCCTCAACCAGGTCCAGTTCGGCCACTTCGGTCGCTCGAATGGCCTTTTCCCCCCGGGCAGCACCGACGAACTGGCGCATGTTGCCGATCGACATGGGTACGATCAGTAGGAAGATTGCGGCCGGGACGACTACTAACCGGCCTCGCCCAACCCATCTGTCACGGTCGAGACCGCGCCCAACGATGCCTGAGATGGCCAGCCACACAAAGAGCGCCGCGGGGTACAAGTAGGCGGAGCGCGCTGCGTGCTCGACACCGAAAGAGGCGCGCAAGAACGCCTGGAGCCCGTATTCGGCAACCAACGCTGCAAAGGCTGCGGCCGCCAGCGGCGCCGGGCGAAGTCCACGGATCACAGCGACCGCCACGCAGACGAGGGCCACTGAGAGTATCGAAACACCGATCCAGGCGTACTCGTACGGCGGCAGTCCAATCACGCCGCACGTGGCTGCCCCCAGACCGTACAGGAGCGATTCGGTGGCTGTGGCTAGAGAGAAGCTCGCTGTGGGAAGGTGTTGGAACTCCGATGACCAGATGGCGTACCAGGCGCCGTACGAAACGATTCCGGGCACGGTCGCGAAGAGTGCGGCCCGGTCCCGACTTAGCACTGCCCACACGACGATGAGCCCGACGAAGATCGGCCCAACGCTCGATGTGGCGACGGAGAACACGAGGGCCAGTGCGGCCACGATGAGATCTCGTCGGCGGTGAGATCCTAGGGCCTCCCCGTCCGCGAGCAGCAATCGGTCCAATGCGAGCAGGCCGCCTGCAGCTGCCAACTGGTCCTGTCCGTTGAAGGGCTGCAGTAGGACCTCGAAGGCGCTGCCGAGCAGCAGGAGGGATAAGCCCGCCATAAGCCCGAGCAATGCTCCGGACCGACGGGCGACGATGTGGTAAAGCAAGCCGACGCAGACGAAATGAGCCAGCCATGCGACGAGGAGGTAGGGCAGGTAGGTATGCAGCCCGAAGACCGCGAGGAGCACCTCGTAGACGGCGACCAACGTAGCCAGGAGAGTGTCGAGATGGGGGGCAAAGAAGGAGCGGACGCTGGGGTCGGGCCGTTGGACGATGAAGTTCCACTCGTCTTGCCAGAACGTCACCCATCGAGACACGAAGAGCAGGAGACCCAGCATCGCGATGCCAACGACTACGAGGATCGCGATTGCGAGGCGGCGATCCCAGAAGAGCTCAGGCGAGAGATGACTCCGCCACCTCCGTAGGCCGTTCGCTCGTTCAGTCGACACCGGTCGGGTCACTCTCTCATCCCTCCTAGAGCAGTTGGTGAGGGGCTCGGATCCTCTGCCTGGTCGGCCAGTCCGCCTTGCTTACCGGGGTCGACAGGCAGTCGCGCTACTTCCCGCAAGGCGCCGGAACAACGCCAGGCTGACCGTAGTAGCGGCTGTCCTTGCCGAACATCTCGACGGAGAGGTTCGCCACGCGGGCCATGTCAAGGCGACTGGTCCACGTCCCGCCGGTGGTCGACGTGTCGGGATGATAGCTGTACGGCGGCCCCAGAACACAGCTCTCGATGCTCGACACGCGCTGCGCGGCGGAGACGTAGTCTCTGGCCTTGCTGAGGGGGAAATCCGTGCCGATCGTCTTCCCGGCCAGCGATAGCAGGGTGCCAAGCTGCCCCAGGCCGGCCGGGCTCACGACCTTGTGCTCCAGGGCCACCAGGAGGGTTTGCTGGCGGGCGGACCGCAGGTAGTCGCTGCCGCCGTTTTCGCGCGAGCGGACGTAGAGCATCGCGGTCGCGCCGTCCAAGTGAACCGGTCCGGGCGCCATGACGATCCCCGTACTGGGGTCGTTGATGGCCCGCTGGTTGACAATGTCTATGCCGCCCAGCGCATCGACCATCTTCGCGAAGCCGTTGAGATCCAGCGCGGCGTAGTAGTTGACCGGTACGCCGACCAGGAAGCCGATCTCGTTCTCCAGCGTCTTCATCGGCGGATCGGGCGAACGGAGGTACTTCGTGCCGGCGGAATTCAGCAGCGTGTTGATCTTGAAGGTGGGCCCAACCCAGCCGCCGTAGTACAGGTCGAAGTTGGAGGTGTCGCGCGGCACGCTGACGAACGACACCTTCTCTGTGCTCAGGTCGATGCTGACGAGCATGAGAGTGTCGGTCAGCGAATGGGTTCGGCCCGTCACAAAGTCGCTTCCGATCAGCAGGAACGTCATCCGATTTGGATTTGGCGACTGGGTCGGCGCGGGACTCCCCGACGGCGTGACCCCGTAGGGAACGAAGGACGAGGTATCGACAGGCGTGGGCTCGGACGCCGGCGTCGTAGCGCCGGGCGAGGTCGACCCGACTGCGAAGATGTCGTTGTTCTGGATCGAGACGCTGGTGTCGTACCAGGCCCATGCACCGGCCACAAACAGGCCATGCATGGCCAGGACCAGGGCAAGCAGCGCAGCGACGGCCGCGAACTCGAGGGGCCGCGGCCGGCCCTTCTCCGAGGCCGACAGGAAGGCATGGCCGACGGCGAGGATCCGCCAGGCGCCGAATACCACGGCCGCGCCGGCGACGGCCACGAAGTAGCTCTGGTCCCAAAGGCTAGCGGCGAACATCAGGGCGCCCTGGCTCAGCTGGATCGCGGCCACGATCGCGAGGACAAAGGCGGGCACCGCGAACGCTGCCGCCGCGCGCCGGCGACCCAGGAAGAACTGGCCGAGACCAGGCCACAGGAAGGAAAGTCCGGCCGCGATCGCAGGCGACCGTTTGCGGCCGGCCGATACCGCTTCCGGTACCGGCTCCGATTCCGGTTCCCGTTTCGGTTCGGGAACCGCGTCGTCGACGCTCGTGTCCATCTCAGCCCCTGCTGCCCGGGCACCGACCGCTGCCGCATGCTCGCTCCTGACCCGGAAGCTTACGCTACCGCCAGGCCCCTGACGCACCGCCCCAGAACCCGGTTCCGGACCGCCCTTCCTCCGCCGCCGATGCGGGCCGAACGCCTCTCGACCCGACGCTACGGGGCAGCCGAACGTCGATAAACGGAGATGGTCCGGGCCGAGTTGGCGGCGAAACGGTCGATGAGCGTCATTGTCGTGCCAGGCATCTGGTTGGCGAGCCACGCCTCCTCCACCGGCCCGCCGCAGCCGTCCATTCCCGACGAATCGCACATGACGACCACGATCGGGGCCTGAGCAGGGGCCGCCATCGTGACGCCGTCGCGGATGAGCGGATATGCGTACGTTTCGAAGCTCGGCGTGTACGGCAGCGCCACTGAACCAATCGGCTGTCCCGACGCGTCGCCCTCGATCCGCGTGGCTGCCTGCTGGGCGTCGTGCCAGCTTGGGTTGGGTCCGGTCAGGGACGTCCACGCCAAGGCATTCCACGCCAGGAGCCCGCTGAGCGCCACGAAGACCATCGCTCGGCAGGCCATCCGGAGAAACGCATGTGGAATTCGGGCATTCCACAATGCGCCGAGAACGAGGCCCACCGCGACGACCACGAAAGGATCGACGACGACGTGGTACTGCTCGACGAGCACGGTCGACATCTGCGAGACGGGGCTTAGGAGCAGCGCGAGCGCCGTAATCATGGCGATCAGGCTGCCAACGATTAGCAAGGTGCCGGCCCGTTCGCCCTCCCTCATCTCAGAGTGGACAGCGGGCACCGCTGGGCCGACGACGGGCGACCTGCCTTCTGGCTCGCCGGCCGAGGCGGCTCTCCTAACCGCGATCGCCGCCCACGTCGCCCGCCAGATCAGTCCCAGTAGTAGGATCCCCGCGGCAATCACCGGCCAGACCAGATCGGAGCTGGTCGGCAATTGGAACATTGGCGTGGAGCCGCCCCTGAACAGCGGCCAGCCCGTGAGGGGCCAGGCCAGGCAGCGGAGCCAGCCAATCGCCAACCTGGCGGCAAGTCCATGTGCGGCCGCCGAACCCGGTCCGATGGCGAACGCTATGAGTGCGCGCGTCTCGGCGAAGTCGTGGCTCAGCTCGTACGCGATCAAAGGCGTGTAGGTGAAGAGGACGAGACCGATGCTGACCGCGCCCCAACCGAGGATTCGGCGGCGTTGGGCCGACGGCCCGCGTTTGAGGCTGGCCAGCCACGCGGCTCCAACTGGCAGAAGCAGCACGGCTGCCGCGACGTGAGCTTGCATGGCCACTGCGGTGCCCGCGGCAGCCAGCAACCACCAGCGTGGTCGACGCGAATTCCAGGCTTGCCACACGCCGACCAGAGCCAATGCCGAAGCTGGCTGTACGAGCGTAGCGTTCCAAATGAAGCCGGAGAACATGATCAGGCTGTCGGCGGTCGCGGCCACAAAGGCGGCGACGAGGCCGGCCCCGGGTCCGCCAATGGACCGACCGACCCACCAGACGGCTGGAACGACCAGCAACCCGGCTAGCGATATCTCGAGCAGCACCCAGGCGGGGTCGCCGCGCCCGAGCCATACCGCAGGGAGCAGCAGGTAATAGTAGAGGGCTCCGTGGTGGAAGCCGCCAACCGACGCCGCCGGGCCCAGCTGCGGGATCTGGCCCGAGTGCAAGGCATTCCACAGCGCCAGCATCTCGGTTCCCTGATCGGAATCCCACCCGCCCCTGTTCGGCAGATCGCTGAGTCTGAGTAGACCTGCCAGGAGGATGATCGAAGCAAGCGCGATCGCCTCAGCTCGATTGGCCCGCAGACACGCGATTATCCGGGACGGCGTGGGTTCTTCCCAACCATGAGCGCTCGCCACTTTTCCGACCCGCTCTCCCTGCTCGCCATGTGCGCTAGAAAGCCGCTGAGGGCCGGCTACTGCATCACCAGGCCGCCGTCGACAGCCAGGACCTGGCCGGTGATGTAGCCCGCCTCGTCGGAGGCCAGGAACGTGACGGCGTTGGCGATGTCCTCGACCGTGCCGAAATGGCCGAGCGGAGTCTGGCTCTTGATCTGGTCGGTCAGGGTCGCCGGAAGGTCTTTGGTGAGCTCGGTCACGATAAAGCCGGGCGCGACCGCGTTGCAGGTGATGCCGCGCGACGCAACCTCTCGAGCAGTCGCCTTGGTCAGGCCGATCAGCCCGGCCTTGGAAGAGCTGTAGTTGGCCTGGCCCATCTGCCCGGCCTGGCCCGAGACGCTCGACATGTTGACGATTCGTCCGGCGTGGGCCTTGAGCATGGGCCGGATCGCGGCCTTGATCATGTAGAAGGCGCCGTACAGGTTGACTTCGAGGACCTTCTTCCAGTCGTCGATCGGCATCCGCATGATCAGATCGTCCCGCGTGATGCCCGCGTTGTTGACCAGGATGTCGACCTTGCCGAACGCTTCCAGGGTCGCCTGAACGGCCTTGACGCAGGCCTCGGGGTCGGTGACGTCTGCTGGGATGAAGAGAGCCTTTCGCCCGAGCGCCTGGATCTCGGCGACCGTGGCTTCGGCGACCTCCGGCCGGCCCACGTCGACGAACGCGACGTCGGCTCCCTGGCGGGCCATGGTCAGGCAGATGGCCTTGCCGATGCCGCGCGCTCCACCCGTGACGAGAGCGGTTTTCCCGGACAGATCGATCATCGTCAGACTCCCTTCAATTCGAGACGCGTTTCGGCTGAGGACGAGCTCGCGGCGGCCGGCACGCAGCCGACCTGGTCATTCGACCCGAGTGGCTGTGTTCCGAGCCTCGGCTACTGCTTCGGTATCGCTGGTCCTGGCTGCGGCATTTCGACCGTCGCCGGGGGTAATGTCGTCGAGCATCCACTTCAGCGCCGGCGGGAACGGATTGACCGGGTTGAGGTAGCCGGGTGTGACGGATACGCGCTCCGGCCCGATGTTCGCCGCACGCGCGGCGGCCGCCGGATCAGCCGTCCACTCCAGGGCGATCGCGCCCGAAGTCAGGCCGGACCCAAAGGCAACCAGCAGCAGCCGATCGCCCTTCTTGACCCGGCCCGCCGCAACGGCCTCGCTGAGGGCGAGCGGCACCGACGCCGCCGACGTGTTGCCGTAGCTGGACACGTTGACGAAGACTCGCTCCATCGGGAAGGCGAGCGACTTGGCCAGGGCCTCGATGATCCGAATGTTGGCCTGATGGGGCACCACGAGGTCCACGTCGGCCAGTCCAAGGCCGGCCTTGTTCAACGCGGCCAGCGACGTGGAGCCGAGAGTACGCACGGCCATCTTGAAGGTCTCGGTGCCCTTCATCTTCATGAAGTGCTCGTGCTCGGCGATGGTCCTCTCGCTGGTCGGTCGCGACGCGCCGCCGGCCGGCAGCCAGATGAGGTAGGCCCCCGACGGCTCGGTCGTCATCTCGATGCCCAGCGTGCCCCCAGGCTCGTCCGAGGCGGACAGCACCACGGCCCCGGCGCCATCGCCGAAGAGGATGCAGGTGCTCCGATCGGTGAAGTCCGTGCAGCGGCTGAGCGTCTCGGCGCCGATGACGAGGACGTGCCTGGCCATTCCGCTGACGATGTATGCCTGGGCCGTGGCGTAGCCGTAGACGAACCCGGAACAGGCTGCCGCCACGTCCATTGCCGCGGCGCGCTTGTTGCCGATGGCGTCCTTGACGAGTGCCGCCGTCGATGGCATCGGGTAGTCGGGCGTCAGCGTGCCGACGATGATCAGGTCGATGTCGTCGGGTTGGAGACCCGCGGTGGCGATGGCCCGCAGCCCCGCGACGGCAGCCATGCTGGCGGTCGACTCACCCGGCCCGGCGATGCGGCGTTCGCGAATGCCCGTGCGGGAAACGATCCACTCGTCGTTGGTGTCGACCATGCGCTCGAGATCGGCGTTGGTCAGGACGTAGCTCGGGGCGTAGGCGCCCCAACCCGTGAGGTGGACGCCCGAAAGAGCACTCGTCATTACGGTTCGACCTCGATGAGTGGCTGCTTCGCCTTGACCAGCTTTCCGGTCTCGGCGACGACACGGACCACGCGGCCCGACAGGTCAGACTTGATCTCGTTGAACAGCTTCATCGCCTCGATCAGGCCGATGACCTGCCCCGCCACGACGTGCTGTCCCACGCTGACGTACGGCGGCGAACCGGGCGACGAGGCCGCGTAGAAGATGCCGGTCAGGGGCGCCTTCACGGTCTTCGTGGTGGCGGCCGGAGCGGGTTCGACGGGATCCACGGCGCTCGCCCCGGCGCCCCCGGCTGGAGCATCGGCGGAAGCCGGTGCGGGCGCGGCCCCGGGCGCCAGTGCCGATGGCTTGCGCAGGACGATCCCGGTCCCGCCGGACTCGACTTCCAGCTCGACGAGGTCGCTTCGCTCGAGGAGCGACCCCAGCCGGTCGATCAAGCCCAGCAATGAGGTCGTCTCCGCCGACAACGGCTGGGCGACCGGGGGCTGAGCGGCCGAGGGCTGAGCGGCCGAGGGCTGAGCGGCCGGGCCTTCGGGCGTGACGTGCCCGCCGGCCGGCGTCTTCTTTGGCTCGTCGTGAATATCGCTCATGTCGGCGTCCTTCACTGGACCCAGCGCCGGATCACCAGCGCGCTGTTCTGGCCGCCAAAGCCGAAGGAGTTGGAGACGGCGATGTCGATCTGGCGCTCACGTACCTTGTTGGGCGTGAGATCCAGCCCCGCCGCCAGGGGGTCGGGGTTCTCCAGGTTGATCGTCGGCGGCACCAACCCGGTCCGAATGCTCATGATCGTCGAGATCGCCTCGATCGCGCCGGCGGCACCGAGCGTGTGGCCGATCATGCTCTTGTTGGCCGTGATGCTGACCTCGCCCGCGCGCTCGCCAAAGAGCGTCCTTATCGCCTCGAGCTCGCGCGGGTCGCCCTCGGGCGTCGACGTGGCGTGGGCATTGACCATGGCCACGTCGTCCAGGCTGAGACCCGCCTTCTCCATGGCGCGGCGGATGGCCCGAACCGCGCCGACGCCTCCCGGAGCGGGCAGAGTGATGTGAGAGGCATCGGCCGTGGCGCCGTAGCCCACGATCTCGGCCAGCGGCTCCGCCCCGCGAGCCAGGGCATGCTCCATCGTCTCGAGCACCAGGACCCCTGCGCCCTCGCCGATGACGAAGCCGTCACGGTCCGCGTCGAACGGCCGTGAGGCGCGCTCGGGCTCGTCGTTGCGCGTCGAGAGGGCTCGCATCGCGGCGAAGCCGCCGACCAGCGACTCATGGCCCGTAGCCTCGGTCCCGCCCGCGAACATGACGTCGGCGTCGCCGCGACGGATCGTCTCCCAGGCCTCACCGATGGCGTGGCCGCCTGTGGCGCAGGCGGAGACGACGCTGAAGTTGGGGCCCTGCGGGCCGAATACGATCGCGATGACGCCAGCGGCCAGGTTGCTGATCGCCATCGGGATCAGGAACGGCGACATGCGGTCCGGGCCCTTCTCGCCCATGAGCAGGATCTGGTCCGCGAGGGTCCGGATGCCGCCGATGCCGGTACCCACGATGACGCCGGTCCGCTCAGCCAGGTCGCCCTCGAGACGGCCGGGCAGGCCGGCCTGGTCCATCGCCTCGCGGGTCGCGACCAGCGCGAGCTGGACGTAGCGGTCGTTGCGACGCTGTTCCTTGCGGTCGAGGACCGCCGAGCAGTCGAAGCCCTTGACCTCGGCCGCGATCCGCGTGGTCAGCCGCGACGGATCGAACTGCGTTATGGGTCCGATACCGGACCGGCCGGCGACCATCCCTTCCCACGTGGACCGGGTGTCGAGCCCCAGCGCCGTGATGGCGCCCATGCCGGTGACGACGACGCGAGGCTGGCCGTTGGTCGGGCTCATCGAACGAGCTTCCCCGTGCGGATCGTGGCGGCGCGATACACGTCGCCGGGCAGACCGCGCGCCGAAACGGCGTTCGCGGCCGCCATGACGTCGTAGCTCGTCCGGCGGATCTCGGCCTTGATGCCGCTCTCGTCGATCTCGATCAGGGCCCAGCTGGCCGTCGGATCGCCGTCGAAGACGTACCCGGCGCTGCCGCCGTTGACGATCGTCCGCCAGCCGATCTCGCGAACCTCCGGCAGGTGCGTGTGACCGCAGACGATCACCTTTGCGTCGGTGCGGCTCACGCGATCGATCGTCACCACCGGATCGAGGTCGGGGCCGAGCCCGTCGGTCAGAGACCCGGGCGAGGCGTGGCAGAAGAGCACGAGGTCGTCGCCTACGCGCAGCCGCCGCTCGGACGGCAGGCCCCGCAGGTAGTCCACGCCGTCGTCGCCGATCTGGTCGCGGGCCCACTCGGCGGCAACGCGGAAAGAGTCCGGTGCCCCCTCCGTGAACCACGGGAACGCCGCTGTGAAGTCGCCGTCGGCCACCGCCACGTCCGTGTTGCCGAGGGTGACGAATGCGCCGGCTCGCTCCAGCTCCTTGACGAGAGCCAGCGTCCCGACGGGGTCGGGGCCGTTGAAGACAAGGTCGCCGCAGACCGCGACGTAATCCGGCCGCGCGGCGTCGATGGCCTTGTGGACGGCCGACAGCGCCGGCAGGTTGCCGTGGATGTCGCAGAGAGCGGCGATTCGAGTCATCAGCGGAGGGCGCTCTCTGGGGCGATGATGAAGCTCAGCCTGGCGTCGCAGGCGACCTCGCCGTCGACCGTGGCCACGCCGTGGCCCCGCCCGAACTTGCTGCCGAGCCGCTCCATCGTCACCTCGAGCCGGAGCTGGTCGCCGGGCGTGACGATGTGCTTGAAGCGGCACTCGTCGATCGCGGCGAAGAGGCCGAGCCGATCGCCGAAGCCGGGCTGTTGGGCCACGAAGACGCCCATCGTCTGGGCCAGGGCCTCGATCTGGAGCACTCCGGGCATGATCGGCTGGCCCTGAAAGTGGCCCTGGAAGAACCATTCGGTGGCCGTGACCGATTTGAGGCCGACGATGCGCTTGGCCTCCGGGTCGTACTCGACGATCCGGTCCACGAGCAGGAACGGCCAGCGGTGCGGGATCAGCTTCTCGATCTGGCGGGTCGTCAGAATTGGCTCGTTTGTCGCGGTCTCGGACACGGGGCGGCTCCTAGTGGCTTGGTGGCAGTGGCTCAGCGGGTGCCGGCGGCGACGAACGGAGCGCTGCCGACGCGGTCGAGCAGGTTCGTCGTCACCTTGCCATCGATGAAGATCTGGTTTGCCAGGATGGCGCGATGAAGCTCGATGTTCGTTGTCACGCCGTCTACCAGCAGCTCGCGCAGGGCCGCGTCGCCCCGGGCAATCGCCCCGGGACGATCGGGCGCCCAGACGCAAAGCTTGCCGAGAAGCGAGTCGTAGTAGGGCGGGATCTCATACCCCGGGTAGATGTGGGAGTCCATCCGGACGCCGGGGCCGCCGGGGGCGAGATACGCCACGATCTGGCCGGCCTGCGGCCGGAAATCCTTTGCGGGATCCTCGGCCATGATCCGGAACTCGATCGCGTGACCACGAGAGACGACGTCCGCCTGAGTCATGCCAAGCGGCTCGCCGGCCGCGATCTTGATCTGCAGCGCCACCAGGTCTATGCCGGTGCAGAGCTCCGTGATCGGATGCTCGACCTGGATGCGGTTGTTGATCTCGATGAAGTACGCGTCGCCCTTGCCGTCGACGAGGAACTCCAGCGTGCCCAGGTTCTCGTACCCGGCGGCTGAAACGGCCTTGAGGGCGCGCTCGGCGAGCTCCTTGCGGGCGGCATCGGAGAGCGCCGGACTGGGTGTCTCCTCGATGATCTTCTGGTGGCGGCGCTGGACCGAGCAGTCGCGCTCCCCCATGTGAATCGCGTTGCCGAAGCGGTCGATCGCCACCTGGATCTCCACGTGGCGGTTGTCGTCGAGATACTTCTCCAGGTACAGCGAGTCGTCGCCGAACCCGGCCATGGCTTCGGAGCGGCTGACCTTGAGGGTGGATTCGAGCTCACGTGGCGTCCGAACCAGCCGCATGCCCTTCCCGCCGCCGCCCGCCGACGGCTTGATCAGGACCGGGTAGCCGATCCGGTCCGCCTCGTCGAGCGCGTGGGATTCGTCCCGCAGCATCCCGGACCCGGGTATCGTCGGCAGGCCGTGCGCGGCGAGGATCCGGCGGGTGGCCTCCTTGGACGCGAAGCGCTCGAGTACCTCTGCCGACGGTCCGATGAAGGTCAGGTCGTGGGCCCGAACGACCTCGGCGAAACCCTCGTCCTCGGACAGGAAGCCGTATCCGGGATGCACGGCGTCGCAGCCGGTGACGACCGCGGCCGAGATGATGGCCGGAGCCGAGAGATAGCTGTGCCGGGCATCGGCCGGACCGATGCAGATCGCCTCGTCCGCGAGCTGGGCGGCGAGGCTGTCGCGGTCGGCCTCGCTGTAGGCGACGACCGCACCGATGCCGAGCGTCCGGCATGCCCGCAGGACGCGCAGCGCGATCTCGCCGCGGTTCGCGATCAGGACTTTGCTGAGCATCAGGCGCGACCCGCAACGGGGGCCGGCTCGCGCGCGGGGCGACCGGCGGGGTCGACGGGAGTGTGCTCGGGCAGCTCGATGCGGACGAGATCCTGCCCGTACTCCACGGCCTCGCCGGCCTCGGCCAGGCTAGAGCCGATGACTCCGTCCACCGGGGCGACCACGTCCTGCTTGACGCCGAGCACGTCTACGGTGCCGATCTTGTCGCCGGTGCGGACCCGCATCCCTACAACCAGGTCGCGGCGCGGGTGGTACACGCCGACGGCCGGCGACTTGGCGGCGATCCGACCCGGCTCCTCGGTCGGCTCCTCCGCCGGTCGCGGGCGCCGGTCGCGCTCTTCCGGTCTCGGCCCTGGGCCACGACTGGCGGCTGGGCCGGAGGCGACGTGAGCTTCGGATGCCCTGGCGGTGCTCGGGCGGGCATCATGGGCCACGGCCGGCTTTCGGAGCCGCGCCTTCCAGCCGCACTCGTGGACCTCGATCTCGCCCAGGCCGCTGGCGGCCAGCTTGGCGATCAGGGCCGGCAGCAGCTCGTCGGCGAGATGGGCGATCGCCTCGTGGTCACGCCGCGTGCGGAGAGCCTCGTCGGCGTCTGCCCCGATCGGGTCCGGGTTCCCTGCGCTGGTCGGCATCGCCTACACCTCCTCGCGGCCGGACGGGCCGGGACGCCGCGTTCCCGGGAACGGCGGCATGGACGGCCTCGCGGGCAGCAGGCCGCGCAATCGATCGGCAAGGCCGAGCCGCTCCGGCGGAGCCGTCGGCCGCTCCGCGACAGTGTACGGACCGTACGCTCGATAGCGCTTGAAGCGAGCTTCGACGAGCTCGTCGACGGGGAGTCTGCCCAGGGCGTCGAGATGCTCGATGACGACATCCCTGATGCGCCTTGCCGTCTCCGCCGGGTCCGTGTGAGCACCCTCGCCGGGCTCCGGGATGACCATGTCCACGATGCCGAGCTCGTGCTGCTCACCGGCGGTGACCTTCATCGCGACAGCAGCTGCCTGGCTTTGCTCGGACGAGCGCCACAGGATTGCGGCGCAGCCTTCCGGGCTGATAACTGAGTAGATGGAGTTCTCCAGCGCCAGGACGACGTCGCCGACCGCCAGCCCGAGCGCGCCGCCGGAACCGCCCTCGCCGGTGATGACGACGACGATCGGGGTGCGAAGCCGGGTCATCAGTCCCACGGACTGCGCGATCGCCTCGGCGATGCCGCGCTCCTCGGCGGCCGCTCCGGGAAAGGCGCCCTGGACGTCGACGAAGGTCAGGACGGGCATCGCGAACCGCTCGGCCAGATCCATGACCCGCATCGCCTTGCGGTAGCCCTCCGGGTGCGGCAGGCCGAAGTTGCGGCGGATGTTCTCCTCGGTGTCCTGGCCTTTCTGGAAGCCGATGACGACGATGCGCCGGCCGGCTATCCGGGCCAGGCCGGCAACGATGGCCGAGTCGTCGCCAAAGAGCCGGTCGCCGTGGAGCTCGACGAACTCGTCGGCCATGACTTTGAGGAGCTCGAGCGTGTGCGGGCGCTTGAGATTGCGAGCCTGCTGGACGTGGGCCCAGACCACGGCGTTGGGGTTCTCGGGCTGGCCGTCGGGATGGGCCCTGCCGAGGAGTCGATCAACCACGAGGCGCCTCCCCGCGAGACGCGTTGTTCTCGCCGTTGCGACCCTCGCCGTAGCGACGCTCGCCGTTGCGTGTGTCGGCGTTGCGTGTGTCGGCGTTGCCCTCGCCGCCCAGCGCGCCCGTCAGGGCCGACAGGAAGGATCGCGGCCTGGAAGCGGAAACGGCCATCGGCTCGCCAGCGCCGTTGAGCGGCGGTGCAATCAGAAACGCCAGCAGCGAGATGATCTCCTCGCGCAGGCGGGACCTCGCCACGATCCGGTCGACGAACCCGTGGCTGAACCAGAATTCGGCCCGCTGGTAGCCGGGCGGCAGCTCCTCGCCGATGGTTCCGGCGGAGACTCGGTCGCCAGCGAAACGGATGAGCGCGTTTGGCTCGGCGATGTTGACGTCCCCGACGACGGCGAACGAGGCGAATACGCCACCGGTCGTCGGATCGGTCATCACCGAGATGAATGGCACGCGAGCGGCCTTGACTCGCTCCACCACGCCCATCGTCTTGACAAGCTGCATCAGCGAATAGGTGCCTTCCTGCATTCGAGCGCCGCCGGACGAGGAAACGATGATCAGCGGGATACGGTCCGCCAGCGCCGCCTCGCCCGCCCGAGCCACCTTCTCGCCGACGACGGAGCCCATCGAGCCGCCGATGAAGCCGAAATCCATCACGCACAGCGAAACCGTCCTGCCATCGATGGTCGCGGTCCCCCAGACCGCGGCGTCGCGCAGGCCCGTGGCCAGCTGGGCGGCCATCAGGCGGTCGGGATAGGCCTTGAGGTCGACGAAACCGAGGGCGTCCACCGGTTGGAGGTCGGCGTCGCGCTCGACGAACGAGCCACTGTCGACGAGCTGCTCGATCCGGACCTTGGCTGGGATGCGGAAATGATGGCCGCAGTTCGGGCAGACGCGGAGGGTCTTGTCGAGCTGCTTGTTGAAGAGCATCTCCGCGCAACCCGGGCACTTCGTCCACAGGTCGGGCGGGTACGCGTCGCGGCGCGGTCGGAACGGCAATCTAACCGGCATCAGGACATGACCCCAAGGATTCCGTTTATGACTCCCGTTCGGCGGCTGCGGCCCGGATGAGGCGCGCGTCCGTGGGCCGCCCGAACCGCCCGGCCCATCTGGGCCGAGGGAGTATGTGAGTGGCGCCAGGCAACATACACCGCGCCGATGGAAATCGCGGCCGACGCGACGCCCACCCCAACGCCGCCCACGATGAGCGGCCGCGACGGACGCGCCGCCATCTCGGGCAGGCGGTGGAACGCGGCGGCCGGCGAGAAGGTCGGAATGCGACCTGCGGGTGCGTGAGTGGGTTCGCCGAGAGCGGGCGGAACGAGGTCGGGCGGCGCGAGGTCGGGCGACGCGAGGTCGGGCGGAACGAGGTCGGGCGGCCCGGCAACGCCGGCGACGAGCGGGCGGCCTCGGAACTGGGCCAGGCTGCCACGCACCCCGCCTGCGACTTCTTCGACGGGGAGACCGGCGCGCAGCCTCGCGGCCCCGGTCGCCAGACGTGCGGCCAGCGCCTCTTCGAAGCGGAAGGATGGATGGACGCGGGTCAGGCCGGCGCGCAGCTCGCGCGCGGCGAACTGGACCGCGGGGTCCATCTCGACGTCGACCGGGATCTCGGACGCGCGGCGCTCGTCCGCAGACAGGAGTCCGTCGAGGTAACGCTCGGTCCGCCGAGCGTCCCGCGTCCGGCCGCCGAGCATCAGCTCAGGCCGCCGCGGAGATCGTCCGCGACCGAGCGCAGCGCTCGGTGCAGCAGAACCCGCACGGCGCCCTCAGAGCGGCCCAGGACGGCCGCGATCTCGGCCGTCGACATCTCGTCCACGAAGCGGAGGATGACTGCCCGGCGCCGATCCTCGGGCAGCCTGCCAACGGCCTGCCAGGCAGCGCTGACGGCTTCCCGGGCCGCGGCCGTCTCCACGACGTCCCCCGGCGCTGAGATGCCGACCGCGTCGTCCAGCGACGAGACCGGTCGACGGCGGTCGCGGCGCCGCTCGTTGGAGATCATGTTGCGGGCGATCCGGAACAGCCACACGCGGAAGGTGGAGATGTCGGCCGAGCCGGCAGTCGTCACGGCGCGCGATGCGATGAACGCATCGACTCGCTCCTCGAAGCGGGGCAGGCCGGCCAGCGCCTGCATGAAGACCCGCTCGGTGGCGTCCTCTGCCGCGTGGTGGTCTCTGAGCTCGTAGAAGGCGTAGCTGTACACCTGGGCCAGGTACTTCCTATACAGGGCATCGAATCGGCTGGGGTCGCGCCGAGCTGCTTCGACCAGACCGCGATCGCGATCGAGTCGGGCGGGACGGACGCCCTCCTCCGGAGTGCTAAACACCGGCCGGCTCAATGTGTTACACCCCGGCCGCTCGGACCGCCGCCCTGATCGCCGTCCGAACCGCCGCTCGGACCGCCGTCCGATGCCAGCCGGACCTGCGCAATCTCGCCGACCAGCAGCTCTCGCTCCACGCCGGTCGAGTCCTCGACCAGCAACGCGCCGGAGGCCCCGTCGACGCCGACGGCGCCGACAACCTGGCTCGTCCCATCGGGCATGTCTACCCGCACGGTCCGGCCGGTTGTGATCTGGCGAGCGTGCCAGCCGGCAACGTCGAAGTACCCGTCGCGGAGGGCCAGCACGCGCGGCTCCAACCGCAGGAGGAACGCGTCGAGAAGCGCATCCAGGTCGATCGGCCGGCCGCCGGAGGCCTCGCGCAGGCTGGTCATGAATGGCGCCAGTTCGGCCGGGAAGGTGTCGCGAGGCCAGTCCGCGTTCACGCCGATGCCGATCACAGCGCGGACGCCAGGCGTGCCGGCGCCCTCGGTCTCGCCCAGCACGCCGGCCACCTTGCGCAGCCCCGCCGGTGCGTCGGCCGCCTTCACGACGATGTCGTTCGGCCACTTGAGCTCGAGCTTGCCCGTCGACAGGCCGGCCACCTCCTCGGCCGCATCGGCCATCGCGAGCGCCACGGTTGCGCCGAGCCGCCACAACCGGTCGGGCTCGACGTACGCCGGCTCGAATCCGAGCGAAAGCAGCAGGGCGGCTCCACTCGGCGCCACCCAGGATCGGCCCGACCTCCCGCGGCCGGCGGTCTGTTCGTCCGCAACCGCCAGACACACCTCAGGGGTTCCTTCGGCCATCCAGGTTCGAACGATGTCGTTGGTCGAGGCGACCGACCGGAACCGCTCCTGTCGCGAGAGGAACGTGACGCTCGTCGTCACGCGCCCGACTTCGACGCCCCGCCGGACCCGGCGTCCGCCGCAAGCTCGCCCTGCAACAGCGGCTCCGGCTCCTCGAGCGCGAAGGCCTTGTGCAGTGCCCGCACCGCGGTCTCGACCTGATCCTCGGCGATCATGCACGTGATCCTGATCTCCGACGTCGAGATGATCTCGATGTTTACGCCGGCCTCGGCCAGCGCCGCGAACATCTTCGACGCGTAGCCAGGAGCGTTCTGGATCCCCGCGCCGACGATCGAGACCTTGGCCATCGCCGAATCGGTGGTCATCTCGCGGAAGCCGAGCTCGCGGACGATCGGCTCGAGAATCCTCTTGGTCTTGGCCAGGTCGCCGCGGGTGATGGTAAAGCTCAGGTCCGTCGTGCCGTGATGGCCGACGTTCTGGACGATGGTGTCGACGTTGACGCCGGCCTCGGCCAGAGGGGCGAATACCGCATGTGCTACGCCGGGCCGGTCCGGGACCTCGACCAGAGTCACCTTGGCCACGTTGCGGTCGTGGGCCAGCCCGCGAACCTTGTTGCGCTGCTCCACGAACGGATCCTCCTTGATGAGCGTGCCGGGGACATCCTCGAACGAGCTCAGCACCTCGATTACGACGTTGTTTACCCAGCCGAGCTCGACGGCTCGAACCTGCATCACCTGAGCGCCCTGGTGGGCGAGCTCCATCATCTCCTCGTACGAGATGACGGGCAGCTGCCGGGCATCCGGGACGAGCCTTGGATCGGCGGTGTAGATGCCGCGGACGTCGGTGAAGATCTGACAGCGGTCGGCCTCGAGGGCGGCCGCCAGAGCCACGCCCGTCGTGTCCGAGCCGCCGCGGCCGAGCGTGGTTATCTCCGAGAGATGGGGGTCGTGCTGGCTCTGGCCCTGGAAGCCGGCCACGATCACGACCCGGCCCGCGTCCACCTCGGCGTGGATGCGCTTCGGGTCGATGCCGGCGATGCGCGCCTTGCCATAGTTGCCGTCGGTGGTGATGCCGGCCTGCGCGCCCGACAGCGCGATGGCCGGGACTCCCAGGGCATGCAACGCCATCGAGACGAGAGTTGCGCTCTGGTGCTCGCCGGTGGCGAGGAGCATGTCCAGCTCGCGTGGATCCGGATCGTCGGTGATGGCGCCGGCCAGAGCGAGCAGCTCGTCGGTCGTGTCGCCCATCGCCGAGACGACGACCACGAGGTCGCAGCCGGTCGCCCGCTCCCGGGCGATGCGTGCGGCGACGCGCCGGATTCGGTCGGCGTTGGCCACCGAAGAGCCGCCGAACTTCTGGACGATGAACGGTTTGGACATGGCGGGCATTCTAGCAGGCGAACCGGGGCCTTCTCGACACCGCGAGGCGCAACCGCTCCGTTCGTGGGCCGTGCTCGCCGCCCCTTGCCGGAACAATTGAGGGGTGACCGCACAGGAGCCCCGCAATGTGCTTCGATCTTGACAGCTCGCCGCCCATCCGACCTCTGGCCGGCGCCGTCGTCGAGCACGACTCGCTGACCCTTCGCGCCGCCGACGGCAATGAGTTCTCGGCGTTCCACGCCCGGCCGGCCGAGAGGACCGGCAAGGCCATCGTCATCCTGCCCGACGTCCGCGGGCTCCACCATTACTACGAGGAACTGGCGGTCCGGTTCGCCGAGATCGGCGTAGAGGCTCTCGCGATCGACTACTTCGGCCGGACCGCCGGCACAGGTGGCCGCGGGGATGACTTCGACCACGGCCCGCACGTGGCCCAGACGACTTGGGCGGGGCTTTCGGCCGACATCTCCAGCGCCGCGGAGTTTCTCCGCGGCGGCTCCACCGGCGGTGGCGCGCTGTCGCTCTTCACGATCGGCTTCTGCATGGGCGGCCGGCTGGCGTTCCTGTCGTCGACGCTGGGCCTGGGTCTGGCCGGGGCGACTGGTTTCTACGGGTTCCCGGGCGGACCGGCGCGCAACGACACGCCGGCTCCCATGGATGTCGTCGCGAAGATCGAGTGCCCGATCCTGGGCATCTTCGGCGGCGCCGATCAGGCGATCCCGATAGCCACGATCCAGCAGTTCCGGGATGCGCTGGAATCAGCCAAGATCGAAAACGAGGTCGTCGTCGAGCCGGACGCCCCGCACAGCTTCTTCGACCGCAAGCAGGCGGAGTTCCAGAAGCAATCGGACGACGCCTGGGCCCGAGTCGTGGGCTTCATCGAGGCTCACGGGGCGAACTAGCGCCGTTCCGGCCCGACCCGGCGCGCAGCTTCGTGCATCCGTTCAGTCCCCCGTGACTCAACCGACCAGCGGTCGCGACGCTCGATCCGCGGCGCGGTTGCTCGGTGGCCCGTTCAGTCAGGTATGACTCAACCGACCAGCGGTCGCGACGTAGGGTTCTCGGCGCGGTTGCTCGGTGGCCCGTTCAGTCAGGTATGACTCAACCGACCAGCGGTCGCGACGTAGGGTTCTCGGCGCGGTTGCTCGGTGGCCCGTTCAGTCAGGTGTGACTCAGACCACGATCGGTTGCGGCGACAGCGCGACGGCCGACGGCCGGCGCCGGGCGCATGCGCGGCACGCCGGATCGCCGCGATCGGCCGGGCAACCCTGCCATTGGGCCGCTCGAGTCCCGTTGCGGGCAACATCATGCCCCGACCTATGCGACCATCTGCGGGCGCAGCGCCGTCCATGACGGGCTCGCGCCAAGCGGAGGATCCGATGTTCAGGCGACGCGATCGGCGCGAGGGAGCAGGTGCCTCGGCGGGCGGGCTTTCGGACGAGGCCGCAGCGAGACTGGGCAAGCCCGAAGAGCTCGACGACGAGGAGTCCGAGGACGAACTCGAAGACGTACTCGAGGAGGACGAACTCGAAGACGTACTCGAGGAGGACGAACTCGAAGACGAGCCCGAGGAGGTCGAGGACGAGCTCGAAGACGAGCTCGGGGATCAGCCAGAGGACATGACCGCGGACCTCGAGTCGCAGGCGGCTGACTACCTCGCCGGCAACGACGTCTGGATGTACGGCCCCAACGCCGAGGCCGTCCTGGAGATACTCGACCGCCTGGAGGAGCTCGTGCCGGCCGAGGCGCGACCCCTCGCCGAAGCGTGGCAGGCGATCCCCAAGTCGGACCGCGACCACGCCCGGAAGGCCGCGCGGAAGCTGGCCGAGTTCGATGAGGAGATCGGTCGCCATCTCCAGCTGGTCAGGGAGGCCGTCGGGACCTGGATGGCCGTAACCGGCCCGTTTCCGGAGTTCGTCAGCGCGGATCCGGACTGGGGCCGGCTGTGTGCGCAGAGCGGCGAAGCGGCGCTCGATGCGGCCACGGCCGTGATCCTGGAGGGCAAGATCGAGGAGCTGCAGTACGAGTCCCTGCTCGAGCCCTGGACGCAGACGATGGCCGAGCTCGACGCCGCGGCAGAGGCCGCGAGCATCGAAAGCGCGGTCGCGGGAGAAACCGAGGACGACCTGGAGCCCGATGACGAGGATGAAGAACCCGAGGCCGAAGGCGAGTTCGGGCCCAATTCCGACGCCGTCACCGACTTCCTGAACCGGCTCTGGCTCCTCACGCCCGAACAGGTCGGCAGGCTCGTGAGCGGCTGGCAGAACGCGCCGCGCGAGGAGCTCAAGACGGCTCACGAGAGCCTCAAGGCGCTCGCCGAAGAGGATCCCGAGTGGCGCGACCAGGTGCGCGGCGCCCAGGAGAAGCTGGCCCCCTGGCTCAACTCCGGGCGGATCCAGGAGACATCCGGGTTCCTCGGCCAGTCCGGTCAGGGCGAGTCGCGCAAGATGGCCGGCCCGGCTCTCGCCGACGCCGTGGCGGCGCTGGTCCTCGGCGATCTTCTCGAGCGGCGCGATGCGGAGGCGCTATACGGGGCGTGGTTCAATCTGATCGGCGCGCCGCCGCTGCCGGAGTCGAATCCAGAACCGGGCCCCGGCGCCGGCAAGGGCGCGAGCAAGTCGAAAGCGACCGCGAAGACTCCGGTTCCGGCGAAGTCGCCGACCGCCGGGACGCCGGCCGCGGCGAGCAAGTCAGCCAAGGCTGGTAAGCCGGCCGCAGGTGTCGGCAAGGCCACGGCCGGCGGCAAGGCCATAACCGGCGGCAAGGCCACGGCCGGCGGCAAGGCCAAAACCGGCGGCAAGGCCAAAACCGGCGGCAAGGCCAAAGCCGCCAAACGGATCGCCAATCAGCTGACCGGCACGGCCAAGCCAAACGTTCTCAAGAAGAAGTGAGTGCTTGCCCGGGCGCCGCCCGGGCTTCGGAGGGTCGATGTTCCGACGCGACAAGCAAAAGGAGAGCGGGGCCAACCGGCTGAAGATCGAGGCGACGCCCAACACGCTGAGCTGGGCACCGGCCGACGCCGACGATGCCGACGAGGAGTTCCAGCCGGGTGACGAACTCGAGCCGGATGAGGATGAGCTCGATCTCGAAGGTGAGGAAGGCGAGGACGACGATCCGGAGGCGATCGCGCGTCGGGAAGCCGAGCTCCAGGCCGAGCTGCAGCGCCAGGCAGAGGAATTCGGGCTGACCAACGACGACCCGAAAGGCCTCTACGGTCCCAACGGCGACGAGGTGGCGGCCGTGCTCGACGCCCTCGACGATCTGCGGCCGCGCAAGGCAGAGCGCCTCGCTGACGCCTGGGAGGCCGTCGACGTGGCCGAGCGCGCGGTCGTGGAACGGATCCTGGGGCGCCGCCACCGCGGCGGCTCGCATCAGTACGAGCTATCGGCGGCCGAGGATTCGGTCGCGGCCTGGCTGGCTGCCAAGCTCTCCGATGACACCGAGATGGAGGATCTCTGGCGCGAGGTCGCGCAGGCGGCCACCGATGCCACAACCGCGATCATCCTCGACGAGGAGCTGAGCGACGCCGACTACGACACCCTGTACGGTCCGTGGGCTGAGGTCATGGACACGGACGAGGGTGCGGCCGACGAGGACACCGACTCCGACGCCGTCGCCGCGAAGGGCCAGGCGGAAACGGCCGGCTCAGACGAGGAGGTCGGTGAGTTCGGACCAAACACCCCGCTCGTGGTCGAATTCCTCGAGAAGCTGGCCAACCTCGATGCGACTGAGATCCCGGAAGTCATAGCCGTCTGGCGCGACCAGCCGAAGGAAGAGCTCAAGTCCGCTCACCGCAACCTGCAGACTCTCGCCGACGAGGACGAGAACTGGCGCGAGCAGCTGCGCCTTGCCCAGGAGGAGATCTTCGCCTGGATGGACTACCAGCCGACGAAGTACCACGACCACTCATTGGCGACCCGAGACAAGGCCCGCTCCCGCGAGGTTGCCGGTCCGGCGGTTGCCGACGCCGTTGCCGCCCTGGTCATGGCCGACATCCTGGAGCGCGAGGATGCCGAGACGCTCTACGCGCCCTGGGCCGACGTGGTTGGCGAACCGGCATTGCCCGCATTCGAGGAAGACGACGAGGACACGGACGAGACCGCCGACGAGGGCGAGGACTGAGGCTGGTTACAGCTCGAAGACGCGGGCCGGGAGATTGCGCGTCAATGCGACTCGAACCGCCCCGCTCAGGCCCGCGTTCTCGGCCGCGGCCATCATCGCCAGGCCGATCGCGTCTGCTTCGCCGGGTGAGTCGCTGAAGGCCACGACTGTCGACCCGGCCCCGGACAGGCACGCGCCCAGCGCTCCGGCCTCACGCGCGGCGGTGACGAGCGCCGGCAGCTCGGGATAGAGCCTCGCCCGGTACGGCTCGTGAAGCGTGTCACGGGTCAGGCGATCGAGCACCTCGAGGTGGCCCTGCGAGAGACCGGCCACACCAAGCGCCACGCGGCCCAGGTTGGTGGCCGCGTCCTTGAGCGGGACGCTCGCCGGCAGACAGGCCCGCATCGCAGCTGTGGAGAGTCGCCGGTCCGGGATGAAGAGCACGCACCGTAGCGCCGCAGGGGCATCGAAACGGAGGGCGGACGGCGGGGTGGCCGAACCATCCACCACCACAAAACCACCCAGCAGCGCCGCGGCGGCGTTGTCGGCGTGGGTCTCTAGCTGAGCGGCCATGGCCAGCACGTCGGCCTGGGTCAGGATCCTATCCAGCAAGGCGTTCGCCGCGATCAGACCCCCCACAGTTGCGGTGGCCGACGAACCGAGCCCGCGCGACAGCGGCACGTCGTTGCGCATCTTGATCGACCAGCCAAGACCCTCGGGCAGTGGATCTCCAGAGCGGCGCAGCCCCGTCTCCAGGGCGGCAACGAATCGATTCCGCCGATGCGCCGGCAGGTCGCCGGCCCCGTCGCCTTCGACCTTCAGCTCGATCCGACCGCCGGAGTGCGGCAGGGGCTCGAGCTCGGTCCGGTTGACGATCTCTAGAGCCAGCCCGAGGCAGTCGTAGCCGGCCCCGAGGTTTGCCGTCGTCGCGGGCACCTCGACGATCAGGCGTCGGCCCGCGAGTCGCTCGATCCAGCCCATCGTCACTCCCCTGCCCGTCCTGATGCGCCTACCAGCCCAGGGCGCGCATCACGCCGGCGGTGGTCGGTGCCGCCTCGACGATCGCGCCCGCGCCGCCGGCCGTTCGCTCGGCCGTCTCCGGATCCTTGAGTCCGTGGCCGGTCAGAACGCAAACGATAGTTGCGCCGCGATCGATCCGCCCCTCCCCGGCGAGCCTGCAAACGCCCGCCAGGCTCGCCGCGGAGGCAGGCTCGCAGAAGATACCCTGGCTCATGGCCAGGTCCCGATACGCGGCCACGATCTCGTCGTCCGTGACCGTCTCGATGAGCCCGCCGGACTCGTCGCGGGCGGCCACGGCCTGCTTCCACGAAGCCGGATTGCCGATCCGGATGGCCGTGGCGATCGTCTCGGGCTTTTCGACGGGGTGGCCCAGAACGATCGGAGCGGCGCCGGCCGCCTGGAAGCCGAACATCCGCGGCAGGGCGCCGATGCGGCCCGCCGCCAGATAGCGGTTGAACCCGGCCCAGTAGGCGGTGATGTTGCCGGCGTTGCCGACCGGGATGGCCAGGATGTCGGGAGCGCGGCCCAGGTCGTCGCAGACCTCGAACGCGGCCGTGGTCTGGCCGTCGATGCGGTACGGATTGACCGAGTTGACGAGCGTGACCGGGTGGTCCTTCTGCTCTGCCATCTCGCGCACGACCCGCAGAGCTTCGTCGAAGTTGCCGTCGATCGCGATCACCTTCGCACCGGCGGCGATGGCCTGGATCAGCTTGCCGAGTGCGATCTTGCCCTTTGGCAGGACGACGATCACCTCCAGCCCCGCGGCGGCGCCGTAGGCGGCGGCGGACGCAGACGTGTTACCGGTGGACGCGCAGATGACCGCCTCCGCACCTTCTTCGACCGCCTTGGAGATTGCCATGACCATGCCGCGGTCCTTGAACGAGCCGGTCGGGTTCATGCCTTCGTACTTCACATACAGGTTGGGCACCCCGATCCGCTTTGCGATGTGGTCGATCCGAACCAGCGGCGTGAAGCCTTCGCCGAGGCTGATGATCGGCGTCGCGGCGGTGATGGGCAGGAACTCTCGGAAGCGTTCGACCAGGCGCGGCCGAGCTGCTGGATGGGCCGGAACCGGGGTGTTTGCGGGTATTGCGGACATTTCGGCGGCCTCCGGCCTACGAGGTCAGGATCGGATAGATAGGCACGTCGCGGTCGGCCGCGATGAGCGGCTCGATCGCCTCACGCACCTCATCGAGCGGGACGGGCCGCGTCTGGACCGCGACCCAGGTCCGGCTCCGATGGCGGGGCACGCTGCTCGGCGGCGGTGCGGCGATCTCTTCGGCGAGGCGCCCGGGGACTTCGTCCGGCAGCACTCCCGGCAGGCAGACGAACCACGGCCGGCGGACCGTGGCGCGATCGTCAGCGAGTGAGACGAGCTGAGGCGCGGCCGGCGGCAGGTCCGCCCAGGTGCTCAGGCCACTGCGGACGACCTCGAGCAGGTCCGACAGGACGGCGCTGCTGGTGGCTGGTCCACCGGCGCCGGGTCCCTCCATCGAGACTCGGCCGACGGGATCGGCGTCGACTTCGAGGCGGTTGAGGACGCCATCCGTTCGACCCAACGGGGCGCCGGCCGGCACCGCCGAGGTCATGACCGAGCCGGCCAGCCCGAACGCGGGCTCTGCGGTTCCTGGGGCACTGGCGGTGGCCACGAGGCGGATGGCGAGGCCCAGACCCACGGCTCCCGCGATGTCGTTGGCCGATACGCCGGTGATCCCGGGCTTGCCGTCGCCGCGGAGGGACGGCGGGCTGGCAATGATCGACCCGATCTCCGGCCAGGCCCCGAACGCGAGCCTGGTCAGGATCGCCAGCTTGTTTGCGGCGTCGTGGCCCTCGACGTCGGCGCTCGGGTCGCGCTCGGCATAGCCCTGGGCCTGCGCCGCGGCGAGCACCTCGTCGTAGTTCCGGCGGGCCTGCATCATCTCGGTCAGGATGAAGTTGGTGCTGCCGTTGACGATGCCGCGCACCCGGCGGACATGGTTGGCGGCCAGGCCGCGGGCGATCGTGTCGAGCACAGGCGTGCCGCCGCAGACGGCCGCTTCATAACGCAACGCCGCGCCGCTGGCACGCGCCACCGCTTCGAGCTCGAGGCCGTGATGTGCGAGCACGTGCTTGTTTGCGGTCACGACCGGCTTGCCCGCTCGGAGCGCCTCGACGATCAGCGATCGGGCCGGCTCGTCGCCGCCGAGCAGCTCCACGACGACGTCCACGTCGTCGCGCCGGACGACGGCCGCGGCGTCGGGCACGACGAGCTCGCGCGGCATGCCACGATCGGTCGCGCCGCGGACGTTCATGTCGGCGATGGCGACAAGCTCAAGCATGCGGCCGCGAGCCGGGCCGATCTGGCGGTCCGGGCTGCGCAGGAAGCCGCGCGCTACTTCCGCGCCAACCGTGCCCGCGCCGAGGATCGCGACGCGGACTGGTCGTTGCTCGGTAGGCATGCGCCTCGCGTGGCTGGGGCCAGCGGAGCCGAGATGGCGCCGCAGCCGACGATGACGGACGTTGGTGCGTCGTCCGCGAATGGTACCCGAGGCGCCGCCGGTCGTCCGTGCCCTGCGGACCTCTCGCCGTCCGGTAAACTCGACGCCATGACCGACGCTGCCGCCGCCAAGTCCGCCATCGCCTCGAGCCTGCCCGCCAAGCCGCGCATCTTCAGCGGGATACAGCCCACCGGCCGGCCGCATCTGGGCAACGACCTGGGCGCGATTCGCAACTATGTCGCGCTGCAGGACCAGTACGAGTCCATCTACTGCATCGTCGACTACCACGCCTTGACGCACGTCCACGACCCCGAGACGCTGCGCCGCCAGACCCTCGAGATGGCGGCGGCGCTCATCGCCCTCGGTCTCGATCCGGAGCGCTGCACCCTCTTCGTCCAGTCTGACCGGCCCGAGGTCACGGAGCTGTGCTGGCTCTTCAACACAGTCACGCCGGTAGGCTGGCTGCAACGCACGCCGACGTTCAAGGAGAAGCGGCAGACCCAGCCCGACGACGTCAACCACGGCCTGCTCACGTACCCGGTCCTGCAGGCCGCCGACATCGTCATCTACAAGGCCTCCCTCGTGCCGATCGGCAAGGACCAGGCGCCGCACCTGGAGCTCAGCCGCGAGATCGTCCGTGCCTTCAACTCCCGATACGGCGAGACGTTCCCGGAGCCGCAGCCCGTGTACACCCAGGCCCCGGTGGTCCTCGGCACCGACGGCACCAGGAAGATGAGCAAGTCGATCGGCAACACGATCGAGGTGCTGGCCGAGCCCGACGTGATCCGCAAGCAGATCATGTCGATGGTGACCGACACGCAGCGGATCCTGCGGTCCGACCCCGGTAGGCCCCAGGTCTGCAACGTCTGCCAGCTGCACCGCCACTTCGGCGAAGACTACGAGGAGATCTGGGACGGCGAGCGAACCGCCCGGACCGGCTGCTTCGACACCAAGAAGTTGCTGGCCGAGCGGATAATCGCCCACTACGCTCCGGCCCGCGAGACCTACAAGGAGCTCATGGCGGACCCGGCCCGCCTCCGCCGGATCCTCGATGAGGGCGCGGAGCGGATCCGCCCGATTGCCGAGGCCACGATGACCGAGGTTCGCGAGCGGATGGGGCTGCGCTAGCCAGCCTGGCGTACCATCACTTCGACCAGCCGCGCCGAGGAGCGAGGATGAGCGAGCAACCCGTCACCGCGCTCAATCAGCTGACTCCGCGAGAGCATCGCTGGCTGACCGCGCTGCTGATCCTCGGCACTCTCGCCGTCAGCTTCATCGTCGTCGACTACGTGGGCAAATGGCTCATGTACTTCAACGACGTGATCATGGTCTTCTTCCTGGCCTGGTTGCTCGCCTTCATCCTGAGCCCCGTGGCCAACGGTCTCGTCCGCCTGGTCCCGCGCCTGCCGCGCGCACTTGCGGTCATCCTGGTCTACGCCCTGCTGATCGGCATCCTGATCGCCGCCATCCTGCTCGTCGCGCAGCAGCTCTACATCTCGATCAACAACCTGGTCAACAACTGGCCGAAGGACCAGCGGCTGCGCGAAATCCTCCAGCCCTGGCAGGACCGCCTCAACTCCATCGGCGCCGGCCAGATCGTTCTCTTCGACCAGGTGAACCAGCTGCTGGCCAACCTCAAGAGCGGAGCCGGACAACTGGCGAAACCGCTCGGCGACGTCGCCGTTGCCAGCGTCGGGATCTTCGGCAACCTGCTCTTCGTCTTCTTCCTGTCGCTGTACATGGCGGTCGACCGAAACCACATCGTCAGCTTCCTCTTCCGCATCGTGCCGCCGGCATACAACGACGAAGCCCGGCTGCTCGAGCACAGCGTCGCGCGCTCCTTCGGCGGCTTCCTTCGCGGTCAGGCGTTGATGGGCGTGATGTACGGGGTCATCTCGATGATCGCCAGCGCGGTCGTGGGGCTGCCTTACGTGCCGGTCACCGCCACGTCGTCGGGCATCCTCCAGGCGATCCCATTCTTCGGCCCGTTCATCTCCTGGACGCCGCCGGTCTTGGTGGCCATCTTCTTCCAGCCCAACGCCGTTCTGCCCGTGCTCGTGATCATGGTTGTCGGTTGGTTCGTCCTAATGAACATCATCCAGCCGCGCCTCATGGCCGAGGCCGTGGGCCTTCACCCGGTAGTCGTGCTCGGGTCAGTTCTGGTCGGTTCAAAGATCGCGGGCATCCCCGGCGCGATCTTCGGCATCCCCGTCGCGGCCGTCTTCGCCTCCTTCTTTTTCTACTACCTGGCCCGTAACAGGGACACGGGATCGGTGGCTCTCAGGGCAGCGCGGCGCGTCGAGGAGCGCGAGGGACGCCCGGTGCGAATGCCTCGCCTGCCCCAGGCCGGCGAAGACGAAGAGGTTGAGTCGGTCGTCCCGGCCCAGGGTCAGCCCAACCTGGTGCGGCGGCAGCGCACGCCGCAGCCAGCACGCGGCGCCATGGCGATTCCCTCGGTCGCGGTCCCCGTCAGAGAACCGGACGCGACGGGCACGGGCGGGAAACCCGATGCGGCGCCCGAGCCCGGTCCACTGCCCACCCACTAGACGGGGCGGGGCAGCCAGAATCGAGAAGCCGCGCTCACCGACGAGGTTCGCGCGGCTTCTGCCAGCTATCGAGTGGTAACGCGACCGACCGTGCTCAGGACTTCGGCACCTTGATCAGTGCCGCGGCGATGCTCACGAAGCTCGCCTGCGTGACCCCGGAGCCCGTGGCGGCGTAGTGGTACGCGCCGGACGTGGCGTATACCGCGTAGCACCCCGAGCCGAAGGAGTCGAGCTTGCCGGCGAGGTCGCCGAACTTGGCGTTACCCACGCTGGTCGCGGTGGTCGAGCATCCCGTCAGGCTGACCGGAGTGAATGTGCCTTCCTGGATTTCGATGATGGCGCCGGCAGTGGTCCCATACGTGGCCGTCACCATTCCTGTCGGGCCATAGGTGCTATTGGCCGAGGTGAAGATCCAGGGACCGGGCACGACGCCGCAATAGACCGTGAACGGCACGTTGTTCGCCGTCCCCACCCAGAAGGACTGATTCGATGCCTTGCCGGAGCAACCGCCGGCGGGCCCGCTCGCGCCGGGCGCCGGGGTCGTCGAAGCCGCAGGTTTTGGCGTGGCCGCAGAGGTCGGCGAAGCGGATGCCGGGGGCGGCGTCGGCACTGGCGTCGGCGGGGCTGGACTGGGGGTGACGTAGATGATGATGGGCGTCGGCGGAGCCGGAGTCGGGGTCTGGTAGATGTAGATCGGCGTGGGGCTGGCCGACGAGCACGCCGCGGCCGCGATCGCCATCGCCGCCAGGGCGGAAATGATCGCGGGGGCGCGCATATGCACTGACTTCATGACGACTCCTCGGTCTTCAGGTGGTCCCTCGATTAGCGCGTCAAGGCGCCGTGCGCAGGAGCAGGCGCTCGCCCGGAAGCCTATCGCGATGTAGAGCCGGTGTCAGGCAGGGACGGCCGGCTGCGGCGTGAAGATGGAGACCTGAGCGGTCTCGGGCAGCATGACGCCAAGGATCTTCTGCAGGGCAAGAACGTGGACGCAGGAGCCCCAACTCTCGAAGAAGTGGCAGGTGCACTGCCAGGCCTCGCCGTCGAGCCGAACCGTATGGGTGTCGTTGTCGCCTTTGAACGTGACCGCAAGCTCCTGGATCGAGATCCGATCCAGCTCGCGGGCGTAGCGGTTCGCCTTCTCGACCTTCCCGATGAGTGAGCTGTGCATCGCCAATGACCCTCCGTCGCCCTGCCTGCCCCGGAAGAGTTACCGCCCGCCACGGGGTCGTGGTCATGGGTGGCCAGCCCTCACTGTACAGCTGCGAGCCAAGAGAAGCCGGGCCGTTTCGGCCCACGCAGGGTGCGATTCGGGACTGCTTTACTACACCTCGCGGGCCCGTGCCGGCCGGCATCCGGGACCGCTAGCGGGCCCCCACCATCGCCTGCCCCGCGGCCAGATTCGCATCTACCGCGGACGCCGAGACGGCCTCCGTGTAGACCCGCACGAGAGGCTCCGTGCCGCTGAACCGGACCAGGAGCCACGAGCCGTCGTCGGCGAAAAACTTGAACCCGTCGTTGGTCGAGAGGGTCTGCGTTCGAACGACGGGGCGGCCGGCGAGCTGGGCCGGAGCCCTCTGCGGCAGCTCGACCAGGAGCCGGTCCTTGAGCGCCGGATAGACCGCCCGATCGAAATGGAGGTCGAGGCGGCGGTAGCTCGACGGCCCGGCGATCTCGTGCAGATGAGCGATCGTCCGGGACGCCGGCCAACGTCCCGCTTCCTTTTCGCGTAGGAACAGGTCGAAGACCATCAGGTCGGCGAAGATGCCGTCGCGCTCCGGCAGGTGCATCCCGAAGCCAAAGCCGCCCGACTCCTCGCCGCCCATCATCGCTCCGGTCGCGATCATCTCAGGCCCGACGTACTTGAAGCCGACCGGGACCTCGTGCACAGCCACGCCGTAGCGCTCGCCGAGCCGCTCGGCCATCGAGGTCTCGTTGACGGTCTTGACGACCGGCGCCCTCAGGCCCCGATGCTCGATCAGGTAGTACATGAGCAGCGCGTACATCTGCAGCGTGGTGATGAAAGTCCCGCGCTCGTCTGCGGCTCCGGCGCGGTCGGCGTCGCCGTCGAGCAGCAAACCGAGATCGTATCGGCCTGTGGCGATGGTTCGCAGCGCCTCGTCCACGTTGGGCGGGATCGGCTCGGGGTTCACGCCGCCGAAGAACGGGTTGCGCTCCGAGTGGATCTCGGTTACGCGCACCCGGCCGCCGGCGAGCAGGCGCGGGATCCAGGTCGCGCCCGAGCCGTAGAGTGGGTCGACGAGCAGGTCCATGTCCGCGGCGCGAAGGCGGTCGAGATCGATGTTGCGGCCGATGAACTCCCGGTACGCATCGAACGAGTCGTAGCGATCGACTATGCCCGCGGCTTCGGCGTCCGCGAAAGGCCTTATCTCGATTGCTTTGCCCGCGCCAGCGGCGATCCTGGCCTCGATATCCAGCAGCATCTCGGGCCCGGCCGCCGCCCCGGTCGGCGACTTGATCTTGAAGCCGTTGTCCGTCCATGGGTTGTGGCTGGCGGTGATGACGATGCCGGCAGCGGCGCGGCGCTGGACTACCTCGAACGAGGACATCTGGGTCGGCAGCGCCTGCTCGGCGAATGCGATCGGGATGTCGTGGGCGAGGACGACCTCCGCGGCCGCGGCCGCGAAGTGCTCGCTGGCGAAACGCCGGTCGTAGGCGAAGACCACGCCGCGGGACTGCTCGCCGCGCGCCACGACCCATTCCGCCACGGCCTGGGCGCAGCGGCGGACGTTGACGAAGTTGAACTCGTCGGCGATCTTCGCCCGCCAGCCGTCCGTCCCGAAGACTATCCGGGTGGGTTCCTGGAAGGCGGGGCCGTGCCCAGCGGCTGCGCCTCCGTCGGTCGATGTCCCGGCCTGACCCGAGGCCAACTCCGTGCCGCTCAAGGTTTCTCCTCCTCTTTCGTCGCGGACGCTCGAAGCGACATCTCCTCGGCGATCTTGCGGACTTCCTGTGAGCGCTCGCCCGAGCAGACGAGCAGGGCGTCCGGGGTGTCCACGACGATCACGTCGCGCAGCCCGATCGTGACCACGAGACGTCCTTCGGCCAGAACGAGGCTGTCGGTCGAGCCCAGGTCACGGCGATTGCCCAGGCCGACGGTAACTCCCTCCGCGGAATCGCCCGGCGCGGCCTGCCACGCATCTCGCAGGGCGGCCCAGCTGCCCAGGTCGCTCCAACCCACGTCCATGGGTACGACGGCTACGGCCCCCTCCAGGGAGGCGGGCTCCATGACCGCGTAGTCGATGGAAGTCGCGCGGATCGACGGATAGGCAGCGTCCAGGTCGGCGGCGGTGCCGGCCGCGCAGATGGCCCGGATCGGGCCGAGAATGTCCGGGGCGTGGCGAGCCAGGTGGTCGCGGATCGTGCCGCGGGTCCAGGAGAAGATGCTCGCGTTCCAGCTGGCCAGGCCGGTCGCGATCATCTCCGCGGCTCGCTCGGCCGACGGCTTCTCCACGAACCGATCCACGGCGAAGGTCGGGCGACCGGCCACTTCCCGCACCGGCGGTCGCGCCATGACATATCCGTAGCCCGTCTCGGGCCGATCCGGCGTCACGCCGAGGGTAACCAGCGAGCCGCCCCGGGCCACCTCGGCGGCAGTGGTCAGCGTGGCTCGAAAGCCCGCCTCGTCGGCGATGTGGGCGTCGGCCGCCAGAACGAGCATGACCTCGTCGTCGGGCCGGTCTATGGCCTCGGCGGCCAGGGCAACGGCCGCGGCCGTGTTACGGCCCATGGGCTCGCCGATCAGGTTCGCGGCCGGTATCGCCGGCAGCTGCTCCGCAACGAGGCCCAGGTGGCGCCGCTCGGCGACGACGTAGACATCCGACGCCGGGATCAACGGGTCCAGCCGCGCGACCGTCCGCTGGATCAGCGTTTCCTCACCGAGCAACCTCAGGAAAGGCTTGGGACGCTCGGGCCGGCTCAACGGCCAGAGTCGCGTTCCGCCCCCGCCAGCAAGAACGACGGCGTACACGAAGTGTTAGCGCCTGACCGCTTCCGCGAGAGCCACTCCGCATTCGTCGGCGAGGGCGGCGGCCTTGTTCGTGCGCTCCCACGGGAAATCGTGGTCGGTCCGGCCGAAGTGGCCATACGCCGCGGTCGGCTGGTATATCGGCCGGCGCAGGTCGAGGGCTTCGATGATGCGGGACGGACGGAGGTCGAAGTGCTTCTCGATCGCGGCCAGGATCTTCTCGTCCGGGACGCGCTGCGTACCGTAGGTCTCGATCGAGACCGAGACCGGGTGAGCGACGCCGATCGTGTAGGCGAGCTCGATCTCGAAGCGGTCGGCAAGGCCGGCAGCCACGACGTTCTTCGCCACCCATCGGGCCGCATAGCTGGCGGACCGGTCGACCTTCGTCGGATCCTTGCCCGAGAATGCGCCGCCACCGTGACGGGCCATGCCGCCGTAGGTGTCGACGATGATCTTGCGCCCGGTCAGCCCGGCGTCCCCCATCGGGCCGCCGATGACGAAGCGACCCGTGGCGTTGACGTGCATCACGGGGTCCGTGACCCGAAGCTCGGCCGGAATGATCGGCATGATCACCGACTCGATGATGTCGGAGCGGAGCTTCTCGATGAGCGCGTCGGGGTCGTGCTGGGCGGCGACGACCACGTTTGTGACTCGCTTCGGCACGCCGCGGTCGTACTCGACCGTGACCTGGGTCTTGCCGTCGGGGCGGAGGTATGGCAGCTGGCCGCTCTTGCGGACCTCGGCCAGACGGCGCGCCAGGCGATGGGCGAGGGCGATCGGCAGGGGCATCAGTTCGGGTGTCTCGCGGCAGGCGAAGCCGATCATCATGCCCTGGTCGCCGGCGCCAAGCTCATGCCTCGACGTCGCGGACTTGCCGTCACTGCGCGTCTCGAGGGCGTCGTCGACGCCCATGGCGATGTCCGGCGACTGCTCCTTGACCGACACGAGCGTGCCGCAGGTCTCGTAATCGAAGCCGTAGTCGGCGTTCGTGTAGCCGATGTCCTTGACCGTGTCGCGGACGACGCTCTGGAAGTCGACGTAGGTCGACGTGCTGATCTCGCCGAGAACCAGGACCAGACCGGTGGTTGTGGCGGTCTCGCACGCCACTCGGGCGTTCGGGTCGTCGGCCAGGATGGCGTCCAGGATCGCGTCGGAGATCTGGTCGCACATCTTGTCGGGGTGGCCTTCGGTCACCGACTCGGACGTGAACAGGTACTGCCGGTCGTCAAGAATGCTGGTCATGGGTCTCCCCGGGGTGCCCTGCCGGCGCTGGTGAAAGTCGGTCCTCAAATCCACGCGAAGGGTAGCACGCCCCAAGCCGCGACCGATCGGGCCGAGGCGGCCGAGGCGTCCGAGGCGTCCGAGGCGTCCGAGGCGTCCGAGGCGTCCGAGGCGTCCGAGGCGTCCGAGGGTAACTGAACCGATGGTGAGGAGGCGCGATCCATGCCGTTATCGGAGGATTTCTTGCGCGACAGCGACGTCAGCGATCGTAAACGTCAACGGGCGGCCGCCTCGCGGGGCCGGTCGGCGCTAAGCATCGGAGCGAGCGTGATCCACGCACGCTCCATCCCCACGCGCCAATGGACAATGGCTCAGGCGCCCGGAGTGAAACATATGATTGCCAGCACTGCTATTGCGCGATTTCGTGGGCCCGGCGCGGGCGGGAATACAGCAGCAGCCGCGAAGGGATCCGCAAATGGCCGCGCAGTTAGGCCGGCCGACGGCGATAGGATCAGGTTCCGTGCTGCCAGGACGCGAGGTACTTGGCTTGCTCTGGCGTCAGCGGATCGAGGACGATGCCCATGGCTGCCAGCTTGAGCCGGGCAACCTCGACGTCGATCGCCTCGGGGACGTCGTAGACGCCCTTGGCGAGTTCCGTGTGCTTGCCGCGCAGGTATTCCACGCAGAGCGCCTGGTTGGCGAAGCTCATGTCCATGACCGCGGCCGGATGGCCTTCCGCGGCGCTGAGGTTGACCAGCCGCCCTTCCGCCAGGACGTTGACCTTGCGATCGCCGAGGTCATATTCGACGACGTTCTCTCGGACCTCACGGATCCGGTCGCCGGCGAGCGCACGCAGGGCCGGCAGATCGATCTCGACGTCAAAGTGGCCGGAGTTGGCCATGATCGCGCCCTCGCGCATGACCTTGAAATGCTCGCCTCGGATGACGTGGATGTCGCCCGTCGCGGTAATGAAGATCTCGCCCCATGACGCCGCGTCGCCGATGGTCATGACGGTGTTGCCGTCCATGAGCGCCTCGAGGGCGCGGACCTGGTCGACTTCGACCACCGCCACCTGCGCGCCCATGCCGCGGAACCGCGACGAGATGCCCTTGCCGCACCAGCCGTATCCGGCGACCACGACGTGCCGACCGGCGATCAGCAAGTTCGTGGCGCGCATCACGCCGTCCACCGTCGACTGGCCGGTCCCATACCGGTTGTCGAAGAGATGCTTGGTGAGCGCCTCGTTCACGGCCACGACCGGGTACCCGAGGGCGCCGTCGGCCGCCATAGCCTTGAGGCGGATGACGCCGGTGGTCGTCTCCTCGGTCCCCGCGAGGATCTCGGTCAGCTGGTCGCGGCGTTCCTGATGGATCAGCGTCACGAGGTCGCAACCGTCGTCCATGGTCATATGGGGCCGGATGTCGGCCGCGGCGTTGAGGTGGCCGTAGTAGGTGTCGCGATCGGCGCCGTGGCGGGCGAACGTCGAGATCCCGTACTCGACGACCAGCGCCGCGGCCGTATCGTCCTGCGTGGATAGCGGGTTGGAGGCGCACAGCACCACGTCTGCGCCGCCGGCCTTTAGTGTCCGGACCAGGTTTGCGGTTTCGGTGGTGACGTGCAGGCACGCCGCGATGCGCAACCCGGCCAGAGGGCGTTCGCGCTCGAAACGCTCGCGGATCAGCCGGAGGACCGGCATCTCGCGTTCCGCCCATTCGATGCGCCGCCTGCCCTCGGCGGCGAGGCTGAGATCGGCCACGTCATGACGCGGCAGGCTCGACCGGCTCGAGCCCGGCTTGGACGCAGCGGTTGTCGGTAGGGTGGGAATGGCCATGTGGTTCACGACTCCTTGCCAGAGAAGAGGCGGCGGAACGTGCCCGCCCAGCCGGTCCAGAGCGGCTCCAGGCGATGGATCAACCGCTCTTCGAATGTCACGTTGACCTGGTATCCGAGGCGCCGGTAGGCGGCCAGCGCCGGTGGATTGTCCGCCCGAACGTTCAGCACGACCTGGTCGCAGAAGCGCAGCAACTCCGCGGTCACGGCACTCGTTACGGCTGTAGCGTACCCGCGACCGCGGAATTCGGTGTGTGTCATCACGTTTCCGACCACAGCCAGCCTGGCCGCCGGACTGATGACGTGAGTGCCGGCGGCAGACACGAGCCGGCCGCCGACGCTGATCCCGTAGTAGAGCCCATCGCCGATGGCGCTGGCCGGCAACCACGCCGCGAAGCCGAGCTGGTAGAGGCGGTTGAGCTCACCTATCTCAACCGGAAGCAGCCTGCGGACGTCCGCCGGGAACGGCCGGAAGTGCGCGGCGTCGACCCACATGCGAAGCATCGGCGGCCCCGCATCCACGCGATAGTTGGCGGCGATCGCGGGCAGATGCTCCGGCCGAGCGGCGACATAAGCGGTACGTGGCTTGATGACGTTGGCCAGAATCGCGTCGATGCCGCCGTTCTCGCCCATGACGAAGACGGGCTGCGGCGAGTAGCCCGCGTACTGGAGCACCACGGCGATGGGCTTGCCGGCTGCGAGCGCCACCCCCCAGCGCGTCCGCAGGAACTCCCGATCGTCGAGATCGCACAGGGCGTAAGCGGAGTAGAGCCGATCCGTCTCGAGGAAGTCGCGCAGCATGCCGCGGTCGGCGGTTTCCTCTACCGCGATCGTCGCGCGATCGCGGCGAGTCAACGCGCCCGAAGTCACGGTCGCCGACCGAGGGACGAGCGCGCCCGACCGCCGAGCCTCCCGGCCTCGGGGAGGAGCGATTCGGCTGCGCGACCGGAGACGTTCACGAATCCATCCGCGGTCAGTACTGGATGACGCTCGTCGTCTTGTAGCTGGCCAGTCGGTCGCGGCCCTTCAAGAACAGCAACTCGACGAGGAAGGCCAGACCGACGATGTCACCCTGGAGCCGCTCCACAAGCTCAATGGTTCCTCGAACTGTGCCGCCCGTCGCTAGCAGGTCGTCGACGATCAGGACTCGCTGGCCTGCCCGGATCGAATCCCGATGGATTTCGAGGGTGTTCGAGCCATATTCCAGCGCGTACTCGACGGAGACGGTCTCGGCTGGAAGCTTGCCGAGCTTTCGAACGGGGATGAGTCCGGCGCCGAGCTTGTATGCGATCGGTCCGCTGAAGATGAAGCCCCGGGATTCCATGCCGACCACGAGGTCCACTCGAAGGTCGCGATAGGGCTCGACCATGAGGTCGATCGCCTCTTTGTAGGCGCCCGCATCCTTCAGAAGCGTCGTGATGTCGTAGAAGAGGATTCCGGGCTTTGGAAAGTCCGGGATCTCGCGGATCTTGGCGCGCAAGTCATCCGCTGACATGTCGAGGTGGTCCTCCAGGAAGGGCGGCTGGGTTCGGCACCCGGAAGTCTACAGCAGCGCCAGATCCGTTCGAACCCCTCGCGCACCCGGACCGCAGACGGGTCCCACGCTACGAAGACGGCGATGGCGATGGCGATCCGGCGGGAGCCGCCCAGGCGTTCAGGATGCCCACCAGCTGGCGGTCGATCTCCGGACCGAGGGCCGTCGAGAAGGTGGCGGTCAGATGGTGCTCGTCTCGCCACACAATCATGTTGTCGATCACCACAGGGCAATTGCCCGTGCCGGGGCAGACGGCCGCCGTCAGATCGATCAAACCGGCGCCGGTAGCCTTGGCTGCCGCCTTCTCACGCGAGCCCATCGCCGACCCGAAGCCGACCCGGCGCGTGTAGGCGCATTTCCGGTAGTCGGACAGGTAGGTCGAGAGGCACTCGGGCACCTTCTCGTCGGTGGGCAGCGGCGGATCCTGGATGATCACGACCTTGGTGCTCGACGGGATCTTGTTGATCATCCTGATCAGGGCGTTGGTCTCCGTGGTGACGTTCTCCTCGGCCGTATTGCCGGTGAAGACCCAGCGGCTCAAGGAGATGATGGCGAGGTTAGGCGGGTTCTTCTGGAGCTTGCTTATGACTGCGTTGTTCCAGGTCTCGCACTGGGGGTATGGCACCATCGGCGGCCCAAACCACATCAGATCGCTGATATCCAGGAACGAGCAGTCGATCTTCAGGTAGGGAGTCAGCTTCCAGCCGTGGGCCTTCGCGACGGCGTTCACGCCCGGGAATAGGGCCGAGGCGTGCGAGTCGCCGATGAGGGCAACGGTGTAGGCCCCGCTGGGGTTGCCGTAGATGCACTTGCTCGCGGTGCTCGGGCTGGTCGCCCCCTGCCAGCCGAGACAGTTGTCGCGCCAGGGCTGCTCGTAGTCGGTGGCGGCCTTGCCGAGCGAAGGCTGGATGCTGCTGTTGATCGCATACGAGGTCGGAGGACCCGCGCTCGGCAGAGGCGTGAGGGCGGGAGTCAGCCCCGGCGTGGGAGTCGGGGTGGCGCCGGGTGCGATCGACACCGGCACCAACGACGACAGCGTCGGCGTCGGCGTCGGCGTCGCCGTCGGCCCGACGCTGGCGGTCGAGGTGGGGCTGGGAGACGGGCCGTCGCCGAGGGCCGCCAGGGCGGACTGAGCGCCAAAGTCGAAGCTGGTGCCGACGACGGCGACGAGCAACATGACGGCCACTCCCACCGCCACGATGCGGCTCGGACGAGGAAGCGGGATCATGCCGCGGCGGAACGGCTCCTCAACGAAGAACCAGCTGGCCGTTGCCACCGGGACGGAGAGCGCCGCCAGGGCCAAAGCCTGAACCGGCGAAAGCGTCCCGAGCGGGCCGGTCAAGAACAGGCCGCCAAGGATCAGCATCGGCCAGTGCCACAGATAGAGCGAGTAGCTGATCTTGCCGAGGAACCGGATCGGCGTCAGCCGCAACAGGACGCCCGGTCCGGTCGGTATCGGCCCTGATGCGATCAGCAAGACGCCGGCCAGGGTCGGGACGATGGCCGCGTAGCCCGGATAGGGCGTCGCGACCGAGGAGATGGCGATGGCGGCAGTGATCAGCGCGGCCATCGCGGCCCATCCGGCGAACGCAAGCAGCTGTATCCACACACCCCGAATCGCCGCCGGAATCCGATCCAGCGAACCCGCGCCCACGGCCAGCAGGCCGCCTGCGCCGAGCTGCCAGGCGCGCGTCGGAAGCATGTAGAAGGCCGTCGAGGTCGACGTCTCCGTCAGGGCGAGGCTGGCGATGAAGGAGACCACCACGATGAGGCTCAGGGCCGTGGCGGCGCCCAGTCGCGGCCACTTCCAGGCCACGACCATGAGCAGGGCCGGCCATACGAAGTAGAACTGCTCCTCGACGCCGAGCGACCAGAAGTGCAGGAAAGGCGAGTAGTTGACCGGGTTGAAGTAGTCCGTCGTTATCGCGAAGCGGATGTTCGCGATCGACAGAGCCGCCGAGGCGGCGTCCTCCATCACCGAAGGGCGGTTGACGAGAGTCACCAGGGCATTCGCGAGAGGGATCGTGATCAGCAGCGTGACCACAGCCGCAGGCAGGATCCGCCTGACGCGGCGGGCGTAGAAGCGGGAGAAGCTGATCCGGCCGCTGCGCTCGCGCTCGCGCATGAGCAGGCCGGTGATCAGGTAGCCGGATACGACGAAAAACAGGTCGACGCCGATGAACCCGCCGGTGAGCTGCGTTGAGGCCCCGGAGAGAAGCCCGGCATGGAAGAGCACGACGAGCGAAACGGCCACGCCGCGGAGCCCTTCGATGTCGGGCCGGAACCCGTCTTTTTCGGCGGCGGCCTTGGCGGGTTTCTGGTGGGCGACGCCCGATATCGCTTTTTCCGAACGCTGCATCCCACGTCCTTCCGGTGGTCGCCGTGGCGCGGGGTGCGACGGAACGGACCGGCTTCCCGTGACGGACCCACCGGGGGTCCACCCGCGTCGTCTCTTTGGAGCGGGCCGTACTAGGTTACGCGATACCGGCGTCCCACCGCATCCGGCGGGCCTTGTCCTATCCGGCACGACCCTGGGCCGCGGCGGCCTGCTCGCGCTGGACGCGTTGTTCGTCAGCTGCACGTAGGAGGCGCGAAACCACAGACTGGGCTACGGTCCAAGACCGGGCGGGGTCGCGGGGGAGCCGGATACGGGCCTGGTTCGTCCCGAACCTGACCACGTCGCGGCCCATCGAGACGAGGCCCCGCATAGCCGCCGCCCGCGAAAGAGTCCCGAGCCGGACGACCAGCTCGCCTTCCTCGCGCGAGATCGATGCGATGCCAGCCGTCTCGGCGGCCATCCGCAGCTCGACTACTTCGAGCAGCCGCAGAACAGGCGCCGGCAGCGGCCCGAACCGATCCAACAATTCCTGCCGGAAGGCGGCCAGCTCCCCGGCGGTGCGCACGCGTCCCAGGCGGCGGTAAAGCTCGAGCTTCTGCGACGTCTCCGGCACGTACGTGTCCGGCAGATGGGCGTCCACCGGGAGGTCGACGACGGCGCCAGGCCGTTCGGTTTCGGCCGGCCGTCCTTCGAACTCGGCCTTCTGCTCCTCGACGGCCTCGGCCAGGAGGCGGGCGTAGAGGTCGAAGCCGACCGCGGCAACGTGGCCGTGCTGCTCCGCGCCGAGGATGTTGCCCGCGCCGCGGATCTCCAGGTCGGAGAGCGCGATCTGGAATCCGGCACCGAGCTCGGAGGCATTGAAGATGGCCTGCAGCCGCTTCCGGGCCACGTCCGACAGTTTCTCCCGGCGTCGATACAGCAGGTACGCGTAGGCGCGCCGCGACGATCGGCCGACTCGGCCCCGGAGCTGGTAGAGCTGGGCCAGACCCAGGGTGTCCGCCCGATCGATGACGATCGTGTTGGCATTCGGTATGTCCAGCCCCGATTCGATGATCGTGGTGCAGACCAGTACTTCGGTGGCGCCGCCGGCGAAGGCGAGCATCACCTTCTCGAGCTGTCCTTCCGGCATCTGGCCGTGGCCGACGGCGATGCGTACGCCGGGCAGCAGCTGGCGCAGCTGTTCGGCTTGGGCTTCGATCGTCTCCACGCGGTTGTGGACGAAAAAGACCTGGCCGCCACGATCGAGCTCGCGCAGGATGGCGTCGCGGACGAGACCGGTGGATGCCTCCGCAACGCGCGTCTGGATCGGCAGCCGATCCTCCGGCGGCGTCTCGATGAGCGAGAGGTCGCGGACACCGGCCAGGGCCAGGTTCAGGGTGCGCGGGATCGGCGTCGCCGAGAGCGTGAGGACGTCGACTTCACGGCGCAGCTTCTTGAGCCGCTCCTTGGCCGCGACCCCGAAACGCTGCTCCTCGTCGACGATGACCATGCCCAGGTCGTGGAACCGGACGTCCTTGCTCAGTAGTCGATGCGTGCCGATGACGAGATCCACGCCTCCGCTCGCCAGCCCGTCGAGCGTAACCTCTTGCTCGCGGGCCGGAACGAAGCGCGACAGCAGCCGGACCGTGACCGGAAACGCGGCCAACCGCTGGCCGAACGTGGCGTAGTGCTGGGCCGCCAGCACCGTCGTGGGCACGAGAACGGCCACTTGCTTGCCGCCCTGGATCGCCTTGAAGACGCCTCGCAGGGCGACCTCAGTCTTGCCGTAGCCGACGTCGCCCACCACCAGCCGGTCCATCGGCCGTCCGGCTTCCATGTCGAGCTTGACCTCGGCCGTGGCGCGGAGCTGGTCGAGCGTCTCCTCGTACGGAAACGAGGCCTCGAGCTCTCCCTGCCAGGGCGTGTCCGGCGGGTAGGCGAAGCCGGGCGCGGCGGCGCGAGCGGCGTAGATCTCGAGCAACTCCCGCGCGAGGTCGGTGACGGCGCGCTTGACCCGCTGCTTCGTTCGCAGCCAGTCGGCCCCGCCCAGTTTGCTCAGGCTCGGGTTCTCACCGCCCGAGTAGCGGCTGATGCGGTTGATCTGCTCGACCGGCAGAAAGATCTTGTCGGTGCCGGCGAAGCTCAGCTCCAGGTAGTCGCGTTCCTCGCCCGACGGCCCGCGCCGAAGCATCCGCTCATAGCGAGCGATGCCGTGGTCGATGTGGACGACGAGGTCGCCGGACGTCAGCCGTTCGAGGACGTCGCGCGGCACGACCCGCCGCAGGGCCTTGGGCCGCCGTACACGCACCGAGCCGAACAGCTCGCGGTCGGTCACGAGCATGAGCCGGTCGGGGCCGCCGCAGAAGCCGCCGTTCAGGCTTCGACCGATGAGGACGCGCGTCCCGGGCACCGGGGCTTCTGCGATTCGGTCGACCACAGCCGTGGGCAGCCCCTGCTCGGAGAGCAGATCCGCAAGACGGGGCGCCTGGTCGGAGGCGAGCACGACGCGGTCGCCATCGCTCGCCCACGCAACGATGCTTTGCGCCAGCCGCGCCGTTCGAGCCGGCGGCAGGCCGGGCTCGCGCCAACCGAAGAGATCGCCCATCGACGTCCCGCCACCGGTCGGCGCGGCAGCCTCCGACTCCCAGGTCAGCTCGAGGGTGCGACCGCGCAGCAACCGGCTCTTCCAATCGCGCGGGCCGAGGTAGGCATCCGGCCACTGGGCCGGAAGGTCGCCTGCGGCGGCCAGCTCGGCGCGCCGTTCCTCAGCCTGGCGCCACAGGAAGTCGGCCGAGTCGGTGATGTCGCCGGGCTCGTCGAGAATCAGCAGAGTAGAGGGAGGAATGTGGTCCAGCCCCGTGGCAGGGCACAGCACCGCGGCCCACACCTCGGCCGCGTCGCCCGTCTCCAGCGCCCGTGCCGCCGCGGCGATGTCGTGAACGTGGCCAGAGTGCGCGCCGAGTTCGCCGGTTCCGGTGTGAACACCCTGTTCGAAGCCGTCGAGATCGGCGACGAGACGGTCGGGCAGCTTCGACGAGCGGCCCGGCAGCCGGGCGACCCGGGTCCGGATCTCGGCCACTCCGCCCGGCGGCACCAGGAATTCGCTGGCGGGCAGCAGCACCACCTCGTCCACAGGGCGGAGGCTGCGCTGGTCGGTCGGATCGAAGACGCGCATCGAGTCGATCTCGTCGCCGAAGAGCTCGATGCGGATTGGCAGCGGGGCCGCGGACGGAAAGACATCGACGAGCCCTCCGCGCCGCGCAAACTCGCCCCGGCCGGCCACTTCGAGCACCGGGTCGTAGCCGAGGGCAAGGAGCTCGTGGAGCAGCTCGTCCTGGTGGAGTCGGGCTCCGACGCGCAGCCGGCGCGGCTCGGCCGGCACCTCTTCCGGATCGAGCGTGTGCTGCAGCAGCGCCTGGACGCTGGCGACCAGGACCCGCGCCCGACCCGAGCGCCACGCGGCGAGTGCGGCGACGCGCGCCGCGGTCTCGTCACGGACGAGCTCGCTGCGCTCGAAGGCCAACGCCGTGCGCGGCTCCAGAACAGCGACCGCCTCGGGGTCGCCCAGCCAAGACTGGAGCTCTTCGGCCACGCGATCGCCGATCTCCGCGTCGCGGGCAACCCAACAGAGCCGCTCTCCGACGTCGTCGGTGGCATCGCCCGTCGTCAGCGCGGCGGCGAGAAAGGTCTTGGCCCCGTGCGGAACCATAGCCAGCGCCGCGTGCCGACCGCCGGACGGGAGAGGCGCCCTATCCGTGCCCAACCGGAGACGGAGCGCCTCGAAGGCGCTGCTGGCGTGGAGCAGCGGCGGCAGAGCGTGAAGATCGGGCAGTTTCCGCGCCGTCGGCCCCGAGCCGGAACCCGCTGCCGAAGCTGTACGGCTTGCCTCCGCCCTGGCGACCTGCGCAGCCTGGTAGGCCTCCTTGATCTGTTCGTCGACGTGGCGTCCCTTACCCCGCCGGCCGTGCTTGATCGGCTGAGCGAGCTCCTCGCCGTCGACCGGGAAGTCGGAGTCGCCACCTGCGGGAGCCTCGGCGTCGGGCGGGCCCAGCTCGTCTGGCCCGAGAGGATCGGCGGCGCCGCTCAGCGCGGCCTCGATCTGGCGGCGGAGGGGGCGGCCACCGCGAGCGCTCACTCGCCGCCCTCGAGTGGCTTCGACTTCCGCCAGCCGGTCCGAGTTCGCCGGATCCCGTCTGGTCCCGGAGGCCCGTCGACCTGGCCTGGCGGGGCCGACCGCGCCTCGTCGTCGGGTCGCAGCTCGAAGGAGTTGAAGTGGTTGGCGGCTTTGCTCGTGCCGTCACGGGCCCAAGCCTCGACCGCATCGGCCGCGGCATCGAGCAACTCCGACAGGCGAGCCTTCTCGCCCCGGCCGAACTGGCTCAGGACGTGGTCGATCGCGTCGCGACCGGGCTCCCCTATCCCGACGCGGAGCCGGCTGAACTGTTCGTTGCCCATCTCCTCGATGATCGAACGCAGCCCGTTGTGGCCGCCGGCGCTGCCGCCTTCGCGGAACCTGAGCTTGCCGAAGGGCAGGGCGAAGTCGTCGGTTACGACGAGGATCTCGGCCAGCGGCGCATGCTCGCGGGCAAGGACCTTGCGCACCGCGAGCCCCGACTCGTTCATGAACGTCAACGGCTTGACCAGCAGCAGATCCAGGCCCCGAAAGCGGCCCTGGACGATCGCTGCGGCATCGCGCGTGCGGCCCTTCCCGGCCCAACCGGCGCGATCGGCCAATCTGTCGAGGACCATCCAGCCGATGTTGTGGCGCGTCTTCTCGTACTGGGCGCCGGGATTGCCCAGGCCAACGACGATCTTCACCGCTGCTCCCGCGTGGGCGGCCGCGCTCGAGCGCGACACGCAAAACTAGCCCCAGCCAAGATCCACCGGACCCCGCTTGCATCTCGCTCGGTCAGCCGGCGCATTCCTGTGTTGGCTTCTGCGCTTCTCGCTCACGCACCTTCAGGTGCGCTCGTCGGACCGGCGATCTTGCTGTGCGTGACCGGTAGATCCGGGCTTATCCGACTCCGGAGGGCCTGGTGGGATGGTATCAGGCGCCGCCTCGATCCCAGGAAGTTCGGGCTGCGCGCCGCCGCCGCGGCGCCCCCGTCCACGGCCGCCGATCGGACCTCCGCCTCAGGCGCCGGGGCCGACAGAATCCAGTTCGGCGCCGACGACGCGCCCGCGGCCTTCGCCGCGGCCTTTCACAGTCAGGGTCGCGAGCACGCGCCGTTCCATGACTCGCATAGCGGCCTCTTCGACCGGTTCGGCGTGATCCCAACCGCAGATGTGGAGTGCGCCGTGGACGGCGAGCAAGAGCACCTCCTCCGCGGCGGTCCAGTGGACGTCGCCGGTCTGCCCGCCTTGCCCACCCGACGCCTGTGCGATGGCACGCTCCTCGGAAAGGATGATGTCGCCGAGATGGGCTCGCAGGCCGGGCGGCAACGCGAAGGCCTGCTTGAGCGCGGCCACCACCCAGGGGTCGCGCTGCAGCGGGACGCCGCTTTCATGCGCAGGGAACGCCTCCGGTGGAAGGAACGGGAACGACAGCACGTCGGTTGCGCCCGAAGCGCCCATGTGCACGGAGTTGAGCTGGGCGAGCTCGTCGTCCGCCGAAAGCACGACGCCGATCGAGGCTGGCTCCGGAGCCCCGGCGGCAGTCAATGCGGCCCGGATTGCGGTTGCGATTCGATTCCTGGAAACGATCTGCGCGACGCCCGACCGGACCGTGATGTCGATCCGGAACGGGGGGAGATAGACCGATGAGGTGACCCCTTCTCCGTTGCCGCGCGACATCGCCGGCTCTTGGGTCATCGCCTCGTCGACAGAGCGGACGACCGGGTCACCTCGCTTGCGCGTCCGGGTCATATCGAGGGGCACGGCTCAGCCGAGCCGACCCGTTGTGGCCCCATGTCGCGCCCCTCTTCTCCGTCAGCCCAGGCGTCGCTCACGCCGCGACTCTAGTTCTACCACGGCGCTTTGCGGGTAGGCGATGCGCCGGTGGTACATGCCCAGCAATTGCCCGACGAAGGCCTCCCGGATCTTCTCGAGGTCGCGGATCGTGAGATCGCACTCATCGAGCTGACCGTCCGTCATTCGCTCCTGGATTATCTGGCTCACCATCGCCCGTATTGTGGCCTCGTCTCGGCTCGAGAGTGACCGCACCGAGGCCTCGACTCCGTCTGACAGCATCAGGATGGCGGCTTCCCGCGATTGGGGCTTGGGTCCGGCGTGGCGGAATCGGCGCTGGTCGACCGCCTCAGCGGCGGCCTTTCCGGCCTCAGTCCCTTCGCCCCCGAACGGTTTGGCGGCGGCCTCCCTGGCCTTTCCGTAGAAGAAGCCCAGGACGGCCGTGCCGTGGTGCTGCGGGATGAATGCGATCAGCGGCTTCGGGAGATTGGCCTTGTAGGCCAGGTCAATGCCATCTGCGACGTGTTGCCGGAGAATCGTCGCCGAGTCCTCGGGCTCGAGCTGGTCGTGGACGTTCTCGCCGCCGGCCTGGTTCTCGATGAAAGCCAGCGGGTTGGACAGCTTGCCGATGTCGTGGTAATAGGCCGCAGCCCGGACGAGGAGCGGATCGGCCCCAATCGACGACGCGGCCCGCTCGGCCAGGTTTCCGACCATGAGCGAGTGGTGGTAGGTACCCGGCGTCTCGATCAGCAGCCGGCGAAGCAGCGGCTGCGATGGGTTGGCCAGTTCGAGCAATTGGGAGGGAGTCAGGATCCCGAACACGTTACCCAGCAGGGAGAAGCTGCCGAGCGTTATGACCGTGGAGAGCACGGCACCGCCGAGCGCTGCAGCGCCGAGCTCGAGGGCGCCGGTCATGTCGTGCTGGCCCAACAGCCCAAACGTACCTATCACCGCGGCGTCGGCGATCGCCACCGCCAGTCCGGCCTGAATGAAGAAATGCTGTCGCTCGCCCTTGCGAATGGCGAGTATGCCGGCGAACCCGCCCAGGAAGACGTACGACGACAGCTCGACCGAGGAGCCGCTTACGGGGCCGGCGAGCACCGCGAGCAGCGCCACCACGATGACGCCGAGTCCGGCGTCCAGCAGCAGCGTTAGCAACATGCCGGCCGCCGCGGTCGGCATCAAATAGGGCAGCCACGCTCGTCCCCCCGGCAGCTTCACCGCGAGAACCGCGACGACGAATATGAGCCCGATCAGGATGAGAGTGGGGCTGCGGTGCCAGTACTCAGGCCGGAAGCGCCACAGCCAACCGAGCAGGAGCGCGGCAACGATCGTCCCCAGGAGCATCCATGCCGCTGCGATGCCCACGCCCACGGTCGACGTGTCGAGACTGAAGTAGTGGACCTTGACCATGTCCGAAGTGGTGATGAGGTGTCCCTGGTCGACGATGACCTGGCCGGCCTTGAGCGTGTCCTTCACCAGCGGGACGGCGGCCGCAGCAGCTGTCCGAGCCTGCTCAGTCAAGGTCGGGCTGTAGGCGGAGTTGGCGACGAACAGCGGCGTGGCTATAGCCGCGGCGAGCTGCTCCTCCGAGGAACTGAGATTGAGTCCGGTGGGCATGAACTGGGCGGCCAGCGCCGGCTGTTTCGCAGCAAGATCCGTGTCCCGAATCTCGACCTGCTCGCCGGCGCTCAGGGCGCTTTCAGCCGCCTGTTCGACGACCGACCAGCGCGTCGGGGCGAGGGTCAGCAGGATCGCCCGATTGTCGGACGAGAGCGAGGGCAGAACGGTTTGCAGAGCAGCCTGTCGGGCTTCCGGAGCGACAGACACCCCGAACGCTGCGTCGACCGGCTTCAGCTCGAGCTGCAGCTGCGCCACCTGCACCGCAGCGATCGATTGCGCCCGTGACGCCGTGTAGTCGTAGACGGGATCTACCAAGTTCTTGGCAGCGTCCTGGGCGGCCTTGGTTTCTACCGGATTTGGGATCGTGGCGTCGCGCGGGGCGACGATCGCCGATGCGGCAATCGTGCCGGCGGCGTAGCCGGGGTTGGAGGGCCTCAGATCGGGCAGAACGCCGGCCGCGAGCGCCACGGCGATCAGCAGCGCCGCGGAAACGAGCCTGATTGCGTCTCGCCGGCCGAACGGAGCCGGTCGCTCGTGCGGCTCCCTCAACATGAGCTTCCCGTCACGATCCGGCAGCGCGGGCTGCCAACAATTGCGCTACGAGCCCGCTGACGGTCTTTCCGTCTGCGCGGCCGCGAGTCTTGGGGGAGAGCCAGCCCATGACCTTGCCCATGTCGCGCGGCGACGTCGCGCCGGTCTCGGCAATCGCCTGGTCGACCAGCGCCCGCAGCTCGGCTTCCGAAAGTGGCTGGGGCATGAACTCCGAGACCACGGCCATCGCGGCCTCTTCCTTGGTCGCGAGATCCGGCCGGCCGCCGGCGCGGAACGTGTCCAGCGATTCGTGGCGGACCTTGAGCTCGCGCGTCAAGACGCCGAGCATCTCGTCGTCGGCGAGCCTGTGCTTGCCTTCCTTCTCGGCGCGCTGGACGGCCGCCAGCACCATGCGCAGCGCGTCGCGGCGCATGGCGTCACTAGACCGCATTGCAGCCTTGAGTTCTTCGTCGAGTCGATCGCGGAGGGACACCGGTGTGGCACCTCGGGGCGGGTTGCGGACTCAAGAGCGGGACCGCGCACCCTTCGACGGCGTGATCGGCCTCGCTAGCTCTGCTGCTGGCGAGCGACCTTCTTACGCTTCGCTTCCTTGCGCTTGCGCTTCACGCTCGGCTTCTCGTAGTGCTCGCGGCGACGGGCCTCGGCCAAAATGCCGCTCTGCTGGATCTTCTTGTTGAACCGGCGCAGGGCACTCTCGAAGCTTTCGTTCTCACCCACACGGACTTCTGCCAATCCGGAAATCACCTCCTTTGGGGCTCGTCCGCGATTGCGGCTCGATATGACGCGCTCCGGCGAGCACGTCCAAACCACCCGCGAACAGGGCCCGGGAAGTGTAGCCCGATCTCAGCCGGCCCGTCCAGCGGACGCCCGCCCGTGCACCGGGCGTCGCGGCCAGCTGTGAGCGCGAGTGCCGCTGACCCGGCCGGCGGCTAGGATGTCGCGGATGGACCGCCTCGACAGTCTCCTCGACATCATCGACCAGGGCGAAGCCCGCTACGGCGAGCGTCTCGCGTTCGGCATGCGGAGCGACGACGGCTCGACCGAACAATGGACCTACACGGAGCTCAACCGGCGGAGCCGGATCATCGCCTGGCGGCTCCGCGCAATCGGCCTCCAGCCGGGCGATCGGATGCTGGTCTGGACGCCGTCGAGCCCGGCGGTTCCCGCGCTGTATTTCGCGGCGATGCGCGCCGGCGTGGCCTACGTGCCGCTCGACCTGCGGATGTCGTCCGGGGCAATAGAGCGGATCGCGGCTCGGGCCGATGCCCGCCACCTCATCCTCGGAACCGGCCGGGACACGCCGGATCCTGCTGACGCCCGGCTCGAACATTTCCCCTCGTCGGTCGTCGAGCGGCTCGCCGCCGAACCGGACGCCACGTTCCCCGGCGACTGGGAGGCCCAGGTCAATGCGTGGCCGCGGCCCAAGGGCGACGACATCGCCGAGATCGTCTTCACGTCGGGCACGACCGGCGAGCCCAAGGGCGTCGTCCTTACCCATGCCAACCTTATCGGCACGCTCGACGCCGCGCACAACCTGCTCCCCGAACAGGAACATCGGGCGGTGTCGTTGCTGCCGCTGTCGCACCTTCTCGAGCAGGTGGCCACCGTCTACTACGCCATGAGCGTCGGCGCCCACGTGCTGTACATCCGCAGCCGAAACCCGCGGGTCATCTTCGAAGCGATCCGAGACAACCAGACGACCACGCTTGTCCTGGTGCCGCAGGTCATCGACCTCTTCTGGGCGGCAGTCGAACGCGAGGTCGCCGCCCGAGGCCAACTTCGATCGTTCAATTGGCTGCGTCTGATCGCACGCCACCTTCCCTACCCGGCTCGCCGCATGATCTTCGCGCCTGTCCATCGGCAGCTCGGCGGTTCGCTCAACCTGATCGTCTCCGCGGCCGCGTTTCTGCCACCTTCGCTCCAGCAAGCGTGGGAAGACATCGGCGTCGTGGTCATGCAGGGTTATGGCGCAACTGAATGTGGCGTCGCGTCGGCGACGAACCAGCGCGACCACGGCCTGGGAACCGTTGGCCGGACTATCCCCCCGGTCCGCGTCAAGCTCGCCGACGATCGCGAAGTCCTGGTTGCCGGCCCGACGCTCTTCCACGGGTACTGGCGCGATCAGGAGACGACGGCCGCCTCGTTCACGCCCGACGGCTGGTACAAGACCGGAGACATAGGACGTCACGACGCGAGCGGCCACCTGATCCTGATGGGCCGCAAGAAGGACATCATCGTTCTGCCCAACGGGCTCAACGTCTACCCCGAAGACATCGAGAATGCGCTGCGCACCGCCGGGATCCGCGACGCCGTAGTGGTCGAAACGCGGCCGGGGCGCATCGAGGCGATCGTGCTGGCACCCGGCGAACCGGTGCTGCCGCAGCCCGGCGAACCGGCCGACTCGACCCGCGCCCCGCACATCGACGACCCCGCTCGGGTCCGCGCCGCCATCGATGCCGCGGTGCGCGCGGCCAACGCGACGCTCGGCTCGCATCAGCGAGTCGATGCGTGGCGGCTCTGGCCCGACGCGGACTTCCCGCGGACCCACACATTCAAGGTGCAGCGCGACCGCGTCCGAGCCTGGGCCGCCGTCGACCAGCCGCTCCCCGTCCACGAGGAGGGCCACTCTCCGGCGGGTAGAAAAGCGCGCTGAGGCGGGTCAGCCGGGCGGCCAGGTCATTCGACGGCCGCCCAGCATGTGGACGTGCAGGTGGTCGACCGTCTGACCGCCGTTCCGGCCGACGTTGACGACCAGCCTGTAGCCGTCTTCGGCGATCCCCTCTCGCGTGGCCAGCTCGGTGCCCACCGCGCAGATCTTGCCGATCAGGTCGTGGTCCGCATCGCCCAGCTCGCGGACCGAAGCCACGTGCTTGCGGGCTAGCAGCAGGATGTGGGTTGGGGCCTGCGGCGAGATGTCGCGGATTGCGACCACCGAGTCGTCCGAGTAGATCTGCGAGGCGGGCAGCTCGCCCGAGATGATGCGACAGAAGAGGCAGTCGGACGGCATGGTGCGCTCCGTGATGGTCTCCTGGGTCGACCTTCGTGGCCGTGTCGATCTTGCTACTTGGACGCCGACTCCGCCAGTGGTTCGTGCGCGACCGCCATAGAGGCTGCGGCGCCCGCCCAACCCATACCCTCCATCCGCGCCCGATCGACGCCGAGCAGCCGGCCCGAGACACGATCGGGCGCCGCCCGGTCGATCGCCTCGCCGCGGACCAGCCCGATGACGTTCCCCAGAGCGGCCCCGTCCGGAGCCGCCGCCGCAACGAGGACGTGGCTCTCCGCGTGACCGAGCCACCGTCCATCGCGGAGTGGCCGCTCGAAGAGAACTCGCATCTCCGTGCCCAGCTGCCGCTCGGCGAAGGCGGTCCGAGCGGCTGCACCGAGCGCCAGCGCCTCGGCCGCCCGCCGCTTCATGGTCCGTCCATCGACCCGACCGACCATGCGCGCGGCGGCCGTCCCGGGCCGCGCCGAGTACCTGAAGACGTGGAGGCCGGCAAGCTCGAGGCCCGTGAGAAAGGCGCGCGTTCGATCCCATGAGGCGTCGTCTTCGCCCGGGAATCCGACGATCACGTCGGCATGAACCGCGACGCCCGGCAACGCCGCGTGGACGCGCCCCACGAGCGCGGCGTAATCCGCAGTGGAGTAGCGACGCCCCATCCGGTGCAGGATCGCGTCGTCGCCAGATTGGAGCGGGATGTGGAAATGAGGGAGGCAACGGCCCGCCGAGCCGGCCCAGACGTCGAGCAGCCCGTCGGTGAGGTGTTGCGGCTCGATCGAGCTGAGCCGGATCCGTTCCAGGGGCGTTTCGGAGAGGATCAGGCGCACCAGGCCCGGCAGGCCGAGCCCATCGACGCCGTAGGCGCCGGCGTTGATGCCCGTCAGCACGACCTCCCGGTGGCCCGCCGCCACGGCTTGCCGCACGTCCGACAGAACCGCCGCGGCATCGATCGAGCGCTCCGGACCGCGAGCCATCGGAATGATGCAGTACGTGCAGTGGAGCGAGCAGCCGTCCTGGATCTTGACGAAGGCGCGCGTCCGGTCGATATCCCGTCGCCCCCCAAAGTCGTCGCCGACCGATCCCGCCGCGGCCTCGAGATCGAACGAACCGACCGGATACGGCTCGACGACCGGATCGACGCCGGCCAGCGTCGGCAGCGCCCGGCCCTCCGCCTGCGACAGCAGGTCGGCCAGCTCGGCCAGGAGCTGCGCCTTCGAATCGTTGTCGAAAAGACGGGCGGCAGGGTCGGCCGCTGCGAGCGATTCCGGATCGACCACAGCCGAGCAGCCCGTGACCATGACCATCGCATCGGGGTTGTTCCGGCGCGCCCGCCGTACGACCTGGCGAGACTTGCGGTCCGCGATCGCGGTCACGGTGCAGGTGTTGACCACGACTAGATCTGCGGGCTCGCCCCCGTCGACGAGCGCGACCCCGGCGGCGCGAAGCAGCCGCGCGACCGAATCCATCTCGGCCTGATTGACCTTGCAGCCGAGGTTCGCGATGGCCGCACGGCGCACGGGGTTCGACCCTCCGGGAGACATCACGGCCAGATCCTACGCCGGGTCGAAGGCGCCGCGCCGCAAGATCGAACGATTCGGGCCGCTTCCGCGATCAGATGTACTGGTATTGGGGAGGCTTATTCGGTTGCCGATCGAGGGGACAATGGAGAGCGTGAGCACCAGAGCGGGAACGACCGGGGAAGAGGCGGTGAGGACGCTTCTGCTCTCGCGCCTCGACGCCGCCTACCGGCTGGCCACTTGCATCCTGCGTGACCCCGTCGCTGCCGAAGACGCGGTCCAGGAAGCGGCGCTGCGGGCGTGGTCGATGCGCCGAGGCTTGCGGGACCCAGACCGCGCCGAGGCCTGGTTCGCGCGGATCGTCGTCAATGTCTGCCGCGCGGAGCTCGGCAAACGGTCTCGCCAGCGCCTGGTGGTCCAGACCGATTCGGTCCCAGCCACTGACGGGTCGCCTGAGCTCAGAGACGAGGTCGCTAGAGCCGTGGCGCGACTCAACGTCGACGAGCAGGTCGTTGTGGCGATGCGGTACGGACGTGATCTGACGGTCCCTCAGATCGCGCAGCTCACCGGCATCCGCGAGGGAACCGTGAAGTCGAGGCTGCACAACGCGCAGGAGCATCTGCGAGCCGCCTTCGACGCCGAACGTCGAGCCGAGGAGGTCGGGCGATGAGCGACCCGGTCGGCGAGCGACTGCGCTCGTACTACCAATCGATCCAGCGCGACGCGCCGGCCCACCTCGAAGCCAGGTTGGTCAGAGCTCTCGACGCCGCACCCGCGGCTCGGACGGCGCGCCTGCCGTGGCGGCCCGCCCTGGGTCTTGCCGCGGCAGTGGCGGTCCTCGTCACCGCGGGCCTGGTCTTCGCCAGCATTCGACCGGCGCCGGTTTCCACGGCGTCGCCCACAACCGGACCGACGAGCGGTCCATCGGCCTCTCAGACCGCCCCGCCCACGCCGACCCCGAGCGCGTCCCCGAGCGTCAGCCCGCAAGCTTCGCAGCCTGGGTCGTCGCCCACCGAGACTCCGGCACCGACGAAGACGCCTGGGCCGACGCAGGCCGTCGCCCCGCAATTCAGCCTCACTGGCTCGATGACGGTCGGACGCGACGGCCCGACCGCCACCCGGCTCAAGAACGGCAAGGTGCTGGTCGCGGGCGGCAAGGTAGCGACCGGCCTCGTCGCCACGAGAACCTCCTCCGCCGAGCTGTACGATCCTGCGACCGGCAAGTTCACCGTGACCGGATCGATGACAGATGCGCGCTGGGGCCACACCGCCACGCTCCTGAACGATGGCCGCGTCCTTGTGGTCGGTGGCGCTGATATGTCCGACGGCTTCAACAACCTCAAGTCCGCCGAGCTTTACGACCCCGCCACCGGCAAGTTCACCGTGACCGGATCGATGGCTGTGGGGCGGGCGAACCACACGGCAACGCTGCTGAAGGACGGGCGCGTGCTGATCGCAGGCGGCACCAACTCGATCGGACTCGACTCGGCCGAGATCTACGATCCGGCGACCGGGACGTTCACCACCACAGGGTCGATGACCACGGCGCGGCAAGACCACGCTGCCACATTGCTCCTGGACGGCCGGGTTCTCATCGCCGGCGGAACGGCAAACGGCGCCGTCGGCCCCTTCGGACTGCTCGCCTCGGCGGAGATCTACGACCCGTCAACGGACAGGTTCAGGACGACTGGATCCATGACGACCCAACGCCAGGGCCCGACGGCGACCTTGCTTCCGGACGGCACCGCCATGGTCATAGGCGGGCTCGATCAAAGCTCGACACTCGTCAAATCCGCGGAGGCCTACGACCCCGTGTTGGGGAGGTTCGGCCGCGCTGGCGCCTGGGTATTCGGCAGCACCGCCACGAGGACCGCCGTCCTGCTGTCCGACGGACAGACACTGCTGACGATCGGCCAGGACCGACCCGGGGCGAACGCCGAGACATGGGACGGCGGGCACATGAACTTCTACTCGGCCGGAACCACGACGCTTAGCGTTGCCTGCCAGACGGCGACCCTGCTTCCGAGCGGGTTGGTGCTGCTTCTGGGCGGGACCGGAGCGGACGGCAAACCAGCGGCGATCGCGACTCTGTATCAGCTCGGCGGCCAGAACTAGCGTTTTTCCGGCAGCGACCGTTATCTGGTGGCTCCCGGAGTCAGACCGCGATCGCCTCCAGCGCGACCCAGTCTTCCTCGGCCCAACGCCGGCCAGGTTCGAGGCCGGTGGCTGCGAAGGCGTCCCTGACGTCGCCCTCTCGATCGCGAAAGATGCCCGACGCCAGGATTCGCCCGCCCGGAACCAGCTCGCCCCGGAGCGGCCCCGCCAGCTGAACGAGCAGAGATGCGATCAGGTTGGCGAGGACCAGATCGAAGGGCCGCTCGGCCGACGGCACGCTGCCCCGCCGGACCACGATCCGGCGCCTCTGGCCGTTGAGCCGCGCATTGGCCGCAGTCGCCTCGACGGCGATGGGGTCGGTGTCCACGCCCAGCAACTCGCCGGCGCCAAGCTTCGCCGCGGCGATCGCCAGGATCCCGGACCCGCACCCAACGTCGATGACTCGCGCGGCACCGCCGCGGCCATGGCCCCGGGCGAGAAGCCCCTCGTCGGCGAGGGTCTCGAGCGCGGCGAGGCACAACCGGGTGGTTGGGTGAAGGCCCGTCCCGAAGGCCATGCCCGGGTCCAGCGACAGCACCACGTCTTCGGGGCGGCTGCGGTGGCGGCGCCACGTGGGCCGGATGACCAGCCGCCGCCCCACCCGCAACACGGGGAAGTGGCTTTTCCACGCCTCGGCCCAGTCAGCCTCTCGAACGAGGCGCGTTTGAAGCTCACCGATCGGCCGCAGCCCGAATGCCTGTAGGTGGCCAAGGGCAGTGGATGCCTCGGCGATCACGGCCTCTACCGCGGCCGGGTCGATGCCGGGCAGGTAGGCGCGAACGACGGCCGGCTTTGCCGGATCCACAACCGCCCCAAGGCCTTCGTCGGTCAGCCCGAACCCGGGCTCGACGCTCGTCCCGCCGAGCGCAAAGCGGGTCAGTATCTCGCTGACGGCCTCGACGGCCTCGATGTCGGCGACGACCGAAAGCTCAACCCACACGCCCGGCCCCAGGGCCGCCCGATCGAACGCCTCGCCAGAACCCGGAACGGAGCCGGCCCGTACATCCCGGTCGGCGCCAGCGCTCGCGTCGGCGTCCGGGCCTCCGGGCTCAGCCGAGGGCATCTTTCACCCGATCGAGAATCCCGCCCGAAAGCACCGGCTCGCCCCACTCGGCGGCAAGCTCCTCGAGCAGCTGCCGCTGCTTCTTCGACAGCTTGGTCGGAACGGTGACTCGGACCGTGACGTGGAGATCGCCTCGACTGCCGGGGCGCCGCAGGTGCGGAACGCCACGGCCCCGCAGCCGGATCTCCGTGCCGGGCTGCGTTCCCGCCCGGACCTCGAGGTCCTCGTCGCCCTCGATCGTTGGGATGCGCACCCGCGTCCCGAGCGCCGCCTGCGCGATCGAGAGGTTGAGGTCGTAGAAGATCTCCGTCCCGTCGCGCCTCAGTTTCTGGTGTGGGGTGACGTGCACGGCGACGTACAGGTTGCCCGCAGGCCCGTCCCGCGGCCCTGCCTCACCCTCCCCGGAGAGACGGATCTGGTGGCCCTCGTCGATGCCGGCCGGGATCGTGACCCGCAGGGACTTGTGCCGTTGCGAGCGCCCCTCGCCGCGGCAGGCCGTGCACGGCTTGTCGACGACCCGGCCCTCGCCGTTGCAGCGGGGACAGGCCGTGACGTTGACCATCTGACCCAGCATCGTCTGGCGAACGCTCCGCACCTCGCCGCGGCCGCCGCAGGTCGTACACGGCACCGGCTCCGAGCCCAGTGCCGCGCCCGACCCACCGCAGGTCGTGCACCTGTCGAGGAGATCGAACTCGACCTCCTTGTCGATGCCACGGACGGCCTCGTCGAAGGTGATGCGCAGGTCGTAGCGCAGGTCCGAGCCGGACTGCCGCCGCCCGTGCCGGGCGCCCGCGGCGGCGCCGCCCATCCCGGAGAAGAACGCGTCGAACAGGTCGCCGAACCCGGCGAACCCTTCGCCGAAGGGCGAGCCGGCCCCTCCGAGGTCACCCAGACCGGCCGTCCCGACGACGTCGTAGATCTGGCGCCGCTTGGGATCGGACAGGACCTGATAGGCCTCGTTGATCTCCTTGAACTTCTCGGCCGAGCCAGCCTCGTCGCTTACGTCGGGGTGCCACTGCTGGGCGAGCTTTCGGAAGGCGCGCTTGATCTCGGCGTAGGAGGCCGCTCGCTCCACACCCAGGATCTCGTAGTAGCTGCGTTCGGTAGCCATCTGCTGGAGAAGGATACGAGACGGGCGGGTTGGGCGAGTCGCAGGTCGAGGCGCCCAGGTCCGTCTACGACTGGAGCAGCCGGCTCAACCGGCGCGACGTGATGGCGAGGCCGATCACGCCCATTGCCATCAGGTAGACCAGATCGATCGCGATGGTGGCGTCCGGTGTGCCGGTGGTCAACGCCCGGATCAGGTGGACCCCCCGGTACAGCGGCGTGGCCTGGACGAATGCCTGGAGTGCCGGCGGGTAGGCATCGATCGGGTAGAACGTGCCCGAGAAGAGGAACATCGGCATGATGGCGAGCTGCAGGTAGTCGAAGTCGCGCCACTGCCGGACGAAGGTGGTCGCGGCCATGCCGGCACCCGCGAAGCCGAAGCCGACGACCATTGCCGCGGGGAATGCGAGCAGCCCCAGCGGCGAGCTGAGCAATCCGAACCCGGCAAGGCCTAGCACGGCGATCACCACGAGAAAGCCGATCGCGTAGAGGCTGCCCCGAAGCAGGGCCCACATGATCTCGCCTCGAGCCACGTCTCCGATCGACATCGGGGTCGAGATGATCGCGTCGTACAGCTTGGCGTACTTGAGTTTGTAGAAGAAGTTGTTCGAGGTCTCGTATATCGCGCCGTTCATCGACGACGAGGCGAGCAGCGCCGGGGCGACGAATACGGCATACGGGACGGTGTGGCCGTTCCCGAGGGGGACGTCGCCAATGAGCGCCCCCACCCCGAAACCCATCGAGAACAGATAGAAGAGCGGCTCGAAGAAGCCGGAGAAGATGACCATGAAGCTGTGCCGGTAGACGAGCATGTTGCGCTCGACGATCCGCGTCGGGCGAGCCAGGACGAGAGGCACGGTGGTGCGCAGGGCAAGCATCTAGACCACCAGCCGGCGGCGAAAGGTGACCCGCGCGGCGGCCAGGCCGGCCATGGCGACGGCTAGCAACGCCAGGATGTGGACCGTCAAACCTACCGGCTCCACCTGGCCGAGCGAGAGCGACCGGGCGACCGCCACGCCGTGGTACAGCGGCGTGACCCACGCCAGCGGCTGGAGGAAGAGCGGCAGCCTCTCGATCGGGAAGAAGGTGCCCGAGAAGAGGAAGAGTGGCGTGATGCCAAACCGGAACAGGGCGTTGAAGCCGCTGTCTCCGGTTTGGGTAGCAGTGAAGGCCATGATCGGGGCCGCGAAGGCGAGGGCCGTCAGAACGGCGACCGGAACGGCCAGGACCACCATCGGAGACGCGGCCGCACCGAGCGCAACGATCACCGCCAGGAAGAGCACCGACAGGAGCGTCGCCCGGAAGGCGATCCACATGAGGTCGCCGACCAGAAGGTCCATCGCCCCGAGTGGTGTGTTCAGGGCGGCGTGATAGGTCTTGTCCCACTCGATCTTGCCCATGATCGGCCAGGCCGACTCGAAGGAAGCCGCCATCATCGCCTGCGTCACCAGCAGCGCCGGAGCGATGTAGTCGAGGTATGGCACTCCGCCCGGCAGGTTGCTGTTGCGATTCACGTACAGTCCGAGCCCGACCCCCATCGAGACCAGGTAGAGGAAGGGCTGCGAAAGCCCGGACAGCAGATAGCTGTGCCAGCCCCGCCTGAAGACGAGCAGGTCGTGCTCGAGGACGCGGAGCGAGCGGCGTGAGGCGATGGCGCCGGGTCTGACCAGGCGGAGACCGATCGCGGTCATCAGTCCACCAGGCTGCGGCCGGTCAGGCGGAGAAAGACATCCTCCAGGCTGCTGCGCCGCACGAGCACGCTCGCCGGTCTGAGCCCGCGCTCATAGGCCGCCGCCGCGGCGGCTTCGCCGTCGGCGGTGTAGACGAGCACTCGATCCGGGAGCTGCTCGACCCGCTCAGCAAGGCCCTCGAGCTGGCCGTTGAGATGCGCCGAGTCGTCGGTCTCGCCCTCCGCGCGGCGGAACCGCAGCTCGAGCACTTCGCGGGTGACGTAACGGTCGATGAGCTGGCGGGGCGACCCTTCGGCGACGATCCGAGCCCGATCCATGACCACGAGGCGGTCGCACAACTGCTCGGCTTCGTCCATGTAGTGGGTCGTGAGACACAGCGTCACGCCGCGCTGCTTGAGCCGGTAGAGCCGATCCCACAACAGGTGGCGGGCTTGCGGGTCGAGCCCCGTCGTGGGCTCGTCGAGCAGGAGCAGCGACGGCTCGTTGATCAGGGCCCGGGCGATGACCAGGCGGCGCTTCATGCCGCCGGAGAGCGGCTCCACCTTGTCGCCGGATCGCTCGGTCAGCTGGACGAAATCGAGGAGCTCGTCGGCCCGCCGGCGCGCCTCGGCCCACGACAGGTCGAAGTACCGGCCGTAGATGAGCAGGTTCTCGAGGACGCTCAGCTCGTTGTCGAGAGTGTCTGCCTGCGGCACGACGCCCAGCCGGGTCCGGATCCGGGCTCCGTCACGGGCCGGGTCGAGCCCGAACACGGTCAGGTCGCCAGCAGTGACCGGAGAGACCGTGCCGATCATGCGCATGGTCGACGTCTTGCCCGCGCCATTCGGCCCCAGGAATCCAAAGGCCTCGCCCGCGGCCACGTCGAAGTCGACGCCATCGACGGCGGTGAACGAGCCAAAGCGCTTCGTCAGACGCCGTGCACGAATAAGGGGTTCCTGGCCTGTGGAAATCTCCGTCACCCGGATAGGTTACCGCCGGCCGCCCCGGACCGAGCCCGGCCACACCGCGGTCCGGCCAGCCGCAACTCGAGCGGCCTCCAAAACCCTCGCGTCGCGCCGCCTGCCTTGCGGGGCGGATGCCGTTGGACAGACCATCGGGCCGTGCGTCTGGGACGTTCCGGTCGTTGCCCACGGCCCTACTGGCGCGCATATCATCACCGCGTACCAGCAAGGGTGAAGCGTGGACGAATACTGGGTCTGCCAGAAGTGCCGGTCGCTCAACCGGGCCGGCTCAGGCAGGTGCTACAGCTGCCGGGAAAAGCTCGGCAGCCGCCCGAGCCCCGACTCGAATACGAGCGTCAGTGCGGCCCCGCCGCCACCGGCGGCCGGGCCGGAGGTCAGCTTCTCCGCGGCGCCGGTCCAGGCCTCGTACTACTCGCGCTCCGTGGGCCTGACCGCGTCCACGGTTCCGGCCGCAGAGGCAGCCCGCAGGTCCAGGGGTATGCATCTTCCCCACCCCGTCGCAGCCGTCCGGCGCCGCATCGCCTCGTCGCTGGCTATGCGCAAGTCAGTCTCGGTGGCCCCGCTCGGTTACGTCACCGCGGCGCTCCTCACGCTGGTCATCCCGATCTATGTGGTGACGATCCTGGCGGTCATGCCGGCTGCGTCCTACCTCCTTCAGCACGCCAATCCCCAGGACGCCTGGACCCAGCTGTCGGCCGGACAGCAGAGCACGCTGGAGATCGTGTCGATCGTGTTGGCAGCCTTCGGACTCGTGGCCCTGGTTGCCTTCTCGGTCTTCGTCGGCCTCAGCACTCACAACGCCACCGGGCTTGGCGCGGGACAGCCGATCCTGACTCCGTACCGCGCCGGGACATGTTGGGCCGGCATGCTGCGGGCGCAGGCCCTCATCGGCGTGGGGCTGATCGTCCCCGCCGCCCTCATCTGGCGCGGCTACCCGATTCCGGGATTGATCGTGGCTCTGGTCGGGGTCGAATGGGCCCACCGGCGAATCGAGGACCCGGTCGGGTGGCTGACCAGACCGGCCCGTCATCTGCCGGACCTGTACGCCAAGCTCGGGGTCGACGGCTTGACCTCGTCGCGGCTGGGCACGATCTGGTCGGTATCGTTCAGACTCGCGAACCTGGCGGCCATGGCCGTCAGCGCGCTTCCCTTCCTGGCCTTGCTGGCCTTCGCGACCCTGGTGGTTGCCAAGCGCAATGAGGTCATCTGGCAATCGACGGGCCTCGGACCGATCCAGATCGCAGTCGCGGTATTCGTAGGGTGTCTGGCTGGTCTCACGGTCGTCACCGTGGCCTTGTTGATCCCAATGACCATCGGCCTCGTGCGGCGCCAGCAGACCCGCCGGACGCTCGTTCGCGTTGGGCGGTCGCGATCGTGGGTCGCCCGACCGGGCGAGGGAGCCTACGCCCCGGCGCCGGCGACCCCAACGGCGCGATACGACCCGAATGAGGACGAGGACAGGATCGTCGAGCGCCGGCCGACCTTCGCCTCGGGTCCGCTGGGCGATCCTGGCCAGGCGAACCCGGCCAAGGAGGCGCGCCTCGGCGGCGAGGGCTTCGGCGACGACTCAGCCCGCCAGGCCTTCGGCGGCCCAACCGGAGAAGACCCCGATCAAGCCTCCTTGAACTCGCCCTCGACGACCTCTTCGTTCCCCTGGTCCGACGATTCGCCCGACTCGCCCGGCTGATCGCCGTCGCCGCTGGCAGGACCGCCGTCCTTCGGACCGGCGGCCGACGCAGCCGCCTGGTAGGCCGCGGTGCTGACCTTCTGCAACTGCTCGACCAGGGCTTCCGAAGATGACTTCACCGCGGCCAGTTCGCTGCCCTTGAGAGCGGTCCGAACGGCCTCGACGCGTCGCTCCGTCTCCGCCTTGTCCTCGGGCGAGACTTTGTCGCCGAGATCGCGCAGCGTCCGCTCCGCCTGATAGGCCAGGGCGTCGGCCTGGTTTCGGGCCTCGACCTCGTCCTTGCGCTGGCGGTCCTCGTCGGCGTGAACTGCCGCTTCGTTGACCATGCGGTCCACGTCCGACTTCGACAGCATCGAGCTGGCGGTGATCCTGACCTGCTGCTCGCGGCTGGTCGCCCGATCCTTGGCCTTGACGTCGAGGATGCCGTTGGCGTCGATGTCGAAGGTGACCTCGACCTGCGGGATGCCGCGCGGGGCCGGCGGAATGCCGTCGAGGATGAACTTGCCGAGGGTCTTGTTGTCCGTGGCGAAATCTCGCTCGCCCTGGAGGACGTGGACTTCGACCTGCGTCTGGTTGTCCGACGCGGTCGAGAAGACCTGGCTCTTGCTTGTCGGGATCGTCGTGTTGCGATCGATGAGCCGGGTCATGACCCCACCCATCGTCTCGATGCCGAGCGACAGCGGGGTCACGTCGAGGAGCAGGATGTCCTTGACCTCACCCGCGAGGACACCGGCCTGGATCGCCGCGCCGATGGCCACGACCTCATCCGGGTTGACGCCCCGATGCGGTTCCTTGCCGCCGAACATCTGCTTGACGGCTTCCGTGACCGCGGGCATGCGGGTCATGCCGCCAACCAGGACGACCTCGTCGATCTCGCTGGGCTTGAGCCCGGCGTCGCGCAGCGCCTTGCTGACCGGACCGCGCGTCTTGTCGATCAGGTCCGCCACGAGGTCTTCCAGCTTGGCCCGCGACAGCGGGATCACCAGGTGCTTTGGACCCGAGGCGTCGGCCGTGATGTACGGCAGGTTGATCTCGGTCGTGGTCGTCGTGGAGAGCTCGATCTTCGCCTTCTCGGCCGCTTCCTTGAGCCGCTGCAGGGCCTGCTGATCAGTTCGAAGGTCGATCCCCTGGTCGCGCTTGAACTCGGCCAGCAGCCATTCGATGACCCGCTGGTCGAAATCGTCGCCGCCGAGGTGCGTGTCGCCGTTGGTAGCCTTGACCTCGAAGACACCTTCGCCGAGCTCGAGGATCGAGATGTCGAAGGTGCCGCCGCCCAGGTCGTACACGGCGATCTTCTCGTCGTGCTTCTTGTCGAGGCCGTAGGCAAGGGCCGAGGCGGTCGGCTCGTTGATGATGCGCTTGACTTCCAGGCCGGCGATGCGGCCGGCGTCCTTGGTGGCCTGGCGCTGTGTGTCGTCGAAATAGGCCGGGACGGTGATGACCGCGTCGGTGACCTTCTCACCGAGATAGGCCTCGGCGTCCGTCTTGAGCTTCTGGAGAATCATCGCGCTGATCTCGGGCGGCGTGTAGCTCTTGCCGTCGGCGAGGGCGACGCGAATGCCGTCGCTGCGCGGGTCGCGCTCCACCTTGTAGGGAACGAGCTCCTTGGAGTGAGCCGTCTCCGGGTCGTCGAAGCGGCGGCCCATGAAGCGCTTGATCGAGTAGACGGTGTTGGTGGGGTTGGTGACCGCCTGGCGCTTGGCCAGCTGTCCGACCAGCCGCTCGCCGGCCTTGGTGAAGGCGACGACCGACGGGACCGTCCGACCGCCCTCCGCGGACGGGATGACGGTCGGCTCGCCGCCTTCCATCACTGCCACGACGGAGTTCGTCGTGCCCAGGTCGATGCCGATGATCTTGCCCATTCTGGTCGTGCTCCTGCTTTAGAGTGTCCTGGTCAGTTGCTGTGTGTGGTTGCGCCGCCCGCGGCCGCGCCGCCGTCGGCGATCGCGACCATCGCCGGCCGCAGGACCCTGTCTCGGACCCGGTAGCCGCGCTGGATCTCGGCCACGACCTCGCCATCGGGCCTGCCGGTGGCGGGGACGCTAGCAATCGCTTCGTGTTCACGTGGGTCGAACGGCCGGCCGATCGCCTCGATCGGAGTCACGCCCTCGCTCTCGAGCAGGGCCCGGAGTTTGCGGTCGAGCAGGACGATCCCTTCGATCCAACCCACGCCCTGGAGGTCCTGCGGCATGGCGTCGAGGGCTCGATCGAAGTCGTCGGCGACGGCGAGAAGCTTCCGCAGCAGCAATTCGCTTGCCAACCCAAGCTCGCGCTCACGATCTTCCGCGGTACGCCGCTTGAAGTTGGCGAAGTCGGCGGCTGTGCGCTGCAGGCTGGCGAGGTGTTCGGCCGCGAGGGTCTTGGCCTGTTCGAGCTGCGTCGCAAGCTCGTCGGCCGTCGGCTCCGCCGGCTCGGTGGCCGTATATGTGCTCTCGACGGGGCGGCCGGGCCAGTCGCCGGCGGCGCCGCGGTGGTGGGTTCGACTGTGGGTCGGTCGATCAGGCATACAGATGCTCCACCAATTCGTTCATCAGCCCAGACACGAACTCGACGGAGGCGATCGCCTGGGCGTACGGCATGCGCGTCGGCCCGAGGACGCCGACCACGCCGATGGCGCGTCCGATCCGCCCATATGGCGCCAGCACGAGCGAGACGTCCTGCATCTCGAGCGGCCTGTTCTCGTGGCCGATGAAGATCTGGATACTGCCCGCACGGGCGACCGTCTCGACGAGCGAGCCCAGGTAGGCGCGGTTCTCCAGCGCGCTGAAGACGCGCCGCACCTTCTCGCTGCGGTCGAACTCGGGGGCAGCCATCACATTGAGCAGGCCGTCGCTGAAGAGATCGTCGATCAGGGCCGCATCGAACTCGCGCATCGTCCGGACGAGCGCCTCGCCGATGGTCCGCAGCACCTCGACATCCTCCGTTACCTCGTTTCCCGGTGGGAGATCGGCCAGCGCCGCCGCTATCTCGTCGCCAGTGCGATCGACCGCGAGGACGTTGAGCAGGCTGGCGACCCGGTCAAGCTGCTCCTGGTCCGAGCCAGCCGGCAGGTTCTGGAGAGCCTGCTTCATGGTCCCCTCGCGGAATAGGACGACGAGCAGCGCCAGCGTGTCGTGAACCGCGACGAGGTCCACGCGCCGGACGCGCGCCGACGGCGACTTCGCCGTGGTGGCGAGCCCGGCAGTGCCCGTATTTGCCGCAAGTGTGCTCGCGGCGAGACGGAACCAGTGCTCGCTGGCGAACTCCACCTGACCGAACTGATGACGGATCATGCGCTGCTCGACGGGCGGCAGCGACCACTCGTCGGCGAGGACCTGCACGTAGTAGCGATAACCCTCGTCCGTGGGAACACGGCCGGCGGACGTGTGCGGGTGCATGAGCAAGCCGAGGCCTTCCAGATCGGACAGGATGTTGCGAACGGTGGCGCTGCTGACGCCAAGCCCGTAGTGCGTCACCAGCGAGCCCGAGCTCACCGGCGCCGCCGAAGTCACGTATTCGTCGATGACGGCCCGCAAGATGGCGTCCGATCGCGCGTCCAACGAACCGATGGTGCGGCGTGGTCGTCGCGCCATGTCTGACTCCACTTCTCCGCCGGGTCTGCGGCCGAGAGTTGAGCGGCGGACCGCGCCGCGTCTGCCCAGATGCTGAGAGTTCGCGGCCGGCCGCCGACCCCTGACGCGGCCTTGCTCCGGCGGTCGTTAGCACTCTCACTATGCGAGTGCTAACCGACGCAGCCGATGGTAGCAGTGCCACCCGGAGAGTGTCAACGGCGGCTCCAGGGGCGAGCCACCAGACCGCACGAACCCAGGCCGAAATCGGTGCCTGAACCGGGCGTCAGGCGCGGGACCGGAGCCTGCCGCGAGACGTCAGACCCGGGCCACGCTGCCGGACGTCGCGCTCCTGCGGGACAGCGCGTCGATGGTCACGGCGGCGAGCAGCACCAGGGCCGTGGCGATGTACTGCCACTGGACGTCGAGGCCGAGCAGGAAGAGGCCGTTGTAGATGGCGCCGATCGTGAGGCCGCCTAAGAGCCCGTGGATCGCCCGACCGCGGCCGCCCATCAGGCTCGTGCCGCCGATGACCGCGGCGGCCACCGCGTAGAGGACGTACTGGCCGCCGTTGATGTTGGTGGTGATGCCGCCGAGCTGGGAGACGTAGATGACGCCGGCCAGCCCGGAGATCCCCCCGCTGAGGATAAAGGCCCACATGCGGATGGCCGTCACGCCGACTCCGGCGCGCCGGGCGGCCTCGGGGTTGCCGCCCACGGCGTACACGTGGCGCCCGAACTGGGTGCGCTCGAGCAGGAGGGTGGCGCCGCCGACCACGGCCAGGACGAGTGGCAGGACCCAGGGCACACCGATGATGGGATTCGTTCCGTTGCTGCGGTTGACGTTGCAGAAGGCCACCACGATCACCCCGACGACCGCGATGAAGGCGATCTTGGCGAGCGTGAGGCCCGGCGGCGGGGCGACCAGGCCTTTGCGGCGCCGTCCGGAATCGCGCAGCCACATCGACCCGCCGAGCACCACGACCACTACGAACAGGCCCAGCCAGCTCAACCAGACGTCGAGGAACGAGTACACGACGCCGTAGATGGCCCGTTCGTCCGGGACGATCGGGCTGGCGACGCCTACGCCCCCGGCGGCGCCGAGAAGGATGATCATGACCCCGAACCAGAACATCTGGCCGGCCAGGGTCACGACGAAGGACGGCAGCCGCAGGCGAGTGATGAAAAGCCCGTGGATGGCGCCGATCGCCGCGCAGATCAGCAGAGCGGCGATGATTGCTCCCCACCAGGGCCAGTTGTGAAGGAGGTCCCCATCCTGGCTGGGTTGCACCAGCTCCGCGGTGACGATGCCGCCGATCGCCGCGACGAAGCCGATCGAGAGATCGATCTCGCCCAGCAGCAGCACGAAGATCTCGGCCACCGCCAGGACCATGAAGACCGCGCTCTGGTCGAACAGGTTGACCAGGTTGAGCGGCTGCAGGTAAACCTCGCGGCCGTAATGCTGGCGCACCACGATCTCGAAGACGATGGTGACCGCGACCAGAGCGGCCACGACCGGCAGCACACCGGCGTCGCCGCTCCGGACTCGAATGGACCACGCCTTCAGATACTCGCGTAGCGACTGGGCGGCGATCTCCGGCGGGAGGACGGCCACGGCCGCGGCCGTGAGGTCGGGCGCTCCCTCGATCTCGGTTGCGGTCTTCTCGGCGACCTCCTGGGGAGTCAGGTCGGCTCCCGGTGCGTCATCGTTCGCGGCCATCTCAGTTCCTCCCCCGGTTGGAGCCGGACGCGCCCACCTCCCGGCTCGATCCGCCGGTCGTCATGAAGTCGACCACGCTCTGGCGGTCGAACGACGAAGCCCAGTCCTGGGCGACCATGCGGCCGAGGTGGAGGATCGCGATTCGGTCGGCCACCTCGAAGACGTCGTTCAGGTTGTGCGATATGACCATGACCGCGAGGCCGTGATCCTTGAGGCGCTTCACCAGGTCCAGGACCATCCTGGTCTGGGCCACGCCCAGGGCAGCGGTCGGCTCGTCGAGCATGACGAGCTTGGAATTCCACATGACGGCCTTCGCCACGGCCACGGCCTGGCGCTGGCCGCCCGAGAGGGTGGCGACCGGCTGGCGGATGGAGCGCACCGTGGTCACGTGCAGGCCGGCCAGCGTCTCGGAGGCGGCCCGCTCCATGGTGTCCTCGTTGAGGAACAGGCCGCTCAGCCGCTCGCGGCCGAGGAACATGTTCTGGACGATGTCCAGGTTGTCGGCGAGGGCAAGGTCCTGGTACACGGTCTCGATGCCCAGGTGAGCCGCGTCCTTGGGGCTGCGGATGTGGACCTGGCGACCCTCCCAGAACGTCTCTCCTTCATCGGCCTGGTGGATGCCGGCGATCGTCTTGGTCAGGACCGACTTGCCGGCGCCGTTGTCGCCGCACAGGGCGGTCACGTGTCCCGCCGGGAGATCGAGGTCGACCCCGAAGAGCGCCTGGACCGCGCCGAAGTGCTTGCTGATGCCCCGCAGACTGAGCAGGGGCTGGCCTGCAGGCGCGCCTGCGAGGGCCTGCCCGCCCGGGGCCGGAGCAGCTCCCGTGGGCCCCTCCATCCGAGTCATCGACATTGCCCGACTCCCATCTGCGTGCGCGCCGCAGGTCCGTGGCGGCTGTTCACGTTGCGACCGGTGATCGCCCGGTCGGCGGCCCCGGTCCCGGCGATACGAGCCAATGTAAGCGTTCGAAGGGCCGGCGTCACGCCGCCAATACAAGGACCGCGCCGCACCCGCGTCAAGCGGGTGCGGCGCAGCTGCGAGTGAACCTATTGGCTGTCGCGCACGGAGGGGCGCGCCAGTCGAGCGACTACTGGATGTTGTTCGCCGTGCAGACGCTGGCACCGACAGCGGCGCACAGCTTGGTCACGTCGATGAACTTGTCCTTGATGACCGTCGACTCCATGTTCGCGATGTTGACCCAGGTCGGGATCAGCTTCGAAGCCGGGTTGGTCTGAGTGGTGTCCTTCGGATTGCTATCTGTGGTGTTGACGAGCCCGGCCGGAGGCGTCTGGCCGGCGCGCAGGTAGGTGGCCAGCGCGACGGCGTCCTGGGCCTCTAGGTAGATCGGCTTGTAGACCGAGCCGCACTGCCAGCCCTCGAGGACAAACTCCATGCCGGCCTCAGTGGCGTCCTGGCCGACGGTCGGGACCTTCTTGGCTGTGACACCGGCGCCCTTGAGCACGGTGATCACGGAACCGGCGAGGCCGTCATTGGCCTCGACCGTGGCGTTGATGGACGGGGTGGCCGTATAGGCCTGCTGGAAGATCTTCTGGCCCGTGGCGTTGTCCCACCCGGGGGTGAGCTGCTCGTGGACCATGGTCATGCCGGCGCTGTTGGTGGCACCGTCAGCAACGGTCTGAACCTTCTGGCCCCAGATCGCATCGTTGTAGCCCTTGGCGAAGTCGATCGCGTTGGGGTCGGTGTCCTGGCCGCCGTCGAGCTCGAAGACCTTCGGGCTGGAAACGTTCCAGTCTTTGACGCACTGCAGGAAGCCCTTGCCGATGAGCTCGCCGACCTGGACGTTATCGAAGCTGACGTAGTAGTTGTTCGTGGCGCCCGCGGTCCAGACGTCGCGGTCGTAGTTGATCACCGGAATGCCGGCAGCCTTCGCCAGGGCATAGATCTGCTGGCCGGTCTGTGAATCAAGCGGGTCCACCAGCAGGACCTTGGCGCCGGCGGCGATGTCGGCCTGGGCGATGGCCACCTCGGTGTTGGTGGTGCCCGCGGCGTTGGCGATCTGGTAGTCGGTGGAGGCGTAGCCGGCGGCCGCGAAGGCCTGCTTCAGGTACGGCAGGTCGTAGCTCGTGTACCGAGCCGACGTGGTGACGTCGGGCAGGATCACGCCGACAAGGCCCTTGCCCGCGCTGGTGACGCTGGTCAGCTGGGCCATTGCGCAGAAGCCGGCGTCGAACGAGCCGACGCTAAGCGCTGAACCAGACGCAGGCGGGCATGTGGCTGCCGGCACCGTGGTCGGCGCCTGGGTCGCTGGAACGGGGGTCGGGGTCGAAGAGGTGCTGCTGCACGCTCCGACCACGATCGCAGCCATCGCCGCGATCGCGACGAACTTGGAACTGGCTTTCATGTAGTACTCCTCCTGCGCCACGAAACACGTTGGCGCATCGAATGCCGGCGCAGGCCATCAGGGCGACCCGAGCGCCTGGCTATTTCAGGGATCCGCGAAGTCCGGTTGGGCCCACCTCCTAATCCGTTCAGCTGGAATGCTGGAGCTCGACGCTGGGCGTCCGTCTGGATCGCCATCGATCGGGGTTCGCCCGACCGACGGCGCCCGGAATCGAGACGATCGTCGGGTCATAAAGGGTCGGAGCCAACGCCAGCTCGGCAGCACCGAGCAGCAGCGTGTTGGCGCCGAGAAGGGTCGTCGTCAGATCGACCATGGCGCGGGGCGCCGGCATCGCCCGCGAGTCGAGCTCGCGGACGACGGCCTCCCTGACGTACGGATAGATGCGGGCGTAGAGCCCGCCCAGAGCAACGCGGGTCGGGTTGAACACGTTCACCAGGCCCGCGAGTCCGATGCCGAGCCAGCGGCCCGATTCGGCGATAGCCGCCAGAGCGACCTTGTCGCCACGATCAGCCGCAGCCAGCAGGTCCGCCAGGGCGCGAGTGCCGCCGAGTGGATCCCGCCCCGAACGGCGGAGCAGGGCCTCCTCGCCGACCTCTGCCTCCCAGCAACCGCGCGCTCCGCAGTGGCACTGGTTCCCGTTGGGGTCGACGGTGAGGTGGCCCACCTCGCCGGCGTAGCCTGCGGCTCCGGCAAGCGAGCGACCGCCGACCACGAACCCGGCCCCGATGCCGCCTTCGCCCCATAGACAGATGAAGTCGTTCGAGCCGCGGCCGGAGCCTCGCAAGTGCTCGGCGGAGGCGGCCAGGTCTGCGTCGTTGCCCACGAATACGGGGACCTTGAGATCGCGGAAGCGCTCGCGGACCAGGGTCCCGAGCGCCACGTCGCGCCAGCCGAGGTTGGGCGCGTGGTGCAGATATCCGTCCTCGGCGCGGACCGCGCCCGGTATCGAGAGGCCGATGGCCACGATGCGCGGCCCGTCGACAAGGCCATCGAGCAACGGTCCGACCAGCCCGGGGAGCTCGTCGACAACCGACGCCGGATCCGTGTTGGCGAGGGAGCGGTCGCGCCTGGTCGAGCCGATCACGGCACCACCCAAGCCTATGACCGCAGCGCCCATCCAGTCTGTTGACAGGTCGATGGCCAGTGCCCCGGGCCCGTCCCGCCTCAGCTCAACGACGGGCGACGGACGTCCGGGGGCCTGCGGCAGAACCTTGGTCCGACTTCGCTCCCAGACGAGGCCGCGCGCGGACAACTCGCCGATGAGCGACGCGACAGTGCTGCGGTTGAGGTGCAACTCGGTCGCGAGCGCGGACCGCGACCGCGGGCCACTCAGGTGCAGCTCGCGCAGCATCCGGCTCAAATTGCGGCGCCTGATCTCGTATTGGGCGACTCCGCCTTCGCCGCGGATAACCATCGGCCGTCGTTCCTCGTTGGGCGCGAGTTGCAGAACGGTTGATTAGTTGGGCGTGCAACAAAACAAACCTATTTAGCGGAGGGTACAACAAACGCAAGCAGAGTACCAGACCTGGATTCTGTGGAGGAGGTCGATGACCGCGCATAGACAGCCGGCGCGTTCCGTTCCGCGAGCCGGGCAGCCACGGTCGAACCGGGCAGTGCTGCCGCTGCAAAATGCTCCCGATCCCCTCGTCTACCCCATGCTAGGCCCCGAGCGGACAATCACCTACGATCGACCGAGCGTCGGCCGAGCCCCATCTCTGCCTGCGATCGACACGGACACGGGCGGCCACGACCAACCAATCCAGCCGATAGGGAGCGAAGGTGCAGGAGATCGCGCACTACACGTGCCACCGCACGACCGATCCGGTGCAACTGGACGGCAAGGCCGGCGGCCCGGCCTGGGCGAAAGCCCCGCGTTCCCCTCGTTTCGTGGACATGGTGACCGGCGAGCCCGGCTATTTCGACACGCGGGCCGCGGCGCTCTGGGATGACGAGAATCTGTACGTCTCATTCTGGCTCGAGGAGCCCTTCCCGGAGGCGCACATGACCGAGCGCGACGGGATCGTCTTCGCCGAGAACGACGTCGAGGTCTTCATCGACGGCGGCGACTGCTACTACGAGTTCGAGCTCAACGCCGCCAACACGGTGTACGAGGTCTTCTTCATCTGGCAGGATGCCTACACGCGAGGCAGCCGCTTCGACGTCCCCGAATTCGACCTGGTCGAGCGCGGAGCATTGTCTTTTGCCGGCGACTACGACCGCCAGCCCCGCAGCTTCTGGCGCGGCACCCATCCCCGCGGCGCGCGCTGGGCATTCCGCGACTGGGACCTGCCGGGGTTGCAGACGGCGGTCCACGTCGATGGCAGGCTCAACCACCGCTTCGCTGTCAGCAAGGGCTGGAGCGCCCAGATCGTTCTGCCTTGGAAGGGCATGGCGCCACTGGCGAACGGCCGGTCGCTGCCGCCCCGCGACGGCGACGTCTGGCGCATATTCTTCGGCCGGTTCGAGAAGATGACCTCCGGCGGGATCGAGCTGATGCCCCACTTTGCATGGTGCTGGAACCGGCACGGCGTGATGGACACCCACCTCCCGGATCGCTTCACGTACGTGCACTTCTCCGCGAAGCCGGTCGAGGACTTGTAGGGCGTTCTCGAGTTCTGGGCGTCGAGCGGGCGAGCGTGGCGCGATCGACGGCCGCTTTCGTCGGGCGTGGTGCCCGTCACGGCACCCCGAGCGTCCTAGACCAGCCGGCTGAACAGCTCGTTGCTCAGGAGACGTCCGCGGAGCGTCAGGCGCAGCCGCGGCTCGCCAGCGAGGTCGAAACCCTCCAGGAGCCCCGACGACTCGGCCCAGTCGCGCACATCGGCCAGCGGCCGCTCTTCCGCCCAGGCCGCCGGAACGCCCGAGTCCAGGCGCAGAGCGAGGATGATCTTCTCGGCCGCAGCACCTTCATCTGTCAGCGTCGCCGACCCGCCGGGAGGCGCCGCAGCCGGGCCGCCCGCAGGCACGAGCGCCCCGACGTACGGCTCCATCGCCGCGGCGTTCCAGCGTCGTGTCACCCCGTCGAAGGCGTGCGCGCCGGGACCGACCGCCTCGTACGGCCGCCGCTCCCAGTACGCCAGATTGTGGCGGCTCTCGTGGCCGGGTCTGGCCCAGTTGGAGATCTCGTAGCCGTGCCAGCCTATAGAGGCGAGCAGCTCCGTCGCCAGCCCGTACTGGTCGGCCGCCCGATCGTCGTCCTGACCCCGGCGGGCCTTCTCACGCCAGCGTCGTGCGCCGGGCGTGGTCGGCAAATGGTCCCCCACCTCCCCGGTCAGACCCTCCGCATCCGGGTCGTCGAGCGTCAGCGCGTAAAGCGAGAGATGGTCCGGCTCGACGGCGAGCGCGCCGCGCAGCGTCGCCTCCCAGGCAGTCACAGATTGGTCGGGCACGTCGTAGAGCAGGTCCAGGTTGATGGAGCCGATCCCGGCGGCTCTTGCCACGTCCACGGCCGCAACCACGTCCACTGGGGAGTGGCGCCGGCCCAGGTGCCGCAACTCGGCCGCGTCCAGGCTCTGGGCACCGAACGAAATACGCGTTACCCCTGCCCGGCGGAACGCCGCCAGATCGCCGCGCTCGTCGGGGCCCGGATTGGCCTCGAGGGTAATCTCGGCGTCCGGCGCGATGCCGAATCGGGCGCGGACCGTCGCGAGGAGCCTCTCGAGCCACTCCACGGGGACGAGGGACGGGGTGCCGCCGCCGAAGTAGACGCTCCGCAGCGGCCCTCGCAGACGACTCTCCCCTGGCGGGCCGAACCGTCTATCCAAGGCGTCTGCCCGCAACTCGAGCTCGCGGCCGACGGCTTCGTACAGCCGCTCTGTACTGGCTCGCGGGCCCCGAGCGTCGCGGCCCGCATAGACCACGAAGTCGCAGTACGGGCAGCGGGCGACGCAGAACGGCAAATGTAGATACAGGGCCACGGGCGGCAGAGGTGTCACGCCAACAGGGTAGCCGCGGCACGCCCGCCTATGTCCCGCCATCCCGGCCGGTGGCAACCCGGCCGCGAGACGCGTGGCCGCCAGGCGGCCGCACCGCGACGCCAGCCCCCACGTCAACCTCGACCGGTCAGTGGGCTCGGTGGTGATCCCACCTCGTCACGCTCCGCGCCGAAGAGCGAAGCCAGGCCACGATCACACCCACTCGCCCCGGCGTCGCCGGCCGCCGTCCGGTTCGGTCGGTGAAGCCCGGCTGTCCCGCTTCCTCGAGAGAGCTTGGCGGCTCCGCAGCGTGCCCCGGAACCGTCGGCCGGCGAACGTCCTGCCAGCCTTCCGGCAGCTCGTTGACCAGCTCGAGCTCCTCTGGCTCGCGGCCGGTGAGCGGCACCTGGCCGGGGTGGCCGGTACAAACGAAGATGGCGAATGAAGTCACGGCATGGCCGACGATCGCAGCACCGATGCCGCCCGTGGCCAGCGTGGCCCAACCGCCGAGCAGGCCGATACCTCCGGCCACGAGTATCGTGTAGGGATGGCGACCGGGTCCGGCAACCCGAGTCGCCAGGACATAGATGATGGCCGCCATCAGGATCGCGGAACCGTTCGGCATGCCGACCGCGACCAGCGTCCCCAGGAGAGCCCCTCGGAAGGTCGCCTCGTCGATCACCGCCGTCCCGATGGAATTGACCACAGCGCCCGGATATGCCCAGGCGGATGGCAACCTGAGATACCCGTACCGATACCACGCGAATGCCCCGGCCTGCGCCAGACCGATCAGCGTCAGGATGGCCCCGTAGGCAAGGACATCCTCTCGGTGACCGATCAGAAGGAGCAGCACGTCGTGGGGCGCCGGGTGGACGAGATACAGGGCCGCCAGAAGTGCGGCGCCGATGAGATACCACGCCAATCGAGTCCAGAAAGTGCGGTGGCGTCCAGGCTCGTAGTACTCCGCGGCGCCGAAGCGGCCCGCGTCGAGCCGAAGGAACAGCAGCATCATGAAGAAACCGCCACCGATGAGGATTCGTATCGACTCGGGGTTCATACCTCGTCCATGCGGAGAACCGCCAGGAACGCCTCCTGTGGTATCTCGACGGATCCGACGCGCTTCATGCGCTGCTTCCCCTCTTTCTGCTTCTCGAGCAGTTTGCGCTTGCGGGTGATGTCTCCGCCATAGCACTTTGCGAGGACGTTCTTGCGCATGGCCGCGACAGTCTCGCGGGCGATGACGTTCGAGCCGATCGCGGCCTGGACGGCGATCTCGAACATCTGGCGCGGGATGAGGCCTCGCAGCCGGTGCACGAGCTCACGACCGATGGCCTGCGCTCGGTCGCGGTGGACGATGACCGATAGGGCGTCGACCGGCTCGCCGGCGACAAGGACGTCCACCTTGACCAGTTCGGCTGCCCGGTAGCCGATCTCCTCGAAGTCCATCGAGGCGTAGCCCTGCGTTCGAGTCTTGAGCTGGTCGAAGAAGTCGACGATCACCTCTCCGAGCGGCAGCTCGAAGTTGAGAAGCACCCGCTTCGGATCCAAGTACTCCATGCCGAGGAAGGTGCCGCGGCGGTTCTTCGTGAGCTCCATCAGCGTCCCGATGTAGGTCGACGGCGTGACGATGCCGAGCTTGACCCAGGGCTCGAGGATCTCCTCGATGACGCCGGCGTTCGGCATCTTCGACGGGTTGTCCACGGTCACGGTTCCCTGGCCGTGCATCAGCACGACCTGGTATTCGACCGACGGCGCCGACGCGATCAGCTCCTGGCCGAACTCGCGCTCGAGCCGCTCTTCCACGATCTCCATGTGGAGCAGGCCGAGAAAGCCGCAGCGGAACCCGAACCCCAGCGCGACCGAGCTCTCGGGCTCGAAACTGAAGCTCGCATCGTTGAGGTGCAGCTTCTCCATCGCGTCGCGCAGGTTCGGGTATTCGGAGCCGATGATCGGATAGAGACCGGCGAAGACGAGGCTTTTGGCGGGCTGGTACCCCGGCAGCGGGTGTTCGGCGGGGGCAGCCACTGTGGTGACGGTGTCGCCGACCTGGGCCTCGCGCACGCTCTTGAGCCCGGTCGCCACGTAACCGACCTCGCCGGCGTGCAACTCGGTAACCGGTACCAGCTGGGGTCGGAAGACGCCGAGCTCGATCAGCTCCGCCTCGGCGCCGGAGCCCATCAGCCGGATGACATCGTGCGCCCGCAGCGTCCCCTCCTCCAGCCGGACATAGATGACGACGCCCTTGTACGAGTCGTAATGAGAGTCGAAGATCAGGGCCTTGAGCGGCGCGTCGATGTCTCCGTTGGGGGGCGGCACGCGCTGCACGATCGCCTCGAGGATCTCGGCCACGCCGGTGCCGTCCTTGGCCGACGCGAGCAGCACTTCCTCGCGTGGCATGGCCAGGACGTTCTCGAGCTCTTCGATGACGACGTCGATCTGGGCCGACGGCAGGTCGATCTTGTTGAGGACCGGGATGATCGTCAGGTTCTGCTTGAGGGCCAGGTGCACGTTGGCGAGCGTCTGAGCCTCGATCCCCTGAGTCGCGTCGACCACCAGGATCGCGCCTTCGCACGCCTGCAGGCTGCGGCTCACCTCGTAGCTGAAGTCGACGTGGCCGGGCGTGTCGATCAGGTTGAGGCCGTACAGCAGGCCGTCCGAGGCCATGTACTCGAGACGTACGGCGCGAGCCTTGATGGTGATGCCGTGCTCGCGCTCGAGGTCCATCGAGTCGAGCACCTGGGCCGTCATCTGGCGCGCGTCGATGGTATGAGTCAGCTCGATCAGGCGGTCCGACAGGGTCGTCTTGCCGTGGTCGATGTGCGCGATGATCGAGAAGTTGCGCAAGCGTTCCTGCGGGATGGTCACGGGTTGGAGTTTAGCCGCGCCGAGACGGCGCTACGGGCCGAGACGGCGCTACGGGCCAGCGATAGGATGAGTCCTCACCGCCTCTGACGCCGATCCGACGACGTCGCTCGGCCGCCGCGGCGCCAGCAGTTGAGTCGTTGTCATGCCGTTGCATAGCGCCGGAATGGATGAGGATTACGTAGGGATCGTCGCGTATTCCGAAACCCTGAACATAGGCGGCGGCACCCCCCGCCTGGAGGCTGCCCTTTTCGTGAAGGACACGGAGGGTATCGAGAGGGCAGTGGCGACGATTGCCCTGGGCGGCCAGGTCGTGGCACCGGCGGCACTCGCGCGGGCGATATGCAACATGGCGGCTCATAAGGGCATCCAGACGATCAGCAGCCACCATCATCGCCATCCCGCCCTCGGCCAATGCTCCGCTTGCGATGAATCCGCGGCAGCTGACTCCCGGCGATAGGTCCGCCGAACCCCAGCGCCTTTAGGTCGAACGCGCGCCTCGGCGTTGCCTGCGCGCGAACGCAGGACTCTGATACCATCAACCGTCGCGTCAGTCGGTCCAGTTTCGGCTGCCTGTCGCCTTCCTTCTGCAGCACAGAGGTCTTCGAACTTGGCCAAGACGCCCCGAGGCTGGACCGGCGCCCGCACGCCGTCAGCGATCAAGCGGGTCCGCCAGGCAGAGCGCCGGCGGGCCATCAATCAACCGCGCAAGAGCGCGGCGAAGACCTTCGCCGCGAACGCGGTGAAGGTCGCCACAGGCGCGGCCGAAGGCGATGCCGCGACGGCTCTCGCCGAGGCGATGAGCGCGCTCGACAAGGCCGCGAAGGTCGGAGCGATCCACCCCAACAACGCCGCCCGACGCAAGTCGCGCCTCGCGATCAAGCTCAACGCGCTGGCCGAGGGAACCGCCGTTCAGACTTCGGCCCACGTGACCAAGACCACCGGCACAGCCGCCGCCGTCAAGGCCGCGCGGACACGGATCGCTTCCGGCAAGGCCACCAAGGCAAAAGGCCCGCAGACCGCCGCCGGTAAGGCCAAGGCTGCACTCTCCAAGACCGCTCGCGCCGAAGGTCTCGCCGCTCCGGCCGCAGTCGCCGCCGCGCCCAAGCCCGCCGCGAAGGTCCAGAAGCCTGCGCCGAAGGCCGCTGCCAAGGCACTGGTAAAGACTCCAACCAAGGCCGCAGCCAAGGCACCGGCCAAGGCTGTCGAGAAGACCGCTCCCAAGACTGCCGCAAAGGCCGAGAAGCCCGCGCCGAAGGCCGCTGCCAAGGCACCGGCAAAGGCTCCGGCCAAGGCCACCGAGAAGGCCGCTCCCAAGACTGCCGCAAAGGCCGAGAAGCCCGCGCCGAAGGCCGAGAAGAAGCCGAAGGCCTGACTCTCGCATATTCGCAATCTCGACGGGCCAGGTCGCGAGACCTGGCCCGTTTGATTCGTGGCCAGGCCCGGAACCGACGCCCGGCAGGTAGTTCGCGCGCGAGGCAGTCGGCGTCGTCGTGCCTCCACCCGGCCAGGACTGCCGCGGCGGCCGGACGCTTGATGGCGCTCTGCCAGCCTCTATTTCAGCCAATCTTCATCAACCGTTCCGCTCGGTGCCCTCTCCACGGAATTTCCACCCAGTCTTCATCCCTGCTTCACTCCCGATACACCGCCTGGACCGAGACTTTCTGCAACAAATCCGCCACTACCTGACCGATCCGCGAAACGGTCCGGTCCCGTAGAGACCCGACGCGGGTCGGTGTAGAAGGAGAACCATGCGATGAACTCGATCCATCGCGGCGGGCTCATGACCGCGGGAATCGTCGCGACCCTGACGATCGTGGGGGCCTTCGTCGTGGACGGCTACGTGAGCGGACTGAAGGCAGCCGCTCAGGCAACCGCTTCGCAGCAGGCGACTTCGAGCATCTCGGCTACCGCGACGCCGACCGCGACCCCAACCCTCGAACCCGAGACGGTCTACGTCATGCCGGTCCCGACGCCGGCCGTGATAAAGGTCACCAGGACCGCGAAGCCTGTAGTAGTCCCCCCCGGACCAACCGCTACGCCGCCGGTAATACACGTCATCGTCCCCGGGCCGACGGGTGGCGACGACGCTGGGGGCGAAGGAGGCGACTGATGGACAGCCAAATCCCCAACCGCAACCCGACTCCAATCCACGTCGCTAAGGCCAAACCCGATGCCCGTCCGATGAGGATGGCACTCGGTGCAGGCGCCATAGCCACGCTGTCCGCACTGGCTACCGCCATCGTGCTGCCGCCCAAGCCAGCCTTGACTCAGACCGTTCAGCAGCCGGTGGTACAGCAGCCACTGCAGCAGGCGACCGTCGATCCGCTGGCTACGCAGGCAACGGTGCAGGTGCAGCGCCCGATCCGGTACGTTCAGCTCCAGCCGGGCCAGACGGCTCCGCCAGGGGCGACCGTCATCCCCGCGACGGCACCCACCCCGATCACGGTCGTCGTCAATGTTCCGGCGCCGGCCCAAAAGGCCGCCACCGGCGGGGCGCCGGCGCCGATCATCGTCAAGACCACCCAGTCCGGCAAGGTCGTGCCGTGACGATCGCTCCCGGAGCTCAACCGAATTCGACGCCGATCTGGCCGCTGGGCGGCCCCAAGGCACCCGGCGCGATCGTGCCCGCCAGCCTGGCCACCACGTCGATGGGTGGACGTCTCGTCATCCACCTCGACGCCGATGGCCGGGAGGCCGACGCCCGGCGCGACAGCAGGCGGGTCGCCGCCCGAATCGACCGCTGGGCGTCGCGACTAACGCGGCACACAAACGATTCCGACCTGGCTCGCCTGAACGCCGACCCGGAGGCAGCAGTCCGCGTGAGGGCGACCCTCGCCGGCGCACTTCTTGCCGGGATCGCCGCTGCCGAGGAGAGCGAAGGATTCGCGGACATTACCCTGCTCGACGCCCGCCTGAGGGCCGAGGGCAAGCTGGCGCACCCCGCCGCCTCGCGGCTCGGGGATTGGCGCCTGATGCGCGGCCGCCGTGGAGCCGCAATCGTCGAAAGGCCGCCTGGCCTGCACTTCGATCTGGGCGGCGTCGGGAAGGGCTGGCTGGCCGACCGCAGCCTTGCCCTGCTGGCAGAGTGGCCGAGCGCCCTCGTCGATGCCGACGGCGATCTGGCCATTCGATGCGCCCCGGGAAAGTGGTGGGAGATAGGAATCGAGGATCCGCGGACTTCCGACTCCAACCTGGCCGTTCTCCGTCTCGGTTCGCCCGCCTACACCGCCCCGACTCTCTGGGGAGTGGCCACTTCGGGAACGTCCATCCACCGCTGGACGGCGGGCGGCACGGTCCGTCATCACCTCATCGACCCGCGGACCGGGCTTCCGGCAGTGACGGACGTGGTCCAGGCCACCGTCATCGCGGGGTCCGCGTTGCGCGCCGAAGCCCTGGCGAAGGCGGCCGTCATCGCCGGCAGCGTTGAGGGATTCGCCCTTCTCGAGCGCGCCCGAGTCCGCGGCGCGGTGCTGCTCAACACGGCCGGAGAGGTCCAGGCCCTGCCGGTCACGATGCCGCTACTGGCCAGTTGAGAGGGGACTCGATGGAGCCAGACGAGTTCGAATCCGAGGCCACGCCACGCGACGACGCCAATCCGCTTTCGGCGCCAGGCGCGGCGATCGGCGCCAATCCGCTCATGGCGCCGCGGCCGGCGATCGGCGCCAATCCGCTCATCGGGCCACGGCCGGCGATCGGCGCCAATCCGCTCATCGGGCCGCGGCCGGCGATCGGCGCCAATCCGCTCATGGCGCCAGGCGCGGCAGCGCGGCGACCAGTCAGGAGCGGTCCCACTTATCGCGGCCTGCCGGCACCGGTGCGCGCAGTCGGCTGGGTCCTGATCGCCATCGTCGTCGGCGTGGTCACCGGTTGGACCGCGCCCACAGCCCTTCGCCGCGTCGGCGCCGTGGCGGCGCTCCAGCCCGGGCTGCTCGCCTGGTACACCGTCCGCGCCCTCGGCTTCATCGCCTACCTCGTCCTGGCGGCATCCGTCCTGTACGGCCTGCTGCTGTCCACGAAGATTCTCGACGCGATCGCTCATCGGCCGGTGAGCTTCGCCCTCCACAAGGACCTGGCCATCGCAGGGTTGCTGCTGGCCGTTCTGCACGGGTCGCTCCTCGTCTTCGACCAGAGCTTCAACTTCACTCCCCTCTCGATCGTCGTTCCGTTCGCATCGCCGTATTCGCCGCTGGCCGTCGGTATCGGCCAGCTCACGATCTATTCCATGGCCGTCGTCACGGCCAGCTTCTACGTCCGGCGCTACATCGGCCAGCGAGTCTGGCGGCTCCTCCACTACATCACCTTCCTGTCCTTCGTCGGGGCGTCCTTTCATGGCATCGCCTCCGGCTCGGATAGCGGTGCGGCATGGGCCTTCTGGATCTACGTGGTCCCGGTGGCCGCCGCCGTCTTCCTAATCGCCTACCGCTTGGTGGTGGGGCTCTCCAACCTCGCTCATCGTCCCCGAGTCGAGCGGGCCGGCACCCCCGAGGCGTTTGTCGCGCCCCGCGGCCCGCTCGACCGTCCTGGCGCCGCCTGATCGGAGAGCGACTTGGCCATCTCCGGCATAAATCAGGGAGCTCGAACGACCGCCCCCTGGTTCCGTCCGTGGGCCGACTCGACTATCGTTGCAGCCATGGGATCGCGCATCCTCGTTGCCGACGACGAGCCTCACATTCGCGAGGTGGTTCGGGCCTATCTCGAGCGTGAGGGCTACGAGGTCCTCGAAGCCGCGGACGGCGAAACCGCCCTCGAACACGGCCGAACCGCCGGGCTGGACCTGCTGGTTCTGGACGTCATGCTGCCCGGACGATCCGGTTTCGACGTCCTGCGGGCGCTGCGCAGCGAAGGCTCGACCGTTGGCGTGCTGATGCTGACCGCGCGCGACGACGTGATCGACCGCGTCGCCGGACTCGAGCTGGGCGCGGACGACTACGTCATCAAGCCGTTCGAGCCACGCGAAGTCGTCGCCCGGGTGGGAGCGATCCTGCGTCGCTTCGGCCGGCCGACTCCGGGTCAAGCTGCGCTGAGCGCCGAGCCGGTTCTCCAGCCCACTACCTTCTTCGACCTCACGATCGATCTGGACGCCCGAGAAGCGAGGCGCGCCGGATACAGCCTTGCGCTCACTCGAACGGAGCTGGACGTTCTGGCGGCGCTCGCGGAGCTGCCCGGCCGGGTCTGGTCCAGAGAGCAGATCGGCCAGCGGGTCTTCGGCGAAGCGTTCGATAGCTTCGATCGGACGATCGACAGCCACGTCAAGAACCTTCGGGCGAAGCTCGGAGTCCGCCCCGACGGCGGACCTTACGTGGAGACCGTTCGGGGCGTCGGCTATAGGGCGGCGCGCCCGGTCGACGGGGCCTGATGCCCGGGGAGGGGCAATGAGTCTTCGCTGGCGGATCGCCATCGGGTTTGCCCTCGTCGCGCTCGCGACTGCGGCTGTGATCGCCCTCGCCACGCCGCCGATAGTGACCCAGGGCTTCTCGGACATCGACACCGACACCGATACGGGCCAGTCGGACATCACCGCGGCGCCTACGTCCCTCTCGGGCGCAACCTCAGTAGCGACCGCCGACGAGGCCAAAACCGAGGCCGGGGCCGGATCGCTGTCGACCGCCGTACCATCGGCGGCCGGCGTATCGGCCGCAACGACGCCTCCAGCCACAGCGACTGCAACTGCCACTGCCGCCGAGACCGAGACGGCATCCGCTCAAGCTAGCCAGCCGCCGGCGGCGGCGCCCATCACCAGCGGGCAGGCCCAGCAGACGACGATCTTCCGGCTCATCCTGGCCGCGATTATCGCGGCCTCACTTGCTTCGCTCTTTGGGCTGCTCGCCGCGGGACGGCTGGTGCGGCCGCTAACCCGGCTCGAGCAGGCCGCGGCCGCGGTCGCGCGCGGCGACCTGGGCCGTCGGTCCGGTCTGGCGGACCGCACCGACGAATTCGGCCAGCTCGGGCGCACGTTCGACTCTATGGCGAGCCAGCTCCAGACCGCCGACGAGACACGGCGCCGCTTCTTGCAGGACGCTGCGCACGAGCTCAAGACGCCGCTGGCAGTCATCGATGCCACGTCGAGCGCGATCATCGACGGCGTATACACCCCGGAACGCCGCCACCTCGAGACCATCCGCGACCAATCCCGAGTCCTTGCGCGCATCGTCGACGACCTGCGCACCATCAGCCTCGCGGAAGGAGGGCACCTGCCGCTTGAGCGTCGCACGCTCGACGTTCGCCGGGTCCTCGATTCGTCCGTGGCCGGCTTCGAAGCGCGGGCGACCGTTGGCTCGATAAAGCTGTCGGTCAACGCGCCGGAGGGCCTGCTGGTGGAGGCAGACCCGGACCGCCTGCGCCAGGTTATCGGCGCTCTCATCGACAATGCACTGCGGCACACTCCGGAAGGCGGCGAAGTCCTGGTCGCGGCGTCGGCCAGCACAACGCAGCGAGGCGCGGCATCGGGCCAAACTGGCCCGCAGAAGCCGGCCGTCCGGATTGCCGTCGAAGACTCCGGCCCCGGCATACCGGCCGAATCGCTGCCCAGGATCTTCGAGCGCTTCTACCAGGCCGATCCATCTCGCAGCCGTGGCACCGGAACGAGCGGACTCGGGCTTTCGATCGTCCGTGCCCTGGCCGAGGCGCACGGCTGGCGGGTCGGGGCCGAAAATCGGAGCAGCGGGGGCGCACGACTCTGGATCGAGCTGCCGGCGGTCCGTCCAGCCTGAGGCATAGGCCGCACGGAGGGCCCGTCGAGGTCGCGAGGTTGGCGGCACAGAGGGCACGTGTATCGGGGTTCGCCATACAATCACACCCGGGGTCGCCGGTAATCGCAAAGGAGAATTGGATGGCCTGGGGCAGTTCTTCGTCGCCGGGGGAACATCCGCTGGGATTCAGCGCACTTGGTTCGGATGTCAACCCCCGAGTGAAATACGAGACGATCCAGCTCGTAGGCCCGCACCTCAGGGTATCCGGCGAGATCGCCATCCTCAATTTCAACCGTCTCTCGGACCTCATCAATCACAGCATGGGCTTCGTCCGGCTCACAGACGCTCGGCTGCTTCGCCGAAACGGAGAGCCAACAAATCTCGTTGTGCCTGAACTCATGGTCAACCAGGACGAGATCACGTTCATCGGCCAGAGCCCCGAGGTCGTCTCGACGGCCCCTTCCGCTGCTCCTGTCGGGGGCATGGACCGGCCGCTCATGGAACGCGTGCGACGCCAGCTCGTGATCTTCACCGCCGGCCACACGCTGACCGGAACGATCTTCCTATTCCCGGAAACGGACATCGCCAACTTCGTCGACACACCCGATCCGCGCTTCGTCCCTCTGGTCGCCGTCACGGCGCGCTCGCTGGCTGACCGGCGGGTCATCAGCCACTTCGGCCTAGTCCTTGTCAACCGCACGCAGATGACCGCCGCGTCTTTCCTCGAGAAGGCTGGCGGCGCGAACGAGACCGGCGTCGCACTGGAGTAACGACAGGTACGGCAAGCGCGGGTCACGGCCAGAGACGTTCGGTGGCACGACCCGCCTCCGCGTGGCACCGGTGGACGGGACCGCAAAGCCATCCGGTAGCGGACCTCGCGTACCCGGCCCAAGGAAAACCTTGCCGCCTGATTGGGCGGCCCCGATAATACGTGGCAGTCGCTGTTGAGTGCCCGGCGCCAGAAGTCATTGATTTCATCTCAGGGCGCTCTCATCCAGGAGGACACAATGTTCGTTCGGTCCGAGAAGGGCCAGGGCCTCGCTGAGTACGCCCTGATCCTCGCACTCATCGCCATCGCCGCTGTTCTCGCGCTGCTCTTCCTTAGCGGCACCATCCAGAGCATCCTCAGCACCGTCGGTCACGCGCTGTAGTCGACCGGCTGAGACTAGGAAACGGGCCGCGCCAGGTGCGCGGCCCGTTTCTCTTTGCGGGCTCCGTGCCGCTCGGCGGTCCTCACTTCGCTGGGGCAGGCGACGGAGGGAGCCATGGCCTCGCCCAAACTAGGCCTGACCGGTTCAGCGGACCGGGAGCTACGCGGCCTACCATCACCGCTGGATGCGCGATGAGCCTCCGCCGGCAAGGGCCTTCACCTGCGCCAGCGTCGCCATGGTGGTGTCGCCCGGGAACGTCGAAAGGAGCGCCCCGTGGGCCCAGCCGAGGCGGAGCGCCTCGTCTGGCTCGGCGCCGCTGAGGAGGCCGTAGAACAAGCCCGAGGCGAAACCATCGCCACCGCCCACGCGGTCATAGACGTCGAGTTCTGCTGTCGGGGCCACGTGAGCTTCGCCGTTCACCCAGGCCACTGCGCTCCACCCATGTCGGCTCGTCGATCGCACCTCGCGGAGCGTCGTCGCCACAACCCTGATCCGCGGGAACCGCTCCACCACCCGGCCGATCATGTCGAGGAATGTGCCGGGATCCAGAGCTGATGCCGCGGCGACGGCCGGGCCCGGAATGCCGAGCCCTGCCTGCAGATCCTCCTCGTTGCCGACCAGGACGTCGACTTGCTCTGCGAGGCGACTCAGCACCGCCTGCGCGCGCGATCGCCCACCCTGGGCCGCCCACAACTTGGCCCGGTAGTTGAGGTCGAAGGAAACGATCGCCCCGGCTTCGTGCGCAGCCGCCATGCCCTCGAGAATGAGCTCAGAGGTGGTGGGAGACAGGGCGGCGAAGATCCCGCCTGCGTGGAACCAGCGCACGCCCCCGGCGAAGATGGCAGCCCAGTCGATGTCGCCCGGGCGCAACCGAGCCGCCGCCTCATCCGCGCGGTTGTAGAAAACGACCGGTGCTCGTACGCCGAAACCGCGATCGCTGTAGACCGTGGCGATGTTTGGGCCGCTTACCCCATCGTGTTCGAACCGGCGGTAGAACGGGTGAACGCCCATGGTGCGGATCCGCTCGTCCACCAGATGGCCAACGGGATAGTCGACCATAGCGGTTGCGATCCCCGCCTGGAGGCCGAAGCAGGACGCCAGGTTGGCCGCAACGTTGTACTCGCCGCCGCTGACGTGGATCGCCGCCTCGGTCGCCTTGTGGAATGGGACGGCGCCGGTGTCCAGACGGATCACCATCGCGCCGAGGGACAGGAAATCGAGAGCGCCGCCCTCGGGCAGCCCCAGTACGTTGGCCATGTCTGGCTATCCCTTCTTCTCGAGGTGGCCTCCGAAGCCCCAGCGCATCGCGGAGAGGACCTTGTCGCCGAAGTCCGCCTCGCCCCGGGACCGGAACCGCTCGTACAGCGCGGTGGTCAGGATCGGGCTGGGAGCACCGACGTCGATCGCCGCGATACTCGTCCAGCGCCCCTCCCCGGAGTCCGACACGCGGCCGGAGAAATTGCCCAGATCCGGGCTTTCGCGCAGGGCCTGAGCCGTGAGATCGAGAAGCCAGGAGGCGATGACGCTGCCACGGCGCCACACCTCGGTCACCGCCGGCAAGTCGAGGGTGTACTGGTACAGCTCGGGCTCGCGCAGAGGCGAGGTCTCGGCGTCGACCTCGCGCCCGGCCAGACCCACTCCGGCGTGATGGAGGATGTTGAGGCCCTCGGCGTAAGCAGCCATCAGGCCGTACTCGATGCCGTTGTGGACCATCTTGACGAAATGACCGGCGCCCGCGGGACCGCAGTGGAGGTAGCCCTGCTCGGCGGTGTCGGGCTCGCCCTCGCGGCCGGGAGTTCGCGGGGCCGCGGCGACTCCGGGCGCCAGTGCCCGAAACAGTGGATCGAGGCTCGCCACCGCGTCGTCGGGACCGCCGATCATCAGGCAGTAGCCACGCTCGAGGCCCCACACGCCGCCGCTGGTGCCGCAGTCGAGGTAGCGGATCCCGGCCGGCTCGAGTTCCCTGGAGCGGCGGATGTCGTCGCGATAGTAGGAATTGCCACCGTCGATGACCATGTCGCCGGGCGAGAGCAGCGGCTTGAGCTGATCCAGCGTGGCGTCGACCGATGCCGCAGGGACCATCAGCCACAGGACGCGCGGCCCGTTGAGCTTCGCGACCAGCTCCGACGGCGAAACAGAGCCACCCGAGATCGCGCCTTCGGCGACGAGTCCGTCCACGGTCGCCTTTGTCCGCGCGTATCCGAACACGGTGTGGCCGTTTCGCAGCCAGCGCCGGGACATGTTGGCGCCCATGCGCCCGAGTCCGACGAGTCCGACCTGCATCGCGGAGCCTCCTTGCGTAGCCGTTCGAGCGCGAGTACGGCGTGATTGTGACCTGCGCCGCACAACTTGGTTCGCGGTGGGATTCCGGGGAGCTCAGCCCGGAATCAAACGAGCCGGCCCCGAAGGACCGGCCCGTCGAACTTGCGAGCGCTACGGCTTGGCGCCTGCCAGAGCCGCGCGGCCGAGGTAGAGGGCTCCGTCCCCTAGCTCTTCCTCGATACGGAGGAGCCGGTTGTACTTGGCAACTCGCTCCGACCGCGACGGGGCGCCGGTCTTGATCTGACCCGTGCCCATCGCCACGACGAAGTCGGCGATCGTCGTGTCCTCCGTCTCGCCCGAGCGGTGGCTGACCATGGCGGTCCAGCCGGCGCGGCGCGCCATCGCGATCGCGTCGACCGTCTCGGTGATCGTCCCGATCTGGTTGAGCTTGATCAGGACCGAATTGGCGGACGATTCCCGGATGCCACGAGCGATGAAGTCCGGGTTGGTGACGAAGATGTCGTCGCCGACCAGCTGCACCTTGGAGCCGAGGCGCTTGGTCAGCTCGGCCCAGCCCGCCCAGTCGTCCTCGGCCAGACCGTCCTCGAGGGAGATGATCGGATACTTGGCGATCCACTTCTCCCAGAGGTCGATGAGCTGGCCGGAGTCGAGGGTGCGACCCTCGCGCTCGAGGCGGTACTGCCCGGTGACCTTGCCCGTGCCGGTCCCTTCGACGAGGACCGAGCTGGTGGCCGGATCGAGCGCGATTGCCACCTCGTCGCCCGGCTTGTAGCCGGCCTTCTCGATGGCTCGCAGGATGACCTCGACGGCGGCCTCGTTCGACGGGACCGACGGCGCGAAGCCGCCCTCGTCTCCCTGGCCGACCGAGAAGCCGTCAGCGCTCAGGATCGACTTGAGGGCGTGGAAGACCTCGGCGCCGGCGCGGAGCGCGTCGGCGAAGGTTGCCACGCCGACCGGCGCGACCATGTACTCCTGGAAGTCCGTGGAGTTCAGGGCGTGCTTGCCGCCGTTGAGGATGTTGAAGAACGGGACGGGCACGATCCGGGCTCCGACGCCACCGAGGTAGCGGTAGAGCGGCATCTCGTAGCTGGCCGCGACCGCGTGCGCCGCGGCGAGCGAGACGCCGAGGATGGCGTTGGCGCCCAGGTTGCCCTTGTTCGGCGTGCCGTCGAGGGCGATCAGGGCCGCGTCGAGACCGGCCTGGTCCGACGCGTCGGTGCCGAGGAGTTCGGGCGCGATTACGTCGCGGACGTTGGCGACCGCCTTGAGGACCCCCTTGCCACCGAACTTGCTCTTGTCGCCGTCCCTGAGCTCGACCGCCTCGTTGGCGCCGGTCGAGGCGCCCGACGGGACGCCGGCCCGGCCTACGGAGCCGTCGGTGAGGACGACGTCGACCTCGATGGTCGGATTGCCTCGCGAGTCGAGGATCTGGCGGGCTTCGATCAGATCGATTGTGGTCATGACTACTCCAGGCCTAATTGCGATCGAGGAGCACGGCTACGCCGGGCAGCTCCTTGCCCTCGAGGAACTCGAGCGACGCACCGCCGCCCGTCGAAATGTGGGTCATCCTGTCCGCGAGGCCCTGCTGCTCGACGGCCGCGACCGAGTCGCCGCCGCCGACCACCACCGTGGCGCCCGCCTGGGCTCGACCGGCCAGGAACCGGGCGATCTCCTTGGTCCCGACCGAGAAAGTCGGGATCTCGAAGACGCCGAGGGGGCCGTTCCAGAAGACGGTTTGCGCCGGCTCGAGGGCCTTGCGCATCGCCTCGAGGCTCTGCTTGCCGACGTCGACGATGTTCCAGGAGGCCGGCACCTTGTCCGACGGCAACGTCTTGTACTCGCTCCCGCGGGTGACCTCCTTGGCCACGACCACGTCGGTCGGAAGGATGATCTTGGTCCCGTGCTTTGCGCCCGACTCCATGATCGCCCTTGCGTCTTCGACGCGATCGGGCTCGACCAGGCTCTTGCCGACCCCTTTGCCCTGGGCCAGCAGGAAGGTGTTGGCCATGCCCCCGCCGATGACCAGAATGTCGACCTTGTCCACCAGGTTGCGCAGGACCTTGATCTTTCCGGAAACCTTGGCGCCGCCGATGATGGCCGCGAAGGGTCGTTCCGGGTTCTCCATGAGCTTGCCCAGGAACTCGATCTCCTTCTCCATCAGCAGGCCCGCATAGGCCGGCAGCAGATGAGCGATCCCCTCCGTTGAGGCGTGGGCCCGATGGGCGGTTCCGAAGGCGTCGTTGACGAAGACGTCGGCGTAGCTCGCCAGGGCCTTGGCGAACCCGGGATCGTTCTTCTCTTCTTCGGCGTGGAAGCGGAGGTTCTCGAGGAGGATGCATTCGCCCGGCTTGAGGCGCTTGATCGCGTCCTCGGTGCCGACTCCGAGAGCGTCACCCGTGACGGGGACCGGCATCTTGAGCAGTTGCGAGAGACGTTCGGCCACCGGTCGCAGGCGCATGCTGTCCTGGACCTTGCCGTCGGGTCGTCCGAGGTGGCTGGCCAGGATGACGATTGCGCCCTGGGCAAGCAACGCCCTGATGGTCGGCAGCGCGGCCACGATCCGGCTGTCGTCGGTGATCTTGCCGTCCTCGAGGGGAACGTTGAAGTCGACGCGGACGAAGACGCGCTTTCCTGCCGCGTCCAGGTCCCGGATGGTGAGCTTGTTCATCTTGACCTCGGGCTTGGCTGAGGTCGGCCGGGGCCAGTGGCAGCGCCACCGGCCCCGGTTCCGACTACGAAGCGATGGTTAGAGGCGCTCGGCGATGAACTTGGTCAGGTCGGCAACGCGGCAGCTGTAGCCCCATTCGTTGTCGTACCAGGACAGAACCTTGACGAACTTGCCGGTTCCGCCGATCACCATCGTCAGCGCGGAGTCGACGATCGAAGAGCGTGAGTCGCCCTTGAAGTCCATGGAGACGAGCGGCTCGTCGCTGACGCCGAGAATGCCCTTGAGCGGGCCCGCGGCGGCGGCGCGGAAGGCGTCGTTGATCGTCGCGGCGTCGGTCTCCTCGCGGAGCTCCACGGCGAAGTCGACGATGCTGACAGTAGGAGTCGGGACGCGCAGGCTGAAGCCATCCACCTTGCCCTTGAGCTCGGGGATGACGAGCCCGAGGGCCTTGGCGGCGCCGGTCGTCGTCGGGATCAGGTTGAGGCCGGCCGAGCGGGCGCGGCGTGGGTCTTTGTGAGCCACGTCGAGGATCCGCTGGTCGTTGGTGTAGCTATGGATGGTGTTCATGATGCCCTTCTCGATGCCGAAGGCATCGTTCAGGACTTTGGCAACCGGCGCCAGGCAGTTGGTTGTGCAGCTGGCGTTGCTGATGATCACGTGGTTGGCGGGGTCGTACCTGCCCTCGTTGACGCCGAGGACGATCGTGACGTCTTCGCCTTTTGCCGGGGCGCTGATGAGGACCTTCTTGGCGCCGGCGGCGATGTGCGCGCGGGCCTTGTCGGCCTCAGTGAAGCGGCCGGTCGACTCGATGACGATGTCGACGCCGAGATCCTTCCACGGCAGCTGGGACGGGTCCGTCAGCTGGAAGACCTTGATGGCCTTGCCGTTGATGACGATCGAGTCATCGGTATGGCTGACGGTGCCGTCGAAGTTGCCGTAGGTCGAATCGTGAGCGAACAGGAGCGCATTGGTCGGGACGTCGACGATGTCGTTGACCGCGACTACTTCGAGACCGGGGGCGCGCTCGAGGATCGCTTTGAGCGACTGTCGGCCGATGCGACCGAAACCGTTGATACCGACACGAACTGCCATTGTTGTCCTCCAGGAGATCGATGCCGCGCTCGGTCAACCGTTCGCGGTAAGGGGTGTGGCCCGACCGCTGCGCCAGGCCGGGTCGCCGAGACGCGCGATCACTAGTGGGTGTCCGCCAGCAAGGCTGACGTCGGCGCCGAGCTCGGCGTGGACGATCTGGACGCGGCTGCGCGGGGTGCGGAAGGCGGTGGCGGCGACCTCGGCCCGAGCCGGACCGAGCAGCCGCTCTCCCTGGGCATCCGAGATCGCACCGCCGACGACGATCCGGGTTGGGTTCAATGCGTCGACGAAACCAACGCAGGCAACTGCGAAGGCCCGTCGACCGCGCTCCATGATTGTTCGACACGTTTCGTCGCCGACGTCCTCGCCCTCAGCGATGTCACGAGCGTCGATGGCGTTGATGCCCCTCTGGGCGGCCCGCGCCGCCAGGAACGGACTCGTGCCCTCGGCCACGGCTGCGCGGGCAGTCCGGGCCAGGGCCGCACCGCCTATGAACGCCTCGAGGTGGCCGACCGCGCCACAACCGCAGAGGCCTTCCATCGACACGGGCGTGTGTCCAAGCTCTCCGGCGGTTCCGTCGGGGCCGTGGAAGATTCGGCCCTCCGACACGATCGCGCCCCCAACGCCTGTCGAAACCGTGAGGTAGATGAAATCGGGGCAATCCCGCGCCGCCCCGAAGGCCATCTCACCCAGTGCCGCAACGTTGGTGTCCCGCTCCAGGAAGGCCGGCAATCCGAGTCGGGTTCCGAGCTCCGCCGCTATGGGCACGTCGACGAAGGCGGGCCCCATGTTCGGTGTCTGGAGAACCACGCCGCGCCACGTGTCGACCGGGCCCGGGGTGGAGATGCCGATGCCCGCAATGGCGCTCCGTACCGCAGCCGGGGCTTTGTCCATCACGCCTCGGAGCGCGACCTCGCACGCATCCAGAATGGCGGCCGGGCCGTCGCTTATCGGCGTGCGGCCTTTGGTGAGGGCAAGGCGAGAACCGTCGTCCTGGACGACGGCGGCCCGAATGTGAGTCCCGCCCACATCTAGGGCGAGGACAGACGGTGCTGACAGAGGAGACCTCACGGTGTCTGATTTGCTGAGGTGCTCGCCAATTCTAGCAAAGGGGATTCAGGCTCCCGCGGGCCGCACGGCCCATTAGAGCCATCCCTCTGACCGGCAGGAGCGGGCCAGCCATCACGCCGAACGGGTACGAACCAGGGCCGGATGTCCCGTTGGCCCTCGGCTTGCGCTCCGCTTAGCGCTCGGCGCCCGGACGAGGGCACGCCCAGGCCCGGTACTGCACCCTTCTGCAACGAGCCCGGCGACCGCGCGCGATCGGCGCCCGGAGCGCGAGAAAAGCCGCGACCCCCGCCGGGGCGGGGGCCGCAATCACGATTCGAATCGGCCGGTCAGGCGCCGATGCGGAAGACCTTGCCGCCGCAAGTCGGGCACGTGCCCTGAGTCGCGGGCTTCCCGTTCTTCATGGTGATCCGCTCGGGGTTCTGGATCTCGACCTTCTTCTTGTCCTTGACGCAGTAGCCCTCGGCCATGTTCAAAGCCTCCCAGTGACGAACGGGGCATGGCCCCGGACTTGATGGTCGCGCCTGTTCAGGCAAGCGTACCTGATGGGCGACGAATCGGTGGTTGCCTGCCGATTGGTACCGGCCACGGGCCGACCCCGACCGATTTCGGCGTATGCCCGTCGTTTCCGGTGGGCCGTCCGAAAGATACTCGGCATCAGTAGGGGTACGGGGAGGGGTCCGCGTTCGGCAATACCTCGTCCCTCGTGGCTGGTGCGCAACGCTGGGCACCTGGCGCGAGCATAGACGGCCCCAAAGACGAGCGTCAAGCGTGGATAAACTCGGCCCACGAGATGGAAGGGCACCGCTATGCCTCTCACGGGCGGTTTCCGCGGCCGAACGTCGCCCTCCACGACAGGACGCGGGCAATCTGGGCGATGACTCCGGCCGAACTCCGGCCGGCAAACTTGCCGATCCGGCCGCGATTTCTGGAGAGCGCGACGGCGGCTGCCGAGACCGCCAGCATGGCCAGCAGGATCGCCACAATCGTCAGCGCATCCGGCAGCGGCGCGGCCGCAACGGCTCGTCGAATCGATGCCCCGGCTGCCTGAGAAGGACCCGGACTCTGCGTAGCGGCGTCGGGCAGGAGCGCTGCCACGTCGCTGCTGTTCGTTGGAGCGGCCGCACCATCGCCTGGCAGGTCGACGATCGACGCCGGATCGACCTCGACGATCAGGCCCAAATCGTCCCGCCGGACCACGCCGGCTACTTCAATTGCGTCGCCCGGCTCGAGCATCTCGACGGCAACCGCGGCAGCCGGACCGCCGATTCGCACCCGGCCCGTGCCGTCGTCGATCGTGGCGGTGCTGCCCGCGGTCTCTGTCACGAGACCGGCCACGGTCACACTCTGGCCGACCAGGCCGGCGAGCGAGGCGATCCCGACTGTGTTCGCCGCGGGTCCGGCGTTGGAATTGCGACTCCCGCCGCCGGCGGCGCTCGCGCCTCCGGAGCGGGCAGCGCCAACGGCTCCAAACGCTTCCGGGGACGGGCCGAGGCGGAAGTCCAGCGTACTCCGCGGCAGAAGCTGGAAGGCGGATGAGTCCGAAGTTGACCGGCGAACGATGCCGACGACTATGGCCATGCGTCCGGCGACCGAGCTCGCAACGGTGATCCCGGCGGCCGGCTCACCCAGGACGACGACCGCGTGGCCGTCGATGGTCATGTCTGCCCGCCAACGGGAGCCGGCGTGGACCACCTTGTCGATGCGACCGCATACGCTGATCAGACGCCATTCGAGGGAGCCACTCAACGAGCCCGTGATCGAGTGCGGGCTGACTGCCTGCATCTCGCCCCGCGACGTCAGCTGCGAGGCCAGGACCGTCGGGCCGCCCTCCCATCTGCCGACCTTGCCGACGACGTGGACGGACATTCCCACGCGAGGTGCGGCCGTTGAATCCGGCAGGACCACCGCCACCGCTGCCGTGCCATCGTCGACGACGACCGTCGGCCCACCGATCTCGAAGAGCCCATGCTGCCCCGATGACGGTCGCCACCACGTCGACCGCGGCCCCGCGCGTCCCGAGTGCGGAGGCGAGGTCACGGTGCGCGGCTGAGGCCGTGGAGAGCGGACTCGGGACCGCCGAGGGGGAACCGGTGGCGGAATCCGGCGGCTCCTGGACGACCAGATCGGTCCCGCGTCGGAGCCACAGCCGATAGCCGTCGAGCCGGCCCGTCGCGGTGGCTCGCTGCCCGACGATGCCGGTGGCGCTGACAGTGTCACCGCGCGTGACGTCGTCACGCGACAGACCGGTCGGCGGATCGGCCAGGACGCGGATCGAACTGATGCCGTCGCCGATGGTGATGGTCAGCCGGCCGCTGTCCGTGGTGACCGAGGTATCGCTGCCGCTTATCGTGACCAGAGACCCCTCGTTCTTCTCGCCAATGTCGGCGAGGTCGACGTGGGCGGCCTCAGGCTCCAGCCCGACCGTACCGACCACGAGCAGGTCGACACCTCGTATCTCGAGCTGCCCGTACGGCGCCGCGAGCGCTCCCTCGACGTCGACCGATTGCCCGATCGCCATTTCGACCGTGGCTGCCGGGAGCCGCACGAAGATGCCGCCCGTCGCATCCTCGATGGCGCAGAGGTCGTCGGCTCCGACGAGCCCGGCGCCGACTGTGACCACGCCGGTGACGTGGACCCGAGCACCGATCTGGTGCGAACGAGCGGCCGCGATCGAAATCGGGCCGGAGGGTTGCCCGCTTGCCGATGACGACGCAACGGGACTGGCGAGGGCCGTAGCGGTCGGCGATGGCGTAGCCGCACGGGTGGCGGTCGGAGTGGTCGTCGGGGTTGCCGTTGCCGTTGGCGTCGAGGCCATCGTCGGCTTCGCGGTCGCCGTCGGCGTCGGTGTCGGGGTCGCCGTCGGTTTCGCCGTCGCGGTGGAAGTGGCAGTCGGCGATGGGGTCGGTGGCGGAGTCGTGGTTGCCGTTGGCGTAGCGGCGGGGGTTCCCGTCGGGGTCCCGCTGGGAGTCTCGGTCTGGGTGGAGGTCGGCTCCGGGATCGAGGTTGGCGCCGGGGTCGGACCATCGGTCGATTCCGGAGAGGCGGTCGCGGTCGACTCTGGCGTGCCATCCGGAGCTGGTGACGAAGCGAATGTAGGGGTCGGCTGCTCGGTGCCGGGTTCAGTCGCAGGCGGATTCGCGGATGCCGTCGCAGTCGGCACGCCGACCGGGGAAGGCGAAGCGGTGGGGCCCGGCGCCGGAGAGGAAGCCAGGGATTGTGGAACCGGGTTCGGCTGGATGAACCAATCCGAGAGATTGTCGTTTGTGTCCCGAGTGTTGCCGGCCAGGCCACCCGGCAGACGCTCCAGGCTCGACTTCGCCGGCGGAGCCGGGGCAACGGACCCTTCGACGAACGAGTTCGTGGCGGTGCCCCATCCGACCGCGTCGATCACCGTGCCATCGAGGTGGCGCAAGGCGACCGCTCCCCCATCGGACGCCAGCCCGCTCGAGTAAGTCGCATCGGCGAGGGGACCGTATATGCCGGTCGCGTTGGCCACGAGCAGGTGCTGCCCCGGCGCGAGTGGAAGCGGAGCAGAGAAAAGGGCCTTGCGGGTGACCGTCGAGCCAGACGCCGTCACGTAGACGAGCTCGCAACTGCCCAGGTCCACCGCGGCGGTCCCGGAGTTGGCGATCTCGACGTACTCGTCCGAGGCAGATGCACCTCCGGTCATGACCTCCGCCAGGACGAGCCCGTCGGACGGCGGCCACGACGTGGTCGCGGTCGGGAGCCCGGGCGGCATCGTCGCAGCTATCGTGGCGGTAGCCAGAAGGAGTGAGACGAGCAGGGCGAAGACCCCGCGCGGAGCAGGCATTCGGCACCTCAGATGGCCTCTCCGGCGGGATCGAACGGAGCCGTTTGTACACGTCGCGGCTTCGCGGCCGCTTATTCGCGGCTTATCCGCACTCGGACGGCCTGTGACTGCGGCCGCCATCGACTACCATTCCGACCGCGCGATCCCATGCGGGATGGCCTGTTCACCTGACCCCATTTCGACCCGAGGAGACCACGTGGCCCGCGCCAAGAGGACCGATCGAGCTGAGGCGCGCCGCAAATACCGCGCCTATCTGCTGGCTCAGCAGGAAGCGGAGCCAGGCGAATCGGCTGGCGACGCGGGCGAGGCTGGTGCGAAGCCGGCGTCGGGCCGCGATCAGCGGACCCAGGCGAACGTTCAGCCGGGAGTCCGGCTGGGCATCCTCGCGGCGGCACGGGCGGCGGCCCGACAACCCCACTACCTCGACGACATCCGCAACCTCCCATCGCTGATCCTGAAGACCAACGCCGTCTGGCCGATCTTCGTCGGGTGCGTCGTGGCCGGCGCGTACTTAGCGCTTCGCATCGACAAGAACGGCAACACCAGCGATCCGATCGTTCCGTATCTGGCCCAGTTCCTGTTCTACCCCGTCCCCTTGCTCCCGCCGATGATCGCCGGCTTCCTCGCACCTAGATCGACCTGGCTGGCCGGCGTCATCGCCGCCTTCCTGGCGTCGATGACACTGGTCTTTGTGCTAGGGGTTACCTCGCTCAAGTTCACGTCCACCGGTGGGATCCCGACGGCCTCCGAAACCCCTTCGACGCCTTCCAGCGCGGTCGCGACCGTGACGGCAGCCCCTTCCCAGATCGCCGTGGCCAGCGCGACATCGGCCTCGTCCGGCTCGCCCGCTGCTAGTCCGAGCTCCTCCCCCGCCGCGAGTCCAAGCGCGGCTGGTTCGGGATCGGGTTCGACAGGCGGAGCCACGGCCTCGGACCTGCTCGCGACTGCGATCCAGCTGCTCTCGACGTCGCTGGCGTTCGGTGCGCTCATGGGCGCACTGTCCGGGTGGTACAAGCGCTTCCTGGCCCTGAGCTCGGGACCGCGAAAACCGCCGTCTCGTGGCAACAAGCGGCCGGCTCAGCGAAGCCGGCCCGCGACTCGCTAGGTCGCCGACCCGCGACACGCCGGGCCACCCAGCCCCTCGGACAATCGACCCGGTACTGCCGGCGGATATCGGTCAACCGCGGCGCATGCCGCTGTATCCGAGCGCTCGCACGCCCTCCGGCCGGGCCGGTCCACCGACCGTCTCCGCCACTTCGGGGAGTGGCTTGATCTCGCGAGCGACCACGTTCACGACGTTTGCCTCGCGCTGCAGCATGCCGTCCACGTAGAGCAACGCGTGGCGGCGCACCACTCCCCGAAGCCGCGCCCACGCATCCGGCCAGAGAGTGACGTTGACCATGCCCGTCTCGTCTTCGAGTGCCAGGAAGACCGTGCCACGCGCCGTCATGGGGTGCTGGCGGGTCACGACCAGGCCGCCAAGACGGACCGGCCCCGGGCCGCGATCCGCCAGCGAGGCGTTGGTTACTGCGCCGAGCCGGTTGAGGGCGGGACGGAAGAGCGAGATCACCTGGCGGTATGCATCGAGCGATAGAACCGCGTACGAGTCGCCCAGTCTTTCGCGCTCGGTCAGCAGCGGGAGTTCCGGCGCGGGTGTGGGCGGCAGACGCAGATCCATCGGCCGTCCCGCAGCTCGGCCCGTTCCGCCTCCACCAGCTCCGCCTCCGCCGGCTCGGCCCGTTCCGCCTCCGCCGGCTCGGCCCCCGCCGGCTCGACCGCGGCCTGAAGCCCGAGTGAGCGATCGAACCGTCTGGCCGTCCACCCTGCCCCGAGTGGCGCCCATGACCTCGCGCAACTGCCAGAGCAACTCCCGCCTAGGACGACCCAACGAATCGAGCGCCCCGGCTCTGATCATGCGCTCGATCACCTCCTCGGGCAGCTCCGTCCTGGCCACGACGTCCGCCAGAGAGCGGTAGGGACCGCGGGCGAGCTCGGCATCCAGGCGCTCGGCGTGCTCGTCGCCGATCCCCTTCACGAGCGACAGGCCCAGGCGTATGCCATAGCCGGTCGTCGTTTCGGGCGTCCAACGGTCCCGGGACGCGGCCGAAGGGACGATGCAGCCCGACGAAAGTATCGCGGTCGGTCGCCGCGCGATGCCCGCCCCCACGGGGAGTGGATCGCCTTCGCGCCCAATCCACTCCGTCGTCGTCTTGTAGGTGGAGGCGTTGACGTCCACCGGCAGGACCGCGACACCGTGGCGCTTGGCGTCGTTGATCAGCACCTCGACTGGATAGAAGCCCATCGGCTGGGCGTTGATCAGCCCCACTGTGAACTGCGCTGGATAGAAGAGCTTGAGGAAGGCCGACTCGTATGCCGTGCGAGCGAAGGCCGCGGCATGGCTCTTGGCGAAGCCGAACGAGGCAAAGGCGGCGACCTGCCGGAAGAGCTCCTCGGCCTGCTCGTCGGTGAGGCCGTTGGCCGCGCGGCAGCCGTCGACGAAACGCTGGTGGAGCTTCTCCATCTCGCGGCTCGAGCGCCACGTCCCCATTGCCCGCCGGAATCCGTCCGACTCGCCCGCGCTGAAGCCGGCGACGGTGATCGCGATCTGCATGACCTGCTCCTGATAGAGGATCACGCCGAGCGTCTCGCGCAGCACCGGCTCGAGGCTGGGATGGAGGTACGCGACCGGCTCGATCCCCTGCCGGCGGCGCAGGTAGGGGTGGACCGCGTTGCCCTGGATCGGACCCGGCCGGATGATCGCGACCTCGACCACCAGGTCGTCGAGGTTGGCCGGCTTCGACTTCGGCAGCGTCTGCATCTGGGCCCGGCTCTCGACCTGGAAGACGCCGACGGTATCCGCGGCCTGGAGCATCTCGAAGACCTCGGGCACGTCCTCGGGCAACCGATCGAGGTCGATGCAGGCGGCGCAGTCGTGTTCGATGAGCTGGATGGTCTCATCGATCGCGGCGAGCATGCCGAGGCCGAGCAGGTCGAGCTTGATCAGCTTGATCGTCTCGACGTCGCGCTTGTCGAACTGGACGACGACGCGGTCGGGCATCGTGGCTCTTTCCAGCGGCGCGATGTCGATCAGCGGCGCGGCGGTCACGAGCATGCCGCCGGAGTGGATGGAGAGATGGCGCGGGAAGCCGTCGATGCGGGCGCAGAACGCAAGCCAGCGCTCCCACTCCGGCATCCCAACCGTGGAGCCGCGGCGCATCTCGGGTGGGATCTGCGGTTGAGGCTGGACCCGCGCCACGCTCGAATGCGGCTCCGGCCGAACCCATCCCGCTATTCCTGTCGCGTCCGCGGCGACGTCACCGGCCTCACGGTCCACGACCGCCTCGGTCTCGAGCTGCGGCAGTTTGCCCGCCTGGCCAGTGTCTTCGTTGCCTTTGCCCGCCTCGAGGTCTCGCTCTGAAGCCAGCCACGCAATGCTCGCCGGCGAATCGCCCGGACCGCCCTCGTCGTCGGACCCGACCCGTCGCCGCCGTTCCAGCCTCCGCCTCTGTTCCGTGGCCGACCCGCCGCCGAGATCGGCGATGGACGCGGCCCCCGCCGAGGCGATCGATGCTGCCCCCGCCGAGGCGATCGATGCGGGCCCCGCCTCTACCCGGCGCATTTCGTTGTACGCCTGGGTGGAGTTGTATGGAATACCGACGACCGACAGTGACCGCGCAACGGGCTGTGGCGACCATGATCGGAGCCTATCCGCCATCTCAAAGGCAGTCGGGGCGTCAGAGCCCGCTCCATTTCCCTCCAGCGCTCGCCCATTTGACCTTTCAGCGTAGGGTGAGTTCGCGCCATCGCCAGATTTGGCTCGACCCTTCTCCATAACACTCCATGGATTGGTATAAGGAAGAACCAGCTCACCGGCGCCCGCGCCGCCACGCGCCGCGCCGCCATCCACCGCACCGCCGCCACGCCGCGCGCCCGCACCGCCGCCCGCGCCAGGGAGTGGTCCGCCCTGCCGTTCGATTTCCCCGGTATACCGATGGGGGCGGTGGTAAGTGGAGAGATGCGGCTGCGCTTGCCTCGAGAGCCGCCCGTCCGACAACTGATCCGGGGTTGCCAGGCGTGGATCGTGCTCGTCAACGACGCTCGAGCCACTCGGATGGCCGGATTCTCGAGCACTCCTCTCCATATCACCGCCCGGGCCGGTATCTCGGGAAAACTCGCTGGCGCGGGCGCCACCCGCCACGCCGCCGGCACCACGCCCCGCTCCACCACCACTACCGATCCGGCCGCCACGTGGGTGGTTGAGCTGGCCCATGCGATCAGTGAGACCGTGGTTGGCCGCCATTTCGGCCGCGGTGATCTCGGCGGCCATACCGTTGCCGCTCGCGGAAGGTCCGGCCACCCGCCGGGCCGCGGTATCGGCCGAGGCGGCGCCCCCCACTCCTACCCCCGTGCCCGCCACTCCCGTGCCCGCCACTCCCGCCTCCCGCTCGACGGCATCGGCGAAGAACTGGCCAAAGCCGCCGTCGGCCTCGAGGTCGCGCCGGACCATCACCGAGTCGTAGGTTTCGAGCGCCTTGGCGACCCGATCGACCAGCGGCCGAGGAAAGCCGAGCGCATATCCGACCTCCCGCACCGCCGACCGGGCTCGATACGTGACCAGGTTGCAGACCATGCCGGTGTGCTCGGGGCCGTAGCGCCGGTAGACGTACTGGATCACCTCCTCTCGCCGTTCGGAGCTGAAGTCGATGTCGATGTCGGGATAGCTCATTCGACCTTCGTTGATGAAACGCTCGAAAAGCAGGCGGTGGCGGATCGGATCGACGCGTGTGATGCCGAGCACGTAGGCCACGATCGAATTGGCCGCGCTGCCCCGGCCCTGGGCCGGGATGCCGCGCTCTCGGGCGAACCGCATGATGTCCCAGCAGATCAGGAAGAACTCGGCCAGGCCGGTCCGTTCGATGACGTCCAGCTCGTGGGCGAGCTGCTGCACGACCGGCGACGAGATAGGGTGATACCGGCGGCGGGCGCCCGCGTGGCACAGCTCTTCCAGGTACGAGAAGGGAGTGTGGCCCTTCGGGATCGGGAAGCCGGGAAAGCGATAGCGCTCGAAACCAAGGTCAACTGCGCAGCTGGCGGCCAGCTCGCCGGCATTACCGATTCCTTCGGCCCAAGCGGCCGCGGTTCGGGCGTCCGCGCTCGAATTCCCGGGCGGCAATGCCATCAGCTCGTCGGCCGCCTTCAGGAACGACTCTCCGTCCGGGCGCCGAAGGTCATGCAACTCGTCGAGGGTGCGACCGTGACGGATCGCCGTCAGGACGTCGTGCATCTCGCGGCCCTCGGGGTAGGCGTAGTGCACGTCGTTCGTGACCACGACCGGCAACCCAAGCTCCTCCGCGAGACGGGCCGTTTCGGCCATGAGCCAGTCGTCGTCGGGCAGCAGGTGGTGCTGCATCTCCAGAAAGAACGTGGCCGACGCGACCGAATCGCGCCGAACGCGCCGGCTGGCGAAGAGCCGGGCGTAGTGTTCCGCCACGGCCCGCGCCCCTTCCCTGTCGCCGGCCCGCAGCCGCCGGGCGATCTCGCCTTCGCGGCACCCGGAGAGGGCCACCACTCCGTCGGTGTTGTCGGCGAGCAGCGCATGGCTGAAGCGCGGCATCGACTTGGTTCCGGCGAGATTCGCCCGGCTGACGAGGCGGCACAGGCTGCGATACCCCGCCGCGTTCCGCGCCAGCAGGACGAGGTGCGGGCCGCGCTGCCCCTCCCCGACTCCACGCAGATCCTCTTTCACGGGGACGCGATGGCCGGGGAGCCGGGCGCGGGCCGGGCGGGGCCGGACCGGGAGTCCTTCTCCGCGCCGCGCGTCATCGGGGAGTGGCGCCGCTCCCGCCAGAGAGTGGCCGCCCGCCGTGAGACCGCCCGCGAGGCCGCCCGCCAGAGAGTGGCCGCGGCCGGGACGCCCCTGCCTTCGATCCGGCACCACGACCCCCGCCGGATCGGGGACGGCCGGGTCGGCCAGCTCTATCTCCACCCCGATGATCGGCCGCAGCCCGGCCTCAGCCACCGCCGTCGCGAACCGGACAACACCGTAGAGGCCCTGATGGTCCGTAACCGCCAACCCGGCCAGCCCCAGCTCGGCGGCGCGCTCGGCCAGCTCGTCGGGGTTCGAGGCCCCATCGAGAAAGGAGAAGTTGGTGTGGCAGTGGAGCTCCGCGTATGCGGCCACCTGCGCCTCGATCCTGCCCGCGACGACTCGACAGCAGAGACCGCATTATAGAACATATGTACTACTTAACCCCGGTCACCACTGGGATTCCGGAGCCACACCGTTCATCTGGGTCAAGACCGCAACCAGATCCTCGCCAGAAGTGTGCGGAAGCGAGAGCGAGAGGCGAATCAGGAGATGGATCGCAGATCAGCGATCCGGGCCGCCGCTGACGACCTTCTGGGCTCTGAACACCTCCCGGACGGCGCGGCCAAGTGCGTCGGGCGTGAAGGGCTTGCTCAGGAACGCGACGTCCGGACCCAGCTCGCCCCGGTGAACGATCGAATCCTCTGTGTAGCCCGAGATGAACAGCGTGCGCAGCGACGGCCGCAGGGCCGTGAGTCGCTCGGAGAGCTCGCGGCCGTTCATGCCCGGGAGCAT
>JBEKPB010000006.1:0-124928 GCA_049521175.1 Candidatus Limnocylindrales bacterium
GACAACGTCGACATGAGAGTCGAGCTCATCACCCCGATCGCCCTGGAAGTCGGCCAGCGCTTCGCCATCCGCGAGGGTGGCCGGACCGTCGGCGCCGGGGCCATCACCTCGATCACCGAGTAAAGCGGAGTCTGTGATGGCAAGGCAGCGGATCAGGATCCGCCTCAAGGCATACGACCACCGACTGCTCGATCAGTCGGCGGCGCAGATCGTGGAGACGGCCCAGCGGACCGGCGCGGATGTCGTCGGCCCCGTTCCGCTTCCGACGCGCATCGAGAAGTTCACCGTCCTGCGCTCACCGTTCATCGACAAGGACAGCCGGGAGCAGTTCGAGATCCGCACCCACAAGCGGCTCGTGGACATCCTGGAGCCCTCCTCGAAGACCGTGGACGCGCTGATGCGACTCTCGCTCGCCGCGGGCGTCGACATCGAAATCAAGATGTGACCCGGATGAGCATTGGATTGATCGGCCGCAAGGTCGGCATGACTCAGGTCTTCCAGGACGACGGGACCATGATCCCGGTCAGCGTCGTCGCCCTGGAACCCAACACCGTGACTCGCCTTCGGACGACCGAGCGGGACGGCTACACAGCCGTGCAGCTCGGGATCGAGGAGTCGGGCAAGCTCAACAAGCCCCGGACCGGGCAGCTCAAGGATCTGCCCAAGTTGTCCGTCCTGCGCGAGTTCCGACTCGAAGGCGCGGATAAGTCCTCCTACATAGTCGGTCAGAAGCTCGACGTGACTCTCTTCGCCCCGGGCGACGTCGTCGACGTGACAGGCGTGAGCAAGGGCAAAGGGTTCTCGGGCCATATCAAGCGCCACCACTTCAAGCGGGGTCCAAAGACCCACGGTTCCGACCATCACCGCGCCCCCGGTTCGATTGGCCCCGGCACGACACCGGGCCGCGTCTACAAGGGAATGCGCATGGCCGGCCACATGGGCGACGCTCGCGCCACCGTCAAGCAGCTGCGGGTCGTCCGTGCGGACGCCGAGCGCAACCTGTTGCTCGTCAAGGGCTCCGTTCCCGGCTCCCTCAACGGGCTGATCCTCGTGAAGAAGGCCTAGTCATGCCGACGACGACCCTGTACTCGAGGACGGGCGAGAAGATAGGTGAGGTGGAGCTCCCCGAGGAGCTCTTTGCCGCCCCGATCAACACGGCCGTGCTCCACCAGGTGGTGACCGCCCAGCTGGCCGGCCGCCACCTAGGCACCCATGACACGAAGAAGCGCGGCGAGGTCGAGGGCGGCGGCAAGAAGCCGTATCGCCAGAAGGGCACCGGTCGGGCTCGCCAGGGTTCGATCCGGGCGCCGCACTACCGAGGCGGCGGCGTGGTCTTCGGACCGCACCCCCGCTCGTATGCGCAGCGTCTGCCCCGCCAGATGAGGCGTCTCGCGCTCGTCGGCGCGCTTACCTCAAAGCTCGACGACGACGCGATCCGCGTCATCGACGCCTTCGGGCTCGAAGAGCCGAAGACGCGCGACCTGGTCGGCGTCATCGACGCCCTGGGACGGTCCGAAGGCCGAGTCCTGATCGTGGCCCCGGCCACGGACGAGACGCTCATCCTGTCCGCCCGAAACCTGCCTCGTGTCGAGGTCATCCGGGCCGACTCGCTCAACGTCGTCGCGCTGCTGAACGCGGACACGGTCCTGATCGAGCAGCCGGCCCTGAGCAAGATGGAAGAGGTGTACGCGTGAGCCTCTCCGCCCACGAGATCATCCTCCGCCCCGTGATCAGCGAGAAGTCGATGGACGAGTCGCAGCGTGGCAAGTACACGTTCGCCGTCCGAGACGACGTCAGCAAGATCCAGATCGAGGCCGCCATCGAGGAGATCTTCAAGGTGAAGGTCGCCGCGGTGAACGTGCTGACGACCAAGTCAAAGGAGAAGCGCGGTGGGACGCGCCGGAGCCGGATCGCCGGCCGGACGACTCCCTGGCGCAAGGCCATCGTGACTCTGGCCCCCGGCCAGAAGATCGAGTTCTTCGAGGCCGTCTGAGATGCCGCTGCGTAGCTACAAGCCGACCTCGGCGGGGCGCCGGTTCATGACCCGGTCCACGTTCGAGGAGGTAACCACCAAGGAACCGTACAAGCCGCTCCTCGAACCGCAGAAGCGCGGCTCCGGCCGCAACAACGTGGGCCGGATCAGCGTTCGCCATCGCGGCGGCGGAGAGAAGCAGCACTTCCGCATCATCGACTTCAAGCGCGACAAGTTCGGCGTTCCGGCCAAGCTGGCCACGATCGAATACGACCCGAACCGGTCGGCTCGCATTGGTCTGCTCCACTACGCCGACGGCGAGAAGCGCTACATGCTTCTCCCGCATGGGCTCAAGGTCGGCGACGTGGTCGTTGCCGGAGTAGAGGTCGAGGCTCGCGTCGGCAACTCGCTGCCGCTGGCCAACATCCCACTCGGCACCACGATCCACAACATCGAGCTGGTCCCGGGCAAGGGCGGCCAGATCGTCCGGTCTGCCGGCGTCTCCGCCCAGCTCCTCGCCAAAGAGGGCGACTACGCCGCGGTGCGGCTTCCCTCGGGCGAGGTTCGACGGATCCCGCTGCGGTGCATGGCCACGATCGGCCAGGTCTCGAATCTCGAGCACGAGAACCAGAGCCTCGGCAAGGCAGGACGCGCACGGCACATGGGCCAGCGGCCCGAAGTCCGCGGCGTCGTCATGAACCCGAGGGACCATCCGCACGGCGGCGGCGAAGGCAAGTCGCCGACAGGTATGCCACCCAAGACGCCGTGGGGCAAGCCCGCCATGGGCTATCGCACCCGGCTTGGCAAGAAGTCGTCGAGCAGACTGATCATCCGCTCGCGACACGGCAAGCAATAAGGCAGAGGAGAGAGAGGCATGTCGCGTTCGGTCAAGAAGGGGCCGTTCGTCGAGTCGCGGCTCCTCGGCCGCGTCCAGACGATGAACAAGCGTAACGAGAAGAAGGTCCTCAAGACCTGGTCTCGGGCGTCGGTCATCTTTCCGGATTTCATCGGGCACACCGTTGCCGTCTACAACGGGAGGAAGCACATCCCGGTCTACGTGACCGAGAACATGGTCGGCCACCGTCTCGGTGAGTTCTCCCCCACCCGCACCTTCCGCGGGCACGGGAAACACACCGAGCGCTCGTCCGCACTCAAATAGGAGCCGAGGACGTGCGCGTATCTGCAACAGCCAAGTACCTGATGGGCTCTTCTCGGAAAGCCCGTCTCGTGACCAATGCCATCAAGGGCAAGCGGGTCGAGGAAGCCGCAGCGCTCCTGCGGTTCATGCCGCAGGCGGCCGCGCGTGACGTCGCCCGCGTGCTCAAGAGCGCGACCGCGAACGCTGAGAACAACCACAACCTGTCCGCCGAGGATCTGGTCGTGGCCGACGCCCAGGCCAACATGGGCCCAGGCGTCCACAAGCGCTGGCAGCCGCGGGCCCAGGGTCGGGCCTTCCCGATCCACAAGCCCATGACCCACATAACCATCGTCGTCGAAGACCGGGAGGCCTAGATGGGTCACAAGGTTCACCCGTACGGCTTCCGGCTGGGTGTGTCGCGCACCTGGACGGCGAAGTGGTACGCGGACAAGGACTACACGGATCTCTTGAAGGAAGACATCGCGATCCGCCTGCTGGTCACCCGCCGGCTGGCGAGCGCGAGCGTCAGTGGGGTCGAGATCGAGCGTGGCATCAATCACGTCACGGTCACGATCCACACCGCCAAGCCGGGCATCGTCATCGGCAAGGGCGGCGCCAACGTCGAGCTGCTCCGTCAGCAGGTCGGCGCGCTGACCAAGCGCAAGGTCAAGCTCGAGGTCAAGGAGATCCGCCAGCCGGAGCTGGACGCCGCCCTCGTTGCGGCCAACATCAGCCAGCAGCTGGCCCGCCGCATCGCCTTCAAGAAGGCGATGAAGCAGGCCGTGCAGCGAACCATGAAGGCTGGTGCGAAGGGCGTGAAGATCGCCGTAGCGGGTCGCCTCGGCGGCTCCGAGATGGCTCGACGCGAGTGGGACAAGGAAGGCCGAATCCCGCTCGGAACGCTCCGCGCGGACATCAGCTACGCCCAGGTGCACGCCCTCACGACGTACGGTCGGATCGGCGTGAAGGTCTGGATCTACCGCGGTGAGGTCGCCGGCGAGAAGCCTCGCCGCGAGGCCGTCGCGGCTCCGGCCGTCGTGGCCCCGGTGGTGTAGCGATGTTGATGCCCCGACGCGTAAAGCACCGCAAGGTCCAGCGTGGCCGGATGTCCGGCCCCGCAAAGGGCGGCACGACCGTGGCTTTCGGCGAATTCGGCCTTGCCACTCTCGAGCCGGCCTGGATCACCAGCCGCCAGATCGAGGCTGCCCGACGCGCCATGACCCGCTCGGTCAAGCGCGGCGGCAAGATCTGGATCCGGATCTTCCCCGACAAGCCGGCGACAAAGAAGCCGGCCGAGACCCGAATGGGTTCCGGCAAGGGCGCGCCCGACCACTGGGTGGCCGTGGTGAAGCCCGGCCGGATCCTCTTCGAGATGGCCGGCGTTGACCAGGTCGAGGCCGTCGAGGCAATGCGCCTCGCCAGCCACAAGCTCCCGGTCGCTACCAGAGTCATCGTCAAGGAAGGCCTGGCAGATGGACATCGATAAGGTTCGAGCACTGTCCGACGGCGAGCTCGACGAGCAGCTGAAAGAGGCCAAGCAGGATCTCTGGCAGGCCCGCTTCCAGCTCAACACGAGACAGCTCAAGGACTACAGCTCGATTCCTCAGACCAGACGAACGATCGCGCGGATCCTCACCGTGCAGCGCGAGCGCCGCGATGAGCGCTCCCGGACGGCGTAGGAGATCACGCGATGGCAGGAGCAGCAGTGCAGGGCAAGCGGAAGACCAAGGTCGGCCGCGTCGTCAGCGACAAGATGGACAAGACGATCGTCGTGTCCGTCGAGCGCATGACGCGGCATCCGCTGTACAAGCGGGTCATCCGCTTGACCAGCAAATTCAAGGCCCACGACGAGGATAACGAGGCGCACGTCGGCGACACCGTCCTGATCGAGGAGTCGCGGCCGCTCTCAGCCACCAAGCGATGGCGGCTGGTCAGCGTCGTCTCCCGAGCGGGCGAGGGCGCCACGGACCGGCCCATCGTCGAAGACGAGGCGACCGACGAGGCCATCCACGGCGCGGCGCATCCGGGCAGGCACACCGCTGAGCGGGAGACCGCCCAATGATCCAGCAGTACACGCGACTTCGGGTAGCCGACAACACTGGCGCCCGGACGATCCAGTGCATCCGGATCATGGGCCGCTCGCGCAAGACCACGGCCGGCGTCGGTGACGTGATCATCGCCAGCGTCAAGCAGGCGATCCCGAACGCCCCCGTCAAGAAGGGCGACGTGGTTCGAGCGGTCGTCGTTCGAACGGCCAAGGAATACGGCCGGCCGGACGGCAGCTACATCCGTTTCGACGAGAACGCGGCGGTCCTCATCAACAACCAGGGAAATCCGCGCGGCACCCGCATCTTTGGCCCCGTGGCGCGCGAACTGCGGGATCGCAATTACATGAAGATCGTCTCGCTCGCGCCGGAGGTGCTCTGATGGCGCAGCTCAAACCGACTCAGCCGAACAAGGTGCCCGAGATCCGGACCGGCGACACCGTCGTCGTGCTGCACGGCAAAGATGCCGGCAAGCGCGGCAAGGTGGAGCGCGTCTTGCGCAACCCGGTGGGCGTCGAGAAGGTAGCCATGGGCTGGCGCAGCGTCTCCAGCCGGCCGCTGTCGGTGGTGATCTCCGGCGTGAACATCGCCAAGCGTCACACCAAGCCGCGCCAGAAGATGCAGAGCGACCGCGCCCCGTCGATGCAGACGGGCGGCATAGTCGACAAGCCGATGCCGATCGACGCCAGCAACGTGATGCTCGTCTGCCCGCGCTGCGATCGCGTCACCAGAGTCAAGCACGAGCGGCTCGGCAGCGGCCAGAGCGTTCGCGTGTGCGGCCATTGCCGCGAGCAGTTGGAGGCAGGGGCATGAGCGGCGCCCTCCATCAGCGCTACAGGGACGAGGCCATCCCGGCGCTGCAGAAGCAGTTCGGCTACACGAACCCAATGGATATCCCGCGGCTTTCCAAGATCGTCGTCAACATCGGTCTGGGAGAGGCGCTTCAGAACCCGAAGGCAGTGGACGCCGCGGTCGGCGACCTCGCCGCGATCACCGGTCAGCACCCGGTGACCACCAAGGCGAAGCGCTCGATCGCCCAGTTCCGGCTTCGCACCGGCAACACGATCGGCGCCCGCGTCACTCTCCGCGGCGATCGCATGTGGGACTTCCTCGAGCGGCTCACGCGGCTCGCGCTGCCCCGCATCCGCGACTTCCACGGCGTGCCAGCCAGGTCCTTTGACGGGCGCGGGAACTTCTCACTCGGGCTTCGGGAGCAACTCGCGTTCCCGGAGATCGATTACGACAAAGTGGACCGTCTCCGCGGGCTGGAGATCAGCATCGTGACGACGGCGAAGACCGACGAGGAATCGAAGCGTTTGCTCGAACTCCTCGGCATGCCGTTCGCCGTCTAGGCGCGGGGAGGAGAAGCAATGGCCAAGAAGTCGATGATCGCCAAGGCAAAGCGACCGGCGCGGCACAAGGTTCAGGCCTATCACCGCTGCTTCGTCTGCGGCCGTCCGCGCGCGTACATGCGGCGCTTCGGTTTGTGCCGCATCTGCTTCCGCGAGCGGGCGCTGCTCGGCGAGCTGCCCGGCGTCACCAAGTCGAGCTGGTAGGTAACCGATGAACGTCTCCGATCCGATTGCGGACATGCTGACTCGCATCCGCAACGCGTCGCGGGCGCGGCACGCGGACGTTGTCGTCCCGGCCTCGCGGACAAAGCGGGAGATCGCCCGAATCCTCGTGGAGGAGGGCTTTATCGCCGATGTCAACGAGGAGCACGAGGGCGCTCGCCAGGTGCTGCGCGTCACGCTCAAATACGTCGATGGCAAGGCCCCCGTCGTTTCGGGGCTCAAGCGCATCAGCAAGCCAGGTCTGCGCGTGTATGCGCGCAAGACCGAGATCCCCCGGGTGCTCGGTGGGCTCGGCCTCGTCATCGTCAGCACCAGCCAGGGCATCATGACCGGCGCTCAGGCCCACAAGGCCCAGCTCGGCGGTGAAGTCCTGGCGTACGTCTGGTAGGCCGGCCGTGTCGCGAATTGGTCGTCTGCCAATCCAGGTCCCGCCGAGCGTCGACGTATCGATCGATGGCCGGGACATCACCGTCAAGGGTCCAAAAGGCTCGCTCCACCGTTCTCTCCATCCGGACATGCACGTCTCGATGGAGGGCGCGACTCTCACCGTGGAACGGCCGAGCGAGGCCAAGTATCACAAGCAGCTGCACGGCCTGACTAGAACGCTGGTCGCCAACATGGTGACCGGCGTGACCGCCGGCTATCGCAAGCCGCTCGAGATCACCGGCGTCGGCTACCGTGCCGCGAAGGTCGGCGACAAGCTGCAGCTGAACCTCGGCTACAGCCACCCGATCGAGATCGTGCCGCCGGACGGCATCAGCTTTGAAGTCGAGAACCCGATCCGCCTGACGGTCGTCGGGATCGACAAGGAGCTCGTCGGCCAGGTCGCCGCCCAGGTCCGAGCCACCCGCAAGCCCGAGCCCTACAAGGGCAAGGGCGTCCACTACCTCGGCGAGAAGATCCGTCGCAAGGCCGGCAAGGCCGGCAAGATCGGCGGCAAGAAGTGAGCCAGTCCGTGACGAAGGGATCAGCACGATGACGCAGGTCGCCAGCCGCGGGGCCGCGCGCCAGAAGCGGCACGAGCGGATCAGGCTTCGCCTCTCGGGCTCGCCCGAGCGCCCTCGCCTGGCCGTGTTCCGCAGCAACAACCACATCTCTGCCCAGGTGATCGACGACGCGACCGGTCGGACGCTGGCAGCCGCCTCGAGCCTCGAGAAGGAGCTCAAGGCAGCCGGCCAGAAGAAGACCGACGAGGCTAAGGTCGTCGGCCGCCTGGTGGCCGAGCGCGCCCGGAGCGCGGGGATCGAACAGGTCGTCTTCGATCGAGCCGGGTTCAGGTATCACGGTCGCGTCAAGTCTCTGGCTGACGCTGCCCGTGAAGCCGGCCTCGACTTCTGACCCGAAGGAGCTGATCAGTTGGCCAGGATCGATCCAAACAAGCTGACGCTCGAAGAGCGCGTCGTCCAAATCAACCGAGTCGCGAAGGTCGTCAAGGGCGGCCGTCGCTTCAGCTTCAGTGCCATCGTCGTCGTCGGCGACGGCAATGGTCACGTCGGCGTCGGCCTGGGCAAGGCCGGCGAGGTGCCCGAGTCCATCCGGAAGGGCGTCGAGGACGCGAAGAAGAACATCATCCGCATCCCCATGGTCGGGACGACGATCCCGCACGAGGTCCGCCAGGACTTCGGGGCCTCACGCGTGATGCTGAAGCCGGCATCGCAGGGGACGGGGGTCATCGCCGGTGGCGCCGTTCGAGCAGTCGTCGAGATGGCCGGCATCCGCGACATCCTGGCCAAGGTCTTCGGCTCGACCAATCCCGTCAACGTCACCCGAGCCACGCTCGAGGGCCTGCGCAGCCTGCATTCGGCCGAGGAGATCAGCGCCCGCCGTGGCGTCCAGGTTCGGGCGTACGTGGCGGGCCAGCCGGTCGTGGAGGTGGGCAATGGCAGGTAAGCTCCGCGTAACCCAGACCAAGAGCACCATCAGCCACATCGCCCGGAACCGCGGCACGATCCGGGCGCTCGGGCTGAAGCGGATAGGGGACACCGTCGAGGTTCCCGACAACGAGGCCACGCGAGGAATGGTCCGCCAGGTCCGCTTCCTCGTGTCCGTCGAAGAGCTTCCCGAGGAGAAGCTATGAAGTTGCATGACCTTCGCCCGGCCGAAGGCAGCCACCAGGCGAAAACCCGCGTCGGTCGCGGCATCGCCGCCGGCAAGGGCAAGACGGCCGGACGTGGCACCAAGGGTCAGAAGGCCCGGACTGGCGGCACGATACAGCCGTGGTTCGAGGGTGGCCAGACCCCGATCCACGTCCGCATTCCGAAGCTCCGCGGGTTCAAGAACCGGTTCCGCATCGAATTCGAAGTCGTAAATGTGGGCCGGATCTCGGACCTTGCCGAGACCGGCGTTCTGGACATGCCCGAGATCGAGGGTAAGGCCGCGAAATCGGCCAAGCCGGCTCCGGTCACGGTCACGCCCGATATCCTCGCCGCGGCCGGGCTCGTCCGCACCCTCGACAAGCCGCTCAAGGTCCTGGGCCATGGCGACGTGACCAGGCCGCTCTTCATCGTGGCCGACGCGTTCAGCAAGAGCGCCACGGCCAAGATCGAGGCAGCCGGTGGCACCGCCCAGGTGCTCGAGTTCCCGACCCTCGGCGACGGCCAGGACGGGTCCGAGGTGGTTATCGCTCCCGTGGCACCCGCGGCCGCTAGAAAGGCTCCCAAGGCCAAGACCACCGCGGAGACCCTCCCCCCGACGAGCTCGGCCGGCGAGGCCGACTCGGAAGCATAGAAGGGCGCCTGAGCAATGCTCGAGTCGATGCTGAACGCGTTCCGCGCGCCGGACATCCGGAAGCGGTTGCTGTTCGTGCTGGGGATTCTCGTGATCTACCGTCTGCTTGCACACGTGTTGATCCCGGGCATCAACCCTGCGATGTTGACCTCGCAGACGCCGGACAACGGCTTCTTCGGGCTGTTGTCGCTCTTCTCGGGCGGCGACATCCGGCGCATGTCCGTCGTTGGACTCGGGCTCAATCCGTACATCAACGCCACGATCATCATGCAGATCCTGCAGTCGACCATCCCGTCGCTGCAGGCTTTGAGCCGAGAGGGCGAGTACGGCCGGAACAAGATCACCAGCTACTCGCGCTGGCTGTCGGTTCCGCTCGCCGCTCTGCAGGCCTACGGCATCCTGGCCTACGTCCAGGCGACCGAGGCGCAGAACAACGTGACCGCCTACACGACGCCGTTCAGCTTCGAGAAGTACGAGAGCCTGACGATGATCCTCGCTCTCACGGTCGGCTCAGTGGTGCTGATGTGGCTCGGCGAATTGATCACCGAAAAGGGCATCGGCAACGGCATCAGCTTCATCATCTTCGCCGGCATCGTGTCGCGCGTTCCGGCGACGGTCGGCTCGTTCCTTGCCAGCCCGGACTGGCTCGAGCTGTTCCTCTTCGGCATCGTCGGCCTGGTGATCATCTTCGTGATCATCTTCGTCCAGGAAGGACAGCGTCGGATCCCGATCCAGTACGCCAACCGCGTCCGCGGACACCGGATATACCAGGGCGGTTCCACGTTCTTACCGCTGCGCGTGAACATGGCCGGGGTCATCCCGATCATCTTCGCAATCAGCATCCTGCTCTTCCCTTATCAGATCGCCCAGTACTTCACCGCCTCGCAGGTCGGCTGGGTGAAGGACTTCTCCACAGGTCTCGTCTCCTGGCTCAATCCGCAGGGGGTGCTCTATCTGAGCCTGTACTTCCTGCTCACGTTCGGCTTCGCCTTCTTCTACACGTTTATCGTCTTCAAACCTGACGAGACCGCAAACAACCTGCGGAAATCCGGCGGCTTCATCCCGGGTATTCGCCCCGGTCAACCCACCGAGGAGTACCTCCGGCGCGTTGCGCTCCGGATAACCGTCGCCGGCGCCATCTTCGTCGCGTCCGTGGCGGTCCTGCCGATGGCAATCGCCGCGCTGCCGATGTTCAAGAACCTGTCCAATGCCGGTATCGGCGTGGGGCTGGGCGGCACCAGCGTGCTCATCGTCGTCAGCGTCGTGGTCGAGACGATGAAGCAGCTCGAGGCCCAGCTCATGATGCGCAGCTACGAAGGCTTCATTCGATGACGGCCAAGATCGGCCGCGTGGTCGTCCTGCTGGGCGCCCCCGGAGCCGGCAAGGGCACGCAGGCTCAGATTCTCTCGGAGCGTCTGGGCCTCGCCCATGTCGCCACGGGCGATCTGTTCCGTGCCGCCGTGCGCGATGGGACGCCTCTCGGGCTGACCGCCAAGGGCTACATGGACAGCGGCGAGCTCGTGCCCGATGCGGTGACCATCGAGATGCTTCTCGAGCGTCTGGCCAAGCCCGACGCCGCGGCCGGCATACTGCTCGACGGCTTCCCGCGCAACACTGCTCAGGCCGAGGTTCTGGACAACGCGCTGGCCGAGGCAGGCGGGAGCGTGGACGTCGCCCCGTACATCGAGGTCCCTGAGGCGGATCTCGTGGCCCGCCTTGGCGGCCGCTGGATCTGCCGAGCCGCAGGGCACCCCTACCACGAGCAAACCAAGCCGCCGAAACAGCCCGGCATCTGCGATGTCGACGGATCCGAGCTCTACCAGCGCACGGACGACCAGCCGGCTACCGTCCAGGCCCGACTGAGCCAGCAGCTCGGGGCGCTCGACGCGGTGGTCGACCACTATCGGGGCCACGGCGTCCTACGAGTCGTCGACGGCCGGCGCGGGATCGAGCAGGTCACCGACGACCTGCTCGAGGCCATCGTCCCGGCAACCGGCGCAAAGGGCTAAGGGGCACTCGCGATGGTTCCCCACAGGACACGTCAGGAGATCGATCTGATGCACCGCGCCGGGCGCGTGGTCGCCGACGTGCTCGCGCTGATGGAGCAGGAGCTGCGGCCGGGGGTCACCACTGCCCAGCTCGACGCCATCGCCGAGGGTTACATCCGAAAGGCGGGCGCCCTGCCATCGTTCAAGGGATATAGAGGCTTTCCGGCGAGCATCTGCGTTTCGATCGACGATGAGGTCGTCCACGGCATCCCCGGGGGCCGTGTGATCGAAGAGGGCCAGGTCGTCTCGGTCGATGCCGGCGCCATCTGGCAGGGTTACCACGGCGACGGCGCCCGGACCTTCTTTGTCGGCAAGCCGCCGGCGGATGTTGCTCGGCTGATCGACACCACCCGCCTGGCGTTGATGGCCGGGATCGCTGCCGCCGTGCCCGGCGCACACATCGAGGACGTGTCCGGGGCGGTCCAAGACGTCGCGGTCGAAGGTCGATGCGACATCGTTCGCCCGTTCGTCGGCCACGGCATCGGCACCAAGATGCACGAAGACCTTCAGGTTCCGAACTACCGGACAGGACGCGCCGGAGTGCAGCTCGAGCCGGGCGTCTGCATGGCCATAGAGCCGATGCTCGCCCTCGGTAGCGCGGATGTTGTAACCCTCGACGACGGCTGGACCGTCGTCACCAAGGATCATTCATTGGCCGCCCACTTCGAGCACACGATTGCTGTGACGGAGAACGGTCCGGTCATCCTGACTACGGCATGAACGACGTTTATGCACCGAAGGCCACTCGCCGGGCGATTGGTTCTGAGGCGCCGCGTCGACGGCAGAACCGGCGGGTTGCCGGGCTCGGGGTTATTTGGTAACCTATTCGTTCGTGTGTCGGCCGCGACGGCCGGCATTCGTGTGAGAAAGGGACGACACACAGAACGTGGCAAAGAAGGACGCAATCGAGGTCGAAGGAACGGTGCTGGAGCCATTGCCCAACACCATGTTCGCCGTAGAGCTCGAGAACGGCCACCGCGTTCTGGCGCACATATCAGGCAAGCTGCGAATGAACTTCATACGCATCCTGCCGGGTGACCGAGTCAGAGTGGAGCTTTCGCCCTACGACCTGACCCGCGGTCGAATCACTTATCGGCTCAAGTAACGCCGCCGAAGGTCTCGAAACCATCGAAAGCATCGGAGATATCGAGGATCCCTTGAAAGTCAGAGCTTCCGTCAAGGCCCGCTGCGACAACTGCAAAGTAATCCGCCGGCACGGGACCGTGATGGTCATCTGCGCCAATCCCAAGCACAAGCAGCGGCAGGGGTAGGGCATGGCACGCATCGCAGGTATCGACATTCCCCGCGAGAAGCGGGTCGAGGTCGCCCTTACCTATATCTATGGGATCGGTCTCCCGACGAGCCAGAAGATCCTCGTCCAAGCGAACGTCAATCCGGATACGCGCGTCCGCGATCTGACCGAGGAGCAGGTCAACCGCCTGCGCGAGATCATCGACCGACGTCACAAGGTTGAGGGCGACCTCCGCCGCGAGGTTGCTCTGAATATCAAGCGGCTGATCGAAATCGGCTCCTACCGGGGCACGCGCCATCGGCGCAACCTGCCGGCCCGGGGCCAGCGAACCAAGACCAATGCACGGCAGCGCCGCGGACCCAAGAAGACGGTCGGCGTCCGACGCAAGGCGACGAAGTAAGAGGAGCCGGACGCAGGAATGGCCGAACGAAAGCGGGCTACCAAGCAGCGCCGCCGGGAGCGGAAGAACGTGCCTCAAGGGCACGCTCACATCCAGGCGAGCTTCAACAACACGATCATCACGATCACGGACCCCAACGGCAACGTGATCAGCTGGGGCTCGGCCGGCGTCGCCGGCTTCAAGGGTTCCCGCAAGAGCACGCCCTACGCCGCGGCGCTCTCCGCCGACCAGGCCGCCAAGAAGGCCATGGAGCATGGCATGCGCCAGGTCGAGGTCTACGTCAAGGGTCCCGGCGCCGGTCGTGAGCAGGCGATCCGCTCGCTTCAGGCCGCCGGTCTCGAGGTGAGTGCCATCACGGATGTGACCCCAGTCCCCCATAACGGTTGCCGCCCGCCCAAGCGGCGCCGCGTCTAAGGAGGACGACCGATGGCCCGTTATACCGATCCTGTCTGCCGGCTGTGCCGACGCGAGGGCGCCAAGCTCTTCCTCAAGGGCACGCGCTGCTATTCCAAGAAGTGCTCGTTCGAGCGCCGTCCGGCGCCCCCCGGACAGCACGGCGTCCGCCGCCGCAAGGTCGGCGACTACGGCATGCAGCTGCGCGAGAAGCAGAAGATCCGCCGCGTCTACAGCGTGCTCGAGCGCCAGTTCCAGGGCTACTTCGAGAAGGCCAACTCCACTCCGGGCGTCACCGGCGAGAACCTTCTGCGAATGCTCGAGCTCCGCTTCGACAACGTCGTCTACCGGCTCGGGTTTGCCACATCTCGTGCCGAGGCACGTCAGATGGTCGGCCATGCCCACTTCGCCGTGAACGGCCGCGTCGCCAGTATTCCGTCGCTGCAGCTCAAGCCCGGCGACAAAGTCGAAGTCCGTGAAACCCATCGAACCCGTGAGCCCTTCAAGGAGGCCGCTGAGGTAATCAAGTCGCGGCAGGTCCCAGAGTGGCTGAGCATCGACCCGGCGAAGCTCGCCGGGTCAGTGCTGACCGCCCCGCGCCGCGACCAGATGCCGCTCGACCTCAACGAGCAGCTCGTGGTCGAGTACTACTCGAGGTAAGGCCCACGATGATCGAACTTGAGAGCCCGCAGATCGCGCCGGTCGAAGAGCTGGGCTCGTACGCCAAGTACGAGGCGAGCCCGCTTCCGGCCGGCTACGGCGTCACTCTGGGCAACGCCCTCCGACGGGTACTGCTGTCCTCGCTCGAGGGCGCAGCCGTTACGGCGATCCAGATCCGCGACGTCTACCACGAATTCACCAGCATCCCCGGCGTGAAAGAGGACGTGACTCAGATCGTCCTCAACGTCAAGAAGCTCCGCCTCAAGAGCTTCGCCACGCACCCGGTCCAGCTCAAGCTCATCAAGAGCGGCGCCGGAGCAGTCACTGCCGCCGACATCCAGGAGTCGGCGGACGTCGAGGTCATCAACCCCGATCTGCCGCTCATGACCCTGGATTCGGACGACGTCACGATCGAGATGGACCTGACGGTCGAGAAGGGTGTCGGCTACCTCGCCGCCGAGCGAGCCGAGTCGAACCCCATCGGCGTGATCCCGGTCGACGCCATCTTCACTCCCGTTCGCAAGGTCAACTACTCGATCGAGAACACGCGCGTCGGGCAGATGACCAACTACGACAAGCTCACGATCGAGCTCGAGACGGACGGCACCATCTCCCCCGAGGAGGCGCTTGGTCGAGCGGCAGACATCCTCGTCCGTCAGTTCTCGCTCTTCGCGAACATCGGGCTCGTGGCCGCCGGCACCGATCGCGTTGCCACGAACGTCCCACAGCTCCCGCCGAACATGCTCGACATGCCGATCGAGGAGCTGGACCTGCCGATGCGAGCCTACAACTCGCTGAAGCGCAACAACATCGTCAAGGTCGGGCAGCTGCTCCAGCTCTCCGACGACGACCTGCTGCGCATGCGCAACTTCGGCAAGAAGTCTCTCGATGAGATGAAAGAGCGGCTGCGAATGCGCGGCTTCATCCTCCCCGACAGCGAAGAGTCGTCGCTCGGCGATGACCTCGAAGATGTCGACGAGGAGGAGCAGTTCGACGACATGCCCCCCGAGGAGGCCTGAGCCATGGCCCATCGAATCGACGGTCGGAAGCTCAGTCGCAAGCAGGGACCGCGGCTGGCCCTCTACAAGAACCTCACCGTGTCGGTGTTGCGCTACGAGCGGATCCAGACCACCGAGGCCAAGGCCAAGGAGATCAGGGGCCGAGTCGAGCGGATGATCACGCTGGCGAAGCGTGGCGACCTGTCTGCACGTCGAGCCGTGATAGCGGAGTTCCCCAACGAGCCGCTCGTCGTGACGAAGCTCTTCGATGAGATCGCACCCAAGTACGCCGATAGGACCTCCGGGTTCACCCGGATCGTCCATCTCGGCCAGCGGTACGGCGACGCGGCTCCGATCGTACAAATCGAATTGGTCTAGCCGACCACGTCAACGAATTGCCGCCCCGGCAACGCAGCAATGCGCCGGCAGGGTGGCGACGAATGAGTGCTCGAGAGGGCACGCCGATGCGTTACCGCGCAACGGTCGAATATGACGGCACGGACTTTGCCGGGTTCCAGGTCCAGCCTGGAGCGCGGACGGTCCAGGGAGAACTCGAAGCCGCGCTGGCAACGGTCTCCGGCGGAAGCCGGGTCCGGGTCGTCGCGGCGGGTCGAACCGACGCCGGGGTTCACGCCATCGGGCAGGTGATCGCCTTCACCGACCCGAAGGGCAGACCGGCGAAGGAGCTGGCCAGGGCGCTCGACGCCCTGCTGCCGGAGGACGTGGCAATCCGCGAGGTGCGGCGCGTCCCGGCCGGGTTCAACCCTCGCTATGCGGCGCGATATCGGGAGTATCGCTACACCGTTTGGAACGGGCCGCGAAGCCCGCTCCGCGAGCGTCTTGCGCTCGGGGTGCGGGACCCGCTCGATACCGCCGCGATGGCGCGGGCCGGGTCGGTCCTCGTGGGCCGTCACGACTTCAGCGCTTTCGGGGCGGCGCACCGGCAGCCGATCCGGACAGTTCACTCGGTCCGGGTTCGGAGGACGGGATCGCTCGTGACGATCGACGTCGCGGCGGACGCCTTCCTCCGCGGCATGGTGCGAAGGATCGTGGCCGTCCTCATCGAGGTCGGACACGGAAGGACAAACGAAGAGGCAGTCGCAGAGGCGCTGGCGTCGAAGCGGCCGGCCTTCAACGGGTCCACGGCCCCGGCGAATGGCCTCTGCCTCAGGAAAGTCAGTTTGGGGCCGATGAGGGCCCGGGCGACGCAGGAAAACACGACTGCCAGATCGAACGGAGAACGATGACCGCGAAGACATATACGGTCCGTGAGAGCGAGATCGAGCGACGCTGGTACGTCGTGGACGCGACGGACGAGACGCTCGGCCGTCTGGCGTCGCGCATCGCTCGCGTGCTCGAGGGCAAGAACAAGCCCACGTACAGTCCGACGATGGACTCCGGCGACCATGTAGTCGTCGTCAACGCCGGCAAGATTGCCGTGACGTCGGACAAGAAGGAAACCAAGCTCTACATTCGGCACAGCGGCTATCCGCACGGGCTCAAGGAGGAGACCCTGGGCCACCTCCTGGAGCGCCGGCCCGAAGAAGTGATCCGACGAGCGGTAAAGGGAATGCTCCCGCACAACCGCCTCGGAGCTCAGCAGATAACCAAGCTCAAGGTCTATGCCGGCCCGGAGCACCCGCACCAGGCCCAGCGGCCTGAGCCGCTCGCCTGACGAGGAGCATGATGACCACCCCTGCGTTCTACTACGGGACCGGTCGCCGCAAGACCGCGGTGGCTCGTGTCCGACTCGTGCCGGGCTCGGGCCAGATCGTGGTCAACGATCGAAGCCTTGACGCCCACTTCGGCAACGCCATCGACGAGGCCGACGTCCGCATGCCGTTCCGCGTCACCGGCACGGAAGGCGCGTACAACGCCCAGATCAAGGTCGAGGGCGGCGGCGTGACCGGACAGGCCGGTGCCATTCGCCACGGCATCGCCCGAGCGCTTCTCCAGCTGGACCCCGAGGGCTATCGGCTGCCCCTTCGGCAGGCCGGCCTCCTCACCCGCGACCCGCGGATGAAGGAGCGCAAGAAGTACGGGCTCAAGCGCGCTCGCAAGGCGCCGCAGTACACGAAGCGCTAGTCGCGGTTTCGCGCTGCACATCGCTTACGTTGGAGCCTGCGCTCCTCGCTCACGCACTTTCGAGTGCGCTCGCTCCGGCCCTCGGCTCCGCCTGGCGCTGCGCTCGCCGGAACCCGACTCAGGAGAGTCGATACGGGCCAGGAGCGTTGACTTGAGTCGAATTGGGCACCTGGCGTAGGACGAAGCGCCGAGCACGTCCGGTTCCCGTACCCGAGACGGGTGACGCGTCGGAAGTCATGATGTGCTCATGACCGACGATCTCTACGAGCGGTACAAGGAAGCGCTGCGCCTTGGCCACGTCGCGGTCCTGCGCGGCGCCCCAGATGAGGCCATCGACGCCTACCGCAATGCCGCCTCGATCGCTCCGTCGCGCGCCCTTCCGCATACCAGCCTGGGCGGTGTCCTGCTTCGGCTCGGTCGTCTCGAGGAAGCCCTCGTACAATATGCAGCCGCCGTCGCGAGAGCGCCACACGACGAGGGGGCGCTCCTCGGTCAGGCTGAGGCGCTGACGATCGCCGGCCAGCGAGTCGAGGCGGCGCAGGCGCTGGAACACGTTTCGGAAATCCAGGAGGCCGCAGGCCGTCTGCCCGAAGCCGCCGACACGCTTCGTCGGGCACTGGAGCTCGAGGAAGCTCCGGAGCGAAGCCGGCGTCAACGCGGGCTCATGCGCGAGATCAGGCTATCCGCCGGCGACCAGGCCGCTGAGCAACTGCTCGCCCGCGCTCTTCGAATCCGCGATGAGCCGGCAGATGCGATCTCAGCACCAACTGGGGCTTCGGCGGCATCGGCCGGCGTCGACTTCAAGCCGGACCGGCGCGACGCCGCGAAGCCGGCCCAGTCGGTCCGGACGGACCTCGGCTACTCGCGGGCACCTTCTGCTGCCCAGGCAACGCCGGCGGAGCCGGTGGCCGCCGAGGCGGAAGGGACGGTCGCCGAGGCCGAACCGACAGGCGAACCCGCGGTGGCCGAAGCCGAACCGGCGCTCGAAGCCGCTACCGGTTCTGAGCCGATAATGGCGGAACCCGCGGTGGCCGAAGCCGGACCGGAGTCCGAGATTGCACCCGAGGTGCCCGTGCCGGTTGCCGCGGAGGCCGAACCGGCGCCCGAAGCCGCACCGGCGACGTCTGAACCGGCGACTGAGGCCGAACCGGTTCCTGTGGCAGTCGGGGTGATGGAGGGCTCAATCGACATCACTCCATTGGCCGGGACAGTGACGGAGAGCGAGCATCAGCCGACGGGCGACGAGCTCCTCGCCGCAGCCGAGGCAGCCGACCTGGCCGGCGATAGCGCCGAGTTGCGATCGCTGCTCTTGGGGACCGCTCGAGCGTACGCCAGTGAAGGGCGTTTCGACGCCGCGCTGGACGCGACTCATCGGCTGCTGCAGCGCGCCCCCGGCGACGTCGATGCTCATATCGTTCTGGTCGAGCTATACGTCGCCCGCGATTGGAACGAGCTCGCTGCAGAGAAGCTCGTGCTGCTTGGCCGGCTCGCGAATCTCAACGACGACGCGGAGACGCGCGAGCGCTTGTGCGCCGTCGCAAGCCGGGCTTTCCCGAAGGACGAGCGGCTCGAGGCGCTCTGCTCCTAGCGCCTGTCAACCAGACGCTGACCAGGGTCCGAACCCGTCCAACCGGGCGGCTAATCGGCGGTAGGCGGCGCATCCTGCGCGCCCAGGCGTCGCGGCTGGTCGAGACGGCCAGGCTGGACGTACCGCCCAGCGGTATAGACTTAGCTTTCGATGCCACTTATCCAGTCGGCGCTCGACCAGGTCAGCCCGAACGTCGTGGCTGATGTCGCGATCACGGCCCTCCTGATCTACTGGCTCTTCAGTCTGATCAGGGGGACGCGCGCGGTCCGGCTCGTCATCGGCGTGTGCCTGCTGCTGCTGGTATATGCCGCCGCCCTGACTTTCGATCTGAAGCTCCTCAAGGTGATCCTTCAGACCGGCGCGTACGTGGGTCTCTTCGCCCTTGTCGTCGTCTTCCAGCCGGAACTTCGCCGGGCGCTCGATCGAATTGGGCGACTCGGCTCCCTCGGTTGGTTGATTTCGCCGGCCGAGCAGTCGCTGGCTGTCCACGTCGCAACCGAGGTTGCGAGCGCCGCCGAGCGGTTGTCGCACGAAGGACACGGCGCCCTGATCGTGATGGAACGGGAGACGGGTCTCCAGGAGATCGCCGAAAACGGAGTCATGCTTCACGCGGACATCTCGGCCGACCTGCTCGTCACACTCTTCTCGCCGAAGACGCCGCTTCATGATGGCGCCGTCGTCATCCGCGGCGATCGGATCCTCGCCGCCGGAGCGCTGCTGCCGTCGGCGGAGACGACGATCCCGCTCGAGCGCTTCGGTACACGCCACAAGGCGGCTCTGGGCATGACCGAGCAGACCGACGCGATCGTCGTGGTCGTCTCCGAGGAGACCGGCCAGATAAGCCTCGTCGAGCGGGCGCGCATCGTTCGCAACCTCGACGAGCCGAAGCTCGCCCGCGCCCTGGCGGCGCTCTTGCGTCCAGAGACGGCCGGAGGCCTCTTCCACCTCGAGCGAACGCCGCCGCGCCGCGTAGGGCCAAGCGTGCGAGAGCTGGCCCGGCGCGCCCGATTCGGGGGTCTGAGCCGAGCGGCCGCAGGCTCGCGCAAGAACGTCGAGGAGGTTGGGTCGACTCCCGAGAACGATTCCAAGGGGCAGGAGAACGCGTCGTGAGGGTGCTGCGCTTCATCGTCCGGAGCTGGCCGCTCAAGATCGGCGCGGTCGTGCTCGCCGTGATCCTCTACGTGGCCATGATCGCGCTTCAGAGTACTCAGCAGTGGCCAGGGCAGATCGCGATTGCGGTGGTGAACCAGCCCGCCGACTCTTACCTGACCAGCACCTTGCCGCAGGTGGAGGGCATCAAGTACATCGCCGCGTCAGACGTACCCATTTCACAGTCGAGCTTCCGAGCTACCGTCGACCTGACCGGCGCCAAGGTCAGCGAAAGCGAATTCACTCTCGTGAAGGTCACGCTGCAGGTCGACGACCCGCGGGTCCAGATCATCGATTACCAGCCACAGCAGATCAAAATCACGCTCGATCCGATCGTCCACAAACAGGTCAATGTTCAGGTCGACACCGGCGCGGTGCCGTCCGGACTCCAGCCCGGAACGCCAAACCTGAGCGCGAATTCGGTCGACGTTTCCGGAGCGGCCTCCATCGTGCGACGAGTGGCCTACGTCCAGGCTCAGGTTCGTATCGACGCGTCCGGCCTGGACGTCAACCAGGAAGTGGACCTCGTGGCCCGCGACTCAACAGGCGCGCAGGTAGATAAGGTCACGATCAGCCCGCGGACCGTCCACGTCCAGATGCTGGTCGGCAGCCAGGTACGATCCGAGACCGTGCCCGTCGATCCGATCACCAGCGGAACGCCGGCCGCGGGTTACGTAATCACCTCTGTCGACATCACGCCGCCGGTGGTGTCCGTCCGGGGCCAGGCGGATGCTCTCGCCCTGCTCAAGGGCAAGGCCAGCACGAAGCCGATCTCGATCGCGGGGGCCACGGGCGACGTCTCGGTCAAGGTGAACCTTGATCTGCCGACAGGCGTGACCTCGGATACCACCGGGACCATCGCCGTCGTGATCCATCTCGAGTCGCCGCCGTCCACCCGGAGCGTTACGGTGGGCATCGCCCCGGACGGCGCCCGCCCCGATCGCATCTACACTCTGTCCGCCCCCAGCGTGATCGTGACCCTGGGCGGAGCCACGGCTGCGCTAAACGCCCTGGACACGTCGACCCTCGTCGGAAGCGTCTCCGTCGGCTCTCTCGACATCGGGACCCACACGGTCAACGTCTCGATCACGGTGCCAGCCGGGATCAAGGCCGTCGCCATCAGCCCATCCCAGCTAACAGTGACCGTCTCGCCCGTCCCCACGCCGTCGCCTGTGGCGTCCCCAACCTGATAGGAGCCCCGCTTGCCCCGTCTCTTTGGCACGGATGGTATCCGTGGCACAGCCAACGTCGATCTGAAACCAACCCTGGCCTATTCCCTCGGCCGGGCCACGGCCTATCGCCTGGCCGGCCCAGGGCGGCCCATCGTGGTCGGCCAGGACACGCGCCGCTCGGGTGACATGTTCGCGGCCGCGCTCGTGGCCGGAGCGACGAGCATGGGCGTCGACGTCCATCTCGTTGGGGTCGTGCCTACACCCGCCCTCGCCTACATCACGGGTGCCGGCAAATTCGCGGCCGGGATCATGGTTTCGGCTTCGCACAACCCGGCCGACGACAACGGCTTGAAGGTCCTCGACGAGCGTGGCTTCAAGCTGGACGAGGATGTCGAGGACGAGCTCGAGCAACTGATCTGGACTGGCGAAGAGCTGCCCGGGGCGCCTGCCGACGCGCTCGGTCTCGCTATCCAGGATCGTGCGCTGTTCGACCTCTACGTGAACCACCGGCTCATGCTGGCCTCGGCCATCTCGACGGGGCTCCATCTGGTGATCGACTGCGCCAATGGCTCCGGCGGCATCGCGGCGGCGCGGATCCTCGAGGCGACCGGGGCCCGCGTAGATGTGCTGTTCAATAGTCCGGACGGTATCAACATCAACGACGGCTGCGGGGCGACTGCCCCCGGCGCGCTCGCCCGAGAGGTCGCTGCCCGCGGCGCGGACGTCGGTTTCGCCCTCGACGGGGATGCCGACCGGCTGATAGCCGTCGACGCGGCCGGCTGCGTGGTGGACGGCGACGCCGTGCTCGGCGTCCTGGCACTCGACCGACTGGCGCGGAACCGCCTCCCCAACCGTGCCCTCGTCGTCTCGATCCTCTCCAACGGCGGTCTTCAGAAGACCGTCGAGGAAGCGGGCGGTCAGGTCATCCGGACGCCGGTCGGCGACAAGTACATCCTCGACGGGATGCTCGTCAACGGGGCGGGTCTCGGGGGCGAGAAGAGCGGCCATGTAATCATCCTTGAACACACGACCAGCGGGGATGGCGTCGTCACCGCGCTCGAGATACTGGCCGTGATGGCCCGCAGCGGTCGCGGGCTGGCCGATCTCGCCTCGCAGGTTCCTATGCTGCCGCAACAGCAGCGGGCGATCCCGGCCCGCCACAAGGATCAATGGGAAGGCGATCCGGCTATCCGAAGGGCCATCGCCCGAGCCGAATCCCGTCTCGGTTCGTCCGGCCGGGTGCTCGTTCGACCGTCCGGCACAGAGCCCGCGATTCGAGTGATGGTGGAGGGCCCGGACGCCGGCCTCGTGGCTGAGCTGGCGGACGAGTTGGCTGCCCTGGCCGGAGAGCGGCTAAACTAGCGACCTTCGCGGGGGCCTTGGTCTCGGAGACCTGGAGTGGAATTGCATGTGTGGAATCGTCGGTTACACGGGACCTCGAGAAGCCGGGCCCATCCTGCTCGATGGGCTGCGCCGCCTCGAGTACCGGGGCTACGACTCCGCCGGCATCGCCCTGGTCACCGATGACGGCGATCTCTTCGTCGAGAAGCGGGCCGGCAAGGTGGCCGTCCTCACCGACGCGCTCGGCGGCGAGCCGCCCAGTGCCGGAATAGGACTCGGCCACACCCGCTGGGCAACTCACGGCCGCCCCAGCGACCTCAACGCCCATCCGCACAGCGATTGCACCGGCCGGATCACGGTCGTCCACAACGGCATTGTCGAAAACTTCCGCGAGCTCCGAGACGAGCTCGTCGCTGGCGGCCACACGTTGAAGTCCGAGACCGATACCGAGGTCGTGGCCCACCTCGTCGAGGATGCCTACCAGGGCGACCTCGCCGACGCGGTGCGCGTTGCCCTCGGCAGGCTCGAGGGTGCCTACGCGTTGGTCGTCATGCATCGCGACGAGCCCGAGCGGCTGGTCGGTGCCAGGCTGAACGCCCCGTTGATCGTCGGCCTGGGCGACGGCGAGAGCTTCCTCGCCTCCGACGCCGCGGCCATCGTGGCCTACACGAAGCGTGTCATATTTCTGGCCGATGGCGACGTCGCGGACATACGGCCCGGGGGCGCCACGATCACCGACCGCGCCGGCAAGACGCTGGATCGCCCCATTGACCTGATCCCCTGGTCGGCCGAGGCGGCCGAGAAGGGCGGCTTCGCCCATTTCATGCTCAAGGAGATCCACGAGCAACCCGCCGCGCTCACGTCCTGCATGACGGGGCGGCTTCGCCGCGAGGCGGTGCACCTCGAGGAACTCGATCCGATCCGTGACCGGCTCGCCGGGATCGACCGCGTCGAGATGATCGCCTGCGGAACCGCCTACTACGCCTCGCTCGTCGGGGCGGCGCTCTTCCAGGAGTGGCTCGGCGTCCCGGCCCGGTCCACCGTGGCGTCCGAGTTCCGCTACAGCCCGCCGCCGATCAATGCGCGGACGCTGGTAGTGGCGGTGACGCAGTCGGGCGAGACGGCGGATACGATCGCCGCCGCTCGCCTGGCCGGCGACCGCGGTGCGGTCGTCGTCGCCGTCACCAATACCGTCGGTTCAGCCATCACGCGCGAATCGCACGCCTCGGTCTTCCTGCAGGCGGGACCTGAAGTTGCGGTCGCGGCGACGAAGACGTTCGTGACCCAGGTGGCGACCGTGGTGATGCTGGCGGCCGACGTGGCCGTCCAGCTGAAACGCCTGACGCGGGACAAGGAGCGGGACCTGGTCGCCGCGCTGCGCCGTCTCCCGGAGCAGGCCGCACGAACGATCGAGCAGGCCGCGGTCACCGAGGAGATGGCGGCCCGCTACGCGGATGCGGCCGGGTTCATGTACATCGGCCGGTCGTTCGGGTACCCGGCGGCGCTCGAGGGCGCGCTCAAGATCAAGGAGATCAGCTACCTTCACGCCGAAGGCTACGCGGCCGGGGAGCTCAAGCACGGGCCGATCTCGCTGCTGGACGCGACGGTGCCACTGGTCGCCGTGGCGACACGGTCGGCGGTGTACGAGAAGCTGATCAGCAATCTCATGGAGGGCAAGGCCCGCGACGCCCGCGTCCTGGCCATCGCCACCGAGGGCGACACTCAAATCGAGCGGCTGGCAACGGACGTGTGCTGGGTCCCGAACACCCTGGAACCCCTGAGCACCATCCTGGCAGTGATACCGCTCCAGCTCTTCGCCTACCACGTTGCGGTCAGGCATGGACGCGACGTCGACCAGCCGCGCAACCTGGCCAAGTCGGTGACGGTGGAATAGATGGCCGGCCCGCGCCAGCGATCGATCCCTGAAGACGAACGCGGCGCGCCGGGCGGCAGCCCTCGAGTCGAGATCAGCGGTGGCTCAGAGGCCTTGGTTGCGGCTGTGCCGGTCCCCCCGCCGGAGACCACCGAGCTGGGCATAGACATCATTCGCGTCTCGCGGATAAGGGATTCGCTGGCGAAGTTCGGCGACCGCTTCACGCGGCGCGTCCTGACTCCCACCGAGATGGCCTACGTTCGCGGGCGCCCCGAGACGATGGCTGGGCGGTGGGCGGCCAAGGAAGCCGTGTCCAAAGTGCTGGGGCTCGGCGTCCGCGGCATCGGCTGGCGCGACATCGAGGTCGAGCGGCTGCCGACCGGGCAGCCGGCGGTGAAGCTGCACGGTCGCGCGGCCCGGCGAGCGGAGCAGCTCGGGATGGGTCGCATCGCTCTGTCGATCAGCCACGAGTCGGAGTTCGCGGTGGCGATCGCGTACGGCATCCGCACCGCCGGCGGACGCTTCCTCTTCCCGCCGGACATAGAGGAACGACTCAACGACCGCGAAGTGGCGCTGATGCGCCGCTTCGAACGATTGCGCGTTCTCGCCCGAGATGTCGCCAATACGGAGGCGCAGCTGGCCGCCGGGTCATCGACCCCGGCCGAAGTTACCGCGCGCCAGGAGGGGACCGATGCCTAGCCGAGTCGTCCCGGAGACGATCTTCCTCGACCACGCCGCGGCGGCCTCGCTGCTCCCGCCGAGACCGTCCAGGGGCCACAAGGGAACCTTTGGGAAGTTGCTGGTGATCGCGGGCTCGATCGACTACGCCGGTGCGGCGCTGCTCGTCTGCACGGCGGCCGGCCGAGCCGGAGCGGGGTTGGTCACGCTGGCCACGCCCGAGTCGCTCCAGCCGCTCTTCGCGGCGAAGGTCGTCGAGGCAACGACGTTGTCGCTGCCGGAGGACGATGTCGAAGAGGTGGATCCCGAAGAGGCTCTCGCCCGAATCCTCGACCACGACCACGACGCCCTGGTCGTGGGGCCGGGCCTGCGACCCAGCCTCTCGATGACCGAGCTGATCCGCGGCCTGCTTGCCCCGGACGAGGACGGCGAGCCGATGCCGGCGGTGCTCGACGCGGAGGCACTCCGGTCGCTCGCGACGGTCGACGGCTGGGCCGCGGACGTGGCCGCGAGGTGCGTTCTCACGCCACATGTCGGCGAGTTCCTGCGGCTTCGTGCCGCCGACGGCGTGGATCCGCAGAAGCACGGCGACCTCGTCTTCGACGACGGGCGGCGGCTCGCCGCTGCCCGCGATGCGGCCCGCGAATGGGGTCAGGTGGTCGTCCTGAAGGGCGCTCGAACCGTCATCGCCGATCGCGATGGGCGGACCGCCGTCTCGCCGTTCGAGAACCCGGCGCTGGCGAGCGGCGGCACGGGCGACGTCCTCGCCGGAACGATCGGGGCGCTGCTGGCCCAGGGCCTGGACACCTTCGAGGCGGCGCAACTCGGCGTCTATCTCCACGCCATGGCGGGCGAGGCGGTCCGCGAGCGTCTTGGCGACGCGGGGCTCCTGGCGTCCGACCTTACGGGCGAGCTGCCACTGGCACGCAAGCGCTTGGCTGCCATGCCCGGTGCCGGCTCCGCGATCGTTTCGAGCGCCGACTCTGCCCCGGCGCGCCGCTGATGGACCGCGCGGCCGTTCCCGCCGGCGCCACGACGCGAGTCACGGCCACGCGCAATCCATTGATCGAGGCCGGGCCCGACGGAGCGTTGCCCCCGCTGCCAAAGACGGCCTGGCTGGAGATCGATCTCGATGCCCTGGTCTCCAACGTGCGGCTTCTCCGCGACCTGCTGCCTCCCGGCGCTCGTCTCGAGCCGGTAGTGAAGGCGGACGCCTATGGGCACGGCGCGGTCGCCGTGGCCCGTGCGCTGGTCCGCGACGGCCTCCAAAGCCTCAGCGTCGCGACGTTCGATGAGGCGCTCGAGCTGCGTCAGGCGGGCCTCGAGGTCCCGATCTTCGTCCTCTTCCCGATACCGCCCGAACTGGCGCCCGACGCACTGCGACATTGCATTTCGATCACGGTGGGCGACGAGGCCCTGCTGAGCCGAACGCTCGCGGCCCTCGACACGGCGCTAGACCAAGGCGGCGGGACGCTGGCGATCCACCTCGAGGTGGAGACCGGACTGGGTCGTGGCGGGGTCGCACCGGCTGAGGTCGTTGCGGCCGCGGCGGCTGTGGCCGCCAGCCCGCGCGCTCATCTCGCAGGCCTGTGGTCCCATCTCGCCGCGGCCGGAAACGCCGCGGTCAGCGGGCGTCAGAACGCCCGGTTCGACGGAGCCGCCGCCTTCCTCGAAGCGGCCGGAGTCAACCTCCCCGAACGCCACATAGCGGCGAGCGGCGGCCTTCTGGCAGCGACTGCGGGAGCGTACGACGTGGTGCGCATCGGCCTCGCCATCTATGGCATCGTCCCGGACGGCCTAAACGCCGCCGAGCAGAACCGGGTCGCCGCCGCGGGGCTTCGACCCGTGATGTCCCTCCGGGCCCGGCCGGTCCGCGTGGCCTGGCTCGAGCCCGGCTCGGGCATCAGCTACGGCCCGACCTTCACGACGGCCCGGCGCAGCCTCATCGCCACGCTGCCGCTCGGGTACGCCGACGGATACCCGCGCAGCCTCTCGAATCGGGCCGAGGTACTGGTCCGCGGAGTTCGAGTCCGGCAAGTGGGAACGGTGGCGATGGATGCGGTCATGGTCGACGTGACGGACGTTCCCGGATCCGAGGTCGGCGTCGACGACGTGTTCACGCTGATGGGGGAGGCGGGCGGAGAGCGGATAAGCGCGCTTGATATGGCGCAGTGGGGCAACACCATCACACACGAGGTAATAGCCGCAATGTCGGGAAGGTTACCCCGGGTGTACTATGCGGCAGCCGAGGCGGTCGGGATGCGTGTAGTTGCGTACGACGCGGGTCGAGGCTGGGGAAGGCTCGAGGACCGGCCGATCGAGGCAGCCGCGGAAGTACCCGGTCCGCCAGGCTGCGAGTGATGCACTCGTCAGCGACGACTACGGAGAGCATTCGGATTTGATCGAGATGCATGGCCGCTCGGAAGAGCAGCGAGACGACCTCGTCGAGCAGGCCGCCCGCGAGATCCAGCTGCGTGGCTTGACCGCGCCGGCCGTTCTGTTCCTTCAGGCCAGTCGCCCGTATCGTCCCCTTGGCAGCAGCGCGATGGTCTTCTTCGACCCCACACTGCGCCGCGTCTTCGGTGGAGAGCTGCCGGTCGCGTCCGAGATCCTCGCCGACGACCTGGGCATCGAGCAGCTGATAGAACGACTGCTCGACCCCGATGAGGAGATCGCCTGGGACGCCTGAGGGCGAACAGCGATCAAGCAGCCGGGTAGCATGACCAGGTGACCAGCCAGCCTCGAGCGTTCTTTGCCCTCGACCTCGGCTCGGCCACCACGTCCGGTGCGGTTCTCGGCTACATCGGTGGACGCTGGCGCCTAATCGCGCACAAGGCGGTGCCGAGCTACATCGATGTCGACGCCCTGCTGGGCGGCATGCTTGCTCAGATCGGGCTCACGGACGCGGAGATGCTCGCCGATCTCGCCGCCAGCGACCGCGTGGAGATTGGGACCCTCGTGTCTTCGTGGCCACGGCTCGTGGCCAGGACGACTCCAGCGCTTCGGATAGCGGTCCTCGCTGGTTCGCGCCGGCAGCGGCGGAGGCTCGAGGATGCCGCGCTGAAAGCCGGATGGCTCGTGGTCGGTGGGAGCGCCGACGAAGACGATCCGATCGCCCTCAGTCGCCTGGTTCTCTCGTCGGAGACCGATGCGGTGCTGCTCGGAGCCGACCGTTCTCCGGCGGGCGACGAAAAGCGCCACCTGCCCGATCTGGCGGCGCTCGTCGCAGCGGTCGCGATGGTGCGACCCGAGCTGACGGTCGTACTGGCCGGCGGAGCGGAGAGCTACGAATCGTCATTTGCGGCCCTGGAGCAACCGAGATCGGGACCCGAGGTCGTTGGATCGAATGGGGCGCTTTCGACGGGGGGCCACGTCGCCACCGTTGCAGCCGAACCGACGGCCGACCCTGCCACTCCTCAATCGAAGAAGGTCACGCGTGAGGCGGCTGCCACCCAACCGCCGGCGTCAGGGGTAGAAGGCATCGAAGCGCGGGGCTCGGAGGTCGATGGCGTCCCCGCGATCCCGACCGGAACCGGGCGAGGTCGAAGGCATCGCGCGGCCGGCAAACCCGGCTCCGTCGCCGCGCTCGTGTCGGCGGCCGGCCCATCCGCCACCGCCCCGTTGACTCTTCCCGCGGTTGCTGCTGACATCGCCGCGCCGATGGTCGAGAGCCCGGCCGAGGCTCGCCGCGTTCTCCTGGCTCCGGACGCGGAGGCCGGCCAGCCGCCAGGGTCGTCCCTGCAGCAGGTTCTAGAAGGGCTCCGCGTCGCGGCCGACGACAGCCGCGTCGGCGTGGCGCGGTCGATCGCCTCGCTCGCGGATGTCCTGGGGAAGTCGATCGAGGTCGTCGAGATCGGCCTCCAGGGCGGCCTGCGAGCCAGATCGGAGCCACTCGCTCGGGACTCCTTCGCGAATTCTTCGACGCGCGCGTGTCTCGCCGATGCCTCGTTCGCGCCCCCGAGGCCGTCCGAAGAGGTAATCGACGATCTGCTCGAGTGGTCCACGATCGCCCTGGATCGGCACCGGGCGATCGACCGGCTGAACGACTTGAGGCTCTCGCCGTGGGGCGAGGCCGACGGCGACGGCGCCGTCTTCCGACTTGCGGCAGCCAAAGGCGCATTCGCCCGTCTGGTGGCCGCCACGCCGGAGATCGACGCCCACCCGATGCCTGAGTTGCTGGTTGCGGCCGGCGGCATTTTCTCCGCGCTGCCGCCGTCGGTGGTCGCGCTTGCGATGGCGGATCTGGTGCGGCGTGCCGGAGTGACCCATCTCGCCTGCGACCAGGCGCGGTTGCTCGGACCGCTCGGGGCGATCGAGGAAGAGGGAGAGCGGCGCCTGATGATGGCCAACCTGGCGGACGACATACTGATGCCGCTCGGCAGCCTCATACTCCCAGCCGGCATCCGGCAGGGTCGCGTTGCGGGCCATCTTCGGCTGAATGGTGCGTCTCCGGTGATCGAGCTCCATCCCGGCGCGGTCCAGGTCGTCGATCTGCCGCCCGGCCGATCGGCCAACGCGGCAATCGACTTCCGCGATGCGATGAGACTCGGCGCGCGTAGCCGCCATTTTGCGGTCGACGTCCGGGGTGGGCTGGGCGGCCTCCTCGTCGACATGCGCGACATCCCGATGCGGATCTCCGACCGGCCCGACTCGCGTCGATCGGCGCTGGAGGCCTGGCAGCGAGACCTGTGGCCGGAGCTCTACGAATGAGCGCGGTGGAGCCGCCGGTGGCCGCGGACTCGTCGGACCTCGCCCGCGTGGCCGCCCGGCGGATGCTCATCTTCTCGCCGACGATCCGATTCGCGCTTGGCCCGGGCGACCGCGCGCTCGTCGCAGCCGGCGACACCGTCGTGCCGGGGATGCCCATCGTCGAGCGGACTCCGGAGCCGGAGCTGGTGGACGCGGGCCGGGTCGGTCCCGACGAGACCAGCCGACCGGCGAGGCTCGAGCCCGGCGCGAAATCGACCGCGGACGAGGAGCTCGCCCCGCTCTGGAAGGAGCGGTCGGACGTGACGGAGTGGGGCCCAACGACCCGCGGTCCGATGGCGATCAAGCCCGAGGCCATCCCAACGGCGCCCAAACGGGAGCGGCGCCGCCCGCCGGAGCCCGGGAAGTGGTGGGTCGGCGGGAACGATCGCCGCGGCAAACCGGAAAAGGGCAAGCCGTCTGTGCGAGTTGGAGGAACGCTGCTCTTCGAGACGCACGGCCACTGGCGGGCCGCCGCCGGCGAGCGCCACGAGATCGTCGGGTCGCCCGTCGCGGGGGTCATTCGAGCCGCCCGCCATTGCGTCGAGGTCACCATCGAAGTGGCCGGCGCAGCGCTTCCGGCGGCCATCGCCGCCGGCGAGCCGTCGCGCGGCTATCTCGACCTCCCTCGCCTGACCGACGGCAACCTGTGGCCAAGCGCCCTGGACGTCGGCCGCGCCGGAGCGGTGGTCGTGGCCGGCAGTCGCATCTCCGCTCAGGCCATCAGCCGCGCTCGGGCCATGTCGATCCGGGGCCTCATCGCCGGATCGGTGGGCCAGGGCGAGCTGCGCGACCTCGCGGCCTCGGAGCAGCGCCAGAAGGCCAGCCTCGCCCCTTCCGCGCCGTTCGGGCTCATTGCCCTCGATGGCCACGGGCGGCGTCCGATCGCCACGCCGGTGCTGGCGCTCCTCGCGGCGCTCGCCGGCCGGCCGGTCGCGATCGTCACCGACCCGCCGCTGCTGGTCTTCGACGCCGCCGAGGTGGCGCTGCCCGAAATCCCGCCCGAGTGGGTTCGCGCACGCAGCGGCGCCCATGCTGGCCGGGAAGGTCGATGGATCGGGCCGGCCGGGCTATACCGGTTCCGCGGCGGCATCCACCTCGAGGCAGCCATCGTCCGCTTCGCCGAAGAAACCGAGACGACGGTCGTCCCGGTGGCGGACCTCGAACGTTTCATCTTCTAGAGGTACGGTCGAACTTGGACTCCGACCCGCACGATGCTTCGGCGCCGCCGAAATCGATGGAGAACCGGACCGACCTCGAAGGCGCCGGCCAGGGGCCATCGTCGAAAGCCGCGCAGCCGCGAGCGAGCCTCAACGATTTCGAGCGAGGGTTTCAAGGTCCGCTCTACGGGCCGAAGGGCGCGGCCTTCTTCGGTGCCGTCTGCGCGCTCCCGTTCATCTCCAAACTCTCCGGGGCTGCGCCCTTTGCAACGCTGGCGCCGCCCGTCGTCGCGTTCCTGATCGGTTCCGGCTGGATGCTCGGGATCATGGCCCTGATCCACTGGCTTGGCGAGCAGCCGGCTCTGTCGCTCCGCCTCAAGCGGAGAATCCTTCTCGCCTCGTTCGTGGTACCGGCCGTCGCCGCTCTGATCCTCCTCCGGATCGTCGGGGCCGGCTGATACATATGCGCCGGTCCGCCGGCCGCGCGGTATTTCCGCGTTCGGAGCGGCGAGCGGCCCGTTTCGGGTAACCTCGCGGGGTGATTGCGGGACAGGACCTCGAACGGATAGTGGTGACGCGAGACCAGACGGAGACGCGCGTCCTGGCGGCGGCGCTGGCCGTGGCCGCGCGGCCCGGTGACCTGATAAGCCTGGTGGGCGACCTCGGCGCCGGCAAGACGCAGTTCGCCAAGGGGTTCGGGGCGGGCCTCGGAGTCACCGACACGATCGTCTCGCCGAGCTTCGTGCTCATGGCCGAATATCGCGGGCGGCTGCCGCTCTTCCACGTCGACCTGTACCGGCTGGCCGATGCGGCCGAGGCGCTGGCCGGCGGGCTGATCGACGAGCGCCAGGCCGAAGGCGTAACGATCATCGAATGGGCCGAACGACTCGCCGATGCGATGCCCGACGAGCGGCTCGATGTGGTGATCGACGGTTCGGGCGACGAGCCGCGGCGGATCGCGATCCGTCCCGGAATTGCCGACTACTCCCGGTATCTCGACGCGCTGCCGGCGACGGCCGAGATAGGCAAGTCCCTGGCCGAGGCCGACCGATGACCGGGCGATTGCTGGCAATCGACACCTCCGGCACGAATGCCCTGGTCGCCCTGGGCGAGGCCGACGGCACGCTCGTGGACGAACGTCGTTGGGTCGCCGGGTATCGCCACGGCGAGGAGCTCCTGGCCCGAATTGACGAGATGCTCACCGCTGCCGGTGTCGCCCTGGCCGATCTCGGCGGGATCGTCGTTGGAACCGGACCGGGAGCATTCAGCGGGCTGCGAGTTGGCCTCGCGACGGCAAAGGCACTCGCCCATGGGCTTGGCGTTGCCATCGCCGGCGTCCCGACGTCAGAGGCGCTTCTCCGTGCAGCAAGCGTGGCAGGCGCGTTCGAGGGGACGCGGGCGGTTCTGCTGCTGCCGGCCGGGCCTTCAGATAGAGTCGTCGTCGCCGGAGGCGGAGCCAGCCTCCTCCGGGGGGGCGAAGAGCCAGACCTCGATTCGGGCGCGACGCTCGTCGCCGTCGACCTTCCGGGTCGTGCTCCGGAGGAAGCGATCGCCCTCGGTGCGCAAGCGGAAGCCGGCCTCTCGACCGCCCTGCTTGTTCTCGGCGTGGCCAGGCTCGCCGCCGGTGGCGACGACGTCGCCAGGCTCGTGCCCGAGTACGTGTCGCTGCCGCGCGGCGTACCGGCGCTCAAGGGGGAGGTTCGATGGTCGCACGACCACCGGTGAGGATCGTCGTCGACCGGATGAAGGTCGAGGACCTGCCCGCCGTCCACGTCATCGAACGGGAGAGCTTCAGCACGCCCTGGCCGGCCCACGCCTACCGCCAGGAACTCGAGAGCAACCGGCTCGCCCACTACGTCGTGGCCCGCTGGGGCGACGAGATCGTCGGCTTCGCCGGCATGTGGATGCTCGTCGACGAGGCTCACATCACCACGTTTGCGACGCGACGGGCGTGGCGGCGGCAGGGGATAGGGGAGCGGCTGCTGCTCGCGATGCTCGACCTGGCCCGGGCCCGCGGCGCGGCCGAGGCTACGCTCGAGGTCAGGCCGTCGAACACGCCGGCCCGGCGGCTCTACGAGAAGTACGGTTTCAAGGTGGTCGGCGTCCGACCGCGCTACTACAGCGACAACAACGAGGATGCCCTGATCATGACCACCGAGGCGCTCGACGGGCGCGCGATGCGAGATCGGATCGCCGCGCTCCGGGCGGCGGTGGCGGGACGGCCGGACATCGCAGTCGGGCCCGACGGTCTGCCGATTTCCTCGAGGGCTGCCGGGCCGCTCGACGACGATGGGGATGGGCGCGACGCCGAGGTCACCGGTTCCGCCGGCCCCGAGGCCGGCGATTCCGCCGAGGAGGGCTCCGCGCCATCGGCCGATGCTTCGGCGGTGCCGCGGATGATCCGTCCGAGCAGCGTAACCAGGAGACGGCCGTGACCGGCAGCCTCATCCTCGCGGTCGAATCCAGCTGCGACGAGACCGGGATCGCGATCGTCGAGGATGGTTGGCGCATCCACGCCAACGTAGTCGCGAGCCAGGTTGCGATGCACGCCGCGTCGGGCGGGATCGTGCCGGAGGTGGCGGCGCGGGCCCATCTGCGCTGGATCGTGCCCGTCCTGGACGAGGCCTGGGCGGCCGCGGGCGTGGGCTGGGACGACATCTCGGCCGTCGCCGTGACCCAGGGCCCAGGACTGGCCGGATCGCTTCTCGTCGGCATCAACTTCGCCAAGACACTGGCCTACGTCCACGGCAAGCCGCTCGTCCCGGTCAACCACCTCGAGGGCCATCTATATGCGGCCTGGCTGTCAGAGCAGGATCGTGAGGTCGCCGAGCCGATCTTCCCGCTCGTCGCCCTGATCGTCTCGGGCGGCCACACGTTCCTCGTCGAGATGCGTGACCACCTGCAGTACAGACTCCTCGGGGAGACCGTCGACGACGCTGCCGGTGAGGCGTTCGACAAAGTCGGCCGGTTGCTGGGTCTGCCGTATCCGGGCGGTCCAGCGATCATGCAGGCGGCCGCCGGCGCCACCCGGCACGACACCGTCTTCCCGCGGGCGTGGCTGGGGGACTCGTTCGATTTCAGCTTCAGCGGGCTCAAGACCGCGGCCCGACGGACGATCGCGGTCGAAACCGACGGCCAGGGGACCGCGATCGGCGAGTCGCCGCTGTCGGCCGATCGCGTCGCCGAGCTGGCGGACGGGTTCCAGGAGTCGGTGGTGGACGTGCTCGTGACCAAGACGCTGCGGGCGGCTCGCCGGGCAGGTGCGCGTTCGATCGTGCTGGGCGGGGGAGTCGCCGCGAACCGGGTTCTGCGCGATCGTCTCGCCGGCGGCGCGAGCGAGGCGGGTATTCCGCTCGTAGTTCCGAGGCCGGCGCTCTGTACGGACAACGGGGCGATGATCGGGGCGGCCGGCGCCCGTCGCTGGGAAGCCGGCGCCAGGGCCGGTCTCGACCTCGACGCCCGGCCGTCGCTGCCACTGGCCCGCAGGTGAGCCGGCCGTCCAACCCGTTGCCGGCCGCCGAGGGCGGCGATCGGCCGGAGCGTGCCAATTCGGCCGAGTCGACCACTCGGTCGAGTCGACGGCCGCGGCTCGATCCGCTGGCCGTCCGCCGGCAGCTTCGCGAGGAGGGACTGCACGCCCGCCACTCGCTCTCCCAGAACTTCCTGGCCGATCCCGATGTACTCCAATCCATCCTCGATCTCGCGGGGCCGGAGCCGGGTCGCCGGATCCTGGAGGTCGGCCCGGGACTCGGCATCCTGACCGGCGGCCTGCTCGATGGCGGCGCGACCGTGACCGCGGTTGAGCTGGACCGCAGGCTCGCATCCCGTCTGGCGCGAATCCGCGCCGACGAGATCGGGAGGGGTACGCTCAGACTCGTCGCGGACGACATCCTCGACCAGAAGATCCCGGAACTGATCGAGCGACCGTACGAGGTCGTGGCCAACGTGCCCTACCACATCACGAGCCCTCTACTCCACCGCTTCCTGGGCCTTCCGCCACGACCAAACCGGCTGGTCCTGATGCTCCAGAAAGAGGTTGCGGAACGGATCGCGGCCGCGCCCGGCGAGATGAGCTACCTGTCCGTGTTCGTGCAATACCACGCGGCCGTCCGGATCGCGTTCGGCGTCCCTCGCCATGCCTTCGAGCCCGCGCCTGAGGTCGATTCGGCCGTCGTCGAGATCACGCCGCACGATCCTGCCGGTAACAGCCCGCGCCTCTCGGCGGTCGACGAGGACGGCCTCTGGCGCCTCGTCCAGGCTGGCTTCCGCGAGCGTCGCAAGAAGCTCCACAACGTCCTGTCGCGTCGGCTGCCGGTCTCCGGCGCGGCGGTCAGAGCGGCGCTCGAGGCCGCCGGCATCGACGGCGACAGGCGTCCGCAGACGCTTTCGGTCGACGAGTGGCTGGGGCTCAGGGTGGCTCTGGGGCCACTCCCCGGCGGGACGGCGGCGTGAGCGCCGAGAACGGATCCGGCGCCCGGATCCACGTCGTCCGTTTCGCGCCCGCCAAGCTGAACCTGACCCTGGCGGTGGTCGGGCGACGCCGGGACGGCTACCACGACCTGCATTCGGTGATGGTGCCGCTCTCCCTTGGCGATGCCCTGACCGTGTCGTCGGCCCCGCCGGGTTCGGCCCGCGACTCGCTCAGGGTCACCGGGCTGCCCATGACGTCCGCGGCGGACAACCTGGTGCTGCGCGCCATCGTCGCCACTCGTGCCGCGCTGGCCGCGGCGCGTCCGGGCGTCCGGGCATCCGCGCCGTGGCTGGCGGCCCGGCTCGCCAAGCGCGTTCCCGTCGCCGCCGGTCTCGGCGGCGGCAGCAGCGACGCCGCGGCGGCAATCGACGCGGCCCTGGCGGCGTGGGGGGCCGAGCTCGACCGGGATGCGATCGCTGCCCTGGCCGCATCGCTCGGCTCGGACGTCCCGTTCTTCCTCGCTCGTGGCGCGGCCCTGGTGACGGGTCGCGGCGAGTTCGTCGAGCCGCTGCCGGAGATCGCCGGCGAGCCACCGGCCGTGCTCCTCGTCACGCCCCAACTGCCGCTGGCCACGCCGGCCGTCTTCGAGGCCTACGTCGGCGGTGCCCGCCAGGCGGATGCCGGGCTCGCCAGGGACACCTCGGAGCGCCTGGCGGCGGAGATGAAGGCAGGGCTTACGGCGGTCCGGCTACTGGCGATAGCGGAGGAGCTGTCCGCAGCCAACGACCTGCTGGCCGCTGCGGCATCGATCGTGCCCGGTTTCCGTGGTTTCATCGACACGCTGGAGCGGCTGGTGAGGCGTCCCGTGTGTCAGTCGGGCTCCGGCCCGACGCTGTGGTCGCTATATCCGAGCCTCGCCGAGGCCCGCAAGGCCGCTCGGTTCGTGCGGCAGGCGGCCATCAACGGGACGCTGCCGCTCGTCGGCATCGGAGAGCCATTCATCGCGGCAACGACCATTGCGGGCGGGACGCCGCTCACTCGAGCCCGGTCGTCGGACGGCGCCACGGATGCGATCGGGCCGCGCACGGTCCACAATGTTTTCGACGCCGATCGCCGGCGACGGGTTGAACCCGCCGTGGACCACGGCGAGACGAAGGGAGAGGATCCTCGATGAGTCGCAGGCAGGTAGTGGTGGCGGGCGCGCCCGCAGCTATCGGTCCGTACAGCCAGGCCATCGAGGTCGACGGCTTCGTCTTCTGCTCGGGTCAGCTGGGATTGGACCCGGTCACAGGCCGGCTCCTCGAAGGCGTCGAGGCCCAGACCGAGCGTGCGCTCCTCAATCTCGAGGCAGTGCTTGCGGCCGTCGATCTCACGACGGCCGACGTTGTCAAGACCACGGTCTTCCTCGCCGATCTGGCCGACTTCTCTCAGGTGAACGCCATCTACGGCCGGCATATGGTTGAACCGACGCCGGCCCGGAGCACTGTTCAGGTCGCCGCACTGCCCCGCAACGCTCTTGTCGAGATCGAGGCCGTCGCACGGCGGTCCAGCTAGTGGTTACGCCAGAAACCGGTTCCACGCTCCATCGGCGCCACATCGCGACACGCCGCGCGGCGCCCGTTCCGTGCTACCGTCAAGCGCAATGAGCGATATCTCCGATAGCGTCCTCCCGGTCGTCCTTGCCGCCGGCCTCGGGACGCGCATGAAATCGAGCAAGCCAAAGGTGCTCCACGAGCTCTGCGGACGCCCGATGCTCGCCTTCGTGATAGATGCGGCGCGCGAGGTGAGCGGCCGGCGACCGCTGGTCGTGTATTCACCCGCAACGGCTGCGATCAAGGACGTCTTCGCCGACACGGTCGACTTCGCCCTCCAGGCCGATCCGCTCGGCACGGCCGACGCCGTTCGAGCCGCGGTCGAGGCGGCGCCGGAGGCAGACGAGGTGCTCGTCCTCTCGGGCGACGTGCCGCTTGTCCAGACGGACGTCCTGGCCGAGCTGATCGATATACGGCGCGCCCGGAACGCGGCCGTGGCCCTGGTGGCCGTCCACTCCGCGGAACCGCAGGGGCTGGGGCGCGTCGTCCGCAGCGCCGATGGCGGCCAGGTGCTCCGGATCGTGGAGCAGAAGGACGCCACTCCCGATGAGCTCCTGATCGAGGAGATAAACGCGGGGGTCTATGCGTTCGATGGCGCGTGGCTGCGGCGTCGGATCGGGGACGTGAAGGCCTCGCCCGTATCCGGAGAGTTCTACCTGCCGGAGGTCGTGAGCCTGGCCAGGGAAGATCGCCGGGCCGTAGTGTCGCTCGAGGTCGAAGACGACGGCTCGCTGGCGGGCATAAACGACCGATCGCAGCTGGCGGAGGCGGAGCTCGAGCTGCGGATGGTGATCAACGAGCGCCACATGCTCGCCGGCGTGACGATCGTCGATCCGATCCGGACGTACATCGACGCCTCGGTCGAGCTGGCGCCCGACGTCGTGCTCGAGCCCGGCGTCATCCTGCGCGGCAAGACCCGGATCGGCGAGGGGACGCGGATCGGGGCCGGCAGTCAGATCATCGACACAGTGGTCGGCCGCGACTGTTTCGTCTGGGCCAGCGTGCTCGAGGGCTCCGAAGTGGAGGACGAAGTCCAGATCGGGCCGTTCTCGCACCTGCGGGCCAAGTCGTCGATCGGCCCGAGGGCCAGGCTCGGCAACTTCGCCGAGGTCAAGGCCAGCCGCCTCGAGGCGGGGGTCCAGCAGCACCATTTCAGCTACATCGGCGACGCCGAGCTGGGCGAGCGCACGAATGTCGGTGCGGGCACGATCACCTGCAACTACGACGGCGTGAAGAAGCACAAGACGAAAATCGGCAAGGGCGTCTTCCTCGGCTCCGACACGATGCTCGTCGCCCCTGTGGAGCTTGGCGACGGCGCTCGAACCGGGGCCGGATCCGTCGTCACCCGCGACGTCCCAGCCGGAATGCTGGCTGTGGGCGTGCCGGCCCGGCTTCGAAAGCCACGCGCCGGAGTCGACTCCACAGACGAGCCTGCTGCGAAGGCCGCCCCTGACGATGCGACCCCGCCCTCAGCCGAGGAGGCCGCAGAGCGAACCGGTCGATGAGCGACGTCGTATTGCAGCTGCTGGTCGTCCTCATCCTCGTACTCATCGAGGCAGTCTTCGTCGCGGCCGAGATCGCCCTGGTAACGCTGCGTCATAGCCGCATCGACCAGCTCATCGACGAAGGTCATCGCAATGCAAAGCGGGTCAAGAAGCTCGTCCAGGACCCGGGCCGTTTCCTGGCCGTGGCTCAGATCGGGGTAACGTTCGTCGGCTTCCTGGCCTCGGCCTACGCCGCGGTCAATCTGGCGGAGCGCCTGGCGGGGGCGATCGCCACGATCGACGCTCTCAAGGGGGTCGCCGGCGGAATCGCCGTCGTCGTCGTGACGATGCTGCTCGCGGCCTTCACGATCGTCTTCGGGGAGCTCGTCCCCAAGACGCTCGCCCTGGCCTACCCCGACCGCGTGGCGTTGACTCTCGCCGGCCCACTCGACCTCGTGGGCCACGTCCTCGGCCCGGTAGTCAATACGCTGACCTGGCTGACGCGCAAGATCGCCGGCGGATTTGGCGCTGGCGTTGCCACGCAGGCGCAGATCAACACAGAGGAGCTCAAGCTCATCGTCGAGCGGGGAGGGGAGACCGGCGTCCTCGAGGCCGAGGAAGAGCAGATGATCAGTGCCGTGATCGAGCTCGGCGATCGCCGTATCCACGAGGTCATGGTTCCGCGGACTGACATGACAGCCCTGCCGGTCACGGCCTCGATGGACGAAGCGATCGACACCTTCATCCGCGAGGGTCATAGCCGCGTCCCCGTCTACAAGAAGTCGATCGACGAGATCGTGGGCGTCCTCTACGCCAAGGATCTGCTGCCATTCCTCAAGGGCGGGCAGAAACCGGACCTGCGAAAGCTGCTGCGGGCACCGCTCTTCGCGCCCGAATCGATGTCGATCGACGACCTGCTCCACATGCTCCAGGGTCGAAAGGTCCACCTGGCGATAGTCCTCGACGAGTACGGCGGGACGGCCGGCATGGTCACGATCGAAGACCTGCTCGAAGAGATCGTCGGTGACATCCAGGACGAGTACGACGTCGAGGAGCCAATGACCGTCCGGCTATCCGACGAGCAGGCCCGAGTCGACGGGCGGGCTTCGGTGGACGACCTGGCCGAGCTGTTCGACCTCGACCTCAGCGGGCTCGAGGACGCGGACGAGTACGACACGGTCGGCGGGCTGATCTACCACCGTATCGGCGGCGTGCCGCGACCCGGCGACAAGGTGGAGCTGCAGGACCACGACCTGACGCTCACGGTCGAGGTGACGGACGGGCGCCGAGTCGGGAAGGTCCTTGCGGTCCGCCACCACGCCGGGGATCGCGAACCCGAGCCGGGCAATACTGGCGGGGAGTCGACCAAGGGCGCGGCTCGGTAAGGTCCCGGATCGCCGCACACGCAGGGAAGGAGGCTTCGTTTGCACTGGCTTAGCCGGCACCAGACGGCCATCCTCTTGCTGGTACTGGTCGTCGGAGTCTGGGGTTCGCTGTGGGTCGTCTACGACTACCGAAGCCCGGTGAGCCAGTTCCTGCGCGGCATCGGCACCGTACAGATAGAAGGCTGGAGCGCCTACGACCTCGACGTGGTGTGCGTCCGACTGGAGCCCGCATCCGGCGCGCCAAAGACCCAGCCCGACGGCGCAACCCAGATCGCCCGCAAGGCGTTCCCAAGCGGCTACGTGCGCGAGGTGGTGCTGGCCTCGCTCAAGGACACCTGCCACGGCGGGGATCCCAAACTGGCCTGGGCCGTGGATGTGGCCTGGGCGGCCGGCGTCTACACGACGACGTCGCCCAGCGCGCAGCCGCGGGCGCTCGTCCTGGTGGATGCTCTGACCGGCAAGCTCATCGCCAGCCACGCCGAGGGTCAGCAGTGAGGAGCAGGGGCTGCGTCGAACCGTTGGGGGTTGCGGCTTTCCCGGCCGAACCCTAGGCTGCATGTGAACCTCGGGGGCCTCGGCGGGGCTCCGGGGCGAAGAGGGTGGGGTGATGCTCGTGCAACGACTCAACTTCAGGCGCGGCACAACGGCCGGACTCGCCACGTCGATCATCCTCTCAGCAACCATCGCCGCAAGATCAGCGGCGCCGCTGCAGGAGTTCGCCCTTCTCCTCGGGGTCACGCTCTCGGCAACGGCCGCGGCGATCGCATTCGCGGCGAACGCCGAGCGCCAATCTGGGGTCGCGAAGGCTGCGGGGCCCGCGCCGGGCATCGTTTTCGGCGGGTTCTTCGTCCGGTTTGCGGCCTACGCCATGGACATGTTCGTGCTCGGGATCGTGGACGTGATCCTTTTCTGGGCCGTTGGAGGGCCGGGGCATGGGATCGCAGGGATCATCCTGATCGCCTACTTCGTGGGTCTCTGGGGGGCGAGAGGCCAGACGCTCGGGATGAAGCTTCTGGGCCTTTGGGTTGTCAGGGGCGGCGACGGCGGGAGGATCGGCTTGGGCAGCGCGGTTGTGCGTTTCGTCGGCCTGTTGGTGGCGTTCGAGTGCCTCTGGATCGGCGTCATCTGGGTCGCCTTCGACGCCCGGAAGCGCGGCTGGCAGGACATGATCGCCGGGACGGTCGTCGTCCAATACGTCGACTGACACTCGCGAAGCCAAGCGAAGTCGCGACCTACGCCTTGATGACCCCGACGATGATCTCGCGGAGTGAGTCGAGAGCCTCCGCGTCGACGACGCCGGCGGCATCCAGCTCGGCTAGCGCGCTGTCGCGGTAGGCTCGCGCTTGGTCGCGCGTGTATTCGCGACCGCCCAGCTGCTCGATGAGCGCGACGGCGTTCGCGACCTGCGCGTCGTCCGGCGCCTTGGTGCGCCACACAGCTTCCAGGCCGACCCGGTCGGCTGCGCCGGCGTGTTCGAAGGCGTATATCACCGGCAGTGTCATCTTGTGGCGGGCTACGTCGGTCGGTTCCTTGCCCGTCGTCGCCTGCTCGCCCCAGATCCCGAGCAGGTCGTCGTTGAGTTGGAAGGCGATGCCGAGAGCCCAGCCGAAGGCGCGGTAGCGGGCGATGATCTCCTCGTCGTCGGTGGCCAGGACGGCGCCGGCCTCGACCGAGGCGGCGATCAGGGCCGCAGTCTTTCGGCCGATCATGTCGAAATAGAGCTCCACGGACATCGGCTCGGCGCGCTCGCTGGCCCAGATGTCGAGGTATTGGCCCTCGCACAGGGCCAGGCATGTGTCGTCGTGGAGCCTCATCAGTCGCAGGACCTTGGCGTCGGAGAAGCCCAGGTCCGTGAGCCTGTGGAGCGCCTTGCGGCTCAGAGTAAAGAGCAAGTCTCCGGCGTTGATCGCCTGCGGGATGCCATGGAGCGCCCATAGGGTCGGCCGGTGGCGGCGCTCGGTGTCGCCGTCCTCGATGTCGTCGTGGACCAGGCTGAAGTTGTGCCCGAGCTCCACGGCCGCCGCTCCGGGCAGCGCGGCGCGGTAGTCGCCCGCGATCGAGGCGTAGGCCAGCAGCCCGAGCAACGGCCGCATCCGCTTTCCGGGGGAGCCGCTGCCGTCGAGCCCGAGGTGGTACCGGCACATCGCATACAACTCGGCAGTCGGGATGTCCCGGTCGGAGACGAGCCGGAGGATCTCCTGCTCGGTATCTGCGAGCAGGTCGGGTAGGGTCACGGGCACTTGCACGCGCGGATCATAGCAACCGTCTTCAGGAATCGGCACCCACTGGCCGCTGGACGACCCCGCTGCCGAGCGACCCAAGGTGTCCGGCGCTCCTGGTGGCCGCCGTCCCGACGACCCAGGCCGCCTCAGACGGGCTGGATGAAGGCCGAGCCCGGGAAGTCGTCCTCCGTGTCGTGCGGACCCATCGGGCCGCCCTGGCGCATCTTGGCCGACGCCTCGTCGATCGTGACGTCGATCAGGTCCATGCGGGTCAAGTCCGTGTCCGCCGCAGGGGCGTAGTCGGCCGGCGTGCGCCGACCCGGGAAGTAGCGGTCGATCATGGCGTCGAGCAGGCGCCGCTTCTCGCTCACGTCCTCGATCAGACGGCCGCGTCCGTACGCCACCACGCTGCGGTAGTTGGCCGAGTGGTCCGGCGCCGTCTTTGACGCGATGAGGTCGACCAGCTCGGTGACCGCGATCGCCACCGAGCGGCCATCGCGCAGCTGCCGGAGCGTGGCGTTGCCGGGAGAACCGTGCAAGTAGATGTGCCCCGATTCGTAGTGATAGAGAAACGGGATGAGGCGCGGCTCACCGTCCTCGACGCAGGCTACGTGGGCAACCATGCCCGAGCACAGAAACTCCTCGATCCGGTCTGGGACGGCTCGATCGGCGTGGCGTCTGATTCGCGTCCGATCGGTTCGAGGACCGGGCACGGCGTAGTCGTTGGGGACGGCCTTCTCTTCCATGCCACAAGATTAGTGGCTGGGAATGGATCGCGGCGCCGGCGGCTCGCCCCGCGCCGTGCCCCAGCGGCCGCACACTGCCTGACCTGCGGTCCATGGCCGGCGCAGCGGCGGCATCGTGGTAGCGTGGTCCCGTGCCCGTTCCGCGCCTCTACGTCACCGACGCGATCGTCCTGTCCCGCTTCGATTTCGGCGAGGCGGATCGGGTCATGACGCTCTTCACGCCCGAGCACGGCAAGCTCAAGGCGATCGCCAAGGGCGTGCGCCGGCCGACCAGCCGCCTGGGCGGAGCGCTCGAACCCCTGGCAGAACTGAGAGTGGCTCTGGCCCGCGGCCGGACCTTCGACGTGGTCACGCAGGTCGAGGTCACCCACGCCTGGCTGCGTCTGCGCGACTCGCTGGAGTCCGCCGCGACCGCCTGGTATCTGGCCGAGCTGGCGGACCGCTCGATCGAGGAACGCCACGAGGCCGAGGGTCTCTATGCGCTGCTGCGCCGCGCCTACGAGCTGCTGGATGCCGGCATGGAGTCTGGCAGGGTCGCCCGCTGGTACGAGATGCACCTGGCCGACGAGCTGGGCGTCCGCCCGGAGGTCGACCGCTGCGTCGAGTGCGACCGCATGCTCGAGCCGGACGAGCAGTTCCGGTGGGTGCCGCCGCTCGGCGGCCTGCTCTGCGCCCGCTGCCCCGGGCCGGCGATGGATCGGGCCGGCATCTCGGTCGATGCGGTCAAGGTGCTCAAGGCATACCAGCGGATGGATGTCGAGGCGCTTGCGGCGCTGCGCCTCCCGCCGGCAGTCGAGCGCGAGGTCGAAGGCGCGATGCGCGACTTCCTGCACGTCTCCCTCGAGCGCGACGCCCGCTCGCTCGATTTCCTCGACGAGGTCAGGCGAGGTTCGCGCTGACGACGCCGGCCGCCCTATCGCTTGCGAGCGCGTCGGCGGCCCTTTGGCGCGCGAGCTCGAGCCCCGGTGCCGGCAACCGCCGGTCCGGTGCCGCGGAACTCGATCAGGTGCCGGCGCATGATGCCCTCGGTCCTGAGAACCGACATGGCCATCCCGCTGCCCAGCACCAGGTCGCCCCGGTTGATCCTGAGCATGATCCGGGCAACGGGGCCGAGGGCCTGCCGGTCGGCGAAGCCGCTGGGATCCTCGATCTGGAGCCTCAGCTCCCGTGGAGAATCCGGATACTTCCCGTCGCCGACGGTCGCAACCTCGTTCCATGATATCGGGCGCCGGCTGGGGAACGCCTCCCACCAGGAGGTCGGGCGGTTACCCGGGAACAGCTCGAACCCCTCCCTCGCGACCAGCAGGCGCACCGGGCTGGCCAGATGCTGCATGTCCATGAGGGAGCCCCTGATCCCGTATAGCACCAGCGTGAAGCCGCCGGCCGCATAGGCCAGACCGATGATCGTGTTTCCCGAGGACAGGTCGCCACTTCCCATGTAGGCGCCGAACAGTCCGAGCGGGACCATGCAGATCTCGAAGATCATCCTCAGCTTTGTCCTGCGGGTGTCGTCATAGATCGCGACCGCCGGCCCGAGGGCCGGGTGGCTGATCTTGGACTCGGCGGGCTGATCCGAAGCCACGGGCTCTTCTCCTGACGATTGACGGGCGCCTCGCGCGCGCTGCCCATCATGACGGGTCAGGCCGGACCGGGTGCCGCGTTCGGCCGAGCCGAGAGCTACCCTCGGTCCGCCGAGATCGGGTCGGCGTCACGGGATGGGTCCTCGGGACCGCCGCCGCCGGCAGAACGAGCATTCGAGGTCGCGGTCTTGCGCGCCAGTGCCATGGCGACGCTGGACGCAAGCTGGTCGGCCGTGAACGGTTTTTGGAGCAGCAGCGCGCTGGCAGTGTGGGGCGCGGAAATCTCGGCGACGAGTTCGGGCGAGTACCCCGAAGTGAACAGAACGGCTGCCTCGGGGTGGCTGCGGTGCACTGCACCGGCGAGCACCGGGCCGCGCATGCGGGGCAGCATCACGTCGGTCAGAAGCAAGTCTATCGGCGTGGTGATTCGCGACGCCTGCGCGAGCGCGTCACGGCCGTCGCTCGAGACGATGACCTCGAAATTGAGGGCCTTCAACCACCTCGTGGTGATCCCGGCCACAGAAGGGTCGTCCTCGACGAGAAGTACCGTCAGAGGCCGCGTTGGCGTCGAAGACCGGACCTCATCCGGATCGGAACCCATGCCGAGTCCATACCTGCTTCACGCGCTCAGCATAGGCCTTCTCTGGGCCGGTTCAAACTCACCTATCGGCCGTGCAAGCTTCTTCGTTGCCAAGGCGGGTCGCACCCACCGGGCTCGCATGCGAGAATTACGCCCCGAGCGTCCAGCCGCTTGGCCGTCTCGAGATCCGAGCGGTTCGATCGCCCGCCCGTCCTAGATCAGCCCGCAGGAGGTTCACAGCCCCTGCCCGAGGAGACAAGAGTGACCGCCGCACAGCCGACACCGCCGGCCGACGACCCGGGGCCTTCCGTCGCCAACCTCGAAACGATCGTCTCGCTGTCAAAGCGGCGCGGCTTCATCTTCCCGAGCTCGGAGATCTATGGCGGCATCAACGCCGTGTGGGATTACGGGCCACTCGGCGTCGAGCTCAAGAACAACGTCAAGCGAGCCTGGTGGCGGACCATGGTCCAGGAGCGCGACGACATCGTCGGCCTGGACGCGGGCATCATCATGGCACCTCAGGTTTGGGTCACCTCCGGCCATGTCGCCAGCTTCACCGACCCACTCGTCGAGTGCCAGACTTGCCGGCGACGCTTCCGCCTCGACGAGCTGCCGGGCGCCGAGAACCTGACCAACACCGAGCTGGCCGACCCGACGGTCGTCGACCGCCTGGGCCTCAAGTGCCCGGTCGACGCCGGCCCGCTCTCCGCCCCGCGCCGCTTCAACCTGATGTTCAAGACCCACATGGGGCCGGTCGAGGAAGAGGGCAACGAGGTCTACCTGCGCCCGGAGACGGCCCAGGGCATCTACGTCAACTTCCGCAACGTCCGCGAGACGAGCCGTAAGAAGCTGCCGTTCGGCATTGCCCAGATCGGCAAGGCATTCCGCAACGAGATCAGCCCCGGCAATTTCGTCTTCCGGATGCGCGAGTTCGAGCAGATGGAGATGCAGTACTTCGTCAAGCCCGAGACCGCGGCGGCTACGTTCGAGGCGTGGATGCCAAAGCGCCTGGCCTGGTACGAGCGCTACGGCGTGACGCCCGAGCGGCTGCGCTTCCGCGAGCACCGCCCGGACGAGCTGGCCCACTACGCCAAGAAGGCCGTCGACATCGAGTACCGCTTCCCGTTCGGCTGGAAGGAGCTCGAAGGCATCCACAACCGCGGAGACTGGGACCTGGGCCGCCACCAGGAAGCCACGGGCGAGAACCTCGAGTACTTCGATCCCGCCACCGAGGAGAAGTACGTGCCCTGGATCGTCGAGACCTCGGCCGGCGGCGATCGGGCGGCCTTCACGTTCCTGATCGACGCCTATCGTGAGGAAGAGGTCCGCGGCGAGAAGCGCGTCGTGCTGGGCTTCAACCCGGAGCTCGCCCCATACAAGGTGGCGGTCCTCCCGCTGCTCAAGAAGCGCGACGAGATCGTCGAGAAGTGCCACGCCATCCGCGACGATCTGGCCCGCGACATCATGGCGGTCTACGACGACACGGCCGCGATCGGCAAGCTGTACCGGCGCCAGGACGAGATCGGCACGCCGTGGTGCGTCACGGTCGACGTCGATTCACTGGAGGACGGCAAGGTCACGATCCGGGACCGCGACTCGATGGAACAGATTCGGGTCGACATCTCGCAGGTGAAGCCGCTCATCCTCGAGCGGCTCGCGGAGGCAAGAGGTTAGCGCGGGGTGGCAGCCATCGTGAGGGCCACCGCCACGACCGCACTTTCTTCTTAGGAGAGGTCAACCGGAGTCGCAACACTGCGCTTCAGCCAACCCAACTCCGGACTTGCACTTTGCCCGCGACCACCCTGACTTCGTAGCGGGCCTGGGGGAACGGGGCCGGGCCGCGTCCTACCGATCCGTCCGCCGTCCGGAAGCGCGAACCGTGCCACGGGCACGTCACCTCGTCACCTCGAAGCGTCCCCTCGTGCAGCGGGCCCCCGGCATGGGAGCAGACCTCGCCGATCCCAGTAACGAGCTCGGCATGGCGAACCAGGAGGACAGGCCGGCCATCCGCCTCGGCGTAGTTGAGTCCTTCGTTCAAATCGGACACGGGCCCGATCGTCACGAAGTCGTCGAGCGGCTCGCGGAAGGCATTGTGGTCGACCATCGATCCGAAGGCGAACGTCATCTCGCCGCCGAGAAATCCCCCGACCATCATCAGCCCGAAGCCGATGAACCCGAGGGCTCGACCGGCGAGCGAGTCTACCGGCCCCGAGAGCCGCACGATGCCGCTCGCGAGGAACAGGATCGTGACGCAAGCCATCACGAGGGCGTGCAGGATTCCGACGCGCTGCTCGAGCCCGTATGTGTCCTTGAAGTCGGTCAAGCCGGAGAGGACGGAGACGGCGGCGGCGGCCACACCCAGCCACAGCGCTACGGCCGCCGCCCCACTCAACCCTGCGCTCGGAACCGCGATCCCGATGGCGTCGAACGCCGCAACGACCGTCCAGGCACCGATCGCGACGCCGGTGATCATCGGATGGATCGGGTGTCCGAGCCACGTCCCGGTGAGAAGGGACTGGAGCGGCCTGGCCCGGCGATAGAACGCGTCCGTCACGTCGGCGACCCAGCGTCCCAATCGATCGAGGCCCGGCACATGGCGGACGACTCGTACCACGACTCGTGATGCCATCCAAGACCTCCGTGCGGCCGTCTCAGCGGCCTGCGCTCTCCACCCGACCGTAGACTCGTACCTGCGCGGGAATGTGAGCCTGTCGGCCTGCGCGTTCCACCGTGCGCGCCGTCTAGGGTCGGGACGATTCGGCGGCGGGTGTGAAGCGCACGTGTGGGCGGGTGACCGCCGCGCTCGGCCTCAGTGGGCCGCAGGAGCCTCCAACGGAACCTCGACCGGAGACGGAAGGTCGCCGCGCAGGTACGCGTCGATGTTGCGGGCAGCCTTCTTGCCGTCGCCCATGGCCAGGATGACCGTGGCCGCGCCGCGGACGATGTCGCCGCCGGCGAAGACGCCGTCCATCGAGGTCTCGAGGTTGCCGTCGATCTCGATGTAGCCCCACTTGTTGATGCGGAGGTCGGGCGAGGTGGAGGTCAGGAGCGGGTTGGACCTGGTCCCGATCGCGACCACGACCATCTCGCACGGGAAGACGAACTCGGAGCCGGGGATCTCGACCGGCCGCCGGCGCCCCGAGGCGTCGGGCTCGCCGAGCTCCATGCGGATGCACTTGAGGCCGGTGACCCAGCCCTTCTCGTCGCCGAGCACTTCGACCGGCGCGGTCAGGAACTCGAAGCGGACGCCTTCCTGCTCGGCGTGGTGGACTTCCTCGCTGCGAGCCGGCAGCTCGGTTCGGGAGCGGCGATAGACGCACACCGCCTCGGCGGCGCCCAGCCGGCGCGCGGTCCGGACCGAGTCCATGGCCACGTTGCCGCCGCCCACGACCGCCACCCGCTGGCCGTGCAGGACCGGCGTGTTCGAGTCGGGGTTGTAGGCGCCCATCAAGTTGACGCGCGTCAGGTACTCGTTCGCGGAGTAGACACCCTTCAGGTTCTCGCCGGGCACGTTCATGAAGACCGGCAGGCCTGCGCCGACCGCCACGAAGACGGCGTCGAATTCGGCGCGCAGCTCGGGCAGGGTGTAGGTCTTGCCGATGATCGAGTTCGGGCGGATCTCGACGCCGTCGGCGACCAGACGATCGACTTCCTTCTGGACGATGTCCTTGGGCAGTCGGAACTCCGGGATGCCGTAGATCAGCACGCCACCCGCAGCGTGAAAGGCCTCGAAGATCGTGACCTTGTGGCCGTGCTTGGTGAGCTCTCCGGCGGCGGTCAGGCCGGCTGGGCCGGAACCTATGATCGCGACCTTCTTGCCGGATGGTGCCGGCTTGGCGGCGGTGAAGACATCGCGGTTGTTGATCGCCCAGTCGGCCACGAAACGCTCGAGATAGCCGATCGCCACTGGCGTGCCGGTCTTGGCGCGCAGGCAGACCTGCTCGCACTGGGTTTCTTGCGGGCAGACGCGCCCGGTGACGCACGGCAGGGCGTTGTCGCCGAGCAGTGAATCGGCGGCCCCCTTGACGTCGCCCTCGCCGAGGAGGCGGATGAAGTTGGGAATGTTGACGGAAACCGGGCAGCCGTCGATGCAGTACGGCTTGGGGCACTGCAGGCAGCGGTCGGCCTCCATGATGGCCAGCTGCTCGGTGTAGCCGAGGTTGACCTCGGCGAAGTTGCGGGCCCGAGCCATGGCGTCCTGCTCGGGCATGGACCCGCGCTGGATCTTCATCCGCTCCTTCTTGGGAAGCGGCTCGGCATGCGCGGCAGCGCGGGCGGATAGGGTCAGGTCGTCCATCAGTGGGCCTCCGCGTGCGAGGCCTGCCAGCGCTCGAGGGCGGCCTGTTCGAATTCCCGGTAGGTAGTGAGCCGGTCGGCCAGCAGCCGGAAGTCGACCTTGTGGCCGTCGAACTCCGGGCCGTCCACGCAGGCGTACTGACTCTTGCCGTCGATGGCGACACGGCAGCCGCCGCACATGCCCGTCCCGTCGATCATGATCGAGTTCAGCGAGACCGTCGTCTTGATGCCGTACGGCCGGGTCAGCTCGGAGCAGGCCCGCATCATCGGCACCGGACCGACGGCGAAGACCTCGTCGATACCGCCGGCTTCGCACAGGTCCTTGAGGGCCTCGGTCACGAAACCGTGGCGGCCGTAGCTGCCGTCGTCGGTGCAGACGATCACGTCGCCTGCGGCCCGCAGCTCGTCCTCGTAGATGACCCACTCCTTCGAGCGGCCACCGATGACGCTCGTCACCTTCACGCCGTTCCTGGCGAGGGCCTGGGCGATGGGGTAGACAACCGCGGTGCCGACTCCGCCACCGACGCAGACCGCATGCCCGGCTTCCAGCAGCTCCGTGGGCCGGCCAAGCGGCCCGGCCACGTCCGTTATCGCGTCGCCGACCTGGAGCGTGGTCAGCTCGCTCGTGCTCGCTCCGATGGCCTGGATCACCAGGCTGATCGTCCCGGCCGACTTGTCGACGTCGGCGATGGTCAGAGGGATGCGTTCCGCTCCGGGCCCGCGACGCACGATCACGAACTGCCCCGGCTGCCGGATCTCGGCAATGCGGGGCGCCTCGACGACGAGGCGGGTGACGTTCGGGGAAAGCTGGGACCTGGCGACTATGGGGTGCATCTCACTCCGGTGGCATGGGGCGGCAAATATCGCTTGCTAAGGCAGTATGAATTACGGCAATGGTGGCCGTTGAAGGCCCTCGCCGGCACGCCCGGTGTGTACCTGTCGGCCGGGCCGAAGGTCACAACGTGAAACCCTCGGAACGGGTGGGCTCCCGGGTCGAGCGGCGGCTACCAGCCTAGCAGCGAACGGGTCATCGCGTGGATCTGGTTCAGTGGGACGGGCCCGAGCGACCCAGGCCTAGGGTTTGACCGCCGCCGGGTCGGCTCCGTGCCACTCCTCGTGGCCCGGCCGCGCGCCATCGAGACCCGCTTCCGCCCGAAGGTGAACGCGCCGGGCGTCGACGGACATCGACAGGCTCTTCTTGTTGCAGACCTCGACGCATACGCCGCACGCGATGCACGTCAGCTGCTCGATGGCCCAGTAGCGGTCGTCGCGGGAGGCGGTGATGGCGACCGCGGGGCAGCGCCGCGCGCAGAGCATGCAGAAGTTGCAGGACTCCACGTCGAACTCGATCGTGCCGCGCGCCCCAGCGAAGCGCGGCCGGACCTCGGTCGGGTAGAGGCGGGTTGCCGGTCGTGAGACCAGGTTGCGGAGCGACCGCCGGACCATGGGCAGGGTGAGGGGATTGGCCATCTCAGCGCTCCGTGCAGCTGATGCATGGATCGATGGTCAGGATGATGTTCGGCACGTCGGCGAGGTCGCAGCCCTTGACCAGCTTGATCATCGCCGGGATGTTGGCGAAGGTCGGGGTGCGAGCCCGGAACCGCTCGAGGTTCTTTGTGCCATTGGCCTTGACGTAGTAGAGGACTTCGCCGCGGGGCTGCTCGAGGCGGGTGAACGTCTCGCCAGCGGGCAATCCGCGCGGGCGGTTCTCGATCGGCTGGCCCTCGCCCTTTGGCATCTTGTCGATCGCCTGGCGGACGATGTCGATCGACTGGTCGATCTCGCGCATCCGGACGAGGACCCGAGCGAGGCAGTCGCCGGCGGTCTCGACTACCGGCTCCAGCTCGACTCGATCGTAGAAGTTCGCGCCCAGGAGTCGCGTGTCGGTGGCGATGCCCGAGGCGCGGGCCATCGGGCCGACAGCATCGACCGCACGCGCGTCCTCGGTCGTCAGCACTCCGACGCCGCCGAGCCGGTGGGCGATCGAGGGATCTGTCCTGAAGACCCGGGCCGTGTCTTTGAATGCGGCGCCCAGCTCCTGCAGCTGGACGAGGATGGCCGCGAGTTCGGAGTCGGCGATGTCGCGCTTGACTCCGCCGATGCGGTTGACCGAGTGGATGATCCGGCCGCCGGTCGTCTTCTCGAAGATGTCGAGGATCTGCTCGCGCATCCGCCAGCAATGCATGAAGAGGTTCTCGAACCCGAACGCATCGGCGCCCAAGCCGAGCCAAAGCAGGTGGCTCTGGATCCTCGAGATCTCGGCCCAGATCAGGCGCAGCCAGCCGGCTCGCTCTGGGACCTCGACGTTCATGATGCTTTCGAGCGAGACGCAGTAACCCATGCCGTGCATGAAGCTGCAGATGCCGCAGATGCGCTCGACCACGAAGCCCATCTCGGTGTACTCCACCCGCTCGACCATCATCTCGAGGCCGCGGTGGATGTAGCCGATGGTCGGGATGGCGTCCACGACCTTCTCGTCCATCAGCACGAGGTCGAGCACCAGCGGCTCCGGCAGGACCGGATGCTGCGGCCCGAATGGGATGACAGTCTTCTTCATGGCTTCTTCACCGCCGCCGCGTTTGCCTTGAGCCGGGCCTTGATCGCGGCATGCGAGAAGGGGACCCGGGTCGCGGTCTTGTACAGCTGGCCGTGCAGGTCCAAGCCGATGCCGGTTACGTTGATGCCGAACAGCTCCCGGATCTCGTTCTCGTAGAGGAACGCGGCCCCGAAGAGCTCGGATACGCTCGGCACCGCCTCGCCGGCCTCGATCTGCTCGCGAATCGTCTCGAACTCGTTGCCCCTGGCGAAGGCCCAGGCGATTTCGAAGACGCCGGGCGCCTCGACCGCCGGCGGAGCCACTGGGGCCGATGGCGCGGGCGGGGTCGCCGGCGCGGGTACTTCGCCGGCCGAGGTTGGCGCGCCAGCCCCCGTGGTCGCGGCTTCGGCCGTCGTCACGTGGCCGTGCGTCCCTGCCGCAGGCGCCACGACCGTCGTGGCGTTGATGAGGGCCAGACGCCAGCCGGCCTCGTGGTATGCCCCGACTCGGGCGAGGAAAGCGCTGCCGTCCATCAGGCCGTCTTCTTTCGTTTCTCTTCGAGCGCGGCGATGCCCTCCACGACGCCGTCGATGATGCTTTCGGGGCGCGCCGCGCAGCCGGGCACGTAGACGTCCACCGGCAGCACCTTGTCGATCCCGCCCTGGATGTTGTAGGCGCGGGCGAAGATGCCTCCGGAGCACGCACACGCCCCGACCGCAACCACGACCTTGGGCTCGGGCATCTGGCGGTACAGGTTCTTCACGATCTCGACGTTGCGTTCGTTCACGCTGCCGGTCACGAGCAGGATGTCGGCGTGCTTCGGGTTCCCCGTGTTGATCACTCCGAACCGCTCCACGTCGTAGAGCGGCGTCAGGCAGGCCAGGACTTCGATGTCGCAGCCGTTGCAGCTCGATCCGTCGTAGTGGAGGATCCATGGTGAGCGGCGGAAGAAGGACATCTCGATCACCGGCCCAGCAGGAATAGAGCGAGCACGTTGCCGCCCGAGAAGACCAGGGTGGCAACCCAGGTGGAGCGCAGGACGAGCTGCCACTTGATGCGCGACGTGGAGTTGTCGAGCAGGATCTCCAGGGCGTAGGCGACGAGGAAGGCGACCAGACCCAGGGCCACGCTCCAGTTGAAGAGCAGGACCATGAAGGCGCACAGCAGCGCCGACTCGTACCAGCGTGCCAGCTCGACGTAGGCCAGCAGCCGGCCCGACATGTCGGACTTGAGACCGCTCACGAGCTCCTGGTGGGGGTGGTGCGACATCGAGATGTCGAATGGCGACTTCCGAAGCTTGATCGTCGCGACCATCAGGAACGCCAGCAGAACGCCCGGCAGCTGTGCGGCCACGAGCTGGCTCGACGCAAGGACGCCCTCGAAAGTGTTCGCGCCGGTCACCTTGCAGATGGCGGCCATCATCAGGATGAAGAACGGTTCGGCCGCGAGCAGCACGACGAGCTCGCGTTCGGCACCGGTGAAGCTATACGGGGAGTTGGCCGACCCGGCGGCGAGGACCAGCAGCAGCGCCGCCAGGGCGAAGACGAACGTCGTGAAGATCAGGTCTGTGCCGCTCAAGAGCAGCGCGCCGGTGGCGGCCATGAAGATGAGGTGGCCCACCAGGATCGGCTCCATGATCGGGTTGAGCTGCCGCGACTGCTTCTGCAGCAGCTTGCCGACGTCGTAGAACGGCTGCAGCAGCGGCGGCCCGACACGGCCCTGCATCCGCGCGCTGATCCTGCGGTCCACGCCGGCCACGAGCCCACCGAAGATCGGGGCGAGGCCGAGGAAGAGCAGCCCGTAGATCGCCGGGTTCATGGTCGGGCCACCATCCCAACCGTGACCATAGCCACCAGGATTCCGCCACAGGCGACTGTCCCGGCACGGAACATCAGGGCGCCGTTGATAACCCCGTCGAGGTAGTAGTTGCGGAGGGTCACCTTCTTGATGCCGCCCAGCGCCGCACCCATGACGTGGCCTGGGGTGGTGCTGCGACCGCCGGCGTAGAAGTCCGCGTGGTCGTATACGGGATGGCGCCACACCCAGAGGGACAAGAGCGGCAGGAAGAGCATCGCGGCCATGAGCACGGCCAGCGTCGCTGGGTCCAGGGCGAGGAAAGTGCGGGGTGCGGCGGAGAAGGCGCTGAGTGCGTACGGACCGACGACGTGGTCCGAGATGAGGCCGACGCACGCCGCAGCGGCGATCACGCCGATCGCCATCGGGATCTCGGTCGCCCACTCGTAACGCGAGACCCGGCTCTCGATCGAGCGTTCGTAGGCGGTCACCTTCCGCGCGGACAGCACCTTCATGAGGAGCTTGCCCCAGTAGAAGATCGTCAGCGAGCTGCCGAACGCCATGATCACGACCATCGCGGCGCCGGCGGCGCCGGGCACGAGCAGGAACGCCCGGATGGCGGTCCATTTGGCGATGACGAGCCCGAACGGAGCCACGAACATCCCGGCGATGCCGGTCAAGAACAGCGTGCTGATGCGCGGCATAAGGCTCATCAGCGCGTCGAAGTTTTCCATGTTCTTCGTGTAGAGCCGGTTCTCGATGGTCCCAACGACCAGGAAGAGCAGGCCCTTGGCCAGGGCGTGGAAGATGATGATCATCACCCCGGCCCACGCCAGCTCCGGCGTCCCGATGCCTGCACAACCGACGATCAACCCCAGGCTGCCGATCGTTGAATAGGCGAGGACCTTCTTGGTGTTCTGCTCCGTCACGGCTACGAGCGAAACGAAGAGGAACGTCAGCAGCCCGACGAAAGCCACGAGATAGCCCACCGTCGAACCCGACATAGCCGGGGACAGGCGCAGTAGCAGGAAGACGCCGGCCTTGACCATCGTGCTGGAGTGGAGCAGCGCCGAGGTTGGGGAAGGGGCGTACATGGCGCCGATCAGCCACGAGCTGAATGGCATCTGCGCGCTCTTGGTGATGCCGGCGAAGGCGAGGAGTGCGATGGCCGGTAGAAGTGCCGCTCCGGCCGGACCGTGGGTGAGCCTGGCCAGGTCGAGGCCGTCCGCCTGACCCGACAGCCACACGATGGCCAGCCCGAACCCCAGCCCGCCCAGGAGGTTCATGTTGAGCGCCCTGAAGGCATACCGGACCGTCTCTTCGGTCCGCGTGTAGCCGATCAGCAGGAACGAGCAGATGGTCGTGATCTCCCAGAAGACCAGCATCATCGGCAGGTAGTTCGACACGACCAGCCCGAACATGCCCGCCAGGAAGACGAACAGCAGTGAGAAGAAGACCGTGCGGCGGCCCTGGATCATCGGGCTGGCACGGTGGTAGGCCCGCATGTACCCGATCGCGTTGATGCAGATCAGCGGGCCGATGATCCCGACCACGAGCACCATCACCAGCGAGAGGCGGTCGAACCAGAAGAGCCGCGAGGGGTCCGGCTCGGGCAGGCGGCCGGCCACTTCGAGCCAGACGGAGATGCCCAGCTGGGTGAGGGCCAGGATCGGCGCCGGGAACCGGCGATGCATCAGGCTGATCACCACCACGAAGGCGGTGAGCGCGATCTCGACGGCCAGCAGCGCCTGCCCCGGTTCGAGTCCGCCCGGGAGACCGAAGAAGGCGCCGTCGCCGTTACCGAATGCGACCGCGGCCGCGACCGAGATGGCGGCGACGAGCAATCCGCCAACCACCACGACCGCGTTTCGGAGCGCGGACGAGGAGATCAGGATCAGGATCGCGCCGACGATCGCGGGCAGCGCGATGAGGGCGGCGACGAGAGAGGGAAGACTCACTCCGCCTCGGGCAGGAGGTGGTCGATCTCGTCGACCAGGACGTCGCCGATGACCGGCTTTTCCAGATAGCGGCTGACGGGGATCCAGCCGTCGCGGTCCTGGCTGTCCAGCTGTTCGTCGGAGAGCAGTTCGTCGGCCCGAGTCAGCATGATGAGCGGCAGGTCCGGATGCTCTTGAGCCAACGATTGAGCGAGTTCGATGCCGGACAACTTGCCGCCGAGCACGGCCTCCAGGACGACGAGATCGGGCATCTCCTCGCGCATGTAGAGGGCCGCTTCGGCAGGGGTCGAGGAACTGGAGACCGAATGACCGCCGGCCTCGATCGCTTCCGTGGTTCTGGCGACCGAGATCGGGTCGTCGTCGACGATGTGTATGTGAGCCATGTGTCCAACTTTTCGGTTGTTTCCGGGCCACCTGGGATGGAGAGCGGCTCGGATCTTTGGGACGCTCCTCGCGCGTCTCTCTTCAGCCTCGTCAGCGTATCCAGAGACGAGGCGCCTTGAGCCCCGCGGTTCGGCCCTTCTGGCCGGGAAATTCGGCCCCCAAGTTCGGGACCGACTTACTTTCCTCGGTAATTTGGGCGCCGCGCCTGACAGAAATGGGCTAGGATGCGCCGCGTGCATGAGTTTTCGATAGCGGAAGCGATCCTGACCCAGGTCCAGCGCCATGCGCCGGACGATGCCCTGGTGCGCGACGTGTCGATCCGCGTCGGGGTCCTGCGCGGTCTCGAACCGGAGGCATTGCAGATGTCATGGACCGCGGTGATCGCGGGCACGGCCATAGACGGGGCCACTCTGACGGTGGATCAGCGGCCGTGGACCATCACGTGCTCCACGTGCGGCCGGAGCTGGACCAGCGCGGTTCCATTCGTAGACTGCGCCTGCGGCAACACGACGCCGGCGCCCACGGGCGGCGACGAGCTGGATCTAGTCTCGATCACGGTCGACCAGGAGGAAACCAGTTGAGCGGTCAGACGCGGACCGTCCGCCTTCCGGTGGTGGAGCGCATCCTCGAGGCCAACGACGGGATCGCCTCTTCCATCAGGGCGGAGCTGGCGCGCCGGGGCATCTTCGCGATCGACCTGATCGGGGCTCCGGGGAGCGGCAAGACGGCGCTGCTGGAAGCCACTCTGCGTTCGCTCAAGGGTCGCCGGAAGCCTGCCGTGCTCGTGGGCGACCTCACGACCAGGCGCGACGGCGACCGGCTGGCCCGCTGGTGCGACCGGGTCGTCCAGATCTCGACCGGTGAAGGCTGCCACCTCGAGGCCGTCCAGGTTCGGGACGCGTTGGGCGGGATCGATCTCGAGGGAGTGGATCTCCTCTTCGTCGAGAACGTGGGCAACCTGATCTGCCCGGTCGGTTTCGACCTGGGTCAGAGTGTCAAAGTTGGTCTGTTCAGCCTGACCGAGGGCGACGACAAGGCCGCCAAGCACCCCTACCTGGTTACGGCCGCGGACCTGATCCTGCTCAATAAGATCGACCTGGCTCCACATCTGACCTTCGACCGGTCCCTCTTCGAGGCGGACGTCCGATTGCTCAATCCCGACGTGCCGATCCTGGGCATCTCCTCGACCACCGGCGAAGGGCTCGACGCCTGGCTCGCCTGGCTCGACCGTCGGGCGGCAGGAGACTGACGCTCCGGCTCGAGAGCCAAGGCTACGCCCGCCGAGCCGAGAGTCCCGCGTGGTCGGGCCGAATGGCCGGCCTCTGAAGGACCCAACGACCGGCTGTCAATGCCGGTCGGCAGCGAGTCGGCTTCGTCCTCGCCTGTACAATCGTTGGGACATAGTGCGAATTCCGTCGCCCGGACGCCACCCCGCAGTCCGAGGCGCGACAGCTCCGCATCCAAGGAGAGTGACACCCTCATGGCCGACACTGGCACAAAGACCTACAAGGCCGCGAAGCGCTACATCTACGCCTGGGGCGGCGGCATTGCCGAGGGCAACGGCGGGATGAAAGACCTGCTGGGCGGCAAGGGCGCCGGCCTCGCCGAGATGACCAACGCGGGCCTGCCGACTCCTCCGGGCTTCACCATCACGACAGAAGCCTGCAACGACTATTTCAACGCCGGCAAGGCTCTTCCGGCCGGGCTGTGGGACGACGTCCTCGCGGCCGTCAAGGTCGTCGAGGGTCAGGCTGCCAAGGGCTTCGGCGATCCGAAGAACCCTCTCCTCGTCTCCGTCCGCTCGGGCGCCAAGTTCTCGATGCCGGGCATGATGGACACAGTCCTCAACCTGGGCCTCAACGAAGCGACCCTCCAGGGCCTCATCGCCATCACCGGCAACGAGCGCTTCGGCTGGGACGCCTACCGTCGCTTCATCTCGATGTTCGGCCGGATCGTGCTCGACGTCCCGTCGCGCGTGGTCAAGGGCAAGGACGGTTCGGAGGTCGCCTACAACCGCTTCGACGAGGCGCTGGACGCGGCCAAGGAGAAGCACGGCAAGGACGCCAAGGACACGGACCTCGACGTCGACGACCTCAAGAAGCTCGTCACCACGTACAAGACGATAGTCAAGGACACCATCGGGCGCGACTTCCCGGACGATCCGAACGAGCAACTCGACCTGGCGATCAAGGCCGTCTTCGGCTCCTGGTTCGGCAAGCGCGCCACCGACTACCGCAACAGCCAGAAGATCGCCCACGACCTCGGCACCGCGGTCAACGTCGTGACCATGGTCTTCGGCAACATGGGCGACGACTCGGGCACCGGCGTCGCATTCACCCGAGACCCGAACACTGGCGAGAAGGCCCTCTACGGTGAGTACCTCGTCAACGCCCAAGGCGAGGACGTCGTCGCGGGCATCCGCACCCCGTCCAAGATCGCGTCGCTGGCCCAAGACATGCCCAAGGCTTACGCCGAGTTCAAGAAGATCGCCGAGAAGCTGGAGAAGCACTACAAGGACGTCCAGGACCTCGAGTTCACGATCGAGCGCGGCCGCCTGTACATGCTCCAGACCCGCAGCGCAAAGCGGACAGCCGCCGCCGCGGTGCGGATCGCGATCGATATGGTCAAGGAGAAGCTCATCACGCACGAGGAAGCCCTGGCCCGCATCGAGCCGGCCCAGGTCGACCAGCTCCTGCGCGATCAGTTCGATCCGGTCGCCCGCGCCAAGGCCAAGCGGATGGCAAAGGGTCTCAACGCCTCGCCCGGCGCCGCCGTCGGCAAGGCCGTCTTCCACGCCGACACCGCCGTGGCCTGGGTCGAGAAGGGCCAGAAGGTCGTCCTCGTTCGCGAGGAGACCTCTCCGGACGACTTCCACGGCATGGCAGTCGCCCAGGGCATTCTCACCGCCAAGGGCGGGGCGACCTCGCACGCCGCGGTCGTCGCCCGCCAGATCGGCAAGCCGTGCGTCGCCGGCTGCGCCGAGCTGGAAGTCAACTACGCCACTCGCAGCGCCACGGCCAACGGCGTGACGATCAAGGAAGGCGATCCGATCAGCCTCGACGGCTCGAGCGGCGAAGTCTTCGTCGGCGCGTTGCCGACCGTCCATGCCCGGTACGAGGACCAGAAGGACCTCCAGACCGTCCTCGGCTGGGCCGACAAGGTTCGCCGCCTCCAGATCTGGACGAACGCCGACAAGCCGGAAGAGGCCGCTCAGGCCCGCTCCTACGGCGCCCAGGGCATCGGCCTCTGCCGGACCGAGCACATGTTCCGCGAGGGCCCGCGCCTCGAGATCGTGCGAGCTGCGATCCTCGTGGCCAACGTGGCCACCCGAGCCAAGGGCAAGACCGCTGCCGGCCAGCCCCTCACATCAGAAGAGAAGACGGCCGTCAAGCAGTTTGACGCCGCGATGGCGAAGCTCGAGGCGCTCCAGCAGGGCGACTTCGAGGGGATCCTCGCCGCCATGAGCGGGCTGCCGGTCGTGATCCGCCTCATCGACCCGCCCCTCCACGAGTTCCTTCCGAACCTCGAAGACCAGCTGGTCAAGGTCACCAAGGCCGGTGACAAGGCGACCGCCAAGGACAAGGAACTGCTCGCGACCATCAAGTCGATGCACGAGCAGAACCCGATGCTCGGGCTCCGCGGCTGCCGCCTCGGCCTCATGATCCCGGACTTCGTCAAGATCCAGACCCGGGCGATCCTCAACGCGGCCGTCGCCGTGAAGAAGGCCAAGAAGGATCCGCGACCGGAGATCATGATCCCGCTCGTCGGCCACGTGAACGAGCTCAAGGCCACTCAGGTACTCCTGGAGGCCGAGGCCGCCTCGGTGGTCAAGGCCGCCGGGGTCAAGATCGACTACAAGTTCGGCACCATGATCGAGATCCCGCGAGCCTGCTGGGTCGCGGACGAGATCGCCGAATACGCCCAGTTCTTCAGCTTCGGCACCAACGACCTGACCCAGATGACGTTCGGCTACAGCCGCGACGACGCCGAGGGCGGGTTCCTGCTCAAGTACGTCGAGGACAAGATCCTCCCGTACAACCCCTTCCAGTCGCTCGACTCGGTCATCGTCAAGGAGATGAAGCTGGCCGTCGAGCTTGGCCGCAAGACCCGCCCGGACCTCAAGGTGGGCATCTGCGGCGAGCATGGCGGCGACCCGATGTCGATCGGGTTCTGCCACCAGATCGGCCTCAACTACGTTTCGTGCTCGCCGTTCCGGGTTCCGGTGGCGCGCCTCGCAGCCGCGCAGGCCGCCCTGAGCGACGCCGCGGAGCGCGACAGGTAGCCCTTCTTCCTTCGTTGCGCGAACGCCCGGCGGGTCACCCGCCGGGCGTTTGGATTCCGGGGAGCGGGCGTGAGCGCGCCGGGGTCACAGCCCGCGGGAGCCCGATTCCGCGAATATGCGCACGGTGCGAGCGGCCTCGGGATTGATGACCGTCGCGGAGCCGCAGGACTACTCCGAACAGGTCTCCGGCGCCAATTCCAGTGTCGTCACGGATCGAAGAAGCCAGGGGATTGGCCGCCGACACGGTCGCTCAACGGATCGGCCACAGGATTTCGGTGCGGAGTGCGCCGGCGTCCCCGACCTGCTCCGGGCCGACCAGATAGACCTCGCGGGGCGGTCCTGCCGTCTCGTGGCCGTGCTCCTGGACCCATTCGCCCAACGCGCGGTAGGCCGGAGCTATCTCCTCGTACCGGCCGGCGTGGACCGTCGTCGCAACCAGGCCGCCGGGGATCGTGGTGGCGATCACGCGCCCCGTGGGCCCGATCGGCTCGGCGACCGGCATGCCGACCTCGAGGTCCACCTCGGCTTCAGCGGATTCGGCGCTGTGGTAGATGCCGTAGGCGGGGCCGGCGAACCTGACGCACTGCTGGCCCGCAACCCCAAAGACCTCCAGGAGCGCTGCGGAGATGAACGATCCAAGGTCGGACCAGGGCGCCCGGCCTCGGATTGACGCAGCAGGCTGTGGCTCCGTCTCCCGGAGATGGATCTCGTATGTCATCGGTGGCTCCTCGCGCAACATCGAATCGAGCAAGGAGATGGCGTAGCGCCGCCGATCGGCCTCTGCCTGGAGTCTCTCCCGATGGGCCTCAAGCAGAGCCTTCGTCCCGGCGGTGTCGCTGGCGAGGATCGCTCGGATCTCCGGTAGCGGCATGTCGAGGAATCGCAGGGTCCTGATCCGGTCCGCGTCCTCCGCCTGAGCCATCGAGTAGTAGCGATAGCCCGTGTCGGGATCGACAGCGGCAGGAGGCAGCAGGCCCAGCTCGTCGTAATGACGGAGCGCCGGGATCGAGAGCCGGCAGATCTCGGAGAACCGACCGATCGGTAGCAGGTTCCGCATCGCGTTCCTCCGTCAGCCTGGATCGAACCGGATCCAGGCTCGTTTGGCGCGACCAGCCTGGATCCTCAGGCAACCGGAGAGTCAAGCCCGACGACCGGTATCCGATCTTAGAGCCTGAGAACCAATCGTATTGGGCAAAGGCGGGCGATTGGATCAGGCTTTCGCGAAGTTGATCGGGGAGCGGGACCATCGAGATGTTGTCCAGACACGGCCCGCGGCGCAGTGGAGCGACGGGGGTGGCGATGGTGACGTTCCGCCCCGGGTGCCTCGCGTCAGGCGGCGCTGGCCGCTGAGCGCAATGCCGCTGTCCGCATGAGGTTGTGAGCCAGGGCGAACCAGAGGAGCACGGCTCTGGCCTTCGCCCTGCCTCGGACGCCGAAGCGCTGCAGGCCTCGATTGCGGGCGATGGCGTTGACGCACTCGGCGGTGGCGGCCCGGTCTTTGTAGATCTCCTTCGCTTGCGGCGTGCCCATCCGAGTGCGCCAGTCGGCAACGGCGGGCGAGTCCGATGGAAGCGGCAGATACGGGTCGCGACCCCGGACCTCAGGGGTGCGGACTGGCAGGTAGAGGGTCGTGCCGGCTTCGGGGGCAGCGAACTCCTCGATCTCGGCGCTGGCCAGAAAGCCGGCGTCGGCGAGCCAGGCGCCTGGTGCGCGGCCGTATCTCGTGCGTAGCTGGCGAACCATCGGGCCAAGCTGGCCTGATCGGTGCCAGCGTTGGTCAGGTCCAGTCCGACGATGACCTGGCTGCCCGTATCGGTCACGAGCTGGGCGTTGTATGCGGGTCTCCAGCCGCCGTCGGCCATCTTCATGACGCGGGCCTCCGGATCGGTTGTGGAGGCCCGGGCATCCTCTGGGGGCTTGCCGCGCTTGGCGTTGCGCTTCTTGGCGGCTTCGAGTGCCGGCAGATGGGCGAGAGCATGTCGAACCCTCTCGGCCCGCTCTCGTGTGGCCCGCTCTCTCGCTGCGGCGACCCGCCGACTGCTTGCACCCGGGTCGTCATCGAGTTCGTTCTTGAGGGCGCGGACCTGGGCATCGGCTTGTGCGAGGAAGCGCTCGAGTCTGTCTCGGCGGCGGTATGAAGCCGCACCTGCGGCTGCTCGGACCCGGACGCCGTCCTGGGCGACCGCGACCATGGTCACCAGGCCATCGGCCAGGAGCGCCGCGACGCTCTCTGTGAGGAGCCGATCGAGGACATCGGCGTGCTCGACCCGGAACGCCGCGAGGGTGTGATAGTTGAGCCCGACCCCGCCGGCAAGCCAGCGGTATCCATCGTGCTCCTCACACAGCCGGTCGAGCGCCCTGGCGCTGCCGACGCCTTCGAGCGTCGCGTACAGCCACAGCGCCACGAGGATTGCAGGATCGATCGGTGGCCGTCCCGGATGGCCCTCGATTGCCTTGATGCGCGTATACAGCGGCGTGAGATCGAGCCCCTCCACGAAGGCCCACACGAGGCGAGCCCGATGGTCGGGGCCGAGGAGGCCGTCGAGATCGACCGAACGCAGCTCGAGCTGGCCCCGGTTCGGTAGCTGGAGGCGCGGTACGCCTGCCGCCTCCTGGTGCTCGTCTGGCTCGGCGAGTGGGAGTGCGAAGAGAGTGTCGTCCATGCCGAGAATCGTAGCTGCGAGGAGGTCGGCTGGGAATCCCTGAAACCAATAGATTCACAGGCTCTTAGCGACGGGCGACCGGCTCTGACGCGCGACTTCGCGATCGACCGACCGAACCCAACGCTTGACATGGCCCGACGCCGACGATGGGCGGCCAGCCCGACCGACAGAGCAGGTCCAGCCTCAGGCTGAGCCTTGCAGCTGAAGAAGGATGGTCGTCGTCTGGCTGCCCGAGGTGACCGCAACGCGGTAGGTGCCGTTGGGCCATGCCCACGGAAGGGACTGCCAGGCCTCCGGGACCGATCTGGCGGTGGGGTTCCAAGACGCCGTCGAAGGCGGGATCCAGGACTCGCCCGACCGCAGGATCCTGCGTGCCCTGGCGGGAGTCGCGGATGGGCCGGCGGTCGGTGTGACCGATGGCGAGGCTACGCTTTCGGCGGGGAGCGGGCTGACCTGGGTGAAGGGCGGGAACCCAGGCGGCGGCAGGGATACGCGTCTACGCCGGTCACCAGGCGGGTCGGATCGCGTGGTGGAACGCCCTCGTGCAGTGACAGCGAAGCTCCGAGTCTAGCCTACGATCGAAGCAATCTTCCGCGGGCGCGAGTGACGGCGCGCTCCTTCGCAAACGGCTCGGGCCCCCCTCCCCGGGCCGTTTGCCGTGTCAACGCGAAGGTTCGTCTGGGATCGCTCGCACGCGATAGCGGCCAGTCGGGTGGCCCCGTGCTCTGCCGATCTGCTAGGACCCGCCGCCGACCTGACCGCCATCGGCCCCGAGCTCGGCCGACAGCATCGCCGCCAGCTCTCGAGCGTTGGTGGAACCGTAGTTGGCGTAGCAGTTGTTCATCAGGATGTGCATCTCGCGAGCCTCCTCGGCCGCTTCTTGGAGACGCGGCAGCCACTCACGCAACTCGTCCTCGCTGTAGAGGTAGCGGAACCGCTCGACTACCGGTATGCCGGTTGCCTCCCACGTCTCGACCCGCCGGCCGTGGAACCTGACCACCGCCAGATCGGGGGAGGTCACCTTGGAGAGGGGCGGAACGCTGCTTCGCAGGCCCTGGGGACCATCGACCATGACCAGAGGTATCGAGTTATCGGCTAGGAAGCGCAGCGTCCGATCGCGGTTCTTCTCGTTGAACCAAGTTTCGCTCCGGAATTCGACCGCCGACCTGACATCTCCGAGGAGCTGGCGGGCCTCGAGGATCAGGTCGCGGCTCTCGCTCGTGGGGAAGAACCACTTCGGGTACTGGAGGAGTACGGAGCCCAGCTGGCCGGCGGCCCGAAGTGGCTCCAGCCCCGCCAGATAGAGTCGCCAGACCTCGTCCCGCAGCTCGGCCGGGAGGTCGCGGGCATAGATCCGCGCTTGGGCGGCGAGACTTGCAGGCAGCGCCGACCGAAGGTCCTTGGGGAGCCGCTTGGTCTCGGTCGGCTGGCCGGTCATCAGGGCGTGCGCCTTCGCGTCGAAGACGAAGTCCGGTGGAGTCCGCTCCACCCATGCTGCTGCGACCCGGACCGACGGCAGGGCGTAGTAGGTGGCGTCGACCTCGACGACTGGGAAAGTGGCTGCGTAGTAAGCGAGCCGATCCTCCGCGCTGTCCGCGCCACGCGGGTAGAAGACCCCCGGCGCCGTCATCGTCGGGTCCGTCCACGAAGCGGTGCCTATCCGGATCGTGGCCCCGTGCGGGGTCACTATCGGTTCGCGGGCGGCCCCTTCGACTGCGACCGCCCGCTCGCCGGCAACGTCCGACCCTGGGTCGTGAGGATTGGCACCTGTACTCTCGGGCGGCAGGGAAGGCATGGCGTCAGATTGCCCGATCCTCAGCCGGTTTGCCACCGCCATTACGGCGCAGACTCAGCCGCGCCGTCGAGGCGGAACGTTGCCCCGGTCAGGCACACGGCTCGACCCCGGCAGGCAGGACTCGCTGCCCGAGCTCCACAAGCCTGCGGCCGGCCGCCTCACGGGCAGCCCGCAGCGCGCCCCGGCGGGCTTTCGAGACTCCCAGGCGCGCCTCGGAGTGTGGGCGATTGGCCATCCGCCAGTCAGCCTCCAGCTCCTTGGCCCTTGCCCGTGCCGCACGCAGCTGCTCAACGTCGTCGATACCAAAGGGACGCATGGTCACGAGTTCCTCCAACTCTGGATGACGCCCCGACCCTACCGCTGAGAGGGCCGGGCGTCCTCCTGTTGACTGCTTCTGAGACGAGCTTAGTGGAGATACCTGACGGTTACTGTCAGGAACTCGGCCTAGAAATCGGGTACGCTGCACGGATGCGAGCGAGTCGGCTGATCTCCGTTCTGTTGCTCCTTCAAACCCGTGGTCGGATGACCGCGCGGCAGCTGGCCGACGAGCTCGAAGTCTCGATGCGGACCGTGTACCGGGATGTGGAGGAACTGAGCGCTTCCGGCATTCCCGTCTACGCCGACCGCGGCACGAACGGCGGCTTCCAGCTCGTGGAGGGCTATCGGACGAGACTCACCGGCCTGACTCCTGAGGAGGCAGAGGCGCTGTTCCTGTCGGGCTATCCCGGACCGGCCGCCCAGCTCGGCCTGGGGACGGTTCTGGCTGCCGCACAGCTCAAGGTTCTGGCCGCCCTGCCCCCGGAACTGCGGAGTCGCGCCTCGAGACTGCGCCAGCGCTTTCATCTCGATGCACCGGGCTGGTTCCAGGAACCCGAGGTCGTGCCCCACCTGCAGGGGATCGCCGAGGCCGTCTGGGCCGACAACCAGCTGAGGATGAGCTACAGGCGCGGTGGCGAGACCGACGCCGTCGAGCGTCTGGTCGATCCACTTGGGCTGGTCTTGAAGGCCGGCGTCTGGTATCTCGTGGCGAGGGTTGAGGGCGGGCTGCGCACCTACCGCGTGTCGCGCATCGTCGAGCTGACGCTTCTGGCCCCGCGCTTCGAACGGCCCGACGATTTCGACCTCGCCGACTACTGGGCGCGATCCGTCGCCGAATACGCCGAGAGCCTGCCATCGTTTGCCGCCAGGGTGCGGGTCCGCGCGGATGGCCTGGAGAGGTTGGCCGACGCCGTCGGTCAGACGGCAGCCACCGAGGCGGTCGCGACGGCAGCCGGACCGGACCCGGACGGCTGGACCACCCTCTCCCTCAAGCTGGAGGACCTGTGGCATGCGGAGGCCCAGCTACTCCGACTCGGTCCCGACGCAGAGGTTCTAGAGCCGCTCGAGCTGCGTGAGATCATGGCTGCGGCCTCGCGAGCCATGGCCGCGCTGTACGCCGGTGAGGAACCCCGCAAGTGACGCGCGTCGGGCAGTCACGCCAGCCCGGAAGTACTGCCCGAACCTACCCGTGTCGGCAGGCGCTACGGCGTTGCCCGGCGTCAGGTCATGTGGCAGGCTCATGACTTGACGAGATCAAGTCGGCGTGGGCCGATGTCTGGCGAAAGGATAGACTCGAGAGCCAGCATCCCTGGCGAGCCTGGGAAGAAGCGATCCCGGGCCGTCGTCCGGTTCGTCAGGGCAGGAGATTGACGTGTTCTGGACTCGGCCAAGCCGCGAAGCGCGGCGTCAGAAGGTGCTCGACGAGTTGCTCGAGCTCAGCCCGGACGAACGGCCCGCGCGTCTCGAAGGAGCGGTAGCGGCGGGCGACATCCGCGCGGATGAGGTCCATGCGGTGCTCGCGCTCGTCAAGAGGCTCGATGCCCTGAGTGTCATGACGCCCTATCCGGTGTCCGGCACACCCGGCGGGGTCGCTCCGGAGGCCACCGCGGGATTGCCCGTCTCGCAGCGGACCACAACTGCGAAACGGCCGACCGCGCGCAAGCCAACGGCGCGCAGGCCAGCGGCGCGCGCCGTTGCAGCCACGCCCGCCCAGAAGCCCGCCGCTGCCAAACCGAAGACCGCCCGCAAGTCCGTTGCGCCAGCTGCAGCCACGCCCGCCGAGGAGCCCTCTACCGCCAAGCCGGCGGCCGCCCGAAAGTCGGCGACGTCAGCTGCAGCCACGCCCGCCCAGAAGCCCGCCGCTGCCAAACCGAAGACCGCCCGCAAGTCGGCGACGTCTGCTGTTGCCACGCCCGCCGAGGAGCCCGCTACCGCCAAGCCGGCGGCCGCCCGAAAGTCGGCGACGTCAGCTGTTGCGGCGTCCGTGCAGAAGCCCTCCGCTGCCAAACCGAAGACCGTCCGCAAATCCGTTGCGCCCGCTGCAGCCTCGAAACCCAGGAAATCAGGGGGCGCGCAGCTGCCCGCCCCGGAATCCGCGACCAACCGGGTCCCTCGGGACAGTAAGCGCCGGCCGGCGCCCAAGGCGCCGCCGGTCCCAGTCGAGTTGGCAGCCGCGGTGAGTCACGTTGTCGAGACCGATCTGGCCAATCCCCGCGCTCGCGCCGGCTCGTGGTCGTCGCGTAAGCGACGCCATCGCGTCGTGGCCGAAGACCGCGCCTCGACCCGCGGACGCGCGAAGTCGGACGCCAAAGAGGCTCTCGACGAGCATGCTCCCGACGGTACCGCGCCGAGCTGGCCCGACATCTCCTGGCTTCGGCACTGAGGTGCGCCCGCGATCCACGGTCATGATCCTGTCGCGATCGCCACGAACCGACCGGAGACGCGCTCGACCCTGAGCGGGATATCGAAGGCCTCGCTCAGCACGGAACTCGTGACGACCTCCGCGGCCGGCCCGGCGCAGACGACGCGACCGGATCGCAGGACCAGCGCGTGGGTGGTCCCGGGCGCGATCTCCTCGACGCGGTGGGTTACGACAACCGTGGCCGCCAGGCCGCGCTCAGCATTGAGCCGGGCAAGCAGGACTGCCAGCCGCTCGCGTGCGCCGAGGTCCAACCCCGCGGCCGGCTCGTCGAGCAGCAGCAGGGCGGGGTCGAGCATCAGAGCTCGAGCGATCTGGACCGCTGTTTCTCGCCGGAAGACAGGAGCCCGAAACGACGGTCCCCAAGGGCTGCGCAGCCGACGACGTCCAGCAGTTCGGCCGCGCGCTCTTCGGTGGCTCGAGCCGGTCGATCCCACCACGGCGCGATGGAGCCTGTGGCGCCGGCCACGACGACTTCGTGGGCGCTCAGCTGAGGTGGTATGCGTCCATCGAGCGAGGCGCTGACGAAGCCGATCCGGCGCCGCAACTCACGAACGTCCACGGTCCCCACGGCCTGACCCAGCACCGATACGCTGCCGAGGGAAGGCCAGAGATACGTGGCCGCGACGGACATCAGAGTGGTCTTGCCGCTGCCGTTGGGACCGAGCAGGACCCAGCGTTCGCCCGGGTGAACGTGCCAGTCGACGCCGTCGACAAGCCGGTTGCCGGACCGGATGACCGAGACGCCGTGTAGCCTGACGATTTCGTCCGCAGGTGCGGTCATCGAGGCGCGTTGCCGTGTGGCTCTATTGCCGACAACGCCTGATCCAGGCGCTCGAGCAACGGGATCTGGGTCTCCTTCATGTGCCGCCGGGCCTCATCAGGGCCGAAGTAGACCCACTTGTCGACCTCGGGGAACCGTTTCACCCTGCCCGAGAATGGCGGCCATGGGAATTCGATGAAGTTGCTGGTCATCGTGGCGGTGTCGATGTCGCCCTCGATGGCCCACGCGTATACGATCTTTCCGCCCTTCTGACGGATGGAACCGAGGTCGATCAAGGGGCCGGGCGGAACCGGATGGCCGACCTCCTCGAGAAACTCTCGCCGGGCGGTCTGCTCGTAGTCTGGGTCAGTCGGGTCGACCTCACCCTTTGGGATCGACCAATTGCCGAGGTCCTTGTTGCCGAAGAAGGGACCGCCAGGGTGCACGAGCAGGACCTCGAGAACCTCTCCCCGGCGGCGATAGAGCAGGATGCCGGCGCTGGTGCGTGTCACGGACCGAAGCGTACCGGTTTCGCGGTCTGACGCACGACGGCCCGGAACCCGTCCGGCTGCCAAGATAGGCACGACCAATTGGAGATGCGGAGCCATCCGCGTCGGATCCACCGACGACCGGAGGAACGAAGAGTGACCATCAACACGCGCCCGCTGGGAAAGAGTGGGCTGGCCATCACGACCGTCGGCTTTGGCTCATGGGCGGTCGGCGGCGGCGGTTGGTCGTTCGGGTGGGGCCCTCAGGACGACGACGACTCGATCCGTGCCATCCGCCACGCCGTTTCGGCCGGTGTCAACTGGATCGACACCGCGGCGATCTACGGTCTGGGCCACTCCGAGGAGGTAGTCGGGCGGGCTGTGGCGGGCATTCCAGCCGCCGATCGGCCGATGGTCTTTACCAAGTGCGGCCTCGAGGCCGATCCCAGCGATCCGTACAAGCCGTCGGCCCGGAATTCCCGGCCGGCATACCTCCGGCTGGAGGTCGAACGTTCGCTGACTCGTCTGGGCGTGGAACGGATCGACCTCTTCCAGATCCACTGGCCGGACGAGACCGGGACCCCGGTTGAGGACTCCTGGGGTGAGATGAGCCGGTTCGTCGATGAGGGCAAGGTCCGGGCGATCGGCGTCAGCAACTTCCCTGTCGACCTGCTGGAGCGGTGCGAGCGGGTTCGCCACGTCGACTCACTCCAGCGGCCTTTCTCAGTAATCCGCCGTGAATCGGGCAGCACCGTCATCCCCTGGGCAGCCGCGCATGGAACCGGAGTCATCGTCTACAGCCCGATGGGATCCGGTATCCTCACCGACTCGTTCTCGATGGCTCGCGTCGAGGCGATGGCCGACGACGACTGGCGGCGCAAGACCGAGAGCTACCTCGAGCCGGCGCTGTCACGCAACGTCGCGATGCGCGACGCACTCCGACCGATCGCGGCGCGCCACGTGACGACCGTCTCCGCGGTTGCCGTAGCCTGGGTCCTGGCCTGGCCGGGGATCAGCGGCGCGATCGTTGGCGCGAGGACTCCTGGTCAGGTCGACGGCTGGCTGCCCGCGGCTAGCGTGACGCTCACCGCGGCAGATCTGGACGAGATCGCTGTCGCGGTCGAGCGAACGGGTGTTGGACCGGAGCCTGCCCGCCCGCGGTAGCCGCCGCGGCCCTGGACGCTCGCCGGCGGCCGCCGGCAGTGCCCCTACGTAGCCCGCGAGTCTCAGCCCGCCAGCTCGATCCCGGCCGAACGGCAATCCTCGGCGAAGCGGGCCTGCGCGTCCGTCGTGGGGTCCCAACGAGTGGGAAACGCGACGATGCGGCTCAGACCGGCGTTTGCACACCGGCCGATGAGGTCGACTCTGGCGGCTCCGGGCTCTCGGACCTCCTCGTCGCGGCAGTAGAGCGAAACCTTGAGCGTGGCCGGGTCGCGGCCTATCTCCTCGCACCGCGACCGGATCGTCGGCATGTCCTCGACGACCTCCTCCGGGCTGAGGAAGACCAGGTTCAACTCATCGGCATAGCGTGCGGCGAGCCGCCACGTAACCTCGCGGCCGTTCCCGCCGACTATGATCGGGGGCCTGGGCTGCTGGATTCCCTTGGGGACGTTGACCGCGTCCACGACCCTGGCATACCGGCCGTGATAGGTGGCGCGGCCCGGGCCGAGCATCTTGGTGATCACTTCGAGCGCGTCGTGGAGGGCCCGGAGCCGATCGCCTGTGGAGGGAAAGCCGTAGCCATACGCGAGCCACTCGTCTTCCTTCCAGCCCGCCCCGATCCCCAGCTCGAAGCGGCCCGCGCTGGCCACGTCGAGCGTCGACGCCAGCTTCGCGACCAGGGCCGGGTTGCGGAAGCCGTTGCAGATGACCATGTGGCCGAGTCGGACGCGGCTGGTGACGCCGGCCATGGCGGTCAGAGTCGTGAATGACTCGAAGGTGATCTCGTCGGTGACGTCTGGGACGGTATGGAAGTGGTCGAAGACCCACTCCGACTCGAAGCCGAGCGCCTCGGCGTCCCGGGCCAGTTCCATCGACCTTGCCCACGCGACGGCCGCGTCCCAGCCGTTGTACTCGTATTTCCATCCCTGCGGGATCATCACGCCGACGTCCACACTTGCCTCCTGGTCTACACGCGTCCTGGGTCCGGTTCTCCGTCCGGCACCGCCGCCCGCAAGAGAGTGGCCTGACCGTCCAGGGCTCGAACCTCGTATGCGCCGGCCGATCCGGCGACGAGCGCTGTGTCGAACTGGCCAAGGATCATCCGCTCGTCCATTCGGCGAATCTCGGCCCGGCCCTCGATCACGGTAAGGATGTGGAAGGTGCGGGCCCCGGTGTCCGCGTTCACGGCCCCGCTTTCCGGCGAGGCTTGGAGCAGCCGGAGATCGAAATACGCGGACCGGATCACGAGTGCGGTGCCTGTCCAGGATTCGACCCGAGGATAACGCACCTCGCCCGGACCGACAGCGGAGGTGACCGCCACGGACTCTTCTATGTGGAGAGCCCGCGCGGCGGATGACGGGCGGTCCCAGTCGTAGACACGGTACGTGGTGTCGCTGGCCTGCTGGATTTCGTAGAGGAGGAGTCCCGGCCCGAGCGCGTGGAGCGTGCCAGCCGGGATGAGGAGGGCCTCGCCGCCCCGGATGTCGATGGGTTCCGCGACTTCGAGGATACGGCCGCTTCGTATCGCGTCGGCGAGTTCCTGGGGAGCCACGCCCGGCTTGACTCCGACCAGGATGCGTGAGCCTGCCTCGGCGCGGAGGAAATACCACGCCTCCGTCTTGCCGAACTCGCCGGGTCCGACCATCCGGATCGCCTGCTCGTCATTCGGGTGGACCTGGACCGACAGCCAGTCTGCACAGTCGAGGAGTTTTGCTAGGAGCGGGAAACGAGGTCCGAATCGCGCGGCCACAGTCGTTCCCAGCAGCGCGGCGCCATGCGCGGCCGCAAGGCTCTCGAGCGTCTGACCCGCCAGCGCACCATCGAGGACGCGGCTGCCGCCCCAGGCGATCCAGGCTTCACCGACTGGCGGGTTCGCCGAACGAAGCCGCTGTCCGCCCCAAACGCGCTCGCGATATTGGGGCTCGAGCGCCAGCAGATGCCGGTCGAGCGTCTCGAGGCCCATCACGCGTACTCCGGCGCCGCCACCGGTGCGGGTGCGTCCTCCCGTCGCCTCTCCACGACGGGCCTGAGCAAGACTGCGCCGAGGATGTAGCAGACGACGCCGAACACGAGCGCCGCGCGTGGCCCGGCGCCGTAGCCGAACAGGTGGTTGACCGTGTCCATTACGCCCGCTCCGGCGATTGCCAGGGCCACGAGGCCCGCCGATGCAGTGGCCACATTGGAGATGCCCATGTATCGTCCCGTCGAGGCCTTTGGAACGATGTCGCTCATCAGAGCCCAGTCGACTGCCAGGAAGGCGCCTGCGGCAATCGCGAACAGACCGGCACCGGCCAATGCCATCGGCAGGATCGGTGCGACGGCGCCCATTGCGAGCCCCACGCCACCGGCCAGACACGATCCGTAGATGACCTTCTTGCGACCGATTCTGTCGGACAGCCGGCTCGCGGGGATGACCGAACCCGTCACACACACCGCGACGATGCCCAGCAGAATCAGCTTCGTGGTGCCGGTCGCTTGCTCGTCGAGCCCAAATACCTGGGCGAGGTAGAAGGTGGCCATGACCGGGTATATGGACGCCGCGACGAGGATGAAGAAGCGCGAGCTCACCAGCCAGACGAAGCTGCGTTCGCTCAGGACGTCCGTGCCCCAAGCCTCGCGGGCGATCGCGAACCACGACTTGCCCTTGCGGGGCTTGACCCGCGTGCCCTCATCGACGTGCATCACGACGCTGACCATCGTGATGAACTCGATGATGCCGATCGTCATCGTCCCGTAGAAGAATGCGTTCGGGTCCGTCGCGGACAGCGTCAGGGCGATGGCCGAGACTGCGTAGCCGACGACGTTGCCGAGGGCCGAGAAGAGCCCCAGCAAACCGGAAGCCAGCCCGACCTGTTTGGCCGGAACCAGATCCGGAACGTATCCCTGGAACGGGCCTTGAGCGAAGTTGGAGCTGAACTGGAGGAGGCTGACGAAGGCGGCGACGGCCGGCAGGGCGTTGGAGGTGGCCACGCCCCAGAGGAAGACCACGTCGAGGGTCGCGCCGATGAAGATGTACGGCTTGCGGCGCCCCCAGCGGGTCATCGTGTAGTCGCTGATCGAACCGACGGTCGGCTGGACCAGGATGGCGATGAAGGTGCCGACCACTGCTATCTGGAACCCGCCGAGACCCTCACTGCCCTTGGGAACGAGGTGGGTGAACTGGAGCCGGTTGTTGACGATGTCGAGGAGCCCGCTCCAGACCGTGGAGATCCCAAGCCAGTAGAGCGAGATCCGAACGATGTGGCTCACGGGCAGCAGTTGCGTCGGTCGGCCATCTGAATCGTGACTCGGGAGGGCCGCGATCGGCGCCTCATTCCCGGTCGACTCCAATTCGTTGACGGCGTTGACCACCGGCCAGCGTCTCCCTTCGGCCCAACCGTTCAGACCCGACGCCTTCGCACGTCCCGGGATCTCGCGGCCGGAATGCAAGCTGTGGCGGCCAGTATCGCCGGTCCGGAACATGTCCGCGAGCCGACACCACCCAATCGACCTCTGCTGATACATTCCCGGCGGTGAGCAACAGACGAACCGGTCTGCGTGCGGCCACGGCCGGCGCCGCCTCAGACCCGATCTACTACCTGTCGCTGGGCGACTCGCTGGCCAGCGGCGTGCAGCCGATCGGCGACGCGGAACGGCTGTTCCGCACCGATGACGGCTACGCCGACCAGCTCGGCGCGATTGCCCGCCGGCGTATTCCGAACCTGCGGACCGTGAAGCTCGGTTATCCGGGTGAGTCGACGACGACGATGGTCGAGGGCGGCCTCGCGAGCTACCCGCACGGCAGCCAGCTCGACGAGGCGGTCCATTTCTTGCGTGCCCATCGAGACACCCTGGGCTTCGTGACGATAGACATCGGGTTCAATGACATGCCGAGCCTGGAACTGGAGTCGATACCGGCCGGTCTGGCCAGGATCGATCGGAACCTGCCCGGGATCCTGGGACGTCTCAAGGAAGCCGCGGGACCGGAAACGCCAATCGTGGGGATGACGATCTACGACGCGTTTCTCCCTCATTGGCTGGAAGGACCATTGGGTCAGGCGCTGGCCCGGATCTCGGTTTGGGACGCGATCGTGCCGATCAACGCCCATTTCGTGGATCTCTACCTGAGCGCGGGGTTGCGGATAGCCGATGTCGAGGGCGCGTTCTGCACCACCGATTTCGACACCGAGGTTGAGATGGCCGGGGTCGGACCGGTCCCCATCAACGTCGCCCGGGCCTGTGAGTGGACCTGGGGCGGTGCGCCGCCTCCGCTCGGTCCGGACCTCCACGCTACCGCGAGCGGCTACCGCGCCATCGCCGAGGCCTTTGCCAGGGTCGTCCTCGACTGACTCAAGGCGCCACTCACGAAGAACCGCCGGTCGGGCGCCGGCGGGTCCTCGTGTTGTTGGGAATGTGGCGCGAGGCCACCCGGCTATCAGTATCCGCTGCTCGTGGTGCCGGTGGCTGCCGGGGCGCTGCCGCCCACGGACCCGCTGAGAGGGGCAACGAACCAGACACCGTTCTTGCCTTGGCCGTTCGTGTCACCAGCCGCCGAGTCGCCGGCGAAGTAGTAGAGGGGCATGTGGTTGTACGTGACCTGCATCGACCCGTCTGAGCGGGTGATCGTCGCGAAAGCGCCGGTGGCTCCGCTGGGGCCGGTGATCGTCGCACCGCTCGCGGCCGACAGAGGAGGCCAGTTGGTCGCGCACGAGCCGCTGCATGTGCTCGTATCGGCCGTGTCGGCAGTGAGGACGTAGAGGGTCATCCCGTTCTGCCCGGTGAGATACGCCCCGAGAGGGGCGCTGTTTGTGGATCCGATCGTGATGCTCGTAGCCCCGGCCGGGGCACCGCCGGTCGCACCCAGCGCCGCGCTCGAGGCGGGTGGAGTTGCGGCTGCGGACGAACAGGCGGCCGCGATCATGGCGGCGCCGAGGGCCAGACCGGCCATCAATGGCCAACGTGAACTGGGACGCATGTCGTTCTCCTGCATTGGTTTGTATCCGGATGCTGCTCCGAGCGATCCCTTCCTCGTAGGGGTGCACAGCTGGGTACGGCAGCGCAGCGTGAGGCGGTTCTCGCCGATGCCAAAGGTCTCGCCGTGTGGGCCCGCGGGTTGTGACCGCCTCGCCCGGCGGCACCAAAGCCGTTCTTCAGGGCGGGTTCAGCGGGCGGTAGGTTCCGTTCCCGGGTTCCGAGGCTTAGCCGATCTCCGGGGCGGGCGCCGTCTCGGCCCGCGCCGCCGTCGGGATCTCGTGCAGCGACCGGACAGGCGACGCCAGAACCCACAGGAACGCGGTCGAGGCGACCGTCGCACCAATGAGGACGGTGGTCCGCAGCGGCAGGAAGGTGGCCAGGATCCCGCCCACGACCGATCCGAGCGGCATGGTTCCCCAGACGATGAACCGCATCGTGGCGTTCATGCGGCCTTGTATGTCCAGCGGCGTGATCGCCTGACGGAAGCTGACCTGGTTGACGTTGTAGACGACGCTCGAGAAGCCCATCAGGAATTGCGACGCGATGAGCATCGCGCCGGCGACGACGGCTTCGTTCGGGAGGAAGACGATGATGAAAGTCGCCGGGCCGGACACGAATATCGAGCCAACGATGACGGGCCCGACTCCAAGGCGTCTGGCCAGCGGCGCGGCCGCGAAAGCGCCGAGGAGAACTCCGAGACCGGCGATGCTGAACGCCGCGCCGACCAACGCGGCCGACAGGTTGAGCTCGACGTAGGCGTAGACCGGGAAGATCGAGAAGGCGATGGTTGTGCCGAGATTCGACGTCCCCGTCGAACCGGCGATCATCCGCAGGTACCGGTTCCCGGCGACATACCTCAGACCCTCGGCGATCTCCTGGCGCAGGCTCGTATCGACCTTGCGATCGGGTTTCGGCTCGTGTTTGCGCACGAGTGAGATGAGGCCGCCGGAGACCAGAAAGCTGACGGCGTCGACAATCACCGCGAATGGTGCGCCCACGAACCCGATGATCCCGCCGCCGAGACCGGGCCCCACGATCTGCGCAGCCGAGCTCGACATCTGAAGATTGGCGTTGCCTTCGACCAGGTCGCCTGGATCCAGCAGGACCGGCAGGTAGGACTGATCGGCGACGTCGAAGAAGACCGTCAGGAAGCCCGTCGTGAATGCGACGACGTAGAGCTGCCAGATCGTCAGCACGCCCATGGCAAATGCGATCGGGATCGAAAGAAGAGCGATGGCGCGACCGATGTCGGCCGCGATGAGGACGGGCCGACGGCGCACCCGATCCAGCCAGGCCCCGGCTGGCAGCGTGAAGAGGATGAACGGGAGCATCTCGGCCGCCCCCAGGAGGGCCACTTCGAAGGCCGAAGCGTTCAGCACCTTGGCGGCGATGTACGGGATGGCGAGCAGGCTCACCTGCGAGCCCATCTGGCTGATCGTCGCGGCCGACCAGATCTTCATGTACTCGCGGTGGCGCCACAGCGAGGCCCGGGGGGTCACGACGGGGGCTGCGTCGGTCACGGGATCGGGCATTGCGCCATGGTACCCAGGCCGCCACTCGCCGCCTCCGGCGCCGCGTTCGACGGTCGCGTGGCCGCTGCCTCCGTTCTCCGACTGCTTCCGCGCTGACCCGTTGCGAGGCTGGCCGTGTGCGCTAATTCCGACCAGGCAGGAATTGGGTCGCAATGGCGACCTCGCCACCCGCGCTCAGGCGTCGGATGGGCCTTCTCGACCCCTGCGCTGAGCGTGGATTGGGCGACTGGTGGCCTGCCGATCCTCTGGGGACCCGCAGCTGCGCAGCAAGGCTCTTGCCAATTCCCGGTCCGCGGGAATTGGGCAGAAGCAGACTCCGGAAACGGGGCCCGTGTGTGGGTGCCGGAACGGCGGTGCCCACGCTCGGCCGTCGCGAGGCAGCACGGAACGAACCAGGTTCGCGTGCGCCGTGATGCGGTCGCGGCGAGGAGTCCGAGAAGGCCCGCCGCGGCCGACATCGCGCAGGCAGAGATGAGCGATATCCAGCCGCCTCGACCCTCCTTCAGGACCGCGGCCAGACCGGTCAGGACGCCGGCTAGGGCCAGGAACGAGAGCCGGAGAACGGCAAGGTGCTCCTGGGACGTGGCGGCTTCGGCCAGGTCGGCCTGACGGTTTTGCTCGGCCAGCTCGGAGAGGAGCTGCGGTGTGGTCGCGTTCAGCAGGCCGGCGGTATACGGGTCTACGGGTTTGCCGCCGGTCGTGGCGGAAGTGGCCGCAAGGGCGGCCCGCAGCTCCGTGAACGCCGACTCCTCGGCATTGCCGATCGCTATCGACGTGGCGTCGTCGTTCTGGATTCCCGCTATGCCGCGGGCAGCGGACTCCATGCTTAGCATGAACGCGGTCTGCTGCGCACCCAGGGCAGAGTCGGACGCCTGCCCGCTGACCGCTATACGCGCAGAGAGGTCAGCGGCGAGTCGAGCGGCCTCGAGATTGGCACGTGTCGACGCCTGGCTCGCGTTCATCTCGACGACTGCCAGCAGCGCCGCCAGCACGGCGATGACCCCGATCAGCACGGCTGCGACCAGGTCGAAGCGCCGCTCGGCGCGAAGCTCGGCCGCGGAGTCGGGCGCGATCACAGCAGCACCGCAACGGCCACGGCAAGCGCCGCGCCGCCCACCAGAACAACCGCACCAAGCCGTAGCAACACGGATCGGCGGCGCTTGAACGGCTGGGCCAAGACGCCGAGGAACGCGGCTGCGCTCGTCGGCAGCAGGGCAAGGGCCATGACGTCCGCCTTGTGGGCGAGCTTGTCGCCGGTTGCCTGTAGGCCGTCGGGATCGAGCTTGAGCAGATCCGGGTTCTGAGCGCGCAGGTCCGCCAGTGTCTTGCCCAGATCGTACCCGCCCGACCCGAGCGCATAGACCGGCTTCGTTGCCAGATCCGAGCTCGGCGCCAGCGCCGCGACTATCTGGCCCTGGACATTGGCCTCAAGCAGGAGGCCCTCGTGCACCGCTCCACTTTGTCCCTGCGCGGCGGGGACCATCTGTTGCTGGACGATGCGGGCCTCCGCGATGCGGATCGCCACGGGAAGTTCCGACTGGTAGAGGAAACGCACGTCCTCCAACGCGCCGGCCGATCGCTTGACCTAGGTGCGGAGGGCAGACTGCCACGTTTCGGTCGCGGAGCTGGAGATCATCGCGGCGGCGAAGCCGATCAAGGCCGCAACGATTGCAGCGGCGGTTAGAAGGACCGCGACCCCGGTGTGGCCGCGCTCATGACCCGCGCCGATCTCAGACACGGCAATGGCCGGCGACTCGGACGCGGTCGGTTCGAGTGCCTCCCCGGTCATGGACTCCCTCGCTTCGACTCAGGTGGTGATGACTGAGCCACTCTAGCGCCGGCAGCCGGAGGACGCGGCCCGGAACCGCAGCGTGGGCGCTGCCACCTTGAGCCGCCGGGGTACGAGTCGTGGGTCGGAGCCGGCCGGCAGGTGAACGGCCGAGGCTCGCCGAGCCGGTCGCCGCTATGCGACCGGGATCACGTACACGTAGTTGCCTTCGCGGCCGCTGTAGATCTTCGCCTGGTGCCAGGGAACGTAGTCGGTGCCAAGCGCCCCGACCGGGACGTTCGCGTCCGGTGGCCGCGACTTGGGCCAGAGCTTCGACACTCGCGGATACCAGACGTCTTCGATCCGGACCGAGATGATCGTGAACGTGTCGGTCTGAGCCGGATCGGCAGTGGCCGTGAAGCCGGACACGACCCAGGAGTGCCAGCCCTTCCAGACGAGCAGGCCGGCCGGACGCCCGGTCAAACGGATCTGCTTGACGACGACGTGCAGCGCGTCGGCCATCTTGGGCTTGGCGCCCACCTGGTAGTTGCCATAGCCGAGCGACGCCAGTCCTTTGGCCCAGCCGTTCGGGTCGGCTCCACCGTAGTAGCCGCCACCGAGCGAAAAGGCCAGGTCCTGGAGCTTGGCCTGGGTGTCTCGCGTGGCGTCCGGGACGACGCTCATGATGTTCATCGAGGTCTGCATCGCGGCGGGCACGCACCAGGTGTCCACGAATTCGCTGACGAAGTCGCCGGGCTGGTAGAGGTCCATGGCGAAGACGCCCGGCGTCATCGAAGGCGCGAGCGTCGGTTGAAGGGTGGCGGACGATGAGGCGGAGGCTGACGCACTCGGGGCGACGGCCGTGACCGATGGGCCTGCGGCTATCACGGGCGCCCTGGTTCCCCCGACCCGTGCCCACGGCGTGATCTGCGGACCGCCGCCGATCGCGACCTGGCCAAGAGCCTGGCTGCCCGCGAAGACCGTCCCGGCGCCGAGAGCGACCGCCACGATCGCGATCAATGCCAACCGGCCTGCGGGGATCGCCCTGCGCGTCCCGCCGACCGCGGCGCCCCAACGCTCCCAAACCGTGCCCCACGACCACGGCGAGATGGCACCGATGCGGCTCATGCGCGGCCGCAGGAAGAGGCCGAGTACGATGACCCGCACCGCCTGGAACGTCACGTAACCGATCGGCAACGCTGCCAACCCCACGCCGGTCGACAGAGTTGTCGTCACGACGACCCCCGCGATGAACCCGACCAGGACCGCGATCGTCGGCTCCAGGGTGTTGTGGGTTGCCATGATCGCTCGCGCCAGGAGCTCGACGAGGCTTTCGAACGGGACTGAGATGGCCAGGATGACCAGCACGAGTGTCAACCGAGAGGCATCCGTGTCGTCAAAGGCCCCACCCTTGAACAGTCCGGCGATGAAGCCGGCGAGGGCGGCCAGGGCCGCCGCGGCGAGGATCGAGAAGAACGCGATCGTCAGGAAGTTGGTCCGGAAGATCCTCCGAAAGCCGCTCCGGTCGCCGGCGGCGGCAGCTGCTGATAGGGCGGGGAAGGCGGCCAGCGCAAAGGCGACGCCGACGACGTTCTCGGCGGTGCTCTGGAAGTCCTGCGCGTAGGCGACGGAGGTCGTCGAGCCAGGCGCAAGAGTCGAGGCGATCCTGGTGAAGTAGGCCGCGAAGAACCAGACGAGCGCGGAACTCGCCATTCTCGGGAGGATGAGCCAGGCGAACTCGCCCACGCCTTTCGTCCGGAGCGACAATGAGAGCCGCGGGCGGAAAGTGGTGCGGTAGATGCCGACGAGACGTACCCCAAGGTGGGCCAGCCCGCCGACCAGGGAACCGATGGCGGCGCCGTAGATTCCCATCGGGCCGCCCAGCAGAAACGCGCCGGCCGCGAGTCCCGCGTATGAGGCGAACTCGGCCAGACCGTAAGTCCACCATCGCCGTTCGGCGACGAGCACCTCGCCGAGGACCATCGAGGCGGCTATCGCAAGCTGGCCGGCGCAGACGACTCGCACCAGGTTCACGTACAGGTCGCGCTCGCTGGCCTCGAACCCCGGCACGGCAATAGAGGCGATCTGTGGCGCGAGGATGAAGAGGGCCGCGATCGCCAACCCCACCGTGATCAATGCCGCCGTGAGGATGGTCCGGGCGAATTCGCGAGCGGCCTCCTCCGCTTCGTCCTTCAGCCCGACGAAGAGCGGCAGGAACGGCCCCACGACACCACCCAGCACCAGGATGGTGACCGGGAAGGAAACGAGGTAGGTGGCGGAGGTGAGGGCGTCTGTCTCAGGCCCGGCACCGAAGACGTGGGCGAGCACCTTCTTGGCGAGGAAGCCCGAACCCGCGTTGACCACGAACAGGGTGCCGAGGATAACCGCGCCTCTGGGCAAGCCGGCTCGTACGAGGTTCCTGACCCGCCCGACCAGGCCGCGCCGTTCGCCGGGCGGCTCGTCTCCATAGAGCGCGGCCCCGGCTGCCCCGACCCTGCCCGGCATGTGGCGGCGCGGCGTCTCGTCTACCCAAGGCAACCGGCTAGTCCTCCGTGGCCGCTCCGGCGACGATCGTGGCGCTGGAGCGGGGCCATCTTAGACGTCGGGCGACGGGCCGGGCCCGAGCGTTGTGGCGCGTCGCCGCGCACGAGACCAAATCCGACCATCCGCGGGCCATCCTTGGCAGCGATGCGAGGGCATCCAGCTCCATGAGGACCTCACACGACGCTGTCCTGGCCAACGCGGGGCGCTAGCCGGTCGATCTGCCGGCGGCGCCGGCGAAAGGCGGGTTCAGGTTGCGTCCGGTTCTGTGGAGGCCTGGCGAACCTAGCCGCCGAGCAAGGTCAAGACTTCGGTGACCGTCGGTTGGCCGTCTATGCCGCCGAGCCGTCGGGTCGACAGCGCGCCTGCGCGGCGAGGTCGCCGTGGAGTCGATCGCCGCGCGAGGGCCGCGATCGAGGCGTTGAGTGGGCGGTATTGCTCGCTCTGGTGGCGTCAAGCGGCTAGCCTTGGGGCGCTGGTGGTGCCGCCGGCCACGCCGAGCGGATCGGGCTCTCAACTCCAGGGATGAAACCGACTGTCCGCAGCCTCCCGAACGGGGTTTCCAGGTGAGAGGATGTTCGTTGCCTCACTGACAGTCCTGACAGGAGATAGATCGCCGTGACGCCGCCGTTCGAGGGCTTCTCGCGCGACGCCATCCAGTTCCTCGCGGATCTGGCTCTGCACAACGAACGGACCTGGTTCCAGCCCCGCAAGGGCGATTACGAGCGCCTGCTCAAGGAGCCGCTCGAGGCATTGTGTGCGGCACTGGGGGAGCGCTTCGAGGCGAGCGGATTGCCGCTCCGCGCCGACCCCGCCCGGTCGCCATTCCGGATCTACCGCGACGTGCGCTTCTCCGCCGACAAGTCGCCCTACAAGACGCACGTTTCGGCGAGCTTCCCGTGGGCCGGCGAAGGGGGCGGCGTGGGGGCCTACTTCCACTTCCAACCCGGTGAGATGCTCGCGGGCGGCGGGATGTGGCACCCCGAACCGGCTCAACTGGCGGCGTGGCGGCGCGTCGTGGACACCGACCTCGACACGGTCAGGGCTGCGCTCGAGAGCCCCGAATTCGCGTCGACCTTCGGGCACGTGAGCGGCGATAGCCTGAAGCGCGTTCCGACGGGCTTCGCGGCCGACCATCCAGGAGCGGAGCTACTCAAGCTCAAGGACGTGACGTTCGGCCGCAACCTGTCGGATGACGACGTGCTCTCGCCCGGTCTGCCGGACGTGCTGTCCTCCACGTTCGCTGCCTCGATCCCGGTCCTCCGGCTACTGGCGCGGCTGTCGCCCGAGGAGACTCGAGCAGGCTGGCTCAGGGGCGGCTAGGTCGGCGGCTCGCCGCGGGCGCCACGGCGTTACGAAGCGGTCGTCGCGCCCCCCAATCCTGCAAGAAGGCGTGAAATTGGAGCTCGGGGCGGGCGCGAGATGTCGCGTTTCCGCGAGAAACCCGATTGGTCGGATGGTGCCAATGCCCCTCCTGACAACTTCATGTCGGCCTACATGCGCGTCTGACCGCTGATCTGCCCACTTGACATGTCAATACCCCCCAGGGGTATACAAACGCGGCGAAAAGTGGTAAGAATCACCCAGCGAAGGCCTGTCAAGACTTGACAGGCCCTTAGTCATGTCAGGGTGGTCCGCCGAGAGGTCCCACCAGGCTGTTGGGCTGAAGCTGGGACTTCGACCCAATCGGTCGGCCGCCACGGTAGGTCGGATGGGGCCCGCGCCTGGAATGCGTGGGTCGATCGGGCGGGTGGTCGGACAGGTCGAACGCCGCGGGCGCCAAAAGCGTCTGTCTGGCAGGAGAGTGTATTTGGCGTCTGGAGTAGCCGCAGAAGTCAAGAGCAAGCTGTCGATCGTCGAGGTCGTCGGCGAGGCGGTTCAGCTGCGCAAGGCCGGGACCACTTACAAGGGGCTCTGCCCGTTTCACGGCGAGAAGACCCCGAGCTTCGTGGTAACCCCGGCCCGCGATAGCTGGCATTGCTTCGGCTGCGGCGAAGGCGGCGACATCTTCAGCTTCATCATGAAGCGCGACGGGCTGACCTTCCCGGAGGCGCTCAAGCGCTTGGCGGCGAAGGCCGGCATCGAGATCGACGAGCGGACGAGCCGCGAGGACGCCCGGCGGGCTCGACTCCGCGAAGTCCTCGAGCAGGCGATCGCCTTCTACCACGTCGTCCTGACGCAGTCGAAGACGGGCGCGCCGGCGCTCGAATACCTGCACGGCCGGGGCTTCACGGACGAGACGATCGAGAAGTTCCAGCTCGGGTGGGCGCCCGATGGCTGGGACCAGATGATCAAGATGCTCGGAACCCGCCGCAACGTGAACGTTGCAGAGCTGGCCGAGGTGGGGCTGACCAGCGCTCGACCGAACGGACGCGGGGCGTACGACAAGTTCCGCTCGCGGGTCATCTTCCCGATACGCGACGCGACCGGGGCGGCCGTCGGCATCGGCGGGCGGGTGCTGCCGGGCGCGGTCGCGGTCACGGACTCGAATGCGCCCAAGTACCTCAACTCTCCGGCGACTGCGCTGTTCGACAAGAGCCGGACGCTGTACCTCATTGAGCGGGCCCGGGGTGAGATGCGCCGTAACGACGAGGCGGTCCTTGTCGAGGGGTACACGGACGCGCTGATGGCCCACCAGGCCGGTTTCGAGAACGTAGTCGCGAGCCTGGGCACGGCGCTCACTCCGGCGCAGGTCGCGCTGATCTCCCGCTATGCCCGCGAGATCGTCCTCGCCTACGACGTCGATCCGGCCGGCCAGCATGCCGGCTCGATCGGTGGCGCCGAGCTGTTCCGCCTCATCGGCGCCCTTGCCGCCGAGGAGACGGGCGTCGAGATCACTCGCGTCCGGGTGGCGCGACTGCCCGAGGGCAAGGACCCGGACGAAGTCATTCGCGATAACCCCGATCTCTGGCGGGAGTCGATCCGGACCGCCCAGCCGATCATGTTGTTCCTGATCGACTACTACGCGAAGGCCTTCAACATCCGAACGGCTGAAGGCAAGCGCCATGCGGTTGATGCCCTGATTCCCCTGTTGCGCCAGGTCAACCCCGTCGTCCGCGACGACTACCTCCAGGCGCTCGCCAACCGGACCGGGGCGGACTACCGATCCCTGCTGGAGGAGCTGCACGCACCGGAACCGGCAGGGCGGGGGAGCGGCGGCCGAAATGAGGGGGCGAGCGGTTCTTCCGGACGGTTCACGGCCGAGACGATCATGGCTTCGCCAGACTCGATTGACACGAGAGCCGAGCTGAAGGCCCTAACGCGGGACGAAGGCCGCCTGCTGCGCCTCCTCCTGCTCGTGCCGGAGCAGCAGGAACGTGTCGCCGAGACTCTCGCCGCCCAGAACCTGCAGCTTCCCAGCACGCCGGCACGCGAATTGCTGGCCGCGATGCTGGCGGATCGGGAGATCGATCGCGAGGCCGGTGGCTCCGGAAAGTTCGAACGGGGCCGCTTCCTCGAAGCATTGGCACCTGAGCTCCACGGCCTGGCCATCGCTCTCTACGCGGAACGTGGCCCGGACCCGAACGATCTGGCCGGCGACCGCGTCCGTATAGGAGTCGACCAGTGCCTGCTCGCCCTCGAAGGGGACAGGCTCGAAGAGGAAATCCGTTTCAACGCCAGCGAGTTGACCGAGGCCAAAGCCGTCGGGGACTCGGGGGCCGTCACTCAATTGCAAGAGACACAACGCAACCTATTCGAGGCTCGTCGATCGCTCGACCGACGTCGGCAAGACACGAGTCTCCTCGCTTCCGCTGGAGGACACCGATGACCGACCCACTCGACAAGCAACTCGTTGAGGTTGCCCTCTCCGGCGGTGGCCGCCGCAAGGCAGACCTGGAAGAAGCAAAGCTTGCAGGCGTCCGGACACGCCGCGCGCTCGACGAGGACGCGCTCGAGGACGAAGACCTGCTGGCCGAAGAGGAAGAGGTCGTGCCGCCGGAGAGTCTCGACGACGATGCCACCGATCTCGGCGTCGAGGTCGTCGACGAGGACCCGTTGGCCGTGGCGCGCGTGGCCGGCGAAGTTCCAGTCAAGATCGACGCCGAGGCCCTGGAGGAGCCCACCCAGGAAGAGCTGGAGGCTCTCTCGGCCGACATGATCGGGATCGACGATCCCGTTCGGATGTACCTGAAGGAGATCGGCAAGGTCGCCCTCCTCACCGCCGAGGAAGAGGTCGTCCTGGCCAAGGCCATCGAGCTGGGGGAGCAGATGGTCGACGAGCCGTGGAAGGGCATAATCTCGCTCCACGAGTGGACCCACCACGACACCGAGCGCAAGACCCGCACGATCAAGCCGCAGTACAGACTGCCGTTCGGGCCGGAAGCGGCGCGTATGGTCGCCGACGCCGTCTCCGCCGAAGAGGCGGCCGACCTGCTAGTGCCCACCGCGGACTTCCACCTGATCAAGGCCGGCAAGGACGCGACGACCGACGGCACCAAGGAGCTGATCAAGCAGGCGCGCCACCTGGTCCAGGTCTATAACGACTCGCTCACCGCGGAGGCGTACCTCAAGCTGCTCGACTGGGCGTACCTGGCCGTCCACAACGGGGACCTGGACTCGCGCGACAACGTCGGCCTGCGTGCGATCTACGACTGGACCCGCGAGGCAGTGGGGTACCCGGCGCTCAAGCGCTGGATCGACAGCGGTCGCGATGCCGAGCTGCTCAAGCGTCTCGGGACAGACCCCGAGGTTCCGGCCAACACCAAGCTGGCTCATCGGCGCGGCGAGCTGGTTCGGATCGGGCGCGACGCACGAGAGCAGCTGACGTCGGCCAACCTGCGGCTCGTCGTGTCGATCGCGAAGAAGTACATCGGCCGCGGCATGTCGTTCCTGGACCTGATCCAGGAGGGCAACATCGGCCTGATCCGCGCGGTCGAGAAGTTCGACTACGAGAAGGGCTACAAGTTCTCCACCTACGCGACGTGGTGGATCCGGCAGGCCATCACTCGCGCAATCGCCGACCAGGCCCGTACGATCCGCATCCCCGTCCACATGGTCGAGACGATCAACCGCCTGATCCGGGTCTCGCGCACTTTGCTGCAGGAGCTCGGCCGCGAGCCGACGGTCGAGGAGATCGCCGAGGCGATGTCCAAGGGCCAGGAGCAGGTGGTCACGCCCGAGAAGGTTCGCGAGATCATCAAGGTCTCGCAGGAGCCGGTCTCTCTCGAGACGCCGATCGGCGAGGAAGAGGACTCGCACCTGGGCGACTTCATCGAGGATCGCGGCGCGCTGGCTCCGGCCGAGGCGGCCTCGCACCAGCTTCTCAAGGAACAGGTGGAGGCGGTGCTCGACTCGCTGACGGGCCGAGAGCGGCGCGTCCTCCAGCTCCGCTTCGGCCTCGAAGACGGTCGCGCCCGAACGCTCGAGGAGGTCGGCAAGGAGTTCAACGTCACCCGCGAGCGCATCCGCCAGATCGAGGCCAAGGCTCTGCGCAAGCTCCGCCACCCCTCCCGGAGCCGCAAGCTCAAGGACTATCTGGAGTAGGGCGCCCGGGGCGGCGGCCGCCGTCGCGAGGGCTGAGCCGCGCCCCCCTGGCCCTATAGCAAGACGATGCCACTCCCTTCAGGATTGCGGCCCTCCGCGAGGGCGTGGAGCATCGTGTCCGGTGATAGCGGGAATTCCGCACGAAGCGCGTCGCCGTGGTCCCTGACCGCGGTGCGATTGTGCCTCGTGTTGGACATGAGCAGGATCACCCCCGACAGACCACCGTCGTCGCGCTTCTTCAGACTCATCCTTCGCAGCACTGACTGAACGTCTCTGAGCCTGGTCTCGACTTCCACCGCTATCTCTGCAGCCCCAACTAGGAGGACCGCGTCCCAGGCTCGCTGATCCCCGCTCCCTGCGACGGGCACCTCGAACCGCCACGCTACGCCGGGTCCGACTCTCACTCGCAGCCTCTGGATCAGCGCTAGGTGCGCGGCGTCTCGAACTGGTTGAGGACCTGGGTAGGCCCTCGCACTTAGCTCGAGACCGACAGCTGCGAGCAGCCGGGCCAACTGCAGGATCGAGACGGACGGCACACCGGCACGCTCGATCCTGCTCACCTGCGCTCGCGAGGTCCGAGCCACACGCGCCACCACGGTCTGGCTCAGACCATGTTCCAGCCGGGCTCGCCGGATCTCATTGCCGAGGTCAACGACGATCGCCCTGGCTCGTTGGGAGCCAAGGTCGTACGTTCGCTCCTTGGTCGGCATGACCTCATCCTGGCGTAGGGCGCTCATCCTCGGCTTATCTGCCGATGTAGGTTGCTGCTCGTCTGGCGCCTGGGTCGTTTCCGCTCGGTTAGAGCCACAGAACCAGCCGGTGGAAGCTTGGCCCGAATGGGCTGCTCACCCCCGTGAGCACATGCGACGCGGTCGTAGTCGAGGCCGGGCACTATTGGTCAATGCTGCTCATCTCGAGTCACACGTTCGACGCCATAGGCTCCGCAAGCCGGGTTGAATCCGTCGACAGGTCGGGAGTGTGCATCGAGCCGAGCAGGAGCGACGACGACCGGTAGGGTGGGTTGGCTGGGTGGTCACGTGTGCTCGCCCGATGAGCAGGAACAGGTCGAGTGAGCTCCATCGGTCAAACGTGTGGCCTGGGCGGAGCGGCCTTCGCCACCACGGCCCACGAACCGAGCGCGGTGTCGACGGCGCGCCCGCCGGACGGAGTCGTCGCGGTCCCGTGAGTGGTCGCGTACCCTTTGTGGGTCGTTGCAGGGACGGGAGGATTCGAGTGACCGCAGAGCCGGGTGGACCCCTGATATCAGGCGAGTGGCTGGCCGCCCATCTCGACGATCCGCAGCTTCGGGTCGTGCACGTCTCGGTGGAGCGAGAGACGTTCGACGCCGGTCACATCCGGGGCGCCGTCTTCAGCGACCTGCACGTCGACCTGGCCAAGTCCGGCACGAGGCCGGAGACCGGCACCGCGCATCGGGACTACATCGTGCCGACGCGCGAGGAGACGGCCGCGGCGCTCGCCGGTTGGGGGGTCGAGTCGGGCTGCCGTGTCGTCTTCTACGACGACGTCGGGCAGAATCGGCACGCCATCCGCGGCTACTGGCTGCTCCGCCTCTACGGGTTCCCCAGGGAGCGCGTCCACGTGCTCGACGGCGGGCTCGGCGCCTGGATCGCCGAGGGCCGCGCGGTCACGACGGCCGAACCCACGGCCGCCACGGTCGCCGCGACCGAACCGCTCTCGGAGCAGGACAGCGCCCTGATCGCCACGGCCGATGACGTTCTGGCGTGGAGCAGGGAAGCCAGCGCGCCGGGCGGCCCGACACGGCTGCTCGACGTCAGGACGATCGACGAATTCCTCGGCGACGACGTTCGGGCGGACCGAGGCGGACGGATCGCCGGCGCCCGCCACCGGCTGTTCGCCGACTTCGTTGCCGCGGACGGTCGACTTCGACCGGCGGTCGAAGTCCTGGCAATCCTGCGCGGCTCCGGCGTCAATCCGGAGGAGCTTCGCGCCACGTATTGCCAGGGCGGGATTCGGGCGGCGCTGGCCTGGTTCGTGCTGTCGGAGGTGGCCGGCCTGACCGATGTCAGGAACTACGCCGAGTCGTGGGAAGAGTGGGGGAACAGGCCGGACCTCCCGGTCGAACGCTAGCGCCTGGCCGAAGGGCATCGACCGATGGTCTCCGGCCCGCGCCTCACGCTGGTCTGGTCTGCCGACGGGGGTCTCAGGCCCGCGCCTCACGGCGGGGTGACGCCGGTAGTCTGGCGTCGACAGGTGTGTCTCAGGCCCGCGCCTCACGCCTGTATGACGCCGTGCTATTCTGTCGCGCGGCGCCGCGATGGCGCCACGGATCGCCTCAGGCGGTCATCGCTCCGGCGTAGCTCAGTCGGTAGAGCGGGCGGCTGTTAACCGCTTGGTCGTAGGTTCGAGTCCTACCGCCGGAGCCATTCTGTTCCCGGGTCGCGCTGTTCCTTCGGCGAGTCTCGGCGGCAACCCAGCGGCCCCGCGGCCCCGACACCCCAGGCGTCCCCGCTCCCGCACTCCCGAATCGCTACGGTCGCCCGAACAGGTAGAGCGCCCAGCCCATGGTGTCGCGGCCCCAACGCAGGAATTCGGTCCGCGCCCTGGCGACGCGCTCGAGCAGCTCCGGAAGGTTGGGATCGTCCGGCTGCGCCGTTGCGTACCGGGCGGTGGCGCGCCATTGCAGCGTCTCGTAGCGGTCCCAGTCGGCGTCGGAGCTGGTCAGAGCGAACCACGGGACGAGCCCCTCGGCAACTCCGGCCTCGACGTTGGCCTCGTGGCTGCCGTACTCGTCGGCGCGTAGCTTCGACCACTCGAGGTAGGCGGGATCGGGGGTTCGTTTCCAGAACGGTTCGCCCACCAGCACTTTCCCGCCGGGTCTGACGGCGGCGGCCATGGCCCGAAGCGTCTGGCGGTGTCCACCGAACGTCCAGCTGGCACCGATGCACGAGGCGAGATCGAACGACGCCGGTTCGGCCCGATAGGCTGCGCCGTCGAGCACGAGTGACTCGATCTGCGCCGCCGGGGCGCGCCTTGCCGCCGACTCGCGCAGGTCCCGGATCACGAACGGCGACAGATCCACGGCAACGGCGTGTAAGTCGCGGCCGCCCGGACCGCCGCAACGCTCCGCGGTTTGAAGCAGGAACTCGCCCTTGCCGGAGGCGATGTCCAGGATGCGGGGCGCGGGCGGCAGGTCGAGCAGGCCGATGATCTCGTCGAGCTTCTCGACGCTGCTAGGCACGCATACGACGTGATCGCGATGAGTGATGTCGTAGAACTTCCAGGTGTCCAGGGTCGACTCCTCATGGCCGGATCGCGGGACGGCACGCCCGCAAGGATGACGGCGAGCGGGGTTCGCCGCCGGCCCGGGACATCACGCTGGCGGATCGGCGCGGGACGTCGCCGTCGACACTCGGATGTGCCGGCGGCCGGCCGCCGACTCCGCCCGGGACGTTTTGGCGGTTCCCCGATCCGGCGCCACCGGGTAGACTACTGCTCACCGTGAACAGGAACCTCTTCGACAGCAGCCTGCTCCTTACCTGAGGCGAGCCCCGTGTGGGTGCTCGCCGACGACCTCCTGCGCCATCGCAGGAGGTTTTTGTTTCCCCGGATACCCACCCCAGACCTCGCCCAGACCCCTACCGCCGACTCGGAACCCGCAGACAGAGAAGGAACCCGAAATGCCTCCCGTACCAGCCAGCCCAAAGAAGATGCCGGTCGAGAAGTACGTACCCTTCCGTCCTCTACCGCTCCGCGTCGCGGACCGCGAGTGGCCCAACCGGGAGATTCGGAAGGCGCCGGTCTGGTGCTCGGTCGACCTTCGCGACGGCAACCAGGCCCTCATCGATCCGATGGACCCAGGCCGGAAGCTGCAGATGTTCAGGGCGCTGGTCGGAATGGGCTTCAAGGAGATCGAGGTCGGCTTTCCGTCCGCCTCGCAGCCCGACTACGACTTCATCCGACAGCTGATCGAAGAGGACCTGATCCCCCGCGACGTCACCATCCAGGTCTTGACCCAATGCCGCCGCGAGCTGATCGAGCGCACCTACGAGTGCCTCCGGGGAGCCAGGCGGGCGATCGTCCACTTCTACAACTCCACCTCGATCCTCCAGCGGGGCGTCGTCTTCAGGCTCGACCAGGAGGGAGTGACCAGAATCGCCGTGGACGCGGCCAGGATCTGCCTCGAGCAGGAGGCGCGCGTGCCCGGCACGGAGATCCGGTACGAGTACTCGCCGGAGAGCTTCACCGGGACCGAGCTCGACTACGCGGTCGAGATCTGCGCCGCGGTGATGGACGTCATCCGGCCGACGCCGAAACGGCCGATCATCCTCAACCTGCCGGCGACGGTCGAGATGTACACGCCGAACATCTACGGCGACTCCATCGAGTGGTTCCACCGCAACGTCCCGCGCCGCGACTCCGTGGTCCTTTCGCTGCACCCGCACAACGATCGCGGCACTGCCGTGGCCGCGGCCGAGTTCGGGCTCATGGCCGGAGCGGACCGCATCGAGGGCACGCTCTTCGGCAACGGCGAGCGGACCGGCAACGTCGACGTGGTCAACCTGGCCATGAACATGTTCAGCCAGGGCGTCGACCCGGAGCTGGACATCAGCGACATCGACGCCCTGCGGCGGGTGGCGGAGCACTGCAATCGCCTGCCCGTCGAGCCGCGACATCCTTACGTCGGCGATCTGGTCTACACGTCTTTCTCGGGCTCGCACCAGGACGCGATCAAGAAGGGCATGGAAGCCCTGCCACCGAGCTACGAGACCTGGCAGGTGCCCTACCTGCCGATCGATCCGAAGCACGTCGGCCGTAGCTACGAAGCCGTCATCAGGGTCAACAGCCAGTCGGGCAAGGGCGGCGTGGCCTACATCATGAAGACCGAGCATGGCATGGACCTGCCGCGCCGGCTCCAGATCGAGTTCAGCCGGTGCATCAAGGTGATCACCGAAGGCAGCGGCACGGAGATAACCGCCGACGAGATGTGGGACGCGTTTGCCGCCGAGTACCTGCCCCCGACGCCGCGGGTCAGGCTGGCCGGCTACGACACGGCCACGAATGACGGCACGGTGACGGTCCAGGCCAGGCTTGCCACATCCGGTGCCACGATGACGATCTCTGGTGAGGGCAACGGCCCTATCTCCGCCCTGGTCCACGCCCTGCGCCGCGACCTCGGCGTGGAGGTGGACGTGCTCGACTATGCCGAGCACGCCCTCGGGGCGGGCGAGGAGGCCACGGCCGTCGCCTACGTCGAGGTTCGCTCCCACGGCGAGTCCCGCTGGGGCGTCGGCATGGACCCGAACATCACCACGGCTTCGATGAAGGCGGTGCTGAGCGCGCTCGAGCGGCTCGGCGTCAGCGTCGACCTGGCCGCCACGACCGAGGTGGCGGGCGCGGCCGACTGACCTGCACGGCAGGCACGACCGATTGACCGCCGGACCGGCACGGCCGAGCCGGCCGGCACCAACTCGGTCCGGCGGGTTCCGGACGCCGCCCGGAGTCAGTGCCCGTGTGCGAGCGCCCCGCGGATGGCCACGGCATTGGCCTCGAGCGCCTCGAGAGTTGGCTTCGGACCCGACCACGCCGTCGCGTCGACCGTGAAGCCGTCGCCCGCCGTGCGCGGGATCACGTGGAGATGCACATGGAGGACCTCCTGGAAGGCGGCTTCGCCGTCGGCCAGGAACAGGTTGATGCCCTCGCATGGCAGGTCCGACGACCTGAGCGCAGCCGCCAGACGCGTCGCGACCGTGAAGACGTGGGCGCCAAGGTCCTCATCGACTTCGGCCAGAAACGCCACGTGGGTGTTGGGTATGACCATCAGGTGCCCGGGCGTGACCGGGTTGTGGTCGAGGAAGGCCGTGACTCGATCGTCGCGATAGACGATGCTCGCTGGCGCCCGGCCGGCGGCGATCTCACAGAAGATGCAGTCGTGCATGGCTCGCCTCGCCAGTTCGGTCGGGTTGACCGCTCTACTATCGCCGACTTTCGAGCGGCAGGCGACGGCCCAGGCCGATCTACCGCGACGACTCCTCGCAAGGCGGGGGCCGTAGGTCGGTGGTTCCGCGGACCGGACGAACCCCAGACAGTGCGACTCGGCCCTTCGGATCGGCCACCGACCCGGTTATGGTTCGGGGCGTGAGCCTCGCAGCCGGCATCCGTTCCCTGGCCGGGGCGATGCACGCGCCCAAAGTGTCCAGGTGGCTCAAGGTGGTGGGTCCGGCCTGGGTCGTGATGCTGGCGGACGTCGATGCGCCGAGCGTCATCACCGCGGGCAAGGGCGGCACCGAATCCGGGTACGCCCTTCTTCTGCCCGTCTTCGCGATCGTCCCGATCCTGTTCCTGGTCCAGGAGATGACCGCGCGCCTCGCGCTCGCGACGGGCAAGGGCCACGCCGAGCTGGTGCGGTCGCAGTACGGAGCGCGCTGGGCGGCCGTTTCGGTCGTCGGGATGGCGGTCATCAACTTCGTGGCCTACGTCGCGGAGTTCGCCGGCATCGCCCTGGGCGCGGCGATCGTCGGGATTCCCGCTCCGCTGGCCATCATCGGGGCCCTGGCGATCCACGCGTCGATGGTCCTGACCGGCAGCTACACCCTGTTCGAGCGGCTTGCCCTGGCGCTGTCGCTGGCGCTCTTCAGCTTCGTCGTGCTGGCGGTTGCCGGCCGCCCGGATCTTGCCCACCTGGTCTCGGACCTCAGCCCGCTCCCGAGCGACGTGCCGCACGACTACTTCGCGCTCGTGGTGGCGATCATCGGGGCCTCGATCATGCCCTGGATGCTCTTCTACCAGCAGTCGGCGAGCGTCGACAAGAAGCTTCGCCGGGAGGACCTGCACAGTTCGCGGGTAGAGACCCTCGTGGGTGCGTTCGCGAGCCAGGCGCTCATGGCGGCGATAGTGATCGCGGCGGCTGCGGCGATGAAGTCGGCCGCGCCCGTCCCGGCCTCCGCCACTAACCTGGCCGACCTTCCCGAGGGCCTGGCCCGACTGGCCAGCGGCGGCGCCGGGTGGCTGATCGCGATCGGGCTCATCGGCTCGGGCCTGCTGGCGCTGGTCGTGGTTTCTCTTTCGGCGGCCTGGGGGATCGGCGAGGTGATGGGCTGGCCGCGCAGCCTCAACCTCAAACCCAGCCAGGCCCGCCACTTCTACGCCGTCTACCTGGTCGAGGTCCTGCCCGCGGCCGCGGTCGTGCTGATCTCGCGCGACCTCGTCAGGCTGTGCGTCGGCTCGATGGTCTTCAATGTGATCGTCCTGGCGCTGCCCCTGGCATTCCTGGTCCGGTTGACGAGCGACCGAAAGCTGCTCGGCGATCTCGCCAACTCGCGCCCCCGGGCTGCGCTCCTGTGGGTCGTGACTGCTCTCCTGCTTGGCGCGGGCATCCTAGGGATGGTCCAGTACCTGACGGGTTAACCCTGGGGGCCGGGGTTCGGGCCGGGACGGGGGCCGGGTTCGGGCCGGGGTTCGGGCCGGGGTTCGGGCCGGATGGGGACGCGGCGCCCGGCGATGTCCGGGCCCGGTGACGCGTCGCGGATCCGAGGCGCGTGGCCTTCGCTGCCGAGATCGGAGCCGGCGGACGCCCTGCTGGGTTGTGACGTGCGCCCTCGCTCGTGGGGGCCGAACTGCGTGGCCCTCGCTGCCTGGTCCGGGCGGGCTGTATTGCGTGGCCGTCGCTGCCTGGTCCGGGCGGGCTGTATTGCGTGGCCGTCGCTGCCTGGTCCGGCCGGGCCGCCGGTCCGTTCTAGCGCGACAGTCACCCCAGTAATCGTATGCGCGGTCTCGGCCCCATCGGGCGGGTTCCTGGGCATACAGGCTGGAAATTGTTGGTCGGACCACGCTCGGGACCGGCCTCGGCAGGCTTCGGTGGCCGGCTGGCCTCGTCCATTGCCGCAGGGCCATTGCATAGCATTTCCGGGACTGCTATCGCGGAAATTCGTCAGGGCCGGGAGGCCGCGAGGCGGGAGCTGGGATGCCGAGACGCGGGACGCCGAGACGCGGGAGGCGGGGAGCCGAGACGCGGGAGGCGGGGGCGCCGGGAGGCCGAGACACGCCGGGACGTCGGGACGCCGGGAACCGCGCGCCGCGAGCGGGGAGGCCGGGACGCGGGAGGCGGGGAGGAGCGCGGCCGTCGCGGGTTGGTGCGCGGCTCGGATGGGCTCTTGCGCGGCAGACCCGGCCAGACGACACTATCGCTTGCTCCACGACCGCTGGACCAGAGGCGGAACCGGCTCGTGAGCCCAAGGTTCGCTGCCGGGACAGACCCTACGGCGCGACCGCGGAAGGGCCGGGCAATCACCATGGACCGTACCCGTGTTGCCATCATGGGAGCCGCCGGTCGCGACTTCCATGACTTCAATGTCGTCTACCGCAACGACCCGAGCGTCGAGGTCGTGGCGTTCACCGCCGCGACCCAGATACCGGGGATCGCCGGGCGGTTCTACCCGGCCGAGCTGGCCGGGCCGCTCTATCCGAACGGCATCAAGATCGTGGCCGAGGTCGAGCTCGAGCAGGTGATCGCCGCCGACCGCGTCGACCTCGTCGTCTTCGCCTACAGCGACGTCGCCCACGAGCACGTGATGCACACCGCCAGCCGGGCGCTCGCCAGCGGAGCCGACTTCGAGCTGCTCGGGCCGGCACGCACCATGCTGCCGAGCTCGAAGGCCGTGGTAGCCACCGGTGCAACGAGAACCGGCGCGGGCAAGAGCCAGACCACTCGCTACCTGGCGGCCTTGCTCGAGAAGCAGGGTCTCAAGGTGGTGGTCGTGCGCCATCCCATGCCCTACGGCGACCTCGTCGCCCAGCGGGTCCAGCGCTACGCCACTTACGCCGACCTCGACCGCCACAACACCACGATCGAGGAGCGCGAGGAGTACGAACCGCACCTCGACGCGGGCCGGGTTCTCTACGCTGGCGTCGACTACGAGGCGATCCTGCGCCAGGCCGAGGCCGAGGCGGACGTCGTCATCTGGGACGGCGGCAACAACGACTTCCCGTTCTACCGGCCTGACCTGTTTGTCGCTGTGGCCGACCCTCTCCGAGCCGGTCACGAGCTGCACTACCACCCGGGCGAAACCAACCTCCGTCTGGCCGACGTGGTGGTCATCAACAAGGTCGACTCGGCGACGCCGGAGCAGATCGCCGAGGTTCGGGCCAACGTCGCGGCGATGAACCCGAGGGCCCGGGTCATCCTGGCCCGCTCGACGCTGACACTGCACGGCGGCGCCATCGCCGGCAAGCGAGTGGCGGTCGTCGAGGACGGCCCGACTCTCACCCACGGCGGCATGACCTACGGCGCCGGCGTCGTCGCCGCCCGTCGGTTCGGGGCGGCCGAGCTGGTCGATCCCGTTCCGTACGCGTTCGGTGAGCTCGCGGCTACGCTGGCCCGCTATCCCGCCCTGGAGCACTTGCTCCCGGCCATGGGCTACGGCCAGGGCCAGATGCATGAGCTCGAGGCGACGCTCAACGCCATGCCGGCGGACCTGGTTCTCTCGGCCACGCCGATCGACTTGACGAGGGTACTCAAGCTGGAGAAGCCGGTCGTTCGCGTCCGCTACGAGCTGGAAGAGCTTGCGGGCGACGCGGCCGGGCACGAACAGTCGAACCTTACGGAACTTCTCGCTCCGATCGTCGAGCGGGCGCGAGCCGGCTCGAACTCGGCAGTGCGCCGCTAGCCGGAGAGATCGTCATGACGCGCCATCTCCTGACTTTGGATTCCCTGGGGCGGGACGGGATCCTCGCCAACCTGGATCTCGCCGCCCGCCTCAAGACCGCCAAGGGCATGGCCCGCGAGGCTCTTGCCGGTGGACGGGTCGGGCTCATATTCGACAAGCCGTCGACGCGGACGCGAGTCAGCTTCGAGGCCGCGGCGTGGGGCCTGGGCATGCTGCCCATCACGCTCCGGCCCGACGAGCTGCAGCTCGGCCGCGGCGAGACCATCGCCGACACGGCGAGAGTCCTGTCGCGCTATCTCTCGGCGGTCGTGATCCGAACCTTCGAACAGGCGAAGGTCGAGGAGCTGGCGCGTTACGCCACGATCCCGATCATCAACGCCCTGACCGACGACCACCATCCATGCCAGGCTCTCGCCGACGTGATGACCCTCCAGGAGGAATTCGGGGAGCTGGGCGGGTTGCGAATGGCGTTCATCGGCGACGGCAACAACGTCGCCCACTCGCTGATCGAGGCGGCCGGATACCTCGGCTTCACCCTGGCCATCTCGACGCCGGAGGGCTACGAACCGAAGCCCGAGATCGTCGAAGCAGCACGGGTCAACTGCCGGGTCAACGGCGGAGCCATCGAGCTGAGCCACGACGTTCGGGCGGCGGTGCGCGGTGCCGACGCCGTCTACACGGACGTCTGGGCGAGCATGGGCCAGGAGAAGGAACGTGAGGAGCGGGCCCGGATCTTCGCCGGGTACTGCGTCAACGCCGAGCTGATGGCGCTCGCGGCGCCCAAGGCGATCTTCCTCCACTGCCTGCCGGCCCACCGCGGCGACGAGGTGACCGACGAGGTCATCGACGGGCCGCAGTCGAGGGTCTGGGACGAGGCCGAGAACCGTTGGTACACCGAGCAGGCTCTGCTCTACATGCTCATCACCGGCGAGAACCGCCCGGATAGGTTGGGATGACCCGCCTGGCAATAGCTCTCGGTGGCAACGCCCTGATACGTCGCGGCGAGGCGGGCTCGACCGAGGTCCAGCGCCACAACCTGGTGGCGGCGGCGCGGGGCCTGGTCACGCTGGCCGAGGGCAGCCGGGCCGAGATCGTGCTGACCCACGGCAACGGCCCGCAGGTCGGCTTTCTGGCGATCGGCGCCGAGATGGCCTCCTCGGTCGTACCGGCGCCGCCGCTGGACGTCCTTGGCGCGGAAACCCAGGGCCAGATCGGCTATCTGCTGGCTCAAGCGCTCAACGACGCATTCCTGGAACGTGGCCGCCACCGTGAGATCGCGGTCGTAGTCACGCGGACTGTCGTCCCGGCCGACGACCCGGCATTTACCAACCCCACCAAGCCCGTCGGCCCCATCTACGACGAAGCCACGGCAAAGGAGCACGCGGCAACCCGCGGCTGGAGCGTTGCCCCGGACGGCAAGAACTGGCGGCGCGTCGTCCCGTCGCCCCCTCCGGTCCGGATTGTCGAGGCCAAGGCGATCCGTTCGCTGGTCGATTCGGGCGTGCTCGTCGTCGCCTCCGGGGGTGGGGGAGTGCCGGTAATCGAGCTACCCGATGGGCGCTATGAGGGCGTCGAGGCGGTGATCGACAAAGATCTTGCGGCGGTCGTCCTGGCCCGGTCCGTGGATGCCGACGGGCTGGTTCTGCTGAGCGACGTCGACGCCGTCTACCGCCGCTGGGGCACGCCCCGTCAGGAGGCGATCCTGCGACTTTCCGTGGACGAGGCGTTCGAGGGTCTCGCCGCCGGCGCGTGGCCGTCGGGCTCGATGGCCCCGAAGGTCCGCGCCTGCGCCGAGTTCGTCAAGGGCGGTGGCCGTTTCGCCGCCATCGGCGCCCTCGAAAACGCGGTGGCCATCGTCAAGGGCAGCTCCGGCACGTGGTTCGGCACGGACTCAGTCGGCCTTCCCCGCCGCGCGGCCTGAGCCTGGGTTCGTGATGAGCGGCCTCGGGGCGGGGCTCAGCCCTTGTCGCTCGGGAACGTGCCGAAGCCGAGGCGCGCGCTGAACTTCTCTGCGAACTCGGCCCGGACGTTGTGGAGCTCCTCGCGGGATATGTCCAGCTCGCTGGCGATCTCGTCGAGGGTGGCGCTCTCATTGCCGCTTATTGCGTCGTCGGCGGCACAGACTCGGAAACAGGCTCGCAGCACGATCAGCCGCTGCTCCATAGTCGAGAGCTCGCGGAACTCGCGGGTCACGAGATAGTCGCTCGTGCCGCCCGCGGTCTTCTCCTGGAGCTTGGCCATCTCCACGACGAGGACCGCCTGCGACTGATCGAGGCCGGAGGTGGCTAATTCCTGCTCCATCGCGTCGGTCTCGGCCTCGCTGATCTCCATGTCCGCATACGCCGCTCGAGCCAGGACGTAGGCCATGCCGGCCAGCATCCGGGCCTTGTCGGGCGGAAGAGCCTCGAGCCTGGCGACGATGTGCCTGACTGCCTCCGTTTCGGACGCGAGCGATGAAGGCGCCGGGGCCTCGGCGCTCGCCGGATAACCGGGACGGCTGCCCAGAAAGCGCATGAAGGACACGGATTCTCCTTGCTTGTTCGTCGCGGTCGGGCCATCGGCCGGCGCGCGGTCAGGCGTGAGTGAAGAGGAGGTGCAGTTCCATGATGCCGTGGTCGTCCACGGAGAGGACGGAGAAGCTGTTCGGCTTCTGGATCGAGTAGTCGGAGAAGACGATCGGCAGCGTCCCGGTCACGGCGATGATGCCGCGCTGCCGGACCGCCTGCAAGGAGATCGTCACGCTCTTCGTAATGCCATGGAGGGTGAGCGCTCCAGTGGCGTTGACACTGACCACTTTGCCGTCGGCGGGTAGCGTGCCGAGGTCCATCGGTTGGGAGAGCTTGAAGGTCGAGGTTGGGAAGTTGTTCGTCTCGATGGCCTGGGTCTTGAGCTGACCGTCACGCTGGTCGTTGTCGCTGTGGAGCGCGGTCATGTCGACCGTCATCTGGACGTTGCTGACCTGGGCCCCGGTCAAGGTCATCGATCCGGTGACACCGGTCGATCGGCCGACTGCTGTGTGGCCGCCAACGCCCACGAGCTGCTCCTGCACTCTGAAGCCGGCGAACGAGGCCGTGCCATCGCCGACCGTTCCCATGCTGGTGTCGACGTTCCAGGTTCCGTCGAGCGTGGCCGGTGCGGGCAGGGCGGCGCCGGCGGGGATTGCGGGAGCCCCCGCGTTGACCGCCCCCGGCGCGCTCGGGCCGATCAGGATGTACCAGAGACCGTAGCCACCGGCCGCGATTCCGGCGATGACCACTACTGCAATAGCTACCAGCAGAATGTTCCGGTTGCGGTGGGATCTGGCTGGCAGGGGGCGGGATTGCGGTTGCACACTCATGGCGCGGACCTCAGGTGCGGGACAAGCCCGGGCGGGTCCGAGGCGCGGACTCGTTGGCGAAGGTACGGTCAATTCCTGAAGAACGGTTTAATCGAGGCTTGCTTGCTCACCATCCGGTCCGCGCCGCCAGCGGGACCCGAGGCGACGCGGACCGGAGGCGACGCGGGCTCGGAGCGTCCCGGCCACCCACTTCGGCCTCAGATGAACGGCGGATCGGCCGTAGCGAGACCGTAGAAACGCCGAGATGACGAGGTCGCGATGCCATACGCTGTGTGCACGTACGGCGGGCCCCTCACTGGCTAGACGCCGAGACGTGCGTTCGAACGGAGAGGGAAGTCGTTGGTCGCGCCGGAAGTCGTGACGCTTCTTCTCAAGCTTCTGGCGGCGCTTTGGCTGGTCGCGACCGCAGCCACTACCGCTGCGCCGACGCCAGCCCCTACCGCACTGCCGACACCGGTACTGGCGCCAACGCCGACCGATTGGTCGCTCAACCTCTACAACTCCGATGGCGTCCGCTACCAGAACCCTGACGGCGAAGCCTGCACTGCGGCAACAGTCGAGACGGCCCTGAACCTCGCGAGCCTCGACGGCCAGCAGCCTCCCTACTGGTCGCCCTCCACGAGCTATGCGACCGAGGAAGAGTTGTTCCGGTACGAACGAGCGCACATGACCATGCCATCGGACGTGCCAGGCTCGGACCCTCACGGCGTCCGCAACGCGCTCAACTACTTCGGCTGGGGCTCCATGGTCGCGGGCGTCTATACGGACGTTGCCCCGTCTGCCTTCGGCGCGGCCGCCAAGGCTATCGTCTCGTCGATCGCCAGAACACGCAAACCAGCCATAGTGTTCGTTATGGCTGGAGGGCACACCCAGCTCGTGACGGGCTACACGGTGCACGGCTCGAACCCTGCGACGAGCGACGGCTTTACCATCGTTGGCATCTACCTAACGGATCCACTCCTGGGATTCCTGTCACTGACCGGCGGCAACGGTGTGACCCAGACGTTCGCCGCGGTTCACATGAACAGCTGGGTCAGCCTTCGAGATTGGCGCTATGGGCCGGTAGCGGTCCGGTTCTCGGAGTACTGGCAGAAGGACTCCTGGATGCGCGACCCCATCGACGGCAAGGTCGGTCGCAACGAGTGGTACGGCCGTTTCGTCGCCGTCATCGCCACCCGCTAGACCCCCGGCTTCCGCGCCCCTGAGTTGCACTCGAGAGGCAGGCTACGGCGCGTCTACCCAGGGCTGCAGCGCCGAAGCGCCCCTCCAACGTGGCTGCCGGAACCGGCTTGAGGTGAAGAACTACTCCAGGTCGGGTTCAGGTTTCTTCAGCTAACCGGTGCAAACGACACCTAACTGACCTCCACCATGACGGACCGAGCCAGGTTCCTGCCTGAATGGGTGGTTGTCACCGGGCGTGAGACTGTGGCCCATGGCCCTGGCTTGAGGTAGGGCCTGGGCAATTCGCTTTTGCCCCACCGCCACTCGCCTCTACCCGTCCGGAGGAGCAAGCCTTGCGGTCAGCGTATCGATCGAGCATTGCTGCATTGCCCGTCGCCCTCGCTATGGGCTTGACGATGTTCGTCGGATCGCTCACCTGGCAGGTGCCGGCCGCCAAAGCCTCCTCCGCGCCCCTGGACGCGCAGGCGTCGGAGCTGGTCCGCCTGATCAATGGCGCCAGAGTTGCTGCGGGCCACAGGGCGCTGAATGTGGATCCCTTCCTGGCGTCGGTGGCTCGAGACGGGGCCATTCCGTGCCCGGATGACGCAAGCAAGACGATTGCCGGCCGAGCCCAGGACTTCGCCGCCTTCAACGCCATGTCCCACCTCCTGCGGTTGTGCGACGCCCCTTCCTACACGCTCTCGACTACCGAATTCGTCAGCGTGCTCCAGTCGCACTGGGGTTACGGCTCCGTCGGTGAGATCGATGTGGTCAACGGCGGGTACGGCAACGGCGCGTACCTCTACTCATACAGCGGTTGGCAGACCTGGACCTACTCGACAACCGGCCACGCCATGCTTGGCTGGCAAGGGTCGAGCTCCCACTGGGCCATCATCATGGGCGCTTACGACCGCGTCGGTTGCGGCGGTTGGGCGAACGGCAGCACCTACTACTACGACTGTGCGTTCAGCAGCGGCGGTCCGAATGGCGTGCAGGCGCCGCCGACCGCGTCCCCGTTCGACCTTCCGCTTCCGACGCCGATTCCCAAGCCGACGCAACCGCCTGCTCCTCGCCCGGTCGTAACCGCGGCGCCGGTGGCGACGCATCGTGCAACTGTCTCCGGCGGCGGGAGCGGAGGTTCGGGCGCGGGCCCCACCCCGACCGCCGGCCAGACCCCCACCGCGGATCCGTCGCCGACACCGGCGCCGAGCTCCACGGCGGACGCGGCCCTGGAGGCCAGACTGATTGCGGATGCCACGGCGACAGATCCTGCAGGCCCGGCTGCCGCTCTGCAGGTGAACCCAAAGGGACTCGATGGCCCATCCGGTTTGGCCGCCTTGGCGGCGCTGGTGATTGCCCTCGCCACAGCCGCCGGAGCGACGGTCCTGGGTGCTCTCTCGCTCCTGCCGTCTATCCGGCGCCGCCGGCGCGGAACAGCCGGCTAGCTGAGGGGCCCTACTCGCGGCCTCCGAACCTGAGCGACGAGGCGATCAGGATCGCTCCAAGGCCGATGATGACGATCGGCCAGGTCAGATTGAGATCGAAGCTCGGGTAGATCTGATGCAGGGCCAGCAGGCCGCCGACGAGTATCAACAGCAGCCCGAAGATCAGGCCCGATCCACCGTGTTCGTGGCGATACTCGTGCCGCTCGGCGCGCTGCTGCCAGCGCTCGGCTCGTCGCTGCCAGCGTTCCTGGCGCGACTGCCAGCGCCAGTCGCTGCCCCACGGGCCTCCAGGAGCCGGGGTCCCCGGCGTGCCGGGAGCGGCGGGGCCTGTTCCGGCGCCGGGAGGGGTGCCGGGAGCGGCGCCCGCCGTGGCATCCGGAGCCGCGCCTGCGTCAGCGGACGTTGATGGCGCGTCCGGTCCGGCTGAGGGAGCGGCGCCAGGGGCGCCAGGGACCGGCGCCGTGTAGTTGGCGCCGTAGCCGAGCGGTGCCCCGCCGGGTACCCACGGCGACTGCGGCGGCCACTCGGTCGGCTCGAGCGGAACGACGACGATCATGACCAGATATGCCCAGAAGGTCAGCGTGCCGCTGAACGGGACCGAGAGGAACCAGATGATCCGGACGATGACCGGGTCGACGTCGAAGTAGGCGGCCACGCCGCCCGCGACGCCGGCAAAGATGCGGTCGTCGGCAGAGCGGTAAAGGCGTCGAGGATTCACTTGCAGCCTCCTGCGGGGTGGAACTTGAGGCTTCCGAGGCTAGTCTCGAAAGTGAGATTGGCTTTGTGCGCAGCGGTGTCGTAGTTGGGAGTCTTCCAGAGGCCGTCGACCTTGACCAGACCGGCGCCGCCGAATTCGCTGGAGGAGAGGCTGTCGGAGCCGCTCACCTGGACCCCAAGCCCGGCCGGCACACACACATCGAGCGAGCCGAGGTTGGTCTTCAGATCACCAGTCAGGTCGGAGGAACCGTCGAGTGTCACGTAGGCGGCGCCCAGGTTTGTGGAGACCGTCATCGTGCCCACAGTCGCGCCGGATAGGTCCACATGTAGCGTTCCCATGTTGAGCGCGAAGCGGGCCGAGCCCAGGTTCGCAGAGGCGAGCGTGAACCTTGCGTCACCCAGATCGAGCGTCGTGTTGAGGTCTATCGGTGCGCCCTGCGGCAGCGCGATCTGCCAGTTGTCCTTGCCGCGGTCGAAGGACCAGCCACTCGTGGTCGCCGAGCTCACGTGCAGCGAGCCGGCGTCGTAGCTGATCTGGGCGGCGTTTCCGGCCGAGTTGGAGGCATCGACGTGCCAGCGGCCGTCCCCGGACGTTCCTATGGTTGCCGATCCGCACCGGAGATCCAGCTGGACCGACGGAGCCCCGGCGAACGATCCTGTCTGGGAGACCGTTTGAGTGGCGTTTCCGCCGCCGCAATCCAGGTTGGGGCCGATAGCCAGGACGCTGCCGAAAACCAGCCCAAGGCACGCAGCGACGACCAGGCCGCCGACGAAGAAGGCCGGCGTTCGCGACAGGACGAACCCCAAACCGATGCCGACGAGGACAAACGGCCACAGCCGCCAGGCGTCACCGAGCGCCGAAGAAGAAACGACACCCTGGTGATAGGCCAGCGGCACCGCTCCAAGAAAGATGAAGAAGATTCCCCAGTTGAGTCGACCTCGGTCAACTCTCATGTGCACCACCTCTCGCGGGCTGCCCTCGCTCGATAGCCGAGCTTTGGGCGGGCTGTCGCCGGCGATCGTTAGCGTCGGACGTTGCTCGGCCTGAGGATACTCATGCCGATTCCCCCGGCGCATCCTTCGCGAGGTGGGCGGCTGCTCCTTCGCTAGATCGAATGAGGCTAGTCCTCACGCCGGGCCGTGATAGCCTGGCAGGCGACGGAAGTGATGACGGCGGGCCCCCCTCGGAGACGATTTCGATGCGACTGAGCCAATGGCGCAAGTCGGCCCCAACCAAGGAGTCGATGAGCGATCGAGTCCTTGCAACCCTCAAACCCGTGCTGGTCGACCTCGGTGACGATGCCGATCCGGATTGCTGGATCACGTGGGGCGACGACCCGGGGCGGTACTCGGTCCTGGCGCCAACCGTTGCCGGGCTGATCATCATGGCGGTCCGGGCCGGCTCACCTGCGGAGGGGCCGCGCGCCAACGGCAAACTGATCCGCTGGCCAAAACTGACCGTCAGCGAGCTCAACATAGAGGCCACCGGGGAACATCGCCTGGTCGCGGTACAGGTCGAGAACCTCGTTCTGAAGGGCGTGGATCACGAGGCCGACAGGATCTGCGAGTTCGTGCGAGAGGTGATAGCGAGCATCGACGGTCGGACTGCGAAACCGATTCGCATCGCGGTGGCGCAACGAGCCCCGTCGAAGGCGGCCGCGGCGGTGGCCGCGCCGCAGAAGAGGGTCGTGGCCGCAAGATCGGTCGCCGCAAAGCCCAGGCCGGCGGTTGCTCCGGCACCGATCAAGCGGGCCCCTGCCGCCGCGGCGACACGAGCCACCGCGCCACGTGCCACTTCCGCGCCCAAGCCGTCGAGTGCCCCCCGACCTAAGGCCCTCCCAGCCGCCGCCAGACCGGCCGCGCCGAAACCGCCTTCCGCCCGGACCGCCAAGCCGGCGGCCCTCACTCGCGCGCGAAAGCCGTCGCCCAAGTCGAGCGTCGCGGTCGTCCCGGCGGCTTCACCCGCGCCGGCTGCGTCCGCACCTGCCGGGGCCGCGGCGACGCCGATTCCCGCGCTGCCGTCTGGCAAGGAAACGCCGATCGCCGCTCGCGCGGCCACCGCGCCACCCGCCGAAGAGACGGCCCCGGGACCGAAACCATCCGTCGCAGAGGCGCCCGAGCCCGAAGTCGACCTCCCGGAATGGGTAAGCCCGCATCCGATCGAGGAGCCGCCGGCTCACGAGCCGACCCGGCCGCGCCCCTGGATGCCTTGAGCGCGAGCTTCCCGGCAGGACCCTTCCAGAACCCGACCCTTTGAGCGACTAACGGCGTCCTAGCAGCACCATGACGCCGCCGAGAGCAGCCGCCACGCCGGCGCCGATGCCGGCGTAGATGCCGTAACCCACCGCGAACCCGCTGTCGACCCCGAAGCCCGAAGGTCCGTTGATGAGGTCATTTACGTTGCCGTAGGCAGCGACGTCGACCGCAACCACGAACACGCCGCCGACGATCGCGCCCAGTGCGAACAGCAGGTGCAAGCCCGAGCCACGGCCGAGGCGCATCATCAGGAGCAACCCGCAGACGGCGGCGATCGCACCGCCAGCGAGCAGGTAGTAGCCGCACGCCAGGGTGGATGTGTCCGTGGCGTCGATGCCGTTGAATGTGGTCCCGGACTGGGTGACCCATGGCAGCCACGCCGTCGCGATGGCGATCAGGCCTCCGACGGCGGCGAGTAAGGCCCCCAGCGTGTTGGTCCCGGCCGGCGCCTTGGCCGGGATCGCCGCGTACTGCTGAGCTCCATATTGCGGTTGACCGTACAGCGGGGCTCCGTACGCGGGTGCCCCGGATGGCGGAGCCGGCGGCTGAGGGGGCGGGGGAGCGGCCTGCGACCAGGCTGGCGGAGGCGCGGCCTGCGACCAGGCGGGGGGCGCCGCCGGTTGCGCGGGGGGCGGCGGAGGCGCGGCCTGCGACCAGGCGGGGGGCGCCGCCGGTTGCGCGGGGGGCGGCGGAGGCGCGGCCTGAGACCATGCCGGCGGAGCGGGAGGCGCGGACGGCTGGGGAGCCGATTGGGGCGGTGGCGGGGCCGCTTGCGACCAGGCAGGCGTCGCGGATACCGGCTGAACGGCAGGCGCGGGCGGCGTCGGCACCGCGGCCCACTCCGGCGAAGCGGGAGCCTCGGTTACCGCGGGTTCCTGCGACGCCGCGGTTTCTACCGCCGCAACGGGCGGCGCCGCGACCTCCTCGACCGCGGGCGGCGGCGCGGATTCTGGGAGGCGGGTGCCGCACTCGGCACAGAAGATGCCCGCGCCCTGGCTCTGGGCGCCGCAATTCGGGCAGACCATGACGGACCTCCGCTTCGCAATCCGGTGGAGGGCAATGTCTCACGGACCGCAAGGCAGACGATACGAGACGGCACGACGCATTGCACCATCGTTTCCAAGCTGTGGCCCACCTGTGAATCGATCGCGGCCCGTCGTACCATCCATGCTCGGGAGCGGGTGCCATGACGGCGCGTCGGGTTCGTCCACCGGCCGCGCCAGGCGAACCAAGGAGTCAGTGGAATGACCGCCGCTGGTCCGGCCTCGATCGAGCCCGGCTTCGGCTCAGCCAGGGTTGCGGTGGCTCGGGCGCGTCCGGTTGGGAGCCACCGCCTCTTGCGGGAGTCCGGCGGTATCGTGCTGCTCCTGGCGGGCGTCGACGTCATCTTCGGCATTACAGTCCTTGCCGGCTGGGGGCTCGGGCTGCCCCTCCTGAAGAGCTGGGGGTCGGGGCTGGTCGAGACCAAGATCAACGCCGCGATCTGTTTCGCCGGCCTGGGTCTGGCCCTGGGACTCCAGCTGGGGCCGGCCAGTCGTGCGAGATCGTGGCTCGGCCGCGCCCTGGCCGTCGTCGTCATCGCAATCGCCGGCGCCACGCTCTTCGAGCACCTCACGGGGATCGGGCTGGGCATCGACCAGGCTCTCGCCCCCGATACGGTCAGCGCCGTCTCCCCGCACCCCGGGCGCTTCGCCGTCCAGACCGCTGTCGCCTTCATCGGCGCTTCGCTGGCGATTCTCGCTCTGGGCCGCAAGGTCCGCGGCCTCTATCTCTCGGAAGCGCTGGCGATCGTGTGCGGCTCGATCGGCGGGATCTCCGTTCTCGGTTACATGTACGGCGCCGGTGCTCTTGAGTCGACCGGCTCCGCCGCGCAGGTATCGCTGCCATCGTCGATCGTCCTCACGACGACCGGTGTCGCTCTGATCGCGGCAAACGTCCACCACTCCCTGCTTCGATTGATGGACGACTCTGGGGTGCCCGGCCAGGTCATCCGCCGAATTCTGCCGGCGGCGCTGCTGGTCATTCCGGCCGGCGCGTGGCTGCGGCTGGTGGGGGAGCGAGCCGGGCTGTACGACGAAGCGGTCGGCCTGTCGATCATGGTCGCGTTCGAGGCGCTGATCCTCGTGGCCGTCGGGGCGTGGACGACGATTCGGGTGCGGCAACTGGAGGCGGCCCATCTCGAGGCACTCTCGGACCTGATGCGGCTCGGAGCGGCCGCGGCGACGCCGTTGATCGGGACCGCTCCGGTCGGCCTGGCCGTCCTGGACTGCGAGCTGCGTTTCCTGTACGTCAACCCGGCTCTTGCGGAGATGGGCCGTATCTCGACCGTGGCCAGCCTCGGCCAGCGCCTCGACCTGATGGTGCCCGCCATCGGTCACGAGGCGGTGGCCGCCCTCACGGGGGTCCTCGACAGCGGGGTCGCCATCCGCGACTTCGAGGTCACAGGCCAGCCCGGATCCGGTGGGCCGGCGCAGACCTGGCTCGTCGGGGCCGAAGCGCTCCGGGATTCCGATGGCAACACGACCGGCTTGACTGTCAGCGTCGTCGACATAACCGAGCGCAAGCACCGCGAAGAGGCGCTGGCAGCGGTTGCAGAGCTGCGCGGTCAGGCTCAGGCCATCGGCGAGTCCATCCCGTTTGGCATCTGGCTTGCCGGGCCGGACGGCCGGATGAGATACCTGAGCGAGTCGTATCTGAAGATGTCGGGTCAGTCGATGGAGGTGGCCGCCGGTTTCGGCTGGCAGCGGGCCCTGGCTCCCGAGGTTGCCGAACAAGCCGGGCGCGACTGGGCGGATGCCGTCGCCGCCCGGAAGCCCTGGAACTACGAGCTGCTGGTCGAGGGCTCCGACGGCCGCCGTCGAGCCGTCCTGTCGCGGGGCTTCCCGGTTCGGGACGAGGCGGGACGGGTCATCAGCTGGGCCGGCATCAACCTCGATATCACCGATCGCAAGGAAGCCGAGGAGTTCCGCGAGGCGTTTCTCGGGATCCTGTCCCACGAGCTCGGAACGCCGATCACCTCGATCTACGCGGCCAGCACGCTGATGATGCGTCCGGGTCTCGATGCGGCACAACAGGCCGAGCTGATCGGCGACATCGGTGATGAGGCGGAGCGGCTGCGGCGCCTGGTCGAGGATCTGGTCGTCCTTGCCCGCGCCGAGCGAGGGACGATCCAGGTTCACACCGAGCCGGTCCTCCTCCAGCACCTCCTGCGCAAGGTATGCGACCAGGAGCAGAGGCGCTGGCCGGAGTGCCGCATCTCATTGAGCCTGGCCAAGCCACTGCCGGTGGTTCGGGCCGAAGACGCGTTCGTGGAACAGATCGTGCGAAACCTGCTCGAGAACGCCGCCAAGTACGGACCGCGGGGCGGTCAGGTGGACGTGGTCGTGGATGCCCCGGACGGCTCGGTCAGGGTCAGGGTGCTGGATCGAGGCCCCGGCATCGATCCAGCCGAGGCGGAGCGGCTATTCGAGGTCTTCTACCGCTCCCAGCGCACGTCGCGCGTCGCCGGATCGGGGATCGGGCTGTTCGTTGCACACCGCCTGGTCGAGTCGATCGGCGGCACGATATGGGCCCGGCCACGCGATGACGGCCCCGGCGCCGAGTTCGGCTTCACCCTGCAGCCCTTCACGGAAGACCTGGCCTAGCCGCCGATCCCGCCACGCATCGAGAAGCGGCCCCCGCCCGAAGGCGGGAGCCGCTTGGATTGGCGTCGGATCGGCTACTTCAGAGCGATGAGGGCGGCGCGGCAGGCCTGTGCATCGGCGACCGCGGACTTGAGATCGTTGCGGGCGGTGCCCAGAGCCGTCCGTGCGGACTTGAGGACCGGTCCAGCGGTTCCGGCGTTGTACTGCGCCGGGGTGAGCGGCAGCAGCTGGGCTGGCAGCGGGCCCGCCAGACCGACGGCCGCAGTGACCGAGGCGTTCATCGCGTCGAGGTCGGCCTGAGCGGCGGTGGTGTCCTTGCCGGCCGCCTTGGCGGCAGCGATGCGGGCGGCGAGGTTGGTGTTGACGGTGGCGAACCTGGTCTGGGCATAGACCACGGCGTCGGCGGCGTTGACGAGGTTGACCTGCGGGACCACCAGCAGGTAGACCCGGAACTGGGTCGCGATCTTGACGATGTCGGCCCTGAGCGCGGTGATGTTCGTTTCGGAGTCGATCGTGGCCTTGAGCGTGGTGAGCCCGGACCGTGTCGAGCCGATCTCGCTCTGGAGCACCTCGGCGTCGGAGCTGGTCATCACCTTCGAGGCGGTGATCTTCGACGAGAGACTTGTGAGGGTGGCGAGACGGCGGTTGATTTCGCAGTCGCCGAAGGCGCGCAGCGTGTCGACCGTGACACTGGCCTTGAGCGCCGTGGCCTGCGTGAGACAGACGCCAGTCCCCGCCGGGCCGGCCGGGGGCGTCGTCGCGGTGACGATGCCGGCCGTTGTGAAGAGCAGCGAGGTGCCGAGGGCCAGGCCCGCGACGAGAGCTACGAGTCGGGTCTTCATGGGATAGCTCCTTTTCCGGTTCGGCTATTCGCCGCCTGAGGTGCTGGCGTCGGCGCCCGAGAGCGAGCCGTTGACGCCGTCTAGCAGGTTGTTGATGTTCGTGAGCTGGCTGTCGAGCGGGTCCGGTGTCGCGGCCGGGGCGCCCGTCGGGACGGGTGCGGGTGACTGGCTCGTGGCCGCCGACCCGGACGCGACCGGCGAATCGGCGACTGTCGCGACCGGCGTCGGGGCGTTCGCTGGGGCCGTTGCGACGGCCCCGCTCGGCTGAGCCGCCGGCGGCGAGCTCGCCTGCGCGGTCCCGGAGCCGTCGTGCCTGGCGCAGCCCACGGCCGCGATGCTGACGAGCAGCGCCGTGGCCGCGAGTCTGGCGACGGAGCCGATTGGACGGTTCACTGGTTTGGTCTCCTTATCCCACTCATCCGGAGCTGACTCTGCAGATACTCGGCCGGCCGCCTTCGAGGTGTTCGGGGCGCAGGTAAGACGACTGTAAGGTCGGTGGGCGTCAAGTCGGGCTTGGTGCGCCGTGACGCCGCGACGCCGTGAAGCCGTGACGCCGCGACGCCGTGACGCCATGACGCCGTGACGCCGTATTGATGCAATTGGCGTCACTCGGCGTGGCCCGTGATATGGACCTGTTATTGCCGAACGGCCCCCCAGTCCCGACAATCGCCCGTGGGGGAAACGACTCCTTGGGGTAGAGACTTGATAGTCCGGGTCCTGGAAGGGCGAGTTCACCCGGGGCAGGTGCAGAACTTTCGGGAGCAAGCCGAGAGAGCGCTCAGCGACGCTCGAGCGCACGACGGCCTCGTCTATGCCCATGTCGGCCGTCAGGCTCACGTCGATGGGGGCGAGCAGATTATCTTCGTGAGCGTCTGGCGCGACCTTGCCGCCCTCTACGGCTGGCTCGGAGGCACCGACCTCCTGGGTACGCCGGTGCTCAACAACGGCAGTCCCGAAGTCTTCGAGCGCTTCGAGGTCCAGCACTACGAGGTCGTCGAGCCGGCCGGACCCGAACCGTCCGGAATGCCGGTCAACCAGGACGCGGCGATCGCCTGAACTCGGTGTTCTGCCCTGCCACGGGCGACGCCTTCTGCCCGTACGGCGGCGGCGCGGACGTCTTCGTCTGGGGCGCCGAGCGCCGCTCGAAGCTTGGCAGTCGATTCGCGGCCTGGTTGCCGAGCGCGGGAGCGCCCGGGACCCTGGGCAAGCGAGCGGCGAAGGTCTGACGAAGAAACAACCGACCGCGAGGGGGACAAGCGCTCGGCTGCTTCTCGGTCAGTGGCCCGGCGCGTCGTGCACGCGTCGTGCACGCGTCGGGCGCCGGCGGGACGCGCCAGCAGCGGGGCGCGTCGGGTGCCAGCGGGACGCGCCAGCGGCACCGCGACTGGTGTGGCGTTGTCGATCCCGCCAGGACCGGCCAAACTAGGTCCATGAGCACGCAGACGACGCCACCGCCCAGGTCGACTGAAGCGAAGCCAGCTCACGCGGCCCCGACTCCCGCCGACATCGCCCGCTATCGCGAGAACCTCCAGGGCGAGATCGATGCCATCGCCCTGTACGGGGTGCTGGTCGAGAAGGAGAAGAGCGGTGCCGTCAAGGACTTCTACACCCGCATGGTCGAAGTCGAGACGGTGCATGCGAACGTCTGGCGAGAGCGCCTCACCGCCGCTGGCGTGGACTCGAGCCGGATGGGTCCGGCCTGGCGGGCCCGGGTGCTGATGTTCATCGCAAACCACTTTGGGCCGAGCATCGTGGTGCCGACCATTGCCGAGCGCGAGGCCGCCGACGAGGCGATGTACGACGACCAGCCCGAGGCGCTGGCCCGGATGCCCGGCGACGAGAGATCCCACGCCCGGCTCTTCCGCGAACTGGCTCACGGTAAGGGGGTAGAGGGCGGCGCCATCGCGCGCATCGAGGGCCGCCACCGCGGCAGCGGCGGCAACCAGCTCCGGGCCGCGGTCCTCGGGGCCAACGACGGCCTCGTGTCCAACCTGAGCATCTCGATGGGCGTGGCCGGCGCATCACAGGGCGGTCACGCCGTGCTGATCGCCGGCATGGCCGGCATGCTGGCCGGTGCGCTCTCGATGGCGATCGGGGAGTGGCTCTCGGTCCAAAGCGCGCGCGAGCTGTTCGCCCACCAGGTCACCGTCGAGCGCGAGGAGCTCCTCGCCGTCCCCGACGAGGAAGAGGAGGAGCTGACGCTCATCTACCAGTCGAAGGGACTCACGGCGCAACAGGCGCGCTTGATGTCGAAGTCGATCATCCAGGGCGAGCTCGGCCGCGCTGTCGACACTCTGGCCCGCGAAGAGCTTGGCATCGACCCCCAAGAGCTGGGCGGGTCGGCCTGGGTCGCCGCGTTCACCTCGTTCTTCCTGTTCGCCCTCGGCGCGATCGTGCCCGTTTCGCCGTTCATCTTCGCCTCGGGGATGCCCGCGGTTGTGGCGTCGATCGTCATCAGCGCCGTGGCCCTGATGCTCGTCGGCGCGGCGATCACCGTCGTCACCGGCTCGAGCGTGCTCCGGACCGGCGGTCGGCAGGTCATGCTCGGCCTCGTCGCCGCGGCGGTCACGTTCGGTCTCGGGGCCCTGGTGGGGCGCGCGGTCGCGTAGGGGAGCGAGCGAGATTCGCGGCTCGCCCGGTCGCACGACGCAACGATGGCGTTTCTTAGAATGATTTGAGGTTTCGCGCGGCCGAGGGGGCCTAGAGTGCGAAGAGGCGGTAACGCTCGAGCGCGTGTGTTGGCGCGCGTCGCGTGTCCAGTCTCCATATTGGTGTCCCCCGGCCGTCGTACCCACGCCCGAACCACTCGCGTAGGCCCGGACGGCATGCGGGCTGTTGTAGTAGCACCGGAGGAGTCAGCATGAAGAAGCTCATCAACGCCCCGGATCGCGTAGTCGACGACGCACTGGCGGGTATGGCAGCGGCCCATGCCGACCTCATCCGGATCGAAGAGCCGAACATCATCGTCCGCAAGGACGCGCCCAAGAAGGGCAAGGTCGGAATCATCTCGGGTGGCGGCTCCGGACATGAGCCGATGCACGGTGGTTTCGTCGGGTTCGGAATGCTCGACGCGGCCTGCCCGGGCGCCGTCTTCACCTCACCGGTGCCGGATCAGATGCAGGCCGCAACGAAGGCGGTCAACGGCGGGGCCGGAGTGCTCCACATCGTCAAGAACTACACCGGCGATATCATGAACTTCGACATGGCGGCGCAGCTGGCCGAGGCCGAAGGCATCAAGGTCAAGGCAGTCGTCATGGCGGACGACGTCGCCGTGAAGGATTCCCTGTACACGGCGGGCCGGCGCGGCGTCGGCGGCACGGTTCTGGCCGAGAAGATCGTCGGGGGCGCTGCCGAGGCGGGTGCCGACCTGGACAAGGTCACGGCACTGTGCCAGAAGGTCCAGGACAACGTCCGCTCGATGGGCATGGCCCTCACCAGCTGCACGGTTCCGGCAGCGGGCAAGCCCACCTTCGAGCTCGGCGAAGACGAGATGGAAATCGGCATCGGCATCCACGGCGAGCCGGGCCGGACGAGGATGAAGCTCGCCCCCGCCGACCAGATCGTCGATATGCTCATGACTCCGATCCTCGAGGACCTGCCGTTCAAGTCGGGCGACAAGGTGCTCGCGTTCGTGAACGGCATGGGCGGCACGCCGCTGATCGAGCTGTACGTCGTGTACAACGCGGTCAACAAGATCCTGAAGGGCCGCGGCGTGACCATCGCTCGAAACCTGGTCGGCAGCTACATCACGTCGCTCGAGATGGCCGGCTGCTCGATCAGCCTGCTGCGGCTCGACGACGAGATGACCCGCTTCTGGGATGCTCCGGTCAACACGCCAGGCCTTCGGTGGGGCGTCTGAGCGACAACCCGGCGAAACGCTAACCTGACGGCATTGCAGTACCAGAGGAAGCGACGCCAATGGACGGATCGGGATCTCTGTCGTTCGAGGACGTGCGAGGCTGGGTCCGGCGCTATGCCGGAGTCATCGCCGAGAACAAGGTCTACCTGACCGAATTGGATTCGGCCATCGGCGACGCCGACCACGGCATCAACATGGATCGCGGGTTCACGGCCGTCCTTCTCAAGCTCGACGCGCTTTCGGGCGACGACGCAGGCGTCGTCTGCAAGACCGTCGGGTCGACGCTCATCTCCACGGTTGGCGGAGCCGGCGGGCCCCTCTACGGCACGCTCTTCCTGCAGTTCGGCATCGCCATGTCCGGCCATCCGTCGGTCAGCTTGAACGAGTGGCTGGCAGGGCTGGATGCGGGGATCACCGGCATTCAGCGGCTCGGCAAGGCCGAGCCTGGCGACAAGACGATGCTCGACGCGCTCATGCCGGCACGCGACGCACTGAAGCAGGCCCTGGCAAACGGGACGCCCCCTAATGAGGCTCTCCGCGATGCCGTGGCCGCGGCTGAGGCCGGCATGAAGGCAACCATCCCGCTCGTCGCCCGCAAGGGTCGGGCGAGCTATCTCGGAGAGCGCAGCGCGGGTCACCAGGACCCCGGTGCGACCTCCTCGTATCTGCTCCTCAAAGCCGCCGCGGACACGTGGTCCGAGGTCGGCTGATCGAAACTCGACTGGGTCGAGCGGCGCTTTGACGGACCCCGGTGGACCGGCTTTTGCCGGTCCACCGGGTATTCGCGTGGTGAACCTGAGGGCTCGTGTGGCAGAACAGTCCGAACCCCTTGTAGGGATCGTCGTCGTCTCGCATTCGGCCATGATCGCCGAAGGCTTAGTGGAACTGGCCGGCCAGATGGCCGGGTCCGAGGTGAGGCTCCTGGCTGCCGGCGGAGCCGCGGACGGGTCGCTGGGCACCGACGCGGGGCGGATCGCCGAAGCGATCGCCGAGGCGGACGCGGGTGCCGGAGTCGTCGTGCTGGCGGATCTGGGTAGCGCCGTGCTCGCATCGAAGCTGGCTCTCGAGATGCTGGGGCCGGAGGCCGCCGGCCGGACGCGCCTCAGCGGCGGTCCGCTCGTGGAAGGGGCCGTCGTGGCCGCGGTTCAGGCCTCCGCAGGAGACGGCCTCGCCGCCGTCCTGGAGGCAGCCGAGGAAGCTGCTCACATGTCAAAGGACGTGGCGTGAACCGGCCTGGCGCAGCGAAGACGGAGCCCGATGTCCTGGGGCCGAAGGGAGCGTGGCGATGCAGACGATAGAGATAGACGTGGCCAATCGGTCGGGGCTCCATGCCCGTCCGGCTGCCACGTTCGTGAAGAAGGCCGCGTCATTCCGGTCCGACATCCGGGTCGAGAACCTCACGCGGACCACCAAGCCTGCCAGCGCCAAGAGCCTGCTCGGTGTCCTGGGCTGCGGAGTGGAGCAGGGCCACCGGATTCGGGTCACGGCCGAGGGCGAGGACGAGGAAGCCGCGATCGAGGCATTGCGGGTTCTGGCCGAAGGCGGCTTCGGCGAAGCCACTCAGGCCTGAGGGGCGACGTGAGCAGGCGGATCGTCGGGACGCCCGGCGCGAGCGGGGTCGCGATCGGGCCGGTCTGGCGTCACGACGCGGCCCGGGCGGGGGAGCCGACTCGCCCGATTGGTGCGGCTCAGGGCGCGGCCGTGTCGGGCGATCCCGCCTCTGACTTGAGAACGGCGGCGGAAGAGGCCGCCCGCCAGCTCGAATCCCTGGCCGGTCACATCCGCGACCTCGGACGCGCGGAGGAGGCCGGCATCTTCGAAGCCCAGGCGCTGATGGCCACGGACCCGGAGCTGCTGGACGAGGCCGTCTCGCTGGTGGAGGCCGGGATGGAGCCGGCGTTCGCCGTGGAGAATGCGGCAGCGGCAGCGAGCGCGATGCTGGCGGCGTTGCCCGACGAGCTGCTGGCGGCGCGGGCCGCGGATGTGCGCGACGTGGGCGCCCGCATCGCCCGGATCCTGCGTGGCCAGGCCGTGGCGCTGCCCGAGGCCCCGTCGATCGCGATCGCGGACGACCTGCCGCCATCGATCGCCGCGGAGATCCCGCCCGGGTTGCTGCTCGGCGTGGCCCTCGAGGGCGGCTCCGTGACAGCCCACGCCGTCATCCTGGCGAGGGGCCTGGGAATTCCGGCGATCGTCGGCGTGCGCGGCCTGCTCGGCGCGGCCGAGTCGGCATCCACGGCTGCCGTGGACGGCGCCGCGGGAGAGGTCGTGCTCGACCCGGACGCAACCGAGACGGCCGAGTTCGCCGCCCGCAGCGCCGCGCTGGTGGAGTCGCGCCGGGCCGCGGCCGCGCTTCGGGGTCGGCCGTGCGCCACCGCCGACGGCGAGCGGGTGACACTGCTGGCCAATATCGGCGGCCCACAGGACGCCGGGCGTGCGCTGGAGGTCGGGGCAGAAGGCGTCGGGCTCTTCCGGACCGAGTTCTTGTTCATGAAGCGCCAGACCGCGCCCTCGGAGGCCGAACAGGTGGCCGCCTATCGTGCCGTCTTCGAGGCTTTCGGGCCCGATCGGCCCGTCGTTGTCCGCCTGGCCGACATCGGCGGCGACAAGGCCCTGCCGTTTCTCGACCTGCCCGCGGAGGCTAACCCGTTCCTCGGCGTGCGCGCCATCCGGCTGGCGGCCCACGGTTCGAGAGAATTGCTCCTGACGCAGCTGCGGGCGATCTGGCGGGCGGCCGGCCTGGCCGGCGTCACGCCTCACGTCATGGCCGCGATGGTCTCGACCCTCGCCGACGCGCGGGAGTTCCTGGCGTTGCGTGATGAAGCCCGCGCCGCGGTGGCGACCACGGCGGCGACCGCGGGAGACCCGCTGCCCGACCACATGGTTGCGGGGGTGATGGTCGAGGTGCCGTCGGCCGCGATCCTGGCTCCGGAGCTGGCTCGTGTGGTGGACTTCTTCTCTATCGGCACCAACGATCTGACCCAGTACACGCTGGCCGCGGATCGCGGCAACCCCGCGCTGGCGGACCTTCAGGATGGGCTGCACCCTGCCGTGCTGCGACTGATACGTGGCGTCGTGGCCGGAGCGGACGAGGCCGGGATCCCCGTCGCGGTCTGTGGCGAGCTGGGAGGCGACCCCGTGGGGGCGCTCGTCCTGGTCGGCCTCGGCGTGGACGAGCTATCGGCCGACGCGGGCTCCCTCGATGAGGTCCGGGCCGCTCTGGCGGGCGTTACGCGGGCCGAGCTGGGCGACCTGGCGATGCGCGCGCTCGCGGCAACCGACGCGGAGACAGTGAGGGCGATGGCCCGCGACCTGCTCGCCCGTCCGATGCGGTAAACTCGGGCGCGCTCGCTGGCGAAGCCGCTTCTTACTAGCCACGAGTCGGGAGCCGCTGCCACGTGAGCATCGAGACATCAACCTCGCCGGAACGAGGCGATTTCATCCGTGAGATCGTGGCCGCCGACCTGCGGGACGGCAGGCACCATACGATCGTCACTCGCTTCCCGCCGGAGCCGAACGGCTACCTGCACATCGGCCACGCCAAGTCGATCTGCCTCAACTTCGGCATCGCGAGTGAGTTCGGCGGCCGCTGTCACCTGCGCTTCGACGACACGAACCCCACCAAGGAAGAGCAGGAGTACATCGACGCGATCCAGGCGGACGTCCGCTGGCTCGGGTTCGATTGGGGCGAGCACCTCTACTTCGCGTCCGACTACTTCGAACAGCTCTACGAGTGGGCCATCTACCTGATCGGGGCCGGCAAGGCCTACGTCGACGACCTCTCGGCCGACGAGATCCGCGAGCACCGCGGCACGCTCACCGAGCCCGGCCGGAACAGCCCCTGGCGCGACCGGCCGGTCGCGGAGAACCTCGACCTCTTCGAACGGATGCGGAAGGGTGAGTTCCCCGACGGGGCGCGCGTGCTGCGTGCCCGGATCGACATGTCTTCTCCGAACATCAACCTGCGCGATCCCGTGCTCTACCGAATCCTGCACGCCGCGCATCCGCGCACCGGCGACGCGTGGTGCGTCTACCCGATGTACGACTTCGCGCACGGCCAGTCCGACGCGATCGAGGGCGTCACACACTCGATCTGCACGCTCGAGTTCGAGGTCCACCGGCCCCTGTACGACTGGTTCATCGAGAACCTTCCGGTGCCTTCACGCCCCCGGCAGATCGAGTTCGCGCGGCTCAACATCACGTACACGGTGCTCTCGAAGCGCGTCCTGCTGCGCCTCGTCAACGAGGGGCACGTGCGCGGCTGGGACGATCCGCGGATGCCCACCATCTCGGGCCTGCGCCGGCGCGGCTTCCCCGCCGAGGGGATTCGCGACTTCGCGGCCGTGATCGGGGTGGCGAAGAGCGACAGCGTCGTAGAGGTAGGCCAGCTCGAGCATGCCGTGCGCGACGTCCTCAATCGGAAGGCTCCCCGCCGCTTCGCCGTCCTGGCTCCGCTCAAGGTGGTCATCGAGAACTACCCCGAGGGCCAGGTCGAGGAGATGGACGTCGTCAACAACCCGGAGGACCCGTCGGCCGGGACTCGCAAGGTGCCCTTCACGCGCGAGCTCTGGATCGAGCGCGAGGACTTCATGGAGGATCCTCCGGCGAAGTACTTCCGCCTGGCCCCCGGCCGCGAGGTGCGGCTGCGGTCCGCCTACTTCGTGACCTGCCGTGAGGCCGTGAAGGACGCGGCCGGAGAGATCGTCGAGCTGCGCTGCACGTACGATCCGGCCACTCGCGGCGGAGACTCGCCCGACGGCCGCCGGCCCAAGGCGACCCTCCACTGGATCTCGGCCCCGCATGCGATGGCGGCCGAGGTGCGGCTGTACGACCACCTCTTCACCCGCCCGGACCCGGGCGCCGACGGCGACCTCTTCGCGGACCTGAACCCCGACTCGGAGAAGGTGCTCGTCGGGTGCCAGGTCGAGCCGACCCTCGCCGAGCTGCCGGTAGGGGAGACGGTGCAGTTCGAGCGGCTGGGCTACTTCTCTCCGGACCCCGATTCGACGCCCGGCCACCCCGTCTTCAATCGCACGTTGACCCTCAAGGACACCTGGGCCAAGCTCCAGGCTCAGGGCGCCACGGGTTAGCCGCGGGCGTCGCAGACCCTTCGGCCTGCGCCGGGGCCGACCCCGGCCGACCTGAAGGCATGCGCCGACACCGGCCGGCGACCCCCAGCCGACCCCAGGTCCCAGCCGCGTCGAAGGTGGACCTGGTCCGATCGATCGGTGCCGACCACGTCGTCAATTACACCGTGGAGGACTTCACGGCGCGCGAAGAGAGCTTCGACTTCATCCTGGACAACGTCTCGAACCGTTCGCTGGCGGACCTGCGGCGCGTGCTTGCCCGAAAGGGGACTCTTGTCCCAAACAGCGGCCAGTTCGACCATCGCTGGCTGGGCCCGATGGGGCGGTTCATGCGGGCGTCGCTGATGTCGCTGTTCGTGTCACAGAAACTGCGCCCCTTCTACTCATCGCCCAACCAGGAGGACCTGATCGCGCTGAAGGGGCTCCTCGAGTCCGGCAAGGTCACGCCCAAGATCGACCGGACGTACCTGCTGAGTGAGGCGCGGGCGGCCATGCGGTACCTAGGCGAGGGTCACGTCGGGGGCAAGGTGGTCGTCACGGTCGCTTGATGAGGCCGAGCCCGGCGCATGCCTGAGCTCACCCGACGTCAGGGGGCAGAGGTCGCACTACCCGGGCACGGAATCCGGTAAGATCACGCGGCTCGCTGGCGAGTGGCCTAACGGTAAGGCACCTGACTCTGGATCAGGGGATTGAAGGTTCGAATCCTTCCTCGCCAGCCAACTCTGAGCACGAAACAGGCCCCCGGAGTCGACTCCGGGGGCTTCTGATTCACCTCCGGCCCACACGACGGGCACCGATGCACTCTGACTCGCCACTCGAAGCTGTCGCGGGTGCAGCGCACGCTCTCCAGGGATTGACGTCGAACGCCGGGTTAGCGCTCGGGCTGGACGAGCTTCCTCAAGTACAGACAGCCTCGGCGTCAGCGCGTTCGGTGCTAAGACGAGCCGATGTGGCGTTCAATGCGGGCAGGTCGACTTTGTTGACCGTGGTGTATCTGCCCGCGAACCAATCATCCATTGTCTTGATGTCCTGGTTGTCGCGAAGAACCAGGTCCGTGTAATAGGCCGAGTAGCAGTCCATGGGTTGGTGGGCCTTGAGCCAAGCCAGATCGGCTTGGTCGTCTGCCTTCGCCTTCGTAGCAGCGGCATACGTTGTAGACCCATTATTCGCGTCGTTCCAAGCTTGGTTGTCGGCGGACCGCGTAACCTCCTCAACCGCCTCGTAAGCGCTGAAGACCTGCCAGGACGTGCCCGCCGGAGTAGCAACCACCGTTGGAATTGGAGTGACGGACGAGCCCATAGACAGAAGCGGAGACAGATCGATCACCTCTCCGCTAGGGAAGCACCACAGGAACGAGCTCGAGGTCTTGGGCACGGCGTACATCCAAATCGCGCTACTCTGGGCGCCAATCGATAGCGCCGCTCCTACGTCGTATCGGCCGCTCGTCTCGTCGGTGGCCCAGACTGGGACACTGCTGAGGCCATCCAGCGTGCCACCCGATACGAGGGTCGCTTCGACCCCGAGCACGGTCTGACCCGAGGTCATGCTGGCTGGAACAAAGCCACCCATGCCGCTGGACGAGAGCGTCACTGCCGTGATCTTGATGGTGTAGCCGCCAACGGTAATCGCGTCATGCGATGCTGGAATTGGCGCCGGTGTCGGCGTCGGCGTAGGCCTTGGTACGGCCGTGGGTGTCGCGCCGCTGGTCGCCGTGGCAAGTGCGATGGCGGAAGGCGCAGACGTGGCATGGGGCCCTCCGGCCGAGGAGAGGAGCATCGCGCCCGCGATGATGACTATGACGAGGCCGACGAGCCCCAGCCCCACGAAGATGGGCTTGGTATCGCGGCGGGCGGGTGTCGGTGCGTAGCCATAACCTGGGCGGTTGACGGGGACCGGACCGTAGCCCTGGGGTTGCTGGGTGGTCGGCGGCTGGCCGTAGCCCTGTGGCTGGCCGTAGCCCTGTGGCTGGCCGTAGCCCTGGGGTTGCTGGGTGGTCGGCGGCTGGCCGTAGCCCTGGGGCTGGCCGTAGCCCTGGGGCTGGCCGTAGCCCTGTGGCTGGCCGTAGCCCTGGGGTTGCTGGGTGGTCGGCGGCTGGCCGTAACCCTGCGGCTGGCCGTAACCCTGCGGCTGGCCGTAACCCTGTGGCTGGCCGTAGCCCTGCGGCGGTGTGTAACCAAGAGTGGGCATCGGCGCGGGCGCTACCGGTGGCTGAGTCGGGGCCGCCGGTGGAGCGGTTGGTAGTGCCGGTGCCGGTACCGGCGCGGCTGGAGAAGTCGACGAGGGCGCCTGCGTGGTGTTAAGGACCTGGCCGCATGCCGGACAGAAACGACCACCGGCGGGGATTTGGTTGCCGCAGTTGAGGCACGTGATCGCGCCCTGGCCCGGGTTGTAGGTCATGAGTCGCTCCCTCGATGACGGACCGGCGTTGGGGGCACGTGCCCCCGCAAGACAAGTGGCGGAAGGGCCGGCCGGCGGCTTCGCGCCCACCCGTGGAGCATCTCCGGGGACGCATACTGCGGGTCGGTTTCGCCAGTGGCTCGGCGCGGTCCCGGCGGCCAGAGTGTGGGCCGCGTGTCGAAGCCTCCCGTGTGGCGGAAGCGTCGTCTTGACTAGCGAGGCTGCCAAGTGCCGAACGTCGTTGGCCAGCAGAGGCGGGATGGCTTCCTTGGCCAGCGACTCATCCTTTCGGGTCGCCGCCAAATGGAGGTCATTGGCCTCACCGCACGAGATTGCCCCTGGCGTGTAGAGACGCGCATGCTTGCGCCTCGATGCCCGATCCCAACCCACCCCGATCGGCGATCACGACGCCGGCTTCGAGGCCGTCGGAGGATCCGACTCCCCGCCTCTTGGGCGAGCCTCTTCGCGCGGGGCTTCGGTCGAGCTGGTCCCGCCCGGCGCCGCCGCCTTTGGCGCTCGGGGCGTCTCCCAGGGAAGATCGATACCGGGTTCTTTGATCGCTCGGAAGGAGCGCACGAGCTGGCGATTGACAAGAAGTGTCGCCATCTCCTCGCTGACGTCGTCTGCGCCGCAGCGATACATGACGGTCGCCTCGGTCAGGGCCACCCAGGCCACTTGCCGCAGGATCGCGCCGAGCGGTTCGGACGCCGGTGTGCCGTGCACCCTTCCAAAGACCAGATAGGGCCCGACCTCGACCTCGACGCGGGTCGTCCGGGTATGCAGCCGACGTGCCACGTCGCCGCGCGGCCCAGTCACGACCACCGCGCAGAGCTCGTCGCGCGCGATCGTGAGCTCGGACATCGTGACTACATGGCCGTCGGCCAGGTCCTCGAGTTGAGCCTCGCGAATCAGCATCTCCGGGGTCGCATTGAGTTGGTCGGCCAACCGACCCTCTCCGAGCTCGATCTGGCCGTGTACGCGGCAGTCGGCAGCATAGAAGTCGATCTCGACCATGCCAACATCTTACAAGTCGATCGGCCGCCCGCTCTCGAAGTCTTCGAGATGTTGTGCACGAAACAGGCGCCAGGAGGTGACTCCGAGGGCCTTCTGATTCGGTAGTTCGCCGCGGAGATTGCTCTCCTACGCGCCCGCGCTCACGCCGAGCCTGCCGCGTTCGCAAGACGCGACGCCGCGAGGGTCACGTGGTGCGTCAGGAGCGCATCGTCGTACGTCGAGCGGATCCTGTTGGGCTTCCCCTGGGCCGCGTCTACGAACGCGCGGTTCTGTAATCGATACGGCGTCTCGAATTCAGACGGCGGCGCAACTGTGCTTGTCTCCGTGCCGAGCCGGACGACGAGCCGGTGGTCGAGCACCTGCAACGTCAGGGCCATGCCGTCCGAGACGGTCTCGAGTTCGACTCTGTGCGGACCGGCGAGCAGGGAAGTCGTCGAGAACGAGCCGACGGCACCCGACGCGAAGCTCACCGATGTCTCGGTGACGTCGAGGATGTCGCTCTCGGGGAAGGCCGGCCGCGGGACCCGATGGCCTGCCGCTGAGGTTGGCTCCATTTCGCCTACCAGGTACCGCGCCAGATCGAAGATATGCGTCGCCTGCTCCACTATCTGACCGCCCGACTGGTCCTTTCGAATCCACCACGCGGCGCCGGGCGTCTCGCCGAGCCATGAGCCCACGACCAGATGGGCCGGGTGGGCCTCGAGCAGCTCGCGGGCCCGATCGACGACCTCCAGATATCGCCATTGATAGCCGACGCACGACACGACGCGCTTCTCGTGGATCGATTTCGCGATCCGCGCCGGCAATTCTTCATTGACGCCGAGCGGCTTCTCGGCGAACAGGGCGATGCCGCGATCGACCACGGCCAGCGCCGGCTCGCCTGCGGCGTATGGCGGCACGCATACAAAGACGGCGTCGAGCTCCGCCTCGTCGAGCATCGACCGGTAGTCCGGATAGACTCGGGCGCCGGCAGACTCGGCCAGCGGGCCTGCCGAATCCGGATTCCGTGAGGCGATGCCGACAACCCGGACGTCGTCGAAGCCCGAGAGGACCCGCACGTGCACGCGAGCGATCCAACCTGCCCCGATGATCCCTACCCGAGTGCCGGCCATCGCGTTTCTCCTATTGAGTTGGTGCCGTGATCGACACGCCTGACAACGTGTCGATGCTGATGTCCAGCGTTACCGTCTCGTGGGTCGGCGTGCCGAAAATCTTCTGATCGAGAGACGCCCCAATGCTCAGGCCAGCCGGAGTCCCGTCGTCCTCTGCCCAGAAGGACAGACTGCTGACGGTCAGGTTCTCCTGACCGGGACCGGCCGTGATGCCGAACGCAGAGAGGTCTACGCCCGCCACGTCCGCGACGCTGAGGTTATGAAGCTGTCTGCCGAACTTGGCTTCCACGCCCTCATCGGTGAGGCCGATGCCGCTGCCAACAAAGCCTTGAAGCGTCTTGCCCGAGGCTGGCGCCTTGGCCCATTGGCCTCCGTTCGTCCGCGTGTACGCCCAGTCGCCGCCGACGACGTTGTCGATCGTGCCCGTGATGCCCAGGATCTTCGAGGTAATCGAGAAGTCACTGTCTCCGCCTTCGACCTTGAACGTCCCCGTGACCGAGCCTGAGCTTGGGCCGAAGATCGTGGTCACCGTGATAGACCCCACCACGGGCCCTTGGGCCTGGAAGTCGCTGCTTGCGATCCTGGCCTTGAAACTGTCCAACGCCGACATTGGTGTCGGGGTCGGTGTCGGAGTCGGTGTCGGAGTTGGTGTCGGAGTTGGCGTCGGGGTCGGGGTCGGAGTTGGCGTCGCTAAAGCAAGCTCGGCAGACCCGGGACCCCATGTCAGGGCGCCGGCGAGCGTTGTGGTTGTGCCGCTACAAGCCGCCACAAGCCCCAAGAGGAGAACGAGGGCTGTTCCCAGGACACGACCGCGAATGTACGAGAACGGGGGCATTTCCCGCCTCCTGACCGCACTCGACTCCATTGCGGCAACTTGAACGCTCTGGGTTGTTGCTTGGCAAGGGCCGCGTTCAGCATGACACCAGACGAGCTGTGACGGAGAAGATCCGGCCGTCGATGACCTCGCCGGCCAGGAGAAACACCTACGGGGTACTTCTCTCTTCGCGCTGAGTCGCGTAGATGGCCTCAGCTTGATCGGCCGCTTCGGCCAGGACCTCTTCCGGCGTGGCCTCCGGGTAGGCCGCTCGAATCGCGGTGGTGACCGTGACGAGGTCAACACCCTCGACTTCCTGAACCGCTTGCAGATTGATGACGTAGTTGGCCAGGATCGAAATGACTGCCGCGACCGGCAGTCCAAAGAATGCGCCCCAGATCCCAGCTATTTGTGCTCCGACGAGAACGGACAGGATGGTGACGACTGGATGAACTCCGGAAGTCTTCTTCATCAGTCGCGGCACTACGAGATTCATGATCAGTGCCTGTCCGATGAAGAGCAAAAGGGTGACCGGGATGAACGCCCCGGGCACGAAGGCCGCGGCGATGAAGATCGGCGGCAGCAGAGCCAAACCGGGGCCGACGAAGGGAATAGGCATACAGAGCGCAGCGAATAGGCAGATGAGGAACAGATACGGTAGGCCGAAGACTAGACCGACCACGATCGTCAGCGCGACCTGGATGGCGATGAGGATCACCTGGGTCCACAGGAAACCCCTGAAAGCACGACCAACCGAGCGATCGAAAAGATCGAGCTGGGTCTCATAGCGATTTGGCATCACCCTGCGCCATTTGGCCTGCAGGCCAGAAGCGTCGGAGACGATGAAGATCGACAGCACCAGGGTTATCGAGAGGGTGCCCACAATCGAGGCCACTGTGCCGGCGATGGCTCCGGATTGGGTTGCCAGGGTGCTCTTGATCTCGGGCAGGACTCTCGCCTCGCCCTGGCGGAAGAGAGCGGCCAGATCGATCGTCTGGGTGCTTATTCCCAGACTCCTCTGGAGCGAGGCCAGGCTGGCGCTGATGGTTGCGGTCGCCTCGTCGGTTCGGTTCACCAGATTCGTCGCCTCAGTCATGCCGATGGAGCCAGCGACGAGAACGAGACCGATAAGGGTGACGGCTACGCAACCGTAGACCAAACCGACAGCAATGCCTCGTCCAACGTGTAGACGACCGGCGGCTCCGTCGACGAGCGGGCTAACCACAAACGCCAGGAGCCAGGCGAGAAAGCAGATCACGACGATCCCGCTGAACGCGCCAACGACCGCCAGGGACCGCTCCAGGATGAGCAGAATGAAGACCACCGACCCGGTCGCAAAGAAGATCGTCGCTAAGAGCCTGTGAACCAAATCGCTGTTTGGCGGATCGGTGATCGATCGAGCGTTCGGGATCCTGTTGGACCTGCGACCAATGCGCGAGATCGTCCGCAGAGCGGACAAGGCTCG
>JBEKPB010000007.1:0-115552 GCA_049521175.1 Candidatus Limnocylindrales bacterium
TATCAACCTTCACAGCGCAATGGAACGCCGGGTCGAGCCCGTTCGCCTGGGTCAAGACCGCCGACGAAATCCTCGCCAAAGCGGTGCGGAAGCCGACAGCGACTTCTGAATCCCGACACTAGTACCTGGTGCGGCGCGTCTCTTCCTTCTTCGGCGGGCGCGGTTCGTTGCCAGGGCGCGGCGGATTCGGGGCGGTCCCGGGGGCCATGTCCGGCTGAGCGGGCCGCGGCCCACGAGCGCGGGCCGCCTCTACCTCTTTCGCGAAGGCCGCTGCGCGCTCGGGCGAAATGGCGCGCTCCCAGTCAGCTGTGATCTGCTTGGCCCGCTCATTCTGTGCCGCTCGCTGCTCGCGTTCGTGTCTCGACCTCTTCGTCATTTGGTCCTCGTCTGGGATACCCGGCATCTCCGCCGACTGGGGCCACCATCTTGCGCTCTTCGACGACGCCTGTCCTGCCAAAGCTGATGGCGGCTTGCGACTCGGACGGCCGAGGGCCCCGTCCACAGGTTCTCCCCTACCCTCCCGGCAGTCCGCCGCCCTCCCGCTTATGGAGCACTATCTCGCCCTGAGCGTTCGCTCGTGCAACGCCCAGTGCCGTCAATCCGCTGGTGTGATCGGGCTCGTCAGAATGGAGACCGATGACCTCCACCGGAAGCGACCGATCTTCCGGCTGGTGCGCCAGCGCTGGGCCTGACCGAACGAACAGGATCGGAGATGCGGATGGGAAAAGCTGATCTACTCGATGAGTGTGTCGCTCGACGGCTTCATCGAGCCCCCTGACCACTCACTCGATTGGGCAGACGTCGACGAGGAGCTGCATCGCTGGTTCAACGATCGAGCACGCGAGACGGACGCGTTCCTCTACGGTCGACGGCTGTACGAGGTGATGACCGCGTACTGGCCGCACGCGGAGTCCGATCCATCGGCCACCGACTACATGCTCGACTTCGCCCGGATCTGGAAGGAGACGCCCAAGGTCGTCTTCTCGTCCACCCTCGCCAGCGTCGATTGGAACAGCCGGCTCGTGCGCGGCGACGTCGGCGACGAGCTCGCGCGGCTGCGGACCGAGTTCGACGGCGATCTCGCCGTCGGTGGCCCGACACTGGCCTCGGAGTTCATCCGGCGCGGCCTGGTCGACGAATACCAGCTTCTCGTCCACCCGGTCATCCTCGGAGCCGGCACGCCCTTCTTCCCGAAGCTCGAGACCCCGATCCCCCTCCGCCAGACGGAGACCCGGAATTTCGCCTCCGGAGTGATCTATCTGGGCTACGCGGCGGTATAGCGAGCGCGGCGCTATCTACAGGAGCTGCTTCGCCAGTAGATGCGCCGCCGCGGCGCGACGGGCGAGATCGGCCGTCGATGGTTGCTTCTCGGTCGGGGTCGCGTTCCACGCGGCGAGGTCTTCGAGCACGCGGTCGGCTTCTCGGAGTGCCTCCAGGTATGGAGCGACGGCCTCGGTTTCGATCGCGACGATCGTCTGGCCGAGCGCGCGCTTCACGTAGGGGCGCATACCTGAAAGGGCGGCTTGTCCAGCTACCGTCCGCGGGGTTGTCATGCTGCCCTCCGTTCCGGCCAATTCGTCAGCCGGAGCTCCCCGCGCCCAGGCTGCCCCTCCGCTAGTCCGTGCCTCAGGGGATCCAATTGAACTCGTCGGGGTTCGGGCCGGTGCGGTAGTTGCGGTTGAGGGCGGAGATCGCCCGCATGTCGTCGCCGCTGAGTTCGAAGTCGAAGAGGCCGAGGTTCTCGGCGATCCGCTTAGGGGTGACCGACTTCGGGAACACGATGTCCCCCCGCTGGATGTGCCAGCGGAGGGTGACCTGAGCAGGCGTCCGGTGCAGCCGCTGCGCTATCCCCACGATCGTCGGATCGTCCAGAACCTGTCCCTTCGCGAGTGGCGACCAGGCCTCTGTGGCGATCGTGTGTTCGGTGTCGAACGCGCGCACCTCATCCTGAGTCAGATACGGGTGGATCTCGATCTGATTGACCGCCGGGGTGACCGTCGTCTCCCGCAACAACCGCTCGATGTGGTGCGGCTGGAAGTTCGAGACGCCGATCGCTCTGGCTCGTCCGGATCGGTGGATCTCCTCGAGCGCCTGCCACGTCTCGACGAAGTCGCCGACGGCCGGAAGCGGCCAGTGGATGAGGAAGAGGTCGAGGTAGTCGAACTTCATGACCTCGAGTGACCGGTCGAACGCCGCTAGCGTCTTGTCATGGGCGTGGAAGCCGTTGTTGAGCTTGCTCGTGACGAACACGTCGGCTCGATCGATGCCGAAGTCTCGAATCGCCTCGCCGACCTCGCGCTCGTTGTCGTACATCTCGGCCGTGTCGATGTGCCGGTAGCCGACCTTGAGCGCCTCGAGCGTCGCCGCCCTGGTCTCCTCAGGCTTGACCTGGAAGACGCCGAAGCCGAGCTGCGGGATCTCGACGCCGTTGTTCAGCTTGATGGTCGGAACTGCACTCACTGCCCTTGATCTCCTCTGCGAGGGTCGCCTTGCCAGTATGATCGACTCATCCCAGGAACGATCACCGGGCTTCCCAAAGGGTTCCCTGCACCGGCGGAGCGCGCCCTGGCGGGCGCCGGGTGCACCCAACTCGGTCAACTGGCGAACGTGCCGGTCGCCGGGCTCAGGCTGGGCTGGGCGGTCGGGCCCCCGATCCGTCGATCGCCTTGAGGACGCGACAGGCGCGGAGAGTCACCCATTTGCTGGGCCGACCCTCGCGGTCGACATTGGCCACCATCTTGCCGACATACGCATATTCGTTCGCCCAGCGGCCTTCGGCGTCCTGCCGGGCCAGGAGCCACGCCATGGCATTGGCGAGCCGCGGGTCCGCTGCCGCGCCCGCGGCGACGAGTGCCTCCAATACCTGGAGGACGTCGGCGACATACCCGGATGGGAACCCCAACTTGAACCACGAGCTGTTCGGCGCCGTCCGCCGCGAGGCCGTGGGGTAGTCGGCGACGGCCGGGTCGCGACTCAGCAGGAACTCCACGCCGCTGTCTATTGCGCGCTGGACGGCGGGGCTGCGACGCTCGATCGGGATGCTAGCAAGGGCAAACAGGGCCTTGGTGGCGCCCCAGGCGCATGGATGACCCTCGTTGGCATAGCAGCAGAACCCCGGGCCGGACACATACCCGACGTAACGCATCGGGCCGTCCCCGGTGATGGCGGTCGTCTGCCAGACAACTGACTGCTGGACACGCTCGTCGTCCAGCCAGCCGAACTCGATGAGCGCCTTCAGCAGGTTGCCGTTGAGGCAGTGCAGTCCCCCAGACGGCGGCGGAACGCCTTCGCGCCTGACCCCTACGCCAAAGGCCCCGCTGGAGGTCTGCGTGTGCTCCAGGACGTACTCGCAGCCAGCACGGACCCGAGGATCCGCGCCGTCGGCGCCCATCTGCCCAAGGAAGATCAACTGCCAGGTCGTGGCTGTGTACTTGGGCACGTAGCCGGGCCCGGGCGCGACCCACCAGCCGGCCGGATCCTGGGCGGCGAGGATGCCGGCGATAGGGTTGGACTCCATCGCGGCTGCTCGCGCTTCAACCACTTCGGGATTGTCGGCCGCGCGATCGAGAAGCCCCCGCAGCGCGAGGTGCCGGACCGCTGGGTTGTCGTCGTCCAGCAACCACGGCACGGGGTCCGCCCGCAGCCGGCTCCTCCAGTCGCTCATGGCCGTTGCCTCCTCTTCATCAGCCGCCTGCGCCAAGACTACGGCAGACCGCAACCAGATGAACGTCGCCGCTCGCTCGGCCAATGGAACCGGCTCTACACTCGCGTGTACGCACCCAACGAGGACCAGCAGTAACCTCGACCGCGGAGGACGCCAATGAGCGACCAGAGCAGGAGCCAGGTTTCCGGTCGTGTCCCGATCCAGAACGTGAACCATCCGAGGTCCACGACGACCGTAGACGGCGCGATGTACTACGCCATGCGGGACACCATGCTCAAGGTGCTGCCCTTCGCCGCTCCGGGCCTCACCGAAGCGGAGATGCGTGAGGCCATATTGCCGCTCCTGCCCGAGGCCCTCTTCCCCGGCGGCGCGAAGGCCGGCTGGTGGTCGAAGACGGTTCAGCTAGATCTCGAAGCGAAGGGCATCATCTCGCGCGAGCGATCGAGGCCGCTGCGGTTCCACCGCAACCTCAGGTTGGGGTAGACCCGAGGCTCAGTCCCCGAAGCAGGTTTCTACATGTCGGGCCGCCTGGACCCACGAGTGGTCGGGAGGAACCGGCTTGCGCCTGCCGGCGACCTGGTCGAGGGGCACCGGTTCCGTCCCGTCGCCGCGCGCCGCGACCATCACCCCGAACACGCCCTCGTTGATGAGGTCCGCGCCGGCGCTGCCCAGGCGGGTCGCGAGCAGCCTGTCGGCCGCGGACGGAGTGCCGCCGCGCTGCACGTAGCCGAGGATCGTGACCCGGGATTCGAGGCCGGTCAGCTCTTCGAGCTGGCCCGCCAGCCGGAGAGTGTTGCCGGCGTGGGCCGCCTCGACGGTCGTCAGGTCGGCGACCGCCGCCTGCTTCTCCTCCGGGGTCGACGCCGATCGCTTCCGGGCGTCCGCCGCTCGATACGCCGCCGCGGCCTCCGTTTCCATGGCGCCCTCGGCCACGGCAACGATGCTGAAAGTGGACCCGCGCGCCACGCGCCTTCCGATGGCATCGGCGATCGACTGGACGTTGTATGGGATCTCCGGGATCAGAATGACGTCGGCGCCGCCGGCGATGCCCGCTCCCAGGGTGAGCCATCCGGCCTTGTTGCCCATGAGCTCGACCACGATGATGCGGTGATGGCTGTGGGCTGTGCTGTGAAGCCGGTCGATCGCCTCGGTGGCTACGTCCAGGGCCGTGGCAAACCCGAACGTGGCGTCGGTCAGCACCAGGTCGTTGTCGATCGTCTTGGGCAGGGTGATGACGTTGAGGCCTGCCTGGACCAATCGGAGGGCGTTCTTGGCCGTGCCGTCTCCCCCGAGACAGACGATGGCATCGAGACGGTGCTTCTCGTAGGTCCTGACCACCGCGCCGGTCATGTCCACGACCTCGCCGTCCACGAGCATCTTGTGGGGCTTGTCGCGGCTCGTTCCCAGGATGGTCCCGCCGACCGTCAGGATGCCGGAGAGCTTCGAGTCGAGCGGCACGAAGCGATCCTCGGCCAGACCACGGAAGCCGTCGCGGAAGCCGATCACGTCCATGCCGTATTGGTCAATAGCCGCCTTGCCGATGCCACGAATTGCGGCGTTGAGGCCTGGGCTGTCGCCGCCCGCAGTAAGGATGCCGATCCGCTTGGCAGACGCCATCGATTGCTCCACTCTGCTGTCGCCGAGCCGTCGTGTCCCGGCATCCGCTATCCGACGCGACCAGGATACGGCGCCACGGCCGAGTGAGCGTCAGACCTCCGCCCGGTGCCCGCCTACCCGGCTTCGGGCGGCATCTCGCCGCGCAGCAGGTCGAGCAGGAGGGAGTCGTGCCAGGTTCCGTCCGCGCCGCGTTCGTATCCGCGCATGATGCCGACCCGCCGGAAACCGATCTTCTCGTAGGCTCGAATCGCCCGTTCGTTGCCGACGGCAGGGTCGATTATCAGACGGTGGTGACCTCGGCCGTCGAACAGGTAACGAGCCAGCGCTCGGATCGCATCCCGCCCCAGACCCCGACCCTCGTGCGGCGGGTCCAGGAAGATGTCGATGCCGGCGTGCCGGTAGTCCGGCTCGTTCTCTTCGTAGTACTCGATGGCGCCGACGACCGCGCCGACGACCTCGATCGCATACACCACTTCGTCGCCATCGAACAGGCCGTCGACCGCGTCATCGGGCCCGCGCGGGGCCCACCAGCGAGCCACGTCCGGTTCCGACAGGATCTCCCGCAACCGCGGCCGGTCGTCCGTGCCGGCCCGCCGAAGGACCGTTCGTTCTCCGAAGATCCTACATGGCGGCGGCGCGGGCAGGACCCATTCATCAGGCATCGCGGCCGATGGTAGGACCTGATTGACGATGGCTGCCCATGGCGCCAAGCTCAGTCTCGAAATCACCCGCGAGGACGGCATTGGCACTCCTCTCGAATCGCTCCACAACCCTGGCCGACGCCAAGGCCGGCTTCGAACTGTCCCATCCAGAATTCGCTTCCGCGCGCCTGCTGGATGAGTTGCGCTCCACCGAATACGCGCGCCTGGACCGGAATGGGCAGATCTTCCTCGACTACACGGCGGGCGGTCTGTACGCGGACTCGCAGATTCGAGCCCACGCCGAGCTGCTTCTAGGCGGCGTCTTCGGCAACCCTCACTCCACCAACCCCGCCTCACGCGCGATGACCCACTGGGTCGAACGCACCCGGGCCTACGTGCTCGAGTTCTTCAATGCGTCTCCGGACGAGTACGAGGTCTGCTTCACGCAGAACGCGAGTGGCGCACTGAGGCTCGTGGGCGAGGCCTATCCATTTTCCCCCGCCAGTCACTACCTGCTGACCTTCGACAACCACAACTCGGTAAACGGCATTCGCGAGTTCGCGCGGACGAAGGGCGCGAGAGTCACCTACGCGCCGGTCATCCCGCCCGACATGCGCATCGACGACGATCGCCTGGCCGGCTACCTCGATGAGACCGGAACCGACTCATGCGACCTCCTCGCCTACCCGGCTCAGTCCAACTTCTCGGGCGTCCGGCACTCGCTCGAATGGATCGAACGGGCGCAGGCCAAGGGCTGGGACGTGTTGCTGGACGCCGCCGCATTTGTGCCCACGAACCGGCTGGACCTGGGCCGCTGGCATCCCGATTTCGTCCCCATCTCCTTCTACAAGATCTTTGGCTATCCGACCGGCGTGGGCGCCCTCGTCGCCCGTAAGGTCGCCCTACGCAAGCTCCACCGGCCGTGGTTCGCCGGCGGGACGATTACAGTGGCGTCTGTCCAGGGCGACCGCTACTACCTCCAGGAGGGCGCGGCGGCGTTCGAAGACGGCACGCTGGACTACCTCTCGCTGCCGGCGGTCGAGATTGGCTTGCGCCACATCGACCGCATCGGCCTCGACCCTGATCCACACCCGCGTGCAGGCCCTCGCCGAGTGGCTTCTGGGCGCCCTGGCCGCCCTTCGGCATGGCAACGGCTTGCCGGTGGTCCGCGTCTACGGACCGCTCGATGCCGTCGACCGCGGGGGCACGATTTCGCTCAATCTCTACGACGTCAACGGCCACTTCGTGGACCACCGCGTCGTCGAGGCGCGGGCCAACGCGGCGAGGATTTCGTTGCGGACCGGGTGCTTCTGCAATCCGGGCGGCGGGGAGCTGGCGCTCGGTCTCTCGGCCGAGGAGCTCACGTCGTGTTTCGTTGGCGCACGCGACCGCCTGGCGCTGGACGAGTTCAGGCGTTGCATCGACGACAAGAGCACAGGCGCCGTTCGGGTCTCGTTGGGGATCGTCAGCACGTTCGAGGACGCCTACCGCTTCGTCGAGTTCGTGAGTGGCTTCGTCGACAAGGCGGCGGCCGACGCATAGGGCAACTCGCGGCCCTTCCATTGCCCGACGACCCGATGCGGCCGGCGGTGCGTGGCACGACTTCCTTTCGGCACAGTTATGCTGCGCCGGTGAGGTTAGTGGCGACTCGCTGGACTTGGAGGCACGCGATGGGAGTGGCTGGCAGGCGGGAGTTCCGCCCCGTGGGTGGGCCTGCCGGGCGGCAGAGGCCCGACACGTTCAACGAGCCGGCCCGGTTCGTAGCCCGTGGGCCGGTCGCGCCCGAATCGGAAGCACCGCGGCGAGGCCACAGTGTCCCGCGTATCTGACATCTACCGCACCAGCCTCGCCACCCTCACGGACCTCTACGAGCTGACGATGGGGGCCGGCTACGAGAAGGCCGGCGTGGCCGCCAGCGAGGCCGTCTTCTCGCTGAGCTTCAGGACACTGCCTTTCGGCGGCGGATACGCCGTCATGGCGGGCCTCGATGACGCGATCGCAATACTCGAGAATCTGCGCTTCGATTCGGACGACATCGAGTACCTGAGGAGCCTGCGCGGAGCCGGGCAGGAGCCCCTCTTCGACGCCGCCTTCTTGGACACCCTGGCGAGGCTCAAGTTCAGCTGCGACGTCGACGCCATCCCCGAGGGCACGGTGGTCTTCGCAAACGAGCCATTGCTGAGGGTCCGCGGACCGCTCTTCCAGGCTCAGCTGGTCGAGAGCGTCCTGCTCACCGTCATCGGCTTCCAGACGCTCGTCGCAACCAAGGCCGCCAGGGTCGTCGAGGCCACCGGCGGCGGCTCGGTTCTGGAGTTCGGGCTGCGGCGGGCGCAGGGCATCGATGGCGCGCTCTCCGCGGCGAGGGCAGCCTATATCGGCGGCGTAGCCGCGACTTCGAACGTCCTGGCAGGCCGGCTGTTCGGCATTCCGGTGCGCGGCACCCACGCCCATTCCTGGGTCCAGGTGTTCGACGACGAGCAGATCGCCTTCGACGCATACGCCGACGCCCAGCCCGACAACGTGACGCTCCTGGTCGACACGTACGACACGCTCACGGGTGTGATCCATGCGATAGAGACCGGTCAGCGCCTCGAGGCCATGGGCAGGAAGCTGGCCGGGATCCGCCTCGACTCCGGCGACCTGGCCTACCTGTCGACCGAGGCGCGGCGGATGCTCGACGAGGCCGGCTTCGTCGATACCAAGATCATCGCCTCCAACGACCTCGACGAGTACACCATCGCCTCCCTGCGCGAACAGGGGGCGCGGATCGACATCTGGGGCGTCGGGACCCGGCTGGACACCTGCTACGACCAGCCGGCACTGGGCGCGATCTACAAGCTGACCGCCATCTGCGACCGGAACGGAGGCTGGCGCTACCCGGTCAAGCTGTCCGAGCACAGCGCCAAGATCTCGATTCCGGGTGTGCTGGGTGTCCGCCGCTATGTGGACTCGTCAGGCCGCTTCCGGGCCGACATGATCTACGATGAAGACCTGCCGGCTCCGCCCGACGGCGACGTCATCGTCGACCCCGCGGACGCGCTCCATATGCGAGCCATCGACGCCACCTGGCGGCCGGAAGAGCTGGTTCTCCCGGCGATGCGCAGCGGACGCCGTATCGCCGCCGCTCCACCTATCGACGAGATCCGTGCCCGAGCCCACGAACAGGTCGGCAGCCTGCATCCCGCGATCCGACGCCTGCTAAACCCGCACACGTATCCCGTTGGGCTGGAGCGAGCGCTCCACGAGCGACGCGTCCAGCTAGTTCTGGAGAGGCGCCTCGCGCAACCCACGGCCTGAGCTTCAGGGCAGCCTCGCGACCCCGTAGAGGGAGCGAGCCAGCCGGGGCGGTCGGGGTGTCTGCCAGCCCACAGGCACCTTCGGCTCCCCTACTCCGTCGGCTCGACCTCGCCGGCAGTCGGGGCCGTTACCAGTTCCTCGGTCGCGACTTCCTCCTCTGATTCCGCAGACGGGAGATCGTCGGCGTCGGCGTCGGCGTCGGCGTCGGCGCTTTCGTCGGTAGCGTCGGTAGCGTCGGTCGTCACCGCTGGTCCCGAGTCGGTGTCCACCGTGTCCACCGTGTCTACCGTGTCCACGGCGATCGCTTCGGCCGGCGCTGCGGCGGCACCTGCTCCAGGCTCGGTCCCGACGGTCTCAATGCCTTCCTCCTCGGGCGTGCCCACCGTTTCCGAGGCCTCCCAGTCGTCGGCCGCGGGCGAGGCATCCGGCGTGGTCCAGCGTGGATCGAGGGCGAGGTGGAGGAGGGCGGGACGGCCAGCCTCCAGGGCCTGGATCAGCGCCGGCTCGAATTCGTCGTCGCTGCGCACCGAGATGCCGAGGGCTCCGCACGCCTCCGCAACAGCGGAGAAGTCCACCGGCCCGAGCTTGGTGGCCAGGCCGGCATTCATCCCTCGCTGCTGCTGGTGCCGCCAGATGGTGCCGTAGCGGCCGTTGTCGAAGACGAGGGCCACCACGTGTGCTCTTTCGCGGACCGCCGTCTCCATCTCGGCCATGGTCATGGCAAAGCCACCGTCGCCGGCGAGCGCCACGCCGAGACGGCCCGGGCGCGCCAGCGCCGCCCCGATCGCCGCCGGCAGGCCGTAGCCCATCGGCCCGGCAGAAGAACCCACGAAAGTGCCCGGTCTGTGGAACCGGTAGCCGCGGGCAGCCCACGTTCCGAAGTCCCCGGCGTCGGTTGTCAGGATCGCCTCCGGCGGCAGGACCCGTGCCAGCGTCGCAACGACTCGGCCGGGGTGAACGCCCGGGCCGTCCCACGGCTCGGCATCGACCAGAGAGCCCGCTTCGTAGGCCGCCCGATCGGCGACGTTTGCCGCGGTGCGCTCGTCGAGTGTGGCAGCGTCGAACGCGGCTCGGGTCAGGACGCGCTGGGCCACCCTCAGGAAGGCCGCGACATCGGCGGCCATCACGATCTCGGGCTTGTGCGCCGTGGCCGCTCCACGCGGCTCCACGTCGATCTGGGCCCATCGCGTCGAAGGGCCCGGCACTCGATAACCGTACGTGGTCATCTCGCTCAGGCGACAACCGAGCACCAGCAGGGCATCCGCCTCCTCGAGCCGCGCCTGGACGCTGCGCGACGCCCCTGGCCCGGTCATGCCGAGGTAGAGCGGGTTGTCGTTGGGGAACGCGTCGCCGCGTCGCCACGAGGCAACCACGGGTACGCGCATCGTTTCGGCGAACCGGACGAGCGCGTCGGTGCTGCGGGCATGCAGCACGCCGGCGCCGGCGAGAATCAGCGGCCTGTGCGCGTCGCCGAGCAGGTGGAGGACCTTGCGGACGAGGGTCGGGTCCGGCTCGGCCGCGTGGTCGGGATGGAAGGCGGCAACCTGGCCATTCCCCGCCGGGACGGCCAAGTCCCACACGTCGGATGGGACGGCGAGCAGCACCGGCCCCGGCCGTCCCCGCATAGCCGTGGCGATTGCCTTGTCGATCAGGGCCCCGGCCTCCGATGGTTCCTTGAGCTCCGCGGCCCACTTGACGATCGGCTCGAAGGCTCGGACCAGGTCCATCTCCTGGAATGCCTCGCGGCCCTGCACATCGCGGCGGACCTGTCCGACGATCGCGATGACGGGCGCAGAGTCGGCTCGAGCGGCGTGAAGCCCGATCGCGAGGTTCGAGGCTCCAGGCGCGCGGGTGGCGATGCACACCGCAGGGCGGCCGGTGAGCTGCGCCACCGCCTCGGCCATGAAGGCGGCCGACCCTTCGTGGCGCGTCGCGACGACGCGGATGTGATTGGCAGCCAGCCCCTCCAGCAATCCCAGTACGCTCTCGCCCGGAACCGTGAAGGCGATCTTCACGCCGGCACGAGCCAGACCTGCCGCCAGGGCTTGGCCGACCGTGATGGTGGCTGCCCCGGTCTCGTCCATGGACATTGCCGTACTCCTTCGGATTGCCGCGCCGGATTACCGAGCGGCTCTCACCGGTAGTTCGTGAACTGCAGCGGCAGCGGTTCATCCAGTTCCTTGAGCCTGACAATCACGCGCTGGAGATCGTCCTTGCTTTTGGCGAAGATACGCAACGCGTCGCCCTGGATCTGCGGCTTGACCTTCGGGAACTCGTCACGGACCAGCTTGCTCAGCTTCTTGGCCAGATCCTCGTCCAGGCCGCGCCTCAGCACTATCTGCTGCCGGACCTTGTTCCCACCCGCCGGCTCGATCTTGCCCCAGTCGAAGATCTTCAACGACAGCCCCCGCCTGACGGCCTTCGACTCGATGATCTCCCGGATTGCCTTGGCCCGGAACTCGTCATCCGTGACCAGAACCAGCTCGGTCTTCGCCTGCGACAGATCGAAAGTCGCGCCCTTGAAGTCGTACCGCTGCTGAACCTCACGCCGAACCTGGTCCAGCGCGTTGCGCATCTCCTGATCGTCGAAGTCGCTCACCACGTCGAATGAGGATTCGCCTGCCATCTACCCTCCTTGCGCTTCCGTGGAAACCGATCCGGATCCGTTCCGCCTCACCGTCGTGCGTTGTCGCAGGGCGAGATAGCGGGCGTGCTCCGGGTGGCGTTGATTGTGCAGCACCGGGACGCCGTTGCGACAGTCAAGATCGGGAGGTCCGGGCCGTGCCTCGCGGCCTCAACGGAGCAGATCCGCCATGAGCAGCTCCGCAATCCGATAGCTCTTACCGCCGCCCATGACCAGGACGGCGTCACCGGGGCGGACCTCGCGTTCGAGCCAGGCAGCGGTTTGCTCGACCGTGCCGGGCGCCACGGCCCGCAGACCCGGCCTGCGTCTGGCTGCAGCCGCGGCCAGAGCGGCGGCCGAGGTGATGGTCGTGTCCGGGTCGCGGCTGGCCCAGATGTCTGCGATCACGACGCCATCTGCCGTCGCGAGCACCGCCGCGAACTCCTCGAGCATGGCCGCCGTGCGGTGGTACGTGAGCGGTTCGTACACGGCCCAGATGCGCCGTCCGGGTTCCAGCTGGCGTATGGCGGCGAGCGTCTCGCGTATCGCAGTGGGGTGATGGCCGTAATCGTCGTACACGACGACGCCCCTCGCCTCACCCTTCCGCTCCAGACGCCGCCCAACGCCGCCGAAGCTCGCGATCACGTCGGCCAGGGCCTCGGGCGGGACACCCAGCACGAGAGCAGCTCCAGCCACGCCCAGAGCGTTGGCCGCGTTGTGGCGGCCCGCAAGCCGCAGGTGGAGGGTCAGCGGGCGCGGCAGCCTCATACCGTCCAGGCGCAACTCCGTTCCCCCGGCGTCGGCCGCGACGATCGCCCCAGCGAGCAAGGTTTCCGTACCGCGCGCATCGACCGCCGCCTCGGTCGTGAGCCGCGTACCGATGACTCGACCGGGCCAGCCGCGGAGCCGCGCCACGACGTCTGCCACGCCGGAGTCGGCCACGTTAGCCACGAGGATGGGCCGCGGCGCGGTCCGGGCGGCGCGCTCCAGCCAGGAGGCGAAGCAATCGACCACGGCTGCCCGGTCCGCGAAGACGTCCGGATGATCCCACTCGGCCGATGTCAGGACGGTCACGTCGGGCCGATATGAGTCGAAGTTGCCCGCGTACTCGTCCGCTTCGACGACGAACGGCATTCCTTGCCCCCAGCGCGCCGTCGACGGCAGCCCGCCGGTCAGCGGCGCAGGCAGCAACGCCCCGACGCAGGCACACGGGTCCAGGCCGGCTTCGGCCAGGACGTGAACCAGCCAGCCCGCGGTCGTGCTCTTGCCGTGCGTCCCCGCCACGCCCACGAGTGTCTTTCCGACCGCGGCGTCGGCGATCACCTGCTGCCACGGCTCGACCGGGACAGACGCTGCCCTTGCGGCACGCAGCTCGGCGTTGTCCGGATCCACGGCCGTCAGGGCCTTTGTCACAGCGAGCCGATCTGGTGGCGGCCCGGCGGTGACGTGGCCTGGATCGTGGGCCCATTCGAGGTGGATTCCGGCAGCTTCCAGCGGCGGCGTATAGGGCGACGGGCCGCCCGGGTCGCAGCCGCTGACCTCGGCTCCGCCGCGATGAGCGAGCAGAGCGGCCGCAGACGCCCCCGCGCCGGCCGCGCCAACGACGTGGATGCGCTCGCCATGACGGATCGGTCGAGCCTCTCTGGCGGGGTCAAGGCCACTCCCCACGGAGGCTGCGCCACGTACGGTCTTCACCCGGCGCTGCCGCTCGCGTCGGCTGTCGCGACTCTCTCCAGCATCAGCTCGATCGCGGCGCGGGCGCTGGACTCACGGTTTGCTGCCCGATCGCCCGACCAGACGAAACGTCGCACGTCCACGCCGGTCGCATCGGCCACGGCCACGTACGTGAGCCCAACTGGCTTGGCAGGGCTTCCGCCCGACGGCCCGGAGACACCAGTGACCGCGACCGCGAGGTCGGCGCCGGTGCGCTCGAGTGCGCCGAGGGCCATCGAGCGGGCTACCTGCGCGCTCACGGCGCCGTGGGCCGCGAGCAAGTCGTCGGGTACGCCCAGCAGGCGCAGCTTGGCGTCGTTGGCGTAGGAGACGATCCCGGCTCGAAAGTACCCGCTCGATCCCTCAATGTCGGTTATGAGCTTGGCGACGAGACCGCCCGTGCACGATTCCGCGGTCGCGACCGTGAGGCCGCGATCCAGGCAGGTCGCCTGGAGGTGTTCGACCAGCTGGACCAGCGGCTCGCTATCCATGGCCTGCTAGGGGCAGGCTCCGATGTCCCTGGGCCCGTTCGCGTCGATATAGGCGTGTCTACCGCCAAACCCACTGATGGGACCGTAGGGCGTGCCATTGACGGTGATGAAGACAAAGGCCGGATGACTTGTATTGACGCACACGTACTTGCTCCCGACTACGGTCAACGTCCAGCCATCCGCCTGAACATGACCGGCGTCGTCGGCGATGTTGTCGTGGTAGATCGAGATAGACGTGGCCCCGCCTTTGATCTGGATCACGACGTTGATGCCTTTGAATGGCACGGTCACGGTTCTCAATGCCGGCTTCGTCACGGCACCGGTCGGACTCAAGCCGACGAGCGAGAGCTGCCACCTGCCCGGCGTGAGCGTGAGGTTGACCGTAAACGCGCCATCGGCGCCGGTCTTTGTCGAGCCCGCCTGCGGACCAGGAGTTCCCGACGGCCCGGCCGAGGCAACGGCGGAAGCGCCGGCCGAAGGCGCCGAACTCGCGGCCGCGGATGCGCTCGGGGTGGCTGGCGGCATCGTGGACCCGGCGGCCAGCGGCGGCCCCAGGTAGGTCGGGGTCACCGTGACTGTGGCGACGTCGGTCGTTGTGCCGTTGACGGTCACGTTGCCATTGGCGAGCGTCGCTCCGTCCGCTGGCGTGGAGAAGGCAACCTGCGGCGTCAGCGGCGTCGGGGTCGGAACCGGAACGACGACGATCAGCCTGACGGTGTTGCTGGCGTGGCTGGTGTCGAGGTTCTTGGCCGTGATGTCGAACTGGTTGGGGCCGTTCTGCAGGACCGCCTTGTAGGTCCACTGGCCCGCGTCATCGGCGACGACGATCTGAGGGTCTTGACCGTTCCACTTGATGAGGACGGTGGTCCCGGGCGTAGCCGTGCCTTTCAGGACGTAGCTGGTGGTCCCGATCGGGACCGTAATGGGCGCCGAACCAGCGGAGCTGACCGCGAGCGTCGGATACGAGAGGTAGCGCGTCAGCTGATACCCGAAGTAGGCGGCGACCAGCAGGACGACGATGGCGACGACGCCGATTATCACGTGGCTGCGCTGGAAGGCCACGCCGCGGCGGATCGTCAGCGGCTGCGGTCCGACTATCAACGCACTGACCGGGCCACTGCCGCCGGCCTCCCGGCGCCACTCTTCCTCGATCTCGTCCGCGTCGAGGCCCAGGTAAGTGGCGTAGTTCCTCAGGAAGCCGCGCGTATAGACGTCGCCGGGCAGGTCCGCGAAGTCACCCTCCTCGAGATCGGCGAGGAACTTGTGCCGGATCTTCGTGTCACGCTCGACGCGGTAGAGGTCTACCCCACGGATCTCGCGCGCGTCTCGCAGGCGTTCTCCGACCGCCGATCGACCGTCCAGGCCCGTCCCGGCGTGGGGCGTCCTCTGGCCGATCATTCGGCGTCCCGGACGCCGCGTTGGCCTAGTGCTCGTCATACCTCGTCCTCGCCGTATCCACCGCGTGAATCGGACGGCGCACGGTCGCGGCGCAGCACCTGCCGCGCGTTCGACCCATCGAACGGGCCGATGTACCCCCGTGCCTCCAGCTGATCGATGATCCGCGCGGCGCGGGCGTAACCGATCTTGAGGCGTCGCTGGAGCAGCGACGCAGATGCACGATCGTACTCCTGGATGACGCCCACGGCATCGAGCATGAGTCGGTCTGCATCTTCGTCGGGCAGCTCGTTCGCGTTCGACGGCTCCTCGTCCGTTTCGACGATGGCCATGTCGTAGTGCGGCTCCGCCTCGGCCCGCCAGTGTTCGCAGATGTTGCCGATCTCCTTGTCCGAGACGAAGACGCCCTGCAAGCGTATCGGCCGCGGCAGGTCAGCGGGCTGGAAGAGCATGTCGCCCCGACCGATGAGATCCTCCGCGCCGGGCATGTCGAGGATGGTTCGCGAGTCGATCTGGGAAGCCATGGCGAACGCGATGCGGCTGGGGAAGTTGGCCTTGATCAGACCGGTCACGACGTTCACCGAAGGCCGCTGCGTCGCCAGGACCAGGTGGATGCCCGTGGCGCGGGCCTTCTGCGCGAGCCTTACGATCGGTTCCTCCACGTTTTTGCCCTCGCGCATCATCAGGTCGGCCAGCTCGTCGACGATGATGACCACGTACGGCAGGCGGTCGGCGGGATCGGCCCTGGTTTCGTTGTAGCCGGCCAGGTTGCGGGCGGTGGCGCCGGCGAAGCGCCGGTAGCGGTTCTCCATCTCCGTCACGGCCCACTTGAGCGCCGCCTTGGCCCGTTCGGTCTCCGTAATCACGGGCACCATGAGATGCGGCAGGCCGTTGTACGCCGAGAGCTCGACCCGCTTGAGATCGACCAGCACGAGCCGGACCTCGGTCGGGGTGGCCTTGCAGAGCAGGCTCGAGATCAACGCGTTGACCATTACGCTCTTCCCGGAACCGGTCGCGCCGGCGATCAGCAGGTGCGGCATCTTGGCCAGGTCGGCCGCTCGGGCGTGGCCGGCGACGTCGCGGCCCAGGGCGAAGGTCAGCTTGGAGGTCGCCTGGAAGTCGACCTCCTCGAGGATCCGCCGCAGGGCGACGATGTTGAAGTCCTTGTTCGGGATCTCGATGCCCACGACGCTCTTGCCCGGGATCGGAGCCTCGATGCGGATGGTGCGCGCGGCCAGGGCCATGGCCAGGTCGTCCGAGAGGGCCTCGATGCGCGAGACCTTGATATCCGGCGACGGCTCGATCTCGTACTGGGTCACCACTGGGCCGGCATTCCACACGGCTACTCGCGCCGGAATGTTGAAGCTGGCCAGCTTCGCGGCGATGATCGCGGCGTTTCGCTCGTGATCCATCCCGCTCTCGCCGATCCTCGGAGCCGCGTCGTCGAGCAACGTGAGCGGCGGCAGCCTGTATTCGACGCGCGGCTTCTCTGTCGTGGCGACGGACGCGCCGAGCAGCTTCGACTGAGCCGGTGCTTCCAAACCGGGGTGTGGACCGCGAAGCGTGGCGCCGTCCCGCACCGAGCCCCCTTCGCGTCCCTGCGAAGCTGCTTCGCGCGGCGGTCCGGACTCGCGCATGGTGCCCGCCATCGGCGGGGCAAAGGTCAGTGAGGTGGGCCCCGGGTTGGGCACTGCGACCGGGATCGCCGGCGTGCGGTCGTCGCCGAAGCGGCGCGCGTCGGCGGTGGTTGCGTCCTTCGCCGCCTTCTCGGGCCGGTCCGTTCGAGTCGGGGCGGATGTGCCCTTGGTCGTCGCCTCGCCAGGAGCCGGTCTGAACAGTTGGCTCATGGCGTGCGAAACGAGTTGGCCGAGCGGAGCCATGACGGCGGGCAGAGACATGTCGAGAGCGAGGAGGGTGCCCGCAACCATGCCCAGCGTCAGGAGGAAGCCGGTGCCCGGTCCGGTGACCAGGGGCGAGAGGAAGTGGGCCAGGGCCCGGCCGATGTATCCGGCCGCCGGCCACTTGCCCCAATTGCCCTCGAGCAGCCCGGCAAGGCCCAATAGCGAGACGTAGGCCAGGCAGCTCCCGACTAGAGTCAGCTGCCAGTCCCAGTGGTCGCCCTGAACCCGCTCGAGGTGATAGCCGAGCAGGATGAGGACCGGCGGAAGCAGCCAGCGGGCCGTGCCGAACCAGGGCGCTATAGCATCGCGCTCCCAGCTGGTCAGCGAGCCACCCTGGATCGTGAGCCCGATCAGAAGCGTCACGCCCACCAGCTGCATCGCCAGCGCGAGGAGCCAGCGCAGGATCTCGGCCGAGACCGTCCAGCGGTGCGGCGAACGCCGTCTCCGTACCGGAGGAACGGCGCGACTGCTCCGGGTGGAGCTCGACCGGTTCGACGCGGCGGTGGCTCGGGACGGCATTTACACCTCCACCACGACTGGGAATACGAGCGGCCGCCGGCGCGTCCGCTCGTATAGATACCGAGAAATCTCGTCCTTGATCTGGCTCTTGAGCAGGCCCACCTCGCTGGTTCGGTCGCCTTGGCCTTCGATCGCGGCCAGGATGTGCTCCACGGCTCCGATCATGAGTGGATCGCGCTCGTTGCCGTGGACGAAGCCCCGAGTCACGATCTCGGGCCGCGCCACGACTTTGCCGGTCTGCTTGTCGACGGTGACCACGACGATGAACATGCCGTCGCTGGCCAGGGCGCGCCTGTCGCGCAGCACCACTTCGCCGACGTCGCCAACCGACAGCCCGTCCACGAGGACGTAGCCGGAAGTCACCGGCGCCGCCCGGCGGGCGCTGCCGTCGGCGAAGAACTCGATGGCCTGACCGTTTTCGATTATGAAGACGTTCTCCGGCGCCACCCCGGTCTCGACGGCGAGGCGGCCGTGCTGGACGAGCATCCGGAACTCGCCGTGGATAGGGATGAAGTACTTGGGCCGGGTCAGGCCGAGCATCAGCTTGAGCTCTTCCTGGCTGGCGTGGCCCGACACGTGGGCGTGCTTGACGGTGTGGTAGAAGACGTTGGCGCCGGCCTTGAAGAGGTTGTCGATCGTGCGGGCCACGTACTCTTCGTTGCCGGGGATCGGGCTGGCGCTGACGATGACCGTGTCGCCCGGCTGGATCTCCACGTAACGGTGGTCGCGGTTGGCCATCCGAGCCAGACCCGCCATCGGTTCGCCCTGGGCTCCGGTCGTGGCGATGACGATGCGGTTGGCTGCCACCGACCCGATCTGATCCTTGCCCACGATCTGGCCGGGGGCGTAGGTGAGATAGCCGAGGTCCGTGGCAATGCGGAAGTTCTGCTCCATGGAGCGGCCGACGACCGCCACCTTGCGATCGAATGTGGCCGCGGCGTCGATGACCTGCTGGATCCGGGCGATGTTGCTGGCGAAGGTGGCCACGATGACCCGGCCGTCGAGCGGCTCCATGATCTCGCGGAAGGTCTCGCCGACGGTACGCTCGGAGAGCGTGTAGCCGGGGCTCTCGGCGCGCGTCGAGTCCGACAGCAGGCAGATGACGCCGTCTTCTCCGAGCCTCGAGAGCATGGCGAAGTCCGAGCGGCGGCCGTCGACCGGCGTGTGGTCGAACTTGAAGTCGCCCGTCGTGACGACCGTGCCGACCGGCGTGTGAAGCGCGATCCCCATGGCGTCAGGGATCGAGTGGCTGATCCGGAACGGCTCGATCCGGAACGGGCCGATCTGGAGCATGTCGCCCGGATCGAGAGGCAAGAGAGGATTGTCGTGGAGCTTGTGCTCCTTGATCTTGATCCCGAGCAGGCCGCGGGCCAGCGTCGAAGCGTAGACCGGAACGCCCGGGAAGTACGGCAGGACATACGGCAGACCGCCCACATGGTCTTCGTGGGCGTGGGTGATGAGGAAGGCGCGAACCTTCTCCCGGTTCTCGCGCAGGTAGGTGACGTCGGGGATGACCAGGTCGATCCCGAACATCTCCTCGTCGGGGAACATCAGACCGCAGTCGACCACGACGATGTCGTCGCCGTACTCGAACACGTACATGTTCTTGCCGATCTCCCCCACGCCTCCGAGGGGGATGATTCGGAGCGGAGTCTCGTTATCAGGCATTGCTACTCGCGTGACGGGACCGTCCAGTTGCGTCCATCCTAGAAGAGGGTGAGCTGGTCTGTCGGGTCGGATTCTGCAGCCAGGGCCGGGGTTTCGACCGCATAGGGCGATTCGAGTGGCTCGGCTTGACGGGATGTCGGGGCGGCCGGGGCCGCCCCTGTCGGTGTTGCGGCGATCTCGGGCGCCGGCAGCGATGCATTCGATGCCGCTGTCACCGCCTGAGCGGCGTCAATGGTTTCGCCGCTTCCGGCGGCGAGGGTTGCCATGGAGACTATGGCCGGAGCCGGAGTGGTCGCTCCAGCCGTGGCTCCGATCGATCTCCTCCGCCGGCGGGCCTCCAGCAGTGCCGCCGGCACACCTTCCATGTCTCGGAAGAGCGTGGCCTTGAGCGATCCCTGATGTAGCGCCGCGGCGGGGTGGTACATGGCGTAGGTGAGAGCCGCCGGCGCGCCGGCCTCGGCGTCGGCCGGGCGGAACGTCCCGTGGACCTGGCCGATCCGTGCACCGGGGCTGAAGCGGGCCATCGAGAAGCGGCCCAGCGTGACTACCAGCGCCGGATCGAGGGCCGCAAGCTGGCGGGAAAGAAACTGCGCGCAGGCCGCGATCTCGTCCGGCTCCGGGTCACGATTCTCGGGCGGCCGGCACTTGACGACGTTGGTGATGAACACCTCGTTGCGGGACCAGCCGACCGAACCGAGCAACTCGGTCAGGAGAGCGCCGGCCTGGCCCACGAAGGGCCGGCCCTGACGGTCCTCGTTGAACCCCGGACCTTCGCCCACGAACATGACCTCGGTAGCGGCGGTTCCCTCGCCGGGTACCGCTCGAGTCCGGGTCTGATGCAGACGGCAGCGGGTGCAGACCGCCACCTCTGCCGCGATAACGTCGAGCGCCGCCCGGCGCTCGGCCTCGGTCACGACGGCTCCCCGACCCCGCTCGGCACTCCCCGGCGCGAACGGGCCTTCACCCAGCCACGCTCGACGAGCACTTCTGCGATCTCGACTGCGTTGGTTGCGGCGCCCTTACGAAGGTTGTCGCTGACCACCCAGAACGCAAGGCCGCGCTCCACCGACAGGTCCTTCCTGACTCGACCCACGAAGATTTCGTCCTTGCCGGCCGCCTGCGTGGCGATCGGGTAGACGTGAGATCCGGGCTCGTCCATGACGACGACGCCGGGTACTGTGGCGAAGGCCGTGCGAGCCTCATCGGCCGTCATCGGCTTCACGGTCTCGACGTGGACCGCCTCGGAGTGGCTGACGAAGACCGGGACACGGACCGCCGTGCAGGAAAGCCGCAGGTCCGGGAGATGGAGGATCTTCCGGCTCTCGGTCACGACCTTCCACTCCTCGCGGGTGTAGCCGTTCTCCAGGAAGACGTCGATCTCGGGCAGGGCGTTGAAGGCGATCGGGTGCGGGTAGACGGTCGCGACCTTCGGATCGCCGGCGACGTGCGCCCGAATCTGGGTCTCGAGCTCGGCCAGCGCCTCTGCCCCAGTCCCCGACACCGACTGGTACGTATCGACGACGACTCGCTCGATGCCGGCGGTGTCACGGAGCGCCATGAGAACCGGCGCGAGTTGCATCGTCGAGCAGTTGGGGTTGGCGATGATGCCCTCGTGCCACTCGCAGTCATCGGGGTTGACCTGGCTGACGATCAGAGGGACGGCCGCCTCCATGCGCCAGGCGTTGGAGTTGTCGATTACGGTTGCCCCGCGCGCTGCAGCCTCTCGAGCCAGCTCGCGCGACACGCCGGTTCCGGCCGAGAAGAGGGCGATGTCCACGCCCTCGAAGGCCTCGGGCGTCGCCTCCCCTACCGTCAGGGTGCGTCCGTCGGCGCTCACGGTCGACCCGGCCGAACGGCCCGAGGCCAACAGCCGGAGCTCGCCAACCGGGAACCGCCGTTCCGCGAGGACCTGGATCATCGTTCTGCCGACGACGCCGGTGGCACCGACGACCGCGACTGTCAGCGGGCGAGGCTCTCGGGACATGGCTCCACTCAGGTTCGTTGAATTGCTTGGCGCCGCCGGAGTATACCAGCGAGCCCCGGGAACTCCCGAGCCACGTGCATATGCCCTGGCTTATGCAGTCGCCTTATGCAGGAGACTCTGGGCTGGCCGATACCGACCGGCCCCGTCTCTTCCGACTAAGACTCGGCGCGAGCCAGATGGCGCTGCATCGCAGCCTTGCGCGAGAGGTTGATCCGGCCCTGGCGGTCGATCTCGACCACCACGACCATCACCTCGTCGCCCACCGAAACCACGTCCTCAACCGTAGGTACGTGGTAGTCGGCCAGCTCGCCGATCCGGACCAGGCCTTCCTTGCCGGGCAGGATCTCGACGAACGCGCCGAAGCCCATGATCCTGGTGACCTTGCCCAGGTAGAGCCCGCCGACCTCGACCTCGCGAGTGAGAGACTCGATCCACTGGACCGCCTTGCGCGAGCTGTCGCCCGACACCGCGGCAATCTGGACCGTGCCGTCGTCCTCGACGTTGATCTCGGTGCCGGTCTCCTCCTGGATCTTGCGGATCACGGAACCGCCCTTGCCGATGATGTCGCGGATCTTCTCGGGATTGATCTTGATGGTGATGATGCGCGGCGCGAAGCTGCTCATCTCGGTGCGGCTCGTCGGGATGACCGCATCCATCTTGTCGAGGATGGCCATCCGGGCCGTGTGGGCCTTCTCAAGGCCCTGGCGGATGATCGCCTCGCTGATGCCCTTGACCTTGATGTCCATCTGCAGCGCCGTCACGCCCTCGCGGGTGCCGGTCACCTTGAAGTCCATGTCGCCGAAGGCGTCTTCCTTGCCGAGGATGTCGGTCAGGACCACGAACCGGCCATCCGGCTCGCTGATGAGGCCCATCGCGGCGCCACCGACGGCGGCCTTGATCGGCACGCCGGCGTCCATCAGCGCGAGGCTCGAGCCGCAGGTCGAGGCCATCGACGTCGAGCCGTTCGACGTCACGCACTCACTCACGAGGCGGATGACATACGGGAACTCGTCCTCGGACGGCAGGACTGGCAGCAGGGCTCGCTCGGCGAGGTGGCCGTGGCCTATCTCGCGACGCCCGGGGCCACGCATCGGCTTGTTCTCGCCGGTGCTATACGGGGGCATGTTGTAGTGGTGGAGGAACCGCTTCTCGGTCTCCGGGCTGATCGTGTCGATCCGCTGCACGTCGGAGGAGGGGCCGAGCGTGGCTACTGTGAGGGCCTGAGTCTGGCCCCGGGTGAAGAGGCCGGAGCCATGCGCGCGAGGCAGGACGCCGACTTCGACCGAGATCTGGCGGAGCTCGTCGACGCCGCGGCCGTCCATGCGGATGCCTTCGTCGAGGACGACATTGCGGACTGTCTTCTTCTGAACCAGCTGGAACAGGCCCTTGCTGACGCGAGCCTGCCTTCGCGCGGCCTCTAGCAGGCCGGCCGGATCCTCGCCTTCCTGGCGGTTGGCGCGGATCGAGATGGCGATTGCGTCACGCAGGTTCTGGATCCGGTTCGGGAGGTCTTCCGCGAACTTGGCCAGGACGGCCGCGGTAGTCTCGGCGTCCGCCAGCCCGCGGTGAACGGTCTCGACGGTAATGCCGAAGAAGCGAGCGACGTCGCCGAGCTTGTAGGACTCGAGGTCCGGATAACCCTCGCGGGCGATCACGAGCGTGTCGAAGTAACCGCCTTCGATGAACTTCCCGGTCTCACCCAGGGCGAAATCCAGGAAGCCGAGGTCGAAGCCGACATTGTGGCCAACCACCGGGGCGCCGCCTACGAAGGCGAGCAGCTTCTCGGCCGCGTCCTTTGCCACCGGAGCGCCGGCGACTTCGACGTTAGTTATGCCGTGCATCTGGGCGCCGAAGATGTCGCGGCCGGGGTTCACGAAGGTTGAGAAACGATCCACGATCTGGCCGCTGCGCACGCGAACGGCGCCGATCTCGATCAGGTCCGCGACCTTGGGGTCGCGACCGGTCGTCTCGGTATCGAGCACCACGAACTCGGAGCCGGGCTGGCCGACCTTCTTGACGAACTCCAGGACGGAGCCGATCCCGGGCTCCAGGTAGCCGACGGACTTGGGCTTGCCGACGGCGGCGCGCATCTCATCCTGGATGTCGATCAGCGGCTGAAGGGCCCGGTGGCCGAAGAGAATGGCGTCGGCCATGACATCTTCGGGGACGATAGAGGCGCCCGCCTCGACCATCATGATGGCGTCGCGAGTGCCCGAGACAATGAGGTCGATGTCGGAGCGCTCGAGGTCGCTGACCGTGGGGTTCACCACGAACTCGCCATCGATGCGACCGATACGGACTGCGCCGATGGGCCCGAGGAACGGGATCGGGCTGATCGTTAGGGCGCAGGAGGCGGCAAACGTGCCGAGCACGTCGGTGTGATTCTCCTGGTCCGTCGACAGGACCGTGATCACGATCTGGATGTCGTCTTTGTAGCCCTCGGGGAAGAGCGGCCGGATTGGGCGGTCGGTCAGGCGGCAGGCCAGGATGGCCTGTTCGGATGGGCGCGACTCACGCTTGATGAAACCGCCCGGGATCTTCCCGGCGGCGTACATGCGCTCTTCGAACTCGACCGTGAGCGGGAAGAAGTCGAGGCCCGGCCGCGGATCCGACCGATTGGCGGTTCCGAGGACCATGGTGTCGCCGAAGCGAACGGTTACTGAGCCGCCCGCCAGCATGGCGAGCTTGCCGGTCTCGATGGTCAGGGTTCGACCGGCGAATTGCGTCTCGAATGTCTGAGACACGGGTTGGTATTCCTCCTGAGCATAAGGAGGAAGAATGTGTCCTTGGTCTCGCCTGGAACGGGCCGGAGCGGAAGCCTTCGCGAGGCGGCGCCTCGCGACTGGGCTGATTGCGCTAGCGGCGCAGTCCGAGCCGTGCGATGACGGCGCGATAGCGAGCGTTGTCCTTCTTGATGAGATACGCAAGAAGGCGGCGTCGCTGTCCGACGAGCTTGAGGAGGCCGCGGCGGGACTGATTGTCTTTCGGAAAGCCTGCCAGATGCTGGTTGAGCTCCTTGATCCTTGCGGTCAGGAGAGCGATCTGCACCTCTGCGGAGCCGGTATCGCCATCCTTCACGGCGTACTCCGAAATGACTTCATCCTTCGTTTCCCGCGCGAGCGGCACACAATCCTCCGAATAGCTCTATGTGACTGTGGTGGTGTTCCTAACTCTCTAAATGCCTGGCGGATGGTAGCAGGGTTCGCAGGCCCGTGCCAGACGAGCCTGAAACCAGGGTCTCAATTTGCCCCTCGACGACGCCGGGCTCGCCCCGATGTCAAGGGACCTCGGCTGCCACCGCTTCAATCGGACCGAGCAGAACCACTCGGACCTCGTCGGCGCGCGACACGCCCGAGGTCTCGAGACGAACCTGGCCGTCCAGAACCTCGGCCACCGCGGGGGTCGTGGCCGGTTCGGGCCGGCCGCCGAGCTTCCACGACGGCCCGACGAGCGCGCTGTAGCGGCCGTCCGGCGGGAGGGCAACCGGGAGCTCGATGGTCAGGGGAGAGAACCCGGCGCCGTGGCTTGGGGCCAGCGTGCCCGTGACGCCGTGGAACCTGCCCAGGAGCTGTCTCGCCCCGCCCAGGTCACCGGCTGCGATGCGTCGGCGAATCTCCGAGCTGCGCACCTGCTCGCCGTTCGACAGGAAGGACGAGACGACCGTCAGCGCGAAGCCTTCTCGCTCGCCGAGCGCCTTGAGCGTTTCCGGGGTGCCGCGGCGCTCGAAGCCGAAGGCCGCATCAGGCGTCATGACGAATCCCGCCACCTCGACGTGCTTGCCGATCGCCGCGACGAAGCCATCGTAGGGAGTGATCCGCAGGGCGTGGTCGAAGTGCTGGACGACCGTGACCGCGACCCCGGCCGCTCCAAGGCGAACCAGGCGCTCGTCCGGATCGCACAGCAGCGGCGGCGCAAGACCCTCGATCAGCTCCTCCGGATGTGCGTCGAAGGTGATCACCGCCGGTCTGGCGCCCGCCCGCGCGGCCGCCCGCCGCAGCTCGCGAAGCAGATACAGGTGGCCGCGGTGGAGACCATCGAATACGCCCACCGCCACATAGAGCCGGCCCAGCTCGGGGCTGAGGGCGTCGATGCCCGAGACGACGGTCATCCGGTTGGCGGGATCGACGATCCGAAGCCGCGGCTCGACCTGCGGGCGGCCGCCTGCAGACCCGGTTGCGGTTACACCCTCTCGAGACGCAGCCCCTGAAGCCGGGGGCGGCGCGGCCACGAAGATCTTCTCGGGGACGAGCCGGCCGCCCTTCCACGACCCGATGCCGACGAGCGATCGATCCTCCGCCAGGAGCCGGACCCTTGCGCCGGCCTCGACCTGCGGCCGCTGCACCGGCTTGACCTGCTGACCACGCGAAGCGGCCGCAACCTCGGCCGCGGTGAGCAGCGCTTCGGGAATCGTGTCGAGACCGGCGTCGATCGGCAGCAGGAGCTCCGCCAGCGCCGCGGGCCCCTCGGCGGCCGCCCGGCGGACCTCGTCGAGCGAGTGTGCGGCCGCCGTTCGGAACGGGCCGCTCGAGACCCGGACAAGCGCCCCCAGATACGCGCCACAGCCGAGCCGCTCTCCCAGGTCGCGGGCGAGCGATCTGATATACGTGCCCGCGCCACACTCCACTTCGAGGACCGCAGTGGGGCGGTCCTGGTCGGAAGCGTCCCACTCCACGAGGTCGAGCCGGCTGATCGTGACCGCACGCGGCGCCAGTTCGGCAGGGGTTCCTTCTCGGGCCAGATCGTATGCCCGCCGGCCGCCTACCTTGAGGGCGCTGTAGGCCGGCGGCCGCTGCAGGATCCGACCCCCGAACGCGGCCAGCGCCGCCTCGACATCCTCGCGTCGGGGCGCCGGCCCTGCACCCGGCACTAGCTCGCCATCGCGGTCGTCCGTCTCAGAACTGGCGCCGAAGCAGACCGTCGCTCGATAGGCCTTGCCGTCGCCCATGTGGTATTCGACCAGGCGCGTCGCCATGCCGAGGAAGACCGGCAGGACCCCGGATGCGAACGGGTCCAGAGTGCCGCCATGGCCCGCCCGGCGCGTCCCAGTGAGTCTGCGGACCAGGGCTACGACGTCGTGAGAGGTGAAGCCGGGTTCCTTGGCCACGACGAGAATCCCGTCCATGCCCCTGGCAGGCGCCGCCACCGCTAGCGCTCGACCGCTGAGACGAGGGCGGCCGCCTTCGCAAGCACCGCCCTGCGTGCCTCTTCGAGCGGCAGCTCGAGGGTGGCGCCTGCGGCCCGGGCGTGCCCGCCGCCCCCGAACGTTCCGGTCAGGACAGTCGCGTCCACGCCGCCGTCACGCGTCCGGACGCTGATCCGAGTGGACTCGCCGGCTTCCTTGAAGAGGATCGCGGCCTCCGAGGTTTCGGACTGGGAGAGCAGGTCGATCAGGCCCTCCGACTCCGACGAATGGGCGCCACTCGCGGCCAGGTCCGCCAGCTCGAGAGTCGACCACACCAACCTGCCGTCGAGATCGGACTCCATCCGGGCCAGGACGCGCCCGAAGAGGCAGAGCTGAGTGTTGGGCTTGGAGCGATAGAGGCGCCGCGCGATCTCGCTCAGTGGTGCGCCCGCTTCCTTGAGCGCGGCCGTCACGACGAGCGTTCGCGGCGTCACGTTGGGGTGCTGGAAGTTGCCGGTATCCATCACCACGCCGCCGGCCAGCGCGGAGGCGAGGGTGCCGTCGCCGCTCGTAAGCGGAACGCCAAGGCGCCACGCCAGCAGCGTCACCATCTCGCAGGTAGCCGAGCTGTGAGGGTCGACCCAATCCGCCGCGCCGAAGCTCGGGTTGGAGATGTGGTGATCTATATCGAGGATCGGCACCCGTGCGAAGAGCTCAGCGTGCGACTCCAAGACCGGCCCGATTCTCTCGAGCTCACCGCAGTCGCAGACGACCAGCAGGTCGTAGTCGAGGGACGAGTCGGGCTCGCGACGAAACCGGTCCATGCCCGGGAGGAAGTGATACATCGCCGGGACGGCGTCCGCACAAACAGGCGTCGCCACTCCCCCACCCGCTTCGACGAGCAGGCCGATGGCGAGGGCCGAGCCCAGCGCGTCTGCCTCGGGGTTCTCGTGGCAGATGGTCAGGACGCGCCGGGCACTTCGCAGGCGCTCCACGACCTCGTCGGGAACGGCGGCGGCATAGGCCGACAGGTCGACGCGCGGCGAGGTCTCGCTCATCGCGACTTCCGGTGCGACTTCGTTCTGGCAGGGGCGGTGCCTGGCGCCCCGCTTCGGTGCTCTCCGGGCCGGCCGCGTCTTGAAGCGTGCTTCGGCGCCGACTCGGGAGGTGGCGCGGCCGCGAGCAACTCGTCGAGCGAATCGCCCTCGTGCGGCAGCCGCGCCACCGGCGTGGGCAGCGACTCGCCCCGAGCCCCCTCCTCGTCCGCCGGGTTCTTTCCGGCCTCGAGCTCGTTGATGATCCGGAGGACGCGAGTGCCTCGCTCGATAGAATCGTCGAGCCGCACCTCCAGCTCGGGGATGCGCCTGAGCCTGATCTTGGAGCCCAGGCCGTGGCGGATGAACGGCATCGCCCGTCGCAGCGCGGAGAGCGTTTCCTTGCGCTGCTCGGCAGTGCCGATGACGCTCACCCATACGCGTGCCCGCGACAGGTCCGGCACGGTCTCGACGTCCGTGACCGTGACGAATCCGATGCGCGGATCCGTCACCTCGCGTTCGAGCGCCTGACCGATCTCCTGGCGAAGGAGCTCGTCGATCCGATCAGTTCTTTGCGTCATCGAGACCGATTACTCCGGCTCAACCGGCCGCCCGGCTCACCATCTGCTGGGTGAAGCACTCGATGATGTCACCTTCCACCAGGTCGTTTGATCCGGCCAGCCCGATGCCGCATTCGAAGTTCGTAGCAACTTCGCGGACGTCGTCCTTCATGCGCCGGAGCGATTCGATCCTGTCGGTGGTAATGACCTTGCCGCCGCGCCACACTCGCGCGCCGCCGCCGCGCACGATGCGTCCGTCGGTGACATAGCAGCCGGCGATGACGGCTACCTTCCCGACGCGGAAGATCTTGCGGACCTCCGCTCGACCCTCCACGGTCTCGACCTGCTCGGGTTCGAGCAGACCTCGAAGCGCCGCGTTGATGTCGTCCGTGAGCTTGTAGATGATGTCGTAGTTGCGGACGTCCACCTTTTCCGACTCAGCGGCGCGACGTGCCGTGTCAGTCACCTTGGTGTTGAACGCGACCACGATCGCATCTGAGGCTGCGGCCAACATGATGTCGTTGTCGGTCACGTCGCCGGCCCCTTCATGCAGGACGTTGATGCGAACCTCGTCGGTCGACAGCTGCTGCAGGGCGTGGGTGATCGCTCCGAGCGAGCCCGAGACGTCGGTCTTGAGGATGATCCTCAGTTCCTTGGTCTGGCCGGCCTGGATCTGGGCGTAGAGGTCCTCGAGCGTGGCGCGGCCACTGCCTTCGGTCCGCGCCGCCGAGGCAGCCTTGCGCTCCTCGACCATGCTGCGGGCGATCTTCTCGTCGGCGACGACGCGCAGAATGTCGCCGGCCTGCGGGACGTCCGCCAGGCCCAACACGACGGCCGGGCTCGATGGACCGGCCTTGGTGATGCGCTTGCCGAGGGCGTTTTCGAGGGCGCGGACCTTCCCGTAGGTCTCGCCGACTACGATCACGTCGCCGACGCGCAGGGTGCCGGTTTGGACCAGCGCCGTAGCGACCGGGCCGCGGCCCTTGTCGAGCTCAGCCTCGACGATCGTGCCGACTGCCGCGCGCTTCGGATTGGCCTTCAGCTCCTGCAGGTCCGCCACCAGATTGATCATCTCGAGCAGCTCGTCCAGGCCCAGACGAGCCTTCGCCGAGACGGCGACCATGGGCACGTCGCCGCCGTACTCCTCGACCACTACCCCGGCTTCGGCCAGCCCGTTCTTGACGCGGTCGGGGTTGGCATCGGGCTTGTCGATCTTGTTGAGGGCGATGATGATCGGCACCTTGGCCGCGCGGGCGTGGTCGATCGCCTCGAGAGTCTGCGGCATGACGCCGTCGTCGGCCGCAACGACCACGATGGCGATGTCAGTGACCTTGGCGCCGCGAGCGCGCATCGCGGTGAAGGCTTCGTGACCCGGCGTATCCAGGAAGACGATGTGGCGGCCGTCCTTGATCACCTCGCTCGCACCGATGTGCTGGGTGATGCCGCCGCGCTCGCCGGCCGCGACCTTCGTGGTCCGAATCGCGTCCAACAGCGACGTCTTGCCGTGGTCGACGTGACCCATGACAGTCACGATCGGGGCGCGCGGCAGGAGGAGGCTGGGGTCGTCCTCCTCGTACAGCTGTTCCTTCGTGGCGGCGCTCACCGGCACGGCCTCGCCCTGGGCGCCGTCGCCGCTCGGTGCGCCGGCGCCGGCCTGGGCCGCTTCGGTTACCTCGTAACCGAGCTCCTCGGCGACCAGCGATGCAGTCTCGCGGTCTATGCCCTGGTTGATGTTGGCGAAGATGCCGCTCTTGATCAGTTCGCGGATGACGTCTGCCGGGTTGACGCCGAGGAGATCGGCGAGGTCCTTGACGGTGATGCTCGCCGGCAGCTCGATCGCACCGCGGTCGCGCGGATCCGACGACTGCTGCGTGCCGCCCTGGACTCCGACGTCGCGGCGTACCGGCTTGCGCGGTCCACGGCGGCCCCGTGTGCCGCTCCTACTCTTGGCCACGACTACCTCCTGTTTCGATCCTGCTCGCCTCCCCTGTCAGCTCGGCCCGGAGTTCGGCCGGGATCGGCACCTCGAGAGCTCGCTGGAGCGATCCTTTGTCGAGCGCCGCCGCGCGGCACTCTGGTTTGGAACAAACATAGGCCCCTCGGCCCGGCATCTTGCCGGTTGGGTCGAGGGCGATTCGGCCGTCCGGCGTCCGGACGATCCGCAGCAACTCGCGCTTCTGCTGCGCCGTCCGACAGACGACGCAAGACCTCGTCGGATACCGCCGCGGAGGCGCTCCCCGGACTACGGGGCCACCTGCCCGTCAGCGTCGGGCTCTGTTGACTTGGCGGCTTTTCGCCGCTTGGGCTTGGCGGGAGCTTCGGCAGTGGTCGCGGCGACTTCGGCAACCTCGGCGACCTCGGCCACGGGTGCGGCCACGGGGGCCGCTAACGCCTCGGGGATCTCACTCGACGGCGCATCAGCCACTTCAGCGACGAGGGGCGCCGGCGCGGATGCTTCGGCTGCTTCGGCCCTGGCGGCCTCGGCGACGGAGACGTCGCTCCGGATGTCGATCCGCCAGCCGGTCAGCTTGGCCGCGAGCCGGGCGTTCTGACCCTCACGGCCGATCGCCAGCGACAGCATCCGCTCGGGCACGACGACGTTCGCGATGCGGTGTTCTTCGTCGATGCGGACCTCGATCACCTGGGCCGGGCTGAGCGCCTTGGCCACGAACGTGGAGGCGTCCTCCGACCATTCGATCACGTCGATCTTCTCGCCGCCGAGCTCGGCAACGACCGCCTGGACGCGCGCGCCGCGCTGGCCGACGGTGGCACCGACCGGGTCGAGGCCCTGTTGTCGCGAGGCAACGGCGACCTTCGAACGGCTGCCGGCCTCTCTCGCGATCGCCTTGATCTCGACGGTGCCGGCGTGGATCTCGGGCACCTCGAGCTCGAAGAGCCGGCGCAGGAAACCCTTGTGGGTCCGGCTGACGTAGATCTGCGGACCCTTTGCGCTGCGGCGGACTTCGAGCACATAGGCCTTGACGTTCTGGCCGATGCGGTAGTGCTCGAGCGGCGACTGCTCGGTCGTGGCGAGGATCGCCTCGGCCTTGCCGACGTCCAGGATTATCGCCCGGGGCTCGACGCGAGAAACCGTGCCGGTGATCAGCTCGCCCTCGCGGCTGGCGTACTCGTCGAAGACGACGTTGCGCTCGGCTTCGTGGAGGCGCTGCAGAACCACCTGCTTTGCCGTCTGGGCGTGGATCCGCCCGAAGGCTTCCTGGTCGAGCTGCTCAGTTTCAACGAGACCGCCGACCTCTGCCTCGGGGTTCACGGCCCTGGCTTCGTCGAGCGTCATCTGGGTCGTGGGATCGTCGACCTCCTCGACTACCAGGCGGGCGCGGAAGACGCGGACCTTGCCCGATTCGGCGTCGATCCGGACCTGGATGTCCTCGTCACCGGGCGTGCGGCGGTACGCCGACTGGATCGCCTCTTCGACGGTCCGCACCAGCTGTTCCCTCGAGACACCCTTCTCCGCGTTGAGCTGCAGGAGGGCGCCGACGAAATCCCGACTCATTCGCGCCTCCCGTTCCTTATGTTTGGCGGCCGCCAGAGGCGGTCGCCACGACCCGCGTCCGGTCGACTCGTCCGCCGGTCCGCCACGGACCGCTCAACAAAAGACGTGGGGGTCACCCACGTCACGAGCGGCCGGTAGATTGCGGCAAGTATACACGGCCCCCCTGGACCATCCAATGGCGCCGTCCCCAGTCCCGGGCCGGATTCACCTACCAGTTTCTACGCTCAGCTCGACGGGACATACACGTAGACGTCGTCGAAGGCATCGGCCCCTCCGAACGAGGCGGCAAGGCGGTAATGGGCGCGTACGAAATCGCGAAGCGGGTCAAGCGTGTCCAGATCCCGCCCATCGCCGCCGACCATGACAGGGCGGAACATCGGCACCGTCGACGGACTCTCTGCAATCACGGCGGGCGGAGAGGCGATCCAGGCAGCGACGAGGGCGGCGGTCTTGTCGGCCGACCAGTAACCCACCGTCGTCAACGGGAACTCATATACGTACCTGTCGTATGGGGAGCGGCCCGAACCGAGATACAGCGCCGCGTTGTCGCCCCACACGAAGAGCGTTGCCGAAGCGGGCGTGTTAGCAGCTATCCACCGATCGGCCTCGTCGGCCACGCGTTGGGTGGACGACGCCTGTCCGAGCGCGATGTAGCCGACGTCGACGGTCGCATACGTGGAAACGAGGAGTGCGGCCGCGCCAGCCGTCGACAAGCCGATGGCCAGGCTGCGCAAATTCGGATTCGACGACCGGATCCACGAGAAAAGGGCCCGCGTGCCCGAGGCCGCGAGGATGATCAGGGGCGGAACGATCAGGATCAGATAGTGGAGATACATCCGGCCCTGGTATCCGACGTAGGTCGCGTAGCCAGCTGCCCACATCAGGCAGGCCCAATCGACGCGGTCGTACGTATCCGGCTTTCGGAGCATCCCGACAAAGGCCACGGCCAACGGCACGAACAGACAGGCCAGAAGCAAGATGACCACAGGCAATAGGACCAGCAGCTGGCCACCGGAAGAGCGGTAGGCGGCGTTGTAGGCCACGATCTGATCGACAGCGTCGGGAACGGCCCCGCCGGCGACCAGCCAGACGGACGTCGCCGCCGCCACCGCGGCCCCTCCGCCGACGATCGCGGCGGCGCGTTTCACCGAGCCCGACTCGCGGCCGCTCCACGCGGTGGCTACGGCCAGCACCGCAGCGGCCGGAACCGACTGAAGCGACAGAAGGCAGGCGCAACCGAGCGCGATACCGATACCCGCTGCGACGCGCCAGGTTCGACGGAGGACGGCGATTGCCCAAAGGGCAACGGCCAGCGGCAGGACGGCAAACGACTCGGTAGTTCCTCCGCCGAGGGCCACGGGGTAGCAGGCAACGCCCACGCAGCACAGGAAGCCCCAGGCCCACGCCGCTCCGGGCCCAAGCCGACGTCGGACGAGGTCGGCGATGAGGACGACCGCCGCTCCGGTGCAGAAGAGTGTCAGCAGCCAGCTCACTTGCCAGGCGTTCAGTAGCGGCAGGATCGTCTGGCCCAAGGCATTGAGCACGTAGGATCCAGGCGGCTTGTGGTCCCACAGATCGCGATACGGCATCAAGCCGTCGCGTATTCGGGAGCCCGCCAGCGCGAAGACGGCGGCATCCCGCGAGGGCCCCAGGGCCAGCCCCGGCCAGAGGAACGCCGCGGTCAGGACCACAAGGGAACCAGGTCGCACGACACCGACTACCGCCGATTGACGGCGCGACGCCAGGAAGGCCAGCAGGCGACGAGCATGCGGGGCGGTCATCGCCCGGGCGCCGCCTGCCCCGCGTCGGTCTCGCGCAGCCAAAGGACCGTCTCGGCGGCGGCCCTTCTTCCCAGCCCCAGGGCCAGGGAGACGCCTCGATCGTCCGGGTAGATGTGAGCGAGGCTGGCGTGGAACAGACCCGGCAGACCGGTCGCGATCGGGAGTCGCGGCATAGGTCCGCCGACCAGAGGCACCGGCTGAGCCCATCGATCCCGCGAGAGGTGCGAGCCCACGATCCAGCTCCGTTCGAACGCCGGATTGATGACCCGGAGCGCGTCATCCATGGCATTGACGATCTGGTCGAGGCTGGCGTTCCAGGCCGAGCCCCCTACCTCAACGTAGTGAGGGAGATAGACGAGGTGTCGCCCCCCGTATCGCTCCGCAGGTATGAAGTTGGTGTGCTCGATGATCGCAAGGCAGGCCAAGTCGGTCTTCTGGACGAGGTTCACCCAGTAGAAGGAGCCGAGCGGCCGATCGAGCTCAATCAGGGCGCACACGATCCCTCGGTACGGGATAGCTTGAAGGCTCTCCCTATAGGCGTCAGGAAGGATCGCAAGGCCATCTAGCGCTTCACCGCTCAAGCAGGCGACGACGGCGCGAGCGGAGACTTCACGACCGCCAAACGAGATGTGCCAGCGGTCTTCCTGTCGGGTAATCGAGTCCACGGCCGCACCGCACGAAACGCGGACTCCGCGACCGGTCAGCTCTCGCTCGTACGATCGCGCCAGGGTGCCCAGGCCACCGCGGAGATAGCCCAGCCGATCTCCCTTCCCCGACTTTCGGGCGTTCGCCCGCTGCCTGATGCGCGACACCAACCACGGAGCGGCGACGTCGGGCGCAAACGGACCGAACTTGCCATCGAGAAGAGGCTGCCACAGCACCGCATAGCCCTTCGACCCGTACCAGCGCGGCGCGGCGCGGCTTACGCTGACCCCGTCGAGCCCCCGGCCTCGCCCGGCAGCGAGCGCCATCACCGTTCCGAAACCGAGCCTGATCCGGTCGAAGAGCGGCAGCGGCTTGAAGCGCAGCAGGCTGATCGGCGAATCGAACGGGTAGATCCGCCCTGACTGCAGCACTCCCATCGGGGCCGGTCGCCATTCGAGCAACTCGGACATTCCGAGCCGTTCGACGAGCTCGCGCAGCTCCCGATCCTGCGGGAAAATGTGGTGGTAGTAGGCCTCGATGTCCTCGCCGCCGACCGAGAGCGAGCGGCCGAGGCCGCCGACGCCGGGCGCAGCCTCGATCACCTGAACAGTCAGACCCTCCTCGATGAGCGCCTCCGCAGCAGCGAGGCCGCTCATGCCACCGCCGACGACGACCACATCTACGTACGCAGCGTCTGATTCGCTCAAGCTCTCCTGCTCGGTGGCCACGTCGCCTCCCTCGATCCGACGATCAGCGCGAAAGCGCTGGCATCCCGAACACGCTCAGTAGGCCCGAGCGAAGAGCACGCGACGCGGCGAGGAGCCGCCGCAGACGATGCACTTGCCCGCTTCGTCGGGTGAGTCGAATGGAATGCAGCGGATAGTGGCGCCGGACTCTTCGTTGACCTGACGCTCGCACTTGGCATCGCCGCACCACGGCGCCATGAAGAACCCGCCTTCTCCGTCCAGACCGGCCTTGAGCTGCTCGTACGTATCGACGCTGTGCGTGTTTGTGGCACGGAAATCGACGGCGCGCTTGAACAGCTCTGCCTGGTAAGCCCGAAGCCGGGCCGGAAGCTCGGCGGCGAGCCGCTCGAGGGGCACGGCCTCCTTGGTCCGGTCGACTCGCTTGACCAGCATTCCCTGACCCGCGGCCACGTCTCGCGGTCCGATCTCGAGACGGAACGGAACGCCGCGAAGCTCCCAGTGGTTGTACTTGAAGCCTGGTGAGTCGTCGCTCCAATCGACCTTGACCCGGACCGCCGCCCCCTCGGGGGTCTCCGCCAGCGCAGCCAGGAGCCGATCGATGACCGCGGCGACTGCTGCCTTGTCCTCGTCCTTGCGGAAGATCGGGACGACCACGACCTGTACCGGGGCAACGTTGGGCGGCAGCACCAGCCCCGAGTCGTCGCCGTGGGCCATGATCGTGGCTCCGACCATACGGGTCGAGAAACCCCACGAGGTTCCGTAGGGGTTCTTGCGCAGGTTGTCGCGGTCGAGGAACTCGATGCCGGCAGAGCGCGCGAAGTTTTGGCCGAGCATGTGTGAGGTGCCGGCCTGTAGCGCCTTCTTGTCACGCATCATCGCTTCGACGCACCAGGTCCAGTCGGCGCCGGGGAACTTCTCGCTGTCGGTCTTGCGACCCTTGATCACCGGGATGGCGAGCCAATCTTCAGAAACGATGCGGTAGCACTCGAGGCCGGTGGCGACCTCGTCGGCGGCTTCCTTTTCGGTGGCGTGGAACGTGTGCGCTTCCTGCCACAGGAACTCGGCCGTGCGCAGGAACAGGCGCGTTCGCAGCTCCCAGCGCACGACGTTGTTCCACAGATTCATGAGAAGCGGCAGGTCGCGGTACGACTGGACCCAGTCCTTGACCTTCTCGGCGATGATCGCCTCGCTGGTGGGACGGATTGCGAGCCACTCGTCGAGGGCCTTCCCCCCGGCATGGGTCACCCAGGCGACCTGCGGGTTGAAGCCTTCGACGTGCTCGGCTTCTTTCTCCAGAAGCGACTTGGGCACGAAGAGCGGGAAGTAGACGTTGCTATGGCCGGTCGCCTTGATGTGGCGGTCGAGCTCGGCCTGCATCGACTCCCAGATGGCGTACCCATACGGCCGGATCACCATGCAGCCGCGAACCGGGGAGTAGTCCGCGAGCTCCGCCTTCAGGACCACGTCGTTGTACCACTCCGGGAAGTTCTCGGACTGGTGGGTGATGCTGGTGACGAAACCCTCGCTGGGCACTATTTCTCCTCCGACGATCCGACCGCGGTGATTTCGCCCAATCGTAGCGCCTGGACCGCCCCGGCGAACGTGGGTCGAGTCGCGAGGACCGCAACTCGAAGCCGCGGTGGCGCAGACTCAGCGTACTGAGAGTTGAAACCTCGTTGGAGATACCAATGTCCCGCTTCAAGTCCGGCGTCGCAAGCGCCCGACGTCGCATCCTCTGGCTGGCGCTGGCGGTCCTGCCTCTCATCATTGCCGCCTGCAACAACGGCAGCGGGGGCAGCGGCTACTGATCGGCTACCGCGCGCTTCCTGACACCGGGAACCGCCGCTCGACGTAGCCGTCGAGGATCGCCTTGAACTCGTCGACGATGTGATCGCCGCGGAGGGTGCGGTCCAGGGCGCCGTCGATGAAGACCGGCGCCACCGGCTCCTCGAACGTGCCCGGCAGGCTTATGCCGATGTCGGCGTGCTTGGACTCGCCCGGGCCGTTGACCACGCAGCCCATGACCGCGACGCGAAGCTCCTCGACGCCGGGGTGTCGATCGCGCCAGGCGGGCATCTGGTCCCGAAGATAGGTCTGGATGTCGCGGGCCAGCTCCTGGAAGTACGTGCTGGTGGTTCGGCCGCAACCGGGACAGGACGAAACCTGCGGCAGGAACGAGCGCAGCCCCAGCGACTGGAGTACCTGCTGCGCGACCGCCACCTCTTCCGTGCGGTCTCCACCCGGTTCGGGCGTAATCGAGACGCGAATCGTGTCGCCGATGCCCTCGGCCAGCAGCAGCGACAGGCCCGCAGACGAGGCCACGATCCCCTTCATGCCCATGCCGGCCTCGGTCAGGCCGAGGTGTAGGGCGTAATCACCACGGGCCGCGAGCCGCCTATAGACCTGGACCAGGTCGTTCACGCCCGAGACTTTCGCCGAGAGGACGATGTGATCGTGGGCCAGGCCGGTCTCCTCGGCCAGCTCGGCCGACCGGATCGCGCTTTCGACCATCGCCTCGATCATCACCGCCCGCGCATCTTTCGGCTCCGAAAGACGGGCATTCGCGTCCATCAGCTCGGCCAGAACGGCCTGGTCGAGCGAGCCCCAGTTCACGCCGATCCGGACCGGCTTGTCGTTTTCGATTGCCACGCGGACGATCGCCGCGAAGTGGTCGTCGTGGTGGCGACCCGGGCCTACGTTTCCGGGATTGATGCGGTACTTCGCCAGCGCTCGTGCGGCCTCGGGATACTCGGCCAGGAGCTTGTGGCCGTTGTAGTGGAAATCGCCGACGATCGGGACCGCTGCCCCCAGCCCGCGAACCTTGCGCACGATCTCCGGCACCGCGGCGGCCGCTGCGTCGGTGTTGACCGTGATGCGGACCAGCTCCGACCCGGCATGGGCCAGCTGGGCGACCTGTATCGCCGTTGCGTGGGCATCGGCCGTATCCGTGTTCGTCATCGACTGGACGACGACCGGGTGGCCGCCGCCGACCACGACGCCACCGACGTCGACCGCTACCGACCGCCGCCGGGCCGCAGGACCGGACCCGTCCATGGCTACGGAGCGCCGCCGCGCATGATGTCGAAGTAGGTTATCCAGCCCACGAAGGCTAAGAGGAGGGCGAAGCTCGCGACGTAGGCGAACGTCTCGACCGCGCTGACGCCCCTGGCACCGAAGATCCGCTTCACCACCATGATCACCATCTTGCCGCCGTCCAGAACAGGCACGGGCAGGACGTTGACGAGCGCGAGGTTGGCGGAGAGAACGGCCGCGAGGAGCAGGAAGAGCATCACGGCGTTTGGCTGCGAAGCCGCGTGGCCAACATCCGAGGCGATGCCTACGGGACCCTGCACCCCCGGAGGCGCCTGTGAGGGATTGGTGACCAGCTGCCGGCCGATGTCACCGACTGCGCCGAGGATCAGGTCCATTGCCCGGCCGGTGCCGCCGACCGCCATGCCGATGGAACTGACAGGATCGCCCGGCGAGTTGACCAGCGACGCGCCGATCTGCACGCCGAGAGCGCCGTTGCCGGCGGTCGGCACGGCCAGGCTGACGAGGATCGACCGCTGGTTGCCGCCGGCGTCGGCGACCACGAGGGTGACCACCTGGCCGGCGTGGGATCTGAGCTCCGTGATCCACTGGTCGACGTTGCCCGAGTTCCCAAACTCCAGGACCGATGGAGCCGAAAACGTCTTTCCGTTTATGGAGACGAGAACGTCGCCCTGCTGCAGCCCGACCGCCTGGGCCGGCGTGCCCGGGAGAACTGTCGCGATCGTCGGCTGAACGCGTGGGTTGAAGGCCCAGGCGACGATGAAGAAGAGGACCGTCGCGGTCACCAGGTTCATGAACACGCCGGCCGCGAGCACGATCAGTTGCTTGGCCAGCGGCGCATTGGTAAAGGCCCGCGGATCGTCCGAGTGGGTCTCCTCGCCCTCGAGCCTTACGAAGCCGCCGATCGGCAGGTAGTTGAGGGTGTACTCGGTCTCGCGGTCGTGGCCGAGCACCTTGGCGCGCGGCGGGAACCCAAGGCCGAATTCGAGGACGCGGATGCCGGACAGCCGGGCCATGATGAAGTGGCCTAGCTCGTGAACCATTACCAGCGGGATCAGCACGAGCAACAGCAGCGGTATCGCGACTACCCAGAAGAGAATCCCGTCAAAGCTCATCGGTACGACTCCGCGAACTGTCTGACCTCGACATCGAGACCGACCAGCTGCTCGAGCGACGGTCCGGCCGGCTCGCCGGACGCGGTGGCGCCGAAGCGCTCGACGGCGGCACCCAACAGGCGCGGTATCCCGTTGAATTCGAGGCTGCCGCTGAGGAACCGCGCCACGGCGACCTCGTCGGCCGAGATCAACGCCGTGCTCGCCCGAGGGCCCGCCAGTCCCGCCTCGCGAGCGATCCGGAGAGCCGGAAAGCGCCGTTCGTCCGGGGCGCGGAACTCGAGGCGGCCGGCCGCGATCAGATCGACGGCCGCCGCGGGCGAGGGCAAGCGCTCCGGGTAAGTGAGCGCGTATTGGATCGGGAGTCGCATATCCGGTGTACCTAGCTGTGCCTTCACGGAGCCGTCCACGAACTGCACTGCGGAGTGGACGACGCTCTGCGGGTGGATCACCACCGATATCTTCGAGAGTGGGACATCGTACAGCCAGCGCGCTTCGATGATCTCCAGCCCCTTGTTGGCGAGCGTGGCCGAGTCGATCGTGATCTTGGCACCCATCGTCCAGGTTGGATGACGGAGCGCCTGCTCAGGCGTCACCGTTGCGAGATCCGAGGCGGTCGCGTCCAGAAACGGGCCGCCCGAGGCCGTGAGCAGCAGCCGTTCAATCGCCGTGCCGTCCTCGCCGGCGAGACACTGCCAGATCGCGGAATGCTCGGAATCGATGGGCCTGAGCCAGCCGAGCGGACTGGCGAGAGGATGGTGGGCGTCGCCTGTGGCGCCGGCCGCACCCGCTGCCAGCCTGCGGACTAGAGGCATCACCAGATGCCCGCCGGCGACGAGCGTCTCCTTATTGGCCGTGGCGACGACCTTGCCCGCCTCGAGCGCGGCCAGCACGGAGCGAAGCGCCACGAGGCCCCCGGTGGCGACGACGACCAGGTCGACGTCGGAGCGTGTGGCCAGCACTTCGAGGGCGTCCGGACCGCGGACGACCTCCGTTCCCGCCGGGAGATCCAGCCCCGACGTGGCCCGGTTCTCGGCCAGGGAGACAGCCACCGGACGCAGGAGCCTGGTCTGGTCCTCGAGCATCTGGGCCTGAGACCCAGTGGCCAGGGCCACGACCCTGAACATCTCTGGGTTGCGGGCGAGGACGTCTACCGTCTGGCGTCCGATCGAGCCGCCCGACCCCAGCAAGGCGACACGGATTGGGCCACCAGCCCTGCCGGCGCTCCCCCGCCCTACCGCGGCGGTCACCTCACCGGACCAGCGCGGTCACGAACAGAGCCGCGACGGGCGCTGCGAAGATGAACGAGTCCACGCGATCAAGTATGCCCCCGTGCCCAGGGATCAACCGACCGGAGTCCTTTGCGCCCGCCGCACGCTTCAACATGGATTCGGCCAGATCGCCCGCCTGGGCAACCAGGCCGATGACCGGACCGAGGACCAGCCCAAGCACCGCCGGCTGGCCGAGCGCCCACAGACCTGCGACGGCAACCGCGGTCGAGGCCACCAGGCCACCGAAGAGCCCCCAGTAGCTCTTCGACGGCGAGATGTGGGAGAGAAACTTCCGCTTGCCGAGCGCGATGCCGACGCAATAAGCGCCGGTGTCGAACGACCACACGAGCAACACGACCAGGATGATCCAGCCCCGCTGCGCCCCCAGCTGGGCGAGTGGCGCGCTGTTTGCAAGGGGCGGGGCGACCTCGCCGAGCCTGACCAGGGCGCCGAGCATGCCCACGTATACGGCAGCGAAGGCCGTCGCCATCCAGGCCGCGAAGCCGACCTTCACGTCGGGCTGCAGCAGGACGGCGATTGCCGCGGCGACCAGGACGGCCGCCACCGCCAGGTCGGCGTAGGGTCGCAACTGCGAGATCGAGGCCACGTCCGCAGCCACTGCCATTGCCCCTGCCACCGCAAGGGCGGGCACGGGTGCGTAACCGGCGCCGCGCAACAGCCTCACCGCCTCCCAGGCGGCGACCGCGACGAAGACCGCGATCAGTGCTCCGAACCACGGCTCGCCGAGGGCGAGAACGATCAGGAATGGCGGAACGAAGATCGCGGCGCTGAGCGCCCGCTTGCGCACCGGTCCTACCGGCCGAACCGGCGCTGCCGGCTCGCGTACTCGACGAGGGCTGTGTCAAAGGCATCCGGGCCGAAGTCGGGCCAGAGGATCGGGCTGAAGTAGAACTCGGCGTAGGCGGCCTGCCAGATCAGGAAGTTGGAGAGCCGTTCGTCGCCACCGGTCCGGATGACAATGTCTGGGTCGGGCATGCCCGCGGTGTAGAGAGCCCCGGCAAGGACGTCCTCGTCGATCTCGTCCGGCAGCAGGCCGCGGGCCACGAGCTTGCGGGCGGCATCGACCAGCTCGGTCCGGCCCGAGTAGTTGAAGGCGATGTTGAGCTGCAGCCTGGCGCCGCCGGCCGTGGCCTCGAGCGCCTGCTCGATAGACGCACGCGTTTCGGGCGGCAGCTCATCGATCCGACCGAGCACCCTGACGCGCGCGCCCTGCTCGCGCAACTCGGCCGTCTCGTTGCGGATCACTTGCTCGAGGAGCATGAAGAGGCCGCCCACCTCCTCGTCCGAGCGGGCCCAGTTCTCGCGGCTGAAGGCGTAGAGCGAGAGGACCTCGACGCCCCGCCTGACGGCGTGGCGGATGATCTCCCGGATCGCCTCGACCCCGGCGGAATGGCCGTCCATCTCGGCCAGACCGCGCGCCTTCGCCCAGCGCCGGTTGCCGTCCATGATGATCGCCACGTGGCGCGGCAGCTCTTCTTTGGGGACTGCGAAGGCTCCGGTCGGAGCAGCATCCGGAGCCGCGGGCCCCCCGACCCGTTGATCGGCCACCGCCCCCGACTCCCGGTGAACGAGCGCCGGGGCGTCGGTTGGGCGGGAAATCCGGGCGGCCACTAGACCTCCATGATCTCCTGCTCTTTGACGGCACCGACGCGGTCAACGTCCGCTACGTGCTTGTCGGTGATGCGCTGGAGCTGCTCGAGCTCACGGCGGGCTTCATCGGCGCCCAGCGTGCCGTCGTGCTCCTCCTTCTTGAGCGCGTCGGCGGCCTCACGACGAAGGTTGCGGATCTCGACGCGCGCCTCCTCCATGCGCTTGTGGACCCCCTTCACGAGGTCCTTACGACGCTCTTCGGTGAGCGGCGGGATGTTGAGCCTGACTACGGCCCCATCGACGTTGGGCACGAGACCGATGTCGCTCTTGATGAGCGCCTTCTCGATGGCGCTCAGGACGCCGCGATCCCATGGCTGGATGACGATCTGGTGGGCTTCCGGGACGTTGATGCCGGCCAGCTGGTTGAGTGCGGTGGGGGTCCCGTAATACTCGACCATCACCCGCTCGACCAGGGACGTGGACGCACGACCGGTGCGGACGCCCTGGAGGTCGCGTTCGAGAACCTCCACCGCCCGGACCATCTTGTGCTCGGTGGCGGACAACATCTCGCTGCTCATGCGGGGCTGCCTCCCGTTATCAAGGTGCCGACTGGTTCGCCGGCTGCGACGCGGGTGATGTTCTCGGGCGTGTTGAGATCGAAGACGACGATCGGAGTGTCATTCTCCATGCACAGCGACACCGCGGTAGCGTCGAGCACACGAAGCCCCTGCGCCAGTACCTGAGAGTAAGTGAGCCGCTCGTAGCGTTTGGCGTCTGGGTTCGACAACGGATCTGCGTCGTAGACGCCGTCCACCTTGGTGGCCTTGAGGATGATCTCGGCCCCGATCTCCACGGCCCGCAGCGCGGCCGCCGTGTCGGTCGTGAAGTATGGGTTGCCGGTTCCCGCCGCCAGGATGATGACTCGGCCTTTTTCCAGGTGGCGGACGGCCCGCCGCCGGATGTACGGCTCGGCGATCTCGTTCATGGCGATGGCGCTCATCACGCGCGTCGCCACGCCCGCCTTCTCGAGGGCATCCTGCAGCGCCAGGCCGTTCATCACGGTGGCCAGCATGCCGATATAGTCGCCGGTGGCGCGGTCCATGCCCTTCGCGGCGGCCGCAAGACCGCGAAAGATGTTGCCGCCGCCGACGACGATGCCGATCTCGATGCCGGTGCGATGGACCTCCGCGACCTGGGCGGCGATGAATGCGCAGAAATCCGGATCGACGCCGTACTGCCGCTTGCCGAGAAGCGCCTCCCCGGAAAGCTTCAGCAGGATCCGCCGATAGCGCGGTCGCTTCCCAACGCCGGCCGCCGGCTCGGGTTCAACCGAACCGCCGGCCTCGCCTTTGGCCGCAGAGGCCTCACTCATCTACTCACCCAGCTCGAACCGGACGAAGCGCCGGATACGGATATTCTCGCCGGTCTTGGCGATAGCTTCAGTAACCAAATCGCCGACGGTGCGGTCCTGATCGCGGAAAGGCTGCTCGACGAGCACGACCTCGGCGAACCACTTCTTGAGCTGGCCTTCCACGATCTGCGCGCGGACGGCTTCCGGCTTCTTGAGAGTGGCCTCGTCGGAGAGCAGCGCGGCTCGCTTGGCCTCGAGCTCCTCTGCGGGGATCGCGTCGACGGTCGTGTACAGCGGCCGGAGCCCTGCCACCTGGATGGCCAGGTCGCGGACCAGCTTCTGGAACTCGTCGGTGCGGGCCACGAAGTCGGTCTCGCAGTTGACCTCGATCAGAACGCCGATCTTGCCACCGGTATGGATGTAGCTCGCGACCTGGCCCTCGTTGGCCTCTCGGCCGGCGCGCTTGGCCGCAGCCGCCTGGCCCCGCTCCCTAAGCAGGGCTGCGGCCTTTTCGACATCGCCATCGGTCTCTTCAAGGGCACGCTTGCAGTCCATGACACCCGCGCCGCTCTGCTCGCGGAGGGTCTTGACGGTCTCCGCAGTGATCGTCGCCATAGTTGTTCCGTATCTCCTGTCGTCGGCGCCGGCCGGGCGTCGGCGCTCTTCCGAGCGCCCCCGGCCAGGCGAGTTGGTGCTAGCTCAGTGTGGTCGCGGAGTCTCTTCCGCCTCGGCGTCGCGCGGGTGGGACGGGACCCGCACGCCGGGCAGGAGGACTTCCTCCTCGTCGACATCTGGCTCGAAGGTGAGTGCCGCGCCACCGGCCAGGGCCGCGACGAGCTCCGAGGATGGCGCCTCTTCGATCTCGACCTCAGCGACCGGCTCGGGCGCCTCGACCTCGACGCCCGCTCGGGCCCCGCGCTCGCGCTGCCCCTCGACGCAGGCGTCGGCCACGAGCTGGCAGAGCAGCCTGATGGCGCGGATCGCGTCGTCGTTGGCGGGGATGATGTAGTCGAGCTCGTCGGGGTCGACGTTGGTGTCGCCGGTTCCGATGATCGGCAGCTCTAGCTTGCGAGCCTCGGTGACCGCGATCCGCTCCCGATGGGGATCGACGATGAAGACCATCCCCGGAAGGCGCTTCATCTTGCGGATGCCACCGAAGGCATCGCGCAAGTGCTCCATATCCTCGACGAGCTTCGCAGTCTCCTTCTTGGTCAGACGCTCGAAGTCGCCACTCGCCTGGCGGGCTTCCAGCTGGTCGAGGAGGGCGATGCGCTTCTTGATCGTCACGAAGTTGGTGAGCATCCCGCCCAGCCAGCGGCGGTTAACGTACGGCTGGCCGGCACGCGTGGCCTCCTGAGAGATCGGCTCCTGAGCTTGCTTCTTCGTGCCGATGAAGAGCACGCTGTCGCCTCTGGCAACCGTTTCGCGCGCGGCGTCGAGCGCGAGGTCGAGCCGCTTGACGGTCTGGGCGAGGTCGATGATGTGGATCCCGTTGCGTTCCGCAAAGATGAAGGGCTTCATCTTGGGATTCCAGCGACGTGTCTGGTGGCCGAAATGGATCCCGGCCTCCAGGAGCTGTCGCATCGAAACGGACGGCATGAACGGAACCTCCTGCGGTTACTTCCTCCGCAGCGCTCCTGCCGAGAACCGGGAACCCGTAGGCTCGTCCGGCACCGCTCTCGACACGGCGGCACTGCGTGTGATCTCCGTACCGGACGCCAAGCGGCGGATCAGGTTCGGGAGCCGTCGCACCGCGACGACCGGCGCGGAGTGTAGCACAGCCCCGAGCCACGCCCTCCCCTGAAGCGGGGAGCGCCAGATTGGCTGGCGGACGGGCGGCGGCCGGATGTGCGGTCTGGTTGCGCGCCCCCACCGGGCGCCACGTCTAGCCCTCCAGCGCGTTCCGGTACAGCCGAGCCTGCGGGCGGCCGCCGGGACCCGGCTCGACGACCGCGAAATCCACAGCTACCGGTAGCCCTGGCAGCGGCGAACCGTCTGGCAACACGCCGCCTTCCAGCAGGCGGGCCAGACCGATTCGAAGCTGCGTTCGCTTGCGGTAATCGAGGGATTCCTCTGCCCCGCCGAACCCGCGAGAGCGGCGCCACCTGACCTCGACGACAACCAGCCGCGCCGGCGGGCCTGGGTCGGCCGCGAGAATGTCCAGCTCGCTCTTGCCGAGGCGCAGGTTGCGGCCGAAGATGGTCCAGCCGCGGGCGGCCAGTCGCCCGGCGACGAGCGACTCCGCCGAGTCGCCTGAAAGCTGTCGCTCAGTCCGCCCCATGCCCGCTCCGGGGGCGCTAGTCCAGCAGATCGGCCGCCGCGAGATCGTCCATCTCGTCGGCATCGTCGACCGCGTCGCTCGCGTCCGCGGCGCCATCCTGCCACAGGGTCATTTGCTCGCGATCACGGCACGGCGCAAACGAGAGGCGGTGGATCGGGCTGAGGCCGTGGATCTCAAGCCCGGACCGATGCTCCGGCGCGGCGTAGCCCTTGTTCCGCGCCAGGTCGTAGCCCGGATACAACAAGTCGTATTCCTGCATAAGCGCGTCCCGAGCCACCTTGGCGATCACCGACGCCGCCGCCACCGAAGCGCACAAGCGGTCGGCGGAAACCAGGACTCGCTGGTGAACCGGCACCTCCGGCAGCGATACCGCGTCGAGCAGGAGGGCGTCGGGTCGAATCGTCAGGCGGGCGGCGGCCAGCGTGCTCGCCAGCAGCGTGGCCTGCAGGATGTTTATCCGATCGATCAGCTCGGGTCCGACGAAGGCGATCGACCAGGCCAGAGCTCGATCTCTGATCTCGACATCGAGCCGCTGCCGCTCCTCGGGCTTGAGCAGCTTCGAATCGCGCAGGCCGGCCGGCTGCCAGTCCGGCGGCAGGATGACCGCGGCGGCCGTGACCGGGCCGGCGAGGCATCCCCGCCCGACTTCGTCGATCCCGGCGACGTAGCGGTAGCCGCGCGACCACAGGATCCGCTCCTCGGCGAAATCGGGATCCAGTCGCGACCGGTGCCAGGCCTCGACCTTGAGCCGACCGCCGCTCGACCCCGGGGCGGATACAGTGGGACCCCGCCGGGCCCCAGCGGGCGACGGAACGGGGTCCTGGACCGTACCGGCGGAGCGACGGGCGCCTGGCATGTCGCTCCGGGTCACTAACTGTTGGTGCGGCGCTCGCGCAGCGTGGCCGCCTTGCCGATGCGGTTTCGCAGGAAGTAGAGCTGCGCGCGGCGGGCCTGGCCGTGTCGCACGACTTCGATCTTGTCGATGCGCGGGCTGTTGACCTTGAAGGTGCGCTCCACGCCGACGCCGCTGGCGACGCGGCGGACGGTGATCGACCTCTGGATGCCGCCGGCGCGCATACGCATGACGGTCCCCTCGAAGACCTGGATGCGCTCGCGGGTGCCCTCGACGACGCGGGCCGAGACGCGCACGGTGTCGCCCGGTGCTAGCTCCGGAATGTCCGTCCGGATCTGGTCCTGGGTGATCTCGTCGAGCACGTTCACTATCGGTCCCTACTCTTCGTAAAGCGGCGCGGCTGCGCTCAATGGCCAATCTTGCCCGCAGCTCTGCTGCGCTGGAGACACACAACTAGAGGCCGCCTGAGCGACCGACGGCGAAGGATACCACAACGCTCGGGGCGCGCAGAACCCACCGACAGACGACCGGCCCCCTCCGCTGAGGCTGGTGCCCTACTCCACCGCGTCCGGAAGGTCCATCGTTGCCGCCGCGCCTTCGCCGCGAACCTCGCCGAGCAGCTTGGCCTCTTCCTTGCTGAGCTGCCGGCCCTCGAGCAGCTCGGGCCGGCGGGCCAGGGTTCGGCGCAGGGCCTCCTTGAGACGCCACTTCCGGACGGCCTCGTGGTGGCCGCTCGTCAGAACTGGCGGGACCGCCAGGCCGTTGAACTCGGGTGGCCGCGTGTATTGCGGATACTCCAGGAGACCGGCCGTGAACGATTCCTCGGCCGTCGACTCGGCATCGATCGCCCCCGGCAGCAGCCGCAGGATCGTGTCTACGAAGACCAGCGCGGGGATCTCCCCGCCGGATAGGACATAGTCGCCGATCGAGAGCTCGAGGTCGATCATCGAGCGGATCCGCTCGTCCACCCCCTCATACCGCGGGCAGAGAACGATCAGGTGCCGGCTGGCCGCCAGATCGTGGGCCCGAGCCTGCCCGAAGACCTCGCCCCCCGGATCGGGCAGGATGACCGTGCTCTCGGGTCGCCGCAGGACCGCCAGCGCAGCGGCGACCGGTTCGGGCCGCAGGACCATGCCCGCACCCCCGCCGTACGTGTAGTCGTCGACGGTCTTGTGCCGGCCCAGGCCCCACTGGCGCAGGTCGTGAACTCTGACCGTGGCAAGGCCCCGCGACTGCACGCGGCCGGGGATGCTCTCAGCGAGCGGCCCGGTGACCATGCCGGGAAAGAGCGTCAAGATCTCGATCTCGAGGGCCGCCCGATCCGGCGCGGTCTGCGCGGCCTCATCAGATCCGGGCTGGCCTGCCGCCCCGTCGTCGCTCATCGGCCCTCGCCGTGGCCGATCTCGCCTTCGAGGATGGCCCCTGCTGCGTTGACCGCACGACCCTCGTTCTCAGCTTCGCCACGCAAGCCCAGCGCGTCGCCATCGACCACGATCTCGCCACGCGCGGGCGCGAAGATGCGGACCACCGATCGGACGAGCGGTATGTCCAGCTCGCCCCGCGGGCCGTGGACCACGACCACCTCCGCTCCGCCGGCGCGATAGATGTCGACGACCTCGCCGAGGTGCGTGCCGTCCACGTCGCTCACCTTGGCCCCGACGACCTCGTGCCAGTAGAACTCGCCGCGCGGCAATTCCTCGCCCGGGGCCACGACGGCCTCGAGATATGCATCGCGAAGGGCCTCGGCTGCGGTCCTGTCGGGCACCTCCGCGAAGCGAACCCGCCAACCGACGCCGTCCGGTGCGGCTTCGACGATCGTCAGCTTCGCGTCGCCACCCTCCCGGTAGAGGGCCCGGCCGACGGCGAACCGCTCCTCGGCCCGGTCTGTCAGGGACTCGACGCGAACCGTTCCGCGCAGCCCATGAAAGCCGCGCACCTGGCCGACCACGAGCCGGTCTCCGGCGCTCATCGCCGGAGACTCAGCCGATTTCCAGAGAGACGGACTCACCGTCGCGAGCGGACATGACCTTGAGTAGGGTTCGGAGCGCCTTGGCGACGCTGCCGTTGCGGCCGATCACCTTGCCCATGTCATCCTCGGCGACGTGGAGCTCGATGACTGTCCCGTCGGGCCCGGTGTGGACCTCGACTACGACAGCGTCGGGGTCGTCGACCAGATTGCGGGCGACGTACGCGACCAGATCCTGGGCTGCCATTGGCTTCCTCTTGTTCTGTCTTCAGACTCCGTGGGACGCGGTAGTGGCGCGACCTACTTAGCGGTCGGGCCGGCCTTGCGCGCAACCTTGGGGATGACGCCGGCGTTCTGGAGAAGCCTGGAGACCGTGTCGGACGGCAGAGCGCCCTGGGCGAGCCACTTCTTCACCTTCTCGGTGTCGACGGCGAACTCGATCGGGTCCGTCCTGGGGTTGTAGTGGCCGAGCGTCTCGATGGCGCGACTGTCGCGAGCGCTTCGGCCGTCCATGACGACGACGCGGTAGGCCGGCTGCTTGGTTGCCCCGACGCGGCTGAGGCGAATTCGAACTGCCATGTGCGAGCTTCTTCCTCCAGAGCTAAGTGCGGCCTGTGACCGGCGCGCTATTTGGCCGTGACGACGAACCGCAGGATAACCGTATTGCCGCCGGCTACCGAGTAGCCGACGCCGCCGATGTGATCGAAGTAGGGCTTGTAGTCCACCGTCCATCGCGATGGCGAGGCCACGAAGATGGCCTGGCCGATCTGGTCCTCCAGGGCCGGGACGTTAACGTAGAAGGATTGCTGGTTGCTGGCGCCGGCCGCGGCCATGACGGTTGAGTAGTCCGACTGCGCGGCAAGCGACGTCGAAGACGTGGTGTCGATGACCGACTTGACGAACGCGTCGGTGTATCCGGCGAGGATCAAGTTGTCCTTCGCAGCCACGGCGATCTCCAACGGCGCACCGCCGGATCCCTCGGGGATCGATAGGACGGTGATGTCCACGCCCTTGTAGGTCTCATCGCGGGTGGTGATGTGGAGGCTGCCGTTGGCGAGGGTGGCGATCCGGACCAGGGCGACCTTCGATGCGGCGGTCGAGGCGTCGGTCGCCTCAGCGACCAGCCCGCCGCCGTAGGTGGATCCGTCCCGCGTCACGACAGCCACGCCGTCGCCGAGCCAGTCCAGCCCGCCGATGGCCGCGAGGCCGTCCTTGATGCCCTGAACCGGATTGGCGGAGCTGGCCGGCAGTTGCGACTGGAGAGCGGAGATTCCGTTGAGGACCAGCTTGCCGATCGAGTGGATCTCGAAGACGCCGACTGTGCTGCCCGGCAGGACCGGGGCGAGTCTGCTGGTGTGGTTGTCGATCCCGGAGTCGGTGACGTCCGGCTCGACGACGTTCACGACCATGTCATTCGACTCGGCCCGGATCGAACCCGCAACCCAGGCCGGAATGCTGTCGAGCGACATCCGGAACGTGGGGATCGCGCCGCCGAGCAGCGCCTGCATCGCCGAGCCGGAAGCCCCCATCGTGCGGCTCAGCATCGCCTTTGGGTCGACGTAGAAGCGGGCCAGGCTGTCGCCGGAGAGCGACTTCATCGCGGCCTGGTAGTTGGCGTTCTCGGCCAGCGACCCGTTCTTCTTGCTGTCGAGCGCGGCCTTGACGCCGGTCACGGTTCCAAGCAGAAGGTCCTGGTCCGTAAAGGCATACGCGCCGGCGTCAGTGCCGGAGCCGATCTCATACAGCGTCGTGCCGGCATAGGTTTGAGGCGTGGACTTCAGGCCGGTGCGGGAAAGCTCGCCGCTGACCCAGCTCTCGGCCGCGGTGCGGTCCTTCAAGGCGAAGATCGCGACTGCGCTGGGCGGCGTGTAGCCGGAGGCAGTGAGAGGGTCGAACGCTCGCAGGTCCGTCGAGCCGCCGCCCGACATCATCCCGGTCGATCCGACCGAGCCCACGTCCATGACCGCGACCGATACCTCACCCTCCGTCCACGGCTTGAAGGCCGACGAGTACATCAGGTCCGGCGATACCGCGCCGGTGAGCTTGTTCAGCATCTCGTCCAGGGCGTTGTCGAACTGAGAGCGATCGGCGAAGCCCGGGAAATGGCTCATGAAATCGGCCAGCTTGGCGTGCTGGTCGCCTGGCAGGTCCGTCCGGACTTCCAGGAACGCGATCGCATCCTTTGGAGCGGCGCTCGCCGTGAGCGACTTCGCGCCGGCGGCGCCGGAAAGCACGAACGCCCCCGCAGCAGTGGCGACGACCACGCAGGCAACGACGGCTCCGGCGATCGCCCATCGCAGTCGACGTGAGCGGGGCGAGACCGAGACCGGGTTGATGCCTGTCGCCCACGTTTCGCCCATCGGCACGACGGTTCCTTGCGGTTCCGGTGCGATCGGCGGCTGCGTAGAGCCGCTCTCGGGATTCTGATACTCGTTCATCTCACCCTCCCCCCTGGCCGAACATGCCTGGCATGCGCCGTCCGAGCCGGCCCCCGGTCATCTGCTTCATTACCTTCTGCAGCTCGCCGAACTGTTTCACGAGCTGGTTGACGTCCTGCAACCGCGTCCCCGATCCCTGGGCGATCCGCCGGCGCCGAGCCCCGTTCAGGATACTTGGGTCGCGCCGTTCCGAAGGCGTCATCGATCGGATTATCGCCTCGACGCGCTTGAGATCGCCCCGATCTACGGACTCCTGGGCCTGCTTGGCCATGCCGCCCATGCCCGGGATCATCTCCATGATCTGGCCCATCGGGCCCATCTTCCGGACCTGCTCCATCTGATCGAGCATGTCCTCGAGCGTGAAGCTGTTCTTGCGCAGCTTCTCGGCCATCTTGGTGGCCTGCTTCTCGTCGTAGTGCTCCTGCGCCCTCTCGATGAGGGTCATGACGTCGCCCATGCCGAGGATCCGACTCGCCAATCGGTCGGGATGGAACGGCTCCAGGGCGTCGGTCTTCTCACCGGTGCCCAGGAACTTGACGGGCAGACCCGTGACCGCGCTTATCGAGAGGGCCGCGCCGCCGCGGGCGTCACCATCGATCTTGGTCAGGATCAGACCGGTCACTGGGACGGCGGCGTGGAAGGCTTCGGCCACGTTGACCGCTTCCTGGCCGGTCATGGCGTCGACGACGAGCAGCGTCTCTGAGGCCTTTACCGCCGCGGAGAGATCGGCTATCTCCTTCATCAGCGGCGCATCCACGGTCAGCCTGCCGGCCGTATCGAGGATGACGGTGTCGCGAACGAGCTTGCGGGCGGCGTCGAGCCCGCCTTTCGCGATGGCGAGAACGGTTGTCCCGGCCGGGGCGCGGTAGACCGGGATGTCGAGCGACTTGCCGAGGGTCTCGAGCTGGTCGGCCGCGGCCGGGCGGTATGGGTCTGCCGCCACCATCAGCGGCCTCCTGCCCTGCTTGTGCAGGTGTCGGGCGAGCTTTGCGGCACTCGTGGTCTTGCCGGAGCCCTGCAGGCCCACGAGGAGCACGACCGAGGGGTTGCCGGTCAGCCGGAACGTTCGATCGCCAGCAGAAAGCAGCGCGACCAGCTCCTCGTTGACGATCTTCACCACCTGCTGGCCGGCCGTCAGGCTCTCGAGGACCTCGGCGCCGGTGGCGCGCTCTCGGACGCGTGCAATGAAGTCCTTGACGACCTTGAAGTTGACGTCCGCCTCGAGGAGCGCCAGCCGGACCTCACGCATCGCCGCGTCGACGTCGGCCTCGCTGACGCGACCGTGCCCGGTGAGGGCACCGAGCGTCTTGCGCAGTCGGTCGCTGAGGGCGTCGAACATGGGTGGTGAGGACTCTCCCGATCCGTCCCGCCGCCCCCGACATGAGGGGCAACGTGGGGCCGCTGATTCTGGCGGCACCGAAGGCTCGCGGAGTGTACCTCATCGAGTCCCGCGCGGACAGGCGGCACGAGGGCGGATCGCCTCGCGGCCGTGAGTTACAGTCCCTCGATAGCACCAGCATTCCTGAGCTCTGCGAAAGGACCCATGACCGGCACGCCGGGGGCGAAAGCCTCACCGACCACATTGGCCGACCTTCCATCGCCGTACCCCGTGTTCACGCTCGCGGCCATCGGGCTGGTTGCCGGTTACTGGTGGTTCCCGGCCTGGTTCCTTTCGGCCCAGCTGCTGCGGATCTGGTCGGTTCGAGGCGGGATCGCCTGGCTCTCCTCCCGAGGTGTGCCCGAGTACACCGACGACCGATATGCCGCATTCATCGGATATGCGCCGCTGGCTTTGATCGCCGTTCGCATAGTGCTGTCCTTCAACTGGCTCGAGCCATTCCAGGTCTTCGCGAATCAGAAGGTCCCGACAGGCTCGGATGCCGAGCTTGGTGGATATTTGGCCATCGTTCTGGGGGCCGCGGTCGCCGCCGCACTGACCGGCGTGCTGCGTACGCACGGGCCAGCCTGGCTTCTGGCCGCGGCCGGCTTCAGCCTTGTGCTGGCCCTGGCGATCGGCAGCAACGGCGCCGTCTGGCGCCCCAATGCGCTGACCGCTCTCCCGCTCGTCCTGGTCGGTTACCTGGTCTCGAAGATCCCGATGACCGCGGCCGATGCGCTCACACGCTGGGCGGAGCGCCGCACCGGGAGGACCGAGGAGTAGCTGCCCCCTGGATCCGCCTCTAGGCGAAGAGCGCGCCGACGAAGGCCTCCGGATCGAACGGCAGCAGGTCGCCGAGCTTCTCCCCTACCCCCACGAAACGCACCGGGACGTGCAGCGTGTCCTCGATCGCAAAGACGATGCCGCCCTTGGCGGTCGAGTCGAGCTTCGTGAGGACGATGCCCGTCAAGCCGACCGTCTCGTGGAATACCTTCGCCTGCGACAACCCGTTCTGACCCGTGGTGGCATCCAGCACGAAGAGGACCTCGGGACGAGCGCCCGGCAGGCGCTTGTCGATCACGCGACGCATCTTCGCCAGCTCGTCCATCAGGTTCGACTTCGTGTGGAGCCGGCCGGCCGTGTCCGCGATCACCACGTCCACATGGCGGGCAACGGCAGCGTCGATGGCGTCGTAGATCACCGCCGACGGATCGGCGCCGGGAGCGTGCGCCACGAAGTCGCTGGCGGTGCGGTCGGACCAGATCCGGAGCTGGTCGATGGCAGCGGCACGGAAGGTGTCGGCCGCGGCGAGCAGGACCGAGCGGCCTTCCGCCCGGTACATGTGCGCCAGCTTGCCGATGGTCGTCGTCTTGCCGGTGCCGTTGACGCCGACCATCAGGATCACGGCCGGTCCACCGGACTCCGCCGAGCCGGGACGCCAGTCGCTCTCACCGGGGAGGAGGCGGGCCGCCAGCTCTGCCCGGACGGCGGCCTCGGCCGATGGCGCGTCCTTGCGGGCCCGAGCTCGCTCGACGACTTCCATCGCCAGCCCCCCGCCCACGTCTCCGGAGATCAGCAGCTCCTCGACGGACTCCCAATCGGCGCCCGACGGTCCGCTTCGAAGGACCCCACGCAGGCGCGACATGAAGCCGCCGCGGCTGCGCTCGAGACCCGCTGAGAGATCGCCTGACGTCCCGCCCGAGGTCACGTCGACGGGAGGGGCTGCCTGCACCGCCGGGGCTGCCTGCACCGCCGGGGCCGCCTGCACCGCCGGGGCCGTCAGAGCAACCTGCTCCTCGTCATCGGCGTGCCAGAGCGGCTCGATCGTATCCGGTGAGCCGATCGCCTCGGCTGACCTGGCGGCGTCGGCCGATCTGGCCGCGTCGGTCGATTCGGTCGGTTCGGTCGAGGGCCTTGGTTCGTCCTTCGGTTTGCGTCGCAAGAACAGCGGAAACCTCCCGCTCAGCCGGCTGCCGCGGCTGCGCTCTTCCTGTTGTTTGCCTGATCGGCGAGCTCGCGTGCCTCTTCGAGCCGGAGGCTGACGACGCGACTCACCGCATCGTCTCCCACGGTCACGCCGTAGAGCGCGTCGGCGCTCTCGATGGTGCCTCGATTGTGCGTGATGACGATGATCTGCGTCTGGTCCGCGAGCCCTCGGAGGGCCTCCGCGAACCGGCCCACGTTGGCCTCATCCAGGGCTGCGTCGACTTCGTCGAGCACACAGAACGGGACAGGATGAACCTCGAGCATGGCGAAGAGCAGCGCCACCGCCGTGAGGGCCCGCTCACCGCCCGACAGCATGTTGAGCGGTTGGGCCTTCTTGCCTGGGGGCCTGGCCACGATCTCGATCCCGGTCGCGGCGAGGTCCTCGGGCTCGGTCAAGCTGAGTCGTGCGTACCCGCCGCCGAACAGCTGGCGGAAACGCGCATCGAAGGCCGCTTCAAGCGCAGTGAAGGTCGACCGGAACTGCGTGGAGATCATCCCGTTGAGCTGCTCTATGAGAGCCCTGGTCTTGGAGATAGCCGCGGTCAGGTCGGAGCGCTGGGCCTCCAGCCCGCCCAGCCGGGTCTTGATCGCGTCATATTCCTCGGCCGCGAACGGGTTCGGTGCTCCCAGTTCGTGGAAGCGACGCCGCAGCGAGGCGAGTCTTGCGGCGCCGGGAGGCTCGGCGACCGGCAACTCGGCCCAGCGAGACGTGGCCTCGACAAGCAGGCTCTCCATCGTCGCCGCCGATACGTCGTCCTCGTCCCCGACCGGTTCGACCGACGACCCTTCGGTTTCGTTTGAGCCCTGTGGGAGTCCGCCCGCCCCAACGCCAGTTCCAATCGGGTTCAGATCCCCCTCCTCGACCAGCAGCCGGACGCCAAGGTCGCCCAGACCGGCCAGCTCGATGAGCACCTGCTCGCGGATCGAGTCGAGGGCCAGGCGAGCCTCGAGCTCCGCGACCTCGGCCCTCCGGCTCCGCTCCTGACAGGTGCGGAGCCTGTCTCGAGCATGCACCGCGGACGCCTCAGCTGCCGCAAGCCGGCCGCGCGCCGCGGCGGCTGCCGTAAGCAGTTCCTCGAGCTCGAAGCGGAGAGCCGCTTCGCGTAGCGCCGCAGCTGCCAGCTCCTCGCCCAGCCCTTCCCGCTCGGCGCCGATCTGCCCTTCCCGCCTGGCGAGCTCGGATGTCTGGCGCTCCAGGCCGGCAATTCGTTCCCCGTCGAGATTCGCGGCGGCCGACGCTCGAGCGCGGCGCACCTCGACCTCCCTGCGAACGGCCTCGAGCGACGCCTCTTCGGCGGCGAGCTCATCGCGGCGCGCCCGCAACGAGGCAGCCCGCGCCTCCCACTCGCCCAGTGCTTCTGCTCTCTGTTGCCTGGGATCTTGGGCGGAAGTCGGTCCGGCTGCACTTCGCCGGACGCCGGCGGCGGTCCCGAGTCCAGCCACCCCCGGTGCGGCAGATGCCGGGGCCGCCGCCGCGGTCGTCTGGCGTGCCGTTTCGGCGAGCCGATCGCGGTCTGCCTCGAGCCGGGCCGCCTGCGCCGAATGCCAGGCCGCCTCCCGAGCCACACTCTCGAGAGCCCGAGTCAGGCGCCGCTCAGCCTCCTCAGCCTCGCGGCGCGCGTCGGCAGCTCTGCGCTCTGTCTCGCGCGCTTCGTCGAGCGCGGCGCGAGCCGTGGCCGCGGCCTTGCTCGTCTCGGCCGCCTCGGTCGCGGCGGCCTTCGCTTCGGCCTCCAGCCGCGCCACGTCGTCCGAGAGCCGCTCGACCTCTGCTCGTCGTTCGAGGAGAGATTCGGCTCGACCCATGCTCACGACGCCGAGCGAAGTCACGACGGCGCCGTCCCGAGTGACCGCGAGCCATCCCGTCGGCAGCTTTGGCTGAACGGCCAGGGCGGCGTTGAGATCGGGAACCCAGACCGACCGAGCCAGGAGACGCGTGGCGGCACCCACCGGGTCGACGCGAACCGCATCGGCCAGGGGGCCTCCGCCGTAGCCAGATGCCGCGGCCGTAGCCATTTCGGCACCGACATCGGCGCGGTCACGACCTTCGCGAGCGCCGGCGGCTCGCCTGCCGTCCCCGGCCGCGGCAGGGTCGAGGACGAGCACTCCCCGCTGCCCGTCGAGTCCGAGCGCCGCCTCGCGCCCAAGTACGTAGCCGCGCATGGTCTCGCCCAGCGCAGCCTCAACGGCAACTCGGAACCCGGCCTCTACCGCCAACCCCTCCGCCAGCGGCCGGCCCCCGGCGCGGCGCGCGGCCTTCGAGATGCCGCGGCTTTCGTCCTCGCCAAGGCGGGCCCCGAGGGACTCGAGCCGGCCGCGCAGCCCGGCGACGCGGCTCGAAGCGGCAGCGGTCCTCTCCGCGGCGGTCTGGCGCGCGCCCTCACGACGGTCGAGCTCGGCACGGGCTGCTTCGCGCGCCGCGACCGCCGCCTTCTCGGCCTCGATCGCATTCGCTACCGCCGCTCTCGGACCGGCGCATGCCATTTCGGCGTCGGCAACTCGACGGGCGACGCCATCGGATTCGGCTCGCTCATCCGCGGCTGCTCGCTCGGCTTCGGCGAGCCGCCGCCGAGCCGTCTCGACCTCGGCTGCGCGGGCCGCCTCGACGCGGCGGAGGGCGGCCAGAGCCTCACCCTCCGCCTGCTCTGCCGCGCGCATCGCGCCGAGCTCCTCGAGCGCTTCCGCCAGAGATCGTTCGGCTTCGGCAACCGCAGCGGCGAGCGCGAGGTCGCGCGCCGGAACGGGTGCGGCCTGCTCGCGGCGCTGGACGGCCAGATCGGCTTCCGCGGCGGCAAGCTCCGCCTCGAGGCGTTGCCGGTCGCGCTGGGCGGCGGCGACGTCGGAAGCGGCTCGGGCGTCGCGCAATTGCAGCTCGGTCAGGCGCGCTCTGGCGGCCTCGTGGGCGACGCGTCTGTCGGCCTCCGTCTCCGAGCCCGATGCCAGCTCCCGAGCGATCGCGGCTGCCGCCTCCTCAGAGTCACGCAGTGCGGCCAGCGCGGCATCGATCTGGCCGCGTGCGGCGGCAAGCTCGGAGGCTGCCTCCCGATCGCGGCCGGTGGCCTCCGACCAGCGTTGTCGTGCCAGGGCGATGATCGCCCGGCCGTAGTCACGGCCGGCGGTCTGGCGCGAAGCCTGTTGCTCGGCCTGGGCTGCCAGCCGTCGGGCCTGAGGCCGCAGCTCGGCCAGAACGTCCTCGACCCGGGCCAGGTTCGCCTCGGCCTCGATGAGCTGATCCTCGGCCCTGGCCTTTCGCCGCTCGTGGCGCCGGACGCCGGCCACTTCCTCGAAGAGCGGCCGGCGCTCCTCGGGTCGCAGCGCCAGCGCCTGATCGACCATGCCCTGGCCGATGAAGAGAAAGGCATTGTCGGCGAGGTGGGCCGAATCCAGGAGATCGACCAGGTCCTTGAGCCGGACGCGCTGGCGGTTCAGTAGATAATCGTTCTCGCCCGAGCGGAAGAGGCGCCGTCCGAGCTCCACCGTTTCGTAGTCGATCGGCAGTAGCCGATCCGAGTTACCGAGGACGAGGGTCACGTCGGCCATGCCGAGAGCGGATCGCTTCTCCGAACCGGCGAAGATGACGTCCTCCGACTTGCGCAGCCGGAGCGCACGACCCTGCTCGCCGAGCGCCCAGCGCAGCGCATCCACAAGGTTGCTCTTGCCCGAGCCGTTAGGCCCGACGACCGCGCTTATCCCAGCTCCAAACTCCACGAGCGTGCGTTCGCCGAACGACTTGAAGCCCTGCAGACGCAGGGCCAGCAGGCGGGCGGGCGCCGTCATATCGGTCTACCGGCGGGAAGTCCGGCGTTTGAAGAAAGGCCGTCGGGTCGGCGGCCGGTCGAGCTCGGCGTCACCGCCGCTTGCCGCCGGATCGCTTCGGAGTCTGGGCCGCGCCCGGCTCGACACTTTCACCCGGAACCACGTCCTTCCGGGACGTGGCCAGCACGTCGATGTCGATCTCGGTCCAGGGCTCACGCTCGGGGTCCCGATCACCCTCCGACTCGGCACAATCGGCGGGATCGTCGTCGGCCGCGTCGCTCGGAAACTCGGCCAGTTCGGGGGCATCGGCGGAATCCGATTCCGTCCCGCCCGAGGTCCGCCGCAGCTCTTCGATCGCGCGGGCGGCTGCCTGCGTCTCGGCCAGACGGCGGGAATGGCCTCCACCTACGCCGATCACGCGACCGGCGACGGCGACTTCGACCCGGAACACCTTGTCGTGGTCTGGACCGACGGCATCGAGCACCCGGTATTGCGGCCTCTCGCCGGAGAGCCGCTGGGTGTATTCCTGCAGCCGGCTCTTTGGGCTCTTCAAAGACCCGAGCGGACGATCGCTCGTCAGCTCGGGTGCGGCAAGGGCAGTCACGAACCCGCTTGCGGCGTCAAAACCAAGATCGAGGTAGAGGGCGCCGACGAGAGCCTCGAAGGCTGACGCGAGCAGAGCGGGCCGGCGGCGGCCGCCGCGCTGCGATTCGCCCTCACCGAGCAGCAGATACTCGCCGAGCTCGAGCCGGCTGGCCAGCCGGGCGAGACCAGCCGTGCTGACTATCGAGGCCCTCCGGGCGGAGAGAACGCCCTCGTCGTCGTCAGGATGGCGACGATAGAGGGCGTCCGAAATGGCCAGACTCACAACCGAGTCGCCCAGGAATTCCAGGCGCTCGTTGTGGCCGGCGGCCAGGTCCCGATGCTCGTGCAGATAACTGCTGTGGATCAATGCCTGCTGAAGCAGGGCGAGGTCACGGACCGGGAGCCCCAGCCGCTCGACTAGAGCGGCAGCGGGGCGCATCAGTCAGGTCGCGGGCTAGGCCGCGTGCTCGTCGATGTAGTCGACGGCGTCCTGCACGGTCCGGATCTTCTCGGCATCTTCGTCGGAGATCTCGGTGCCGAACTCTTCCTCGAGGCTCATGATCAGCTCGACGAGGTCCAGCGAATCGGCGTTCAGATCGTCAACGAACGAGGCTTCAGGCTTGACCTCATCCTCGTCGACGCCGAGCTGCTCGACGACGATCTTCTTGAGTCGCTCGTAGGTAGTGGCCACTGACGCCCTCCTCGGGGTTCCTGGGCATGCAATTGACGGTTATTGCGGCCCCGGCTCCGGGGCGCGGTGCGCACCGGCTTCGGAGTCGCGAGTGATCCGCCCGAGTACACCGTTGACCAAACGCCGGGCAGGTTCGCCACTGTACGTGCGAGCCAGCTCGACCCATTCAGCGATCGCCACCCGGGACGGCGTGCCGGAGTGTAGCACCTCGCCGATGCCGCTACGCAGCAGACTCCGATCCATCTTGGCGAGCTGTACCACTGGGTACTGAGGTGCGAGACGTTCGATGGTCGCGTCGATTTGCTCGCGATCCGCAACGACGCTCGAAACGAGCTCCCGCGCGAAGTCCGCGGTCGCGGCGTCGGCGGCCGCCTCGGCCAGATGCCGCTCGAGAATCGAGCCGGCGGTGCGCTGGCCAAACTCGGCTTCGAAGAGCGCTGCAAGCGCCAGCCGCCGGCCCAGGCGGTGCGAAATCGCCTCGTCCGTTGCGCCGCGAATCTGGCGCGGCCCCCAGCCCACGTCATCCGCGAGCGGGGTCACTTGCCCCAGCCCCCCACTCCATCCACGACGACCGTGACCTCGCCGAGGTCCAGACCCAGCAGCCGCTCCACGGTCGCGGCTACGGCCTGACGGACTTGCGCCGCCAGCGGCCGGATGGCGTGACCCGGGCGAGCGATGATCCATACCCGGACGGAGACCCTGCCATCGCCCACTCGCGCCCGGACCGGCGATCCACCGAGCCAGGCCAGAGGGCCGCCATGGCCGACCTTGAGAACGCCCGGTACCTCGAGAGCGGCCTCCCGCACCATCTCGACCACGACGGAGTGGCTTACGGTAAGTGGACCCGGCTTGAACTCCGGGGCCCGGTGGGAGGCATGCGAGGCGGTCATGCGGTCACTGCGCCAATCGTTCGGGGTGGCGCGACTGGCCGCGGAACGCGTCCGCGATCAGCTCTGGGATGTGGGCCCGCGCCGCCGCAGCCCCCGCTTCGACCGCAAACTCGAACATCCGCCGTTTGGCCGAGCCGTGGGTGATCAAGACCGTGCCCTTCACGCCGAGGAGCGGCGAGGCGCCAAGCCTCTCGTAGTCGAAGAGGCCCCGGATGCGATCGGCGCCGGGCTTCATGAACAGGTAGCCGATCGGGCCGAGCGGGAGGCGCCTGAACTCCCGCCGCCACAGGTTGGCGATGAACGTGGCCAGGCCTTCGAAGAACTTCATCGTCACGTTGCCGACCATAGCGTCGCATACGGCCACGTCGGCCATGTGCTTCACCAGATCCCGGCCCTCCACGTTGCCGACGAAGTTGAGGCTGCCATCGTCGTCGAGCAGCTGCGTGGCCTGCTGGACGGCCTGGTCGCCCTTGCCCTTCTCCTCGCCGATCGACAGCAGCGCCACGCGCGGCTTCGCGACACCCAGGACCCTTTCGGCGTAGAGCGATCCCATGTGGGCGAACTGGTACAGGTTGTGACCGCTCGAGTCCATATTGGCGCCAATGTCGAGCAGCACGAACGGGCCCGTCTCGGTCACCATCTGGACCGCGAGCGCCGGCCGGTCCACGCCCGGCAGACGGCCGAGCCGCAGGACCGCAGCGGCCATCCCGGCGCCTGAATGGCCCGCCGTGACCAGCGCGTCTGCCCGACCCTGCTTGACCAGGTCCATCGCGACCATGATCGACGAGTCCTTCTTGGCCTTCAAGGCCAGCGCGGGCGACTCGTCCATCTCCACGACCTGGCTCGCGGCCACGATCTCGACGTTGGGCGGCATCGGACCATTCGCGACGGCACGGATGCGCTCGGGTATGCCGACGAGCAGCACGGCATCCGTCGGATGGGCGCGCGCCCACGCCAGCGCTCCGGCGACTACTTCCAGAGGTGCGTGATCTCCGCCCATCGCGTCGACGGCGACGCGGACGGACTCGTTGTTGACCGAGCGAACCGTACTCAGGTCCACCGGTTCAGGCCGGCTGCTGCGGCTTTTCCTGCTTGATCTCGACAGTGGGCCGGCCGGCGTAGTAGCCGCAAACCGGGCAGGCGTGATGGACCTGCTTGGGCTGGTGGCAATGCGGACACGGCTCCAGGTGCGGGACCGTGATCGCGTGGTGGGCGCGACGGTCACCCTGTCGGGCGTGCGAGACTCTTCGCTTGGGAACACCCATTGAGTTGACTACTCCTTTCGCTCCGGCGCGTGGCCAGATGGCTGGGCCGGGAAGGCGCCGGGGCGCGGTGATCCGATCCGTGACGGGGTACGGCAAAGCATACCCCGCGCATGGGGCCGAGGCGGGAGTTTAGCGGTTCCGCGGCCCGCTGTCACAGCGAACCGGCACGATACCTTGCGGGGGCTTCCGACCGATCCGGCGGCCTCAGTCGCGCTCCGAAGTCTCGACGAAACTGCGCAGTGCCTCCAGACGGGGGTCGATCTCGTCGCCCGAGTGGTCGTGCGGGCCGCTCGCGAGCTCCTGCCCGCATTCGATGCACAGGCCGGGGCAGTCCTCGCGACACACCGGGGCTATCGGCTCCGCGAGTGCTATCGAGTCGCGGACCTCGCCCTCGAGGTCGAGCTCGTGGTGCTCCGTCAGGCGAAGTGCGTCCGGCTCCTCGGTCGGGTCGACCGGCAGCCCTGTGACGAAGTCCAGGCTCGGCAACGCCTCCTCTTCGAGCTCGATATCCACCGGCCATTCGATCTCGCGCAGGCAGCGGCTGCAGATCAGCTCGATGGCAGTGGTCAGACGGCCCTTCACCAGCAGACCGCGGTTGGTCCGCGTCAGCCGCAACTCGCCTTCGATATCACGGATCTGGTGCAGATCCGGGCCGAGACCCAGCGGGGGTGACGACACAGTGATCTCGCGAACCGACCCAGCCGGCTCCGCCAGCAGCCCGGTAACGTTGAAGATGAGGTCGTCAGCCGCGGACCGGTTCACCCGCGTCCGATTCGTCGTATTCGTCGAGGTCTCCCTCGCCGTCGTTCCGCACGGCCTCGTCCGAAGCTGCCGCTGCCTCGGTTGCCGCAGCCGAGCGCCGATCGTCCAGCAGCTCGAGGCCGCCCTTGATGGTCTTGAGGGTCCGCATCACCTCGGTCTCGAGACGCACCAGAACCTCGGACGCGTAGTCGTCGGCGCCGCGCCGGACCTCGTCGGCCTCCACCTGCGCCTGGCGGATGATTTCGTGGCTCAGTTCCTCGGCCTGGCGCGTGAGCTCGCGTTCCTCGATGAGGTACGTGGCTTGTTCCTGGGCTCGGGCGAGAATCTGCTCGGCCTCCTCGCGGGCCTGTTCGAGCAGCCGCTCGACTTCGTTCGTGACGCGCCGCGCGGACTTGATCTCCTCGGGGATCGTCACGCGGAGCTGGTCGATCCACTCCAAGGCATCAGCCTGGTCGATGATCACGCTGTTGGTGAACGGGAGCTTCCTGCCGTTCGCCACGAGCGACTCGAGGCGCTCGATCAGGACGATGATGTCGATCGGTCGGGCCCTCCTGGGGCAGGTAGCAAGGGCTGCCGGTTGGCTCGGATTATAGACCTCGGCCGGGGGTCACCAGACGTCTGGCGACAGACGGCGGCACCATTTGAGTCACGTCGCCGCCGAAGGCGGCTATCTCCTTGACGAGACTCGAGCTCAGGTAGCTGTGCTCGAGCGCGGTCATGAAGAAGACGGTGTCGACTTCGGGAGCGAGCTTGCGATTCGTGTGGGCCATTTGGAGCTCCGACTCGAAATCGGAGATCGCCCTCAGGCCTCGCACGACGAAAGTGGCCTTGCGACGGCGGCAGAAGTCGACCGTCAGGCCGTCGAACGATTCCACCTCGATCCGTGCCCTCAGTTCGGCAGCACAGCATTCGTCGACCGCCTCCCGGATAATCGCCAGCCGGGCGTCTGTGGAGAGGGTCGGCGCCGTCTTCTGGGGGTTGACCAGCACCGCGAGAACGACACGATCGAAGACCTGGGCGGCTCGCGAGACGACGTCGAGATGGCCGTACGTGATCGGGTCGAAAGAACCCGGGTAGACGGCGATCTTCACCTGGCTGCCTCCTCGGGCCTAGCTGGCGATCGATCCGGAGTGACGTCCTCGACCGACTCCCCGTTCCGGAGCGCTGCGTCCACCCGACGATAGAACGTCAGGGCGGTTTCTCCAAAACGGCGGTTCCTCACGGATGCTAGCAGCCCGGCGGTCGCCGGGGGAGGTGTTCGCCAGAAATGCTTGGCGACGATCCACACTCCGGGCGTAACCAGAGCCGGCTCGGCGGCGGCGAGACGCAATAGCGTGGCTCCGATCAACCCCGACTCGGCATAGGGCGGATCGATCAGAACAACGTCGAAAGGCCCATCGGAGTGCGCCCGGCCGGCGAGGTAAGCCGCCACGTCGGCGCCGACGATGTGACCGCGCTCGGATAGGCGGGCCCGATCGAGGTTCTCGGCGATGACCCTGGTCGCGTCGGCGTCGCGCTCGACGAACGTGGCGCTCGCCGCACCGCGCGACAGGGCCTCGATGCCGCCCGCACCCGAACCGGCGAACAGGTCCAGGACGTTAGCTCCCGCCAGATCCGGCTCCAGGATGGCGAAGAGCGTCTGCTTGACGCGGTCGGCGAGCGGTCTCGTCCCCTCGCCCGGGCCTCGGAGCCGCGTCCCACGGGCCGATCCGGCGATGACGCGGCCGGCGTCAGTCACTGGGTGCCGCCTCGGCGTCCGGTGGAACGTCCGCCAGAACCTCGCCCGCTCCGACCCGGGCCAGCCAGCCGGTCCGCAGTTCGGCCGCCAGGGCATCGTGGCCCGGCCGCAAGGCACCCGCGTCGTCGACGAGTCGCTCGGCCAGGACGCGGGCTTGATAGGCTCGTTCGCGGTCGCGCTTGTCGCGTAGCGAAGCGATCCGCAGCGTCGGGAGACCGCTCTGGTGCAGACCCAGAAGCTCGCCCTCACGACGCAGCTCCAGGTCCATCTCGGCCAGCTCGAAGCCGTCGGTGTGCGTGGCCAGAGCCTCGAGCCTGGCCCTGGCCGTGGCATCGGCCGAATCGGACACCAGGATGCAGTAGGACTGGGCCTCGCCGCGGCCGACGCGGCCACGCAGCTGGTGCAGCTGGGCCAGGCCGAAGCGATCGGCGTCCAGGATGAGCATGACCGTGGCTTCGGGCACGTCCACTCCCACCTCCAGCACAGTCGTTCCTACGAGCACGTCCAACTCGCCGCGGCGGAAGAGGTCCATCGTCGCGTCGCGGGTGGCGGCCTTCATCTGGCCGTGGACGACGCCCACGTGGGCCGCCGGCTCGACCGGCAGACTCAAACGGGCTGCCGCATCGGCCAGTTGGAGAGGCAGTGCCGCGGCGACCTCGTCCGCCGAGCGGGCCGCCGTCTCCTCGTCTTCTTCAACGAGCGGCACGACGACGAAGGCCCGGTGCCCGGCGCGTACCTCGCGAACGATCAGCGGATACGCGCCGCGGGCAGGGTCGCCGGCGGTTCCGGCGAGGTCGTCGGTCCGGCGGATCCCCGTCTTGATGCTGATCCGCCCGGCCGGCAGCGAACGTAGGTCGGAAACGTCGAGATCGGCCAGCAGGAACTGGCCGAGCGTCCGCGGGATCGGTGTCGCCGTCATGAGCAGCACGTGGGGCGACCGGCCCTTGGCGCCGAGAGCCTCGCGCTGAGCCACTCCGAAGCGGTGCTGCTCGTCGACGACGGCAAGGGCGAGATCGGCGAAACTGACCGACTCCTGTACCAGCGCGTGAGTCCCGACGACGATCCGTCCGGCGGTGAGACCGAGCAGACCGCCATCGGCCGCGGGCGCAGCGAGCAGCTCCAACGCGGCCCGCCGCTCGGGCGCCGGCAGCGTCCCCGTCAGCAGAGTCACGCCGTGGCCAAGCGGCTCGACCAGCTTGCGTAGCGCTACGGCATGCTGCCGCGCCAGCAGGTCCGTCGGGGCGAGAAGCGCCCCCTGTCTGCCGGCGTCGGCTACGAAGGCAAGCGCAAGGGCGGCAACGGCGGTCTTGCCCGATCCGACGTCGCCCTGCAGCAACCTCATCATCGGTCTCGGCGCGCCCAGGTCGGCGGCGATGGCGGCCACGGCCTCGGCCTGGTCGAGGGTCAGCCGCGCCGCTTCAACCGTTCCGGTTCGGGCACTCACCTGTTCGGTAAGCGCGGCTTCGACGGCACCGACGGCGTGGCGGACGCGCGCCTCCGGCACCTCGACCGGCACGCCCACCTCGCGCCGCCGGGCCCGGTCGCGGGCGACCATGCCGACCTGGAGCGCCAGCAGCTCGTCGAAGCCGAGCCTGCTCAGCGCGGCGTCGCGGGCAGAGAAGGTTTCGGGGTAGTGGGCGTTCTCCAGCGCCGCAGCGATGGGCATGGGCCGGGCGACTTCGTCGGGACCCGCGGCGGCCGCGGCTGCCGCATTGGCCGGGCCGGCGGCTGCCGCCGAATCCGCGACGGCTGGGCCGACAGCCCCTGGCGTGTCCACGACTGGCGCCGCCGAATCAGCCTCGTAGGCCTCAGGCGGCAGGTACTCGGGGTAGGTCGGGCCAGCGACGTTCAGGGCCTGGCGGATGGCCCGCCGGAGAGTGTTTGCCGTCAGCCCGGCGGTGAGCCGGTACACCGGCACGATCCGGCCCGCGTGCAACAACGCCGAACCGTCGTCCACCTGGAACTCCGGGTTGTCGAAGGTCGTCGTGAAGCCTCGCCGTTTCACCTTGCCGCTGACCACGATCCAGAGGCCTTCGTGCAGGCGCCTTTCGATGTACCGGCGCCCGAACCAGGTCGCCTCGACCTCGCCGGTTTCGTCTCTCAGATATGCGGTTGTCCTCTGGACGCGCCGCCGGAAGGTCTGCTCGGCGCGGACCGCTCGTACCTGGAGGCGCGCACTGGCCGGTTGCCCGTCCGGGATCCAGGCCAGGTCTCGGGCACTGCTCAGCTCGCGGAAATCGTCGTAGCGACGCGGCAGGTGGAAGAGCAGATCGCGGACGGTGCGGATCCCCAGGCGTGGGCCGACTCGGCGCAGCACCGTAGCGCCCGCGAACCCGGTCGCGCCGATCGGCGTCTCTGGGCCAACCGGCCCGACCGGGCGAACGGGCCCGCGGCTCGACGTCCGACCCCGCGCCACGGGTTCATGACCCGCACCGGTCGCGTGGTCTCCCCGCCCGGCCACGTCCCTACTCTGCCGCAATCAGATACCGGTAATGGGGCTGCCCACCGTGGATCACCTCCACCTCGACACCGGCGCGCCACTCCCTTACCCGACTGGCAACAGACTTCGCCTCGACCAGATCGGCGCCGTCGCCATAGTAGAGCGTAATCAGCTCGAATCCCGGCTCCAGGGCCTCGAGCGCGGCAAGCACGGCCTTCATTCGATCATTGCTGACCGCGAGCAGCCCGTCGTCCGGGTCGAGAACGATGGTCTGGCCCTTCTTCACTTTGCGACCGCCGATGGTCGCGTCGCGGACCGCCTCCGTGAGCTGCAGCGTTTGGACCGCCCGGCCCGCCAGCGTCATGACCTCGGCATTGGCTGTGGCGTCGCGGTCGGGATCTAGCGCCAGCAGTGCCGCGAAGCCCTCGGCGGCGTTGCGAGTCGGAACGACGCGGACGCGCCGCGTCGTCAGCTCACTGGCCTGCCGAGCGGCCAGGACCACGTTCGGATTGTTGGGCAGAAGCAGTATCTCCTCGGCGCGGATCTTCTCCACGGCGTCCAGCAGCTCGCCTGTCGATGGGTTGTTGCTCTGGCCCCCGCGGACGATCGCGGCAACGCCATACGAGTCGAAGATGCGGGCCAGGCCATCGCCGGCCGCCACGGCCACCACGGCCAGTGGCACCGTCCCTGCAACTGCCGGCATTCCGGCCGTGTCACTCGGGCCAGACGATCCGTTGGATCCCGCGCCCGCCGGGTCGGCCTCGACCTCGGCTCCGTAGGTCCCCAGATCGACGCGCGGGCGGCCCGTGCCATGACTGTCGCGCGGACGCTGCTCGATCGGGAGCCCGACGGTTTCGGCGGCCTTCTTCTCGCGGACCTCATTCGATTGGGCGTCCAGATTCTCGACGGTGATCCGTGTCAGCGACCCCATTGACAGGCCGAGGGCGATGACGACGTCCGGCCGGTCGTTGTGGACGTGGACTTTGACCGCCCGAGCGTCCCCGGCCACAAGGACCGATTCCCCCAGGGTCTCGAGAGCCGAGCGCAGCTCGTGCACGTCGATCGGCGTTTCGGACGACTGGAGAATGAACATGGTCTCGTAGCCGAAGCCCTCGTCCGCTGCGGGTCGGTGCGCCGCGACTCCTACAGCGTCCCTGGCTCTGGCTGAGGCCTTCGCCGGCGTGCGGGCGTCAACGTATTCCAGCGCGCCCTGCAGGAGCCGGTAGAGACCCTCGCCGCCGGCATCAACGACGCCCGCGTCGTGAAGTATCGGCAGCAACGACGGAGTCTTGGCCACGGCCAGACGAGCGCCCTCGACCGCGGCCTCGAGCACCACCTCCAGGTCGGCACCGCTCTCTGCCGCGGCCTGGGCGGCGGCCGACGACTCACGAACCACGGTCAGGATGGTGCCCTCGACGGGTTCGGCCACGGCCTTGTATGCGGTGGCCGTTCCTTGAGTCAGCGCGTTGGCCAGCGCAGGGCCATCGAAGCGATGCTTGCCACCGAGCGCATCGGCCATGCCGCGGAAGATCTGAGAGGCGATGACGCCTGAATTGCCGCGCGCGCCCATCAGCGCCCCAAAGCTGATCGCCTGAGCGATGCGATCGGCCGTCGGGTCCGCGACGGCCTCGGCCTCGGCCAGAGCCGCCCGTACCGTGGCCAGCATGTTGCTGCCGGTGTCGCCGTCGGGCACAGGGAAGACGTTCAGTGCGTTGACCTCGTCGACGTGGGCCGCAAGGTTCTCGACAGCAGCTCCAAACGCCGCCAGCAGTCCGGAACCGTCGCCGATCCGGCGGGTCATCGATGAGCTCGATTGATCATCTCGGCTTGCGTTTCCTCGAAGCCGTCTCCCCCTCGGCCCCCGTTCGACTCTGTGGACGTTCTGGAATCGAGTCGGCTCGCTCGATGGTCTCCGTACGCTCGATCGCTTCCGCGCGCTCGACCGCGGCAGGCTGGTAGCGCAGCCCGTCGACGTGGATCGTCATCGCCGCGACCTCCGCGCCGACGTAGTGACGGAGCGAGTAGCGCACCGCCGAATCGACTTGCCGGGCAACTTCGGCGACCGGCACTCCGAACGCGACCGTGATGTACAGGTCGAGGTGGAGGCCGCCGGCGGTGGTCAGGCGGATTCCTGGTCTATCGAGGCCGATCCAGCGCAGCATCCGGCGGCCCAAGGAAGGGTCGCTGAAGCCGGTGACCCCATAGCTGCTCTGGACCGCGGTTCGAACGATGTCTACGATGGCACGGCGCGTGACGACGGATTTGCCTGCCACCGAACGCTCCGGCATGCGCTTGCACTACCTCCAGCCTGAGCGGCGGAAACGGTGTGCTATCATACCGCCCCGTTCGGTCCCGGTCGGGACCGCGCATTCCGAAGCACGTATTCGAGAGGACCTCATGGCTCGCTCCTGCGCCGTCTGCGGGAAGGTCTCCATGGACGGCTTCAACCCGCAGTCGTCCGGAATGAACCGGGTCCGCGCCCATCGCCGCTACCAGCCGAACCTGCAACAGACCACCATCCAGGTCAAGGGCGCCCCTGTCAAGGCGCTCGTCTGCACCCGCTGCATGCGCACTCTCTCGCGGGCTGAAAGATAGCCGCAGCCGGCGCCGGGCCGGTCAGCCGTCCACTCACTCGGCGTCGAGCTCAGGCTCGGCGCCGATTTCGTTTGTAGTGGCGGCTTGGCGCGCGCCGGCGCCGGTGCCCCCTTGTGTTCCCCAGCCGGCTGAGTCAGGGGTGACTGAACGGGCAGTCGAGGGCTCGTTCGGATGGTCGTGAGCCGAGCTCGATGGGCCGGCGGAGTCAGGGGTGACCGAACGGGCAAACGAGGGCTCGTTCGGATGGTCGTGAGCCCCGTTCGATGGCCGGGAGAGTCAGGGGTGACTCAACGGGAAGTGGGTTCCGGATCCGTCGCGGTGCCGGGTTCGATTCCCGCCAGGCTACGCCGTCGGTCGCGGCTCGATTCCCAGCTCGACCGAGTCCAGCCAGATCGTGAACGGGCCTTCGTTGACCAGCTCGACGTCCATCTCCGCCCCGAAGCGACCCTGCGAGACGGACACGCCCGTAGAGGCGAGGATCTCACAGAAGACCTCGTAGAGACGCTCGCCGACGATCGGCCCCGCAGCGCCGATGAACGACGGCCGCCGGCCACGCCGCGCGTCCGCGTACAGCGTGAACTGGCTTACGACGAGAACGGACCCACCGACGTCCCCTATGGACAGATTCGTGAGGCCGTCGCTGTCGGCAAAGATGCGCAGCCCGGCGACCTTTGCGGCCATGCCCGCCGCCACGAACTCGTCGTCTCCCGGCGCGACCCCGAGCAGAATCAGCAAGCCGCGTTCGATGCCGGAGATGCGTTGCCCTTCGACCCGAACCTGGGCGCGCGAGACCCGCTGGAGCAAAGCTCGCACGACTGGCCCCTATCGGCTCACGAGCCCGGCCGAGCCGCGCCACAGGCCGCCCAGGATGGCCAGCCACGGCACCAGATACAGGGCAGTGCCTGTGCCGCCAGCCCAGCCGAGCCTGTTCATGCCGTAGGCCAGAACCGCCCCGAGCAACGCAACGGCGACGCCCTGGACGACAAGGGCCCAGCGAACGCGCCGGCCGAGGCGGCGCAGCGCGCCGACGTCGCCTTCGTCTTCGGCCTCGACACCGGCCTCGATCTCCTCGTCCGCGACCCGTTCCATGAAGCGGCGGGTCCAGCTCGGTCCGCGCGTGATCGCGAAGTAGGCGGCAAACGCGTAGACCACGCCACCGATTATGTCGACGACCCAGTGCTCGCCGAGGTAGACGATCGCAAACCAGACGCAGGCGGTATAGGCGAGCATCAGCCAGCCTGTTCGGCCGAAGGCTCGCCTCGCGAAGAGGAACGCCAGGAACGGGTACGCGGCATGGAGCGACGGGAAAGCGGCCACATCGTTCGAGCTGATGCTGTAGACCGAGTACGAGTAGAAGTAGTTGCCAAAGCCGAAGAAATGGGACAGGCCGGCAAAGCCGGTGTCGCGAAGGTGCAGGACCCCGGTCACGAACCCGTTCTGAGCGGCCCACCAGGGCGGCGCCACCGGCAGCACCAGGAACGTGACGAAGGCGGCCATCGAGAGCACGATCAGCGCGGCCACGTAGTCGTAGTAGATCCGGCGCTGGTGGATCCAGAGCAAGAAACCGATTGCGAGCGGCAGCGGGAAATGCAGGAAGTAGAAGATGACCGAGATCGATGCCAGGACGTCCGGATTCGAAGCCGGGCCCGAATGCAGACTCTGGAGCAACGTCGTCGGGAGCCCGCCGAGCCCCACGATTCGCTCCATCGAGATGATGTCCGTGACGTGAATCGGCAGGCCGAACTTGTCCGCGTACCCGCGCATCAGCTCGTAGGCGAAGAAGAGCGCTACGAAGGGGATCCAGTCGCGGAGGAAGAGCTTGCCGCGGCCGAGCAGGAGCGCGGCCAGCCCGAAGCTCACCACGACCACGTCGGGCGTGACCGAGATCCCTCGGGAGATCATCAGGATCGAAAGGAGGACGGCGTAGCCCGCCACCGCGGCCAGCAGCAGCCGGTCGTTGCGTCGGCCGAGATGGCTGTGCGGGGCGGCGATCACCCCGCCGCCCTCGATGCCGAGGGCCTCGACGCCTGCGACCGCGCCGCCGAGCGCCGCTTCTTCCTTCACCCAGCCTCTCCCGGGCTCTCCACGACCGTGGCGGGCGCGGGTCGCCGCTTTCGGTAGGCCTCGTCTGCGAGGGTCCTGATGATCCGTATCTCCCGCTCGATGTCGTGACCCTTCTTCCACAGAACGGAGCCGGCCACCATGACGTCGATGCCGAGGCTGCCGCAATATGCCGCCGTCTCGCTGTTGACCCCGCCGTCGACGTGCACTTCGCGCCGCGACGGTGGCTCACCGTGACGGTCCCTGAAGACCTGGTGCGCCGGATCGATCTTGGCGGCGGCGGCCCTCATGAACTTCTGGCCACCGAAACCCGGCTCGACGGTCATGACCATGACGATGTCGAGGAGATCGCGGTATGGGTCGAGCGCCGAGAGCGGGGTCGCTGGCTTGATCGCCAGGCCGGCAAGGCGGCCGGCTTTCCTGATCTTGAGCAGAGTGGGCTCGATCGGTTCCTCGACCTCGACGTGGAACGTGATCGTGTCGCAACCGGCGTCGAGGAACTGGTCAATGTAGCGGCCCGGCTCGGAGATCATCAAATGGGCGTCGAAAGGCTGCCTGCCGACCTTTCGGAGGCGCTTGATGAGGCTCGGACCAAAGGTTATGTTCGGGACGAAATGACCGTCCATCACGTCGAGATGGATCCGATCGGCGCCCGCCTTGAGCGCCCGGCGGCACTCACGCTCCAGATCGGCGAGGTCTGCGTCGAGGATGCTGGCGCTGATCAGCGACCGATGGGCTGCAGTCGCCGAGGCGGCCGGTTTCAGCGACCGATGGGCCGCCATCAACGTGCCCGTCCGGCGGAGACTGCGGCCTCGAGATCGGCCGGCAGGCTCTCCGAACTGCGCGTCCCGCGAAGCGCGTCCTCGCTCTGGCGAACGATGGTCTCGCGGCGGTGTGCCACGGCCGGAGCCGGCGGCTCCCCTGCCCTGTCCGCAGCGAGCTGGCCACATGCGGCTCCTGCGTCCTGGCCGCGGTTTGCCCGAACCGTCACACCCACGCCGCGCCGGCGGACCCGGGCGGCAAACTCCGCCACCCGCTCCGGGGAGCTCGCCTGCCACGGCGTGTGCGCTACTGGGTTCATCGGGATCAGGTTCACGTGGGCGAGGTCTCCCCGCAAGAGAGTGGCGAGGGCATCGGCGTCGACGTCGGTGTCGTTCACGCCGGAAATCATCACGTACTCGTAGCTGACGCGCCGGCCAGTTACGCGAGCGTGGTCCCGTGCCGCAGCCACGACCTCCGCCACGGGCCAGCGGCGGTTCAGAGGAACCAGGACGTCGCGCAGCGGGTCGCGCGCGGCGTGGAGGCTCACCGCCAGGGTGAACTGTGGACCCAGCGCAGTGAGACGGCGGATCCCCGGGACCACTCCGGACGTGGAGACGACCACGTGGCGCGCACCGAGACCGAAGCGATGGGGATCGGCCAGGATCGCCACGGCCTCGAGAACGCGATCTAGATTGAGCAGTGGCTCGCCCATCCCCATGAACACGATGTTCGTCAGGTGCCGGCCGCCGGTCGCGAGGCGTCGGGCCGCGTGCCGGACCTGGTCGAGGATCTCCGCGGTCTGGAGGTCTCGCCCAAAGCCGAGCTCTCCGGTCGCGCAGAACGGGCAGCCGACCGCACAGCCGGCCTGGCTGGAGATACACAGCGTGTTCCGCTCGCGGTGAGTCGGCCGGCCGGTGCCGGCAAACCCGCGGGCCGGGTAGTGCATCAGTACGGACTCGATGAGGGCGCCGTCCGAGAGCAGATGGAGAGTCTTCTCGGTGAGACCGCCATCCGCCACCTTGACCTCATCCTCGGAAATCGTGTCGATCCGGAAGGCGGCGTCGAGCTGTGTCCGGATCGCGGTCGGCAGCGTTCGGAAGTCCTCCACCCTGGCGGCGTTGTGCCGCCAGACCCCGTCGCGGATCTGCTTCGCCCGATATGGCGGCTCGCCCCGCTCGGCCAGCCACGCTTCCAGGACGCCATCGGCCAGGCCGCTCAGCCCGGGACGAGCGTCGGCGGCACGGTCGATTGTCGAATTGGATGGGGACGTGACTGTCTTGCGACCGGGGGGCGGAGCGCCGGTCGCGTCGGTGTGGCTCACAGGGCGGCGATTATCGCATGCCGGCCCCGGGCGGGGCGGGATGCGACCGAACCAGATCGGGATGCCCTCGAAGGTACTCTCGGGCCTCCATCGGTCGGCCCCCGGCTCGTTGCATCAGTTCGAGAACGAGGCGGCCCTCGCGTGTGGCAAGTGCCACGCCGCCGTCCGCGGTGGAGACGAAGCGGCCGGCCTCGTCCAGAGGGGCAGAACCCGCAACCCGAGCCTTCCAGACGATGAGCCGCTCGCCCCCGGTCGCGTCGCTCTGAACGTACGCCCCCGGCCACGGCTGGTATGCCCGAACCTGCCGCTCCAGCTCGATCGCGAACCGGCCCGGGTCGAGACGCCCGTCCTCTCGCCGGAGCGGCCGGGTGACCGTCACGCCCGTGTGCGCCTGTGGCTGGGCCGCGAGACATCCGGCCAGCCACGCCGGTAACGCGCGGCGCAGCAAGTGGGCCGCGACCTGCGCCGCACGCTCCTCGAGCGTGACCGCCGTGTCGTCGGGCAGAACCGCGAGCGGCTCGCTCGCCACGATCGGACCCGCGTCCATCTCCTCGGTCAGGACCATGAGTGTGACCGCCGACTCGGTGTCGCCAGCGAGGATAGTCGCCGCGATCGGCGCCGCTCCCCGATGACGCGGCAGCGCGGACGGATGGAGGTTCAGGAACCCGCGCGGCGGCAGGTCGAGCAGGACGCGTGGGATCAGTTGGCCGTAGTCGGCGAGCACGACCAGATCGGGCGCGAGGGTGCGGAGCTCATCGATCGCCTCCTGACTTCGCACGCGAACCGGCTGGAGAACGGGCAGGTCGAGCTCCCGTGCGCGGGCCGTCACCGGTGTTGCCGTCAGGAGCGCCTTCCGGCCGACGGGTCGATCGGGCGCAGAGACTACGGCGTCGATGCGAACGCCCGGGATGGTCGTGAGCGCATCGAGGATGGGGACGGCGAACCGGCCGCTGCCGAAGAAGATGACTCGGGCGACGGACTCGGGGGACGTGGGGCCCGAAGAAGAGCCTTCGGCCGCCGCGTCGCTCACCCGACCGGAGTGCGCGCCGTCGCCGGTCGCCCTTCCTCTTCCTGGGCGGTGGGGATCAGCTCGTCCATCGATTCGAGATAGTCGATGTAAAGCTTGCCGTCGAGGTGGTCGAGCTCGTGCTGCAGCGCCCGGCCGAGGGTGCCGGAACCGGCGATCTTGATCTTCCGGCCACGCCGGTTCTGAGCGACGACCCAGACCTTCTCGCGCCGCGTGACGTAGGCCACGTAGCCCGGGATCGAGAGGCATCCTTCGAGATCGCGATCGTCACCGTCGGAGCGGACGATGCGCGGGTTGACGAGCTCGTGCAGCTGACCCTCTACTTCGATCGTACAGGCTCGGACGGCCTCGCCGATCTGCGGCGCGGCCAGTCCAACGCCCGGAGCCTTGCGCATGGTCTCCGCCAGGTCATCGAGCAGCTCGTGCAGGTATTTGCCGAAACTATCGACGGGCTCGCCCCTCAGCCGAAGCCGGGGGTCGCCGAGAAGGACGATGGGTCTGACGCTCATGGCCCGAGAGTATACCGAGACGCCGGGCGACGGCATCCAGCCGATCGGCGTCGGGTGGTCGGGGCCAATCTGGCGTTGCTGCGTCGGCGGTTGACCCGTTCAGTCGCCCCTGACGCAACCGGCCAGCGGACGCTGCACGCAGCTCGTGGCGCGGTCGCCCGTGGCCCGTTCAGTCGCCCCTGACGCAACCGGCCAGCGGACGCTCACGGAGCCCGTGGCGCGGTCGCCCCGTGACCCGTTCAGTCGTCGCTGACTCGCGCCAGGGTCACAGCAGCGAGTCGGGGTCGACGTCTATCGACCAAGGCGCGCCGGGCGGGTCGCCGAGGACCTCCAAGGGACGATTTCCCCTCAGCACGACGTTCCACCGCCACCGTCCTGCGCGACGGGCGACATAGGCGGGCGCAGGTCCAAGCACCGCGACCTTGATCCCGGCGGCCGAGGCTGCCGGGGACGAAGATTCCCTGCGGAGCCGGTCGGCCATCGCGCCAGCCTCCTGCTCGGCGGCGAGATGATCCGGCAGGCCTACCGTCAGCTTGATCAGCCGGCCGAACGGCGGCGAGTCGAAGCGACGGCGAACGTCCAGCTCGGAGTCGTAAAAGGCCGCCGGGTCGCCTGAGGCCACGGCCTGGATCGCAGGATGATCGGGCTGGTAGGTCTGGATGATGGCCAGACCCGGCAGCCCACCCCTTCCGGCGCGGCCGACCGCCTGCGTCAGCAGCTGGTACGTTCGCTCGGCGGCACGCTCGTCCGGCAGGTTGAGCGCGACGTCGGCTGAAACCACGCCGACGAGCGTGACTTCGGGGATGTCGAGGCCCTTGGCGACCAGGCTCGTGCCGACGAGGACGTCCAATCGGCCTTCGGAGAAGGCGTCGAGGACCCGTTCCACGGCTCCCTTGTGCTCGGCCACGTCGCGGTCCAGGCGGCCGACTCGAAGATGCGGAAAGGCCGCCTTGACCTCTTCTTCGACCCGCTGCGTCCCGCCGCCGAGATAACGGATGCGCGGCGATCTGCAGCCCGGACAACGAGAGGCCAGCGGCGACGCGGTGCCGCAGTGGTGGCACCGCAGGGTGACACCTGCCTGGTGGTAGACGAGGGTCCGCTCGCACTCTGGACAACGCTGCACGTGGCCGCAATCGCGGCAGACGACGACCGAGGCGGTGCCGCGGCGGTTGATCACGAGGATCGCTCGTTCGCCCTCAGGCAGAGACTCGAGCGCCGCCGCGAGCGGTCGTGAAAGCAGCCCGCGGTTGCCAGCGGCCAGTTCGGCGCGCAGATCCACGACCTCGACTCTAGGCGGGGCGCCGCTCGGCCTTTCGGGCAGGACGGCGTGCCGATAGAGGCCCTGGCGCACACGGCCGACGCTCTCGACCGACGGGGTCGCGCTCCCGAGGACGAGCGCCGCACCTGCGAGGCGGGCAAGGGCCAGCGCGGCGTCACGCGCCTGGAGCCTCGGGGTTCGGTCGCTCTTGTAGGCGGCGTCGTGCTCTTCGTCGACGACGATCAAGCCGACGTCCGCGAGCGGTGCGGTCAGCGCTATACGCGTCCCTACCACGACGTCGACCTCACCGGCCTTGATCCGCCGCCATTCGTCGGCCCGCTCGCCCTCGCCGATCCCCGAGTGGAGTATCGCGATCTCCGCCTCGAGCTCCGCTCGCAGCCGATCGACCAGCGGCATTGCCAGGGCGATCTCCGGCACCAGCACGAGCGCGGTCCGGCCGGCCGCAATCGTCTCCGCGATCGCCTCGGCATACACGGCGGTCTTGCCCGATCCGGTGACGCCCTCGATCAGGAGCGGCTTTGGGTCACGAGCTTTGAGCGCAGCCAGGATCACGGCGAGGGCCTCGGTCTGCGGCGCCGTCAGCTCCGACCCCTCGGGGCGGGTGCCGCGCCGGCCGGCCCGCCGCCGCGCCAGCGGGCGGCGCGGCCGTTCTCTCACCTCGGCCACTACCAGGCCGCGCCGAACGAGACCGGTGGCGGTCCCTGAGCCGTGACGGTTGGCGGCGTCGGCACCCGCCAGCCCGGCTTCGCCGGCGGCTTCGCACGCCGCCAGATCGGCAAGCAGGGCACGCTGGCGTGGTCCGAGTCGGGCCGCTCCGGCGGGGGTCGCCGAGCCGCCCGGCGCTACGTCGCCGCCCGTCGCTAGGCCGCCGCTCGGCCGTACCTCGACGCCGGGCGCAGGGTGGCCACGGGGGCTCGGGCGCGGCGCAGCCCCGGACAGCAAGGCGGCCACGCGACGCCCCTCCTGGCTGAGCATCAGCCATCGCTCGAACCTGGGGCCTGCGGACGCGGCCGTCAGAGTCCATTCCAGCTTGATGAGCCCTCGCCCTGCCATCGCCCGCAGCTGCCGCAGCGTGGCGGCCCGTCCCTCCCCCCCTCCGAGGTCGCGAACGGAGCGCGGGCCGCCGGCCAGCCTGTCGCGGATGCCCGCCTCGAACGCGTCGAGCACTCGGGTCTCGCCGTGGTCGTGCCACTCGGCTGGGTGTGTGCCAGTCGCGACGCCAGTCGCGATGCCAGTCGCGACGCCACTCCCCCCGTCACTCCCCCCGTCACTCGCGACGGCGGACCCCTCACCCCAGCCTGTCGGCAGCCATTCGGCCACCAACTCGAGCCGTTCGAGCATGGCCGGAGGAAGCATCGAGCGCAGCGTTGTCGCCGGCGGGGCAAGGTACTCACTAGAGATCCAGCGCGCGAAGTCCAGCGTCAGCGGTGGCACGAGCGGGCCATCGGCGTTGACCCGGGCCAGGATCGGCTTGAGGGTCATCCCCGTGACATCGACCGAGGGCCCGAGGACGACGCCCAGCGCCTGCCGGCTCCGCCCGAATTCGACCAGCACCGCCTCGCCCGGCTGGACGGGAGCCAACCTGTCCGGGACCGAGTAGTCGTAGGTTCGAGACGCGCCCGGGGCGTCGACCGCCACCTCGACGGCCGCAGCCCCGCCAACTCGACTCTCCGGGTCCGCCCCACCGAGCAATCCCAGCTCGAGCACCGACTCGATGCTATCTGCCATCAGGGCTCCCCCAACGAAACCACGAGCCGGCGACCCGACATGGCTCTCCTCAGACGGTCACCGCGCGGCGGGATCCGCGTCGTTCCTCCTGCTCGATTATCTCCTCGATCCGCTTCGCGGTGAGGTCCACCCGACCCTCTTCGTTCACGACGACGTAGTCGTAGTCGTCCTTGCGCGCCAGCTCGATCGCGGCGTTGCGCTGTCTGAGCTCGAGCTGCTCGGCCGACTCGGTGCGTCTCGCCTTGAGGTGCTCCACCAGCGTGTCGAGCGAAGGCGGCACGACGAATATCAGCAGGGCCTCGGGAACGCAGCCCTTGACTACTCGGGCGCCCTGGACGTCGATCTTGAGGATCGCGTGCCGGCCACCAGCAAGCGCCTGGCGAACGCCGGCCCGTGGCGTGCCGTACCAATTGCCGTGGACCTGGTTGGCCTCGAGCAGCTCACCGGCTTTGCGCAGCGCGGCGAACTCCTCGGCGGAGACGAAGTTGTAGCTGACTCCGTCAACCTCGCCCGGTCGGCGGCCCCGCGTCGTGCACGTCACCACATAGTGATAGTCCGGCCGATGGCCGCGCTTCTGCAGCGCCTCGATGATGGTGTCCTTGCCCACGCCCGACGGCCCCGAGATGATGACCAGCATCGGATTCGCCGGATCGGACACGGGATCGGCCGCCGCAACACCTACCGCCGCCGCATCGGCCGACGATGGCACCCAAGCTCCGGGGCGTAGGTTCGGACTCATGCCGGTCTCTTCTGAACCGGGGGAACTGACTCTGTCGAGTCGTCCGACCCGCCGGGACCGCCGCTCACCCCGAGACCGCCGGCGGCCTCCTGCCGCAATCGTTCCAACACTGACTCGAGCTCCGGCGGCAATGGCGCCGTGGCCCTGATGAGATGGCCGTCGCTCGGTGACTGCAGCTCGATCCGCCAGCTGTGGAGGAAGAGCCGCTCGAGCCCAGCCGGACCACGCCTGGAGGTTCCCGTGCCGTACAGCGGGTCGCCCGCCAGCGGATGGTCGATCGCCGAGAGGTGGACCCTGATCTGGTGCGTCCGGCCGGTGATCAGGTCGAGCTCCAGGAGGGTCCAGCCCGGCAGCCGCTCGCGGACGCGGTACCCGGTCGCAGCCTCGCGGCCCCCCGGTACGACTGCCATCCTGGTGCGATGGTGCGGGTCGCGTCCGATCGGTGCCTCGACGCGACCGGATGTGGCGGTAACCGCGCCCATGGCCAGGCCCAAATACGTCTTCTTCACGCCGCGGGCCTTGAGCTGGGCCATCAGGCTCGCCTGGGCTCGATCGTCCTTGGCGACCATGAGCAGCCCGCTCGTGTCCCGGTCGAGGCGATGGACGATGCCGGGCCTCTGGACCCCGGCGATGCCGCCGTACTCGGTGTCTCGGGCGAGGAGGGCGTTTACCAGTGTGCCGCCCGGATGGCCGAGCGCGGGGTGGACGACCAGCCCGGCCGGCTTGTCGATGATGAGCAGGTCCGCGTCCTCGTAGACCACCGAGAGAGGGATTGCCTCCGGGGTCAGATCCAGCGGTCGTGGGTCGGGGATCTCGAGCTCCAGGATCTCGCCGCGCACGACCGGCTCGTTGGCCTTGATCGGCATCCCGCCAACGGTCACGTGGCCCTCGGTGATTAGTTTCTGGACGTAGCTTCGCGACAACCCGGACACATCGGCGACGAAGCGATCGACTCGACCATCGGCGGTCTCTCGCACGGTGAAGGTCAGCCGCCGCATCCGCCTACCGGCCCTTCAAGGCGACGGCGTCGCCGCCGGTGTCGCCCCCGCCGTCGTGATCGGAGTGGGCTTGACCCCCGAGGTGCGGCGTCAGGAACCAGAGCGCGAGCATCAGCAGGATCGCGACGCTCACGGCCGAATCGGCGATGTTGAAGATGTAGAAGCGCCACGCCCCGATGCCGATGTCGGCGAAGTCAACCACATAGCCGAACCTGATTCGGTCGATGAAATTACCGATCGCGCCACCCAGCAAGAGTCCGAGGGTTATGGTCAAGAGCCAGCTTCGCCAGCCCGACCCGACCTCGAGAGCTACCAGGACAGCCACTACGCCAAGGGTGACTAGGGCGAAAAGGAGCGCCGATCCCTGGAACAGGCCGAAGAGACCACCGGCGTTGTGGATGAAGTCGATGCGGAACCAGTCGCCGATCACCGGCGACGGCGTGTTCTCCTTGAAGCTGGCGATGACCCAGCTCTTGAGCAGCTGATCGCTGGCTGCGATCGTGAAGGCGAGCAGAGCAAAGCCGATCAAGGCTGCGGGCCGCCGCCCCGCTGGAGCATCTGGACCGGCAGGGCGGCCGGAAGGGTCCGTTGGGTGCGTTTCGCTAGGGTCCAGTGACGAGCCTCCGTGGTGTGTGGATAAGCCTAAGGGCCGACGGCTTTCGGGATCAAGCCGACACGTATCGGTCCTGAGTCGAGTTCTATCGCTAGCGCGGCCGAGATGGCCGGCAAGGGTCCGAACCGTATCTTGCTGCGAGTCTCGGCTTCGACCGAGGCGCGGTAGGGCTCCAGCGTCCGCTCGACGGCCGCAGAAGCCTCGAGGAGCACCGCCACCTCGTCGTCCAGCTCGACGCCGGCTTCCTTACGGGCATCCTGGACGGCGCGCTGTAGTTCTCTGGCGTCGCCCTCCGCGCGGAGTTCGGGCGTCAGCTCCGTGTCGATGACGACTACGAGCCCTTCGTCGTGGGCCACGGCCGTGCCGGGACGCGGGGTGGCCTGGATCTCGACCTCTTCCGGGGCCAGCGTCACGCCACCCAGTTGGACCGAGCCGTCGGGCAGAATCTCGAACTTGCCCTCGCGGGCCGCGGCCATCACGGCGGGGATCGCCGCCCCGAGCTTCTTTCCGATCTTCGGGAGGAGCGGCTTGACGCGCCTGTCGACCAGCTCCGACTCGTCGCCGATCAGCTCGATCGACTTGACGTTGACCTCGTCACGGACCAGATCAAGCAGCGCATCGCGTTCGACGAGCTGGTCGGAGCCCGGAAGGGCGAGCCACATCCGAGCCAGCGGCTGTCGAACCTTCAATCCGCTCTGGGAGCGCAGCGTTCGCGCAAGGTCGACCGCCCGCATCATGGCCGTCATCGATGCTTGTAGACCGCGGTCGTTCAGGTCCTTGAGCTCCTCCGTCGGCCAGCTCGTCAGGTGAACGCTGTCGGGCAGATTCGGCTCGACCGTCCCGATGAGGTTCTGATACATCGACTCGGAGAGAAACGGCAGGATTGGAGCGACGACCCGAGCCAGCGCCACGAGAGCGGCGTGGAGCGTGGCGAAGGCCTGATTCCGGTCGGCCGGCTCGGCGGAGGGCCGCATCCGATCGCGCGAACGCCGCAGGTACCAGGTGGAGAGCTCTTCGACGAAGGTGTCAATCGCCCGAGCCGCGGAAAGTGCGTCGTAGTCCTTGAGGTCGACCTCGACCGCGTTTGCCAGCCGGGCGGCGCGGGCCAGGATCCATCGATCAAGAGCCGGCCATGATCCGTCCGCGGCCATGGCCGCGCGGATACCTTGCCTGGGCTCCCAGCCCGCCAGTCGGGCGTAGGTGACGAAGAACGAGTACACGTTCCATAGGACCAGCAGCCGCCGCCGGGCCTCGTCCGCCGCATGCCAGCCGAAGTTGATGTTGTCCTCCGGGCGGGCGTTGGCGAACATCCAGCGCATGACGTCGACGCCCATCCGCTCGGCGGCCTCGTCGAACTCGATGGCGTTGCCCCAGCTCTTGTGCATCTGGCGACCGTCCTCGCCAAAGACCAGGGCGTACCCAAACAGTGTCTTGAACGGCGCCTCGCGGCGCAGCACCGTGCTCATCGCCAGCAGCGAGTAGAACCAGTTGCGGAACTGACCCGGGAAGCTCTCGGTCACGAAGTCGGCCGGGAACCATTGCTGCCAGTAGCCCGGGTCGCTGCGATAGTGCACCGTCGAGAACGGCACGATGCCCGCGTCGAGCCACGGATTGCCGACGTCGGTGATCCGGGCAACCGGCGCTCCGCAACCGCTGCATCGCACCTTGACCGCGTCCACGTATGGACGGTGCGGGGTGTGGCCCTCGAACTGGTCCCAGCCCTCGACGGCGCTCTCGGCCAGCTCCTCGCGGCTGCCGATGACGGTGACGCCGCCGCACCCCTCGCAGTCGTAGATCGGCAGCGCCAGACCCCAGTAGCGCTTCTTGCTGATCATCCAGTCGTGCATGTTCAGGAGCCAGTCGAGCTCCCGTTCGTAGCCAAATCCGGGGATCCAGCGGATGCCTTCGATGACTTCCATGATCTGGTAGCGCAGGCTGGCGTCCACCTGCTCGCGGGTCAGCTCCTCGCGGGGAGCGTCGAAGACCGGCCCCATGCTCACGTACCACTCGTCGACCAGACGGAAGACGAGCGGCGTGCCGCACCGCCAGCAATGCGGGTAGCGGTGAGTGATGGTCTCGAGCCGGTAGAAGCGGTGGTGGTGCCTGAGCGTCTCCACGATCGGCTCGGCTATGTCGCGCACGTCGCGTCCCGAGTAGGGACCGAAGCCCGGCAGGACGATCCCGTTCTCGTCGAGCGGGGCGATCATCGGCAGGCCCAGCTTCTTGCCGAGCGCGAAGTCCTCGGCCCCGCAGCCAGGAGCGACGTGGACGATGCCGGTTCCCTCTTCCTCGCCGACCTCGTCCCACAGCACGACGCGGTGCTCGTACGGCGTCCCATCGGGTCCGCCCGCGGCGAAGGCCGCCTGCACCGCCGGCAGCTCGTCGAGCGGGCCGGAGTAGCGCCAGCCCTCGAGCTCGCTGCCCGGCTTTTCCTCGAGGACCTGGAACGGCCCTGCCAGCGCGCTCTTCGCCGTGCCGCGGCCGAGCCAGAAGATCTCGTCGCCCTGCTTGACCTTGATGTAGCGCAGATTCTCGCCGACGGCCGCAGCCACGTTCGAGGTCAGCGTCCAGGGCGTGGTCGTCCATACCAGGAGCGCCTCGCCGGGACGGTCGAGCAGCGGGAACTTGACGGTCAGGCCCGGATCCTCGCGATCGGCGTAGCCCTCGGTCATCTCGTGCTGGCTGATGCCCGTTCCACAGCGGGCGCACCAGGGCATCGAGTCGTGCCCCTTGTACAACCAGCCGCGGCGATGACACTCGGCCAGGAAGGACCAGATGAGGTAGTTGTTCTCGTTGCTGAAGGTGAAGTAGCTGCCCCCGAGCTCGGGCATCCCGAGTCGCCCGACGATCTGCTCGGCCGAGTCGGTCACCGGCGTTCCGTCGGCTCCCGGTGTCGTCACCGACTGGCTGGGATTCTCGGCGAGCAGGTCGCGCAACCGCCGCAGCTCGACCGGGTCGTTCCAGTCCATCCACATGCCGAGCCGGATCGACTGCTCGGTCTGCCGGGCCGCATATGTGAGCACCCGCTGCTTGCACAGGCTAACGAACTCGGCGATGCCGTAGTCCTCGATGTCGCGCTTGTTGGTGAAGCCCAGGTCGCGTTCGACGTTGACCTCTACCCACAGCCCCTGGCAGTCGAATCCGTTCTGGTAGCGCTGGTCGCGGCCGTGCATTGCCCAGAAGCGCTGGAACAGGTCCTTGTAGGCGCGGCCCCAGGCGTGGTGGACGCCCATCGGGTTGTTCGCGGTGATCGGCCCGTCGAGAAAGCTCCAGCGTTCCTTGCCGGCGTTCTGGGCGCGCAGCCGGGCAAAGGTCCGGCGGTCGCGCCAGAGGGTCAGGATCTCGTGCTCCTGGCCAACGAGATCGGGCTTGGAGCTGACTGGTCGGAACATCGTCCTCGGGCTCGTAGGGCGGTGGCGCATTCGACTCCCCGGCCGGGCCGCCCAGAACGCGGTATTCCCGAGGACTGTCCAGCGACGGCAAGGGAGTGTTACATGGGTATCCTAACGAACCGGCGGCAAGTCCCGTCCGCATTACGCTACCGCGGTGGCTTCGTCGCCGATCTACGGCGCCTCGGGGCGTAAGCCGGCACCCCCGGCTCTGAACCTCGTCGAAGGCTAAGCCTTCTCGGTGACGCGGTATTCCAGGTAGCGACCCGTCAGAAGGCGCGTCTGCGCATCGAGAGCGGGCAGGTTCGTGAAGAAGAAGCCGACCACCGGCAGGCAGAACCACTGCAGCCAGGACACGACCTTCATCCTGATCCCCCACTCCGGAGGCTTCGGCGGCGCCAGCTGGTTCTCGATGAACACGAGGACTATCAGCGACGCCAGTGCGCCGGTCAGGAGCCAGCCCGCATAGACCGGCAGCTGCTGGCCGAAGATCGTTACCGCGAACGTCTGGTTCAGGGCGAGCGGCAGCGAGGCCCCCAGGACTAGGTAGAACGGCGCCACGGCCCAGTTGATGTGGTCGAACCACAGATCTATCAGCCGCGCTATCCGCTCCCGTAGTGGGATCTCGTTGTGGTCCAGCGCGTTGTCGATGAAGAACGGGATGTCCGTCACGCCCCAAGCCCAACGCCGGATCTGCGTGTACTGCTGCATCAGGCTGCGCGGATACGACCGCGCCCGGACCGCGTCACCGAAGACGGGGATGAACAGCGGCTCCGCCCGGAACTGGCCGCTGTAGCGGAAGAAGCTCTTCCAGTAGAAACGGCTGTCTTCGGGGATCGCGTCGGTGGCCCAGTAGTCGACGTCGTGGACGGTCTGGAGCGAGACCGCGTAGGAGCTGAAACTGACCAGCCGCTCGGGGGTGAGGTGCCGCCACATCTGGATGTGGGTCGAGCTGACCGCCACCAGTCTCACCGGGAGAGGGCACTGCCAGAGGTTGTTGTGGAACATCGGAACGGGCTGGTAGAGCCGCCTGTAGCGGTCGCGGTCGGTCACGAACTTGTAGGTCAGGTAGCCGAAGTACTGCTTGTGGACGCGATAGTCCGAATCAAGGTCGGTGACGATCACGTGCTTGGGGTCGAACCCGCGCTCCGTCAGCTCGCGATAAAGCCACCGCCCGCCGTAGGCCATCGCGCTCGACTTTCCGACGACCACCCCCGGCTCGAGCGGATCGAGAATATGGAAGAAGTGCTTGAATTGCGGGCCGAAGGTCTCGCGCAGCCTGGTCACGTTCTCGCGACCCTGCAGGTCCGTCTCGCGGGTGATGATTGCGACCATCCGCCGGTCTCGCGGGTAGTCCGAGTCGGCCAGGGCCTTGACAGTCTCGTACAGCTTCTCGTAGGGCTCCGTATAGGTTGGCACGAGCGCCACGTGCCAGAGATCGCGTGGATCCGGCATCGGCTCACCCAGGTTGATCAGCCGCTCGAGGCTGCGCTGCTCGCGCAGCAGCCGCTTCAACTCGCGCCGCCCACCGTGCGCGGCAAGCGCGTTGCCTGCTGCCGCCAGCTCATCCGTCCGGGTGCGCACCTGCTCGATGATCGCCATGAGCTCTTCGAACCGCTTCTGGGGGTCGGAAAGCGAGAATGCGCGCTGGCGCCAGTCGACTTCGACCACCCGGCGCAGCCGGCGAAATGAGATCGCCACGCTGACCGACAGGACCATCGCCCGGTACATCCAGTAGAAGTCGAAGCACAACACCAGGATGCCGAGCACTGCCGGCCAGCGGATGGCGAGCGGGATCATCGACAGGATCAGCATCCACGTGACGATGCCCGGGATGGTCTCGAGAACCCGGTGCGAGAGCCTGCGCTTTACCCTTTGGGCTGGTTGAACGGCCTCGACCGGCCGGAGGGCGGAGGAATCTCGCGGGGTCGCCTCACTCACCCGTGTAGACAGGAATCACCCAATGCCGGAAAGCCGGGAGGCGACCCCGCACCGCGTCGAAATACGTCTTGCTGATCTGGCGAGAGATGGGACCCACGCGTCCGTCCCCGACGGGCCGGTGGTCGACAGACGCCACCGGCGAGACCTGCGCGCCCGTGCCGCACAGGAAGACCTCGTCGGCGATGTATAGCTCGCTGCGGTCGATCTGGCGCTCCCGGACAGGGAGCCCGAGGTATGCCGCGATCTCGATGATGCCGGCTCGGGTGATCCCCTCGAGGATGTCCTCGCTGACGGACGGAGTGATGAGAACGCCGTCGCGGATCATGAACAGGTTCTCCGCAGATCCCTCCGCGACGTGCCCATCGGCGGTCAGCACGATCGCCTCGTCGAAGCCGTTGAGCATCGCCTCCGACTTCGAGAAGGCGGGGTTGACGTAGCTGCCGGTGATCTTGCTACGGGACGGGATGGAGACGTCGCTGGTGCGCCTCCATGAGACCGTGCCTGTGGCGATCCCCTTCTCCGTATCGATGTAGTCGCCCATCGGGATCGCCAGAACGTAGAAGTCATGGGTCAGACCGTGCAGTCTGACGCCGATCGCTTCGGTGTTCTTGTAGACCGACGGACGGCAGTAGGCGTCTTCCTTGAAGTTGTTGCGCCGCAGGACCTGCACGACGATGTCGGTGAACTCCTGCACCGAGGGCAGCTCCGACATGAGCATGATCTTGCTCGAGTTGCGCAGGCGGACGATGTGCTCTTTGACACGGAGCGCGTACAGCTGCTTCTCGTCGGGGTTCCAATACGCCCGGATCCCCTCGAACACGGCCGTGCCGTACAGGAACGCGTGGGTCATGATCGGGACACGCGCGTCGCCGAGCGCTGCGTAGCCACCCTGGAAGTAGCAGACGAGGCTGTTCTGGTCGGGCTTCGACGCCGCGCTTGCGGCAGGGGCCGTTGCGTGCTCGGTGACCATCTATCGACGCTCCTGGTGCTGGTCGCCGGCTCTGACCCGGCGAACGCCAAGTATAGCCGTCGGCCACGGCCCCGAGCCCGGTGGGACCGGGAGACCCTCAGCCCCGCCCCACCAGATTGACGACGACCACGATCAGGTAGGCGAGGTAGAACACTCCGCCGACGAGGAGCGCCTTGGCCCCAAGCCGCCTGCGGACGACCATCGGCACGATCACGGCAGCCGCCGAGCCGAAGGTGATGGCAGCCGACGCGAAGGCGACGCCTGTGCCGACGACCGTCCAGAGGGCAGGCGCGAATACCAGCGCGACAGACGTCGGGATCGCGCTCTGGAAGACCATCGCCCCGGTGATGTTGCCCATCGCCAGCGTGTCCTTGCCGCGCCGGACCCACAGGACGCTGTTGAGCTTCTCGGGAAGCTCCGTGGCGATTGGGGCAATCACGAGGGCCAGGAGCGTGCCGTTGAGGCCAAACGACGACGATATGTCCTCCACGGCGTGCACGAAGCCCCACGCGCCCCCGATGATGCAGGCCAGGGCGACCGCCACCTGCACCGAGACGATGAACAGCCGGGGCGGCTCCGGGTGTTGCGGGGCACGTCGATCGAGCTTGTGGAACCGGAGCGGCTCGAGACCCTCGTGTGCCGCGGCTTCGGCGCGCAGATGGCCCAGGACGTAGTAGCCGTAGATGCAGAGCAGGACGACGGCGACGAGCCGGCGCGGCCACTCCAGGCCGACGGGCAGGAAGGCCGCGCCTATCGCGATCGCGTACGCCACCGCGAAGTACGACATGTCGTGGCCGAGCACGCCCGTATCGACGGCGAGCATCGTGCCGTTGACCCGGCGCCGTCGCATCAGCCACACGGCGCTGCCGGTCACGAACATGGCCAGCGTCGCCAGCATGAACGGGGCGCCGAGGATCGCACCGACCCCGATCTCGCTGGCAGCCACGCCACCTCCGAAGACGATGGCTATGAGCGGGATCATCGTCTCCGGCAGAGCCGTCCCGACTGCCGCGAGCACCGAGCCGATGGCGCCTTCGCCAAGCTCCAGCTTGTGTCCGAACCACTCGATGCCGTTGGTGAACAGCTCCGAGCCGGCCAGGATCACCGCGAACGAGACCACCAGAAGCAGAATGTCCACTCAGCCTCCGACGCCGGTGGGGCGCACACGGCGGGCTCGCCCCGCGCACGTCCAGGTGCGCGGGTTTCTCGGCTATGGGTTACGGTCGGACGTGCTGTGGGGCGTATGGGAGCAGGGCGACGATCCGCGCGCGCTTGAGAGCTACAGCGAGCTGTCGCTGGTGGTTGGCGCAGGTACCGGTCTTGCGGCGCGGCTCGATCTTGGCGCGTTCGGAGAGGTAGCGGCGGAGCCGGTTGACTTCCTTGTAGTCGATCATCACGGTCTTGTCCGCGCAGAACGTGCAGACCTTGCGCCGGCGGCGATCGCGGTAGTAGTCGTCGCGCTTGCCGCCCCGGGTCTTCTCTCGTGGGTTCGTAGGCATCTTGTCGTCAGTCCTCAGGTCATTCGAGCCGCATGCGAAACGCGGCGGTTGGGATCGTCAGGTTTCGGAACGGTCCATCCTAGAAGGGCAGTTCGTCCAGGTCGCTCGAGCCGAGATCGTCTCCGCCCCCGGGGCCGCTCGGCGCTCCGCCTCTGGCGGATCTGGCGCCGGCCGGCTCGGCCGCGCCCTCTTCACGAGGTCGCGGATCCAGCTGGGTCACGGTGTTAGCGATCAGCTCCGTGGTGTAGTGCTTCTGGCCGTCCTGGCCCTCCCAGTTCCGGGTCTGGAGCCGACCTTCGACGTAGACCTTGCGGCCCTTGCGAAGGTACTCCGCGGTTCTCTCGGCGAGTGGCCCCCAGGCCACGACCCGGAACCATTCGGTCTCTTCCTTCCATTCGCCGTTGGAGTCCTTGTAGTTGCGGTTGACGGCGACCGTGAACTGGGTCACCGCCTGGCCGTTTGGCGTATACCGCATCTCCGGATCGCGGCCGAGATTGCCGATGATCATCGCCTTGTTCAGCGACATGGAGAGTGCCTCCAACTCCGCTTGGCGCGGGTCCTTAGTCGATGGCAGCCGGCGCAGCTTCGCTCTCGGATTCGTCGATCAACCCGACTTCATCCTCGAGCTCTTCCTCGTCGGCCGGCGGGCTCACCTCGACATCGGCGTCAGCGTCGCGGCCGCGTGCAGCCCGAACAGGCCGTTCCACGCGAGTGACGAGGTGGCGGAGCACTTCCTCGTTGATGAGCAGCCCTCGCTCGAGCTCGGCGATAGCCGTCGCCGGGGCCTCGAACAGGATGACGTAGTACGAGCCTTCGCGATGGTGGTCGATCGGGTACGCCAGTCGGCGCCGGCCCCACGGGGCCTGCTTGACGATCTGGCCGCCCCCGGCCGCGATGGCTCGGGCGGTTCGCTCGAGCGAAGCCTGGACCTTGTCGTCCGCCAGATCGGGACGCAAGACGAGCATGAGTTCGTATCGGCGCATGCGCCAGCGACTCCTTCCCATGGGAATGCCCCGATGCGCGAGCGGCAACGCCGGTCGGTCGGAGCCGAAAGGACCGGGGCATTCTAACAGTACCCGCGATTCCCGCGCTCCAGCCGAAGATCTTTCTCCGAGGGCGTCCATTAAGGGCAGCGCTCGCCGGTACCAAAGTTCTCTCCGCGCGGACCAGCGGCGGGCATATCCTGAGGCGACGCTCGGGTCATCAGAACTTGGTGGCCGAACGGCACAAGGCCAACCCGACGTCGCGACGAACGCCACCCGTCGTTTTGCGGAAGGAGGCATCGTGCTCTTGGTCCTTCACCGCGAGGAAGGACAGGGTCTCGCGGAATACGCACTCATCCTCTCTCTCATAGCAGTCGTCGCCGTTTCCGCGCTGATCTTCATCAGCGGAAACCTTCAAACGCTCCTGAGCGGCATCGGCGCAGGACTCTGAAGCATCCGGCGAATCGAAAGACGGACCGCTCAGGCGGCCCGTCTTTCTTTTTGGTCGGGGACCACCGCTCGATGAGGGCGCGGTGCCAGACACGCGACTGGTGCCGGAGCAGGGGTTCGAACCCTGACGCCCTCGCGGGCCGCGGAGTTTAAGTCCCATCGTGGGCGTCCGATACCGTCCGTTCCGTCCACTTTGACACTAGGGCCGGGGGAACGGCGAGGGGCCGAGCGAGTCAGATTCCGGCGCGTATGCTACCTAGATCTGCTACCTCGCCTGGCGGCCGGGCGTCCGTCATGGGCGCGAGGCGCACTTGCGGCAAGCTCTCTCGCGTGGCTCGACGCCAGCTCTGAGGATCGAGAAGATCGGGCTTCCGTCGTCGCGCCACATGGCCTGCAGCCGGTGTCCGCAGAGACTACTGATGCCCGGCCACATACCGGGGGCACGAGCTGATTGCAGGTTCCCGGAGGCTCGGTGCCAGGTCGAGACTTGGCCTCTGCTGTCCTTTTGAGCGATCCAGTCACCCCGCTGCGGAGGCACGAACTCAGGCGGTCTGACAGTCACGAGCTCGTGCGCAAACCGCCGCGCGAGCGTGAGCCGTATATCGAGCAACACAGCCGCGACTGCTTCCTCGGCGGCCCGCTCGAGCTCGGGCCCGCTCGTGAGATACCCGAGTTCGGGCGAGAAGAGATCTACGGCGATGACTGCCTCGTCGTAGAGGCAGTCCACAAGGTCATCGCTGTAGGGTCGGGGTTTAGGTTCCGACCGGCCGTAGAGGGCCGCGATCACGGCGTCCCGGACGGCAGTCTCCTGCAGCGGGATCAAAGCACCCCCGCTCATGGCTGAGCGGCTTCCAGGGTCACGCTGCGCCGCACGACATGAATGGTGACGTAGATCGGTTCGAAGTCGCTCACGGCGCCACCCTCCGCGTGCCGGCGAGCCGGCGGGCTGCCAGTTCGACCATGGCGCTACGGGCAGCGGCGATGCCGATGGCCACGAGTTCGTCGTGGATTCTGCGGATCTCCCCGGCGGTCGTGTCCCAGCCCTCACTGCGGGCGTAGCGATCGACGATGAAGTTGGCCTCGTAACCCATGGCCTTCGTCAACTCGTCTGGGCCATCGTCCAAGACCTCGGGGTCCGATTCGAGTTCCGCGTAATCGGCGTACAACGTCGCGCGGACGGCGTCCGCTGTGAGTACCGGCGGCCTAGTGATGATCTCTGCGCTCATTCGAGCCTCCGAATCAGAACGCCCCGCCGGAGGTGTGCTAGCACCAGCGGCGAGGCGGTAGGAAGTCTATTCGGTTCGGCCGTCTAGCACCGGCCGCCGGTCCCTCCCGGCTCGTCACATGGTAGCTACGGGCAGCTTCCTGTCAATGCGGCGTTCGGTGGTGGACAAGCGCGCCACTCGATCGGCGATCGCCCGTCCTGGGCCGTCACAGCGAGGCGGAGAAGCGAACGGGTGGTCTAGACGTAGCTGCGCCGTCACGGCAGCGGCGAGCCTAGACTGATGCGCGGGCCTTCCGCGCGGAAAGAGGTGGGGAGAATGGAGGGCATTCGGGGTCGTCTCGCCGGGCGGTCGGCGGTCCGCGACGGGCTGACCTATTCCTACCAGGATCTACCGCTGCTCGCCGTGCCGCTCGTGGCGTGGGCAGGACGCTCACACCACGTTGAAACGATCCACGTTCATGATGTGCCCCGAGGCGGCTCCGTAGAAGCGCCCGAAGCCGATCCGATCGACAGTGAAGGCATTGGTCGTCCCCGTGACATACGGCGTCCAGAGCAAGCCGTTCCGTGACCAGCGGAAAGGTGTAGGCGGTGCCGACCTTCTTGATCGCCAGCCAGAGCCGCTCGCCGCGCTGGTAGGCCAGGGTCATGGCGGTGCCGCCATCGTTAGCGGGCGTGCTGGCGTAGGTGTAGGCCGAGAGCACGCCGAAGATCATCGAGAGGGAGTTGTCGTAGGGCATCAGGCAGACCCCGGTCCCTGCGGTGCTGATGATCCCGAGACCGTACATGTGGGTGTTGGCGCTGTTGAGCGCCATCGTGAGCTGGATCTCGAAGTCTCCGGCCGGTGCCGTCTGCCAGTACTGCTGGTCCACGGTCGTGGGGGGTATCGCGACCGTTAGCCAGGAGCCGCCGCCGGTCTGGTACGTCTCTGCGCCGCTCGTGACGTTGCGGCGCGTCCAGCGGGCATTGAGTGATGCCGCCGCAAAGTCGTCGCCGTAGGTGCCGTTGAGCGCCGTCTGATCGAGGAAGGGAACAGGGATAGCGGCACTCGCCCACTTGATACCGTCTGCCTGTGTAGAGTCCTCGGTCAAGACGTAGCCGTTGTTGCCCGAGACGCCGATCCGCGTGGTGCTAGCACCGTGGACGATCAGGTCGCCCTTCGTCGTGGTGGGGTCTGCGAAGCCCGAGGGTGGCGCGGTCCAGGCCCCGTCGTCGCGGAGGTACTTCGTCCCGTCGGGGGTGCCTGAGATCGCGATGCCGGTGATCTTGGCGACGGACGGGTTGGGATAGCTCCCCGAGAGATCGCCGCCCGCAGTACCGGTCGGCGCTCCGCCAGCGGGAGCGGCCCAGAGGAGATGATGCGTCGTCGGGTCTACGGTCAAGACTTGACTATCGGAGCCCTTGCCCAGCCGTGCCGGAGCCGCCACGCCTCCCGACACTGAGCCCCCCACGATTACGTCATCCTGAGCCGTCATGGGGTTGCTCATCGTGGTCGGGGCATCCCAGGCCGGAAGATGCGTCGAGGGGTCGATGGTCAGGACGGTGGAGTCACTGCCAATCCCCAGGCGCGCCGCTATGGTCGCGAGAGGGAACAGCGAGAGAGTCGCGACATACCAGTCCCCCGAGGCCGGCGCTCCGGTGAAGCGCCAGTACCGAGCCGTGACCGGGGCCGCAAGCGACCAGGAGTCAGTGACGTTAGCACCGCTCGGCGCGTGCATTCGAGTGGACCCCTGAGAGGTCCACGACGAGTCGTCGGTCGAAGACTCCACCAGGACAGAGGAGGGAATCTGGCCCTGGTGGATAAAAGTTAACGCGCCGATTGAACGCGCCGTACCGAGGTCGATGTGGAGCGGGTTCGAGTTGGGATAGGCGAGGCTTGCGAAGGTGGCCGCGCTGTTGTCGTTGGCCTTGGTGGGAGTCCCCCAGTTGGTCCCGCTCACCACCGAACTGTATGGCGAGGCCAGGGCGTAGTCGATGGTCCCCGGCGTCCACGCCCCGGTCAATCAGGTCTCCGGCCGCGGTCATGGGGTTGACTATGTTGCCAGGGGGGTTCGCGGGGTCGAGCGTGTAGCTCGTGACCGGGAGGACGTTCGCCGCCGCAGATCCGAGGTACTCGTTGCCCATGAGGAGCACGTCGGTCGTGTTCGCGGTGCTCGTGATACCTATGCCGTAGGTGGCCGAGCCGAGGTAGTTGGAGACGATTGTGACGCCGTTGGCGTGGTCGAGATTGATCGCGGTGAAGCCCGAGGTGGAGTTGCCATCGAGGTGGTTGCTCGCGATCAGAGTGGCCGAGGTCTGATTGGTCGGGCCGACCTTGATGTGCGCCTCGCCCGAAGCCGACTCCTGAGTCTCGAAGTAGTTGCCGAGGATCTCGGTCGCTCGTCCGCCGTCGATGTAGATGCCGGTCTTGGAGAAGTATTCGATGGAACAGTTGATGACGCGGCACGCCTGGCCGTCGAACCCGGTGTGCGTCGAGATGATGCCGTACTCCACCGGACCGATGTCGGCCGTCGCCGAGAACTGGCCGGTGATGCGGCAGGTGTCGATGGTGATGTTGTTCGTACCGACCATCTGGATCGCGGCGTAATTGCAGTCGGAGAACATGCACCCTTTGGCCCGGCTGTAGTAGGTCGCGCTGTACCAGTAGAGGCCGACATAGAAAGCCGTGATGGCGCAGTTTTCGAGGTGGACGTCTGACGCCGCCGACACTCCGTAGCCGCTGGATCGACTCGCACGAGGAGATGGCCCCTTGACCCAGATGCCGCGCATGAGACACGTCTGGTCGCGCGTCCCATCCCAGCTCGGAGCGAAGATGAGCGCGGTCGTGTTGGCAGTGGTCATGTGGATGACCGAGCCGCTGTACTCCGAGCCCTCGCCCAGTACGACCGTTCCGGGCTTGTTGATCGTGAGGGTGGAGGTGATCTTGTACTTCCCGGCCGGGAAGTAGAGCGTGCCGCCTGTTGGCAGCGCGGCGATGGCCGCAGTGATCGCGCTCGTGTCGTCGTGGGAGTCGTCGCCGACTGCGCCGTAGTCCTTGACGTTGATCCAGGCCGTTGCGCCAGCGACGGTGAGCGCGCCCCACGTCGCCTCGGTGCCGCTGACATAGACCGGTACCTGGCCCGCTGAAGGCGTACCCGATGCGAGCTGCGCAGTGGGCACGAGGCCGCGATGGCGGGTGTCGTGGCGGTGGGTTGGGCCTGTCGCCATCACGCCACCTGCCAGGATGCGGTGAGGGCCTCGGCGCTGGCCGAACCCGACGCGCCAGACGGCGCGAAGTCGAGCGTGAACGTACCGGCCGAGGGCGACGTCTCAGTGATCTCGGAAGTCGGGATCGGCTGGGCGTCCACCCACAGCAGCAGCGAGCCCGGCATGTAGGCCGTCGCCAAGGTGAACAGGTCGGTCGAGCCGTCGCCGTTGGCGATGAAGGTGGGTTCTACTCGCTGTCCGGCCAGGGCATTGGTGGGATCAGTCGTCGCCGCCACCACGGCCGCGATGTTCCGCACCCAGGGCGCGGGGCGGACCGGATCGGCGATGCCGAAACCGCCGCCCCGGAAGCCAGTCAGGACCGGAAGCGCGGGCGCGAGCTCGACGTCGTAGAGCCCCACGGCGAAGGGCGTCACGGTGCGGTGGCGGATGGCCATCCACGTGAAGGTCTCCAACCCCGGAACGTGCGTCAGCTTCACCTGGATCCGCTGGCCCTGACGGGCGAGGTTGACCTGAGCGGCAGTCATGCGCTGGATGACGGCGCCCGTGACGGTACCCTCCTCGGACGCCGCCCGGGCGAGGTTCGCCGTCGCGAGAGTAGTGGCGGTTGCGGCAGTCGTGCAGTTCATATCGCTGGCCCGAGTGTCGCGGCCGAAGCGCTCTTGTGCGGCCGAAAAGTAGGTCGACTTCGTGGTCGCGTTCTCTTCGTAGACCGAGCCGCCGCTGTACTCGTAGTGGCAGCCGGAGAAGAGGCGCGCCGGATCCCGGTCGAGGGTCGCAGTCGGTGGGATGGCAAAGGTCGTCACGTGGTCGATGTCGGCCGGATCGTTGGAGATACGGATCGAGGAGCTGTCGCCCGACCAGAGAGGATCGTGATATCCAAGGGCGGGGCCGGGGCTACAGGGGGCACTGCCGCTCCACAGCATGAATCCGGAGGCCTTCCAATCAAGAGACATAGCGACGGCGACTGTCACGGATGCTGTTATGTGGAGCGACCAGTATCGATGCCCCGAATGGGCGTAGTCCACGGAGCCGATGAAGACGCCGCCATGGGCTCCGCTCGCTCGGATGGCGGCATCATCGAATAGCGTGGTCCATGAGGTGCCGTTGTCGGAGTAATCGATGCTCATGGTCCAAGGGACGGGATAGAGGTGGAAGTTACCGTCGTTCCATCCGATCAGACCAACCGTCGCAATGTTCGGCGAGCCGGCCGAGGCTAGGTCCCATATCCATCGATCGTCTACCGAATGGAAACCGGGGCCGAGGCCGGCGAACGGCTGGCCCCACTTGGCCCCATATTGGGCGAGCCCGGTACCGCCATTGACGGCCGGAGGATAAGCGTCCGGGGCACTTTCCGTGCCGGAGTAGACGCGGGTGGATGGGTAGACAGCAGAGACGTAGTTGTATCCGTCCCCCAGGCTGCCGCCGTACTGGCCGTCCAATGAGTCGGTGGAACTCCACCCGGTCCCAACCGGCGCGGCATACGTGGAGACGAACGTCCCGGCGATCCACGGCGAGGTCGGGTCGGGGAAGGTCGCGCACTCCTCCCAGCGCACGAAGTACGTCTTGCCCGACTGGTTCGAGCAATCCGCGAGGACGTCCGCCGGGGCCCTACCGGTGTAGTCCGCCTTCGGCATCGAGGTCGGCGAGGAGCGGTCGATGAAGCCCGCGTCGCCGATCGGCAGATAGCCCGACGCGAGCAGCCAGTCGATGCGGGCGATGTCCGTCTCGGCCGGGCGCTTGCCGCCCGTCTCGATGATACGATCGGTCAGTAGCACGTTGAGGTCGGCGACTGAGCAGTCCCACTCGCGCTGGGTGCCCATCTGGAGGGCGACCTTGCCGCGCGCCACGATGCGGTTGGTGAGATAACCCGCCGCGATCATCGTCGGGGATGCGGCCGATTCCGTGACGCGCAGCGGGGCCTGGGGCAACGGCGTGAGCGTCGCGCCCGGATCGTCGACGTGGAAGCTGCCAATGTCCAACACGCCCTTGTCGGCGGCTTCCTTGAGCTGCCACGGCTGCCCTGAGCCAGCCAGACCCGGTACGGGGACCCCGGTCAGGGCGGAGCCGGAGAGCTTGAAGACTAGGCTCATTCGGCTACCTCCCTATTTCGGCGGCGCGATCGCGCCATCATTCCGTGCGGAAACATCGCCTCCGGCGGCGGCGGCCCGCAAGGAGCGCATCCGCTCCGTCTCGGACCGGTAGAACGCGGAGAGACCGGATTCGGTCGGCGAGTCGAGCTCGGCGACAAGGGCGAGGAGCGCTGTCGCGAAGTCGTCATGCCCGCCACCGGGGGCCGCGATCCGCGGCCTCCCGGAAGGCATAGGCCGCTGCTCGAGCGTGACGAGCTCGGAGACGAGCTCGCGGTGAGGCGGGATCTCCAGGCGCGAGCCGTACAGGCAGCGGCGCACGGCGGCTACCGCGTCAACCTTCGTCTCGTTCGTCCACGGTTTCTCGCTGACGTTGAGGCCACGGCTCGCGAGCCCCTGGCGGATGGGCTGCGCGGCGTATTGGTCCGTTAGCACCCGGGCTCGGTTGTATGCCGACGCGAGCAGCGCGAGCTCGTCGAGCGTGGAGTCGACCTGCACGGGCGAGCCCCGCGTGCCGCGCCAACCCTGCACGAGGTCCACCACGACGCGGCCCGACGTTTCGACGTGGCCGACGATCGCGGCGAACGTGTCGCCCGTGAACGCGGGGTCGATCGCCATCGCGTACCGAACGTCTGGCAAGGCCGGCAGGCGCTCTGCCTCCCGGACCGCGGCGCGGACCAGATCGGCCTCGAACACCGCGCCGATGCCCGAGTCGAATTCGGCCTCGTACTCGCGCCGGAACGCCGGCGGATCCTTCGCCCGCTCCTGGTCGAGGAAGGCGCGCGATATGCGCGGGTTCATCTCGGCCGTCGTGGCGTGCCAGGTGCGCATATCGGGAAACTCACCAGACGCGGCGAGCGCGCACATGTCGGCGAACCAGCCCGTCGACCATCGCGGCGTCGATAGGACCAGCACGCGACGCTCGGCGAATTGCGCCGTGGCGGGCGCAAGTGCGTCGTAGATCTCCTTGGCGTCGAGCGGCGATCCGTCGCGACCCGCATACCAGGCGGCCTCGTCGAGGATCACGACGGCAACCGCCGACCCGCGCGCAGCGGCGGCATGACAGGGCACGGTCGCTATGACGATGCCGTTTGTGAGCTCGAGCTCGTCATCTGTATCGCGTGCCACGAGGGACGCAAGTTCGGGTACCCGGAAGAACGCGCGGATGTAGCGGTGGGTGATGCGAGCCTGGCGCTGGCTCGTGGCCACAACGACGATTGCGACCTGCTCACCCGCGGGTACGGCGGCAAGATGGGCGGGGGCGTTGACGCTCCCCTCATACGTCGCGACCACGGCGGCGACCCGGCCCTTGCCAGAGCGACGGCCCAGCCGGAGCAGGGCCGTCCGGATGCCGTCGGTGTAGATCTCCTGGACGATGGCCGACTGCCGAGGGAACAACGGGAAGCCGAGAACGTCCCGTGAGAAGGCGAGGATGGGAGCGGGAGGCCCCGGCGCCGGGTTTTCGCGCGGAATGTCGGCACCGTTGACGTCGGCCACGAGCGGGCCCGACATGGGGCGGCCGGCCAGACGGAGCCGGAGATCGCGCAAGCGCTCGGCCTCGGTGCGCTCGGAGACGGCGGCAGGCGCGATCATCTGACGCTCCTCCGGGTGCATGAGGCTGAGGGCCCGAGGACGGGGAGCCGTTCCGCCCCCGGGCCGCTCGGTGGACTGCATTGCTAGCCGAGGCGCGCGCGGAGCGCGTTCTGCTGTTCGTTCGTGAGCCCGACCCGGGCGAGCAGCTGCGCCTCCGGGTAACGCTCGTGGCCCGACCCGATAAGCGCGCCCGTATCCGTGAGGCCCACGGCGAAGATGACGTGGTGGGCGTCGCTGCGGCCGACTGCATAGACGAGTTCCGCGCCGGTGAGGAGCGCGAGCAGGTCAGCGACGTCGACAGTGACCTGGATTTCGACGTCTTGCGAGCTGCCCAGCCCGACGTCCTGGGCATTGCGGACGAGTGCCCCGGTGGCAGTGATTGCGGTGGAGGATCTAGACATTGCGTCTCCCTTTCGGAGGGCGAGAGGCGGTGGTTGGTGGTCAGACGTCAGCGCCCGCGGCGCTCGGGGTGGTATTCGTCGGGCCGCATCACAGCGAGTGATCGTTCGACGCGGGCTTGGAAGGCGCGCTCGGCCTGGAGCTCGGGACTTCGGGAGGAACGCGGCGGCAGGACGCCCGACATCTTGGCGAGCCGCTGATCGCTCGAGGCGATCTTTGCTAGGGCGGTGCTCGGGAGGCCCTGCGCTCGGAGGCGATCGACCACGCGGCGGCGCAGCTCGATAACGTCCTCGATCGCGCCATTCGCCGCTGCGATCCGAGTGTCGCCGCCGGAGGCCTTGGCGAGGAAGCCCGAGCGGTAGCTGAACAGCGCCCCGAGGGCGCGGTCGAGCAGGTCGACCTTTGCGGTTGAGACTGGCCTGGTCATGTTCGGAGCCTCCTTAGAGCTGAACTAGATAGGGGGATTTGCGCGGGTGCTTGGAATAGTTGGCGTGCTCGATCCGATCCCAGACGAGCGGCAGGCCCTGGAGCTCGCGGAGCACCGCGGTCGAGGTGTCCTGCGACACGCCGTCCGGGCTGTTGGCATCGGCGTCATCGGCGTTCTTGACGAGGCGCTGGCTTTCTCCGAAGAGCGACCAGCGCTCGTCGAGAGTCTCGAAGAAAGCAGCCAGGGCGGCGTCGATCCGCTCGTCGGAGGCCTTCGCCCGCTCAGCGAGCGCGAGCGCCTGCTCATGCAACCGCACGATGTAGGCAGTGAGGTTGGCCCGGAGGTAGATCGCCTGGGCCTGCCCTTCCTCGGCCTGTGCGATCTGGAGCAGCTCGCCTAGCTCGGCGATCTCGGCCTGAAGCGTCGCCCGCTCAGCGAGAAGCGGTGAGGCTGCACCGAGTTCGGCCTCTCCGAGGATCGCGGCACGCCGCAAGGCCGCGATCGAGCCTGCGAGCGCGTCAGCCTGTGCCTTCCGCTCGGCGATCTTCGCCTCGAGATCCTGTCGCCGGCGAGACCAGGCTTCGAATGCGGCCCGTGTTTCCTCGACCTTCAGCGGTTCGGCTGTGGCGGACTCCACGACTGCCGTAGGCGTGTCTGCCGCGGTGTCAGCGACATCTGCCGTGTTCTGGCCGTCGGGGCGCTCAGCGTCGCTGAATCGGGGGTCTGGCGGACCGTGGTGGCCTGCCGGCGCGTTGTCCGTGGTGCGGGGTTCGTCAGAGGTCAGCGTTTCAGTCGACATCTTCGTGCTCCTGTGCGGTTGGCTTGCCGGCGGGCGCCGGCAAGTTGGTCACCCGCTCCGGCATGAGCCGTGGAGCGGGTCGATAGCGAGACAGGCTCGCCTCAGAAAGGCGCATGGCGCGAGCCGTGGCGTCGAGCTTCGCGATCCCCAGATCGGCGGCGGCGCGCGGCGTCAGTCCCAGCTCGGAGAGGTTGCGGAGCAACTGCCCCTCGCAGCGGGAGTACATGCTCGTGATCTCTTGCGTGGGAGTCCCGAGCTTGGCGAGCGCCGCGTCGACCAGGGTGTCGAGGCGCCGGAGCCGCACGATCAGCCGAGCCGTCGCCTCGACCGCCAGGGCGTCCCGGATGACGTCTAGCCACGGTGCGGAGGCGTAGACCATCGCGGCCATGTCCAGCACGTCTTCCCGGACGGCCACCGAGGAGTAGACGCCATGGCGCAGCGCGTGGACGTTGCCGCGCGCCACTGCGCTCGCTCGGTTGGATCGGGCGATGGCGCGGCGACGGCGCATCTCTCCCGGCGAGACCGGCACGAGACCGGCGCCGGGCGCGGTTCCGACGGCGGCGTTTGGAGCGGTCATGCCGATCGCCTTTCGACGCTCGCCAGGCTGCCCACAGAGCCCCGCAGCGCACGAGCAGTCCGCTGCCAGGGATCGGCCTCACGCTCAGAGAGGGCGCTCAGCGCGGGATCGGTAGCACAAGCGGTAGCAGAGCGGTCGGCCGAATGCGCCGGGCGGGCGCCCACGGACAGCGCCGGGCGGTCTTGCAAGGACGACCCCAAGCCGGGCGGGAGGCTTTGAGCCGGCTGCGATCCTGGGGCTGCGGGACGGGACAACTCGGCCCTTAAGGGCCGTAGTTGCTGTCCCGTCCCCGCATAGTTGCCGACGGGACAGGGACGGGACAGATTGCGGGACAGCCTCACGCTCAGCGCGGGACACATTCGGGACGCGCAGCGGGACATTTCCGAAACGGACAATAACGGGCGACGGGACAGCCAACGGGACAGGTTCACGAAGCCAGCCATCTCTCTCCCTCGCACGTGAACTTGCCGTCCTTCAGCCCGCGCCGGAGGGCGTGACGGACGCTGTCGGCCTTGACCTCGCCCTCTTCGGCCTCCTCTTCGTTGAGCCGACCGACGATCTCCAGCACCGTCATCGGCTCTGTGGCGATGGCCTCGGCGATGCGGTCTGCCAGGACGACGGCGTACGGCGTGAGTGAGACCTCGCCGAGCTTGCCCTCGAGCCACGTGGCGCTCACCACGAACCGGCCGAGACGCTCGTAGTTGTTGGCCTTGCGGTTCACCAGCTGGAGCGTCTCGCCGTCGCGCGTCAGGCTCCAGCTCATGCGGGCGAGGTTGTGCCAGAAGATCGAGCCGAACGGATAGGCCGGGTTGTCCGCCTTCGTGACGTGGGCGAGGCTCAGCGCCGACGGCCCAATCCGGACGAGCGCGGTGGCGTACTGGCCAGCGGCTTCGGGCTTGAGCGGGTCTATCGCGCCGCAAGCCGGGACGATCGAGTCGACCACGAGATAGTCGGCACCCCACTCGACCGCAAGCGCGTGGAGCTCGTCGGCCTGACTCCAGATGGCGCCGCGGTGCCCGCTCCACTCGGCCGCCGACGGCGACACGTAGCACACGGCCTCGGAGACCTCGGCGCCGCCCAAACCGTGGATCCGGCGCGCCCATTCGCCCGAGTGACCCTCGTAGTCGACGAGCAGGATCCGGTGGCCCTCGCCAGCGAGTCGCGCGATCCAGTGGGCGGCCAGGACTCCCTTGCCCATACCGCCCATGCCATGGAGGATCGTGTGGCCATCCGGATCCAGGAAGCCGAGCAGTGGTGGCCGCGCCGGCAACGTCGACACATCGGCCAGGCTGCGAGCGCCCGTGCGGGCCATGATCTCGGTCGGCGACGCTCCCGGCCGCGCGGCTGTTGCAGAGTCGAGCTCGGCGCGGGCGCGCTCGAGCGCCTCGTCGAGGTCCTGGCCATCTTCGTAGCCGATGGCGGCGATCTTGCCCGCGGCCCCGATCAGGCGACGCAGGATCGCCTTTCGCTCGACGATGCGGCCGTAATGGGCGACGTGAATCGCCGTCGGCGTGGCCTCGCCGAGGCTCGAGAAGTAAGCCGCACCGCCGCAGGCCTCGAGGTCCCCCGCTGACGCCAGCGCATCCGCCAGAGTGACCACGTCTACGGGCTTGCCGCCCTCGCGGAGCTCGAGCATCGCCGCGAAGATCCGGCCGTGGCCCTGGCGATAGAAGTCAGCCGGCGCCAGAAAGTCGGCGATCTCGGAGAGCGCGCCGGCGTCGATCAGAATCGAGCCGAGCACCGCTTGCTCGGAATCGATGCTCGAGGGCGGCAAGCTGTCGATGGTCGGCTCGGCCGGTCGTGTTGCCCGGGCCCGCTGCGCAAAGGGGATCGGCTCTGGCGCCTGCTGCTCGTCGCCTGGGTATGGCGGCATCGGCGATTCGTCGATCGCCGGCGGAGGCACGGCGGCAGAGTTTTCGCGCGGAATGTCGGCCGATCCGCCAAGCCAGTGGTCTTCCGGATCCGGGGAGACAGTCTCGGGCTCGCGGGCGGCGGTCATGAGGCCACCAGGTCCGCAAGGTCGGCGATTCGTTGCCTGTCGCCGCGGTGTGCAATCCGGCAGGCCGTCGAGCAGAACGGGCGTACGCCGACGTACGGGCGTCCACAGCTCGGGCAAACGTGGCGATGCGCCTCGACGAGCAGGGTGCGCCGCGAGCGTCCGCGACCGTTCACGGCAGGGCCCGGAGGCGCGGCCTCGTGTCTGAGCCGGTAGATACCTCAGCCGTCAGCAGCGCGGCGATGTTGTCGACGGCCAGGGCCTCGGCCGGCCGCCCGGCGAGACGGAGGATCTGCTCAAGACGGCGGAGCCGACTGCCCGCAAGCTCAAGCCGGTTCACGGCAGAGGCGTCCCCGGGGCGCCGGGGGACCGCGCCCGAGCCGCGACCCTCGAAGACGTGGAGCTCAGGTCGCATCGCGGCCTCCGGGCATCCGCCCGGGCGGCCGGCCTGCCGCGATTCTCTCGATCTCGCTGGACGGGATGAGCCTCCGGCCGCCGACCGAAACTGCCCGCACGGCCCCCGAAGCCATGAGCGTGTACAACGTGCTCCGGGAGATCGACCCAAGCCGCTGCGCGGCCGTCGCCACGTCGAGCAGCTCGACCGGCCGAGTCTCCGCCGGCGCCGCCGCAGCAAGCTCGACGAGGGCGTCCGCCAGCTGAGAGCAGGCCAGGCGCACCCGGTCTTCGGCCGCCACGCGTCGCGCCTCCGGATCGAGCGGTCGGGTGAGGCGAAGCGTCGTCATTCGATCGCCTCGAGTACCCGGATCAGCTCATCGACGGCGATCTCTAGTCGGACAGCGGGGTCGATCGTCAGCAGCGCGGCAGGAACGTGCAACTCTCGGGAGAGATGGGCGACGAGCCGCAACGTCGGCTGTTGCCGGCCCTCCTCAACCGCGGCGATCGAGGCCGCACTGACGCCACAACGTGAACCAAGTTCAGCGCGGGTGAGGCACTGCTCTTCCCGCGCGAGCCGGATCCGGTTGCCAGGGTTGCTGAGGTCCACCAGGCGAACCCTACGTCCAGGTAGGGATGCCCTCAGGCCTCAGCTCAGCTGTGCTACCCCCCATGGCCGAACCGAATGCCGCAGTTCAGTATTCCGCCAGCAGCCGGGCGATCTCGCGGATCCGGAGATTCATCATGGGGCGGTTGTTCTTGGCGTTCCTGCCGGGGAACGCGTCTCTAGCTACCAACCCCCGCTCATCCTCCAGGACCACAACCCGGTACCACCAGAGTGTCCATTGCTCAATCTTGCCGAGCCTGGCGCCGGGCGCCGTTGCCTTCGCAGCCTGGCTTGCCGTCCTGACGTGAAAGTGAGCAAGCCAAGCAGCCGAATCGATGTGCCGATGCGCGGCGGCCTCGCTGGCACCAGCCTCGAAGAACAGCGCCGCGAAGTCCGGGGTCACGTGGACATCCTCAGCGAGCACCCGGTCAGCGCTGGCGTCTTCGACCAGCAGTTGGTGCGCGATCGCTGGCCCGTCCATAACCGGATCCGTCGGCGGGTGTGGCAGACGCCTCGACATCATGACCATTCGGATGTTCTCGATCAGCCAGCCCCATTGCGGCACGCTCAGGCTGGACAAGGCGGCCCGCACGGCGGTCAGATCTTCGTCAGTGTGGGCCCACCAATCTGCGCCTCGCCGTCCGACGAATGGCGCGATCTTCTCATGGGCGCAGAGCAGCCGGAGGGCCTCCGAGCGTGCGCGTGCGCGCCTGATTGAGTCGCGCCGGTCGCTCCAGTCGTCCCCGCTCACAGGTCGTCTCCCGAAGCCGTGCGCGTCTTGCTATCCCCGATCGCGCGCTCGAGCGCGTCAGCCGCGGCCCGTTTCTGCTCACGGTCGATGTGGCTGTAGATGTCGCCGGTGATGGCGATCGAGCTATGGCCGAGCTGCTCCGACACGAGCCGGAGCGGGACGCCCTGGCCGAGTAGCAGACTCGCCACGCCGTGCCGGAGATCATGGAACCGGACGTGCGGGAGCCCGAGCCGCTTGAGCGCCACCGCGAACTCTCGCGAGACCAGCCACGGATGGAGCGGACGGCCGATCTCGTCGGTGAAGACGAGCGAGTCGACGTTCTGCCAGAGCGCCGGCCCGGCGGCGAGTTGCTCGGCCGCTTGCCGAGCCTTTCGCCTCCGGAGCGCGCGAGCGGCCGTCGATCCTAGCTCGATCGTCCGCCGCGACCGGTTCGTCTTGGGCTCCGCTAGGGCGTAGAGGTTCCGCCCCGCCGCCCTGGCGAGGGATCGTCGGACGGTGAGCGTCGGCGTGGCCCCCTCGAGCTCGAGGTCGGGCCAGGCCAAGCCGAGCAGCTCGCCGAGCCGCAGTCCAGTCGTGGCGGCAACGGCGAAAAGTGGCCCCATGGTGTCTCCGGCCGTCCCGTCGAGCACCTGGCGCGTTTCGTCCGCGGTCAGGATCCGGAGCTCGCGTCGCTCGACGCGTGGCGGCCGAGCCAGGGACGCGACGTTCCGCGCGATCAGGCCGTCGCGCTGCGCGTCGTGTAGGACCTGGCCGAGCGTCGTGCGGACGGCCCGGGCTGTCGAGCCGCTGCGGCCCTTGGCGAGCATAGTGCCCATCAGGCGCTCGACCGCCGACGGCGTGATCTCGCGGAGCTTGAGCGCGCCCAGCGCGGGCAGGACGTAATCCTTGAGGTGCTGCTCGTGAGCCCGAGTCGTCGAAGGCCGAACGCGGAGCCTCAGGCCGGGCAGCCACGTCTCGTTCGCGTACGCCGCGAGCGTCCGCGACGATCCCTTTGCGGCGACGCCGTTCGCGACGTCGCGCTTCAGGTCCGCGAGGCGATCGCGCGCCAGCTCGAACGTGGGCGCCGAGACGACTCGCCGATCGCGTAGGCCGGTCGCGGGATCGGTGACGATGACGGCGCCCCGCCAGCGGCCGTTCGCCGTCTCATAGATCGAGCCCTCACCCCGGGCTCGCCGGCGATGCTTCGTGCTACGCTCGGCCATGGTGCGTGACCTCCTATCCAGGTCTGCGCCGCGGACCCTCGTCGTCCCTACGGCGGGGGTCCGTTCTTGTCCAGGCTATGCTACCACGTATGCTACCAAATTGGTGCCGGAGCAGGGGTTCGAACCCTGACGCCCTCGCGGGCCGCGGAGTTTAAGTCCGCTGCGTCTGCCAGTTCCGCCACTCCGGCACGGCCGCAAGGGTAGCGCGCCGCGGTCGTCGTGGTGCCCGAGACTGCGCAGTGGCCCACCGCGGCTGGCTCGGGACCGCCCCACCAGGAGCCGGGACGGGATCGAGGCCTACGGGCTCAGCAGCTTGAGGAGTTGTGTCGGGTCCGTCGTCGGCTGGACGCGCACCCTGGGCGTGTCGTAGCGCTCAAACCAGGTCTCGGTCTTGCCCCAACCGGTCGTGACGGCGATCTCGATATTGGGTATCTGGCTGACCAGCGTGGCAACGTGGGTGCTGACGCCGCCCATCGGATAGGCCAGCGAAACCGGCCGGTGACCGACGGCCCGCGTGATCTCCTCAGAGGCCGTCTCGACTTCCGAGACGAAGCGGGAAGTCGAAATCGACGCCAGCGAAACGTGGTGCTCGGTGTGGTTGCCGATCTCGTTGCCGGCGGCTTCGAGGGCCCTCAACTGTTGGGTCGAGAGGAATTGCCGGCAGTCGATCCGACTGCTGATCACGAAGAAGGTCCCGACATACCCGTACTCGCGCATAATCGGGAACGCGTAGTCGAAGCCGTCCGCCCAGCCGTCATCGAACGTGATGACGAACGTCTTGGGCGGGATCGTCGTGTCCGTCTCCATATCGTGGGCGAGCGTCGCCATCGTTATCGAATGCCAGCCCGCGCCGGAGAATGCCTTCAGCTGGGCAGAGAAGGTGGCGGGAGGCACCACCAGTCCCGGCGCCGATTTCCCGGCCTCAGACGGAGGCACGACCCGGTGATACATGAGGATCGGCACGCGGTAGACGCGGTTCGGGTCGCGGGGTCGCAGCACAACCTTCCCCTGAGCCGGCGTACCGGACGGCTCACGGGAACCGGCTGCCGTCGGTCGGGGCGTCGGGCCGGCGTCTTGGCCAGGAGGTGGCGCATCCGGCGTGGTGGGGCTCAAGTTCCCACCCTCGCCAGACGCGGCCGCGGCGACAAATCGGGCGAGGGCGACGGTCGAACCAGTTGCGGCGCCGCCCGAGACGGCGAGCGAAGAGCCGGCTCCCGCGGCTGAGCCGTCCGGTGGGCCCGAGCCGAATGAGATGGGCGCGAATGCCCCCAGCGCACCCAGGTACGCCGACACCAACAGGGCGCCGGCAACCGCGACCCTCGTTTTGATCCGTCGCCTGGCAGACGACATCGAAGCTCCCCCCCTGGAACAGACCGCTTGAAGCCTACCACTGGCTCCGCCGCCGGAAAGCCGTCCGATTGCCGCTGCGGCTTGGTCAAGGCGCTACGGGGCTGGCGGAATGTGGAGGCGACGAGCGGATTCGAACCGCTGAATAGAGGTTTTGCAGACCTCCCCCTTAACCACTTGGGTACGTCGCCTCGGACGCGAGCCGGCTGGGGGGAACCGGCGGTTATGCGGTCAGACTGGCTGCCCCTCGAGGATTCGAACCTCGCCTAACGGATCCAAAGTCCGCTGTCCTACCACTAGACGAAGGGGCAGAGGCTCGATCAATGGGCGGGCGACCATCCGGGTCGGTAGATTAGGGGAGTGGAGCGGAAGACGGGACTCGAACCCGCGACCCTCACCTTGGCAAGGTGATGCTCTACCAACTGAGCCACTTCCGCTCGAAAACCAAGCCAGTCGTTTGTGGTGCCGAGAGCCAGGATCGAACTGGCGACACCGCGATTTTCAGTCGCGTGCTCTACCGACTGAGCTATCTCGGCCCGAACTGACGGACTGGCTGCCCGTCGGCGCGAGGAAAGGTAACACGAGGAGCCGAGACGCTGCAAGGCGACCATCCGGCGGTCGGATTGCCTGTGGTGGTGCCTATAGCGGTTCCTCCGGCCCCTACTCCAGCCCCGTGAGCTGACGCACTTCGGAGGGATCCATGGGCGGATCTCCGGTCAGCTGCCGGAGGCGATTGATGCGGTCGACGATGGGCGGGTGGGTCGAGAACAGATCCGAGCCGCCGCCCAGTTTCTTGAGGGGGTTGACGATGTACAGGTGCTGAGTGGCGCCATTTGCAGAGTGCAGCGACTCGTTGTCCGCCGCGAGCTTTGCCAGCGCAGTTTCCAGGCCGTGCGGATTGCGCGTGAGCTCAACCGAAGAGGCGTCGGCGAGGTACTCGCGCTGGCGGCTCACGGCCATCTGGACCAGCGCGGTGAAGATCGGGGCGAGGATGGCCAGGACCACGCCGACGAGGAGGAAGACGATCGCCAGTCCACCACCGCCGGAGTTGTTGTCGTTGCCGCTCCGCCGGCCTCCGCCGAACCAGAACGTATAGCGCAGGAACAGCTGCGCCAGGAGGGCGATGCTGCCGACCATCACGCCCACGATCAGCGTGAAGCGGATGTCGTAGTTTCGGATGTGCGACATCTCGTGGCCCAGGACGCCCTGTAGCTCCTCTCGGGTGAGCTTGCTGAGCAGGCCTGAAGTGATCGCAACCGACGAGTGCTGCGGGTCGCGGCCCGTCGCGAAGGCGTTCGGAGACGGGTCGTCGATGATGTAGACCTTGGGCATCGGGATTCCCGCCGCTACGGCCATCTCGCCAACGACATTGAACAGCTGTGGTGACTGCTCCCGCGTGACTTCCTGGGCGTGAGAGCTCGCCAGGACCAGCTGATCGCCGCCGTAGTAGGAGCCCATTGCGCTGAGGAGACCGACGGCGACTGCGATCGCCAGCGCGCCGATCCCCCACAGCACAGGATCGCCGTTGGCGTAGCCGATGGCGTAGCCGATCACGAAGCCGAAGACGGCCAGGAAGGCGACCACGACCAGGGCGAGCAGAAACGAGTTTCGGCGGTTGGCCGACTCTTCGGAGTAGAAGGTTGTCACAGGTATGCGGCCTCAGGGCGGGGCGGGCCCCGCCGGCTCTCGCGGGTGGGGCCCTGCTTCTCGCCTATCCCAGGTTGACGACGGGGACCTCGGCGGCCTCCGGCTCGGCCTCGAAGAACTCGCGCTTCGTGAACCCCATCGGGCCCGCGATCAGGACGTTGGGGAAGACCTGGAGCGAGTTGTTGAACTCGAGCACCGTGGCGTTGTAGTGCTGGCGCGAGAACGAGATCTGGTTCTCGGTGGTGGTCAGCTGCTCCTGCAGCGAGAGCACGTTCTCGTTGGCCTTCAGCTGCGGGTAGTTCTCGACGACGGCGAAGAGGGAGCGCAGAGCGCCGGTCAAGACGTTCTCCGCCTGAGCCTGTGCGGCCGGGCCCTGTGCGCCGGCGGCGATGGCACCGGCCCGAGCTTCGGTGACGGTCGTCAGAACGCCCTTCTCGAAGTCCATGTAGCCCTTGACCGCGTTGACCAGGTTCGGGATCAGGTCGTGGCGGCGCTTCAGCTGGACCTGGATCTGCGAGTTGGCCTCGTCGACGCGATTGCGCTTCGTGACGAGACCGTTGTAGATCCCGACCACGAAGACCACGAGGACTACCAGAACGACGATGATGATGATCGGGACGAGCATGTCCCTCCTCCGATCGGTATGGCCGCAACAGCTGCCGTGCGGTGCTTTCAGTCTAGCAGGCGACCCGTCGACAACGACGACCGCAGGATGGTCGAGGTCGTCGCACATGGGGAATACCTCGGGCCGCCGAACGTTTGACCCGGCAACCGGCCCGAAGGTTCGGTCGGTAACCTGATCGAAAACTGGCTTCGGGCTCACTTAGGCGGTCGACACCAACCTGGGCTGCCTTGACCGTGACCGCTGCCACCAACGCCACTCCCCTGCCCCGTCGAATCTCGACCCGAACCTGGTTCCTGCTCGTGCTCGGCGCGGGGTTCTTGCTCCGGATCGCCCTCGCCTATGTGGTGTTCCCCGGGCAGGGCTTCGTGACCGACATCCAGCTCTTCAACGACTGGGCCACGACACTCACCAGAGTAGGCCCCGGCGCCTTCTACGCCTCTGCCAGCAGCGCCAACTATCCGCCTGGCTACATGTACGTGCTCTGGCTGCTCGGCGAGCTTGGGTCGATCCTCGGGCCGGCCCTCGGCATCTCCGCGAGCGGCGCCACGCTGCTGCTGCTCAAGCCCCCGCCGATCCTGGCAGACGTCGCGATCGCGGCCTTGCTGTACCGTGCGGGCAGCCGCTGGTTCGGTGGCCGCGCGGGCGTCGTCGCCGCCGCGCTTTACCTGCTCATGCCGGTCAGCTGGTTCGATTCGGCGCTGTGGGGCCAGGTCGACGCGGTCGGGGCCATGGTGATGCTCGCCGCCGTCCTCGCGCTCGCCGAAGGCTGGACCGAGCCGGCGATGGTGCTGGCGGTCGTAGCGGTGCTCGTGAAGCCACAGGACGCAATCGTCTTCGTGGTCGTGCTGCCCGTCCTCTTGAGACGCCACTTGTTGCGCGTGGGGTCCGGACCGGTGCCCCAGCTCGGGCGGCGCATGGCCGCCCTCGACACATGGCTCGGCGGCCGCCTGACCGACCAGAGCCCGCTGAGACTCGCCGTCGCGCTCCTCCTCGGCACGATCGTCGGCATCGCACTCCTCCTCCCGTTCGACCTCGGCGTCTACGCCCCGTCGAGCCTTGCAACAGTCCCGGTAGTGGGTCAGGTCGCGGGGCTGATCGGGCTATTCGGTTCGGTATCCGGGCAGTTCTCGGTACTAACCGCCAACGCCTTCAACGGCTGGGCACTTGTCGGGAACCCGCCACTCAGCTCGATTGCGGCGAGCGGCGGCTCCTGGACGTCGGACTCGGTCGTCATCCTGGCCGGGTTGACGGCCGTGCAGCTCGGGGCGGCGATGCTCGTGATCGTCGGCCTGGCCGTGTCAGCCGGGTTGCTCCTGAGAGACGAGCGCCGGACGATCGTACTGGCCTTCGCCGTGGTCGCCTTCGCCTTCTATGCGTTACCGACCCGCGTCCACGAGCGCTACCTGTTCCCGTTCTTCCCAGCTGCTGCGCTGCTGGCGGCTCCGTATGCCGGCCGTGCCGTTGCCTACCTGGGCGCGGCCCTGCTCAACGCCGTGAACCTCCACGCCGTTCTAGGATCGGCCAACTCGTTTGGTGGCTTCGACGGGGGCGCCGCGTCCCAGCTAGGCGGTGCCGGCGGGTTCGGCGGGGCCAATGCGGGAGGCCCAGGTGAAGTCTTGGGGCGCGGTTTCGGCGGCGGGCTCGGCCAGGCCGGAGGCAGTGCCGGTTCGGGCATCTCCTGGCTCAACCTGCCGTTCGTGGATGTCGCCCGCAGCGAGCCGGTGATCGCTGCCGTCGCGGTCGGTCAGACGCTCATCTTCGTCGCCCTTTTCGGGATGTGGCTGGTCGTCGCCTTTGGGCCGTTCGTCGCTCGTAGCCAGGCGGCTGCGGTCGAGCCCACCGCGGCCTGACGCACACGGCGGGCACGGTGAAGCGGGCCATGATTCCGTGAAGTGGTGGGCGGTGCAGGATTCGAACCTGCGACATCCTCGGTGTAAACGAGGCGCTCTAACCGCTGAGCTAACCGCCCGATAGGCCGCGATGGGCGGCGCGGTGGCCGCCGTGCGGCCGAGTATGGATCAGGACGAGGGTGGTGCCCAGGCCGGGACTTGAACCCGGATGGATTGCTCCATACGCCCCTCAAACGTACGCGTATACCAATTCCGCCACCTGGGCAAGAAACGCCGTTTGCGACGGCTCCACGTCGCTGCGCCGAGTACCTGGTGCCGAGGAGGGGATTTGAACCCCTACACCCTTGCGGATACTAGCTCCTGAAGCTAGCGCGTCTGCCATTCCGCCACCTCGGCGCACACAACGCCCGGCGTTACCGGGCGCTGGCGAGGCGCCAGTCTATCACATCCCAGAATCGACCCGACGGATCGGATATCTCGTTGGCCGCCACCCCCTGGATGCGTTTTGCGACCGCCATGTCATAGTCCCGGAAGGCCAGTGGCAGCACCGGAATCGTGGTCGAGATGTACTTCTCGAGTGCCGAAACGGCACTCTGTCGGGCCCCCGGATCGGCAGTCTTGCGCACCGTGAGCAACAGCTGATCGAGGGTCGGGTCCTGCAGGCCCGACACGTTCGAGCCGCCCGCCCCTATCTGGGAGGAAAGCAGCATCGGCCCGAGGTCCGGGTCGAGACCAATATCGAAGTCGACGATGGCCGACGAGAAGTCGCCGCTGTCGAGCCGGTCGAGGTATGCGCTGGTCGTGACTGCGTCGACCTGAACCGGGATACCGAGCGCCGTCCAATCGGCGGCCACCACCTGCGCCGTCGCGTAGACCACGGGATTTGTGGCCTTATCGAGCGTGAGCAGCTCCATGGTGTACGTGGTCGTGCCTTTGGGAGCGGTCCAGCCTGCCGCCGTATGGGTCCAGCCGGCGGTCGCGAGGTAACCCGCCGCCTCCGTGACGTCGTATGGCGTCGTGGTCACAGACGAGACGTCGTATGCGTACGACCAGCTCGGTATCGGCAGCTGCGCGTAACTGCCCCGACCCTCGAGCACCTGGCTCAACAGGGCATTCCGATCTATCGCCGACAGCAACCCCGTCCGGGCGCTCGGGTCGCGGAGCTCCGGGTGGGTGCTGCGCTGGTTGACGACGACGCTCAACAGGCTGGCCCAGTGATAGGCCACCAGTCGCGATCCGGCGGTCATGAGAGCCGCATCGGTCTGCTGCGGCGTCAGGCCGCTTACCACATCGAGCTTGCCGGAAGTGAAGTCGGCCGCGGCCGACGCCGAGTCGTCGTAGAACGTGACGTCGATGGTGGAGATGCCACTCAAGACGAACCCGCTGAGGTCCGGCGTGGCCGTCGGCGACGGAGTCGGGGCGGGCGTCGGACTCGGCGACGGAGACGGCGTCGGGGTCGGAGTAGGCGCGGGCGTCGCCGTCGGGGCGGCGGGCTTGCGCGGTGTGGCGGTAGCGAAAGAGATGGCGCTTGCGCTGGCGGTCGATCCGGCGCTGGCCTGCGAGGACGGATTGGTCAGCGGGGCCTCGGTCACCGCCGCGACGCGCTTGAGAACGGCGTGGTTGTAGTCCAGCTCGGCGATCCGGTACGGCCCATCGCCGATGGGGCGGGCGCTGTAGCTCGAGTCGGCGAGCTCGGCCACGGACGTGCCCTTGAGCAGGTGCGACGGCAGGATGAGCAGCTCGGCCTGGCGGAGGAAGCCGGCGATGGGCAGCGTCATCGTGACCTGGACCGTCGACGAGCCCTGAGCGCTGACTCGCACTCCCTGCCACGACGAGCCGACCGGTCCGTCATAGCTCGCGTCCTGGACGAGGCCGACGGTGTAGACCACGTCGGCCGCCGTCACGGGCTGGCCGTCCTCCCAGTAGGCGTCGCTGCGGATCTGGAACGTGTAGCTGCGCCCGTCGGTCGAGGCCGTCCACGTCGCCAGGTCGGGCACGACCGAGCCGTTCGGCCCGGCTTTGGTCAGCCCGCGGAAGAGCAGCGCGACGAGATCCTGGTCGGCCTGCGAGCGTGGCGTTATCGGGTTGACCGAGCTCGGGTGGCCTATCACGCCTTCGCGGTATGGGGCAACGGCGACGCTCGGCTGCGACGACTGGGCCGGCGACAGCGGAGACGGTACGACGAGCGCTGCCCCGATGACCGCGAGGACGATGAACATCGCCCCGATTGCGAACCGGTCTCGACGTCTCATGCGTTCACGTCAGCGCCGCCCGAGCAGCCCAGATCGACCAGTCGAGCCGAATGCCCCTGCGGAGTCGCCGCCGCAGAATCAAGGCTTGATGACGAAACTCGCCTCGGAGAAGAAGCAGAACAGGACCGCGAGAAGGATCGTGAACTGCCACAAGCGCCGCTCGATCCCGCGCCGGCTGCGGTACACGGACGAGTCGCCACCGAAGGTGGCCGACAGGCCCGACCCTCGCGCCTGGAGGAGGATGGCGATCATCAGGAACACGCCGATGATGTCTTGGCCAAAGGCCAGAGCGGGATTCACGTCTCGAAGCAACCTCGTTGGGTGGGCCCGCAGGTGGCGGACCGGCGCATGGTAGCACAGGACCGCGACCTCCCGGCTGCATGAGCCGAGCGGCCGCGGCGGCCCTTGGTTCTGTGGCTAAGCCTTCGCCAGGAGCGAGTGGCCCGTTACCTCAGGCCACGGCTCCAGGCCACCGATCTCCAGGATCGTCGGCGTCACGTCGGCAAGCCGGCCGTCTTCCAGGCGCTTGCCGTCGAGATACCGGCCGATCCCGACGAGCGGGACCGGGTTGAGCGAATGCTTGGTGATCGGGTTGCCGGCCTCGTCCTTCATCTCGTCGGCGTTGCCGTGGTCCGCGGTGATCAGAAGGACGGCACCGGGTGCAACCGGATCGTTCGCGTCCACGGCCAGGATCGCTGCAGCGACCCGACCCAGAACCACGTCGACCGTTTCGCAGGCCTTGACGGTCGCGTCCCAGACGCCAGTGTGGCCCACCATGTCCGGGTTGGCGAAGTTGGCCACGATCAGGTCGTACTTGCCACTCGAGATCGCTGCCACCAGAGCGTCGCAGACGCCCTCGGCGGCCATGCTCGGCTGGAGATCGTAGGTTGCGATCTTGAGGCTTGGGATCAGCTTGCGATCCTCGCCCGGCCACGGCTCCTCTCGACCGCCGTTGAAGAAGTACGTCACATGGGCGTATTTCTCCGTCTCGGCAACGTGGAACTGCGTCCAGCCGGCCTTGCTGACGGCCTCGGCAAGTGACGGCACGACCTCCGGACCGAAGACCACCTGGACCGGCAGATCGGCCTCGTACGCGGTCATCGTGGCGTAGAGGATGCCCTTCGGGGCCGGGCCGGCGGAGTTCCGGTCGAAGCCCTTGAAGTCGGCATCGGCGAGGGCGTGGGAGAGCTGGCGGGCCCGGTCGGCCCGGAAGTTGCAGTGCAGGACCGCGTCGCCGTCGGCGATCGTCCCGTGGTCCACTCCGTCGATGACCGTCGGCGTGATGAACTCGTCGTTCTCGCCTCGGCCGTAACCCTGTTGCACTGCCGCCACCGCGGAGGGGGCGTGGAAGTCGGCGACGCCGTGGACGATCGCGTCGTAACCCTTCTGGGTCCGCTCCCAGCGCTTGTCGCGGTCCATGGCGAAGTAGCGGCCGCCAATGGTGGCGATCTTCGCATCGGGGTGGGCGGTCGCGAGACGCGCCTCCAGGTCGGGAACGAACTCGATGGCGGATCGGGGCGGGGTATCGCGGCCGTCGAGCAGGCCGTGGACCCGGACCCGAGCCACTCCCTGGCGCGCGGCGAGCTCGGCCACGGCCACCAGATGGCGATCGTTGGCGTGTACGCCGCCGGGGCCGACGAGGCTGATCAGGTGCAAGGTGCGGCCGGCTTCCTTGGCTCGGGCGCACAGCTCGAGCAGAACCGGCCGGCTGAAGAATCTGCCCGACGAGATCGACTTGTCGATCCTCGGTAGGTCCTGCAGCACCGGCTGTCCGGTGCCGAGGTTGAGGTGGCCGACCTCGGAATTCCCCATCTGACCCTCGGGGAGTCCGACGAACTCCTCGGATGCCTCCAGGGCGCTGTGGGGCCACCGTGCCAAGAAGGCGTGCCAGTTCGGCATCCTCGCCTGTTCGATCGCGTCGACCGCGGGGTTGTGGCCGATGCCAAACCCGTCGAGAACGACCAGGACGATCGGGCGCGGACGGGCCGGGTCGCCGCCCTCGTCGGAGCGGCCGGCGCCGCCTGCGGCGCTCGAATTCGAGGCCGTCATGCGGGCTTGCCTTCGGCCGCGGCACGGGCCGCAGCCGTGATCGCGGCACGAGCAACCATGCCAGCCATCTCGTCGGGCTTGAGCGACGCTCCGCCCACGAGACCGCCGTCGATCGACGGTTCGGCCAGGAACTCGCCGATGTTGGCGCTGGTCACGCTGCCGCCGTAGAGGACGGGCACGCTTTCCGCGGCCTTGCCCCAACCGAGGTCGGCGGAGAGGGTCGAGCGGATCGCCTCGGCCATCGCCGCGGCATCGGCGCTGGATGCGGTGCGGCCCGTGCCTATGGCCCAAACCGGCTCGTATGCGATGACGAAGCCACCGCTGAGGAGGGCGTCGACGTCCTTGCCGGCGAGAGCCCCGCGCAGCTGAGTGGCCACGACTTCGACCGCCCGGCCGGCTTCGCGCTCGTCGAGCAGCTCGCCGACGCAGAGGATCGGCCGAAGCCCCGAGGAGATGGCGCGGGCCAGCTTCTTGCCGATCAGCTCGTCGGTCTCGTGAGCGTCGCGGCGGCGTTCCGAGTGGCCGATGATGACCCAGGTGGCCAGCCGGGCAAGCGCGGCTGCGGAGACTTCGCCCGTGTACGCGCCGGCGAGCTCGTGATGGACGTTCTGGGCACCGACGGCCACGTCCTTGCCGGCGAGCGCATCGCGAACGGCGGCCAGGCAGACGAAGGGCGGGCAGATGACTCGAACCACGCCCGGCTCCTCGGTCCGGGCGGCGATTGTCGCGGCCAGCTCACCGGCGTCCGCGGGGGTGGTGTTCATCTTCCAGTTGGCGGCAATGATCAGTGGTCTCATGACGAGAGATGATGACAGAGTGGCGCCGTGGCACGGAGGGAGGTTCGGCCCCTCGGCGCGTGGCCTCCGGTCCGCGTGCGGGGGTAAGTCGGCCCGCGGTGCCGTGGGCAGTGGCGTAGCGGGCGGCGAGTGACTGCGGCGCGGGCGAGTTGCGCGGGCGAGTTGCGCGGGCGAGTTGCGCGGGCGAGTTGCGCGGGCGAGTTGCGCGGGCGAGTTGCGCGGGCGGCGCGGGGCGGGATGGGCGAGGCGGAATTCCGGTCTACCGATGGTGGCGGTGTTATCGCGAACGGTCACCTTGTTCCGCACGAGGCGGGGGCTCGAATCCCTGCCACCGAGTCGATAATCGGTGATTTCCAGGGATCGTCAACCGCGTTTCACCGCAAACCCGGCCGCATCAGGCCTCCGAATCAGCCCCGTCTCGATCCCACGCCCTGGACCTCGACTTAGCCCGAATCCACCGAGCCTCTTCGTCTGACGGCTCGACACGGTGGTTGGGAGGCGATCGACCCCGATTGAGGTAATGGCCAGACTCTGACTGAGGCGAACAAGGGCCGACCGACGGC
>JBEKPB010000008.1:0-108226 GCA_049521175.1 Candidatus Limnocylindrales bacterium
CGAACACCCGCCGACCGGCCACGGCCTCCGGGTGCGTGCGCAGGTACCGGCCGATCGCGAGCCCGCCGGCCCAGGCGAATGCCCAGTACGGGAGCGCCGCCTCCGGATCGTTCGTCTCGACCACCACGGCGCGCCATAGAGGCAGCACCTCGTCGGCCAGATGCAGTCTGATCTCCTCGAGACCGGGTACGGAAAGGAGCCGCGTGTGGCGCAATACGAAGGCGCGAGGCGAGGCAGCCATCTCCGTACTGTAGCGGCCCGCCATCTCGCTGCTGTGCACGCACCTCCGTGAGCGAGGAGGAGATTGGAGCACTCGAGGCGCTCTGACCGGTCCATCGTTCGAGAGCCTTCGTCTCTCCCATTCGTGATGTTCGCCCCGGCCGAGCTGGCGTCTACGGCGCTGATCCCGCTACGGCGACGGGTGGCAAACCCCGGCACCTGGCTCACCATCCGGCCCTTCAGCACGAACGCGTCCTGCCAGGCGAGAGCCGCAGCCTGCTCGGACTCCCTCGGGTGGGCGTCTTGCGAGCGGCTGTAGGTACCTCTACCCTGTACCCGGCTCCACGAATGTACTTCGTTTGCCCAGTGAATCTCTCGGCCATGGGCTGGACCGAGACCATCTGCCGTGGTTTGAGGCTACTCGATGACCACGTCTCAGGAACCCCTCGCACTGATCCGGTACGAGTGCAAGCGCTGCCAGAAAGCATTTGCGCCGCCGCAGTCGAAACAATCGCTTAGCCGCTCCGGCAAGTTCCGCGCGCTCGCGATGGGGGTTGGGAAGGCCTTCCGATACCACGAGGGCCTCCGCGCCGGCTACGGCCATGCCCGCCAGCAGCTCTTCGACGAGGCGGATGACGATGCCTACCAGTCATTCGTGCAGAGCTTCCACTTCTGCAACGAATGCAACCAGTTCGTGTGCTCAGATTGCTGGCGCGCCTCTCGTGGAACCTGCAAGTCGTGCGCGACGAGGGCAGTCAGAAGCGCGGTCCCGCCGCTGGCTCCCGGGGCCCCGGTAGCGATCGAGTTCGTGCGTCCGGTGGTCTCGATGGCAAATCGCCGACGGCGCCGTCTCCGTCAGGACGTCTCGATGGTGGCGTTGGCTGTCGCGCTGGTCCTGCTGGTCTTCGAAGGAGGCTTCTTGCTCGCCTCGGTGCCGGGCGAGCCCTCCGCGGCCCCGAGGGTCGCGGGCGGTGTGGCGACACCCAACCCAGCTACTACGGTTGGCACTTCTTCGGCCGGAACTCTCTCCAAGGTTCTGTCTGCCACCGCATTGGCGAGCCAGTCGGCCGGTTCCACGACGGGCCCCGGCCAGTCGGGCACGCCGACGTCGAAGCCAGGGAGCGGCCCGACGAAGGCGCCTAACGCGACGCTCGCCCCCGGTCAGACCCCGACGCCTGCCCCGCAGGCGACTCCTACTCCGACGCTCGCCCCCGGTCAGACCCCGACGCCAACCCCGACTCCGGCGCCGACCGATACGCCGACTCCGGCGCCGACCGATACGCCGACTCCGGCGCCGACCGATACGCCGACTCCGGCGCCGACCGATACGCCGACTCCGGCGCCGACCGATACGCCCCGACTCCGGCGCCGACCGATACGCCGGTTCCGACCTAGCCACCGGATCGTCGGCGGCACCGGTACGGTCCTGGCGGTCAACTCCTTCGTCACCAACTCGAACTGCAGCGGCGTCGGCTACGACACCCGTGTCGATGTGAAGGCGCGGCTGAACTGGATCAACTCGTTCCTTAGCTGGCAGGCTGCCAGGCAGCGATGACGGGCCCCGGCCGTTCGGCCGGGGCCCGTCATCTCTTTCGTCCTCGTGCGGGGTTTCGGCCGCGGGCCCGCTTCTACCTACACCACGACCGCGTCGATGCCGAGCATCTGCGCGAGATTGAGGAGCTGGTCCGTCCAGTGGCCCTGGGCGGCGGCCATGTGATGCGGGGCGCCGGCGGCGCACCACTGGTTGCACCACTCGTCCACTAGAAGAGTCCCGTGCCGGAACAGCGTCTGCGGCGCTGAGATCGGCCGGGGCGGGAAGGGAAGGAACTCGCCTTCCGATATCACGAACCGCCACTGGTTCTCGCCCATGGTCACGAGGGCGAGATTGGTGATCGGTCCCGGCGTGTAAGAGAACTCGAACCCGGCCCCGAAGCCGTGGACGCCCTCGTAATAGATGGAATGCTTGACGCTCACCTCGCCGGGCGTTGCCAGAGCGGGATTGCCGTGGCCATCGTGGGAGAACATGACTGCGTTGCTCTCGAAATCGATGACGTAGTTCTCGACGGTGGTGGCCTGGCCAGCCAGCTCCTGAAGGATCAGCTGCGCGACGGCGCAGTTCACGTCGCCCTCGGGGGCGGCCGGGATCCCGATCTCACAGAGCCTGCCGGTGCCGTATGAAGGGATGATCCCCACGCGCTGATCGGTCAGCCACACCTGGTCGAACGCGGTGAAGGCATCGAACCCGCCTTCCTTCACGGTCGACTCGATTGCGAGCGCCAGACGGACGGAGCGCTCGAAGAGGGCCGGCTCCATGTCGACCTTGTAGCGGGCGCGTTCTGAGGCGACCGCCGCGTCGACCTGCGATTGCGGGATCGCCGCAAATCGGAGCGCGATCTTCTCGGGCTCGAGCGGCCAGACGACCGGGCCTATCTCCTGGCGGAGCGACAGCCCGTCGAACATGAGGTCGGTCATGCCCTCGAAGGGATGCCCGACGAGGGCCACTCGCGCCGTGCGGAGGCGGCGCCGAACGGCCGCGGCGGCGATCACGTCCCGCACCTTCTGCCTGCCCTCCGGGTCGTCGAGGCGGGAGGTGACCATCGTGAAGTCCCGGCCGGTCCGGAGCAGCACCGCGGTCAGCTCGGGAATGCCGGCCATGCCGGAGTTGAGCATCACGACGTCGAAACCGTCGCTCTCCCCCAGGCGGGCGATCTTCTGCGCGTTCCAGACCAGGACCGGGGCCGTGGTGTCGATCATCACCCGTGCCGGAACGACGCCCTTGGTGTAGGCGAGCTCCATGGCCACGATGATGTCGACATCCTCGGCATTGAAGAGGCGTGCTGCGGCGGCGGCTTGGTGCTCCTCCTCGACCAGCCCCGCATGGACGACGTCGCCGTAGTCACTCAGGAGGTCGGCGATGCCCTGGGCGGCAGCCGTCGCGGCGGGCCGCATGTGAGCCGTCTTGTTGTAGTCGTCCTCGAGCAGGGCCATCACCAGTAGCCCGATCTTCGCTCTCACTGCCATGGTCCACCTTCCGCTTTCATTTGGAACGCATCGAATCAGGGATTGACAGTCACCGGCGCCGACCGTCAGCCGGTGGAGTGGAAGATCGGGCGCAGCGCGTCGAAGAGCCGCTTGTAGCGCGCATATGCCTCGTCGTATGTAGCCCGCGTCGTGAGGTCGGGCTCGTAGCGACCGCCGGCCACAACCATTGCCGTTGCGGCCTCCGCGAGGGTCGCGTAGGTGCCTGTCGCCGTTCCGGCGAGCATCGCGTCGCCGCGAACTGCGGCATCCTCGCCTTGAAGGGTGACGACCGGGAGCCCGCACACATCCGCCTTGATCTGATTCCAGAGCACGCTGCGCGCCCCGCCGCCGTGCGACCGGATCTCCGAGGCTGCCGCGCCGGCCCCGGCGAGCAGCTCCAGATTCCGCCGGAGCATGAACGCGACCGACTCGAGCACCGCTCTCACAAAATGCGGCTTGCCGTGATGCAGTGTGAACCCGTAGAAGACCCCGCAGGCCTCCGGGTCGTATTCGGGGCTGAACGCCCCCATCAGGTGGGGCAGCATCGTCAGACCCCCGGCTCCGGGGGGCGCTTCGGCGGCCAGCTCGGTAAGCAGGTCGTACGCGCTCCGGTCTTCTCGGGCCGCGCGGGCCACCTCTTCTCCGCCGAACTGGTCGCGGAACCAGGTGAGGGCCATCCCCCCGGTGGGGCAGACCGGGCAGTACAGGTACCGATCCGGAGCGGAGTGAATGTAGACCGGCGTCTGGCCTGTGGGATCCAAGCCGTGCCGTTCGACCGAGGCCTGGAGCGTTAGCGCGCCGCCGGTGCTCTCGGAGACGGCTCCGGCCTCGATGTTGCCGACGCCCACGGCCCCGGCGCCCTGATCCATGCCACCCGCGACGACGAGGACACTGGACGGCAGACCGAGTGCCTCGGCGGCGGCCGTGGAGAGACTCCCTACGACCGACCCGGGAGGAACGAGCTCGGGCAGCCGGCCGGGTTCGACCCCGACGGCATCGAGCATGGGTTCCCACCAGCCATGCTCGCGGATGTCGTAGAGCAGCGAGGTGCAGTGAATACCGCCGTCCGTTACGAAGCGGCCCGAGAGCCGGTGGAGGATGAAATCCTCGACGAGCAGGAATCGCCGTGCCCGCGCGAACAGCTCGGGCTCGTTGTGCCGCCACCACAGCAGCTTCGAGGCGGTCCACGTCGGGTTTATGGAGGGAACTCCCGTGCGATCGTAGACTTCCGCATCCCCGAATCGTTCTGCGAGCTCGCGGGCTTCGGCTCCGGCCCGGTTGTCGAGCCAGACCAGGGCGGGGCCAATCGGCCGCCCGTCGGCGTCGACGGGGATGACCGTTTCCCCCTGGCTGCTCACGGCGATCGCGGCCAGTTGCCGCCGATCGGCGCCTGCGTCGGCCAGAGCGCCGCGGACGGCGGTTACGGTTGCCGACCAGTACGTTTCCGGGTCGAGCTCGGCTCGATCCGGAGACGGGTGCTGGATGCGGTATTCCTGCGCGCCGGTGGCCAGACGGCGACCGGAGACATCGAAGAGGCCGACCTTGACCGATGTCGTCCCGACGTCGAGACCAAGCAGGAGGGTCATGGCCTGGCCGCCCCGCGCTTCAGGCTAGGTGGTGCTTCTTGGCGGCAGAGACCGGGTCTGCGCCGTTCTTGACGACTTCCTGGAGCGCTTCGAGGAACCGCTCCGGGCTCTGAGCCTGGATCACGTTCCGACCGAAGACTACGCCCCGGGCGCCGTCGCGGACGGCGGTAGCAGCGAGCTCGAGGGCGTCCACCTCGTGCGGCAGCTTGCGCGACCCAAGAGCAAGGATCGGCACAGGGGTGGAGCGCACGATCTCGGCGAAGCGCTCACCCGTATGGAAGGTCTTGACCATGTCGGCTCCGAGCTCGGCGGCGATCCGGCAGCCGATCGAGATCTGCTCATGCCGTTCTTCGGGCGCTATGTCCTCATGGCCCGCCGGATACACCTCTCCGATTATCGGAACGCCGACCTCTCGCTTCTCGGCCACGCAGCGGGCGACCTGGGCCACGTTCTCGGCGTCGACGGCCTCCGAACCGGTCTTGATGGACATTCCGACGAGCACAATGTCGGCCCCGAGCGAGACCGCCTGGGCGGCGGAGATCATCGGCACGCTCCTGCTCTCGGTGTAGCCCCACTGGGTGGCGTACTGCGTGCCCCAGTTTAGGCGGAGGATGAGAGCCGGAGCGCCACGGTGCTCGAAGACCGATTGCACGTGCGGAACCATCCCGGGGCTCAGCAGGATGCCGTCGGCACCGCGTAGCCGATCCACGATGGGGGCGAGGTCCTCGAAGCCCGGACGCGGCCCGTTGTAGAGACCGTGGTCGATGGCCACGATCACGATGTTCTGCCCACCGTCGAAGAGGCGCTGAAGCCTGATCGACTCGCCCGTCGACACCCTGAACCCTCCTTCGGATCGCTCGACCGCTGTCGGAGTTGTGCTGTTGGTCGCGGTGCCTGGTCGGCAGGCGGGCGGCTGTCTCGGCCGGCGTCCTCCCGCAGGACGCTCGGAAGATTAGCACAATCCGTCCTCCGTCAACGAGGAATGTTCCGGTTAGCGCTCGTTTGGTGATCGACAACCGCACACAAGGCCCCTTAGGAGGCCCATACGGCCCCTTGGGCGCCCTATGAGGTTGCGATAGGCGCATGATTGACGCTCGTACAACGCCCGTATACACTCCGCGCGAGCACGACTTATGCTTACTTCGTGCTCGACCATGCGGGAGGACCAGGGCGGCCAGCCCACGTGGTGATTGCTCTGCCCGTACTCGCAACCCCCACGTCGCGGGCGGGCCCACGGAGGAAGAAGGATCTGATGCCCTACCGAAGGTTCGCGGCGCTGGCATTCGCCGGCGCGATCGTCGCCGGCCTTCTCGCCGGTTGCAGCAGTTCCGGGTCCACCCCGGGTTCATCTGGCGGCGTCGGTACGGCGCCCGTGACCATCAGCTTGTGGCACAACTACGGGACGGAGTCCAACGCCACTGCGACCACGAATCTGGTCAATGCCTACGAGGCCCTGCACCCCAACGTCACCATCTCTGTGGTGAGCCAGCCTGCGAACAACTACTTCGACCTTCTGACGGCAGCCGCCATCTCGAAGACCGGGCCGTGCCTGGCGACCCAGTGGACGGGCCTGTTCACCCTCCAGAACGCCAGCTACCTCGAGCCGCTCAACTCGTACATCCCTCTGGACACTCTCAAGCAGTTCAAGGGGATTGAGTGGGGGTCTGCCAACTTCGACCCGACCGCCGGTGTCTACACCGTGCCGCTCGAAATGCAGACCTACAACGGCTTCTACAACAAGGCTCTCTTCAAGCAGGCCGGGATCACCACGCTGCCGACCGACTGGACCGACCTGATGGCCGACGTCAAGCTGCTCAAGGCCGCCGGCATCCAGCCCTTCGTCTACGGCACGGGCGCCCAGGGCCTCACCGCCGGCTTCTACCCGTTCTACGACCTCAGCTACATGATGATGATGCTGCCCGTCGCCGACTGGCAGAAGCTCTACACCGGGGCGCTGCCGTGGACCGACCCGACTATCAAGGCGCAACTCGACAAGTGGGTGGCGCTCTTCACGGGCGGGTACACCAACCAGGATGTCCTCAACGACACTGAATCCTGGCAGCAGTTCCTGGCCGGCAAGGCTGCAATGACATTGGAAGGCACCTGGGCGATCTCGGCCGCCGAGAAGTCGCTCGGCTCCAACGTCGGTGTCTTCGTCCCGCCGTTCAGCGATCAGTCGATCAAGGGCATCGTCGAGTTCCCCGGCGACGGCTTCGCGATGACCAACTACTGCCCGAACAAGGCAGTAGCCGCTGACTTCCTCAAGTACATGGCCACGTCGGATGCCCAGAAGATCATCAACGACGCCGGTCTCATCCCTGCCATCCAGGGGACGACGGCCAGCGACGCGATCGCCCAGGACCTCCTGAGCTACGGGGCGACCAAGGGCTACGCCCGATATCCGATGATAGACAACGTGATCCAGCCGGAAGTGCAGTCGGTCGCGAGCACAGTCCTCGTGGCAGCGTTCGCCGGAACGATGTCGACGCAGGATGCCCTGCAGAAGATGCAGGATGCTCTTAACGCACTGCCGGCCGATCGCCGGTCGACAAGCTACAAGTAGATCATTGGTGGCCAGTCGGGCCATCCTCGATGGCCCGACTGGCGTCTCTACAGCGAGGCAGCCGACCAGTGAGCGCGAGCAAGCGACCGGAACGGCGCGGGCAGCTGGCTCGGGCACGCCGGCGGGCCGGCATCGTCTTCAGCCTGCCGGTGATCTTCCTCGTCGCGGGCTTCCTGGCCATTCCGATACTCCAGACGTTCTACTACAGCTTCACCAGGTGGAACGGCATGACATCCACTTGGGTCGGCACGGACAACTACCGCCAGCTGTTCGCCGATTCGACCTTCTGGCAGGTGGTGTCGAACAATGCGATCCTGCTCGCCTCCATCCCACTGGCGATCCTGATCCCGCTGATCGTCGCGTTCCTTCTCAACGAGCACGTGGCCGGCTGGCGCTTCTTTCGATCCGTGTACTTCCTGCCGACCGCAATCTCCTGGGTCGTCATCGGCATGGTGGCAATCCGCTTCTTCGCTTCTGAGGGACTCCTCAACAGCACCCTGCAGACCGTCGGCCTGGGAGGAATTCACACCGACCTTCTGTCGAAGGAATCGACCGCGATCATCGCGGTGATCATCACGTTCATCTGGTCCGTCTTCGGGACGAACACGATCATATTCATCACCGGCATGGCTACTCTCGACCGAGAGGTCTATGAGGCGGCGCGCGTGGATGGCGCCGGGGCCTGGTCCACCCTCTTCTACATAACGATCCCGATGTTGATGCGCTTCATCCAGTTCGCATTCATCCTGACGGTGATCACCGCCTTCACCGCACTGTTCAGCCTGATCTACATCATGACCCAGGGAGGTCCGGGTTTCGCAACCACCACCCTGGAGTTCTTTGTGTACAACAAGGGCTTCAAGACCGGTGTGTTCGGCCTCGCGGCGGCGATCGGCGTGGTCCTCTTCGCGGTCGTCTTCGTGGTCTGGATCGCCCAATTCAGAATCTTCCGAGACCGGGCGGACTGAGGAGCTGTGATGGACCGGGCCAGACGCCAGCTGACGAGGACCACGATCTTCCTGATCCTCGCCCTGCTCGTCGTCATCATGCTGTTTCCCTTCGTCTTCATGGCGCTGGTTTCCTTCCGGTCGTATCAGCAGTACCTCAGCGGCTCCGGGTTCTCGCTGGACAGCTGGAAGGTTCTGTTCGACGTCCTGCCGGTCATCCAGGAGTTGTTGAACTCGACCATCGTGACCCTCGGGGCGGTTGCCATCATCCTCGCCGTGAGTGCGACGGGCGGTTTCGCATTTGCCAAGCTCGGCTATCCCGGGTCGGCGGTGGTCCTCCTCCTGCTCCTGTCGGGGATGATGGTGCCGGTTCAATCGATCGTGATCCCCGAGTACGTCAACATCAGCCAGCTCGGGTTGATCAACCAGTTCCAGGGCGCGATCATCGTCTACGCGGCGCTGGGGGCGCCGTTCGCGACGTACCTGATGACTACATACTTCCGAGGCGTGTCGACCGACCTTATCGAGGCTTCATTGATTGACGGGGCGTCGTACTGGCAGGTCTTCACCCGGATAATGCTGCCGCTGGCCACGCCGGCGCTCGTCACCGTCGCCGTGCTCCAGTTCATCCAGATCTGGGATGATTTTCTCATCGGGTTCTTGTTCCTTCAGACGCCTGAAGTGCGGACGATCACGGTCGGGTTGGCGACACTGCAGAGTTCTCGCATGGTGAACATCCCGGCCCTGATGGCCGGATCGCTGGTGAGCGCGTTGCCGGCGATCGTCGTCTACCTCATCTTCCAGCGGCACCTGGTGCGCGGCCTGACCATGGGCATGGGCAAATGAGCGGTCTCATGCCGGAGGCGATCCGGCCAACGACTGGGGCCCGAGAGCGGCGCTCGCGGATCGCGGAACTCGTCTCCGAACAGGAGGAGGTCGAAGTCTCGGCCCTCGCCGAACGCTTTGGCGTCAGCGAGACCTCGATCAGGCGCGACCTGGCGGTCCTCGAGGGACGAGGCCGGCTCAAGCGCGTCCACGGTGCGGCGATCTCGATCCATGCGGCCGCCCGTGCCACGGTCGTCTCAACCAAACTTCAGGAGCACGTCGAGGAAAAGCGACGGATCGGCGCCGCGGCCGCGAGTCTCATCCAACAAGGTGAGGTCGTCCTCTTCGACTCCGGAACCACCGTCGCGCAGGTCGCCGCGCATTTCCCGGTCCAGCTCAGGTCGGGGAATGCGATCACCGCCGTGACTCATTCCCTGCTCGTCGTGCGCGAGGTCGCGACCTGGGACGGTCCGCACCTGCTATGCCTCGGTGGGCTCTTCCTGCCCGACTACCAGGCCTTCGTCGGTCCTCAGACGGTGCTGAGCCTCAAGGGGTTCTCGGCGGACGTGGCGTTCCTCGGCTGCGACGGCCTGTCGGTAGAGGCCGGGATCACGACGCCCCACGTCCTGATCGCCGAGGTCGGAGCCACGATGGCAAGCCGGGCGCGGCGCGTGGTGGCGCTGGCCGACTCCTCCAAGCTGGGTCGTTACGGGTTCTCGACGATCGTGCCGCTCTCTCAGGTCGACATCCTGGTCACCGACACCGGCGCTCCCCCCGACGAGGTCGCGAAGATTCGCGCGGCCGGGGTGGAGGTCATCCTCGCTTGAGCGCCCGGGTACTCGACGGCTGGAGCATCGATGGGCTGTTCGTTGAAGACGGCGAGTCGAGCTACGTCTCGGGGATATGCCTCGTGCCGTGGACCTCGAGCGATACCGAAAAGTCGTTGGATGACCCGGAGCCACCGAGCCAATCGCCGAAGGGGCAAACGTGTACAACGGAATCGTTCTGAGAAAGCCTCTCTTCGAGATAGGGCTCAAAGGCTACTTGTACGGCGACGCCGCGGTGGACCTGGCCGTCGAGGCCGACAGAGTCAGTGCCGAGTGCGGGGTCAGCGTCATCTTCGACCCCCAGTACGTCGACATACCGGCCGTCGCGCGCGCCACCAAGAACCTCTTGGTCTTCTCACAACACATGGACCCCGTAGAAGTGGGTCGCGGGGCAGGCATGGTCTTGCCCGAGGCGATAAAGGCAGCGGGAGCGGTCGGGACCATGCTGAACCACTCCGAGCGGCGGATGACGCTCGCCGAAATCAGCGGCGCGATCAGGCGCGCCGACGAAGTCGGTCTCGCCACAATGGTCTGCACCGACTCTCCGGAGGAAGCCGCCGCCATCGCTCAGCTCGGTCCGAATATCGTCCTGGCGGAGCCGCCGGAGCTGATCGGCGGCACTCGATCCGTTGCGACAGAGATGCGGGACTTCGTGCAGCGGACGATCGACATGGTCGGCCGGATCGATCCCGAGATCATCGTCATGTGCAGCGCCGGGATTCACACGCCCGAAGACGTTTCGGCGATGGTTGCTCTGGGCGTGGGGGCGACCGGGTCCACGAGCGGCATCCTCCAGGCCGCGGATCCGATCGCGCAGATGCGGGCCATGATCCAGGCCATGCAGATGAGTTGGGCAAAGATCCATCCGGTCGATGGCGTGTCGGGTCAGGCGAGCCGCCGCTGATCAGGTGAATGACACTGACTTGCGAGCAAACACGAGAGGAGCCAGCGGGTGACCGTCTACCACGACACGATCGGAGTCCGGAGCGATCTCCACAAGCCGATGTTCCACGATGTGACCGATGCAGCCAAGGCGGCGGTCGCGAAGTCCGGCATTCGAAACGGCACGATCACCGTCTACTCCGCGCACACGACCTGCAGCGTGATCATCCAGGAGGAATCGCACGACACGCTGTACGACGGGACGAAGCACCTGCTCCAGGACATGCTCGACCGCCTCGAATTCATGGTGCCGACCTGTCGCCGCGAGGGCCAGTACTTGCACCCCGGGCCGGCGCACATCAAGCATGCCGAGGAAGATCTCGGCGAAGAGGCCGTCTGGAGCCTGAACACGGACGCCCACATCCGATCCGCGTTCATCGGCCGGTCGGAAACGATCCCAATAGTCGACGGCGAGGTCGAGCTCGGCCAGTTTGGCCAGATCTACTTCGTCGATTTCGACGGCGTGCGCGAACGGGATCGGACGGTCCATTTCCAGCTGATGGGCGAGTAGCCGGTTCTGAGCCGAGCCTTGCCCAGCTCGCGGTTCGCTTGAGTCAGCCAAGGCCACGCACGAGGGTCGAGGCCATAGGTAGACTGTCCGGAGTCTGCGTCGCAGGTGATCATCGCGAGTGAGGATCGACCGCATGGTCGGGCAGTCCGACTCGGATCGCTGGTATCGCCGGGTCGTGGGTCGGAGGCCACTCCGATGACGGCCATCGGCCGGCTCCTTCGACGCGGTCTCGAACTCCGCGACCCAGCGGACCCGGACGCGCCAGGCCTGCCTAGCCCGCTCGTCGCATTTGTGGCGATCCTCGTCGGTCTCGTCCTCGTCCGATTCTTGCCACCCTCCGCGCCGCTCCTCGCCTGGCCGTTTCTATTCGTCGTACCCGGCTGGCTGCTCGTCTCGCGGGCGGTGCCTGGCCTGGGAGCACCGGGCAGACTGGCCGTCGGTGTCGTGGCCTCGATCTACGTCTCTGCCCATCTCACTAACGCAATCGCGACCGTGGCGGGCGGGTTCAGCCGCGACGTCGTGCTTTCGGTTGTGTACCTGCTTGCGGTCGCGGCATACATACTGGCGGTGGCGCCGCTCCCGTGGCTGGCGCCGCCTCCCCGAATCAGCGCCCGCGCGGCGGTGGCGGCACTACGCAGCGAGCCCGTGCCCTGGGCGATAGCCGGTTTTGCGGCGCTGGTAATCGGTGGGATTCTCGCGGTCAGCTCGTTCTACCTGACCTCGGCCGGCTGGGTGTCGGGCGGGTGGAACTGGAGCGACTACCTGGTTCACGTCTCGATCGGGGCGAGCATCCAGAATGGCAACTTCCCGCCGCAGGTGCCTTACTTCGCAGGCGTCCCCCTGGCATATCACTGGTTCGGCGACTTCCACGGGGCGATCGTTGCGACAGCGGCCGGAATGGACGTCATCCCCGTCTATACGTTCACGAACGCTGTCATGGCTGGAGTTCTGGCGCTCGTGTCGTGGGAGCTGGCTTTCGTCCTGTCAAACGACCGGCGAGTCGCAGGGCTGGCCGCGGTGCTCGTCGTCTTCGGCGGAGGGATGGGCTTCATCCGACTCCCGATGGACATGGTTTCGACCCATACTTCGCTCGGCTCGCTCATCGCCAGCGGTAGCTACGACAACACCTGGGCCCCAGGTTGGCCGTACTTCCGGATCGCGTCGGTTCTTGGCACGGGGCTGCTGCCCCACCGGGCGACGGCGCTCGGGCTGCCTGGGCTGGTTGCGGCCGTGCTGCTCGTTCGAGTCTCCCTTGGTGAGAGACCGGCAGGCATGCTCCTTGCCGGGTTGATCGCCGCACTCCTTGCCCCATTCCATTTCTTCGCGTTCCCGGCCACGTACCTGATCGTGCTTCTCTACGTGCTCGTCCGGCGCGAATGGAGGCGTCCCACCTGGCTGCGCGATGCCATCCTGTTCCTCGCCCCGCTCGTGCTGGCGCTGCCATTCGTCGTGGGTCCGGCACTGCAACAGGTAGGGCACGGCTACTTTGGTTTCGTGACCGGCTGGGAATCTGCCCCTTTGTCGGATGGGCCGGCAGCTGTCGTCTTCTTCTATCTCACGAACCTCGGCGTGCCGTTCATGCTCGCGCTGGTTGCGCTGACGAGGCGCGATCTACCCGACCGCGCCTTCCTGTTCGCCTGGGCACTTGCGCTTTTCATAGTCCCGAATGTGATCAGGGTCAGCGCGGTCCAATTCGACATGAACAAGTACTTCCAGATGATGTGGATTGCGGTCGCGATCATGGCCGCGTGGCTGGTTCGCGGCTGGCCCCGTCCGCTCATCGCGGCCGTTCTGGTTCTATCTTGCCTTTCGCCCGCGCTTGTGGCGGTCTGGGACGTGACGAGCACGCAGGAGGCGATGACGCCGGCCCAAGACCAAGCCGCGAACTGGATTGCCGCGAACACTCCGGAACGTTCCGTGTTCGTGACGGACGCCTGGATCAACAGCCCGGTCGATCTAGCGGGCCGGCTCCGGATCACGACCTACGGCCCCTACGCCGCCAACCTGGGCTACGATCCCGACCCTCGCGCGGCCGATGTCCACAGCGTGTACTGCGATGGCGATACCCATGCCGTGACCGTGATGGCCCGTTACGGCGCGACCTACGTTCTATCGTCGGGTGGCCTTCTCGACTGCGGTGCACACGCTCCGACAGACTTTGGATCGAGCCCGCTCTTCAAGACGGTGTACAGCGTCGACGGCGTGGAGGTGTGGCAGCTCCAAGCACCGTGATGGCCTGGCCTGCCGAGCCGCAACCCAAACCGCCGCCAGAGTCGCAACCCGCGCCTCGCGAGCCGCCTCCTGACCTTTGCGGGCTAGGCGCAGGTCAGCCCCTGACTCCGGTCAGCACCGCGACGCCCACCGCGATGATGACGAAACCAGAGCGCTGCTTTGGCGAGAGCCGCTCACGGAAGAGGAAGAAAGCCGCCACCGCGGCGAAGGCGGCGTACTGGCTGGCCAGGACCGACGCGATGGCGATGCTCTCGCGGGCGCCAACGACGAAGGCAACGTTGCCGAGCACCTCTCCGAGTCCGACGATGGCGACCAACGGGGCCGCCCGGCGCGTCATCCGCAGGCGCCCGGTGAGCGCCAATGGCACGAACACGAATGTCACCCCCACGACGCGGGCCGGCAGCACGGCCAGCATGATCGGGAGGGCAATTCCAACTCTCGCTGTCCCATAGATGCTGAACCCGAAAGCGATCGCGGCGGCGGCCCCGTAGAGGACGGCTCGCTGCTCCGCGCTGAGGGCCGCTCGCAAGGTTCCGGCTACGGAAGCCGGGTGCGGAACGTCTGCGCTCAGCATCCCGCTAGATCCGGAGCCCGCGTCTGTCTCAGACGTGGCCGCGGCATCGCCGCTCGCGAAGGCCACGATCGCGATGCCGACGGCGACCGCACCGAGAACCAGCGACGTCGGGAGGCTGAGGCTCTCTCCGGCGACGACGGCGAACACGGCGGCGATCGCTCCCTCGGTGGACGCGAGAGCCAGCACCACACCGACCTTGCCGATCCGCATGCCTCTGTAGATGAGAAGCAGACCGATGACGCTGCCGAAACCGGAGGCGGCGAGCCACACTGCCAGCGTCGGAGTGATCGTCGGCAGCGGCCCCGAAGCGGCCGCGAAAGGAGCGGCGACGATCAGGCCAACGAGCAGCATCCAGGCCACGGTCGAAGCGGCGCCGATGAGGCGGGTGGATCGAGATGACGCCAGGTTGGCAGTTGCCCAGAGGGCGGCGGCGCTGAGGCCACCGAGGATGGCTATCACTCCTTAAGTCTGAGGCAGATGGAGTCGCACCGCAGAACACGACGCGGAGACTCCAGGGAGTTGCGGTCCAGGGGCAGGCTGCCGATGCCACCAAGATGAGTTCCGGGGAAATGCCGGCAGTCGGTCATGGCGCCCAGCGTCCGACTGCCTGGGTCGCGCTCTGCCCCTGGCGGCCGGCCCGCACCAGCCGAAATGCCGCGAGACCGCACGGCACGCCCATCACGACCGTGCCGACCGAAGCCAACCCGGCGGGCGCCACACCGGAGAGCAGGTCCGCGACCAGCATCAGGCCGTACGCGGCCACCGGAAGCACCGCTATCTCGGGACCGAGCGGCGTCGCGGTTCGAAGCGTGGGGATGGACGCCGCATCGCGGGGTCCGGTTACAGTCCATCGTTGTTCGACCGCCCGATAGACCAGATACACGGTGAACGTCGTCGCCAGCCAGCCGAGGTAGTTCTGGACGGGAATACCGAAATACGGGCCGCCGTTCTCCCAGACCCAGGCCTTCACAGACGGGCCGGACAGGATCGGATCCACGACCAGATCCCAGACTGTCATGACCGCCGCGCTCGCGGCCGCCAGCCGGACCAGTCGCCAGGCCCCGCCGGGGGTCCCCGTCGGTCGCCCCTCGAGGAGCAAGTTTGCGGTCACGTAGCTCGGGTAGATCATCATGAACCAGGCCAGCGGGATGAGCAGCGGCACCTCCCCGAGCTTGGATCCCAGGTAATCGGTGTAGTGGTAGGCACCGAACACGAGCCCGGTCATGACGCCTACCTGCTCGTATCCCCACGAAATCGCCGCGCTGAGCACGAAGAACGCGGCGGTCAGCCGACCCCCGATCGAGTACCAGGCGTGCGTCAGGCTGAAGAGCGCCAGGGCGGCGGTCAGGACTTTGAGCCCGCCCGGGATCGCCGGTAGCCGCATTACGTCCGTGAGGGCTGAGCGGAGAACGGCGTCGTAGCCGAAGACGGCGAGCAGGACCATCGATACCCACAGAACTGGCCGGCGTCTCATCTGGTCTCCAGGGAAGGGGGGCGGGCCGCCATTCTATGCGGCGGCGGAGCCGGCTTGCGGGTCCGCGTCCACCCACTAGCCCGGCCTTGAGGACCTGCGGCGGGCCGTCGTGCCCTGCCGCCGTTCCGTCCCGCGGGCCGACCCGAGGACCCGCCGTCGGACCACAGCATGTGGGTGACTCGCCGCCGCGGGCCACCCCGCTGCTGCCGCGTGCGGCCACCGGCCGCTGGCGTCTAGCCGGGTCGTCTTCTCAGCAGGTACTACGGTCGCCGGGCGCCTGAGCGGTACCCCGCGTACCACTGTCTCATTGCGACGAGCCGGCATACAAACGACCTTCAACGATCATGGTTCGTTTGTTCCGCGTCCGCTCTGATCTGCGATCGCCTTCGGTCGAGGCCTCTCAATTGAGCGCGTCTCAGGAGGCCCCGGAGCTGATCCAGTACACGTGCGAGCGGTGCAAGACGCGCTTCGTTCCACCGCCCTCGCGACTGAGGCTGGGCCTCCTTGGCGAGATCCGGGTCGTCGCCATGGGCATCGGGCGTACCTTGCGCCACCACGAGGTCCTGGGTGCCGGCCATGGCACCGCCCGCCGGCAGCTCTTCGCCAGGATGGACGACGAAGCCTTTCGGTCCTTCGTGCAGAGGTTCCGCTTCTGCCAAGAGTGCCGCCAGTTCGTTTGCAACGAGTGCTGGAGCACTTCCCGCGGCAGCTGCCTGACATGCGTCGCCAAATCGATGAGCGGCGTCGTCCGGCCGCGACGTATATCCGCGCCGAAGCGGCCCGCGATCCCGAGCCCGGCCTTTGCCGCTGCGCCGCCGCGACGCGGTCGACTTCGCCGCGACGCGACGCTGGTGGCGCTTGCCATCGCCATCTTCATGCTGGTCCTCGAGGGTGGCGTCTTGCTGGCGGCCTCGAGCACGGTCAACTATGGGTAGCCGCGCGCAGATCGAGTATCGGTAGCCGCGCGCAGATCGAGCCGCATCCCATCGCCAGCTGATCGACTGCGGCCGTCTGAGGTTGCTTCCTCTCCCGATCGGGCCAGGCGTCGCCGGGCTGCCGCAGGCGAGGGCCGCGTCAGCTTCCCGGCCGACTGTAGACCGTGAGACAGGCAAGGTTCACGCAGCGGCTCTCCAAGACGACGTAGCCCGCGGGCGTGGACGGCAGGGCGACACCCCGATCCGCGACCCAGAAGATGCGGCCGCCGCCAGCGATCACGTCGGCCGGCACGGAATGGACCACGGCGCCGGGCGGATACGCGGCCGTGCCGACGAACCAGGGCAGATCGGTCGAGCTCAGGACGTGGAGCCGGGCCTGCACATCCGGGTCGACTTCGTCGAGCAGGACGAGATAGTTGCCCCAGGCAGTGAGGGCGGCGTCGTTCCCACCGACCTGGGCGTCCAGCTCCGGGACCAGGAGGGTCGTCTCGGCGTGGGTCGGGACGACGCTCAGGGCGAGCGCCGGAACGGCGAGGGCCGCTAGCACGATCGTTGCCGCGCGCCGCGGGATTGCCGCCAGTCCCACGCCCGCCAGAGCGAAGAGCGGCAGCCACATGACGCCGGCATAGCGCCCGTCGAGTATCGGTCGCCAGATGCTGACCACGGCCAGCAGAACGACCCCGCTCGTCGCGACGAGACAGAATTCTGCGGCGCGCCGGGCGTCGAGGCCCATGCGACGCCACGCGGCGATGGCGGCGACCAGAGCTGCCGAGCCTGCCACCACCGCCAGCCCCTGGAGCACGATGAGCGCCGAGCCAAACGGCAGGCTCCCGTCGAGGGGCGGACCCATGAATAGCTGGGCCAGTGTCCCGCCAACCGTGGTCGGGCTGAGTGGCTGGACCCAGAAGCCCTGGCCGGTGTGTTGGAACTGCGAGGAGGCGGCGATCAGCCAGGGTGCGAGCGTGGCCACCGCGATGGCCGTGGCTGTCAGCGCCTCCGCCGCGATCCGCCGACCCGGGCGCAGTACCAGGGCGGCCGCGAATATCCCAGCCAGCGCCACAACCGAGAAGTAGTCGCTCCAGACGGCGACTGCTGCAGCAGCTACGTATGCCGCCCAGCGACCCGCGTCGGGTTTCTCGATCGCGCGCCACAACAGCAGCGCCGCCGCCAGCGTGGCCGCCGCTGCCAGGCTGTACATCCGCGCAAAGTCGGCCAGCATCGCGGTCGTCGGCGCGAACGCGGCAAACGCGGCGGCCCACAGACCGGCCCGATTTCCCGCAACCCGCCGGGCCAGCGCGGCGATGAACGGGATCGACGCGATCCCCGCGATGGCGGGCACCAGCCGCAAAGCCACGGGCCCGCCCGGGCCGCCCAACGACGCGAGACCGAGCAGATCAGATACCGCCACGACGCCGCGTTCCAGCAGGTAGAAGAGCGGCGGGGCGCTGTCGTGGCTGACGATGTCGATCATCCGGCCGATCGGCTGGTGAACGACAACGGCCGTGAAGTCCTCGTCGAAGCCGATGGCCTGGCGGGCGATGAATGCAAGCCGAAGCACCGCGCCGGCGGCGATCAACAGGGAGAGGGCGTGGCCGTATGAGAGACGGCCGAGGGCGGCACGGAGGCGAGTCACGGCGTGACCGCCCACACGGTTGGCGATCCGGACGGGTCCCAAGCGACGGGTCTGGCGGTCCCGCCGAGGGCGGGTCCGAGCGCGCTCGACAGGTCGTTCGGGCTGAGCGCCAGGATCTCGCGATATGTGCTCGGGTTCGAGATGGCAATGCCAGGCGAGATGATGGCGGGCGGTCGGTCGAAGTCGAGGAAGAGGACGTCCATGGCGGTGTAATCGTCCACGATCACAGCCGAACCAGGGCCGCCGGCCGCCAGATCAGCCATGGAGACGACCGGATAGCTGAAGGCCCGATAGCGGTCGGCGACTGGCCTGGCGAGATATGCCCACCCACTCCAGACGGCTACCGCGGTCAGGATCACCGCCACTCCGACTAGCGCGGCGTTCGCCGCCGCTCGCCCCCAGCGTTCGCCGCCCCACGCCGCTACCTCGACGGCTCCAAGTCCCACGGCCACTGCCAGCGGAGCGGCCAGACCGAGGGCGCGAAGGGCATGGGGCGAGCCGCCTTCCGTGGCGATCAGCGGTGCGACGAGGAAGACGGGCAGTGCCAGCAGGATCAGGGAGTGGCTCGGGTCGCGGCGCATCCGCCACAGCCGCACGGCCCCGATGCCCGCGAGCGCGCCCAACGGCAACGGCACCAGCGGCAGTGACGCGATGTCGTGGCGCGGGTTGGGGTCGCCGGTCAGGCCGAACATCGCCACGGTCCGCAGGACGTGTAACAGCGGGTTGTCCGCGGTCTGCACGTCTGGGTTGAGCGAGGTGACCGCCGCTGCCCGGCCGAAGTAGCTCGCGGGTTCGGTTACCGCCACCGCCAGCATCGGCGCGGCCACGAGCAGGAACGCCGCCGCGAACGGCACCGCACCGCCCCGCAGTTCGTCGTAGCGGGCGCGGTCGGCGTGCCGCAGCCACACCAGCCAGACCACGACGAGGACGGGAAGTAGCTTGAGCGGCTGATAGGTGTAGAGCGCAGCGAGCGAAGTGACCGCCCCGGCCACAAGAGCCGTTGCGCGGCCCGGCCGCGCGGCCCAGTGGAGCAGCGCGATCAACGCCACTGCCCCAAAGAACGGCACGATTGCGTTGCGCATGCCGTCGCGGCTGATCGCGATGAGCCAGAGCGAGCCCGCTGCCCAGGCCGCGGCCACCAGCCCGGTCGCCGTCCCGAACCGTCGCCCCAGAGCCCAGATGCCGAGCACGCCCGCGACGCCGAATGCGGCGGCGGTTGCGCGCAGGACCGTCACCGTGGCCCCAAAGAGCTGGAACGCCGCAGCCACCACGTACGCGAAGAGGGCCTCGCGCCCGCCGTCGTCCTGGAACCAGACCAGGAAGTCGGGATGGAACCCGGGCTGGTGGAGCAGCCGCGCGGCGTCCAGCCCCTCCGCCGCCTCGTCCGGGTAGAGCCCGCCCGGGTTCGCGGCGAGATCCACGAAACGAAGCAGGACCGCGCCGGCGACGATCGCCGCCAGCGCACCGAGGACCAGCCAGGCGCTCCGGCTCCGCACCCGCGTCAGGCTCGGGCTGCGGCGGCCAGGCGGCGGAGCTTCAGCTCGTCATGGATCGACTCGCCGCCCTCATGGTCGTTGAACGGGTAGACCTCGATCTCCTTCTCGCCCGCATAGTGGTTGTAGGCCGCGAAGACCGTGGACGGCGGGCACGTGAAATCCATGAGGGCCACTGAGAAGAGTGCCGGCGACTTCGCCCGAGCCGCGAAGTTCACCCCGTCGAAGTAGGAGAGGGTCCGGAAGACGCGCTCCGTATGGTCGCGGTGGACTTTGCAGTAGCGCACGATCTCGTGGTAGGGATCGTTGTCCGTGATCTGAACGGCGCGCCGCCAGTGGCACATGAATGGGACATCGGGCATTGCCACGAGCAGATCGGGCACCAGCGCGGCGGTGGCAATGGCGAGCCCGCCGCCCTGGCTGACGCCGGTGACGGCGATACGGGTCGGATCCACGAGGGGATTCGCCCGGGCGGCCTCGACGGCGCGGACGGCGTCGGTGATGAGCCGCCGGTAGTAGTAGGTCTCCGGATCCGAAATCCCGCGCGTCATGAAGCCCGGGAACTGGCCGGTTGCGGCCCCGGTGTCCTGGTCCGGGGTGTCGCCGGCGCGCCATGAGCTGCCCTGGCCGCGGAGATCCATGACGAGATGAGCGTGGCCGGCGGTCGAGAAGGGCAGCCAGTCGATCGGCCGACCGCGGCCGCCGCCATAGCCGATGTACTCGACGACGCAAGACAGCCGCGCGTCGCGGGCGAACGGCGACGCGGCGACGTCATGAGGCGCAAGGAACCAGCCCTTGATTGGCTGGCCGCCGAAACCCGCGAACGTGACGTCGGCCACGTCGACGGTGGCCAGACCTGCGTCGATCGCCTCGAACTTGGCGTGGAGGGCGTGCGATCGGGCGCCAGCCAGCGTTTCGGCCCAGAACGAGTCGAAGTCGGCCGGCTCCTCACGGTCGGGTTTGTAGACGCGCAACTCGGACAGCGGGAGATCGAACAGCATGCTTTCCTCCTCCGGCTCGTCGTCCGGCCCAGCGGCAAATCGCAGGTTACTGGACGCGTGCTTCGTGGCCCTTCCAGAACGGCTCGCGCAGCTCGCCCTTGAGGATCTTGCCCGTGCCGCCCTTCGGCAGGGCGTCGCGGAAGTGGATGTCGCGCGGCACCTTGAAGCGGGCGAGCCGCCCCTTGCAGTGGTCGCGCAGCTCCTTGACGGTGACGGACGCGTCGGGCTTGAGCACCACGAGCGCGACTGGCGCCTCGCCCAGGGCCTTGTCCGGGGCGGCGACCACGGCACATTCGAGCACGGCCGGGTGGGCAAGGATGGCGTTCTCGACCTCGACCGACGAGATGTTCTCGCCGCCACGGATGATGATGTCCTTCGACCGGTCCTTGATCAGGACGTAGCCCTGTTCGTCGATGACGGCCATGTCGCCGGTGTGCAGCCATCCGTCGCGGATCGTCGCGGCCGTCGCCTCCGGGTCCCTGTAGTAGCCGTCCATGACGGTGTTCGATCGAACGACGATCTCGCCTATCTGCTCGCCGTCGGTTCGAACGTCGCTGCCGTCCGAGTGAACGACCCGGAGCCCGATGCCTGTGATCGGCCAGCCCGTCCACGACTGGCGGGACTGTCGCTTCTCATCGGGCTCCGATGCGGTCAGGAACGATCGGGGAGTGGCCAGGGTGAGAATCGGCGATGTCTCCGACAGCCCGTAGCCGGCGAAGGCCTGGACCCTCAGCTCGGCCTCCAGGCCCGCGATCAGGGTCGGCGAGGACGGCGCGCCGCCGATGATCAACTGCTGGAGACTCGACAGGTCGTGCTTGGACCGCTCGGAGTGGTGAAGGATGGCGTTAAAGATCGCGGGGACTGCGAGGATCCGGGTGACGCGGTAACGCTCGACGGCCTGGATGAGCGCCAGCGGCTCGAACTTGCGGAGCATGACGTGCTGGCCGCCGATCATCGTCAGGAAATGGGGCGTGCCCCAGCCGTTGACGTGGAAGAGCGGGACCACGTGCAGGATCACGTCGTCCTCGCTGAACCGCAGCCCGATCTGCGCGTACAGGGAGTGCAGGTGTAGCTCGCGGTGGGTCATTGCCACGCCCTTGGGGAACCCGGTCGTGCCGCTGGTGTAGAAGAGCTCGGCGACGGCGTTCTCGTCGATCTCGGGCTTGCGCGGGTCGGCCGAGCTGCCGGCCAGGAGCGCCTCGTATTCGTCGGAGGCGATGCCGTCGGGCGCCCCCTCCATGATGACGAACCGAGGTTTCGTCGCCAGCTCCGGGAGCAGCGCCTCGACGAGCGGTTTGAAGTCCTTGTGGAAGAAGACGACCTTCGAACCCGCGTGGCCGAGAATGTAGGCGATCTCCTTTGGCGTCAGCCGGATGTTGACCGGGTTGAGCACGGCGCCCGCTTCGAGCACGCCGTAGTAGGCCTCGAGCAGCTGGTGGGTGTTGTACGTGATGAAGCTGACCCGGTCACCGGGCTGCACGCCGAGGTCGACCAGGGCGTTGGCCAGGCGGTGGGTTCGTTCGCCAAATTGGCGGTAGGTGAAGCGGTGCTCGCCATCGACCACACCCACCTTGTCGGCAAAGTAGGTTTCCGCCCGATCGCGGAACTCGAGAACCGAGAGCGGTACGAACACCGAAGCCCTCCTCCGCCTGTCCGCGTTGCTGCGGGTGGCCGCCAACCTTGACGCGTGAGCGCCCCCCGTGACCGGGACACGATACCGCCGCTGCAAACGGCGCGGGGTGGCGTGGCGCGACCGTCAGCGAGCCGCCGCGACTCAGGAGAGCGGAGACGCCTCGGTTTCTCGCGCCGCCCGGATGAAGGCCGCCCAGAGTCCCTCGAATTCGTCCGACGTCGAGTCGGTTCTCTCCGGGTGGCACTGCACGGCGACGATCCAGCGGCCGTCTCGACTCTCCAGCCCTTCGACCAGCCGACCGGCTCCGCTGGCGGCCCAGCCGACGGCGCGGAGGCTCGGTGCGAGCCGAGAGTGGTCGACGGCCTGGTGATGGAAGGTATTGACTGTCAGCTCGATCGAGGCGTCGTCCTCGTCGGTAGTTGCCAGACCCTCGGGTGAACCCTCGGCCAGCGCTCGACCGAGGCGGCTATTCGAGTCGATCTCCAGGTTGTGGGTCTGAGTTGGGCCCTTACCGTATGGCGTGCCGGCGTGGTCGGGCACGTCTTGGATGAGGCTTCCACCCGAGAAGACGTTGATCGCCTGCAGCCCGCGGCAGATGCCAAAGACCGGGACCGAGCGCCGTTCGGCCTCGTGCCACGCCGTCTGCTCGATCGCGTCCCTGGCGGGATCGAGGTCCACTGCTCCGTCGATCGATTCGTGATAGAGGGCTGGGTCGATATCCGGGCCCCCCGATAGCAGCAGGCCGGCCATCCCGTCCAGGGCGCGGTCCCGCTCGCGTGGGGACGTGGCGGCGGTGAGAAGAACGGGAGTTCCGCCGTGGCGTCTTATGCCATCGGCGTACAGCTCGTTCTTGCGGCGTGTCAGGTCCGGGTCCCGGGAGCCGGCTGGGTCGGCAACCACGAGGACTATCACGGGCGACGTGGCAGGCGAAGACGGGTCCGACATGAGGGTCAGCATAGCGCGAAAGACACGATCGCCCGAGAGAGGGAACGCACCGATCCGCGCGGCGGGAGGCGATGCCGAAAGGGTCGGGGACGGCTCGGGAGCCGGCAAGTCGCCGGCCTCCGCGGGTTCGCCTCCAGTTCGAAGACCGGCTTGCGGGAGAGGTGGCAGGGCCGCTTGGGGGGAAAGCGACCCTGCCATGAAACGGCGCTCAGGCCAGGTCGGCCTGCCTTGCCACGGGTTGTTGCCAGTGGGTTTGCCCGCGGTACGGGATCACGTTCGCGCGGCGGACTCTGCCGGGGACGCCCCGACTCAATGGACGGCGGTCCCGAGCAATGACCCGATCCCGAACGTCACCGCCGCCGCGAGACCGCCCAGGCCGGCCTGCCGGATCCCCGCCCAGATGGCGTGACGATGGGTCAGCCGGCTCACGCCGATGCCGACGGCGAAGAGCGCGGCGCCGGATGCGGCGATGCTCAGGCCGAAGGCGGCCGCGCCGTTGAGGATGAGAAACGGCAGCAACGGGATGAATGCGCCAAGCGCGAATGCGCACAACGACCCGAAGCCGGCCGCCACCGGGGAGCCCATCGTTTCGGCCGAGAGGCCTATCTCCTCGCGGACGAAGGTGTCGATCGCCCGCTCGGGGTCGTTCATGATTCGCTTCACGATCAGGTCGGCCTCGCCGCCCGAGAGACCCTTCGCCTCGTAGATTTCGCGCAGGATCTGCCGTTCCTGCTCGGGGGTGTGGTGGAGCTGGTGGCGCTGCAGCTCGATCTGGTAGTCGAGCAACTCGCGTTGCGATCTGACGGAGACGTATTCCCCGACCGCCATCGAGAAGCCGCCCGCGAGGAGGCCGGCCACCCCGGCGATCACGATCGAGTGGGGGTCCTCGCCAGCCGCGCCGGCGACGCCCATGATCAGCGACAGGTTGCACACCAGGCCGTCCGTCGCACCGAAGACCACGGGCCGCACGACGCTTGCTCCGCGGGTCTCGTGGGGGCTGGCCGGTGGCTTATGGAGCGCGGTCAGGCGGCCTTTGATCGACTTTGGCGGCGTGCCGGTAGTGGGTTGCATTCGTTCCTCTGGCCGGGCTTGGTGCCGAGATGCCGCGAGCTTGGACGGAAGAGCTACGGCACGCGGGCGCTCGCCAATTCTCCGCGATCGTGTGGCGATGCGCCACTCAACCCGGCTCGAGTCGTTCGCGGGACGCTAATCGGCAGGTTCCGCAGCACTCACCCTCACATTCGGTGGCGTCGCTCGGCGGGCCGGCAGCGCTCCCGTTGGGCTCGGCCAGGGTCCGTCGGTGCCGGCCATCGGATGCAGCCTGCCCGACGGGATCCGCCGAGCGGCCAGGACCGCGAGCCAGCCGGCCCAGAAGAGCAGCCACATGTTGGTCCCCCAGGCGCCCACCCCGAGAAGCAGCCACACGAAGGCGCCGTTCTCGAGCATGAGCAGGGCGGGCAGGGCGAACACGAAGCCGTGGGGCCACAGCGCCGGCGAGGCGAAGATCGACGCGAGGCCGAGGCCGGCCAGGCTTCTTCGGCCGCGGAAGATGAGGGCAAGCGCGACGAAGCCGGCGCTGATCGTTGCGAAGAGCCAGCCGGGCACGGCCTGGGCCTCGGAGTAGCCGTACATGGCCCGGACCGTCGCCTGCGACACCGCGCGGTAGCCGAGGCCGGCCCACCATGCAAACCACGAGTCGAAACCGACGAGCGGCAGGGTCACGAGGCTGACCGCCGCCAGCGCCGCCACCCCGGCGAGGATGCCGCGCCACCGTCTCTGGCGGATCAGCCACAGGGCGGGCAGGCCCGTCTGGGCCTTGAATATGCCGGCGACAACCAGCGCGCCGCCCGCTCGCACCCCGGCGACGAAGAGCAGGAACGTCAGGCTGGCGATGTTGCCGGACTCGAATCCGATCGTCATCGGGGGGAACGCAAGCAGCGCCACGCTCCAGATGCGGGGAAGCCCGAGCAGCCGATATGCCTTGTATGCGCAGCCGACCAGGAAGGCGACCCAGGCGGCATCGACCGGCCCGCCGGGCAGCCTCGACAGCGCGGCGAAGACCGGCAGCAGCGGCGGCGGGTACAGGAAGAAGTCCGCGCGGGCGCTCGACGGCCAGGCGGTCAGCGCCGCCGTCAGGTACGGCTGGCCGCCGTCGAGCCAGCGCGCCGCCGAGCCAAGGTAGACGTTGAGGTCGTATAGCTGGGTGGTCTGGCCCCAGAACAGGGTGTCGTAGAGGACCCACGACACGACGACGGCGACGGGGAGCGCCAGACGCAGCACAGGGATCGGTGCGGGCCCCACTCTCTCGGCGACGACGTCTGGGGCGGCCGCAATGCGGGGCATCAACCGCAAGCCCAACACGACCGCGGCCGTGGCCACGATCCAGACCACCCCGAACGAAACCCCTGCCAGATCGCGGCCCAGCAGCGAAGCCGCGTTCCAGAATACGAGGAGGAGCGCGGCGGGCACGACCAGATCCAGACCGCCGACGCGTGCCCAGCGCAAGCCTGCGATTCCGGCCAGCCGCCCCCGCGCCGAGGTCAGCAGAAGCAAGGTGGGCACCACAGGGCAATTCTATGGTCCGCTCGCCGCAGATTCGTGGCGCCAGGCCGGCCAGACGCGGCAGAGCGCCGCAGTTGCTGTGCCCGCGGTCCCCGGCGGGCGCGACGTACCGCTCGCCTGCGTCCCCGCCGGACACTCTCGCCGGGGCCCGGTTCGGGGCCTACCATGGGGGCGTGCTTAGACGATCGAGCCTTGCGCTGGCGCGCCCTCACCGGCCCCGAGTCGCGGGTCTGATCCTTGCCGTAACCAGTCTGGCCCTGGCCACCGCGCTCGCCGCCCTGGTGCGCGGCCAGCTCGGGGTAGCCGATGCCGCGATCGTCTATCTGCTCGCCGTCGTGGCCGTCGGCATGGGCTACGGCAGCTGGCTGGCGGTGGCGACGTCGGTTGCCTCGTTCCTGCTGTACGACTTCTTCTTCGTCCAGCCGCTCTACACCTTCGCAATCGCCGCTCCCGAAGAGTGGCTCGATCTGCTGCTCTTCCTGGTCGTGGCAATCGCCATCGGCCGGCTGAGTGCGCTTCAGTTGGAGAGGCGCCGCGAAGCCGAGCTGCGCAGCTCCGAAGCTCGGGCCATGTTCGCCATGAGCCGCGACATCGCCACTGCGGCGTCGGCGCTCGAGGCGGCGCCTCTCCTGGCGTCGAGGCTGGCCCGCGAGGCCGAGATGGCCCGCGTCTGGATCGGCCTGGGCCCATCGATCGCGGACGAGCACGTCGTGGCCGACACGGCACCGGGCGAACCCAGACCTTCGACGGCTTCACGCTGGGTGCTTCATTCGAGCTCGGTGGAGGTGCAGCCGAGCTGGGTCAAGATCCGAGAGACGTCGGTGTCGAAGCTGCGCGAAGGTCGCGACATCCCGGACATGCGCGAGTCTCGACTGCGCGGGACCCGTGACGACGAGCCTCTCACGATCCTCCGCGTCCAGATTGCGCTCGGCGGCGAGACGATAGGCTCTCTGTGGGCCACTCGACTGCGTGGGGCTCCTTTCCCGGGTCGGTCTCACTCGCGACTCCTGGCCGCTGCGGCGGACCAGCTCGCGCAATCGGTGGTGCGGGACCGGCTCGCCTCCGAGGCCACGGCCGTCGAGGTGGCACGCCAGGGGGACGCGCTCAAGTCCGCGTTGCTCGACTCCGTATCGCACGATCTCCGGACTCCACTCGCAGTCATCCGGGCAGCGGCTGGAAACCTGATGGATCCCGCCGTCGCGTTGGAGCTGGGCCAGGAGCGGGCGATCGCGCGTACGATCGATGCCGAGGCCGAGCGGCTCAGTCGGCTGGTCCGGAACATGCTCGATCTCGGGCGGATCGAGGGTGGCGCCCTTCATCCGTCGCTCGAGCTGTACGACCTGGCCGACCTGATCGATCCAGTTGTCGAGCGCATGGGGCCATCTCTGGCGCCCTCGCCGGTGGATGTCGAGATGGAGGTCGACCTGCCCGCCGTCCGGGTCGATGCCATCTTCGTCGACCAGATCCTCACCAACCTCCTCGAGAACGCCGGACGCTACGCGGCAGGCAAGAAGGTCCGAGTGTCGGCGAAGACGGTCGGGGGACAGGTCTGGCTGACGGTCGAGGACGCGGGTCTCGGCGTTCCGGCCACGGTGCTGCCGCACATCTTCGAGCGGTTCTATCGAGCGCCGCGACGCCAGGGTTCACGGTCATCGGGCGGGTCGGGGATAGGTCTGGCCGTGGTCAGGGGTCTGGCCGAGGCGATGGGCGGCCTGGCGGTCGCGCGGTCGAGCGCGCTCGGCGGCCTTGCGGTGACCGTGCGCCTGCAGGTCGAAGAAGAACCGAAGGCGGTCGAAGGCGAGGTGGAGCCGGATGTCGGGCCGGCGGCCGAGCCCTCGGGCGAGCCCGGGGTCGGAGGCGTGGTCGAGCCGGCAGCCGAACAGACGGTCGAGCCCAAAGTGCAGCCGGTCGCCGAGGTCCCGGGTGGTCGGACCGCGGCCGAGCCCCAATGAGCGAGGGCGAGGCGGTCGTCCTCATCGTCGAGGACGACGAGTCATCACGGGCGGCGATCGCGAGCAACCTCCGCGCCCGCGGCCACGACGTGGACGAGGCGGGCGACGTCCGCGAGGCGCTGCGAATGTGGGATTGCCGCCGCCCGGATCTCATCCTGCTCGACCTGGGATTGCCCGATCTCGACGGCCAGGCCGTGATCCGCCGCGTTCGCCGCGAGGCAAACACGCCGATCATCGTGGTTTCGGCGCGCGGCCGCGAGGAGGATCGAGTGGCGGCCCTCGACGCCGGCGCCGACGACTACCTGACGAAGCCCTTCGGACTCTCCGAACTTCACGCGAGGATGCGGGCGGTGCTCCGGCGCGCGGCGGGTCCGGAAGCGGATGTCGACGGCCGGATGCGGCTCGGCCCGGTGGTCCTAGACGTGCCCCACCACGAGGTCACGGTGTCGGAGACGCCGGTGGAGCTGACTCCACGCGAGTTCGAGCTGCTCAAGGTGCTGCTGTCCCATCCTGGTCGGGTCGTGACGGCGGGCCGGCTGCTCCGCGCCGTCTGGGGAACCGCGTACTCAGACGAGGCCCACTACCTGCACGTCTATGTCTCTCGCCTGCGCCGCAAGCTCGCCGCCGCGGACCCTTCAGGCGCCGCCGCGAAGCTCATCGTTGCCGAGCCGGGCGTCGGCTACCGCATCGTCGCGGAGTAGGGAAGCAGGCTGTCGGCGGCCGCTCGGGCTTCGTGGCCTGGCGATCCAGTCGGAGGTCTCCTCTCGCCCGGATCCGATGCGAGAGAACGCCCGCGTTCACGGCAGCCTGCGGCCCCCTCCACCCTTGGCCCACGTCTCAGCCTGACCAGATCGGCTTGCCAGAGTCTGCCACGATGTCACGGGGTTGGGGCGAGGTTCGTCTGACACTGGGTCTTGATCTACCTTCACCACGGATCTGGGGAACTGCACGGGCGCTGATCGAGAACCCGTTCTTTCGGTTGCCGGCGAGCCGGACCGCCTTGCGGTGAGCGCCCGTCGGTTCAGGCGCGTCCGGCGCCTGGAATCGCCTGTCGCCGCATCGCTCCTGTCTTACCTGCTGCCCGGGCTCGGTCAGCTGCTAATGGGCCGCGGCCGCTGGGCCGCGCTCTTCCTGGTGCCGTCCCTGCTGGGACTGGGTTGGATCGCTCTCCAGCTCAGTCAGGGCATGGCCTGGTTCGGGCTCAGCCTCTTCGACGACACGTTCGTCGCCACGCTGATCGCGATCGTGGCCTTCATGGGTATCTGGCGCATTCTCGCGCTCGGGCACGCGTTCCTAACCGCACCTGGCCGGCGCCGCTGGCCCAAGCTCGAGAGCGTCATGATGGCGGTACTCATGCTCTCCATCGTGGCCACCCACGCCGTCGCGATGGCCGGAGCCTGGGCCGTCTATCAGACCGGCGCCGCGATCAACAACAATGACATGCTCAGCGACAGCTCCCTGGCGGGCGGATCTCCCTCCGCTACCTCAGCGGCGCTGACCCCGTCGCCGACCCCTACGGCAGAGGACACTTCGGCCTTCATACCGTACGCCTCCACCGGGCCCAGTCCCACGCCGGCGCCCACGTACTGGTCCAACCCGGACCGGATCACCTTCCTGCTCATAGGCGTGGACTTCATGCCGGGGCGCTCTCACGCCCTGACCGACACTATGATTCTGGCCACCCTGGACGTTCACACCAACAAGGCCACGATCATCAGCGTGCCCCGCGACACCGCCAATTTCGACCTCTACTACGGCGGTTGGGTCAGTAGCCAGTTCAAGCTGAACGGGCTGATGTCGGCGGCCTCTTCCCCCAGCTTCGGCTCGCCCGACTCGGGGGCCAGGACCCTCGCCAGGGAGGTCGGGTTCCTGGTGGGGCTGCCCGTCGACTACTTCGCCGCGGTAGACCTCGAGGGGTTCGTCAAGATCGTCGAAGCGATAGGCGGCGTCGATGTGAACGTCAGGACCGCGGTCAACGACCCGTTCACAGGTACCTTCGTGCCGACGGGATTGATTCACATGGACGGTCACCTCGCCCTCAAGTACGCGCGGTCTCGTGAGAGCAGCAGCGACTACGCACGTTCGAGTCGCCAGCAGGACGTCCTGATCGCCCTGGCTCGCAAGGTGGTGACCCCCGAGGTAGTCCCCCAGCTGCCGGATCTGCTGTCGCTGGCCGGGACGACCATCGCCACTGACTTTCCGATGAAGTACGCCCGCAACTTCGTGACTGCCTTCAGGCGAGTCGGGACGCCGACCCAGTGTGTCCTCGGACCGCCGTACAGCTATCACCCTGACACGTCGACCACCGGCGGCACCTGGACCAGCCGGCTGGATATCGACCGTGTGGCCGGGCTCTCGGTGTACCTCTTTGGTCGCGAGAGTCTCTACTATGCGAGGCCGGGCGTGGTCCCGGCACCCTGCGCGTCGTAGTCGAACGCGCCTCCAGGCACGGCCAACGCGGCGGCTGGGTTCTCTACAGACGTGGGCACCGTTGGTCGAGAGGCGATGCGCCTCATCGGAACGCCCACGAACGCTTCCCTGATCCAGCTTGGCAACACGATCCGACATGTAGGACACGTCGGCTCACTACTCTGACCCCGACTGTCGCCCTGTCCTCCGTACTCTCCACCGCCGCATTGCAACAACCGACCAGATCAATTCCACGACGCCGAACGGCCACGCGCCCTGGAGGAAGCCGTAGGCCGACGAGGCAAGGCAGGCTCCGGCGAACGCCAGCACCAACCACTCCGACCGCGCCTCCAGCGCGTAGAACAGCAGCATCGCGGACACGGCGAGCGCCCCGAAGAGCGTCAGCGGATCCAAGGCTCGCCCAGTGATGCGCGAGTCAATGGCGGTGTTGCGGCCCGGCTGCCGCCTCGCCGACGAGGTGGACCTCAAGGCCGGGTATCGCGTCGAGGAGGTGGTCGGCTAGCGACGCGCGACCGATGTGCAGGCCGTGGTGCGGCCGATGGACGAGCACCAGGTGCGTGACGCGGCGGTCGCGCACGACCTCCTCCAGCCCGCGGGCTACGTCCGAGGCTTCGCCCCTGATGATCTCGGCGCCCAGGTCCGTGGCGTAGTCCACGTTCGACTGCACGTTCTGCTGGCGATCGCGGGAGAGCCGTACCCCGGGGGTCTCGATGGCGATCGCGAGGAGCGGGGCGTGCAACGCGCTGGCTATCGACGCCGCCCGACGCAGTGCCCGGCGGCATTCGGGCGACTCGTCCACGAGCGCCATTACGCGCTCCGTTATGGGGCCGACGTGGAGGCCGCGCTCGCTGACGATGTCCTCGAGCTGCTCGTCAACCTTCCCGGCCACGAACCGCAGCGACAGGTCGCGCAGCGCGGTCAGGTTTGGCTCGGTGAAGAACCGCTCCAGGGCCAGCGCCGCCCGGTCCGGCGGGTAGACGTTGCCATGGCGCATCCGCTGCCGGAGCGCGTGCGGGCTCATGTCCACCAACTCGATCTCTTCGGCGGCCCGGACCACTTCGTCGGGGATGCGCTCACGGACCGGCACGCCAAGGATCGTCTCGACCGCATCCGCGATCGACTCCACGTGCTGGACGTTGCAGGTGCTGATGACCTCGATGCCGGCGTCGCGGATCAGCTCCGCGTCCTGCCAGCGCTTCCCGTTGGCAGAGCCCGGAACGTTGTTGTGGGCGAGCTCGTCGACCAGAGCAACGGCGGGATGGCGGGCGATTATCGCGTCCGCGTCCATCTCCTCAACGGCCACGCCACGGTACTCGACACGGCGGCGCGGCACGATCTCGAGGCCGTCGAGCAGCGCTGCCGTGTTGCGCCGGCCGTACGTCTCCACGAAACCCACCACGACGTCGGTTCCGCGGTCGTGGCGGCGGTGCGCCTCCTCGAGCATCTTGTAGGTCTTGCCGACGCCCGGAGCCATGCCCATGTATATGCGCAATCGGCCGCGCTCGGGCTTCTGCTCCGCCTGGAGCCGGGCGAGCATCTGGTCGCCGGTAGGGCGGCTTGGGTCCGCCGGTTCGGTCGTCATTTCAGCAACCCATCGAGATCCAGGTTCAGCTCGAGCACGTGGACGCTGGCCGAGCCGATGAACCCGAGGAACGGCTGCGAAGTATGCCTGGCCACCACGGCTCGAACCGCATCCTCGGTCATTCCTCGTGCCTTGGCAACGCGGGGCACCTGGTATTCCGCCGCGGCCGGGCTGATGTCCGGGTCGAGCCCCGAAGCCGATGCCGTCACGAGGTCGACCGGGATGGGGGCGTTGCCATTTGCCTTGCGCAGCGCGTCGACTCGCTGGGTGATCTGGTCGATCAGCGCCTTGGACGTCGAAGACAGGTTCGATCCGCTCGAGCTGGTCGGGTCGTAGCCCGCCCCGGCGGCGGAAGGCCGGCCGGAGAAGTACTTGGGGGCGTCGAAGGCCTGGCCGATCAGGCTCGAGCCGATGGTCTGCCCGTCGACGACGATCTGGGAGCCGTTTGCCTGGCTCGGGAAGACGGCCTGGGCGACCGCTGTCACCGCGACCGGATAGACGAAACCGGTGATCACCGTGAACGCCAGCAGGATCGCCACCGCCGGCCAGAGCTGGGTTTTGAGGAAGCTTCGCATCGTGGACTCCTAGGCCAGGTGAATGGCAGTGACGAGGAGGTCGATCGCCTTGATTCCGATGAACGGGGCGAAGATTCCACCGACGCCGTAGATGAGCAGGTTTCGCCGCAGCAGCTCGGCCGCCGGGGCGGCGCGATAGGCGACGCCCCGGAGAGACAGCGGCACGAGGGCGATGATGATCAAGGCGTTGAAGATCACCGCCGAGAGGATTGCGCTCTGCGGATTGGAAAGACCCATGACGTTGAGCGAGTTGAGCTGCGGGTAGGCCACCACGAACATCGCGGGCAGGATGGCGAAGTACTTGGCCACGTCGTTGGCGATCGAGAAGGTCGTGATCGCGCCACGGGTGATGAGCAGCTGCTTGCCGATCGCGATGACCTCTATCAGCTTGGTCGGGTCGGAGTCGAGATCGACCATGTTGGCCGCTTCCTTGCAGGCGGACGTGCCGCTGTTCATTGCGAGTCCCACGTCGGCCTGAGCCACGGCCGGGGCGTCATTGGTGCCGTCGCCGGTCATCGCCACGAGGTGGCCGTCGGCCTGCTCCGAGCGGATGCGGGCGATCTTGTCTTCCGGCTTGGCCTGCGCCATGAAGTCGTCCACGCCCGCTTCGGCGGCGATCGTCTTTGCAGTCAGCGGGTTATCGCCGGTGACCATCACGGTGCGGATGCCCATCCGGCGCAGCTCGTCGAAGCGCGCCTTGAGGCCGGGCTTGACGGTGTCCTTGAGCTCGATGACGCCGAGCGGGGTTCCGTTCCGGCGGATCGCCAGCGGAGTGGCGCCGAGCGAGGAGATCTCGTCGGAGAGCGTCTTGAGTTCCGGCGGGGCCTCCGTGTCGAGGGCTGCCACGATCGCGTCCACGGCGCCCTTGAGGACGACGGTGCCGTCGGCGAGGATCACGCCGCTCGTCCGCGACTCGGCGCTGAAGGGGACGACCGTGGCGATCTCCGGCGTCGGGGAAGTGGCTGCCTTTGCGCCGGGTCCATCCGGGGCGATCTCCGCGAGGCGCTCGTGCGCCAGCTCCACGATCGATCGGCCCTCAGGCGTCTCGTCTTGGAGCGATGTCAGCAGCGCGGCATCGAGGGCCGCGCGTTCGGCCACGCCCGGCAGGGCCACGATTCGCGACGCCAGCCGATTGCCGAACGTGATCGTGCCCGTCTTGTCGAGGAGGATCACGTCGACGTCGCCAGCCGCCTCGACGGCCCGGCCGCTCATGGCCAGAACGTTGAAGCGGGCGACGCGGTCCATTCCGGCGATACCGATGGCGGAGAGGAGACCGCCGATCGTCGTCGGGATCAGGCAGACGAGGAGCGCGACCAGGACCACGATTCCGAGCTGCGTGCCGGCATACAGGCCGAATGGTCGCAGGGTCGCCGTCGCCAGCAGGAAGACGATGGTCAGGCCTGAGAGCAGGATCGAGAGCGCGATCTCGTTGGGCGTGCGCTGTCGCTTCGCGCCTTCGACCAGCGCGATCATCCGATCGAGGAAGGTCTCGCCGGGGTTGGCGGTGATGCAGATCGTGAGCGTGTCGCTGGTGAGCGTGGTGCCGCCGGTCACGCTGCTCCGGATGTCCGTTCCCGGCTCCTTGAGGACGGGCGCAGACTCGCCGGTGATCACCGCTTCGTTGACGTAGGCCACGCCCTCGACGACGTCGCCGTCGCCGGGGATCGTCTCCCCTTCGCGGACAACGATCATGTCGCCGGCTCGGAGCGCGGAGGAGCCGACGTCTTCGAAGGTGCCGTCGTCGCACCGGCGGTGGGCCAGCGTCTCGGAGCGGGTCTTGCGAAGTGTGGCGGCCTGGGCCTTGCCACGTGCCTCCGCCAGCGCCTCGGCGTAGGTGGCGAAGTAGACCGTGAACCACAGCCAGATTCCGATCTGGAGCTCGAAGCCAGTGGAACGGCCGACCTCGCCCGGGGCGGCCTTGCTCAGGCCGAGGAAGTCGGAGATCAGGACCAGCGTCACGAGCGCGGCAGTGACCTCGACCACGAACATGACCGGGTTCCTGGCGAGCTGGCGCGGGTCCATCTTCCGTACCGCGGGTCCGAGGGCCCCGCGCAGAAGCTTGGGATCGAAAATGCCGCGGTTTCTGGGGCTGCCACTGGCCTGAGCCTGGCGGTCTTCGCGGGCTAAGCGGCGACTGCCGCGTGCGGTGTCGATCACGGAAAGGGCGAGGACCTTGCGGCGGAAGCCGCCGGCTACGATCCTGGGTGCGAATCTGGGCAGCGCGCTGCCCAGGGTTGAGAAGGCCATCAGAAGAGCCTCCCGGCGTTGTTGAGCAGCTGGTCGGCGATCGGACCGAGTGCCAGCGCGGGGAAGAAAGTAAGGGCGCCGACGATGATGATCACGCCGATCAGCAGCCCGACCCATATCGGTCCGGTCGTTGGGAACGTGCCCAGCGACGCCGCGACGCGGCGTTTACCGGCCATTGAGCCCGCGATCGCAAGGATCGGCACGATCATCGCGTAGCGCCCCAGCATCATCGCGAAGGCGCCGGTCAGGTTGTAGAAGAGGGTGTTACCCGTGAGTCCGGCAAAGGCGGAGCCGTTGTTGCCGGTTTGGCTGGAGAAGGCATAGAGGATCTCACTGAAGCCGTGGGGGCCGCCGTTCAGCGGCCCGGCTTTGCCTGCCGTCGTCGCGGTCGCTACCGCCGTGAAGAAGAGAATGCTGAAGGCCAGGAAGAGGACCACGAGCATGGCCATCTTCATCTCGTAGGCCTCGATCTTCTTGCCCAGGAACTCCGGAGTCCGACCAACCATCAGACCGGCTATGAAGACCGCGATGATGGCGAAGACGAGGATGCCGTACAGCCCGGCTCCGTCGCCGCCTGGGGTGATCTCTCCGAGCTCGATGTTGAAGAGAGGGACCAGGCCGCCGATCGGCAGGAAGCTGTCGTGCATGGCGTTTACCGCGCCGGTGCTCGTGCCCGTCGTGACGGTCGCGAAAAGGCCGCTGGTGTCGGCCCCGAAGCGGGTCTCCTTGCCCTCCATGTTCCCAGCCGACTGGTCGATGTTCTGTGCGACGGCGGCCGGGATGGACGGGTTAGAGCGCTCCTCGCTCGACATCGCAACCAGCGAGCCTGCCGACAGGACGACGACCATGACTGCCAGAAGGGCCCAGCCCTGTCGGACGTTGCCGGCCATGCGACCGAAGGTGTTCGTCAGGGCGAACGGAATGATCAGGATGAGCAGCATCTCGAACCAGTTCGTGAACCCGGTCGGATTCTCGAAGGGATGGGCCGAGTTGGCGTTGAAGAAGCCGCCGCCGTTGGTGCCCAGCTCCTTGATGACCTCTTGCGAGGCAACAGGTCCGAGCGGGATCGTCTGCGTGCCACCGCCTAGGGTGTGGATGTCGATCGAGCTGGCGAAGGTCTGGATCACGCCCTGCGAGACCAGGAACAGCGCCCCGACGAAGGCGATCGGCAGCAGGATGTAGAGCGTGCTGCGGGTGAGGTCCACCCAGAAGTTGCCGATCGTCGGCGAGGACTTGCGGACCAGGCCGCGCGTTAGGGCGATGGCGATGGCGATGCCGGTCGCGGCCGAGACGAAGTTGCGGACGGCGAGCCCGGCCATCTGGCTCAGGTACGTCATCGTGGTCTCGCCCAGGTAGTTCTGCCAGTTCGTGTTGGTGTCGAAACTGACGGCGGTGTTGTATGCGAGGTCGGGGGCGACGTTGCCAACTCCCGACGCGCCGGTCTGATTGAGCGGCAGGTAAGTCTGGAGCCGCTGCTGCAGGTACAGGGCCAGGATGGCGACGAACGAGAAGACGATGACCGAGACCGCGTATGCGCTCCAGCGCTGCTCTTTGGTCTCGTCGACGCGGAGGACCTTGTAGATGCCGACCTCGATCGGACGAAGGATCGGCGAGAGGAAGACGCGCTCGCCTTCCATGACCGCCCGAATGTAGCCGCCCAGCGGGCGGGCCAACAGGATCGCGACGGCGAACAGGCTGACGGCCTGCAGAAGGCCGGGAAGCGAGGGGATCATCTAGAACCTCTCCGCTCGCAGGAGGGTGAAGAGCAGGTAGACGCCGAGAAAGAGGACGATCACGCCGCCCAGCACGTCCTGCGCGTTCATCGGGCGAGCCTGTCGCAGAGCCAGATCAGGCCCATGAAGAACAGCAGGCAGGCTGCCATCAGGGCGACCATCGACAAATCAAAAAGCATCGAATCCTCCCTGAGGTGGGGTTTCGTCTCCGTCCGCCTCGCTGTGGTGGCGTTCCACGATTTCTATGAGAGTCGAAACGGCAAACGGCTTGGGTAGGTAGCCCGCACAGTCGAACTCGCGGAGGCGGGTCTGCGGGACCGCCGTTGCGCTGACGACGAAGACCGGCGGCTTGCCCGCCGGGTCGAGTCCCCCGGAGCGGAGGAAGTTCCAACCCGATTCGCCCGGCAGGTTGATGTCGAGTAGCACGATCGTCGGCCGGTAGCCGGCGCGGATCATCTCTGTCGCCTCCTCGGCCGATCCCGCGACCCGGGCGTCGTGGCCGCGAGCCTTCAGGTGCTTGGCTACGATCGTAGCCAGCGGCTCGTCGTCCTCTATCAGCAGGACTCGGGCCGGGGTGACTCCGCTACTCATCGATCCTCCGTACGATCAGATCGCAGCCCGCGTCTTCGGGCCACAGGATTGGCTCGAGAAGCAGACCCTTCGAGGTGGCGTCAGCCCGGAAACGCCGCGCCAGCTCCTCGCCGAACCTCAGGCCGGTCAGGGTAATCCGCGACGCAGAGCCCGAATCCACGAGCGCCATCGCGCTCTCGATCTCGGCCACTTCCGAGGCCAGCCGGCGTCGGGTTTCCTCGGAGTCGGTGGTCCCGGCTCGGGTGGCTTCGTCGCTCTCCATGGCTCAAGGATTGCGGCCAACTCCAAGAGGCGACCGCCATTCCGGGCCCCGGGGCGCTAAACGCGGTCTAAACGTGTGCACCGCCGTAGTGGCCGCCGTCCGCCGCCGCTCCGTCATACTTGGGTCATGGGACGACCAGTCTGAGCGGCCGTCGAGACGAGGCCGGGACGACCCGCGAGGCCGCTGAGCTTCGTGCCGACGCCGCCGAGGGCCCCGACCGCAGCCGCGAATCCACACCCTGGACGCTGCGGGCGATCTACATCGGCGTCGGCTGCTCGACGGCGTCGATCGCCCCGTTCGTGCCCGTCATTCTCAAAGAACGTGGTCTCGCGCCCGCGACCATCGGACTCGCCCTCGCGCTGGCGGCCCTCCTGACGACGGTGGTGGTGCCCGCGTGGGGTCACGTTGCGGACATGGTGCTGGGCCGAACGCGCGCTTTCCGGATCGGGCTCCTCATCGCCGCGGGCTCTGCCGGGGGCCTTCTGCTAGACCTGCCGCTCGTCGCGATCGTGGCCATGGTCGTCAGCTTCACCATCTATGCCAGCCTGTTCCTGGGGCTGAGCGATGCGTTGGCCGTCGTGGAGCTCCCCGCACCGGAACGCCAGTACGGCGCCCTCCGCGCCCATGCGAGTCTCTCCTACACGGTCGCCCTGACCCTGGTGGGTTTTCTGTACAGCTGGGCCGGATATGGCATGGCACCCTGGGTCTTCCTCGTCTGGGCCGGCGCGCTATTCTTGCTCGTGGGCCGGGTCCGCGACCGCACTGCCCGGTTCGTGTGCGCGCGCTCTGGCGCCGCGTCTGAGTTGACCGCGGGCGAGACGTCGGGCCGTCTCGGATCGATCGGTCGAGCCTTTGCCGTCCAGCCGCGGCTGTGGATAGTCCTCGTTGTTTTCGCGCTCGCGTTTGCGGGGATGCAGGCCGGGCTGGCCTTCATCGGCATCCGCATCGTCGAGCTGGGTGGCCAGCCCTCGGACGTGGCGCTGTCGTTCGCGCTCTCGTCGTTGACCGAGATCCCGGGGCTCGTTGCCGCGGGCTGGATCGGCCGGCGGCTCGGGCTCCGCTGGTTATTCGCGATCTCGCTTGCCCTCTACGGCGCTTGCATATGTTCGTGGGGGATTCTGCCGACGGCGATTGCGATCAACGCGACCCGCCTCATGACGGGCGTCAGCTTCGGCGCGCTCACCGCAGCTCGCGTCCTGATCGTTCCTCGGCTGCTCCCGGAGCGGCTTCAGGCGACCGGGCAGGTCCTGGTGATGGCCTCGACGTCCGGCCTCGGGGCCGTCCTCGGCTCCGTTCTCGGTGGCGTGGCGTACGGCTCGATCGGACCGAGTGCATTCTTCGCGGCCGCCGGGGGAGTGGCGATCGCCGGCGGCATCGCGTCGTGGTTCGTGCTCTACGGGTCGGTCGGGGGACGGCTCAAGACCCGGACCACGGCTCCGTTCTAGCAAGGCCGAGGATCCCGCGTCCGAGCGCCGGATCGGTCGACCAGGGCAGTGCCACCCGTCCGGGGTGCCATTTGGTGCAGAATATCGGCCTGGAGAGGGGCGTCTTGGTCGGCCGGCCGTCCCTGGCCGTGTAGGGAGACTTCGACAGAATGCAGTTCCGTTCCATCGTCGGACGCATCGGCGCCGCCTTCCGGCGGCCCGTCGGAGCCGCCGTTCTGTCGTTCCTGTTCCCCGGCTGGGGTCAGGCAGCGGCGGGCAACCGGCGCCGCGGGGCGATCGTCGCCATCCCAGCGCTGGCCGTGATCGGTGCCTTCCTGCTCGTCATCCTCGTCGACCGGCATTCGATCTTCAACGCGGCCTTCGACCAGCAATGGCTGACCAGTCTGCTGATACTCGACGTGGCGGCGCTCGTCTACCACCTATGGGCAGTCGTCGACGCGTATACGCTGGCTCGTCCGGTCTCCCCGCAGAGGCGCGGTCGAACCACCACCGCGGCCGTTGCCACCGCCCGGGTTCCGTCGCGCAAGTGGCTGGCCAACGCCGGCATAGCGGTGATCGTCTCGTCCACAGTCCTCGTCCATGCCGGGCTCGGCTCGGTGGTCATGAACTGGCAGGGCGACCTCTCGTGCTGGACCGCGCTAACGCCGTGCTGGGTATCGGCCATGTCGCCCGGCGAGACGTACGCGATGCCCTCGATCGACCCCGCCGACGCCTCGGGCGATCCCAACGTCATCCACAGCCCGTCGTCTTCGGGTTCCGGGTCGGCGTCCACAGCGCCGTCCGGATCGGTCGCCACCCTCGATCCAGCCAGCATTCCGTCCTACCAGACGACCACCAACTCCGCCGACTGGGCCTCCGACGGGCAGCTCAACGTGCTGCTGATCGGCGTCGACGCGGGGGCAGGTGGGAGTCGAAACGTGGGCCTGCGGCCGGACACGATGATCCTGCTCCACGTCAACATCAAGACCGGCCAGGCGGCCATGTACGGCATCCCCCGCAATACCTACTGCGTCCCGCTGCCGAAGGGAACGGCCGAGCACTACCCGAACATCAGCAACGCCCAGATCACGTACGGCTGTCCGCCGTACACCTGGTCCTACATGCTCGAGAACCTGTGGCAGGAGGCGGCGCAGGTCCATCCCGGCAACTTCCCCTACTACCAGACACGATCGCCGGCCAACGACTACATGCGCGGCATCACCGCCCTCGAACAGGCCATCGGAACCCTGACAGGCCTCCACGTCGACGGCACCGCCCAGGTCAACCTGATGGGTTTCGTGAAGCTCGTCGACGACCTCGGCGGAGTGACCATCAACGTTCCCACTCGGGTAGTGGACCATCCGTGCGGTCCCAAGGGCACGCCGGAGAACCGTTACGGCTACTGCGCCGCCGTCCACGGCGGGTACGCCGTACCCGAGGGAACCGGCGATATCAGCCTGGACTTCGAGCCGGGCATCCAGCACATGGACGGCCATCAAGCTCTCGCCTACGCCCGCACCCGCGAGTTCTCCACCGACTACGACCGGATGAAGCGCCAGCAGCTGGTCCTGCAGTCGCTCAGGAGCACGCTGGATCCCTGCACCATCCTGCCGCGCATCCCGTCGTTGATAAGCGATCTCGGCACTGCTTTCTGGACCAACCTGCCACTCGATCCGTCGGTGATCTCGTCCTGGGTGGGGCTGGCAGAACACATCACCACCGGTAACCTCAAGAGCGTCGTCCTGGATCCGTCGACCAGCGGCGCAAAGAACAACGTCCTGACCTCCGCGTCGGTGACAACGATCCGGAACGTAGTCGCACACAGCCTCGACAACGTGCCGGCCTCGAGCCCGGGCGGCGGAGGCGGCGGAGGCGGCGGGTTCGGCTGCTAGGCGCCGCGAATCTCCGAAAGAACGTCGTTGTCGGCGATGCGGTAGCCGATCCCGGGCTCCGTCTCGATGAGGCCGTCGAGTTGGGCGTCGGGCGCAGCGGCGGACAGCTTGCGGCGCAGCCGATTCACGTAAACGTGTAGGTAGGCGCTTTCGTCGGCGTAGGCCAGGCCCCAGACCGCGCGGAGCAACCGGGCCTTGGTCAGGACGCGGCCCTGGTTGGACAGCATGACCTTGAGCAGCTCGTACTCTCGGGGCGTGAGCCGGACGATCTGTCCGCCAACGTGAACCTCGCGTTTGACCGGGTCGAGCTCGATCGGACCCAGCCGCAGCCGTCCGCTGGCGTCGGCGTTGGCACCGCCGGCCCTTCGAAGGACGGCCCTGATTCGGGCGTTCAACTCGTCGGTCGCGAACGGCTTGGTCAGGTAGTCGTCGGCGCCGGCCTCCAGGCCGGCGATCTTGTCGCGCTCGTCGCCGCGGGCGGAGAGGATGATGATCGGGGTGGTGGCCTCGCGCCGGATCCGCCGCACGACGTCCACGCCGTCGAGGTCGGGCAGTCCCAGGTCCAGCAGGACGACGTCGGCCCGGTGGGCATCCCACTGGCGCATCGCCTCCTGCGCCGTCCCCGCCTGATGGATCTCGTAGCCGCGGTGTTCGAGGTAGTCGGCCAGGGCACGTCGGGCGGGCGCCTCGTCCTCGACTATGAGCAGGGCGGGGCCAGTCATCGATCTGGCGTGTTGGGAGGCGCGACGGCGGCGGCCGGGGCGCCAGGGTCAGAGCCATCCGCTCCGGTCAGGTAGCCGGGGATGGGTGCCGGGTTGAGGCGCACGTCGACGCGCAGACCGCCCAGCTCGCTCTGGCTGGCGGCGACCTCGCCGCCCATCGCCCTGGTCAGGCCCTCGACTACGGTCATGCCGATCCCCATGCCGCGGCGCTTGCCCTCGCCCTGAGGCCCAGCCTGGTAGAACTTCTCGAACAGATGCGGCATCGAGGCGCTCGGAACGCCCGGTCCATCGTCCTCGACCGTGATCTCGACCAAGCCGTCTGTTCGCACCGACGCCCCGACGCGAATGGTTGCGCCGCCGTGTCGGATGGCGTTCTCCAGCAGGTTGGCCAGGACCTGGCTGAGGTAGAGCTGGTCGGCCAGGACCGGCGGCAGCGACTCCGGCAACTCCACCGCGACGTGCTTTGCGCCGCTCGATCCGGCTCGCCTGGCCACTGCCGGTATCACGTCGTCGAGATCCAGCGGCTCGAGCTCTGGCCTGAGTGCGCCGCCTTCGATTCGGCTGAGATCGAGCAGGTTGCGGACCAGCCGGCCCATTCGCTCCGCCTCGGAGTCGATCGCCTGGAAGGCCTCGCGCTGGTCCTGCGCGGTCCATGTCACCGACTCGTCGAGCATGCTGCCGGCGGCGGCCCGGATCGTCGCGAGCGGCGTCCGAAGGTCGTGCGAAACCGAGTCGAGCAGAGCCGTCTTCAGCGCTTCACTGCGACGCGCGATTTCGGCGTTGGTACGCTCCAGCGCGATCCGATCGCGCACGATCGCCTGACTGAGCTGGTCCGCCGCCGCCGAGAGGATGCGCGTCTCTGCCCTGTCCGGTTCGCGCTCGCCACGGGCTCTCAGCGCCCACACTGAACCGAGCGCCTCGCCCGACGCCTCGACGCGGACGCGGTGGACCACGGCGCGACTTGCCTTGCGCCGGATCACGGTCGTCGCGACGTGCATCCGGACCCAGCGAGCCGGCTCATCCCCTGGGGAGCGCTGCAGCACCACCTGCCAGGCCGGCACCGGAAGTGGTTCTCCCGGCGCCGTGTCGGCGATGGTTCGCTCCTCGGCCGGCGTCGGCCCCAACCCGAACCAGATACGGTCCATTGCCGCGGCGGCGGCGAGCCGTTCTAGCACTATCGGTGCAGCTTCCTCGACCGTGCGCGTCTCGGCGAGGGCCCGGCTGATGCCGAAGAGAGCCTGCGCCTCGCGTGCCCGTTGAGCCACGGCCTCCGCGTGCTCGGCCTGGACCGCCACCAACCGGCCGATCGCGACTGCGACGGCAAGGAGGAGCAGCAGATTGAGCCACTCTTCAGGGCTGTTGATCGTGAAGGCGTAAAGCGGCTGCACGAAGAGGAAGTCGAAAGAGAGGAAAGCTGCCACCGACGTCACGACCGCCGGGATCGTTCCCCAGCGCATGCCGACTGCGACGACCGCCAGGAGATACACGGGGGCAGCGTGGGTGACTCCCAGATCCGCCAGCAGGGCGATCGCCAGGGTGGCGGGGATCAGGGCGCCGGCTATCGATACCGCCACCAGCCCACCGCGTACCACGCCGGGCTTCCAACTGCCCGTTCGCGTAATTGCCATCGATGCGATCGTAGTCCCGCCGCACCCTCGCGTGACCAGTTCCGGCCCACCCTGTTGAGCGGTTGTTGAGCGCTCCGTGGCCGTGAAACCGGCATTTCCTCGTGGGGACGTGCGTAGGGTGAAGTGGTGACATTCGCCGACAGCGTGCTCCACCTGGTTCGAGTTGGGGCCCGGATCGATCCCTGGGTGGCTCCGGACGACGCCGATGCGTCGGAGACCGTGCCACTCACAGGGCCAGAGACGGCCGCCGGTGAAGCCGCCGTTTCGAAGGTGTCGACCGCGCACTCGCCGATCGAATCGGCCGCGCCTGAGGTGCTCGAGCGTCTCGACGCTGAGATGGCCGCCGGCGCCGCGCCGGATCTCAACGAGCTCGAGCCGGGACTCGCCGATCTAGAGGCGGCCGTGGCTCTCGTCTCCGCCGGGCTGGCCACGCGAGTCGTGCTCTCGGGCTTCACGTCATGGCCGGGGCTGCTGTGGCGCGCGTACCAGCTTGCCGACAGCACCGGCGTGCTCATTCTGCCGACGGTCGTGCGTCCAGGCGGTAAGGTGGACATCGCAATCACGAGGGACACCGCCTCAAATGGCTGACCAACGGCCTCTGCAGGGCCGAAAGCTTGGCGACCGCCGGGTAGTGGTTGACCGGCCGCACGCCCGATATTTCCGATATCTAGGCCCCGGCGTCCTCGAGGCCAAACTGGAGGCCCAGGCGCCGCGCACCGGGTATCAGCGCCGGATGGCGACGCTGCGAGCCTTGCTCTTCGGCCGCCCGCTTTCATCTGCCGCCGATCTGACCGAGCGCCTGCCCAAGTGGAAGGCGCTGCCGGTCTTCTCCTCTGACGTGATGTCGTCGGTGGCCTACGGGACCGGGGCAATGATGCTCACGCTGGCCGTTGCCGGGCAGGACTCATTCAAATACGTCATACCGCTCTCGCTGATCGTCGTGACCCTGCTGGTCATCGTGACCTTCAGCTATCGGCAAACGATTCGGGCCTATCCGAACGGCGGAGGCAGCTACATCGTCGCCCACGCCAACCTGGGCGTGCTGGCCGGTCTGGTCGCCGCTGGCTCTCTGCTTACGGACTACGTCCTGACGGTCGCCGTGAGCGTTTCTTCTGGCGTGCAGGCGCTCTACTCGGCCTTCCCCGCGCTTGAGCCCGTGAAGGTGTCACTCATCGCCGCGTCGATCTTGCTGGTCATGGTCGTGAACCTGCGCGGCCTGCGGGAGAGCGGCACTCTGTTCGCCAGCCCCACATACATCTTCATCGGCACGATGCTGCTGATGATCACGCTCGGAGTGCTCCGTTCGGTGACTGGTCAGCTGCCGCAGGTCGACCACGTCGAGAAACTGAGCGGCATTCCGATGGCAGGTCTCGGCCTGTTTCTGGTCTGCAGGGCCTTCGCGGACGGTTGCTCGGCCATGACAGGTACCGAGGCCGTGGCCAACGGCGTTCCGGCATTCAAGCCGGTCGAGTGGAAGAACGCCCAGCAGACGATGATCATGATGGCCACCCTGCTCGGAATCATGTTCCTCGGTACCAGCTACCTCGCCGTCAACGTCGGCGCACATCCGGCAGGCCTGAACGCTTCCGGCGAGACCGTACTGTCGCAGATCGGTCGGACGGTCTTCGGCAATGGCTCGCCGCTCTACTACGTCCTGTCGATGTCCACAATGGGAATCCTTGTCCTTGCTGCCCAGACGAGCTTCGCGGACTTCCCGCGCCTCTCTTCGATCCTGGCCCGCGATGGCTTCTTCCCCCGCCAATTCTCCCTGCGCGGCGAGCGGCTCGCCTTCAATTCCGGCATCGTTGCCCTTGCGCTGGTGTCGATCTTCCTGGTCATCATCTACAACGGATCCGCCGATGCCTTGATCGGTCTGTACGCCATCGGAGTCTTTACCTCGTTCACCCTGTCTCAGTCGGGCATGGTTCGACACTGGTTCTCCGAGCGCGGCGCGGGCTGGCGTCGGAGTGCCCTGATCAACGGCGTGGGCGCCGTGGTGACGGCCATCGTGGTTGTGGTCATCGGCTTCTCGAAGTTCGCCCAGGGCGTCTGGATGATCATCATCGTGGTCCCGATCCTGGTCCTGCTGATGCTCTTCATCAAGCACGAGTACGATGCGGAGGGGCTGGGCCTCGACGTTCAACCCGACATCGTCTTCGGGCCGCCCCATCGCCGCCAGAGAGTGGTTGTTGCCGCTCAGGCCATGAGCCGGGCGGTCGTGCAGGCGGTGAAGGTAGGCGAGACGATGGGCGAAGAGGTCCAGCTGGTCCACGTCACGCTGGATCCGGCCGAGGGCGAGCACTTCCGCGAGCGTGTCGAGAAGCAGCTGCCGGGCGTTCGGGTGGTGCTGGTGGAGTCCCCCTACCGAGCGTTGGTGCGGCCGTTCGTGCGGTATCTGGAGGTATCGCAGGCGGAGGATCCGGGCCGCCTCACGGTCGTGCTCCTGCCCGAGCATCTGCCCCGCCACTGGTGGGATCGGGTCCTGTACAACTCGAACGTGCATCGCATCCGGGCCGCTCTGGTCGGGCGCAAGGATTTCGTGGTCCTCGACACGCCGTATCGGCGAGGGGTTTAGTCGAGGGAAGTGGCGGGCGACGCCGCGCCTGCACTCCGCGCGCCCGCGCCCAGCCTGGCGCCGCCCCGCGCCCGCCTCTCCGCCCCGCTGGTCACGACTCCGCAAGCGCCCCCGGCTTGGTCACCTCGATCGGGCCGTTGAAGGTCGACGACGCTCGCTCGATCGCCTCTTCCTCGCCCAGGCCCTGACCCAGATGCGTTAGCACCAGCCTGCCGACGCCGGCGTGGGTGGCGACGAGCCCGGCGTCCTCCGGCGTGAGGTGTACCGACGGAATCTCGATCTCCGTGGCGAAGCATTCCGCGACCAGGACGCGGGCTCCCTTGGCCAGGGCGACCAGGTTGTCGCAGGGGCCGCTGTCGCCGGTGTAGGCGAGCCGTCTATCGCCGTATCGGGCTGTCAGGCCGAAGGCGGGTACAGCGTGCTCCACGGCTCGGGCCTGGATCTTGAGGTCGCCGATCTCGGCGACGCCGCGGTCCTTGAGCTCAACCACCTGGAAGTAGTTGCTCATGTGGTGGTCGACCGAGCTCTTGACGAACTCCTCGACCCGTGCCGCCCAGCCGACCGGACCCAGGATCGGGATCTTGCGCATCGGCGTCTCGGCAAAGGCGAAGGCGTAGTAGAGAAGCGGCATGTCGGCGAAGTGGTCGGCGTGGAGATGGCTGATCCAGACCGCGTGCAGGTCCTCCAACCGGATGTAGCGCTGAAGCGGACCGAGCACTCCGCCGCCGACGTCGACCAGCACATTGGCGCCGCCGGCCTGCAGAAGAAAGCCCGAGCACGGATCGTCTGGCCCTGGATACGGCGCATTGCCCAAAGTCGTCCACTGGATTGGACCCTCTGGCTTCCCCCACCTGATCACCGCCGCCCTCCTCTGCAAACCGTCATTGGCAAAGTTAGCAGCGAGCCGATAGGTCCGTGAAGTACGTTCGTCAGGCGGGATGGCGGCGCAGACCGTGGGTAGGCTGCGCGCCCCGTCCTACGCGCTCCTCGGGCGTGGAAGACACAAGCACTACGAGGCTGGCCGTCCGACAGGATCGGCCCGGTCGGCGGGACTCATTCGCTCGGACGATGCGAAGTAGTTAGCTATATGTAAGACTGTTCGCTGATGAGCGAAGTATCCACCAGGCAACTCGAGATCGAGGCCGTAATCGACGCCCTCGTCGGCATGTGGGACCCCAACGCCTCGGAGTTGCCAGCCTGGGTCGAGCAGGAGCTCACCTTTGGCCAGATGCGCCTGCTGTTCCTGCTCAGCAAGCACGGTCCGTCGCCGATGAGCCGCATCGCGGAGTGGCTCGGCGTGGGACTGCCGACCGTCAGCGGTGCAGTCGAACGAGTCGAGCGGCACGGCCTCGTGGAGCGGCGGCATCGCCTCGACGACCGTCGAGTCGTCGATTGCCATCTGACAGACGCCGGCCGGGGCCTCATCGATGAGATTTCGGGGATGCGCCTCGAGATGATGCGCCGGTTCCTCGGCGTCCTGAACGACGAAGAGCTAGTCGAGATGGCCCGATTGGTGAACATCGTCTTGGAACGAGCCAAGGCGAGCATGGTGTGAACGTCCGGCCCACGACCAGAGTCGTGATCAGCGGAGGGGCCAGCCAACTTTCCTGAACCGGCCCCAACGCGAACGGCCTCGGCCACGCAATCGGTATGCCAGCCCGCCGGCACCTGAACGCCGATCGGCGTACCGAATACCGACATCGCCACGAAACAGCCCGGAGTCAAGGAGCAGCTCGTGATCCGACTGACACAGCTAGCCGTCAGCAAGCGCAGCGTTACCGTCCTCATCACGGTGGCCATGCTGCTCGGCGGCGTCTTCGCCTGGGCCTCACTGAAGCAGGAACTGCTGCCCGAGATCCAGTTCCCATTCGTGGTGGTCATCACGTCGGTTCCGGGTGCCAGCGCACAAGACGTGGCGGTGGCCGTGACCGAACCGATCGAGCGCTCGGTCGGCAGCGTTCCGCAGCTTCAGCACATCGACTCGAGCTCGGTGAACAGCCTCTCGATCGTCGTGTCTTCCTTCGACTACGGGACCGACGTCAAGGCGACCACGGCGACGATCGACGCCAACGTCAAGGCGCTTGGCCTGAGCTCGACGTCCAATGTGGAGTCGTTCGACATCAACGCCCTGCCGCCGCTCACCGTGGCCATACAGGCGAAGGGCAGCACGACGGCGGCGCAGCTCGATGCGCTGGCGCAGTCCTCGATCGTTCCGTCGCTCGAAAGCATCGGGGGCGTCAGCAAGGTCGATCTGAGCGGCTCCAGCCAGGAACGGCTCATAGTCCAGCTCGATCCGGCCAAGCTGGCCGCGAACCACGTCTCGATCAGCCAGATCTCGAGCACTCTCGCTGCCAACAATCTCGTTCTCCCGGCGGGCTCGCTTCCGACGACGACGGCCAACGGGACCACGATCAATATCCCCGTCTCGGCCCAGCATCAGCTTCTGCTCAAGACCGAGAACGACATCCTCTCCCTCGCTGTGGCATCGAAGACGCCGCCGGCAGGCTCTACCGACGTGTTGCCCACGGCCATCACCCTGGGGGACTTGGGCACCGTCCAGCTGGTTCCGATCTACGCCAGCGGGTACGCGGAGCTCAACAGCGATCCCAGCAAGCAGCCTGCTGCGCCGTCGCTGGTCCTCGACATCTCGAAGACATCGGGTGCCAACACGGTCGACGTCGTCCAGGCCGTCCAGAGCAAGCTCGCCGAACTGCAGTCTCAGACGGGCGCCTTCGAGCTGGTCACCGTCCAGGACTACTCGAAGTTCATCATCGAGTCTCGCGACAGCCTGGTCCGTGAGGGCCTGCTGGGCGCGCTCTTCGCGATCATCACGATCTTCATCTTCCTGATGAGCCTGCGCTCGACCCTCGTCGCCGCGGTCAGCATCCCGGTCTCGATCATGAGCGCTCTGGTTCTCATGCTCGTGGCAGGAGTCACGATCAACATCATGACTCTGGGCGGATTGGCGGTGGCCGTCGGCAGGGTAGTGGACGACGCCATCGTCGTCCTGGAGAACATCTACCGCCACCGCGGCCGTGGCGATCCAATGCGTGAGGCGGTCATCTCTGGCACGCGCGAGGTGGCGAGTGCAATCACCAGCTCCACGCTTACGACTGTCGCGGTGTTCCTGCCGATAGGCTTCGTCGGCGGGATCGTGAGCCAGTTCTTCCTGCCGTTCGCGTTGACGGTGACCTTCGCGCTGCTGGCCTCGCTGCTGTGCGCCCTGACCGTCGTCCCGGTGATGGCCACGCTCTTCATCGACCGCATCAAGCTGAACCCCGACGAGGGCGTCCAGCATCACGACAGCTTTGTCCAGCGGATCTACACGCCTCTGCTGAGGGCTGCTCTCCACAACCGACGCAGCCGGTGGAGTGTCATCGGCGTGTCCGCACTGCTGGTCGTGGGCGCCGGGCTGCTCGTCCCCCATATCCCGACGCAGTTCCTCGATACCGGTTCTCAGAAGTACCTCCAGATCAGCGTTGCGCCGCCCTCCGGGACTCCATCGGCCACGGTTCTGAAGGTGGCCCAGGCAGTGGAGGCCGAACTTCGCACGTACTCGGAAATCAACCTCATCGAGACGACAGTGCCCGGCGACACGGCCGGCACCGGCCTATCCGCACTCTCGGCGGCCTTCACCGGCGGCGCGTCCAACAGCGCCACGATCGTCGTGCGGCTCGACAGCAGCGTCGATCTGAACGCAGAACAGAAGAAACTGGCAGACGCGCTGAACAAGACGCAGGTCGACTCGTGGCAGATACAGGTCGCCCAGCAGAGCTCATTCGGCGGTGGGAGTGGGATCAGCGTTGTCGTCAGCGGGTCGAACCCGACGGACGTCCAGAACGCCTCCACGGCCTTGATCGCGTCCCTCAAGACCCTGCCGGACCTCATCAACGTCAAGAGCGACCTGGCCACCCAGGCGCCCGAATTCCAGATCGACGTCGATCCGACCAAGGCGATCCTCGACGGGACGACGACGGTCGGGGTCCAGGGCGAGGTCCAGAATGCCCTGGTCGGGGCAAGAGCAGGGACGGTCATCCTCAACGGCGTGCCCGCTGACGTCTACCTCCAGCTCGACTCCAAGCTCGATTCGCTTCAGGCCCTCCAGCAGATGCCCGTCGGCACTTACAAGGTGCCGCTCGGCCTGATCGCCACGGTGACCCAGGTCGACACGCAGGCTCGCATAAGCCGGGTCGACCAGTCGCCGGCCGCAACGATCAGCGCCGACACGACCAGCCAGGACACAGGCGGCGTTTCGGGTGAGATCCAGAAGCAGATCGACAAGCTTCAGGCCGCCGGCAAGTTCTCCGGGGTGACCGTCACCCTCTCCGGCGTGACCGCGGAGATGAACAGCGCCTTCACCGGCCTGTTCGTCTCGATGGCAGTAGCGATCCTGCTCGTGTATCTCGTCATGGTGCTGGTCTTCAACTCGCTGATCGACCCGCTGGTCATCATGTTCAGCCTGCCGCTGGCTACCATCGGCGCCTTCCCGGCGCTCTTCCTCACACAGCGACCGATCGGCATCAGCGCCCTCATCGGCTTCTTGATGTTGATAGGCATCGTCGTCACGAACGCCATCGTCCTGCTCGACCTCGTCGAGCAACACCGGCGGCGCGGCTTGCCGATGTACGAGGCGCTGATGCAGGGCGGGCGGACGCGAGTCCGGCCGATTCTGATGACGGCCATCGCCACGATCCTGGCCCTGATCCCGCTGGGCCTGGGCCTCTCCCAGGGCGAGATCATCGCCTCGGAGCTGGCCACGGTCGTGATCGGCGGGTTGTTCACCTCCACCTTCCTGACGCTGATCGTGGTGCCGGTCGTCTACTCGCTGGTGGACGACGCCAAGGTCCGGGCGCGTGGGGCGGCCGGCCTCGGCGCCGAACAGCCAGAGGAGCAGCCTGCCTCGTAGCTGAGGCCGGTCACTGACCCAGTGACGTGGTAACGGAAAGGGCCCTCGGAGGACCGAGGGCCCTTTCTCTCGTGCCGGCGGTGCGGTTTCAGTCGGCGGCGCGAGCCTCGAGGCTCGAGAGTTCGGTGCCAGCGAGATCCTCGTCGCCCCGCGGGATCAGCACGTAACCCAGGACGGCGCCAAGCGCATTCATGGCAACCCCGAAGGCGATCGCGACCTCGACGGGCCAGATCGAAACCATGACGCCGGTCAGGGCGGCCCCGATCGGGAAGCCGGAGAAGTTGAGGTTCATCGAGACGGTGAACGCTCTCCCCATCCAGGCTGGGTCCGTCTTGCGCTGGCGGAGCGTGAACATGGCGATGTCCATTGGCCCGTTGAACAACCCGCCCAGAGCCATCGAGGCGGCGATCGGGAGCAGGCTGCCGGGCCACAGCAGGAGGGCGGTGGCCATAGTGAAGCCGGCCGCCGGTATCAGGATCAGCCGGCGTTCCTGACCTTCGGTCTTGAGGCGGCCCGAGAGGAACGCCGACACCACGCCGAACGCTCCCATCAGCCCGAACATGTAGCCCACGACTTCCTGGCCCATGCCGAGATGCCTGAGGATCAGCACCGGCACCACGATCTCGATCATTCCCCCGGCCAGGTTCATCGTCGACAGCGAAATGGCCAGGCTGCGCAGCGTCCGGTTGTTCCACGTGTACACGAGGCCGAGCCAGGCGTCGCGCATGAGGTTCCCGGTAGAGGCCACATCGGTGCGCGGGTCCGGCGAACCGACCATGATCAAAGCCGACGCGCCATAAGCCGCGGCGATCCCGATCATTGCCACCTCGAATCCGACGAGCTGCGCCACGACCGCTCCCAGCGGCGCCCCCACCACCGTGGCCAGAACCCAGCCGTTGGAGTCCACGGCATTGACCCTCTCCCAGAGGGGCTCGGGAACGAGCAGCGGGAACAGGCTGCGGAGGCCTGAGCTGCTGAGCGGGCCGGTCAGCGACGCCAGGCTCACGACAAGGACCAGAAGCCCGGCGGACAGGTGGCTGGTCAGCGACAGCGTGGCCACGACGGCGAGCGCGACCATCCCGACCAGGTAGTCCACGATGATCAGCCGCACCCGTCCATGGCGGTCGAGCAAGGCCCCGGCGATTGGGCTGATGACCAGGCCGGGGAAGATGCTGGCAAACGCCACGAGGCCGGCAAGCGACGGGTCGTTGTACCGCTGTAGCGCGAACAGGATCATGACGATCCCGATCATCGACTGGGCGATACGCGCGATCTGCATGGCAAGCAGGACACGCCCGAGAGAGGGAACGTCAAAGAGGGCGCGGTATGAAGGTCGAGTCGAGACGGGCTCGGTCACGGGCACATGACCTGATCGCGGGATTAGGTGATGAGCGTGCCACAGATCGGGGCGCGGTGCCGTGAACGGTCGCAAACGCAGGGGAGACCAGGGGGGCGCAGGAGGCGACCTCCGGGCGGCGAGATGCAGGCGTGCCAGGCGAGGTGACACTGTGGGGCGCTAACGTGGCGTCGATGCAACTCATCGATGGCCGACCCGTTCTCGCCGCGACGGATCTGGTCGGCTTCCTCGCGTGCGAGCATATGGTGGGTCTGGAGCTCGCGGCGATGGCCGGGCTGGTCGATCGGCCGGTCAGGCTCGACCCGGAGATCGACTTGATCGCCAGGCGAGGGCTCGAGCACGAGGCTCGCTACCTGGCCTCGCTGGAGGACGGCGGCCGCCGGGTCACGCGCATCGATCCCGGAGATCACGACGCCCCTGGGTCGCAACGTCTCGAACTGCTGCGAGGAGCCGCCGCCGCCACCGAGGAGGCAATCCGGCGCGGCGACGACGCCATCTACCAGGCCACGTTCTTCGACGGCCGGTGGCTTGGACTGGCGGATTTCCTGCTCCGCGTGGACCGGCCGAGCGCTCTCGGGGAGTGGAGCTACGAAGTCGTCGACACCAAGCTGGCCCGCCACGTCAAGGCCTCGGCGCTGCTCCAGATCTGTAGCTACGTCGAGCAGCTGACGCGGATCCAGGGCCTCGAGCCTGAGTGGATGCACGTAGCGCTCGGGGGCAGCGCCCGGGCGATCGAGCGCCACCGCGTGGCGGACTACATGGCCTACTACCGCACGGTCAAGGCCGCCTTCGAGGCGCGAGTGGACGCGGACGGCGGGTTCGAGTCGGCCGCGTACCCGCCCACCGGCACCTACCCGGAGCCCGTAGAGCACTGCGACGTCTGCCGCTGGCAACTCGTCTGCACGGCGAAGCGGCGTGCGGACGACGACCTATCGCTCGTGGCCAACGCGCCGTCTCGACTCCGGCGCGCGCTCAAGGAAGCCGGGACCCCCACCCGCCGCCGGCTCGCGACTTTGAACCTGCCGCTCTCGGAGCCACTCGACGGGGTTGGCGGCGAGTCCCTGGCCAAGGCCAGGCACCAGGCCGCGCTCCAGGTCCGCGGCGAAGATGCCCACGAGATCCTGTACGAGCTGCTGCCGCCGGGGAAGCTTCCCGACGGCACGATCGAGCCAAACCGGGGACTAACGAGCCTGCCCGAACCGCGGCTTGGCGACATCTTCTTCGATATCGAAGGCGACCCGTTCGCGCTCGACGACGGCGTGGACTATCTCTTCGGCATCCTCGAACCCGGACTCGCGGCGGCCGACGGCGGACCGACCTTCCATACCTTCTGGGCGGTCGACGAGGAGGGGCAGGTCACCCCCGAAGCGGAGAAACGGGCCTTCGAGGCGACGATCGATCTGATGATGGACCGGCTCGCGAAGGACCCGGCGATCCACATCTACCACTACGCCCCGTACGAGCCGACGGCGGCCGGAAGGCTGATGGGCCGCCATGCCACCCGCGAAGAAGCGGTCGATCGGCTATTGCGGGGCGACGTCTTCGTCGACCTCTTCCGGGCGGTCCGCCAGGGGTTGCGCGCCTCGGTCGAGAGCTATTCCATAAAGAAGATCGAGCCGTTGTACGGACTGACGCGCGACGAGAACCTGCGCGACGCCGGGTCGAGCATCGTCGCCTTCGAGGGCTGGCTCGCGGAGGCCGACACTGGTTCGGCGGTCGCTCGATCGCCCGAGACCGACGAGACGCTGCAGAGCATCGAGCGGTACAACCGCGACGACTGCGTCTCGAACTGGCGGTTGCGCGACTGGCTGGAAGAGCGGCGCCTCGAGCTTGCGGAGAACCTTGGCGAGCCGCTGCCGCGGCCGGCTCCCTCCGCCTCGGAGCCGAGCGAGGCCCTCTCGGAGAGGCTGGCCCGCGTCGCAGAGGTGGCCGATCGGTTATGCGCGGGGGTGCCCGCCGAGCCGTCGGCCAGGACGCCGGTGCAAGCGGGGCGCTGGCTGCTGGCCCAGCTCCTGAGCTGGCACCGGCGCGAGGAGAAGTCGTTCTGGTGGCGCTACTTCTACCTCATGAACGATCTCACGGACGAGGAGCGCGTCGCCGAGCGTGAGCCGATCGGACGGCTCGAACTCGTCGGCAGGGTGGGGGAGTCGGCCCGCTCCGTGGTGTACCGCTACCGCTTCCCCGAGCAGGAGCACGCCATCGCGGTCGGGACCGACGTCTTCGATCCGGCCACGGGCCGCTCGCCCGGGAGCGTCGTGGAGATGGACGGGGCCGCGGGCACCCTCGACCTGCGGCGCGGGCCGAAGACGGACGGTCGGCACCCCACGTCCCTCGTCCCGTTCGACTACGTGGACTCGAAGCCGCTCAAGGAGAGCCTGTTACGCATCGGCGAATGGGTCGCCGACCACGGCATTGAGGGCGCGGGCGAGTTCGCCGCGGCGCGCGAGTTGCTGATGAGACGTCCGCCCGGAATCGGAGACGGCGAGCCGCTGCGCCGGCCGGGCGAGACGGCGCTCGAAGCGGCGAAACGTCTGGCGCCCCGGATGGACGGCGGCTGCCTGGCGGTCCAGGGGCCGCCCGGATCGGGGAAGACATATCTCGGCGCGGAGGTTGTGGTCGAGCTGGTTCGACTCGGGCGCAAGGTCGGCGTCACGGCGAACAGCCATCGGGTCATCGGCAATCTGCTCGACTCGGTCGCGAAGCGCGCGGCCGAACACGGCGTGGAAGTCCGAATCGGGCAGAAGACGGACCGGGCCGGTGAGTGCGCCTCGGATGCCGCCGCGCCGTACGGGAACTACGTCTCCCTCCTCGAAGCGCTCGAGGCCGGCGAGATCGACGTCGTCGGCGGCACGGGCTGGCTGTGGTCGCGACCCGAGTTCTTCTCGGCCGTCGACGTGCTCGTGGTGGACGAGGCCGGGCAGCTCTCGCTCGCAAACGCCGTCGCCGCCTCCGGGGCGGGGCGCAACATCGTGCTGCTGGGCGACCCGCAGCAGCTCGACCAGCCGCTCCAGGGGACGCATCCGCCGGGCGCCGAAGCCTCCGCACTCGGACACGTGCTCGGCAAGGAATCGACGATGCCGGCGGACCGCGGCCTGTTCCTCGAGCGGACCAGACGTCTCCACCCTGACCTGTGCCGTTTCACCTCCGAGGCGTTCTACGAGGGCCGTCTAGCGTCCGAGGAATGGCTTGCGCGTCAGGATCTCGAGGGGCCAGGTCGGCTCACCGGGACGGGCGTGCGGTTCGTGCCCGTCGTCCACGAAGGCAACCGGAACTCGTCGCCCGAGGAGGCGGCCGTCGTTGCGGGACTCATCAGCGACCTTCTCGATGAAGCCGGGACGTGGACAGGTCGCGATGGCCGGAGGCGGCGGCTCACACGCGACGACATTCTGGTCGTTGCGCCATACAACGCCCAGGTCGCCGAGATCGCCCGCGCCCTGCCCGCAGCGCGGGTCGGCACCGTCGACAAGTTCCAGGGCCAGGAAGCGCCGGTCTCGATCTACTCGATGGCTACCTCGACCCCGGAGGATGCGCCGCGCGGAATGGAGTTCCTCTACAGCCTCAACCGGCTCAACGTGGCCACGTCGCGGGCGTTGTGCCTTGCGGCCGTCGTGGCCAGCCCTGCGCTCATCCGTGTCAGGGCCCGCACACCACGCCAGATGCAGCTCGCCAACGCCCTGTGCCGCTTCATCGAGCTGGCGGTGGGACGGGCCTGACTGCCCCGAGTCTGATCTCGCCCGCCGGACCGCCCTCCCGTTTCCGCGGCGCGCCGGCTACTGTTATCGACCGGGGCTCGTACCTGGCGCGGTCGATCCGCCCTTGGAGAGGAGTGCATCTGTGCAGTACCGGAGGCTGGGCAAGACCGGTCGAGACGTGAGTGCGATCGGATTCGGTGCGTGGGCGATCGGGGCCGATTGGGGGAACGTTGACGATGCGCAGAGCCTTCGCGCGCTCCACGCGGCCGCCGACGCTGGCGTGACCCTGATCGACACCGCCGACGTCTATGGCGACGGCCACAGCGAGCAGCTCATCGGCCGGTTCCTGGCGGAACGAAGCGGAGAGCGCTTCTTCGTTGCCACGAAGATGGGCCGCCGCGCGCCCCTCGACATGGCCCAGTACACGCCCGAGTCATTTCGTGCTTGGGTCGATCGAAGCCGGGACAACCTGAAGATGGATCGCCTGGACCTGGTCCAGCTCCACTGTCTCCCCACTCCCATCTACTACCAACCGGAGACATTCGCCGCCCTGGACGACCTGGTGGCCGCCGGGGCGATCGCCAACTACGGAGTAAGCGTCGAGAAGGTCGAGGAAGGGCTCAAGGCCATCGAGTTTCCAGGGGTGGCCTCGGTCCAGATCATCTTCAACATGCTCCGCCAGCGACCGGCCGACCGATTCCTGGCCGAGGCCAAGCGTCGCGACGTCGGCGTCCTCGCCAGAGTCCCGATGGCGTCCGGGCTGCTCACCGGCAAGATGAGCAGGCAGACCGCCTTCGACCCATCAGACCACAGGTCGTACAACCGCCACGGCGAGGCTTTCGACGTGGGCGAAACCTTCGCCGGCGTGGACTACGAGGCGGGTCTGGCCTTCGTCGAGGAACTGCGCGGCCTCGTGCCGGCCGGCGCAACCATGGCCCAGATGGCCCTGCGCTGGGTCCTCATGTTCGACGGGGTCACGGCCGCCATCCCTGGCGCGAAATCGCCGGAGCAGGCCGAGGGCAATGCTGCGGCGGCGGATCTGGCGGCAATCCCGCCGGCAACGCTCGATCGGATCCGGGCCATGTACGAGGAGCGCATCAAGGCGCTGGTGCACCAGCGCTGGTAGCCGGTCTGTCGTTTGGGGCAGGCGGCAAACGCGACTGAGACGTGGCCGATCGTGCCGCTGGCACCGGGCTCAGAAGCGCGGCAGCCGGCCGTATAGCTCGCGGTAGGTGGCCGATCGCTCGGCGTACATGCTCGCGTGAGCCGGGTCTGGCTCCATGACCCGTGTATCGCCGGGAAGCGGCCACGTCGACTTGGTCGTGGACGGCGCAATCCCCGCCGCGACCGCGCCGAGGAGCGCGGCGCCGCGGGCCGACGCGTGTTCGGTGGCGCCGAGCGCGACCGGCATGTTCAGGACGTCGGCGATGATCTGCTGCCACAGCCGGTTCACGCCGCCGCCGGCGACCACGCCGGCCTTCGGATCGAGACCCAGGCCTCGCATCAGGTCGAGGCCCTCGGCCAGGGCGTAGGCCACTCCCTCGAGAACTGCCCGGGTCACCTCCGCCTGACCGTGGCCGATCCGCAGCCCGACCAGCGCGCCCCGAGCCGAAGGGTCGAAATGGGGCGTGCGCTCGCCGCGGAGATATGGCAGGAACAGCAGCCCATCGCTGCCGGCCGGCACCTTTGCGGCGGCGGCCAGAAGCTCGCGGGCGCCGTTCGGGTCGTCGGGGTGGAGCAGCCGCACGGCCCAGTCGAGCGATGCCGCGGCCGAAAGGATCGCGGCCATGACGCACCACTGACCGGGAACCACGTGGCACAGGCCGTGGACCCGGCCGTCCGGGTCAACCTTTGGCTCCGCAACAGGGGCGAGGACCTGGCCACCCGTCCCGAGCGAGATGAGGACGGTTCCATCTGCGTCCGCTTCTCGCGCGAGACCCAGACCGAGCGCCGCGGCCGGTGCGTCGGCCCCGCCGATGGCTACTGCGATCCCGCCCGGAAGCCCGAGCGCGCGCGCCGCGTCCTCGCGCAGGCCGCCAGCCGGCATCTCCGACTCAGAGAGCGGTGGAAGCCGGTCGCGATCGATCTCGAGCCGCCGGCAGATCTCGTCCGACCAGCTCCGCGCCGCAAGGTCGAAGAGGAGCGTAGCCGACGCATCCGAGACGTCGCCGGCGATCTCGCCGGTGAGGCGGGCGCGCAGCGCGTCCTTGGGCTGGACGATCCAGCGCGTCCGGGCCATGACCTCCGGCTCGTGGTTCGCGACCCACATGATCTTCGGGGCCGTGAAGCTGACGTTGGAACGATTGCCGGTGCGCGCAACGAGCTCGGCTCGTGGGATCCGCTTCTCGATCTCGGCCGTCTCGGCCTCGGCCCGCGCGTCGGACCACATCAGGGCGGGCCTGATGGCGGTTCCGCCGGCGTCGAGGAAGACGGCGCCGTGCATCTGTCCGGTCATGCCGATGGCCTCGACGCTCGCGCCGCGAAGCGCAGGTCGTGCCAGCAGCTCCGACATCGCCAGGCGCAACGCGTCCCACCAGCGGTCCGGATTCTGCTCGGCATAGCCGGCGCGCCGCGACTCGGTCGAATACGAGGCCATCGTCACGCCAAGCGACTCACCTGCCTCGTCGAGCGCGAGGAGCTTCACCCTGGACGACCCGAGGTCGATCCCGATCGAGACGCGCACCTATGCCTCCGTATTGGCCGAAAGCCGATGAGCCCCTCGCCACTAGCTTAGCGCGAGCCGTGGATCCGCGGCGCCCGACCTGGGTAGCGGAACGGTTGCCTGCGGCTCGCCAGCCGGATCGGTCGCCGAGTGGCACCGTTCCCGGGACGGCTCAGCAGCGCTGGAAATATGTGTCGCGCTCCCATTGCGTGACCTGGCGCCGGTAGGCTTCCCACTCGAGCGTCTTGGCCGAGTGGAAGAGCTCCATCAGCTCGCTGCCCAGCGCGGCCGTGATCACGTCGTCGTCCTCGAGAGCGGCGAGCGCTTCCCCCAGCGACGCGGGGAGCGGCTTGGTGACGCTGTGGGCGCTGCCGCCGAACCCGTGCTCGAGCTCCTCGAGCGGAGGCCCGAGCTCGAGACCTCTATCGAGGCCGTCGAGGCCGGCGGCGAGCATGGCGGTGAAGGCCAGATATGGATTGCAGCTCGGGTCGGGCAGGCGGAGCTCGAGCCGCGTGCAGAAGACCTCACCGGATGAGTCGCTTTGCACCGGCGTCGGAACGCGAATCAGCGCCCCTCGGCTGTGCCGGCCCCAGCTCCCCGCAACAGGGGCCTCGTACCCTGGGACGAGGCGCTTGTAGGAGTTCACGACCGGCGCCACCAGCGCGCTCATGCCCGGAGCATGCTCGAGCTGGCCCGCCAGGAACGACTTCGCTATCGCCGAGAGCCCGTACGGATCGCTCGCGTCGTCGAAGACGCTGCGGCCGGTCCGGTCCACGAGGACCTGATGGGTGTGCATGCCAGAACCCGCGGCGTCGGACAGCGGCTTCGGCATGAACGAGGCCTGCATCTCGCGATCACGCGCCAGCTCCTTGACCGCCGGCTTGAGCGTGGTCACGGTGTCGGCCGCGACGAGGGCCGGCAGTAGGGGCAGGTCCAGCTCGAACTGGCCGCTCGCCACTTCGTGGTGGCTCGATTCGATGTGGATGCCCATGGCCTCCAGACCGGCGACGATCTCCAGCTCGACCCTGCGAGAACGACCCCGGGTGCGCTCGAAGTAGGTGCTCGTGTCGTCGGCCAGAGGCCCGATCACGTCGGCCGGGAAGAGGAAGAACTCGATCTCCGGCGCCACCAGATAGCCCAGCCCTGCGGACTCGGCGCTGTCCAGGAGCGAGCGCAGCGTGCCGCGACCGTCACCCGGGTAGGGCTCGCCGCTTGGCGTCACGACCTCGCAGATCAGGCGGGCGCACGTCACGCCCGAGGGCTCCATGATCGAGAAAGTGGTCGGGTCGGGACGCAGGTACATGTCCGACTCGACCTCGCGGGCCAGCCCCTCGATCGCCGAACCGTCGAACCACTCGCCCTCGGCCAGGACGGCGGCAATTCGGCGCGCCGGCACGGCAACGGTCTTGACCGCCCCGGTCACGTCGGCGAACTGCAGCTCGATCTGCTGGACCCCGGCCTCGCGCACCGCAGCCAGGATTCGCTCGGTGGCCCGGCGATCGACGTCGCTCGATGCCGTCTCAGCCGGGCTGAGGCCGGCTCCCTTGTGGGTTGCGCCGCTGCGTTGCGCATCCGAGCCAGAGTCCCCGTTGAGCGAGCGTCCGGTCTTGTGAGGCATGTTGTTCCTCCCGCGCGGTCCTGGGGCGCCGGCGCGGCTATCAGTGGGCATGGCCGATGACATATACGAGCACGATGAGGAAGATGCTGGCCGTCAGAAAGGCGGCGCTCACCCCGAAGACGAGGAGGATCAGCCGCAGATCCGACGATTGGGGAGCGATCGCGACCTCATCGCCGAAGATGAACTGTGAGAGGGGCAGATCGCGCCAGTGCTCGAGATCCGACTGCAGCGAAGCCGCGTCCTCGTAGCGTTCGTCGGGCGACTTCCGCAGGCACTTGCGCACGATCCCGTCGATCGGCGGCGGGACGTCCTTGTTGATTTCGTGGAGCGGGGGAACCGGCGCGCTGATGTGCTGGCTCATGACCGACAGCGCGTTGTCGCCCTCCCAAGGAACGCGACCCGCGAGCATCTCGTAGAGCATGACCCCGATGGCGTAGACGTCCGTTCTGGCATCGCCGCGCTTGCCCTGGACCTGCTCGGGGGACATGTAGTCCGGGGTGCCGAGCGCGGTTGAGAACCACCGCCAGGTCAGCCTTCGCGCTCCCGCCATGAAGGCCACGCCGAAGTCGGTGACGACGAGCCTGCCTTCCGGAGTCACGAGCACGTTCTCGGGCTTCAGGTCGCGATGGATGACACCCTGCGAATGCGCATATCCCATCGCCCCCGCGAGCTGCTGCCCGAAGTCCACCGCCTGATCGACCGACAGCTTCTTCTCGCGCGAGAGCAGCGATCGGAGCGTCTCGCCGTCGACGTACTCCATGACCATGTACGGCCGGCTTCGATCGGTCGTGAACTCGATCGGGCGCTGGATGCCGGGGTGCTCCAGGTGGCGCGAAATCTCGAGCTCTCGACGGAACCGATCGAATGTCGAGACGTCGCCCATGATCGACTCGTGGGGGCACTTGAGCACCACCCGGCGCCCGGTGGGATCCTCGGCCAGGTAGACGTCGCTGTAGGCGCCGTGGCCGATCGCCCGCACGATCGTGAACTGGTCGAGTTTCGCGCCCGGCTGCACGTCGGTCGTGGTCACGCGAACAACCTCCGCCATCCCTGCGGCGCCTCGGGCCGCTGCCCGGCCTCGCGAACGCGGATAGCCATGGCTGTCGCATTATCGTCGCCGCCACGCTCGAGGGCGAGGTCGACGAGCCGCCGGCATGCTTCTTCCGGCGCCCGTGTCAGGGCCTCGGCGATCTCGCTGGAGGTGACGTTGCTCCATAGCCCGTCGGAGCAGAGCAGGAACGTATCGTCGGGCTCGAGCCGCTCGCTCCGCACGTCGGTCCGGACGGTGATGTCGCCTCCAACCGATCGCGTCAGCGCGTATCGGGCCGGGTGCTCGATCGCCTGCTCGGGCGTGATGAGGTGCAGCCGCAGCAGCTCCATGACCTGGCTGTGGTCCGTGGTCAGCAGCTCCAGCTCGCCTTCGCGGCGGCGGTAGACGCGGCTGTCGCCAACGTGGCCGAGGTGGGCCTCACCGGGAGTGATGACCAGGGCGCTTAGAGTGGATTGCATCTTGCGGCCCCCGCGGCCCGCAATGGCGGCGTCGAGGATCGACTGGTTGGCTCTGTTGAACGCGTCCCGCAAGGTGCCCGAGATGCGTCCGCCGTTGGCGAGATTGCGCTGGGCCTGGCCTAGGCTCGCCTCCACCGCCATGCCGGCAGCGATGTCGCCGCCGCCGTATGAACCCAGCCCGTCGGCGACGGCGAAGACCATCCCAAGGCCGGAGGTGGCCGCCGATGGTGTGAGGGTGTGCTCCTCGGGTGGCGTGACGAACGGTGGATCGCCGTCCAACGCGACCCAGCCGAGCCGATCCTCGTTGCGGTCGCGGACGTGGCCGATCACGGTCAGGCCCGCGTATTCGACGGCGAGGGGTGTGGTCACGGCTTGCAGATGATGTCAGCACCGAGCGCTGACCGGGCAATGGGCATCTCTGCCTCGTTACGTGGTGAGACCGCGCCGCGGCTGGAGCCTCACCGACGGCGCGGTCTCGATTGATGGCAGGTTTGGGGTCAGCGTTCCGGGCTCATCACCTGAGGTTTGACCAGCAGGCTGGTCTTGGTGGCGGCCGAATTGACGACGAGCCACACCGCCCCGATGACGATCCATACGCCGACGATGGCGAGGGCGATGACGGTGTCACTCTGCGTCGACCCCCCGGAGGAGACGCTCATGAACACGACGCCCACGAGCATGCCGATGTTTGCGACCAGTCCGGCCACCGGGATGATCACGTGCTTCACGAGATTCCTCTTGCGTACACCGCCGAACGCGAACAGCACGATTGCGTTGGTCATCCCGTAGACCAGGAACGTCCCGGTGTTGCTGGCGAGCGTGATCTGGAGCAGGTTGTCCGCGGAGAGGACCGCGTAACCGCCGAGCACGGCCGAGACAACCGCGAGGGCGATCACGCCGTAGTGCGGGGTGGCGTGGCGGAAGTGGAGCATGCCCAGGATTCCCGGGACTTCCTTGTCGCGACCCATGACGTAGGTGATGCGAACCCCGGTGTTCAAGCAGGCCAGGGTGGTCCCGATCAGGGCAACGAGGACTGTGGCGGCGAGGATGATCGCGAGGGCGAAGCCCGTGCCGCCGAGCATCTTGTCGCCGATGAACCTGACCATGTCGCCGATCGGCGCCGCCGAGGCGGCCGCGGCACCGTATCCGGAGACGGTTGCGCCGGTCGCGTCGGTGGCGGTCACGCTGCTGTTGACGAGGAAGTTGGCCGCGACGTACTCGAGAACGTAGGCCACGGCACCTTGGATCGCCAGCGACAGAAGGACCGCGCGCCGGACGTCACGCTTGGGGTTGATGGCCTCGCCACCGAGGGCCGTCACGGACTCGAAACCGACCAGGAGCAGGATGGCGATGGTGCCCTGGAAGAGCACGTTGGTCAGGTTGTGGGGCAGCACCACCGAACCGACGCCCGAGTGAGCGTAGGCGAGATCGGGGTGGGTCAATCGGAAGGCGATCGCCAGGACGGAGAAACCGACGAGTGCGGTGAGCTGTATGGCGTTGATCACGATGGCCGTCATCGTGGAACCGTTAATGCCCCGGTAGGCGATGAAGCCGACGAGCCCCGAGAAGACGACGGCAGCTGCGATCTCCAGCGGCGCATTGAGGGCGATGCCGAACAACCCGAGGATGTAGACGAGCAGGGTCGCGGTGAAGGCGACCATGATGCCCGGATAGATCCAGTAGTAGAGGTGCGACACCCAGCCGACGATGAACTTCGCGAGTCTCGCGAACTTGTAGTGGATCGCCTCCTCGCGCTGGAGGAACGCGGCCTCGGCGAAGTAGTACGAAGAACCCGCGCCGGCTTCCGGGAATATGTTAGCCAGCTCCGCGTATGAGAACGCGGTCAAGAATGCCAGCACGAGAACGAACAACACCCCGGGGACCATGTCGAATGCGGTGGTCGCTCCGCCATTCTGCTGGACGACCTGTGCTTGAAACGTCGTCCACAGAAACGCACCCGGCGCGATGAGCGCCATGGCGTTGATCGTCAACCCGGTCATCGTCAGGGTTCGCTTCATTTCGGTCCCTGGCGCGGCGGCCATCGTGGTCCTCCTTTTCCAGCCCGGTCCAAACCTGCCGACCACGATTCGATCGGTGGCTGCCGTGCCTGGACGAAGAATCGGTCATCACCGTCCGAGAATCAGTAGTCGCGTCGTGACGGTTTGGCTGCGTCCCGGTTGTGCTTCGTAGCGAGAAGCGTTGCCGCCGGGTTGCGTGAGGGATTCCGGCGAGGTGCGGAATCGACCTCGGGACCGGGAATCCATGCGTTCAGGGCGAGATCGGTCATGCCGCGAATGGCGACTGCCCGCTTCGCCCCGGCCGGAGCGCAGCCGCCGGCTATCCGCGCCGGCTAGTGGGCGAAGGCCGCGAAGGCGATGACCGAGCTCGAGCCCGAGAAGGCGAGGATCGCTCCGCTGTCGTTGACCGCGGCGCCTCCACCCGAGATCCGCATCGACGCTACGTCCGGAGGAAGCGTCGCCAGCGAGATCCCCGGCTGCACGGCGTCGACGGTGCCAACCCAGGGGTGACCGGCCGCATCGGCCCCCAGCACGACCGCTCCCTGCGCGAGCGTCGCGATGGAGTAGACGCTGCCTGAATAGACCTCGCTCGGGGCCGATGTCAGCGGATACCACCACAGGCCGTTGCCGGTCCCGATGAGAACGCCGTCGGCGGACGCCCCGGCTGCGAGGGGCTGCCGGGTGGGGCCGGGGTTGGTCGCCTCCCAGGATGCACCCTCGTCGAGCGACTGGTAGAGGCTGCCCGAGCTCCAACCCACGAGGCGGCCGGTCGAGTCGAACGCGATGGGAGCGACCGTCGATTTGTAGGCCGTCCAGGTCGAGCCCGAATCCGAGCTCTCGTACAGGGCGCCGGGGTAGTAGACGAGAAGCGTGTGGGCGTGGGCGGGATCGAAGCCGATCCACGTCGGGCTCGAACCGGGGTCGCCGGGCAGCGAGCCGGCCGACCAGGTTGCGCCGCCGTCGAGACTGACGTGCTGGCCGACCTCGCAGTACGAGCCTTCCCCGGCGACATAGGCGCTCGGGGAGGACGGGTCGCCCGCGATGAAGTCGGCATGGCCGGCCGGCTGGCCGCCCCAGGTTGCGTTGCCCCGCCAGTCGATCGTTCCGAACACGTCGGCAAGACACTGCTGGGCCGAGAGATGCCACTGCGCCGACGGCGCAAAGGCGGCCAGGAGGGTCCGCTGCGTCGAGCCCACCTGGACGTCCCCGTTGTCGATGCCGACCTGGATCGTCGTCACGGCCGATATCGTCAGCGGGCTGGTCGGGTCGCTCGTCGGATCCGCGTTGACCACTGCGCTTGACCGAACGTTGATGACGCTCGCGAGGGCCAGCACCAGCACCAGCACCACCAGGGCCATGAAGGTGTTCAGCACGAAGCCCCAACCCGTGGGTCGAGCCTCGCCCGACCGCTCCGACGCGGCCTCGGCATCGCGGTCCTCCTGCTGAAGCCGCAGACGCAGCTGTAGCGGCGCCGGTTCGCCCGGGTCGCGCCTCTCGTACAGCGCTCGTAGAGCCGGCTCGGGGTCGCCGGCCTTGACCGCGGGGGCATCGGGCGCATCGAGACGAAGGCGCAACGCGGCGAACGCCTCTTGGGCGTCGCCGCCCAGCGAGGCCCAAGACGCTCCGACTGGCGCTGCGGACTCCCACGGTCCGAACGAACGTGCCAGCTCCACCTGGAACTTCGGGTTCAGGCCGGCGATCGCGGCGTCGAGCGGATCGAGTGCGAGGGCATCCGCACCGGACCGTTGCGCCTTGAGCGCGGAATGAAGGCCGGCCTCGAGTCGCTGCCTGAGGGCCCGGTCCAGGTCGCGGTCGGACGACCCGCCGGCCGAGCGCCACATCGCCGTGACCGCGTCGTGGACGACCGCCACAGCCTCCGTCGGATCGTCGAGCGTCATCACCGCGAGGCGGTACGCGTCGGAGAGATTCCGGGCGATGTACGCATGGAAATCGCCGCCAGAACGTTTGCCCCTGACTTCGTCCTGCGGCTGGGCCATCTGGCCGGGCATGAATCTTCCCACCCTGCGCTCGATGCCGGTCCGCCCGCTCAATGTGCGTGTGCGACCGAACACATAGCTCGCGACTACTTTATCGCGGCTTGGATCGGTGGGCACCCCTCCGTTCCTCGCGGCACCCGGCATCTGCGGCCCGAAGCAGCGAATCGTGGCCGCGGCCGCGGATTGGGCGGCCGCGGCCACTCAGCTCCGCCGATACCGTGGGGCTAGGCCGCGAGGTCGCGACGCTCAAAGAGCACGACGGAGAGGGCCAGGAACACGATCGCAACCGCAGCCAGGACGCCCGCGTCGGCAAGACTGATGCCATTGCGAAGCGGGTCGTTGCCCATGTAGTAACGGAACAGCGAGATCGGGCGCACCGCGCCGAGGCTGTCGACGATGTTCGCCAGGGCGTCCACGAGGTACATGGCCACCATCAAGGCGACGGCAATGCCGATCGACGCGGCCCTGTTCCCGGTCGCGGCCGATATAGCCAGGGCGATCGCACCGAAAGCGAGGCCGAGCAGGACCACCATTACCAGGGCGGCCGCAAGTCGATCGGCAGGCAGGGGGCTGGCACTCAACGCGGCGCCTCCAAGGGCGAAGACCAGGACGACGACCGCGGCCACGATGCACCCCAACACGACCGCGAGCGACTTCTCGAGGACCAGGCGCCGCCGCGAGACCGGGTAGGAGAGCAGCACGTCTATGGTGCCGCGAGACTCTTCCCCGGCCGTGAAGCCGCTCGCCATTCCCGCCGCGAAGGCGACCATCAAAGCTGGCAGGATCATCGAGAAGAGCTCTATGTGCAGGAAGCCGATCAGGGTGCTGGCGTCGCCCAGGCTCGCGCCCATCAGCTTGGCCGCCGGACCCATCTTCTCCAGGATGGAGTTCAGATCGATGATCTTCGCGTAGGTCGGGAAGAGGAGGCAGAAGTAACCGGTCATCGCCCCCATGCCGAGGGCGACCCAGAAGGTCGGCCAGCGCAGGTCGCGGATCGTCTTGGTGAATACGTTACGCAGCAGCATGACCGGCCTCCCCCTCTGCGACGGTCCCGTCGCCCGCGCCGTAGTAGGCCAGGAAGATCTCTTCCAGGCTCGTCTCGATGGTCCTCAGGTTCTTGACCTCGTAGCGAGCCGCGGTCTTGACCAGCGAGTCGAGGCTGCCCATCACCGTGCAGCGCAGGACGCCGCCGTCGACGGTCAAGTCGCGAACTCCGGGTAGGTTTGCGAACCCGTCGGTTGGCACATCGCTCCCGAAATCGATCTCGAGGTGTCTCAGGGCGCGATCCTTGAGGTCCGCGATCAACTCGACGGCCAGCAGCCGGCCCTCACGGATGATGCCGACGCGGTCACACAAGTGCTCGACCTCGGGCAGCTGGTGCGACGAGATGAACACGGTCCTGTCCTCGGCCCGAGCGTCTTCGCAGAGATGCTCGAACTCGAGCTGGATGAACGGGTCCAGACCGGCGGTGGGCTCGTCGAAGATCAGCAGCTCCGGCCGGATCATGAACGCCGCAACGAGCCCGACCTTCTGCTTGTTTCCGCGAGACAGGCTCTTGATCCGCTTCGATGGGTCCAGCTCCAGCCGTTGGATCAGCGCGTCCCGAAATGCCGCGTCGACGCTGCCCTGGAGATTGCCCAGGTAGGTCAGTAGCTGGTTGCCGGTCAGGTCGCCGTATAGCGAAAGCTCGCCCGGAACGTAGCTGACGCGCCGGTCGATGGCCAGGCGATCGCGATGTATGTCCAGCCCGAGGACGCGGGCAGAGCCGCTCGTCGGCCGGATCAGGTCGAGCAGCAGCCGGATCGTGGTCGACTTGCCAGCGCCGTTGGGCCCCAGGAAGCCGAAGATCTGGCCGGCTTCCACGGTCAGATCGACGTCGATGATGCCGCGTGAGCGGCCGTACCATTTGGTCAGCTTGTGGGTTTCGATCGCGGCCTTCATCAGGAGGCCTCCTTTCGGACCGTTCGGCGTTCAACCTCCCATCGATCGAAGAGCTTGGGCAGCTCACGTTCCAGAAACGCGTACATGTCACGGACCTCCTGCAGGGGTTCTGGGTTGCCATCCGGTCCGAGCAGCTCGAGGCCGTCGCCGGCCAGTTCCTGCAGTCGCTGCAGCAGCTCGAGCCGCCACAGCATCATCCGAGCCCATGCTCCGGACCTGATCACGAAGCGGTCGCGTCGATCGCCGGAACGAACGGTCCGGTCGACGAAGTGGTAATGGATCAACAGCTGCGTCATGTTGCTGATGGAGCCCTTGCTGGCCTGAAGCGTTTCGGCCAGGTCGCCGGCGGTAGGGCCGTCCGCGGGGCCGAGCAAGATGGCTCCCAACACCCGGCCGGCCATGCGCGGCAGGTGCATGGAATCGAAGACCAGGCCGATCTCCTCTACGAAGCGCTCCGCGGATATGCGCGAGCCCGTCGCCCCACGCGCTCGCTGCAGAAGGTCGTCCACCGTCGCGTACCTCAGGACTCGTCTCCGGATCCAGGCGGCATGCGCGGCCCGCGGAGACTCGCGCAACCTAGTCTGTTCGCGACGTTCAGTCAATACTGAACAAAGGGGGACGACACGAACTCAGGTTCGCGGAGAGGAGCCCTTCTAGTTGAGGCTCCCGTGCGCCGGCTGCCCGCCAACTGGTGCGCTGCCATCCGCGTAGAGGGTCCGGCTATCATTTGCCTTCGACCTGAGGAGGGAACCTCGCGATGGCGTTGATCGAGACGGCCGGCCTCTCGAAGCACTATGGCCCTGTTAAGGCGCTGGATGTACTCAACCTCCAGGTTGAGCCGGGCATCATTGGCCTGGTCGGGGCGAACGGTGCCGGCAAGAGCACGCTGCTCAAGATCCTGCTCGGGCTCATCCGGCCCACCGCAGGGCGGGCGTCCGTCCTGGGCATGGACTCGGTGACGGAGACGCGCGCCATTCGCCAGTTCGTCGGCTACATGCCGGAACACGACTGCCTGCCCCCAGACGTCGGCGCGACCGACTTCGTCACCCACATGGCGAGGGTTTCGGGCCTGCCCCGAACCGCGGCCCGCGAGCGAACGGCCGAGGTCCTACGCCACGTCGGGCTGTACGAGGAGCGCTACCGTCAGATCGGGGGCTACTCCACTGGCATGAAGCAGCGCGTCAAGCTGGCGCAGGCGCTCGTGCACGACCCCAAGGTGCTCCTGCTCGACGAGCCGACGAACGGCCTCGACCCCACCGGTCGCGACGAGATGCTCGACCTGATCAAGCGCACCGGGACCGACTTCGGGATCACGGTCGTGGTGGCCTCCCATCTCCTCGGCGAAATCGAGCAGGTGTGCACGTATCTGCTGGCCGTCGACGCCGGCCATCTGCTCAGCGCCGCGCCGCTCTCGCACTTCACGCGGCGGACGCCAGTGCTCGCGGTCGAGGTAGAGGAGGGCGCCGACCGGCTCGCGACCGCCCTCGTCGCCGGGGGGGCGCGCGTTCAGCAGAGCGGCGGGCGCGTCTTGGTCGCGCTCGAGAGCGACGCGATGTACGACGGCATCCGGGACGTCGTTGCCGACCTGGGGTTGTCGCTCGTCCGCATTGAGCAGGAGCGAGGCCGCCTCGAGGATCTCTTCCGCGATGCCGCACCGCCGTCGGGGATCGTCCAATGAGAGCCTCGAGGCCCGTCACGGCTGCAACCGCTCAGGCCCCCGGCGCCCCGGCCGGCAGCATCTACGACCTCGGCTACCGCCACTACGAAGGCCGCCGTAACGGCCGCGGCTACGCCATGTGGTCGCTCTTCGTCGAGAGCTTCCGCGGCGTTTGGGGCTTCGGGCGGCCGATGACTGCGAAGGCGGCACCGTTCATCCTGACCGGCTTGTACGCGCTGGAGGCGGTGATCCAGCTGGCGTTTTCATCTGTCATCGCACAGCAGGCGGCCACGTCCGGGCAGGCGCCGCAGCTGGTCGGATACCACACTTACTTCACCGATTTCTACTTCCTGGTCTTCTTCTTCTGCGTGGCCCAGGCTCCGGAGCTGGTCTGCCGCGACCAGCGCTATCAGGTGCTGCCGCTCTATTTCACCCGGGCGATGGGCCGGATCGAGTACGCCCTGGCCAGGCTTGCCTCGCTGGCAATGGCCCTTTTCATCCTCTTGCTCGTGCCGATGGTGGCCCTCTTCGTCGGCGACATCCTCATGAAGCCGGACACCTTCAAGGCGATCGGCGATGAGCTGCCCCTGGCCCTGCCGTCGATCCCGGCCTGCGCCCTGATCGCGCTCAGCCTTGCCGCACTCTCGCTCGCGATCTCGTCTTTCTCGCCACGCCGGGCCTATTCCGCGATCGGAATCGTGGCCTACATACTGCTCATGGAAGCCATCCCGGCGGCGATCTATTCGGTTGGCCAGCAGGCCGGCTGGGCCTGGGCCGACAAGCTCTTCCTGTTGTCGCCCCTGACGCCGCTCTTCGGTGCGCTCAGCTGGTTCTTCGGGCGACCGCTCGATCGGCAGGTATTCAGCGGATCGCTCACCAGTGGCGACTACCTCGCCGCCGCGATCGCCGGGATTCTGGTCACGACCGGCGTCCTGCTCTACAGGTACCGGAGGATGCCGGCATGACCGCCGGACCCGCTCCTGAGGCCGCCGCGCGGGTGCCGACGCCGCCCGTGTCGCCGACGCCGCCGGCATCGGCACCCGCGATCGTGCTCGACCATGCCGCGCGCTGGTACGGCAACGTGGTCGCGGTCAACGATGTGAGCTTCAGCCTCGGCCCGGGCGTGACCGGCCTGCTGGGACCCAACGGCGCCGGCAAGACGACCGTTCTACACATGCTGGCGGGCTTCCTCGCACCGTCCGCGGGCGAGGTGCGGGTCCTGGGCCGGAGCCCGAACCGCGACCCGTCCGTCTACCGCCAGATCGGGCTGGTTCCCGAGCGCGAGGCCGTCTATCCGTTCCTGACCGGCCTGGACTACGTCAAATTCAACGCTCGGTTGCAGGGCATGGCCGACCCGGCCGGGGCGGCGCGCCAGGCGATCGCGCGGGTTGGACTCGACGACGCGATGGATCGCCCGATCGGGACCTACTCAAAGGGGATGCGGCAGCGGGTCAAGGTCGCCGGCTCGCTGGTCCACGATCCGCAGGTGTTGCTCCTCGACGAGCCCTTCAACGGCATGGACCCGCGCCAACGCATAGCCATGATGGATCTGCTCGTCGAGCTGGCCGAGGCCGGTCGGACCATCCTCTTCTCGTCGCACATTCTCGAGGAGGTCGAGCGCGTCGGAACCGAGATCCTGGTCATGGTCTCGGGTCGACTCGCGGCCTCGGGCGACTTCCGCGCCATCCGAGCCCTCATGACCGACCGGCCCCACAACATCACCATTCGCTCCAGTGACGATCGGCGGCTCGCGATCAGCCTCATGGCCGACCGGTCGGTCTTCGCGGTGGAGCTGACTCCGGGCGGGCTGTGCGTTCAGACGGCTCAGCTCGCGGCCTTCCGCCGGCTGATCGCCGTTGTCAGCCGGGCCGCGGGGGTGAGCCTGTTCGAGGTCGCCCCGGCCGACGAGTCGCTCGAGAGCGTCTTCGACTACCTGGTGCGCCGATGAAAGGGGCGGGGCCTTTGGGCTCGATTGCGGCCATGCTCGAGATCTCGAGGATCACCCTTCGACAGCTGATGGGTCGCCGCCGGACGTTGCTGTTGGTGCTGCTTGCGACGTTGCCGGTGCTGCTCGCCCTGGTGTTCCGTCTGGGCGGCCAGACGGACATCCAGCATTTCACGCGACAGAGCTTCGATGTTGTCTCGATGACCATCCTGCTGCCGCTCGTCGCCATCCTGTTTGGGTCTGGAGCCTTTGGCGCCGAGATCGACGAAGGTACGGTCGTCTACCTGCTGGCGAAGCCCGTCCCGCGGTGGAACGTGATCGCGGCCAAGGCCATGACCGCGATGATCGTCTCCATACTCCTGTCGGGGACTTCCACGGCGGTCGCAGGCTTCATCGTGCTCGCGCCGGCCGGAAACGACGGCGTGCTCGCGACCGAGGCCCAGGTCCTGGCGATGGCGGTGGGGTCGATCTGCTACGTCTCGCTTTTCCTGGCGTTGAGCCTCTTCACGCGTCGGGCGCTGGTCATCGGCATCGGGTACATGCTGGTCTGGGAGGGCGCTCTCTCGGTCATGCTGCCCGGCATCGCCAACCTGTCGATCCGGCAGTACGCCCTTGGCGCGTCGGCGGCGATATACCAGCTGCCGGTCGAAGAGGCACGTCTCTCCGCCAATACCGCCTTGATCCTCTCGGCCGTGCTTGTGGTCTTGACCCTGGCGATCGCGACGTGGCGGCTGATGCGGTTCGAGTTGCCGGGCGGCAGTGACTGAGTTGGCAGCTGCCGGTGGGGGATCATCGAATCGAGGCAGGCATTTCTGGGATGCCGAGCCGATCCGGCTCGCGCTCACGTGGCCCCCGGTGGTCGTCTGGGCCGGGTTCATCTTCACCCTGTCGGCGACGCCGAATCTGCGCTTCGTCCAGTCGGATGCTATGGACTTCATCGTCCGCAAGGCTGGCCACATGGCCGTCTTCGGCGTCCTTGCCGTGCTCCTGTGGAGGGCAGTCTCATACTCGAGGCAACGCGGCGCACTCGCGATCAGCCTGGCACTGACGGTCGCCTACGCCGCCTCGGACGAGTTCCACCAGTCGTTCACGGCCGGCCGCCACCCGTCGCCAATCGACGTCGGGATCGACTCGGTAGGTGCCCTGGTTGCCCTGCTGGCGCTGGCCGCGTGGCTCCGTTTCCGGGCTCAACGGGCCGCCTGACGCCGCGACACGAGGCTCCGCGGCCGCGGCCGACAAAGGTCGCCCGCCCGCGAGCTACTCCTCTTCGGCGACCGGCAGGCCGAGGATGTTGAAGCCACCGTCGACGTAGATGACCTCGCCGGTGGTCTGGCCCGAAAGCGGGCTGGCCAGATACACTGCCGTACCCGCCACGTCCTCAATGGAAATGTGCGAGCGCAGAGGAGCGACGTCCTTGAATGCGCCGTACATGGTCCGGAAGCCCGCGATGCCGTGGGCGGAGAGGGTCCGGATCGGCCCCGCGCTGATGGCGTTGACACGGATCCCATCGGGGCCCAGATCGGCGGCCAGGTAACGGGTGCTGGCTTCCAGAGCGGCCTTGGCCACGCCCATGATGTTGTAGTGCGGCATGACCTTCTCGGAACCGTAGTAGGTCATGGTCATGATCGAAGAACCGGGCTTCATGTAGGCCCGAGCCTCGCGTGCCATCGCGATGAGCGAGTACACGCTGATGTCGAAGGCGGTATGGAAGCCGTCGCGGCTGGTCGCCGAGAAGCTGCCCGCTAGGTCCGCTTTTTCGGCGTACGCGACGGCGTGGACCAGGATGTCGAGGTCGCCTTTTTTGGCGTGCCAGCGCTCGAAGACCTTGCGGATCTCGTCGTCGTCGCGGACGTCGCAGCCTTCGACGAACGTCGAGCCGATGGACGCCGCGAGCGGTCGGACGCGGCGCTTGATGAGCGACGCCATCGAGCTGAAACCGACGTCGGCTCCCTGGTCGTAGAGACCCTTGGCGATGCCCCAGGCGATCGAATGGTCGTTCGCGACGCCGAAGACGAGGGCCTTCTTGCCCTTGAGCAGCCCTTCGCGAACGCAGTCGTCTGCCGGTCTGGCCAGTCGCCGGGGGCGCGGCCTGGCGACAACGGTCGGGGCCTCGACGGCCGCGGCCTGGATCCGGGAACCCGACGCGCCATGCGAATCGGACTCGGGCGTCGAATCCGGGGCCAGCGCCTGGGTCTCTGCCACGGCAACCTGCTCGGCCGGCATCGCCGATCGTTTGGTCAGTCTCATGAGTTCCGTCGTCCTCCGTTGTCTGCCACTCCGGAATCGCTCCCTGTCCGGCTGCGATCCAGGCGGGCCGCAGGCGCGTCGCTGGTCGGGCCTGCACAGCACCGACCGATCTCGAATTCCCTAACCCCGCCGGCTGCCGATCGTTACTCGCGAACGACCCGCACTCCGGCTGCGCTCCGCTGCCCAGTCGGTGCCGGTCGGGAAGCCGAGTCGGGATCGTGCGTTGCTTTGTGAGAGACGACGCCGAGGCGGAGCGTGACAGCGTCCATCGACTGGGCCGCAGGATAACTTCATCAATGTCCCTACACAATCGGGCCGGCGCCGCGTTGCGGTTTCGAGACCGGGCGCAGGAATCCGCTCGGCGAGGCGGGTGCGGAGCGAGGCACCCGGGCCAGCCAATGCGCGGCGGCCTCCGGTGCAGGGTGGGCTAGCCGGATGTGATCACCGCGAACTGCGTGTCGTCGTATCACCCGAATCGGCACTCGCCTCCCTCTTTAGAGTGGTGAAGCGACGGGAGGGCAACATGTGGCATCGATAGCCCTGGCAGCGGAGGACGCGCGGCTGGATATCGGCGACATGCTCGCCGAGCACGGCCCGGTGCTCCTTGCAGCGGCCCGCCTCATCACCTTGAACGAGACGGAGGCGGAGGACGTGGTCCAGGTCACGTTCGAGATCGCCCTCCGGCGTGGCCACACACTCCGCGATCGGGGATCGCTTCGCGCCTGGCTGCTTGTGATCGAAGCGCGGGAGGCGGTCCGCCGCGTGCGCTCGATGCGCCGTTTCCTGTCATTTGGGCCGTATGTCCACGACGTCGCCGCCGCGGAGTATGGCCACGACCAGTCGCTGGCCTTGCGCGACAGCCTCGGAACGCTACCTCGTCGCGTTCGCGCCGCAATCGCTCTCCACTATCTGGAGGGCTATTCCGTGCGCGAGACGGCCTCGGCCCTGGGTGTCAGCGAGAACACCATCAAGACACAGCTAAAGACGGGTCTAGCCCGCCTGCGAGAGGAACTCAGAGATGAATGACTGGCCGGCTGATCGCAAGCTGGATGACAGCCTGCGGGGTCTCGTCGACAAGGAGCTCGCCGCCGCACGAATCGATGCAGCCGGCCTGTCTATTCGGCCCGAGTCGCGCCGTTCCCAGGGCGGCACGGCGTTGGCCGGCCTTGGAGCGTTGGCTGTGATCGCGATTGTCGCGGCACTGGCACTCAGGGGGCCGGCAACGGGCGGTCCGCCGGCCGGCGGACCGGGAGACAGCGCATCGCCAGGGGCGAGTGGCACGGTCGCGAATACCAGTCCGTCGGCTTCCGATAGCGCCCCGTCCTCTCCGGTAGCGAGCGAGACGCCGGCGCCCGCGGCATCCCTTGTACCGTCGGGAAGCTTCACTCCGACCGGCACGATGACAAGTTCGGATAACGGCACGGCCATATTGCTCCTCGACGGCCGCGTTCTCGTCGTAGGGAACCTCGCCACGTCCCCGGAGCTCTATGACCCGAAGACCGGCACGTTCAGCGGCACAGGCAACGCGGCCATTGACGGCAACTTCGGAACCGCGACGCGGCTCCTCGACGGCCGCGTCCTCTTCGTCGGAGGCAACAGCAACACGACTACTTTCGCCTCCGCCCAGCTGTATAACCCAGCGACCGGCAAGTTCAGCCCGACAGGCTCCTTGATCACGAGTCGCATGGGCCACACAGCCACGCTGCTGGCCGACGGCCGCGTCCTCATCGCGGGTGGATCGACGTTGAACTACGCGGCAACGCCTGTGGCCATTGCCATGGCCTACCATCCCGGCACCGGCGGGCGGGATACGATCCCAGAGACCATGACCGGGCCGGCGATGCTGGCTTCGGCCGAGATATACGACCCAAAGACAGGCAAGTTCAGCCCAACAGGCCCGATGACGACGGGGCGCGATGCGGCATCCGCCACGCTCCTGGCCGACGGTCGGGTCCTGATTGCAGGAGGCGGCAACGAGGGCAGCGCTGCCGTCCGTTCGGCTGAGATATACGACCCGAAAACCGGCAAGTTCAGCCGTACCGGCTCGATGCTTGGCGTTCGATTCGCCTTCAACTCAACGCTGCTGCTCGACGGGCGGGTTCTCGTTTCCGCGGGCAACGACGGCAACGGGCCCGTCTACTCCCTTGAGATCTACGACCCCAAGACGGGCAAGTTCAGCCAGACCGGCTCGGCCGACACGAGCCGCGGCTTCTATCAGGCGACTCTTCTCGCCGACGGCCGTGTCCTCATCATCGGAGGGTACGATCCGGCGGGCGGCAAGACGGGTGGCTACCTCGCCACGTGCGAGCTGTTCGATCCGGCAACCGGCAAGCTGAGCCCCACCGGCTCGATGGGTACCGGGCGTCTGGCCAACAGTGCCACGCTTCTTGCGGACGGCCGCGTTCTGGTGGCCGGCGGCGTTGGTGGTGGCGAGCCGGGGAACCTAACCTCAGCCGAGCTGTACCAACCCTAGGGTCCGCTCTGAACTCTGCGTGAAACCGGCTATCCCAGCAGAAGCGGGATGGCATCCAGCGGGACCGGGCTGGATGCGACCACGACCTCGGCCGCGGCGTGAAGCCGGGGCGCGATCGAGGCGACGTAGGCGCGGGCGATCGACTTCTTCGATTCGAGGAAGTTCGTGTCGCGGAGCAGCAGCCAGGCGCAGGTCAGCCAAACGGCCTGGTCGACCAGGTCGCAGGCGTAGTAGTCGACCTTGTCACGGTCGGGTTGGGCCTTGAGCGCATCGACGGCCTTCTGGTAGACGCCGGTCAACTCGACCAGGGTCGCTTTCTCGGCGGCCATGTCTTCCGGGTATTCGGCCGCGGCCCACTCCGCGAGGAGCGGATCGAGCGAGCGGTTGAGCAGCTTGCCGATGGCGGCGACCACCTGGAGCTGGCTCGTGCCTTCGTAGATGTTCGTGATCCGAACATCGCGGAAGAGCCGCTCGATGTTGAACTCCTTCATGTAGCCGACGCCGCCGTGGACCTGCATCGACTGGTAGCAGACGCGGTTGCCCATCTCGGTGGAGCAGTACTTCACCATCGGGGTCAGCGTCTCGGCCAGGGTCTGGCAGGCCTTGAGGCGTGCTCGGATCGCCGGGTCGACCTCCGACCCGCCGTCGCCTGCGGCCTTCTCGTAGACCTTCCAGAGGTCCACCCAACGAGCGGTCTCGGCGAGCAGGGCGCGGGACGCCTCCAGGTCGACCTTCATCGAGAGCAGCAGCCGGCCGACGGCCGGCAGCGAGCGGATCGGCTTGCCGAACTGGATGCGCTCCTTGGAGTACTGATCTGCCTCGCGGTATGCGGCCTCGGCGATGCCAAGGGCCTGAGCCCCGACCGCCAGTCGCGCCCCGTTCATGAGGTTCATCGAGTAGCGCATCAGCCCGAAGCGGCGCTTGCCGACCAGGATGGCGGGCGTGTTGTTGTACTGGATCTCGCAAGTGGGGGAGGAACGGATGCCCATCTTGTGTTCGATGCGGCGGATCTTGACCGTATCGTCCTTCTCGACGAGGAACATCGAGAGGCCGCGTGCGTCTGTGGAGCCCTCCTCGCTTCGGGCGAGCACGAGGGAGACGTCCGCCAGACCGTTGGTGATGAAGCGCTTGACGCCGTTGAGATGCCACTGGCCCGTGGCCTCGTCGAGCGTGGCTTTGGTGTTCACGGAACCCAGGTCCGACCCGGCGTCGGCCTCGGTCAGGACCATCGCGCCCGACACCTCGCCACGCGAGAAGCGCGGCAGGACGCGGGCCTTGGTCTCGGGGTCGCCATATTCCTCGAGGCAGGATGCGATCTCCTGCAGGCCGTAGACGGTCATCAGACCGCTCTCGGCCCGGGCCACGATCTCCACGAGCATCGAATAGATGGACTCGGGCAGGTTCAGGCCGCCGAACTCGCGCGGCAACATGGCTCCGAAGAGCCCGGCCTGCCGGAAGGCCGCAATCGCGTCCATCGTCGGCGCGGCGTACGTGACCACGCCATCCTCGAAATGGGCGCCTTCTTCATCCGCTTCCGCGGCTCGGGGGGCGACGCGCTCGCCGCAGATCTCGCCCATCACCCCGAGGATGATCTCGTAGTTGTCCTTCGCGTCGGCGTAGTTCCGAGGGGCGCCCGGATACTTCTCGGCCTCGCCGTAGCCCTTCTCCTTGAGCTCGAGCGCTTCGCGGAGATCGAGCTGGTCGAGCCGGAACTGGAGGTCCGGGTTGTCGGTGAAGAAGTTCTCGCTCATTCGGCTTCTCGCTGATCGATGGCGCGCTCGCGCAAGGTCTTGATGATCAGCGGCAACACCTCGCCGGCGTCGCCGACGATGCGGTAATGCGCGATCTGGAACATGGGCGCATTGGGGTCGGTGTTGATGGCGATGATCTTGGAGGACTGGTCCATGCCGGCTCGGTGCTGGATGGCTCCCGAGATGCCGGCTGCGATGTAGAGGCGGGGCCGGACCGTGGTGCCGGTCTGGCCGACCTGGTGCGCTCGCTCGATCATGCCGGCGTCCACAGCCGCTCGCGAGGCGCCCACCTCGCCGCCGAGCAGGTTGGCCAGCTCGCGCAGAAGCGCGAATTCGTCCGCGCTGGTTATGCCCGCGCCGCCGGCCACGATGACCGGGGCGTCCTTGAGGTTCAGTGTGGACTTGCGGACCTGGCGGCTGAGGACCTGGAGGACCAGATCTTCGGGCTCGAATGTCGGGACGATCTCCTCCACGACGCCGGTACGAGCCGCGTTCGCGGCCGGCTTGCGCATTACGCCTTCGCGAACCGTGGCCATCTGCGGCCGCGTGTTCGGGTTGACGATCGTGGCCACGAGGTTGCCGCCAAAGGCCGGCCGAATCTGGTAGAGCAGGTTCTTGTAGGTCGTGTCCGTCTTCTTGACGTAATAGTCGCCGATCTGAAGGTCGGTGCAGTCTGCCGTCAGGCCGCAGCGAAGGGCGCTGGCGACCCGGGGCGCGAAGTCCCGGCCGTTGGGTGTCCCGCCGATCAGGAAGATCTCGGGCTTGCGCACCCTGGCTTCGGCGATGGCGACGCGGGCGTAGGGCAATGTCCGGTAGAGGGCCAGCTCTTCGTGATCGGCCAGCAGAACCCGGTCGGCGCCGTGGGCGATCACGTCCTGCGCCAGCGCATCCACGCCGTGGCCGCACAACAGGCCCACGACCTCGTGGTCGAGCTTCTCGGCCAGCTCCCGTGCCTTGCCGATCAGTTCGAGGGTGACGTCGGCGATGATGCCGTCGGTGTGCTCGATGAATACCCAGATGCTCTTCTGCTCTGCCATCTCGCGCCTACCCGACGATGTATTCATGGATCAGCTCGGCCACCATCGCGGCGATCGCCTCGGGGGTGGGGGAGATGGTCTTGCTCTCGGTGCTCTCCAGGACCACGAAGTTGATCTTGTGGACCTGCGTTGGAGAGCCTGCCAGGCCGATGCTGCCCTCGGTCGCGCCGATGTCCTCGGCCGTCCAGACGGGGATCTTGAGGTCGCGGCGAGTGAGGTACGCGTCGAGCGCCTCGTCCGACTCGAACTCGGGCCACTCTTTGCGGATGGCCGCGTATTCGCTCGGGATAGCGGCGAGCTTGCGCTCCATCTGGCGGCGAACCGAGGCCGGCCGCGGAGTGTTGGCGGAGCCGACTACCGTCAGCAGCACCGGCATCTTGCAGCGGACGATCTCCGAGCCGGAGTCGAGCGCTCGCTCGGCGGTGATATGCGTCGCGTCGATGTCGACGATGGTTTCGGCGTATGTGATCTGAGGGATGCCGAGCTTCTCGGCCGTCTGCGGGCCGACCTGCGCTGTGTCGCCGTCGATGGCCTGGCGGCCGCAGAACACGAGGTCGTAGGCGCCGAGCTTGCCGATGGCGCACTGCAGCACGTAGGAGGTCGCCAGTGTGTCTGCGCCGGCGAACTTGCGGTCGGTCAACAGGACCACCTTGTCGGCTCCTCGGTAGAGGGAGTCGCGCAGGATGTTCGCGGCCTTTGGCGGACCCATCGTCAGGACGGTCACGGTGCCGCCTGTCCGCTCCTTGATCTCGAGCGCCATCTCCAAGGCGTTGAGGTCCTCGGGGTTGAAGATGGCCGGCAAGGCGCCACGGTTCATGGTGCCGTCTTTGGTCATCACGTCGCCGCTGAGGTTGTGCGTGTCGGGAACCTGCTTAACCAGGACCACGCTGTGTATTGGTCGAGAGTCGGTCATCAAATCTCCGGAGCCCGCCCGGCGGCCGGGCGGATGACGTCAAGGCTCTCCCGGGTTTGGTTGCCTCCCGGGTGGCGGAGAACCGATGTGGGACGCGTGGCGGTTCCGGTGAAGGATACCCCGACCGGGGTGCCGGTCGTCGCGTCTCGCAGCGCGGGTGCCCGTGACCGGAATGTGGTGCCGCGGAGTCTCGGTTCAGTGTGCGACGATCTCCCTATGCGCCATCCCCAGGTCGCCGGAGCCACCGCCGACCCCGCCGATCCTCGAGAACGCCTGGCCGGCGTGAGGGGCCTCGTCCTGGATCTCGACGGAGTCCTCGTCCTTCGTGACGCCCTCCTGCCTGGAGCCCTCGACGCACTCGCTCGGCTGGATGAGCGAGGGATCCCGTACGTCATCGGTACCAACATGTCGCTGGTCAGCCGCGCCACGCTCGCCCGCCAGCTGCAGCAGGGCGGACTGCCGATCCCCACCGAACGGATCGTGAGCGCCGTCTCCACGGCCGCGTCGCTGGCCAGGCGGCGATATCCGGCGGCGCCTCTTTACGTGATGGCTTCGCCCGACGGCATGACCGAGTTCGCCGGATTGCGCCTGCTCTCCAACGAGGAGGCCGCGGAGCCGGACGCCACGGCTGCCGCGGTCATCGTCGGCGATGCGGGCGAGGAATTCACTCTCCGCAACGTCCAGTCGGCCTTCCGGCTGCTGCGCGGCGGCGCCCGTTTCGTGGCCATGCACAAGAACCGCTGGTGGATCACGCCGGCCGGGGTGACGCTGGACTCAGGCGCCTACGTTTCCGCACTGGAATTCGCGACCGAGCGGCGCGCAACGGTCACGGGCAAGCCGTCTAGGGCCTTCTTCGGCGAGGCCGTCAGGATGCTGAACCGGCTCGGCGGCCACGGGCCGTCGAGCCGGTTCTCGCGGGGGGACGTGGCGATGGTCGGCGACGATCTCTGGAACGACATCCGCGGGGCGCAACGAGCCGGGCTGCGCGGCGTCTTCGTCCGTTCGGGCAAGCACGGCGACGCGGAGCTGACCAGGGTTGCCACGGAGCGTGGCGGTCGGGCCCCGGACGCCGTGGCTTCTTCGATCGCCGAGGTCGTTGCCGCACTCGGGGAGTGACGGTTGGCGCGGCCCCCAGCCACTCGATTGCTGCTTGCCGCTGGATGGTGCGCGCGGCAGCGGCCCTCCGCTCGACGGCCGTTTGGCGACCGGCAGCGCTACCCAACAGAGCGCCCGGAATCGGGGTCGCAGTAGACTGGAGGACAATACAGGCTGCGCCCAGCTGCGAGCGCGCGGCTCGAGGCGGTGTGGCTTCCATGCCTGTGAAATGCCTTCAGGAGGTATCGGGTGACCGCGACGTCTGAGCCCCGGCTCAAGATCACCTACGCCACGCTCCGCAATGACAACGAGCAGCTTCACGCCTCCTTCGACGCCGGCCTGGCGATGGCTCGCGGCGAGCTCGGTGCGACTCACGGCATCTACATCGACGGTCAGTGGCGGCCGACGAAAGCAATGTTCGAGAAGCGCTCTCCCATCGACGGATCTTTGGTCGGCCAGTTCGCGTCCGGCACCCGAGCGGACGTTCGCGACGCCATCGCGGCGGCCAGGGCCGCAGCGCCCGGCTGGGCCCGGACTCCGTGGCTCGAACGTGTCGCCGTCATGCGGCGCATGGCCGACATCATCAGCGAGCGGCAGATGGAGCTGGCTGCGCTGATGGGCATCGAGGTGGGCAAGAACCGCCTCGAGGCACTCGGCGACGTCGAGGAGACGGCCGACCTGATCCGCTACTACTGCGACCAGTTCGTGGCCAACGACGGCTTCGACCACGCCATGGGCAACCTGGGCGACGCCACGGTCCACACCCGCTCGGTACTCAAGCCGCACGGCGTCTGGGCGGTGATCAGCCCGTTCAACTTCCCGATGGCTCTCTCCGGCGGTCCGTCGGGCGGGGCGCTCGTCGCCGGCAACACCGTCGTGTACAAGCCCTCGAGCGACTCCCCGCTGTGCGGCGTCAAGCTAGCTGAGATGGCGGACCTGGCCGGGCTTCCGCGCGGCGTCTTCAACATGGTGAGCGGCCCGGGCGCCACGGTCGGCGCCGAGCTCCAGGAGAACGAAGGCGTAGACGGCCTGCTCTTCACAGGTTCATATGAGATCGGGTTCGACGAGGTCTTCAAGAAGTTCAGCAAGCGCTTCCCGAAGCCGGTCGTCGTCGAGATGGGCGGCAAGAACCCAGCCATCGTGAGCGCCCGCGCAGACCTCGAAGAGGCGGCCGAGGGAGTCATGCGGTCGGCATTCGGCTACGGCGGCCAGAAGTGCTCGGCCTGTAGCCGGGTCTACGTCCAGGCGCCGGTGTATGACGCCTTCGTCGAGGCACTCGTGGCCAAGACCAGGGGCATCGCCGTTGGCGATCCCACCGACCGCAAGGTGTGGCTCGGGCCACTCGTGAATGCGGCGGCAAGGGCCAAGTACGACGCCGCCGTCGCAGATGCGAAGCGAGACGGTCGGATCGTCGTTGGTGGCGAGGCTCTCGCAGGTCACGGCTCGGATCTCTACGTGGCGCCGACCGTCGTGGCCGACCTGCCGGCCGATCACCGCATTTGGCATGAAGAGCTGTTCGTGCCCCTCGTGGCTGTTGGCCGGGTCGAGTCTCTCGACGAGGCGTTCGAGCGCGCCAACGATACGATCTACGGCTTGACCGCCGGCTTCTTCAGCGACGATCGCGAAGAGATCGAGGCGTTCAAGGAGGCGATCGAGGCGGGCGTCATTTACATCAACCGCCGAGCCGGCGCGACCACCGGCGCCTGGCCGGGCATCCAGCCCTTCGGCGGCTGGAAGGGCTCTGGCACGACCGGCAAGGCCGGCGGCGGGATGTACTACGTCCAGCAGTTCATGCGCGAGCAGTCGCAGACGCTCGTCGACTGACGGACTGTCGCCTACAACTAATGGGCAGCAGCCGCCTTTGGCAAGATCAATTCGGTGAGCCTTGAAGATTCGTGAACGAAATGAGCGTTCGACGCGCAGTAGCTAGGTAGGCGGACAGCTGCGGCCAGACGCGCTGCAACCGTGTCGATGCGAGACCGGAAGCGGAGGCCGGCGACGGCGAAATGGCGGCCAAAGTGGTCGACAAAGCGAAGGCGGTCGGCAAGTCAGAGGCTCGGGCTGAACTCGCCGACGAGGTTGTCGAACCCGTCGCACGGGTGCGCAGCCGGTCGATCCGGTTCGACCAGCCTGCTCGGCTGGCCGCGGTCGTGACGATGCTTCTGATCGTGGGCCTCGTGCCTGTAGCGACGAGCTTGCGCTCGGGCGGGGATGGAGCCCGCGGTTCGGCTGCGTCCTCCTCGGCGGCAGCCCCGGCGAGCGGTCTTGTCCATTTCGACCGTGACGGCCTGGCTTTCGACTACCCGGCCTCGTGGCGGCTTTCGGTCACCGGACTCGATTCGGGGCTGAACATGCGTTACGTCACCATCCTCGATTTCTTGGGCACGGGTGTTGGGTTGGCGACGTGTGAGGCGGCCACGCCCGGGCAGGGCAAGGTCATCTTGCCCGGACAGTGCGCGGCCGATGTCAATATCGATCCAGGCCAGATAGTGGTGGAACTGTCAACCTGGGACGGGCCATCTGGGGATGGCCCGATCGATCCCGACCGGCCGGACTTGCTCGATCGAGATCAGAAGTACACGATGGTCGGGGGACTGCCGGCCATCTTCGAGCTTCAGACTTCGGGCGATTTCGGTGCAACCACCGTCCTGACGTGGACCCTTTCGCGGCCCGAGCAGCTAAACAGCCGCTACATCCTGACCGCCTACATCAGGGAGCCTGGAGTGGAGCAGATGCAAGCCGAGGTCGAGGCTCTGGCTGCCAGCATCCGCTACGACCCATCGGCCCCGATTCTCGATCCGGCAGATGGCCCTCGGATGTTAGTCGCCGGACTCGAGCAAGCTCGCTCGGACGATCCATACCTCTCCTGCTTCGCCAGCACGTCGGGGGCATCAGCCACTTCGGAGGTGACCGCGGTTCCCGGCTATGGACCCCTGCTGAAGCCACTACCAGTTGTCTGCACGACGCGGATCGAGCCGCTTCCCGTCGGGTTCTGGAAGATCACCCTCACCGAGTCATGGACGGCAGCTCTCGACCGATCGGTGGGCAGCGTATCGAGGATTCTGTGGCTCACGCGCGATGGGAAACTCACGATGACGGGACTCGGCGCGTTGCCATCGGAAATGCCGTACTTGCCATCGCCGGTGGCTGTCCCGGCACCTGACGGCCTCCGCTATACTGGCGTAACTATCCAGCCTGCATAAAGGCTATCCGGTCCGGCCGTCGTCGCGCCGTCCAGCGACGCCGTAAGGACAAGTCGAGGTGCACCGTGACTCTCGCTCCCGGCAAGCTCGTCCAGGCTCCCGCCGTTCCTCACATCGTGACCGAGCTGCCGGGCCCCAAGGCCCGCGCCCACCTCGAATTCGACGGCCAATGGACCTCGCCGAGCCTGCCGCGGGCGTACCCGCTCGTGCCGGTCCGGGGTGAGGGCTGCACCATCGAAGATATCGACGGCAATGTCTTCCTCGACTTCAACGCCGGGATTGCCGTCACCTCCACGGGCCATTGCCACCCCGACGTCGTCCGCTGCATCCAGGATCAGGCAGCGACGCTGATCCATTACAGCGCCGACTTCTACCTGCCGATCTATGCCGAGATGTGCGCCGAGCTCTCTCGGATCGCGCCGATGAAGGAGAAGACCCGAGTCTTCCTCACCAACTCCGGAACCGAGGCCGTCGAGGGCGCGATCAAGCTCGCCCGTTTCGCCACCGGCCGCCAGTATCTCGTTTCGTTCCTCGGCGCCTTCCACGGCCGCTCGTACGGCTCCGTCTCTCTGACCGCCTCGAAGGCCAAGTACCACGCCGGTTTCGGGCCGATGCTGCCCGGTGTCTTCCATGCCCCGTTCGGTCACGTGGCGGACCTGAACTGGTTCGATGAGGTGCTGTTCGACCGCCTCGTGCCCCCGACCGAAGTGGCGGCGATCATCGTCGAGCCGATCCAGGGCGAGGGCGGATACGTCGTCCCCGAGGACGGCTTCCTGCAGGGGCTGCGCCGCATGTGCGACGAGCACGGCATCCTGCTGATCGCCGATGAGGTCCAGTGCGGCGCCGGCCGCACCGGCAAGATGTGGGCCATCCAGAACTGGGACGTCGAGCCTGACATCGTCGCCACCGCAAAAGGGATCGCCAGCGGAATGCCCATCGGCGCTTTCATCGGACGCGAGTCGCTGATGACGCGATGGGGCCCCGGCGCTCACGGCACCACGTACGGCGGCAACCCGCTCGGCTGCGCGGCATCGCTCGAGACGATCAAGCTTCTCGAAGGTGGGCTGATGGAGAACGCGAAGGCGCGCGGCAACGAGCTGCTCGCGGGGCTCCGCACCCTGCAGGCCCGGTTTCCTTCGGTGATCCGGGACGTCCGCGGCATCGGCCTCATGATCGGCGTCGAGTTCGACTCGCACGAGCGAGCCGCCGCCGTCGAGTGGGGCTCCTTCCAGCGCGGCGTGCTGGCGTTGGAGGCGGGCCACACGGTGGTCCGAATCTCGCCGCCGCTGGTGATCACGGCGGCCGAGGCCGCCACCGGTCTGGCGCTCTTCGGCGAGGCAGTCGCCGAGGCGGCCCACGCGGGCTGAGCCTTCTTCGGGACCGAGGGTCCTCTCGCGTGCCATCATTCGAGAATGAGTCGCAGGTGAGCGCCAGGTGATCCCGAGGTGAGCGCCGATGAGTAAGGTCACGTCGATGCGCGACGCCGTAGCCGGCCTCGTCCATGACGGCGACGTCGTCGCCATCGAAGGCTTCACGCACCTGATCTGCTTCGCCGCGGGACACGAGATCATCCGCCAGCGCAAGCGCGACCTGACGCTGGCGCGCCTCACGCCGGACCTGATCTACGACCAGATGGTCGCGGCCGGGACGGCTCGAAAACTGGTCTTCAGCTGGCTCGGCAATCCCGGGGTCGGCGGGCTTCATGCCATCCGCCGCCGGGTGGAGGACGCGGATCCAGGACCCCTCGAGCTCGAGGAATACAGCCACTTCGGCATGGTCGGCCGGTACACGGCCGGCGCCTCGAATCTGCCCTTCTTCCCGCTGCGCTCCTACTTTGAGACGGACCTGCCGAAGGCAAACCCTCTGATCCGTCCGATCCGCTCGCCGTACGGCGACGAAACCGTTTACGCGGTGCCGCCGCTCAAGCCGGACGTGGCCGTCGTTCACGCCCAGCGAGCCGATGCCGAGGGCGACACCCAGATGTGGGGGCTGCTCGGCTGCCAGAAAGAGGCTGCGTTCGCGGCCGAGCGGGTGATCGTCGTGGTCGAGGAACTCGTCGACGAGTCGGTCGTCCGAGCCGACCCCAACCGAACGGTGATCCCCGGCCTGATCGTTGACGCGGTCGTCGTGGAGCCCTTCGGCGCGCATCCGTCGTACGTCCAGGGTGCCTACGATCGCGACAACCGCTTCTACCGCGACTGGGACACGATCAGCCGGGACGCCGGATCCACGGCGGCATGGCTCGACGAGTGGGTCTACGGCCTGGCCGGACGGGCGGAGTACGTCGAGAAGCTCGGGCCCGAGAGGATCGCAGGCCTGCGGCCGTCGGGCACGGCGCCTTCCGGCAGCGTCGACTACGGGGTCTACAAATGAGCGAGCCACGCGTGACTGGCGGCTCGCCGGCGGCCGCCGCCCGGGCCGGCACCTCCGCCTTCTCCAAGTCCGAGATGATGATCGTGGCCGCGGCTCGCGAGCTCGCCGGCCAGCGCGTCTGCTTCGTCGGCGTCGGCCTGCCGAACATCGCCGTCAACCTGGCCCGCCTCACCGTGGCCCCGACTCTCGAGCTGGTCTACGAGTCGGGCGCGTTTGGGGCGAAGCCCGCGCGACTGCCCCTCTCGATCGGCGATCCCACCATCGTCACCGGGGCGACCGCCGCCGTCTCGATGTTCGAGCTCTTCAGCTTCTATTTGCAGGGCGGCCTGGTCGACGTCGGTTTCCTCGGCGCCGCTCAGATCGACCGCTTCGGCAACATCAACAGCACCGTGATCGGGGACTACGAGCACCCCAAGACGCGGTTGCCGGGGTCGGGCGGGGCGTGCGAGATCGCGATCAACGCCCGCCAGGTGTTCGTGATCATGCGCCAGTCCAAGCGGTCATTCGTCGATCGCATCGACTTCCGAACCTCGCCCGGCAACCTCGGCGGGGCGGAGGCGGCTGCCCGTATCAGGCGTGAGGAGGGCTGGCTCGGTCGTGGGCCGTCGGTCGTGGTGACGGATCTCGGCATCTACCATTTCGACGACTCGGGAGAGATGCGCCTCGACTCGATCCATCCCGGCGCGACGCTCGACCAGATCCGCGACACGATCGGCTGGGAGCCGAAACTCGCGGAGCCGCTCCGCACCACGCCTGCGCCCACGCCGGAGGAGCTGCGCTTGATCCGTGAGGAGCTGGACCCGGAGGGCGCCTACACGAAGTAGGGGAGCGGGCGGCAGAGCGGCGGCGGGGCGGTTGTCGCCGTTTTCCGATGGTATTTGCGTCAAGCGCGGACTTGGCAATTCTCCGGCCTCAACGCGATCCAGCTATTGCCCCAGGGCGCAGCCACACGGCGTGTCCGCCCGGGGCCGTCCGCCATTTGGTGCTGCAAGGCGGCGTTCGAGACCACTTCGTCGTAGTGCGCAACTGGTATTGGCAAAGCGCAAGAGGCGGCACCTGGGCGCGATGCCGGCACCCTCGGAAGCCCACTTGGACAGCGTAATCTTGGTGATCTTCTGACCGGTCCGCAGGTTGCGGACGTGCTCGAAAAGTTGGCCGTTGAGCGACACGGCGACCTCGAGGTCGGTGATGTCCAAATTGTCGATTGATGCCGCGCCGCCGACGAAGAGCGGCACCTTGCAGTCGACGCACTGATCCGGCCGAGGGCGCTGCCTGCCTTGCGCAAGCGATTCGTCGAGAAGAGGCTTCGCCAGCAACCCTCCCACGTGGCCGGCAGGACGAACATGGCGAAATCGATGTCCAGGATGTCGTAGCTGGCCGAGGCGATTTCCAATCGCGCAATCCGCCGACCGCCGTTCGATGCCCACCCAGGATCGAAAAGGAACAGGTTGCCACGCCAGTCGGAGGCAAAGGCGACCGAGCTGGGCAGAGAAGGCCAGTCCGAATGCCAGCCCTCGCGACCATTCATGTTGGCGAGAGACGGCTCGCTGGTCGGCAGCAGGAAACGGAGAAGCCCGCCGCCGTGGCTCGTTTGAGCGACGCCCATCATGGCCGTGAAGGCTGGGTCATCCTCGCCGAGCAGCTTCCTCGTATCTGAAACCCGCCACGTGCCGGCTCCCGCTCGGATGGCGCCTTCGTCCGGCGGCAACGCGGCCAGGAAGCGCGTGGTGATCGCGCCGGTATCGACCGGGACGGCCTGGCTCCCGGACACCTTCCGGAACCCGAACGGCATTCGGACTCCTCGACTCTAGTGGCGCGTCCCCTCGGGCTGGCCGCGGACGACCATGACCGGGCAATGAGCGTGGCGGACCACGAAGTCCGAGACGCTGCCGATCAGGAAGCGGCTGACGCCGCTCCGGCCATGCGAGCCGACCACGATGAGATCCGCATTCTCCGAGTCTGCCGCGGCCACGATCGCCTCGCCCGGCTCTCCCTCCCACACGAGGAACGTGGCGTTGGCCCCGGCGGCCTTGGCCCGCTGCACCAACACCTGGGCTTTGGTGGTGAGGGAATCGCGAGAGTCGGCTGGACCGCCGGGCTCGGCCGATGCTTCGGAGGGGCGAGTGGAGGCGCCGAGGACGCTGACGACGAGAAGCCTTGCCCCGACCTGAGTCGCGAGGTCGATCGCCTCCTCGCTGGCCGACTGGGACGCGGGCGACCCGTCGGTCGCGAGGAGGATTGTCTCGATACGGGCCATGACCCCATCCGTTCGGCCGATACGCTGGATTGCAGCCGGTCTTCGTGCTCGGCAAGGTTGGGCGTGGCCGGATGGAGGGCCAAGGGACCTCCGGCCCGTTCCGGCGGGCCGGACGTACCCGGCCCCCGACACGCTCGTGGTCGAGTATGGGCCCGTCGCGGCCCGGCAACCGTCCAACTTCGGTGAAACGCCCGGATAGACCAGCGACAGGGGCGCCTTGAGCCTGCTAGGCTCCGGTTGATGAGCGCCCCGCATTCGACGCCGAACGCGAGCCGGGATTCGACCGGCCTGCTTGGGCTGCGTGAGATGTCGGCAGCCCTCGAAGCCTGGCTCGATCGCCCGAGCCCCGATAGCCACGCCTTTCTCACGAGGGCATTCGAGGCCGTGATTTCCAGTTCGGGGCTTGGCGGTGGGCATCTGCATCTGGAGGCGCCGCCGCTGCCGGAGGTCGAGCTGCGGGCGGGCAGCCTCCTCGACCAGAGTGCCGAGACGGCGGGCCTGCGGAGTTATCAGCTCCGCTTCGACGATCGTGTCCTGGCTACGCTTGGCCTCGACGCTCCGCCTGCGGCGGTGTTCGCCGTCGACGAATGCGCCCGCGGCCTCGAGATCGTGATCGGGTCGGCCTGGTCGCGCGCTCGAGCCGGCCAGGCCTCGGACGAGCTCGAGGCACTGGACACCGCCACCCGCGGCATCGCCGGCGTACTGGACCTCGACCGTGTTCTCCAGCTGATCACGGATCGCGTTCGCGAGCTCGCCCACGCCCAGTACGCGGCCCTCGGGATCGTGGACCAGGAGGGCGGCATCGAACGGTTCATGACCAGCGGCATCAGCCGGGCCGAGCGCGAGCGCATCGGACCTCCGCCGCGCGGCCACGGTCTGCTCGGTGTGATCGCCCGCGAAACCCATCCGGTGCGAGTCCACGATGTCGCCACCGACACGCGCCGCTACGGCTTCCCGGCCAACCATCCCGCGATGCACTCACTCCTGGGCGTCCCGATCGGGGCAAAGGGCCGGTCGATCGGACGGCTCTACCTGACGAACAAGCTGCCGCTCGGCGACTTCACCGAGGACGACGAGCGGCTCGTCGAGATGTTCGCCCTGCACGCCGGAATCGCCATCGAGAACGCCCGTCTCCACGAGCAGGTGCAGCGCCTGGCTATCGTCGAGGAGCGCGAGCGGATCGGGCGCGACCTGCACGACGGCATCATCCAGAGCATCTACGCGGTTGGCCTGTCCCTCGAGGACGTGCCGGAGCTGATGACGGACGAGCCAGACGTGGCCCGAGCCAGGGTCGAGCGGGCCATCGACTCGCTCGACCAGTCGATCCGCGACATCCGCAACTTCATCTTCGGGCTTCGTCCCGAGCTGCTCGAGCAGGCCGGCCTGGTTGGCGGTCTCGCGGCGCTGGCCGACGAGTTCCGGGTCAACAGCATGGTCGACGTCGACCTGGATACCGCGGGACTACGAGAGGCCGATCTGCCGGCGGACCTGGTCGGCCAGCTCCTGTCGATTGCGCGCGAGGCCCTCAGCAACATCGCGCGTCACTCGAAAGCGACCCGTGGCAGCGTTCACGTGGGCTCCAGGAACGGATCCCTGGAGTTGATCATCAGCGACAACGGGGTCGGCTTCGACACGGCCAAACCCCGCGCCGCGGGTCACCAGGGCCTCGTCAACATGCGAGCTAGAGCCTCGTCTGTCGGTGGTCGGCTCGACGTCAAAAGCGAACCCGGGCTCGGCACGCGTATCATCGTGGCGGTGCCCCGTCCCGAAGTGTCCAGCGGGGTTGCGGATCGAGGAGAGGAATGACCGACCAGATCGAAGCACGCCCACTGCGGCTGCTCGTGGTCGACGATCACGAGGTCGTTCGGCAGGGCCTCGTCTCGCTGCTCGAGCGACGCGAGCACTTCCAGGTCGTCGCCGAGGCGGGAACGGCTGCCGAGGCCATCGAGATGGCTCGCAAGTTCGAGCCGGACCTCGTCGTCATGGACGTCCGGCTCCCTGACGGCTCGGGCATCGAGGCCTGCCGCGAGATTCGAGCCGAGTTCCCGGGTACACGCGTGGTCATCCTGACTAGCTATCCGGACGAAGAGGCGGTCCTGTCGGCGATCATCGCCGGCGCCTCGGGCTACCTGCTCAAGCAGATCCGAGGCCGGGACCTCGTGAGCGCCCTGGAGTCGGTCGGTCGAGGCGAGTCGCTGCTCGACCCGGCGGTGACCGAGAAGGTGCTCGACCGCGTTCGCCGCATCGCCACCGGTACATACACCGACGAGATGGCGCAGTTGACGCAGCAGGAACAGAAGATCCTGCTCCTCGTCGCCGAGGGCAAGACCAACAAGGAGATCGCGTCCGAGGTCTTCCTGTCCGACAAGACGGTCAAGAACTACGTCAGTTCGATCCTCTCCAAGCTGAACCTGGAGCGGCGCGCCCAGGCCGCGGCCTTTGTCGCCCGTCACCGCCTCAAGGGCGGCGCCTGAGGTTCGACCCGCGCGGTGCGAATCATGTTCGGATCTCAAACGATGGCCGGCTGAGCGCTTCGCGCGTCTGGGCAGCTGCATAACGGCGGCCTCCACTTGACACCAGCCAGGTGGACCGCGATTCGTACCAATCGGCCCTCGCACGTGCGGCTCCGGCCAATACACTCCCCCTCATGCGTATCGTCAGCGCCGATGAGGCAGTCTCCGGAATCCAGTCAGGCGAGCAGATCTTCATGCACGGAGCTGCGGCGACGCCGTCCGTGCTTCTGGACGCTCTCGTGCGTCGGGCACCCGAACTGCAGGACGTGAAGATCGTCCACATGCATTGCGAGGGCCCGCACCCGCACCTAGCGCCGGACATGCAAGGGCATTTCCTGCACAAGGCCCTCTTCATCGGGCCGAACGCCCGCAAGGCGATCAACGAGGGTCGAGCCGAGTTCATCCCCGTCTTCCTCTCGGACATCCCCCGTCTGATCGACAGCGGCCTGCTTCCCCTCGACGCGGTCTTCGCCAACATGACCCCGCCCGACGAGCACGGTTTCTGCTCTCTCGGGACCTCGGTCGATGCGATGCTGACAGCCGTCCGTAACGCCCGGGTGGTCATCGCCCAGTTCAACAAGTCGATGCCGCGAACTCTCGGCGACAGCTTTGTCCACGTCAGCGCGATCGACTTTGCGGTTGAGGTCGACCAGCCGCCGTACGACCACAGCCGAGGCACCGGAGGAGAGATCGAGGACCGCATAGGTGCCTTCATTGCCGAGCTGGTCCCCGACGAGGCCACGCTGCAGATGGGAATCGGCGCGATCCCGAGTGCCGTGGCCAAGCATCTAGACGACAAGAAGGACCTGGGCGTCCACACGGAGATGTTCACGGACGTCCTGGTGGATCTGGTCGAGCGCGGGGTCGTGACGTGCCAGCGCAAGGAGATCAACTGCGGCAAGATCGTCACCGCCTTCATGATGGGCACGCAGCGCCTGTACAAGTTCGTCGACAACAACCCCATGGTCGAGATGCGGCCGGTCGACTACACGAACGACACGGCGATCATCCGCCGCTTCAAGCGCATGACGGCCATCAACGCGGCCATCGAGGTGGACCTGACCGGCCAGGTTTGCGCCGATTCGATCGGCCACCGCATGTACAGCGGCGTCGGCGGTCAGATGGACTTCATGCGCGGCGCGGCGCTGGCCGAGGAAGGGCGGGCGATCATCGGCCTCCCATCCACGGCCGCTGGCGGCAAGATGTCGCGCATCACCGCCAGCCTCAAGGAGGGAGCCGGGGTCACGACGACGCGGTCGCACGTCCGCACTGTCGTGACGGAGTTCGGCGTGGCTGAGCTGTTCGGTCAGAGCTTCCGCGAGCGGGCCAAGCGCCTCATCGCGATCTCCCATCCCGACTTCCGCGACGAGCTGACGGCGTACGCGAAGAAGTACCACGAGCTCTAGATAGATCGCCGTCGGACGGGTGATCCAGGGTCGTATGCCATGGGATGGGGGAGGGCGCTGGGGCAGCGCAGCCGCGACGACGCCGGCCGAGACTGCGGCCTTTCCGCACCCGCAGCCTGCCGCTACCGAAGCTCAACGCCTGGACTTCTCTTCGCCTGGTCCCAAGACATCCGCCGCCCGCCAACGGCATGGACCGGCGGGCACAAAAAGGACGAACGCCGGGCGTCCCCTCCGGCGTTCGTCACGACGAGCAGTCTGCGAGCCCGCGCCTGGGCTGCGCAGTGCCGAATGGCCCTCCGGGGAGGGCAAGTCGTCCCCAGCCCGATGGGGGACTGCACCCGGGCCGGAAGCCCCGCGACCGGGGTGTCCATAGACCCACGGCAGCCCACCCGGCCGGCGACCGCAGCCCACCCCTTAGGGGAGGTCCAACCTATCCGGTCTTGTGCCGCCGCGGGCCATATGGCCCCCGGTCTTAGGGAGCCCTGTCGCTACGGGTGGAAGCGGCCGCGGCGCACCCTATGAGCATGCTCGCCGACTCCCAGATTCCCTCGCGCCGACTGCTCATCGTCAGTCAGCACCCGGCCGCAACCGAGGCTCTCTGCGACCACCTCTCGCGCCACGGCTTCATCGTCGCTCAGGCGTCGTGTGAATCCGCTGCGCGCGAGGCGGCCGCGGCCCGGCCGGACGTGGTTCTGCTCGATGCCGATGTCGCGGGGGGCTGGCGGCCAATGGTTGCGGCTCTGCGCGATCTGGTCCCCGCGGATCGGATCGCGGTGCTGGCTTCCTACTGGCATGCGGACGAGCAGCGCGAGGCGGTCGCCAGCGGGATTGGCGGCACCCTGCTCAAGCACTTGGACGGAAGCGCGCTGGCCCGCCAGCTGCGTGCATTGAGTGAACCGACCATCGTGACGAATACGCCGACTCCCGAATTTCCAGGCATTCCGGCCATCATCGACGGCTCCGAGGCCATCGCCTATGTCGAGACACGGATCAGCGACGGCGCCTGCGCCTATCCGATCACACCCTCGACGACCATGGCCGCGGTCTACCAGGTCGCCGTCGCCAACGGCACCCCAAACCTGTGGGGCACGCACCTGAAGTTCATCGAGCCGGAGTCGGAGCATTCCTCCGCCTCAGCCGCCGAAGGTTTCGCCCTTGCCGGCGGCCGGGTGACGAACTTCACCGCCGGCCAGGGCCTGATCCTCATGAAAGAGGTCCTGTACGTCATTTCCGGCAAGCGCCTGCCGGCGGTCTTCCACGTGGGAGCGCGTGCTCTCACGAGCCAGAGCCTCAACATCCACGCTGGTCACGACGACGTCATGGGCGTCGCCGACACCGGCTGGGGTATCTTCTTCGCCCGCAACTGCCAGGAGGCTGCCGACCTGACCGCGATCGCGCGCCGTGTCGCCGAGGATGGCGAGACGCCGTGGTTCGTCTGCCAGGACGGCTTCCTCACGACGCACACGATAGAGAACGTCCTTCTGCCTGAGGACGAGCTGCTCAAGCGCTTCGTGGGCGACCCGCGCGAGATGGTGCGCGATCTCTTCGACCCGAAGGACGCGCTCATGTCCGGCGTGGTCCAGAACCAGGACTCCTACATGAAGGGCCGCATCGGGCAGCGGGCCTGGTACGACCGCCTGGTCGAGATCAGCGAGCGGGCGATGGCCGAATGGGCGGCCCTGACCGGTCGCAAGTACGGCCTCATCGACTCGTATCGAACCGAAGACGCCGACTACATCATGGTCTCGATGGGGACCATGGCGGACACGGCGCTCGCGGTCGTGGACGCGCTGCGCGATCAGGGCCGCAAGGTCGGTTGCGTGACCGTGACGAGCTTCCGACCGTTCCCGGCAGAGCAGCTGGCCGGCGCCGTTGGTCGCGCCAAAGTTGTGGCCGTAGTCGAGCGAACCGACGAGCCCGCGGCGGCGGACAACCCGCTGACCCGCGAGCTCAAGTCGGCGCTGGCCGATGCTGCGATGAATGGCGCACCGATGCCGCGCGTCATATCGGTCTCGGGCGGCCTCGGCTCCCGCGACATCCAGCCGGGCGATCTCGGTGCCGTCTTCGATCTCATGGCCGACGACGAAGCCGTGAAGAAGACCCGGCGGGCGTTCCTCGGCATCCGCCATCCTCTGGCCCTGCCCAAGAACGACCTCAACATTCGCCCCAAGGGCGCCTACAGCCTGCGCGGCCACTCGGTCGGCGGCTTCGGCAGCGTTACGACCAACAAGCTGGTGGCCACGACCGTCGGCGAGCTCTTCAACCTGTACGTGCAGGCGTATCCGCGCTACGGCTCGGAGAAGAAGGGCCTGCCCACGACTTACTTCCTGACCATCGCCGAGGAGCCGATCCGGCTCCACAACGAGCTGACCGAAGTCGACTTCGTGCCGCTCTTCGATGTCAACTCGTTCAAGCAGGGCAATCCGCTGACCGGCCTCGTCGACGGCGGCACGGTCTTCGTGCCGACGCCCCTGACCGATCCGCAGGAGATCTGGGCAGCCCTTCCGCCCGCCACCCGGGCGGAGGTCCAGGCTCGCAAGATCAGGCTTCTGGCTCTCGACACCGCCTCGCTCGCGATGAAATACGCCCCTCGCCAGGATCTCGAGATCCGAATGCAGGGCGTGGCTCTCGTTGGCGTCTTCCTCAAGGTCTCGCCGTTCGCCGAACGGGCCGGACTCGACCGGCCAGCGCTCATGGACTCCGTCCGAACCAACCTGACTCGTTTCTTCGGCAAGCGCGGTGCGGCTGTTGTCGACGCAAACCTGGCCGTTATCCAGGGTGCGTACGACGGCGTCATCGACGTAACCGCCGGGATTGCGGACAGGGTACCCGCCGAGGCCGCTCGATGACCCAGGCTCGAACCGTTGGCGAGGTCATGACCGCCAACCCGATCTCGATCGTCGAGACGGCCTCCCTCAAGGAGGCCGCCGCGATACTCGACACCAGGAAGATCACCGGTCTTCCAGTCGTCGACGCGAACGGGCTTCTGGTTGGCGTGCTCAGTCAGACGGACCTCGTTCGGGTTCGAGCCAACCAGCACCTCGCCTCGAACTGGCCCGGCCTCGCGGTTGGGCTGGTTATGACCAAGCCGGCGCTCACGATCGCCGCCTCGGCCAGCCTCGAAGAGGCTGCCAGGGCGATGGAGGAGCGCCGAGTCCACCGTCTCGTCGTGACAGACGATGCGGCCACCCCGATCGGAATCATCTCGACCAGCGACCTCGTCCGGTCCTGGTTGAGGTAATCCGAAGACTGAGCGAGCGATGACCGAAACACTTGTTGCTACCGACATCCAGAAGCTTGGGGCCGGCCCCGGGCTCATCTCTCCGAAGAGCCTCAACGTCCAGGGCTACATCGACGACTTCAACACGACCGTCATCGATGCGTACCGTCGCGGCGTGGCCGACGTCGACCTCCCAGCCGACGAAGGCGTTGGGCGAAGCCTGATTGCCCCGGCGACGGCTGCAGTTCGCGACTTCAGCGCCCTCTCGCCGCTGATCCCGGCGCTTGAAGCGGAGAAATGCGTCGGCTGCATGGCCTGCGTCAGCGCCTGCCCGGACAGCGCCATCGTGGCGACGGCACAGCCCAAGGGGTCACTGGCCAAGGCCATCGGGGCATTCGCCGCCTCCCAGCCGAACGCGACCCTGGCCGAGACCACGGCCAGGTCTCACTTCGTCCACACCACCAAGTACGCCGACGTTCCCGCCAAGAAGGGCCTGGAAGGGGCCGATTTCGGACTCTTCATCGACCCGGCCCATTGCAAGGGCTGCGCCGAGTGCGTCGACGTCTGCGTTGCGCAAGGCCACAACGCCCTGGCCATGGTGGAGAAGAGCGACGTCGAGGACAGCGGCGAGTGCACGCTCGACCGGTACCGCCGCGACATCGCCTTCTACAAGTCGCTGCCGCCGACCCCAGTCGAGTATCGCAACGAGAAGGCCCTTGCCGATCTGATGCTCGGTGAGCACGCGTTCGGCTTCGTCGGCGGCGGGGGCTCGTGCTCCGGCTGCGGCGAGGGCACCGTCGTTCGCATGGTCGTCGCGGCCACGCTCCAGGTCAACGGCCCGCAGAGCATGGGCATCGTGGCCGAGACCGGCTGCAACACCGTCTTCTCGAGCACCTATCCATACAACCCGTTCACCGTTCCGTGGACCAACTCGCTCTTCGAGAACGGCCCGGCCGACGCCATGGGCATCCGGCTGCGCTGGGATCAAGCCGGCCACGCGGATCGGCGCCTGTGGGTCTTCGGCGGCGACGGCGCCATGTACGACATCGGCTTCCAGTCGCTATCGCGCCTGGCTGCATCGGGCATGGACGTGAAGGTCCTGGTTCTCGATACCGGCGCCTACTCGAACACCGGCGGCCAGGCCTCGACCGCGTCCTTCACGAGCCAGGTCGCGAAGCTTGCGGCCTATGGCAAGGCGGAGCACGGCAAGCAGGAGAAGCGCAAGGAACTGGGCCGGATAATGATGGCCCACGGCGATGTCTACGTCGCCCAGGTCGCGGCTGGCAACATCAACCACCTCTACAAGGCGGTCATCGAGGCCAACGCCTACCCGGGCCCGGCCGTCGTGATCGCCTACGCACCCTGCATGCCCGAACACGGCATCGCGGACGATGCCGCCACGCGGCAGGCCAAGCTCGCCGTCGACTCGCGCGCATTCCCGCTATTCACCTACGACCCGCGTCGCGGCTCGTCGATCGCCGAGCGTCTTTCACTGCAGGGCAACCCCGCCACGAAGGAAGACTGGACGAAGAGCCCCGACGGGACGGTCTTCGACTTCGTCTCCTTCGCCAGGACTGAGGCTCGGTTCGGCCAGCACTTCGACAAGGAGGGCAACCCCTCCATCGAGCTGCAGCGATCGCAGGAGGATCGCCTCCAGAACTGGCAGACCCTCCAGGAGATGGCCGGAATCCGCTAGTCTCGGAACCGCGCCCCGAGATCTTCGTCAAGCCGAACCGGGGCCTCGTTCGAGGCCCCGGTTCTTGATTCCCAGTTGCCGCACCCGCGAGCAGGCGGGCAGATCTAGGCGACGACTCCCACCAGGCCCGCCTCGAGCCCGGCCTCGAAGACGTCCAGGTCTGCCTCGACGACCTCGGGCCGCTTCTTGCTCGCCATCTCCGTGATGGCCGCGCGAACCGAGGCCCGTGAGACCCAGCCGAGCCGCCCCACCAGAGCCCCGAGCGCGACAACGCTGACGAGCTTGTCGTCGCCGCCCTTTGCGGCCAGCTCCGTGCAGGGCAGCCTGAGCTCGTCCACGTCAGAGCGTCCGATCTTCTCCTCGCCCAGCAGCGAGGTGTTCAAGAGGACCAGGCCTTCGTGGGCGACGCGCGGCGCGAACTTGCGGAGCGACGGCAGGTTCATCACGACCGCGGCATCGAACTGGTCGACGACCGGCGAGCCTATCGGGCCGTCGCCGACGATGACCGTGCAGGACGCCGTGCCACCGCGCATCTCGGGCCCGTAGGAGGGGATCCAGAAGACCTCGAGGCCGTCCTTGATCGCGGCTCGGGCCAGAACCTGGCCGGCGAACAGCAGGCCCTGACCGCCGAAGCCGGCGAAGACCACGGAGTGCTCCACGTCAGGCCTCCGATCGTTGGGCTGCTGCGTTTGCGCCGACCTGGCGCGACGCCCCACGGTCCACGATCACGCCGAGCGGATACGCCTCGACGACCGGGCCCTTCAGGTGCTCGATCGATTCCTGCGGGGTCATGTTCCATCCAACCGGGCAGGTCGAAAGGGCCTCGACTATGGCAAAGCCGCCGCCGTCGACCTGGACCTGGCAGGCCCGCTTGATCATGGCCTTGAGCTTGCCGATCGAACTGACGTCCGCGACGGTGCCACGCGCGGCGTATGTGACTCCGGGCAATTGCGCCAGCATCTCGGTGATGCGGATCGGGAAGCCCATGAGGGCCGCGTCCCGGCCGCTCGGCGAGGAGGTCGTCCGCTGGCCGAGCAGCGTGGTGGGGGCCATCTGGCCGCCGGTCATACCGTAGATGCCGTTGTTCACGAAGATCGCGGTGATGCGCTCGCCGCGAGCCGCGGCGTGGACGATCTCGGCGGTCCCGATGGCGGCCAGATCGCCGTCGCCCTGGTAGGTCAGGACGAACGCCTCGGGCCGAACGCGGCGAATGCCGGTGGCGACGGCCGGGGCGCGTCCGTGCGGCGCCTCGATGAAGTCGACGTTCAGATAGTCGTACGCGAAGACTGCGCACCCGACCGGAGCCACCGCGATGGTATGGGCCGGGAGATCGAGCTCGGTCATGACCTCGGCCAGCAACCGGTGGACCACGCCGTGGCCGCAGCCGGGGCAGTAGTGGGTCGAGCGGTCGCGCAGGACATCGGGCCTGGCGTAGATCAGGCGGGCCGGGGCGCTGTTGGTCGAGGCAGAGGTGCGGAGGGTCATCTTCGACCTCCCCAGTTCGCGCCGGCGTGCAGCCCGTGCTGGACTTCCTTGCCGTTGCCATGTCCGCCGGCCCCAGGGGGCTGCGTAGCCGAGGCGCCCACATGATGGCCGGCCTCACGCGTACGAGCCACCTTCCCGCTGAGCGCCTTCAGGGCGCCAAGGACCTCGTCCGGCGTCGGCACCATGCCGCCCATTCGGCCGTGGAAGGCTACCGGGCATCGGCCTTCGACCGCGAGCCGAACATCCTCGACCATCTGGCCAGACGAGAGCTCGACTGTCAGGACTCCGTGCAGGTGCCTGCTGAGCCTGGCCAGCTCACGCTCGGGGAACGGCCAGAGGGTGATTGGCCGGAAGAGGCCGACTTTGATGCCCTTCTCCCGCGCCTTGGTTATGGCGCTGCGAGCGACGCGAGCCGCGGTGCCGTACGCGGCGATGGCAAACTCGGCATCCTCGAGCTGCCAACCCTCCCAGCGGACCTCGTGGCGGGCGATCTCGCGGTACTTGTGCTGGAGCGCCAGGTTCCGCTTCTCGAGCACTTCGGGATCGAGATCGATCGACTTGACGATCCGCGCCGGCCGGCCGGCGGCGCCGGTGAGCGCCCAATCAAAGGCATGGCGTTCGGGCGTGCGGAACCGCAGCTCGACCGGCTCCATCGCCTGGCCGAGGATCCCGTCCGCAACGAGCATCACGGGCGTCCGGTAGCGCTCTGCCAGTTCGAAGGACGTGACCATCAGCTCCATCGCCTCACCGATCGACGCGGGTGCGAGGACGGGCACGCGGTAATCGCCGTGGCCGTGGCCCTTGGTTGCCTGGAAGTAGTCGCTCTGCGACGGGCCGATGCCGCCGAGGCCCGGGCCCGCCCGCATGATGTTGACGAGCACCATCGGCGTGCCGGAGCCGGCCATGTAGCTCATCCCCTCGGCCATCAGGCTGATGCCCGGGCTCGACGAGGAAACCAATACCCGCGCTCCCGTGGCTGCGGCCCCGAGGGCCATGTTGATAGCACCGAGCTCGCTCTCTGCCTGTACGAAGACTCGGCCGAGCTCGAGCATCCGGCGTGCCATCCACTCGAGCAACTCGGCTTGTGGCGTGATGGGATAGCCAAAGTACGCGTCGCAGCCGGCCTGGATTGCAGCCTCCGCGATCGCCTCATTGCCCTTCATGAGCACGCGGGCACGCCGTTGGGCGTCGGCCTCGGCCGCGGTCGATCGAGTGGTCGTCTCCACGGATGGGTCGCCGCTCATCGCAGCCGCTCTTCTCGGACCTGGCGCGGTGCGGCCCAGACGGTGAACACGGCGTCGGGGCAGACACGGGCGCAGAAGGCGCAACTGGTGCAGCCTGCGGCGTCCACCAGCTCCACGGGGTGGTAGCCGAGGACGTTCACTCGGCTCCGGTCGAGCGCCAGCACGGCCTTGGGGCACGCGGCGACGCAGAGCTCGCAGCCTTTGCAGTGCTCCTCGGCGATGACGAGAGGCGTCCACGGCAGGGGTGGCCGGGGTGTCATGGCAATCGGACTTATCGCCATTCGCTCTTCGCTTTCGGGTGCGGTGCCCATCACGGAACAAACCGCCGACCTCACGATCTGCGGCGGTCCCGCGCACGGGACTTGTTGATCCTAGACTCCCGCGCGAGGTCCCGACGGGCAAGGGCCGAACGACCCGTGTCCCGCTGCGAGAGGTACGTGCGGCGTCGACCGATTCGGGTAAGGCCGGCCCGCTGCCGGGAGGCGGAAGGATCGAGCGACCCGGCAGGGATCCGTGGATGGCCCAATCTCGCCGCCCAGGCCAACCCCGAACATGCAACATCCGTTGCCCGATGTCGACACGAGCGTCCGTCACGGTCTTTCGGATCTGCGGCCCGAGTAGACGTGATGGCATACTCCCCTTGGAGTAGGGCAGTCCCAATGGCCCTGGATCCGAGTCACGGCTGGACCGCACTCAGAGGGCCTTCATGGACGACACGTCACGCCCGCCGGGCAGACCGGAAACCTTTACGAAGGCGCCGCCGGTGGCCTTCGATCCCGACCTGGCACCGGCACAGCCTCTTCGGGCCCACTTTCCGGGCGAGGAGCCTCCGGAAGGACTTCGTGTCGGAGACCTCGGACCCGGCTCCGAGTCCGAGCCCAACATCCGCCAGGCGCTCCTCGGCGAGCCGTTCGACGACCCGGTGGCGCCGGGTAGCGTCCGCTGTGTCGCCTGCGCGCATCGGTGCGTCCTCCGGCCGGGTCGGATCGGTATCTGTGGAGTTCGACAGAACCGCGGCGGCTGGCTCTACACGCTCGTCTACGGCCAGGTCGTGGCTGCCCAGGCGGAACCGGTCGAGAAGAAGCCCTTCTACCACTTCATGCCGGGCAGCTACGCTTACTCGATCGCGACTCAGGGCTGCAACTTCCACTGCGCCTTCTGCCAGAACTGGCAGATGTCGCAGGCCCACCGTGAAGGTGGAGTGCCCGAGAGCCGTAACCTGACGCCCGACGAGGTGATAGGCGAGGCCGTCGCTGCGGGCGTTCGAAGCGTGGCATACACGTACGTGGAGCCCACGGTCTTCATCGAATTCGCCCTCGACACGATGGTCCGGGCCCGTTCCGCGGGCCTGCGCAACGTCTTCGTGACCAACGGCTACGAGACGCCCGAGGCGATCGACCTGGTTGCGCCTTACCTCGACGCCGCGAACGTAGACCTGAAGGCAGCCAATGACCGCTTCTACCGCACCGTTTGCGGTGCCCGCTGGGAGCCGGTCCGAGACTCGGTCGTGGAGATGCACAGGCGCGGCATCTGGCTCGAGCTGACCACGCTCATCATCCCGGGTCTGAACGACGATCGGCGCGAGCTGCGCGCGATGGCCGAGTGGATCGCGACCGCGATCGGGCCCGAGACTCCGTGGCACCTGAGCCGATTCCAGCCGGCCTATCGGATGTCGGATCTGGAGCCAACGCCGGCAGCCACGCTGGTCGAAGCGGCCGAAATCGGCCGCGAGGTAGGGTTGCGCCACGTCTACATCGGCAACGCCGCAGAGGTCGAGGCCGCGACGACCTGCTGCGCCCGCTGCGGCGAGATTCTCATCTCCCGGTCTGACTTCGCGGTAACGGAGTGGCGGTTGGTCGAGGGCCGGTGCCCGCGCTGCAAGCACTCTCTGGCGGGCGTCGGTATGGAGGACTCGCCGGTCGTGGCCTGACTGGGGACGGGCGGTGCGGCCCATGTAGCCACCCGGGTGGACGGGCGGGAGTCGGGACCTTTTGGCCGCCGACGCGGGCCGCTCGGCAGGCGGAAACTTCAGCGTGCGGGTGTGAGATATGCGTGGGCGATCAGCGGTTGCGCGCCCGCAGAGCACCAGCGGTGGAGTTTCGATCGAATGCACGAAGCAGGTCTGGCCCGAGGCGTGGCGAAGGCTCTGAGTGATCGCGGCCTGACGCCGGACCAGGTCAGGCTGGCGGTGCGGGGCGGTCACCACGATCCGGCCGTGTTCGAGGCTGAGCTGCGGGCTCACCTTGAGGCCGAAATGCCCGACGAGACGGCGGCGATCGCGAACCTGGAGGTGCGCCGGCTGCCGTCCGGGCACCTGTGCCCGAGCTGCGGGGTCGAATTCGACACCGAGATCGTCGCGCCGGCGTGCCCGAATTGCGGCTCCGACACCATCGCCGAGATCACCGACGAGGAGATCGATATCGAGCTGCGGGAGCGCGTCCGGTGAAGCCGGCGTCTCCGTCCGAGCGTGTCGCCCGATCGATCGAGGTCCACGGCGTAGTCCAGGGCGTCGGCTTCCGGCCGTTCGTCTGGCGGCTTGCGGCCGAGCTCGGACTCGACGGCAGCGTGATCAACCGTGCCGGGCAAGTCGAGATCGAGGTCGCCGGGTCCGCCGACGCTATCGAGCAGTTCGCCCGCCGTATCCGATCGGATGCACCGCCTCGCGCCCGGGTCGAGCAGGTTGCGGTCTGGCCGCTCGACCGCGAGGTCGCCCCGGGCTCGGGATTCACGATCGGGGAGAGCGAGGCCGTCGCCTCGGCCGAACGGCTCTTCCCACCCGACATCGCGACCTGTGATGACTGCCTGCGCGAGCTATTCGATCCGGCCGATCGGCGCTATCGCTACCCATTCACGAACTGCACCAACTGCGGGCCGCGGGCCACGATCATCGACGAGCTGCCCTACGACCGGGCCCGGACCTCCATGCGGGAGTTCCCGCTCTGCGCCGCGTGCGCAGCCGAGTACCGCGATCCATCGAACCGCCGGTTCCACGCCGAGCCGGTCGCGTGTCCGGAATGCGGGCCGCAGCTGAGCTACCGCCGGCCGGGTGACGCTGCTCCGGCGGCGCATCGGGAAGCGGCGCTGGCTGCGGCGCTTGCAGACCTGCGAGCTGGCCGAATCGTGGCGGTCAAGGGGCTCGGCGGCTACCACCTCGCCTGCGACGCTACTGACCCTGCCGCTGTGGCCCGGCTGCGCGACCGTAAACATCGCTGGGCCAAGCCGTTCGCGGTGATGGTCAGGGACGTGGAGGCGGCGCGCGCTCAGGCCGTTCTGTCGCCGGAGGAAGAGGCACTGCTGATTTCTCCGGCGCGGCCGATCGTCCTGGTCGAGCGGCGGAGGAACGCGCCACGGGACGTGGAGCGGCCACGGAACGTGGAGCCGCCACTCGCCGATGGCGTCGTGAGCGCCGAGCCGGAACGCGCCGCCGCGCTGAACCGCCGGATCGGCCTCTTCCTGCCGTATGCCCCGCTCCACCACTTGCTGCTCGAAGGGTTGGGCCGACCGATCGTGCTGACGAGCGGCAATCTGTCGGACGAGCCGCTGGCCACGGACGACGCCGAGGCGCTGGAGCGTCTGGCGGGGATCGTCGATTCGTTCCTGTCCCACAACCGCGAGATCCGGGCCCGCTACGACGACTCCGTCACGCGGGTCGTCGACGGACGCGAGAGTCTGATCCGCCGGGGTCGTGGCTACGCCCCTGAGCCGCTGGACCTGCCGATCGCGACGCCACTCCCCGTTCTGGCGGTGGGCGCGGAGTTGAAGCACACCTTCGCTCTGGCCCGCGGCGGTCGAGCACACGTGGCCCCGCACACCGGCGATCTCGAGGATCTGCTGACGCACCGCGCCTTCGAGACGAACCTCGCCCACCTGAAGCGGCTGCTCGACGTCGAACCGGAATACGTGGCGTACGACCTGCACCCCGGCTACCTCTCCACGCAATACGCCATGCGCCAGTTTCCGGAGAGCCGGCGCATCCCCGTCCAGCATCACCACGCGCACGTGGCGTCGGCGGCGGCGGAAGCCGGTTTGACCACGAAGTTCATCGGTGTGGCCTTCGACGGGCTCGGCATGGGCGACGACGGAACGTTCTGGGGCGGCGAGGTGCTCGTGGCTACGCTGGCGGATTACCGGCGCGTCGGCCGCTTTGGCCGCGCGCCGATGCCAGGTGGGGCTCTTGCGGTCAAGAAGCCGTACCGCATGGCACTGGGGTATCTCATGGCCGCCGAAACGTTCGAACAAGCGGACGCTCGATCGAGCGCCCGGTCGGACGCCGGACCGGACGCCCGATCCGGATCAAGCTCCTCCTGGCTCGACCCTGAGCTGGCGCGGGCCTTCCTCGACCGGCTCGATCCCCGAGAGGTCGAGGTCGTGCGCGTCCAGCTGGCGCGCGGCCTGAATGCGCCCCTGGCTTCGTCCGCGGGTCGGCTCTTCGATGCGGCGGCGAGCCTGCTTGGGATCCGCGACGTTGCCGAGTACGAGGCCCAGGCCGCAGTCGAGCTGGAGCTTCTGGCGGAGGAGGCGAGTGCCCGTCCGCTGCCGTACGGGATCGTCCGGGAGGACGATCTGCTCGTCTACGACCCGCGGCCGACCATCCGAGCGCTCCTCGAGGGCCGCGCCTCGGGCGTTACGGCCGAAACGCTGGCGGCACGGTTCCAGGAGACGATCGCCGCCGTCACCCGCGACCTTTGCGTGGATGTCCGCGCGTCGACCGGATTGCGTTCCGTCGTCCTCTCTGGCGGCGTGTTCCAGAATCAGTGGCTTGCGACTACCCTCGTGCGGCGCCTCAGCGGCGACGGGTTCGAGGTCTACACAAATCGCCAGATCCCGGCGAACGACGGCGGGATCAGTTACGGTCAAGCTGCGGTGGCAGCCGCTCGTCTGGCCGGCGCGGCTTAGCGGCTCGGCTCAGCGGCAAGGAGAGAATCGAATGTGCCTCGGGATCCCGGGCAAGGTCGTCGAAATCCGCGAAGACGGACCGCTGCGCATGGCTCGCGTCGACTTCGGCGGAGTGCGGCAGGAAGCGTGTCTGGCATACGTGCCCGAGGTCGTCGTCGGCGACTACGTCATCATCCACGTCGGTTTCGCGATCAGCCAGCTCGACGAGGCCGAAGCGCTCCGAACGCTCGAGCTGCTGCGGATGATCGACCCCGAAGGCATGGCCCTCGAGCTCGGGCCGACGACGGAACCAGCGACGGCCGTCGAAGGGTCGGGTGCGCCGCCGGCCTCCCAGGGGACGGCCGCATGAAGTACATCGACGAGTACCGCAACCCCGAGATCGCCCACAAGCTCGTCGACGAGATCCACCGCATCACCACTCGGCCATGGTCGCTGATGGAGGTGTGCGGCGGTCAGACTCACACCCTCGTCAAGCAAGGGATCGACGAAGCGCTCCCGGCGGGCGTCCGCATGATCCACGGCCCCGGCTGCCCCGTCTGCGTCACCCCGCTCGAGCAGATCGACAAGGCGCTGGCCATCGCGGCCCGGCCCGACGTCATCTTCACCAGCTACGGCGACATGCTGCGGGTGCCAGGCTCGGCGACGGATCTGCTCTCGCTCAAGGCGCGGGGCGCGGACGTCAGGATCGTCTATTCGCCGCTTGACGCGGTAAGGATCGCGGCGGCGAACCCGGATCGGCAGGTCGTCTTCTTCGCCATCGGCTTCGAGACGACGGCACCGGCCAACGCCATGGCGGTCTGGCAGGCGAGGCGTCTCGAGCTCGACAACTTCACGGTGCTCGTCAGCCACGTCCTCGTCCCGCCGGCGATGACCGCGATCCTCGAGTCGCCGACCAACCAGGTCCAGGCGTTCCTGGCCGCCGGCCACGTCTGCGCCGTCATGGGCTGGACCGAGTACGAGCCGATCGCCGAGCGCTATCACGTCCCGATCGTTGTCACCGGCTTCGAGCCGCTCGACCTGCTCGAGGGCATCCTGATGGCGATCCGCCAGCTCGAGGAAGGGCGCGCAACCGTCGAGAACCAGTACGCCCGAGCGGTGAAGCGGGAAGGCAACCGGCAGGCACAGGAGACGGTCTTCCGAGTCTTCGACATCGGCGAGCGGGCCTGGCGCGGCATCGGGATGATCCCGGCCTCGGGCTATCACCTGCGCCCGGAATTCGCGAAGTTCGACGCCGAGACCCGCTTTGAGGTCGGCGACATCCACACCCAGGAGCACCCGGCCTGCATCGCCGGCCAGATCCTGCAGGGAACGAAGACGCCGCTCGATTGCGCGGCCTACGGCACTCTGTGCTCGCCCCAGAAGCCGCTCGGGGCGCCGATGGTCAGCGCCGAAGGTGTCTGCTCGGCATACCACGCCGCGGGGCGTGGATTGGCTTCGCCCACGGCCTTTCCGCTCTACGAGCTGGCGAGGCCCGAGCGATGAGCGAGAAGCGCGCCACCGCGGATCCGCTCGGCAGCCTTGCGGATCCGCTGGGCGGGTTCCCCGGTGAGAGCGCGGCCTCGGGCCGAGCGCCCGGCCGAGCGGCCGGTAGGTCGCGCGCCGGTGACGATCCGGCGGCGCCTGACCCGTCGAACCTGGCCTGCCCCGCGCCGATCCCCGAGAGGGCTCGCGTCCTGCTCGGCCACGGTTCCGGCGGTCAGCTCTCCGCCGCGCTGATGCGCGACGTCATCGGGCCGGCACTGGCCTCCGCGAGCGCAGGAGGTCCATTGAACGACGCTGCGGTCGTCGACGTAGCGGGCACGCGCCTGGCCTTCACGACCGACTCGTTCGTCGTGAGCCCGCTGGTCTTCCCCGGCGGCGACATCGGCGAGCTGGCGGTCAACGGCACGGTCAACGACCTCGCCATGATGGGCGCTCAGCCGCTCGCCCTCTCGCTGGCGTATGTCATCGAGGAAGGGCTCCCGATCGAGGAGTTGCGGCTCGTGACCGAATCGGTGGCGCGGGCGGCCGTCCGGGCCGGCGTTCGAGTCGTGACCGGCGACACAAAGGTTGTCGGTCGGGGAGCGGCCGACGGGCTTTTCGTCAATACCGCGGGCATCGGGCTCGTCTCGGCGGGAGTGGCCGTCGCTGCCGATCGCGCGGTTGCGGGCGACGCGGTCGTTCTTTCCGGGTCGATCGGCCTGCACGGCATCGCCATCATGAGCGTCCGCGAGGGTCTGAGTTTCGAGGTCGAGATCGCGTCGGATACGCAGCCCCTGAACGCCCTCGTGGCCGCGATTGTCGCAGCGTGCCCCGACGTGCGCGTCCTCCGTGACCCGACCCGCGGCGGCCTCGCCTCGGCGCTCAACGAGATCGCCGCCGCGTCCGGCGTTGGCATCGAGCTGCGCGAGGAGACCATCCCGATCCCGGGTCCCGTTCGCGCCGCCTGCGAGATGCTCGGCCTGGACCCGCTCCACGTGGCCAACGAGGGCAAGCTCGTCGCGATCGTGCCCGCCGCGTCCGTTGAGGCCGTGCTCGCTGCCATGCGCACCATCCCTGAAGGAGCGGATGCCGTGGAGATCGGCCGCGCGGTCGCCGACCATCCGGGCATGGTCACGATGCGGACGATCGTGGGGTCGCAGCGGATCGTCGACATGCTGGTGGGAGAGCAGCTGCCTCGCATCTGCTGAGGCCGGCTTCGGGCCGACTGAGTGGTGAGGGGCCGAATCGCCAGGCAAACGGGCCGACCTGCGCGACGAACGAGCCACGTAGAAAGCCGACGTCAACATCAGTAACCGGGCAGGCGGCCTGGGCGCCATCACGACCTCCACCCTGCTCGCTCGAGGACCGCAGCAGCCGGCTCCATCGCCGCTCTGGGCATCAAAGCGTAACGGGGTTACCCGACGAGTACACAGGCGGTTGACCAGAGCGATCGCCCGCTCTAGACTCGGGTGGCACTGGATTCCAGAGGCGGGTCACTGAGGGAAGGGACTCGATGGGACGGAGTGGGTCCCGAGAGCGCCCGTCCAGTGCACGAGGAGGGGGGGTCGAAGGTGCGATTCGGGAGAGCAAGCTCTGCAGGACGCCCCATTCGCCTGAGGGCGAGTGGCAGAGCGATCTTGCTGGGAGGGGCGTTGGCGCTCCTTGTTCCGTCAGCTGCTTTTGGCCGCTTTGGTTCGTCCATCAGCCACAACTGCGACACGACGATCTACTCGGAGTGCGTGGCCGACTCTCAATACGTGTCGGTCTCCATCTGGGTCGTCGGTAGCTACGGTACGCAGACCAGGGCGGCCATGGCCTACTACTCGTCGAGCGCGGTACCTCGGATCGTCATGACCGAGTTCTATCCCTCGCCACCAAACTACGCCGACGTCCAAGTCTCAACGGTCAACACTTCAACTGTGGCGCTCGCGTGGACCCAGTGCTGGAATGGAGCCATCTACGGGGGAAGCGACAGTGCCCATACGCGCTGGTGCATGAGCCCGCGTCAACTTGCGTGGAAATCCCTTCCGACGCTTGATCTCGATCAGGCTGCTTGCACCACCTTTGGTCTGACGAGCTGACCGTCGACGAAGCGCTCGCCGGCGAGGACGAGGCTCA